>JBGSPB010000011.1:0-1367754 GCA_041738795.1 Chitinophagaceae bacterium | reverse complement strand
GGGAGGTTTGGCAGAGAAGAGAGTGGTAAGTATTTACAATCCATTGGGCCAGTTGATCACCAGCCGTGAGTTTACACTGGTATCAGGCACAGCGCCATATATGCGTATGGACTTTGACCTGGGTGGAGTAAAAGCGAAAGGCACTTATGTGGTGAAAGTCGCCAATATGTTTACGGGCAAAGTGGTATCAGGCCTTGTACTGGTACAGTAAGAGAAGGGGAAGTAAAACAAACAGAGTCACACACTCTATACAAAGCCCTCCGCTAATCACGGAGGGCTTTTTTTTACTTACTGTTGAAAACAAATTTTAGTTAGTAATAAAGTAAAAGAAGAAGCAGGAAAAGAAAAGTTGCTGTCTCAAAAGATGGTTTGATTGCCAATATTTCGATAAACTCAATATGACAATCAAACCGATAGCTATCGGGATATCGAAATATTGGCAATCAAAACGATAGCCTTCAGCAAGCTCAGGCTGACATACCATTTTAGACAACCTCTTTAATTTTCTAAACTGATTATTTTGTCGCTGGTATTTTATACGGCTTAGCAGGATTGGGGATGATTCCCGGACGATTTTGGAGTACTATTGTTGTGCTGGTACCCGCATTTGGCATAATATTATACAGATTCATATCCGGCACTACACAGGGCATATTATCTGTTGGCAGGCTATACAATTTATCCCCGTTTGGTAAAGTATGAGATAAAACGCCGGTATAACTTTTATTTACCGGATCTTTTTCTGGTACAGATTTATAATTATTAAAATTATCCGGTAGCAGAAGCCTGTGGTTTTTTCCGGTTCTTTCAATTGATTTTTTCTGCAGGTGCTTTTCAATATCAAAGAGGTCTTTTTGCTGGGCAGCAACTGCATAGCCGCCTATTAAACCTAACAGAAGAAGTATCCTTTTCATAAAACAGGTTTGTATATTGAAAGTACAATTATTTTTTCATCTGTTTCCATGCATTGATCAGACCGTTAGTTGATGAATCATGGTTATTGACTGGTTCATTAGTCTGCAGTTCGGGTAAGATTTTATTAGCAAGCTGCTTGCCCAGTTCAACACCCCATTGGTCAAAGCTGTAGATATTCCAGATAACGCCCTGTACAAATATTTTGTGCTCATACAAAGCTACCAATTGCCCTAACGTGTAAGGGGTCAGTTTTTTTATCAAAAATGAATTGGTAGGCCTGTTGCCTTTAAAGATTTTATATGGAAGTAATTTGACAATGTCTTCTGTATTTAATCCCTGTTTTTCTAATTCCTTTTCTGCTTCCTCTTCTGTTTTGCCATTCATCAATGCTTCTGTTTGCGCAAAAAAATTACTCAGCAATTTTATATGATGATCTCCAAGAGGATTATGGGATTGTGCTGGTGCAATGAAGTCACAGGGAATAAAAGGAGTGCCCTGGTGGATCAGCTGATAAAAAGCATGTTGTCCGTTTGTACCGGGTTCACCCCAAATGACAGGACCGGTGGCATACTCTACGGGCTCTCCATTTCTGTCAACACTTTTACCGTTGCTTTCCATATTGCCCTGCTGAAAATAAGCGGCAAAACGATGCAGGTATTGGTCATACGGAAGAATAGCCTCGCTTTGTGAACCAAAGAAATTGGTATACCATAAACCAATTAAGGCCATCAATACCGGGATGTTCTTTTCAAATGGGGCTTCTATCAGATGGTTATCAATTTTATGGGCACCTTTTAACAGTTGTTCAAAATTTTTATAGCCAATGGTCAGGGCTATGGATAACCCGATAGCACTCCAGAGAGAATAGCGGCCACCTACCCAATCCCAGAATTCAAACATGTTTTTACTGTCAATCCCAAACTTGACAACTTCTTTTTCATTGGTACTCAGCGCAACAAAATGTTTGGCAATGTGTTTTTCGTTCTTTGCTTTTTTCAGGAACCACTCCCTTGCTGTATGGGCATTGGTCATTGTTTCCTGGGTAGTGAATGTTTTGGACGCAATGAGAAATAATGTTCTTTCCGGATTAACTTTTTTTAGTGTTTCGGCAATATGTGTGCCATCGACATTAGAGACAAAATAGGTTTGGATATCATCTACCCAATATGGTTTCAACGCTTCGGTTATCATTAATGGGCCGAGGTCACTTCCTCCAATTCCAATATTGACGATGTATTTTATCTTTTTATTGGTGTAACCCCTGTGCTTACCACTATGAACCGCACTGCAAAAAGCTTTCATTTTACGGAGTACTTTTTTTACCTCCGGCATTACATCATTGCCTTGTGCATAAACAGGGCGATTGGAAAAATTACGTAACGCTACATGCAGTACCGACCTTTTTTCCGTTTCATTTATCGCTTCGCCATTAAACATAGCATTGATCGCTTCTTTCACTTTGCACTCTTCAGTTAACTGCAGCAGCAATTGTTTGGTTTTACCGGTAATTATATTTTTTGAGTAGTCAAATACCAGTTCGTCTGTGCACAATGAATATTCTTTAAAACGGTCAGGGTTGGTTTTAAACAGCTCTTTCAGCTGGACAGTTTTTAGTTCAGCAAAATGTTGTTGCAGCAGATACCAGGCGCTGGTAGTAGTGGGATTGATTTTGGGTAACATAAGTTGAAAATGCTATAGTTGATTAAAGACTTCAATGGTTTTTTGTGTCATTTCTTTGCTGATATCCAGGTGTGTTACCAATCTTACCCGTACAGGTGAAATTGCATAACCTAAAATATCATATTCCTTAAGTTTTGCCACCAGTTGAGGTGCAGAGATGGTGGTAGTAAGTTCAAATATGATAATATTGGTCTCAACCGGCAACATCATTTTTATAAAATTCTTTTTTGAAATTGCATCAGCGATCAGGGCAGCATGATGATGATCCTCTGATAGCCGGTTAATATTATTTTGCAATGCATAAATGCCTGCAGCAGCTATAAATCCCGCCTGCCGCATACCACCGCCAAACACTTTTCTTATACGCCTTGCCCTTTTAATGAAATCTTTTTTGCCAAGCAGCAGGCTGCCAACCGGGCATCCAAGACTCTTGCTCAGGCAAATCGAAATACTGTCGAAGGCTTCGCCATATTGTTTTGGACTTTCTTTTTTTGCCACCAGTGCATTCCACAGCCTTGCCCCGTCCAGGTGGAAAGCAAGATTTTTTTCTTTACACAACGCCTGGATTCTTAATATTTCTGAAAATTCATAACAGCTGCCACCACCACGGTTAGATGTATTCTCCAGTGAAACGAGGCTGCTATGTGCCCTGTGCGGATCGTCAGGTTGAATGGCTGCAAATATTTGTTCAGCAGTTATTCTTCCGCGGTCACCATACAGCAATTTAACCGATGCGCCGGAGTTAAATGCAATGCCGCCTCCCTCATATTGGTACACATGGGAACTTTCATCACAAATCACTTCATCACATGGTTGCGTATGACACTTAATAGCGATCTGGTTTGTCATTGTGCCGGAAGGACAAAACAGGGCTGCTTCCATTCCAAACATGCCGGCTGCTACATGCTCCAGTTCATTGATGGAAGGATCTTCACCAAACACATCATCGCCTACTTTGGCTTTCATCATTGTGTCCAGCATGGCCGGGGAAGGTTTGGTAACAGTATCAGACCGGAAGTCAATAATCATACCTTAATTTTCCTGCAATATACTCCGTTCACTCCTGAAATCAGGCATTTGGCGAACATCCGTACTGCCTTCATTTTACTTTTCTTATTTTGGCATTTTGTATGAAAGAGCCTACAACACTTGAATATATTTTACTCATTTTTTCGTGCCTGTTATTTGCGCTGGCAGGTCTTTACATTTTAACAAACTTTAGCCGGCTTTTTAAACAATCGGTCAGGAATGAGTTGTTGAGAAAGAATATTGTGGCATGGCTGGCCATTTTTTGTATTTCTACCGCGATGCTGCCGATGAGCGGAGGTTTTTTTTATATGCTGGCTAAATGGGGTTGGTGGTGGTCTGTTATCGGCCAATTTATTTCTACTACAGCTACAACACTTGTAGTGTACAACACCGTAAGGTTTGTAGCAGAAAATAGCAGGTTTAAGAAACTATCGTTTATTCAGCATAATGCCCTTATCGTTTTTTCTTTAATTGTGACTACTGTTGCCATTAATATTCCGTTTGGTTATATACTTTACGGGAGTCAAACATCTTACCTGAAATATATTATTATTAACAGTATTTACCTGGCAGGTGCTACCGGATTGATTTATACAGTGATCAGTTACCTTGATATTGAGCGAAAAAGAAAGTTTGATGCGAAAGAACTTGAGCTGAGTCGTATGAGTGAATTAAAGGCTAAAGCAGAGTTGGATGCACTTCACTCTAAAGTAAATCCGCATTTTTTATATAATGCCCTGAATTCAATTGCCGATCTTTCAATGACGGATGGTAAGAAGGCAAGAAAAATGACAATAGCTCTCGCAGATCTTTTCCGTTATAGCATCAATTACAGTCAGAACAATTATTCCACCATCAATGATGAGATGGCTATGACTGAAGTCTATATGCAGATCGAAAAGATCAGGTTTGAAGATCAGCTGACATATTCAGTATATGTGGAACCTGCTACTGCACATTACCTGATCCCCCGGTTTATTCTCCAGCCATTAGCGGAGAATGCCGTTAAACACGGATTGAAAGCTACAGGTAAACTGACAGAGATTTTCCTGGAAGTCAAAAGAAAGGAAAATGGAGTAATCATCAATATCGCTGACAATGGCCCGCCCTTTCCGGACGAATTGGTACCAGGATATGGGGTTAAAAGTGTTTTTGATAAACTGGACCTTCTTTTTCCCGGGCAATACGAGATCCATTTCAGTAACGAACCCCGAAAACAGGTGTCGATCCAAATTAATAAACTGTTGAAAAATGAACCAGGTTTTTAAGGCTATTGTAATAGATGA
Organism: Chitinophagaceae bacterium; assembly: GCA_041738795.1. Taxonomy (GTDB): domain Bacteria; phylum Bacteroidota; class Bacteroidia; order Chitinophagales; family Chitinophagaceae; genus JJ008. The sequence continues at coordinate 1,362,844 of JBGSPB010000011.1, read as the reverse complement.
TGAACCGGCAGCCCGCAGGATAATGAAAAGCCTGTTGTCGGCTTTTGCTGATACTGTTTCAGTGATTGAAGAAGCCGGTAATGGGAGAGAGGCGATAGAAAAAATTGAAGCGCTGAAGCCGGATCTGATCTTTTTAGATATACAAATGCCAGACCTCACAGGATTTGAAGTAATAGAAAAGCTTACACATAAGCCAAACATCATTTTTACAACGGCATATGAACAATATGCAATCAAAGCATTCGAAACATTTTCGATAGATTATCTTTTAAAGCCTGTCAGGGAAGAAAGGTTAGCGCAAAGCATTCAAAAACTGAAAAGCTTTGGAAGAATTTCCAGTACTATTGATATATCCGGCCTTCAGGAAATTATCCGGCAGTTCCAGGCTCCGCAAAAGGCAACTGCCTTGCCCATCAAAACCGGTGACAGGATCATTCTTCTGCGCTATGAGAGTATCGCTTATATGGAAGCACAGGATAAATATGTTTACATTTTTACTGTTGATGGAACAAAATACCTGACCGACAATTCTCTTACTGCACTATCTGAAAAATTGCCCCCACAGTTTTACCGCATTCAAAAATCTTATATTATAAATAAGGACAGGATCAGGGAAATGCATCGTCACTTCAACGGTCGTTATCTGTTTGTAATGGATGATAAAGCAGGCTCCCGGCTTACCTCAGGCCGTACTTATCATGATCTGATAAGATCTGATTTTGGTTTATAAGTGAATTTGGTGTCCGTACCCACCTATTTTCGAATTTAAACCTGGTATCAAAAACCCTCGTTTTATCCTTTTTTGGTCAACCTGGCCAAAGTTTAGACATTCTGTCCGCTCATCCCAAAAAGTCGCCACTTATATGATAGGAGGGCTTTTCTGTAACCCAAATTAAGGCACTGCGTCACACTACTGTAATCCGGAACGGCCGATTATCCCTAAAATAGGCCGTTTAATTTAAAACAATGTTCTATGTAATGCAAAGTACCAATCTTTGACCTGTAATGACTAAAAACAAGTACTTACTTATAAAAATTGAAAAAATGAGAAAATTATTAATTCTGCTGTCTGTTGCCTTAACCGCCTTATCCTTCACAAGCGAGGCGCAGTTCACAGGTGGAAAAGTAAAAGGCACCGTAATTGACGGCAGTGCCAAAACAATTGAATCCGCCACCATCACTTTGCTGCGGGTAAAAGATTCTTCTGTAGCAAAAATCACTGCCGCAGATAAAACCGGGAAGTTTGAATTCGATGTAGTTCCTGAAGGAACTTATTTTGTTACGGTTAGCGCAGTAGGACATAACAAAGGGTATTCCGGGGTTTTTGAGATAAATCCTGTATCTGCCCTGGTGACTTTACAAAAGATCGAACTAATACCTCAGGCAAAATCTCTGGGAGGGGTAACCGTTACCGCGAAAAAGCCATTGATCGAACAAAAGATCGACCGTACCATAGTTAATGTGGAGGCATCAGTTACCAATGTAGGAACCTCCGCCATGGAAGTACTTGAAAAATCTCCGGGGATCTCCATTGATAAAGATGGTAATATCAGCCTGAAAGGAAAACAAGGGGTGCAGGTTTATATTGATGGCCGCCCAACATACTTATCGGGTACCGATCTGGCTAATTATCTCCGTAGCCTCAGCAGTAATCAGTTGGATCAGATTGAAATCATGACCAATCCGCCAGCTAAATATGACGCTGCCGGTAATAGCGGTGTAATTAATATAAAAACAAAGAAGACCAAACAATTTGGTTATAATGGTAATTTATCTTCTACTTACAGCCAGGGTCGTTATGCAAAGCTGAATGAGTCATTTAGTTTTAATTACAGGAAAAATAAAGTGAACTTCTTTTCTACACTTGGTTTTAACAGCAGAAAAAATTTCCAGGATCTTAATATACAACGAAAATTTATTGAGTCTTCCACAAAAGAGGTTAAGTCAAATTTCGAACAATTGTCAAGAATCAGGGACAATGGTAAATCACATAATGCAAAATTGGGAATGGATTATTTTGCTTCAAAGAAAACCACATTGGGAGTAGTGTTTTCAGGTTTTTATAATCCTGGTAAATTTGGGAACCACAGTGATGTAATGATCTATGATCCTGCCATGTCTTTATTGAGTCAAACCCTGGCAAGTACAAGTAATGACAGGAAATGGAAAGGATTTAGCACTAACCTCAATTTACGTCATGTATTTGATTCAACAGGCAGAGAGTTAACAGCTGATGTTGATTACCTGACTTACCGTAGTAAAAACAGCCAGGACCTGATTAATGCTTACTTCGATGCACATGGGGTGCCTACTATTAAAGCTGATACTCTTTTGGGTAGTCTGCCTCAGGATATTGACATATATACTGCCAGGATGGATTACACACATCCACTGAATAAAGGTGCCAAATTCGAGGCAGGTGTTAAAACAAGTTTTGTGAATACCGATAACAATGCAATTTATGATAGCATTAATTATGGCGTGAGAGTTAGGGATATTGGGCGTACCAATCATTTTATATATGATGAAAATGTGAATGCAGCTTATGTTAACTATAGCAGGCCATTGACTAAAAAATTGTTTGGTCAATTTGGTGTAAGACTGGAGAATACCAATGCGAACGGGAACCAGGTAACAACAGGAGAGAAGTTCAAGCGTAACTATACCCAGTTGTTCCCGACAGCTTTTCTTCAATACAAGGCAAGTGAAAAGCATAGTTTGGTTCTTAATTATGGTCGACGGATAAATCGTCCTAACTATGAAGATTTAAATCCGTTTATCATTTTTCTCGACAGGTATACATTCGAACAGGGAAATCCCAACCTGAAACCACAATTCTCTCATAATATAGAGCTGACACATACATTTAAAGGATTTTTGAATACGACATTGAATTATACCAGAACAACCGATATAATTAATGATGTACTGGAACAGGATCCTGATAAAAACGAGACTGTGATCAGGAATCAGAATATAGCCAAACAACGTCAGTACGGTATAGCAGTAAGTGCAGGAGGTCAGATCACCAAGTGGTGGAGTGGCAATATCTATGCAAATGTTTATAATAATCGTTTTGAAGGAATAATAAATGGTGACCAGGTGGATATCAGTGCTACGACCGGCCAGTTCAATGCCTCAAACCAGTTTAAGTTCTCAAAGACATGGAGTGCCGAGCTGAGCGGATTCTACAGAACAGGTGGTGTGGATGGTGTTTTCAGGATCAATGGATTTGGAATGATGAATATGGGGATCAGTAAGCAGATTCTTAAAGGAAAAGGTTCATTGCGTTTTAATGTTCGTGATGTGCTTTATTCCCAAAAGATAAATGGAAGTATTAAATATGGTAATGTAGATGCAGCTTTCCAGCAACAAAGGGATTCAAGGCAGGCAGCAATTGGCTTTACATACCGGTTCAGCAAAGGAAAAATCAATGGCAACGGTCAAAAGAAAAAAACAGGTGGTGCATCAGAAGAACAAAACCGTGTAAAGACCGGGGGCGAATAATTAAATAAAGAACGTTAACCAATAAACCTTACCTGTGTGTTCCCTCTGTCATTTGGCAGAGGGATTTTTTTTAGAATGTTAATGCTTCATTAACATTTGTGTTGAATAACGCAGCCTTTTTACCGCTTGTGTATAGGCATGAATATATTGCCCTTCAACACGAAAACTACGAAACTTGTCATAATTCGTTTCAGCTATAGCTGCTAATGCTTCAATTTTATTGCTGTTTCAATCATTAACCATAAGCCATGAATATGAGAAAGTATCTAACCTTCTGTTATCTCTTTTTTGTTTGCACTACAGGTGTATTTGCACAAAACAAAACTGGTAAAGTGTCAGGCCAGGTGCTGGACATAACCAATAAACCTCTTTCTGCTGTTTCTGTATCGTTATTAAAGACCGTTGATTCAGCACTGGTAAAAACGGCTGTAACAGGTAAAGACGGCAAGTATGAATTTGAAAACATTGCCGATGGGGATTATCTTATTTTAACTTCTGCTGTTGGGTTTGAAAAAATTTACAGCAATAATTTTTCTATTGCAGCAACGAGTAATAGTATTGAAGTGGCTGCATTAAAAATGTCAATGGCATCCAAGAGCCTTGAAGGAGTAACTATCACAGCTAAAAAGCCATTTATTGAAACAAAGATTGATAAAACCGTGGTGAATGTAGATGCTTCTCCTACCAATGCAGGCGCAACTGCTCTTGAAGTATTGGAAAAGTCTCCCGGTATAATGGTAAATAATGATGGGATTATTAGCCTGCGGGGGAAGGCGGGTGTAATAGTGATGATGGATGGAAAGCCAACTTTTTTATCCCCTTCAGATCTTGCCAACCTGCTGAAGAATATGCCTGCTTCAGCTATTGACCAGATAGAGATCATGACAAATCCTTCTGCTAAATATGATGCATCCGGCAATTCTGGTGTTATTAATATCAAAACAAAAAAAGGAAGAGCTGCCGGGCTTAATGGTTCGGTAATGGTGGGTCTTACGACAAGTTATTTCGAACAGAACGGTACACTTTATGTGATTCCAAAATCTCAAAACAGTATAAATTTCAATTACAGGAAGAATAAGATCAATTTTTTTGGTAATTATAATCCGAATGTTTTCAGTGGAAGAAGTTCGCTGGACATCACCCGAACTAAATTAGATGCCAATAAGAATGTAATGGGGTATAACGATGTGGAAACAAGTTTCAAATTTGGTAACAATAACCATACACTGAAACTAGGCCTGGATTTCTTTGCGGATAAGAAGAATACTTTTGGAATAGTGGTCAGCGGGTTTACATTTTCGGGTCATCCAACTCCCGGTACGATTACCACTACTTCTGACGAGAACTATCAGCCAATATCTATAATGGTTTCGCAGACTGATAACAAGCTGAGATTTCAGAACTTTACTTCTAATTTCAATTATCGGCACCAGTTCGATTCAACCGGTCGTGAATTAACTGCTGACCTGGATTTTATTGCTTATGATAATACTTCCAGGATGATACTGACTACTGATTTTTTTGACGGGTCTCATCAGCCGGCAGGAGATCAGTTAGTATTAAGGGGACATTTACCTTCCAGTATAAAGATATATTCAGCAAAATCAGACTATGTACACCCGTTTAAAAAAGGGGGAAGATTAGAAGCTGGTATTAAAAACAGCTATGTAACCAATGATAACCTGGTTAATTATGAAAGATGGGATGTAAGCAAATGGATAGCTGACGGAAGGTCAAACCATTTCATCTATGATGAAAATATAAATGCTGTTTACCTGAATGCCAATAAACAAATGAAAAAATGGTCATTCCAGGGAGGGTTGAGGTTGGAGAATACCGTTGCTAAAGGGTACCAGGTAACCAATGACTCATCGTTTAAAAGGAATTTTACTAATTTATTCCCAAGTGCTTTTGTCAGCTATGCAGCCAATAAGAATAATCAGCTTACTGTCTCTTACAGCCGCAGGATCACAAGACCCAATTACCAGGACCTGAATCCCTTTATTTATTTCCTTGATTCGTTGTCCTACAGGAAAGGGAATCCGTTCCTGTTACCGCAGTTTACCCATAATATTGAATTAAGCCATTCTTTTAAAGGGAAATTGATAACCACTTTGAACTATAACACCACGAATGATGTGATCTCACAAATTTTAAAGGCTGACGGAGACCTGGTTTTTCTAACATCTGATAATGTGGCAAGGTTCAGAAATATAGGTATTGCGATTACAGCACCGATACCCCTGACAAAATGGTGGACTTCCAACATTTTTACCAATATCTACAATAATCATTATGAAGGATTGTATGAAGGCAAGCCTTTGGATATATCCTATACTTCCTTTATGATCAATATGACACAAACCTTCACATTGAAACAGGGATTTACACTGGAGATGACGGGTTTTTACAGGGCAAAAGGTGTTGATCAGCTAAGTATCAATGAGCCAATGTATGTAATAAGTTTTGGAGGTCAAAAGCAGGTATTGAAAGGCAAGGGCACACTCCGGATCAATCTTCGTGACCCATTTTGGTTACAGCGTTACAATGGAAGTACACAGTACGATATTATTGATACAAGGGTACAGAGCCGCTGGGATAATCGCCAGGTTACCGCCTCATTTACTTATCGATTTGGGAAAAATGGTCAGCAAAACTCACCCCGTCGCCGCAACAGTGCTTCACAGGACGAACAAAACCGGGTAGGGCAGGGCGGCCAGTAACTAATTAAACTTACAGTTTTCTCATGTGTTGATATTCGAGAAGTCCTTCTTTTCAAAGAGGGACTTATTTATATTTGTGTTTCAACCAAAACATACCACTATGCCATCCTTTGATATTGTAAGTAAAGTAGACGCACAGGCATTAGACAATGCCGTGAATGTTACGACCAAAGAAATCACCAACCGCTTTGATTTTAAAGGATCACATGTGGTCATCAACCTGGATAAAAAGGATTTTTTGATAAAGCTGGAAACTGATGACGATATGAAAATGGGGCAGTTGATCGATGTGCTTATTAACCGTGCACACAAGCAGGGTATTGCACCGGAAGCTTTTGATGCGTCAAAGCAGGGAGCTCAAAGTGGAAAAATTTGGAAGAAGGAAGTAAAAGTAAGAAACGGCCTGGCGCAGGAAGATGCGAAAAAGATAGTAAAGCTTATAAAAGACGCCGGATTAAAAGTACAGGCATCCATTAATGATGACCTGGTACGGGTAACCGGCAAAAAAATTGACGACCTGCAGTCTGTAATACAGCTTTGCAAAACATCAAATCTCAATATTCCATTGCAATATGTGAATATGCGGGATTAATAACTGGATAAACCTGCTTTTAGCTGCTATTTCTGTGCATAACAAAGTGCAAAACCGGTGCATATCAAAGTGTTCAAAAATTTGGAAATAGGTGTTTTAAGATAGTATATTTGATATACAACTGCACGACGTTTTAGCAATAAAACGAAATGCAAGAGGAAAGAAAGAAGCCCCTCAAAAGGTGGAAATCGATCCCGGGAGAAACGGAAACCCCTCAAAAGGTGAAAGTAACTCCAGAAAGCATCGGGTAAGTAAACAGAAGGCGCAAGCCAGAAAGTAAGCTCACTTGGTGCTTTCGTATTTTAGGCCTGTTCCTTTTTATTTCAATAAGATTTGGCCGAAAGCCTTCTCCAGCCTATCTTTGCCGACCAAAAATTTATCAATTCATCTGTACGGCAAAATCCGTGCAGCCTTCAAAATCATCGAGTTATGAAAAAAGGAATCCATCCCGATAGTTATCGGTTAGTAGTTTTCAAAGACATGAGTAATGGCCATACATTTCTGAGCCGCTCTACTGCAGCTTCTAAAGAGTCTGTAAAATGGGAAGATGGAAATGAGTATCCACTCATAAAGCTGGAGATTTCCAATACTTCTCACCCTTTCTTTACCGGTAAGAATATGCTGGTTGACACTGCTGGCCGTATCGACAAATTCAAGAAGAAGTACGCAAAAAAGGCAGAATAATATTAACTTTAAACACTACTCTGAGCGAAAGCGAGGAGTTTTGTTTTTCATGGCTATACTTTAGACCTCCCGATTCTTCGGGAGGTTGTTTATTTTTACACATATTCAAAACTCCATGAACAAGATAATTTTTACCGAAGAATTTTGCCAGCCGGAATACCTGCACCCTTTTACGTTAACCCGTCAGATCCAGGATATCCGTATCGGCATCCTTACTATCAGGGAAAAATGGGAACTGATGCTTGGTTTGATTTCGTATGATAAGAAAGAAGATGACTATAAAGATCTCGACCGTTCCGTTAATATCGATGAAGTGATAGGGGATGATGTATGCTTCATGATCCACGGTAATGTTTTACCAACTCCTAAATTAGTAAAAGCTATCCTTCGACTTAAGGAAGGGGAATTTATTGCCACACCCGGAGGTAACAGTGTTGCCTTTTGCATCACCAAAAATGAAATTGCGGATAAATATAAAATAAAAGTAGGCCGTGCAGTTACATACAGGGAGGAAATAAAGACTATTCAATTCCCATGGGATATTTTTCACCTGAATGATTGGGCTATCCGCCAGGATTTTGAACTACTTACTGCTAAACGGAAATCACAAACGCTTTCTAAAACGAATAAAGTAATTAAGCCATCACAACTGTTTATTGAAAAAGGTGCTCAAGTTGAACATTGTATTATTAATGCTTCTACTGGTCCGGTTTATATAGGAAAGGATGCTGAAGTAATGGAAGGATGCATTATCAGGGGACCCTTTTCCCTGGGAGAAAAAGCCTGTTTGAAAATGGGGACCAAAGTTTATGGCGCTACTACAGTAGGCCCGCATTCCGTAGTTGGAGGAGAAATTAAAAACTCAGTTTTGTTTGGGTATAGCAATAAAGCTCATGAGGGTTATCTTGGAGACTCAGTTATTGGCGAATGGTGTAATATGGGAGCCGGTACTACTAATTCTAATTTGAAGAACAATGCCAGTGATGTAAAAGTCTGGACACCCAAAGGAGAGTTGAATGCAGGGCCTAAATGCGGGGTGATGATGGGTGATTATTCCAGGACTGCCGTTAATACTGCTATTAATACCGGAACGGTGATCGGAGTAAGCTGTAATGTATTCGGTTCAGGCCTTACGCCTAAATATATACCCAACTTTTCGTGGGGTAGTGAGGGTGTAAAACGTTATGAATTTGATAAGGCTTTGCTGGATATCGAAGACTGGAAAAGATTGAAAGGGCAAATAATATCGGATGACGAGAAAAGCATTTTGAAGTATATATTTGAGAAATTTTAAAACTGAATATGAGAAAACAAATCGCAGCGGCTAACTGGAAGATGAATCTTACGTACCAAAACGGAGAAAAATTACTGGATGACATTTTAGAGGCCAATATAAAACTGTCTTCTCACCAATTGGCCATTTTTGCAGTTCCTTTTCCTTACCTGATAATGACAAGAAGTGAAGTGGAAGATGAACAAAATTATTATGCAGCAGCGCAAAATTGTCATCATAAAAGATCCGGTGCTTATACAGGCGAAGTATCTGCAGATATGCTTCATTCTATAGGTATCAACTATTGTGTTATCGGTCACAGCGAAAGAAGAGAGTATAACGGGGAGACGAATGCTATGCTCGCAGATAAAGTGAATCTTTGCTATGAAAATAATATAATACCGGTATTTTGTTGTGGAGAACCACTTGCTATCCGTGAGGCGGGTACTCAGAATAGTTATGTCGCTGCACAATTAAGAGAATCTTTGTTTCATCTGCCTGCGGAAAAGATCAAAGAGATTATTATAGCCTATGAACCAATCTGGGCGATTGGAACCGGTAAAACGGCCACTACTGCACAGGCTCAGGAGATACATCATTTTCTTCGTACTGTAATTGCTGATCAGTATAGTGAATCAGTGGCGGATGATATTCCAATTTTGTATGGCGGTAGTGTGAAAGCAAATAATGCAAAGGAATTATTCAGCTGTCCTGATGTAGATGGGGGGCTGGTAGGCGGGGCTTCATTAGTGGCGGAAGATTTTATTGAGATCATTAAGGCGCTGAAGTAAGTCCTTTGTGGGGAGTCCGGAGTATGAGGCTGCAGCCGTTAGTCGGAAATACTTTCAACTTTTAACCTGTCAGTTATAGCCGCTCCATATCACATAGTATTGCAACGAAAGAACCAGGTACTGCTAAGTTTCCTGAAATTACGGGCCATAGTTAATGGTAAAGAAATATATCCATTACAGAATAGCAAACCTATAGTGATACCTGTTCAGGCAAATAATCCAAGGATTGTCATTACAGATGGGTATCATATCACAAAACCACTGAAGCTGATATATAAAGATCTACATACCTATTGTTTTAAAGTGGTATGTGCTATCAGTGACCAGCAATTACTGGGGGGTGCGGTTGTACTGGCAGGTTTGTACCTCTCCGGATTTTACACAGGATTACTGGTGCTGAAAGTATTCAGTTTCCTGCCAGTTATTTACCTGCTTATGTTTTATTACCTGAATCGTAAGGAATTTATTCGCCTGGTGCCGGTACTAAATTAATCCGCTATTTTTATATCCATGTCCCGTAAAAAGATACTTTGGTTGTGCAGCTGGTACCCCGCCAAAACGGAACCATTCAACGGTGATTTTATTCAGCGTCATGCACGGGCAGCAGCATTGTATAACGATATTTATGTCATTCATGTGGCGGGTGATGAAACCGGCAACAATAAAAAACCGGGGGAGGAAATACATCAATCTGAAGGTCTGACGGAACAAATTATTTATTATCAGAAATCAACTTCTTTTTTTGGCAGGCTATTATCGCATTTTCGCTGGTTAAGGTTATTCAAAGCTGCTATAAATAACTATATTGGTAAGTATGGGTTACCAGATGCGGTACATGTGCATGTGCCGGTAAAATCAGGGCTATTTGCATTGTGGATCAAAAGAAGGTATAAGGTGCCTTTTGTGGTGACAGAGCACTGGGGAATCTATAATGAAGTGGAAATTCATAACTACCAGGGTAAATCTGCTGCTTTCAGGCAATTGACCAGGAGAGTTTTTGAAAATGCTGATGTATTTCTCAGCGTTAGCCATTTCCTTGCTGAAGGGGTTAATGAGCTGGTAGTAGAAAAGAAATATGAGGTTATTCCTAACGTAACCGATACTACTATTTTTTATTACAAGGATCGTAAGAATGTAGTATTTCGGTTTGTCCATGTATCTAATATGGTCCCGTTAAAGAATGCGGAGGGGATTTTAATGGCATTTAGGTTATTGCTGCAACAAAACACAAATGTTGAACTTGTGATGGTGGGAGATACCAATGCTTCCATCAGGAATTTTGCACAGGAACTTGGTTTGACCGAACCGCAGGTTTTATTCAGAGGTGAGATACCTTACCATGAAGTTGCCCGGGAAATCCAAGAGGCTGATTGTCTTGTATTGTTCAGTAATATCGAGAATTCCCCCTGTGTGATTGGGGAGGCATTGTGTTGCGGATTACCGGTTATTGCCACCAAAGTTGGTGGTATACCAGAATTAGTAAATGAAGAGAATTCAATACTGATAGAACCAAAAGATGAGAAAACTCTTGTAGCAGCTATGCAGGAAATGATAACCCGGTTTTCTGAATTCAATCACAAAAAAATAGCTGAAAAAGCACAAGGCAAATTCAGCTATCCCGTTGCCGGTAAAAAATTTGATGAAATATATTCTTTACTTGCTGCCAGAAACTAATAACTCAACATCTTTATCCTTTTAATTTTTTAACCAGTTCCACGTACTCAGTCATTGCGTTTACAGTAGATTTTCCTTTTAAGGCTGCCCATGCTTCGTATTTCGCCTTTGCTACAAAGTCGAATGGATTTGATGGGGGCTCAGTATTTATATCGCCATCTGTAGCTTGTTTATAAAGAGAGTAAAGTTGCAGCAAAGTGTCATTACTCGGTTTCTCTGTCAGGCTTTTACTGTCTGCAATTGCTTTTTCAAACTGTTCTTTTAATTCCATCTGGGTTGATTATTTATTTTGAGTAAAAAAGGTTAAGGTATCAGGTTCGGTTAATCCTAAAAATGTCAGGATCAGCTTGTTCTTGCATTGTCAATGAAGATTGACTTCACTTCATTTTTATTATTGATAAATCTGAAAAAATCTTCCAGGTAGTACAGCATTTCCTTTTTGGTTCGGTTGCTCAAAAGCTGGAAGTTGTTAATCAGTGCAATAATGCTATCTTTCTTTGCTCTGAAAATATCAAGCGTTATTTGTATCTCTTCCATTGTCCGGGGAAATCCCCTGTATACTCTTTCAGTAACTTTTTCAGTACCTATTATTTCATTGGGGATCGCATATTCTGCATTTACCAGGCCACAATAATCAAAATCATATGGCACTACATACGGGGGAGCTTTCTCATTGTTCCTGTCGTAAATTAGTTTTGTATTATGATTGTTAGGAACAGCCCAATCCGTATTCCCTATCATATACTGAAAAATAGCTACCATGGTCATCATATCCCGATTTGTGGTTTCGGTTAAAAATTTAGCATCAGCTTTTTTACGGCAGCCATTTCTGCGGGCCATATCCCCGTCATCTTCTATAAGAAAAGCGTATTGATCAAAGGGTTTTACTTTATTCCTCGTGTCGGAATAATTGACTTTGAGTAACCTTACACGAAAACTTTTTTCTTCCAGCAGGTTATAAATTTTATATACCAGGAACTCTTTTAGTAATAACTCTTCATCAGATGAAGCCACGCCACAACCAATCACCATTTTTAATTTGCCGAGCGATTGAAGACGGGGAGAAGTGATATTTCTGAAATTAAGCATCATGGGCGGGATACGGCAGTAGCTTCTTCTGAATTTTCCCCGGGCACCTACCATAATGGATTCATTTATGACTGTACTATCAGGGAACTTCATTGATACTGTGGCAGGTTGAAATACATCCTGTTTCTTTTCTGACTGCAACTGACGGATATCCGTTGCCAGGTTCATATTAATCAAGCCTTCATCCGTAAAGAACCGGATGCTGTCAACTGTTTCAACTTGTGCTTTGGCCGAAAAGGCAATTGCCATAAAGCAGGTAAGTAAAAAAAAACAGGCTTTTTTCATTTTGGTAATAATTAGTAGTGAATGTAGGTTTTGCATCAGGAAGTTACAAAAGAAAATACAACCATAATTCATAGTACCCTCTAATATTATTTCAAAACCTCTGTTATCACCTGTCCCACATTACCGTTAGGCATTTGCACATGCAGTAAAGCGCCGATTGTTGGTGCTATATCTGTCATATAAGTATCCCGGTTGGTCTTTCCCTGCCGGATACCCCAGCCATACCAGATCAATGGGATATGAGAATCATAGGGATTCCATAATCCATGCGTAGTGCCTGTATTGTTCCAGGCATCTATATAGTTAGGCTTCAGAATGAACTGTATATCTCCGTTCCGGCGGGGATAATAACCATTGATCAGCATGTTTTTTATTGTGAAAGGTAACGGGATTTTATTCAGGTCACTTAAGGCAAATGCTCTGTCTATACCCGGTACGGTCAACAGGCTATTGATAATCCGATCAATTATATCGGATTTATTCAGCCCGGCAGAATCAAGAGCCGGGTGATTGAGATGAATCTGATAATTTTCATCACTGACAATGATATTATTGATCTTGTATTTTTCGTTGAGTGATTTATTAAGGTTTGCGGTCACTGTACTCATAAACACCCTGCCCCCGGGTAAATTATTTTCCTGCATAAATTCCGGAACATGAGCTGCGCCATGGTCGGCAGAAAGAAAAACTGTGTATTGGCCTTTACCCACTTTGGTATCAAGAAAATCAAGAAAATCGCCAAGTTCTTTATCAAGCCTGAGAAACCCATCTTCAGCTTCAATTGAGTTGGGGCCAAATGTATGGCCTATATAATCAGGTGATGAGAAGCTTACCGCAAGGAAGTCTGTTATATTATCTGCCCCAAGTTGTTCGCCTGTGAGTGCCGCCTTTGCAAATTCAATAGTTATTGAGTTCCCCATCGGAGTCGAAGCGATTTTTCCATAATCTTTTCCGGAAAAGTTTTTCATAGAATAGGGAAACTTTGCACCAAATGGTTTGGATTCATATGCTTTTTCATCACCGGTACTTTGCAGGTAAGAATTTTCAGGATACAGCAGGCTCCATCCTTTTTCATAGTACTGATCAACTGTTTTCTGGTTATTAAAATCGGCTGCCCATTTTGGTAATTCATTCATATAGTATGTGGAAGTAATCCAGTTTCCAACGCTGTTATCATACCAGTAAGCGGCGTTGGCACTATGGCCAGCAGTTAAAATACCGCCCCGGTCTTTAATAGCGACACCTATCACTTTACTTTTAAAATTAGTCGCCAGGCGGAGCTCATCACATATTGTGGTGACCAGCATATTCCGGGGACTCATCTTTCCCTGGGAAGAATTGCTGCCAACCGTATTCACCGTTTTGTCTTCTGTGCAATAAACACTTTTCATTTGTTCATTGTCCCACCAATAGTTTCCGGTAATACCATTAATTGCAGGTACCGAACCAGTATAAATCGAACTGTGACCGCAAGCGGTAACAGTAGGTGCATATGGAATGTAGGTGTTCTCACAGGTAAAGCCTTCATTTAGCATTCTTTTGAAACCTCCGGTTTCGCTATATCGGTTGTAATAGCGATAGAGATAATCCCAGCGCATCTGGTCCATTACCAACCCCACGACCAATTTAGGACGTTTTACTTCCTGCTGCGCCGGAGCTGGAATAATAGTTACCAGCAGTATGACTATTGTGAAAATTTTTTTCATTCAATTTTTAGTTTAGGCAAATGTAGGGTTTTACAGGTTTTGGAATTGTCACCTTTTTACGACGACAAAACTGGCTGAAAAAGATGCTTTAAGAAAGTAAAATAGATTCAAATCAATTGCTTTCTTGTATTTTTAACAAATGAAAATTATTGGTCTTGTTGGCGGCACTTCATGGATATCGTCTTTAGATTATTACAGGCTTTTCAATGAAATTACCAACCAGCGTTTGGGAGGTAATGAAGCAGCGAAAATTGTATTGTATTCTGTAAACTACGGTGAAATTGTGACCTATACGCACCAGGGTAACTGGGATGCGATCGCTGCGATCATTGCAGATGCTGCACAAAAAGTGGAAAGAGCAGGGGCTGACTGTATTTTGCTTGGGGCCAATACAATGCATCATGTTGCAGAAAAAGTTCAGCAATCGGTTAAGGTACCTTTACTACATATTGCTGATGTTGTTGGGAAAGCAATTACGGAAAAGCAATTGAAAAAAGTCGCATTGCTTGGCACAAAGTATACGATGCTTTTTGATTTTTATACAAGAAAGCTGGCTGATTATGGTATAGAAACAATTATTCCGGATGCGGAAGGTGTCGATTTTGTAAATAATGCTATCTATAATGAATTAGGCAAGGGGAAATTTCTTCCGGAAACAAAACAGCGGTTTCTTCAACTGATCGATAAATTAGCCAGCCAGGGTGCTGAAGGTGTGATTTTGGGTTGTACAGAAATTCCTATGCTCGTTAAGCAGGAAGATACTTTAGTACCTGTTTTTGATACTACCATGCTTCATGCCACTGCCGCGGTGGATTTTGCATTACAGTAAATTATTTGATAGGAGTGCAGTGTTCAGATAAAATTTTTACCTGGCCATCATTCTTTACAATAGTGATGCTGCAGCGCTGGTTATCATCAAACTCCTGCCCGTGGTAAGTGCCTTTGCCTTTCCAGACTGTATTGACTACAGCAGTATTCCCTTCCAGTTGTATCGTGAATTCCTGCCTTTCCATTGTTTGTAAAAGGTAAATTGATGAATCAGCTGTTTGTATGAGGCTGGCCCTGTCAAACGTATACCCTGATTGTGTAAAGTAGATATATTGCTGCGATAAAACGGAATCAACTACCCGTGCATCCTTGTTCTTCCAGCCTTCATCAAAACGATTAATGACAGCCATTACCTCTTCCCTGGTCAATACGTCCTGTTGTTTACAGGACATTATTGATGTAAGCAAAATAATACCGGCGTAATAGATATTTTTCATACTTGATAAAGATACAAATGAGAAATAGTTATTTATAATCAAAATACACAAGATTGGGTAGTTAGCTGCTTTTGCGCAATTTCAGGAATGAAAAAGACGTAATAATGCAGAGACCACCAACCGACCACCATAGTAAATTGAAACCTGAATATTCGACCAGTTGTGCGCCACCCATAGGACCAAGGGTTTGCGCAGCTGACCATGCCATGGTATAAAGTGCCGCATATTGTCCACGGTTAGAAGGTTGTGTCCTGGTGATCCAATAACTGTTCATGAATGGCATCGAAAGTATCTCACCAAAAGTAACAGTTGTGATCATAGCAAAAGCAAGTAGCGGGCCAATGCCGGGAATATTCAGCATTAAGAACGCAAGTCCAACCAAAAATATCCCGATAGTTATGTAGTGGAGTATGTTTCTTTTTCCTTCCAGCCGGTAAATGAGGACCATTTCTACGATGGCAATGAGAATACCGTTGAAGGCCATCAGTATACCGATGAATGGCTTTGAAAAGTGCAGTTCATTTTTTAAGTACACCGGCAGGTTGGTGAATAATTGAAAAAAACAACTGGCAAAAAGCATGGTGAAAAGGATAAACCATAAGTATTTTTTATCCTTGTAAGCAGAAAGTGATGTACGTGGCTGACCAATATCTTTATGTTGTTCCGGTTTGTAATCAACCGGTTTTAAAACCACCCACATCAGGATTGCAGCACAGATATTAGTGATGCCATCTACCCAAAACAGCAGTTCATAGCTGATATCTGCGAGGAAACCACCCAGCCCACTACCGACCGCCCATCCTAAATTAATGGCAAGCCTGTTCAAAGCATAAGAACGGGTGCGGTTTTCTGTTTTACTGTAAAATGCAATAGCGGTGGAATTGGCTGGCCGGAAAGCTTCATTCACAAAACTGAGAAGGAAGGTAAAGGTGCAAATTAGAGGATAGGTTTTCATTTGTCCTAATACCATAAACAGGATACCACCGGTAAGCAGCGTAAATAGTTGTACCGGATAAAAACCGATCTTATCGGTAAGCCGGCCACCCAACCATGCGCCACTGAAAGCTCCGGCACCAAATAAGCCGAATACAATACCTGCCTGCCCAACAGAATAACCCATCTCAGGGCTGGTTAGGTATAAAGTCATGAAAGGAACTACCATCGTACCGCTTCTGTTGATAAGCATGATAAGGGAAAGCAGCCAGGTTTCCTTTGAAAGACCTGAATAAGCATTGCGGTATGTTCTGGCTGTGGCAGCTAACATGGGCGCAAAGGTACCGGAATGAATAAAAAAGAAAGCAACCGTTGGTATAACCGGAACGATTAGATAGAATATTTTTCAACCCTGTTTTCTATAATCAATGTATATTCAGGTATAAAAAGTAATCAATATGAAGAAATTTCTTATCCTCTCTTTCCTGGTTGCACTGACAGTAGTATTATCAAATTGCGGAAGTTCCAGAAAAGCTGCTGCCACCGTTCCAAAACTGAATTATGAAACAAACCTGCAGGCCACTATTTTGTCCAATTGCTCCCCCTGTCATATACCTGCCAAAGGCGGCAATAAAAAGCCTTATGATAATTATACTAATGTTAAAACCGATATTGATGAGATCGTCCGTCGCATTGAAATGAACCCCGGTGAAAAAGGATTCATGCCGTTCAGGAAAACAACCCGGCTCAGTGATAGCACGATTGCCATATTTAAACAATGGAGAACTGATGGGTTGCTGGAAAAGTAAGTGAATTACTGTTTAAGTAACAGCTCATAAAGTTCTTTGGTCCACTCCACTTTAAGAATGGAAAAGGAGTGGTCATGATTTTCAGCTGGTAGTTCGATCATCAATTTTTCTTCGAATTTTGAAATGTACTGGTTCTCATTGATTTTATTCCATTCAAACTTTTTCAGGTCAAGTACTTTTTGCAATAACCCGGTGAGGCAGGAGTCGCATCGGGTTATTATTGTTTCCGATTTGCACCTGCCTGTTATGTCAAACGTAAAAATATAATCAAATGGCTTTGCAAATGTGTTCTCCAGTTTCATTTTTACGGTGTCTGTCAACACGGATACTGGTGTCTGCTGGTATTTATTTTTCAGCATTGTTATCACCTCGCCTTTCTTTTTATTTATATATTCCTGGGCGGTTGATCCCAATTGTGCGGCGGTTAAGAAGAGAATAAGCAGGAATACTTTTTTCATGATGATTACAGACGAATATGAAGTAAAGGTAGTTGCTTTCCTGTATATGCGGAAAGTGTCGGCTTTTCTATGGCTATATCTTTTATATTTGCGTTTCCAAAAATGAAGAAAATTTTTAGTATGGCATTCTTAGAAAAGAAAGTGGCGGTTAAAAAATCAATTCTCCCGGGAGCTGGTAAGGGTTTGTTTGCAAAGGAAATGATTCCAAAAGGAACCCGAATCGTTGAATACAAAGGAGAAATAACTACCTGGAAGGAAGTAGATCATAATGAAGGTTCGAATGGCTACATCTATTATGTGAAACGTAACCATGTGATCGATGCCAGCAGGACAACGGAAGCCCTGGCCCGGTATGCCAATGATGCCCGTGGACTGGCAAGGGTAAAAGGCATTACGAATAATGCAGAATATACCGAAGAAGGGCTGAAGGTGTACATTGAGTCAACTAAAGATATTCCTGCAGGAACAGAAATACTGGTGGACTATGGAAAAGAGTATTGGGATGTGATAAGATACAATAGAAAGCTGGAGTCCCAACGGAAAAGAACAAGCTCACCGCAGGATTAAAAACTCATTGATTATTTTCCTTTTTTAATGTTTCGTATGCTGTCTCCAGGTTTTGTGCTGCCTGCCTGGGAAAGGTAATTGTATTGGCAAATACAAATAGGTCACCCGGTACTGGTTTTAATTCTTTTGCCAGGGCCTCCCATTTCTCTGTCCACACACGGTAATGATGAATCAATGCATCAGCATCCTTTTCCAGGTTTTCGGGCAACATGTGTTTGTTGGAAGTCAGCAGATCGAATGCTTTGCCATTGTATAATTTAAGTTGTTGGGCTAATTGGAATGTTTTCCCTGCTTCTATATACTGCCGGTATGCTATAGTAGAATCATTCAATGTTTCGAGAAGTTCTTTCAGGAAGATTGATAATCCGGTAGTAGATTTCTTATTCATAAGGGAGATTTTTATACAGCATATTTTGAGTGTGCATACTTAATATGTGCACTTAAATTCTATACATCATTTATCTTTCCACGCAGTAAAAACTCTTCAAACTCCTTCAGGGAAAAGCTACTCAGGTTCTTTTGTTTTGTTAATCCACCTTTCTGCGCAGCAAGTACCCCATACTTCACATCATCAAATCCATCCAGGGCATGGGCATCAGGGTCAATGGAAAGTAAGACGCCTTTCTCCAACGCATACTCAATCCATTTCCAGTCAATATCCAGTCTTCTCGGGTGAGCATTGAGTTCTATCACCACCTGGTTGTTAAAACAGGCATCAATAATTTTTTTGTGATCAACAGGGTAACCACTGCGGCTCAACAGCAGCCTTCCGGTCATATGTCCCAGAATAGTAGTATAAGGGTTCTCAATGGCTTTGATCAGCCGGGCATTGGCTTTTTCTTCCGGCATACCCAGGTTGCTATGTACAGAGGCTATTACCAGGTCAAATGTCTTTAATATATGATCCGGGTAATCCAGGCTGCCATCGTTCAGTATATCGCTTTCGATGCTTTTAAAGATCTTAAATGGCGCCAGCTTTGCATTCAGCACATCAATATACCGCTGTTGTTCCCTGATCCTGTCCTCTTTCAGTCCATTTGCATAGAAAGCAGTTTGTGAGTGGTCGGAGATAACAAGATATTCATAACCCCGTTTGATAGACTCATTGGCCATCTCCTCAATTGTATTGCTCCCATCGCTCCAGTTGCTATGACTGTGAATGATGGATCGGATATCAGTAACCTGTATCAGTTCCGGGAGTTTATCTTGTTTTGCTTTTTCAATGATGGTGGCTGATTCCCGGAGGCAGGGAAGTATATAAGGAAGTGCAACGGCGCTGAAAACAGTTTGATCATTTCCATTTTCTTCACTGCTGTATTTCAAGGAGGGATAGGCCTTTCTGAATGCTTCTAAAAATTCAGGACTGCCAGTACTCTTGAATAATTCTTCCGGCATGTTTGTTCCACCGGTATACAAACGAAGTTTCAATCCATTCCTTAACTTAAATAAAAGACTGTTGGCAGTTTCTTCCACTAATTCAGGTGGTTGCGCAGTTTGAAATTTTGGTTTTATTGTTTCATTCTGTTCAAGAATAACAAACTCCAGTTCGTCGATCGTTAATTCCTGTCTCCTGTATCTTCCCGTTACATGTACTTTTTCCGGGGAAAATATTTTTTTAAGGTAATTATCTATTTGCGGGAATACTTCATCCAGTTGAGCATATAAAAAATGTCCCTGGTGCTGAAAATAGAATTCAATAGACTCCTGGACATTTTTTTGTGTCTTTTCTCCAAACCCTTTAAAGAGGGTTAACCGGTTTTCATTGCATGCATATAATAATTCTCCGATTGATTCAATGCCCATCTCTTTCCAGATAGTATTAATTTTTTTCGGACCAAGACCTTTAATATTCAGCATTTCAATAACACCGGTTGGTGTTTTGCTGATGATCTCATCCAGCATATCCAGCCTGCCGGTATCGAGCATTTCGATTACTTTTCGACCCACACTTTCACCAATGCCTTTAATATTGAAAAGTTTTTCTCTTGGGGTATCCTGCAGGGAAACAGGAAGCTTCTCTATGTTGAAAGCCGCTACTGCATAGGTTTTCGACTTGAACGGGTTTTCGCCATGGATGTCCATCAATTTGGCAAGCAGGGCAAAATTATCGGCGATAGCAGCATTATCCATAGCCGCAAATTAATATTTATTGAAAGCAGAAGGATAAAAAAAGTCCCCCGAAATTCGGAGGACTTACTATTTCTTTTAAGAAACAATCAAACTTATTTCTTTTTCTTAGCAGCTTTTTTAGCAGCTTTTTTCTTTGTAGCCATTTTGTTTGAATTTAATGTTTAGTAATAAATGGGTTAACGATAGTAAAAATAACAATTATTTTATACTACCCAAATTTTTTTTCCACAAAATTCAAAACAGGGAAAACGGCTCAGGCTTCAGCAAGTGCTACAGAAACAATTGTTTTGTTGTTTCTTCCTTTGCGGAATTCAACTACACCATCACTTAATGCAAACAATGTAAAGTCTTTTCCAACACCAACATTCTTTCCAGGATGATAAACTGTACCACGCTGGCGAACGATAATGCTACCGGAAATAGCAGGCTGGCCACCAAAGATTTTAACACCAAGGCGTTTGCTTTGTGAATCACGGCCGTTCTTTACGCTGCCTTCACCTTTCTTATGTGCCATATCAGGATGTTTTTAAAATTAATGATTGAGTTAGGTTGATTGCGTTATGCAATGCTTGTTACTTTGATTTTTGTATACGCAGTACGATGACCTTTCTTTTTGTGAAAACCTTTTCTTCTTTTTTGTTTATAGGCAATCACGGTATCACCTTTTACCTGGTCAACGATCTCTGCCTGTACTTTTGTTTGTATAGAAGAACCTGTTGAAAGTTTGCCATCAGCATCTGCCAGCAATACTTCAAGATCCAGTTTATCACCGGCGTTTCCTTCTAAACGGGGAACGTACAAAGTCTGATCTTTTTCCACTTTGAATTGCTGTCCGGCTACTTTTACTACTGCTATCATACTCTTAAAATTAGGACGGCAAAGGTAAGGGGAAAAATTGAAGTGGCAAACGGGAAATCAAAGATTTATGAACATTAAATGACCCGGTTTTGCCCGGCCATCCGTTATATTTGTAGCCCCCAAGGGGTTTCCTTTTTACTTTGAGTATGAAAATCAAGTCTTTCTTAGCTAAACCGTTCGCTTCTTATATATATAAAGGTATCCGCAAAGGTATGGCTACTGCTGTGGCCGACCAGGAGAATATTTTAAAATTTCTCCTGAAAGTGGGCCGTAATACCGATTTTGGGAAAGAAGCAGGATTTGATAAGGTTACTGATTACGAAGGATTTAAGCAAGCTGTACCCATCCGGGACTACGAGCAAATGAAGCCCTGGATCGAAAAAATCAAGGAAGGAAGGCATAATGTACTCTGGAAAGGGAAACCAATCTATTTTGCCAAAACCTCAGGTACTACCAGTGGTACCAAATATATTCCGATCACCAAAGATTCTATCCCTAATCATATTAATACTGCCCGTAATGCCCTGCTTTGTTATATGGCCGAAACGGGCAATACCAAATTTGCTGATGGGAAACTGATCTTCCTTTCAGGTTCTCCGGAACTGGAAAGAGTAGACGGAATCCCTACCGGCAGGCTCAGTGGGATAGTGAATCATCATGTGCCAAAATACCTTCGTACTAACCAGATGCCATCGTATGAAACAAATTGTATCGAAGATTGGGAAACAAAACTGAATAAGATAGTAGACGAAACCATTAATCAGAATATGACACTGATCAGCGGTATACCACCCTGGATGCAGATGTATTTTGATGAATTAGTAAAAAGAAGCGGTAAGAAAGTAGGAGAGTTGTTCCCCAATTTCAATGTGATGGTACAGGGTGGTGTGAACTTCGAACCTTATAAAGCAAAATTGTTTGAAAGTATAGGTAAGAAAATAGATACGATTGAACTGTTCCCGGCGAGTGAAGGTTTTTTTGCATTCCAGGATTCGCAGGAAGCGGAAGGATTATTGTTAAACACCAATAGCGGCATCTTTTTTGAGTTTGTGCCTGCTGGTGAAATTTTTAATGAAAGTCCCACTAGATTGTCATTAAAGGATGTGAAAGTAGGAGAGAACTATGCGCTGATTATAAATAGTAATGCAGGGCTCTGGGGTTATAATCTTGGTGACACGGTGAAGTTTGTTTCGACAGAACCTTACCGGCTAGTGGTAACTGGAAGAACCAAACATTTCATTTCAGCATTTGGAGAACATGTGATTGCTGAAGAAGTGGAATACAGTATGCTGAAAGTGGCAGAGGAGTCAAATGTGCAGATAACTGAATTTACAGTTGCGCCTTTTGTAAGCAGTGATGAAGGTAAATCATACCATGAATGGTTTGTTGAGTTTGAAATACAACCGGCTAATATGGTCGAGTTTGCCGCCAAACTTGACCAGGTGCTTCGCCAAAAGAATGTATATTATGATGATTTGATCAGTGGTAATATACTCAGGCCGCTGAAGATCACTCCGGTTAGTAAAAACGGATTTATTGATTACATGAAATCTATTGGTAAATTAGGAGGGCAGAATAAAGTGCCGAGACTGAGTAATGACCGAAAAATAGCGGATGAATTAATTAAATGGACGAAAAGTCCTGAAACAGTTAAATGAGTGCAGAACAACCTATAAAAAGAATTGCCATTTTCGGTTCCACCGGTTCCATCGGTACGCAGGCATTGGATGTAATCGCCGCCAATAAGGATAAGTTTTCTGCTGAAGTGCTGACGGCGCAAAGTAATGATGATTTGCTTATAAGGCAGGCATTGCAATTCAATCCCAACGTGGTAGTGATCGGTGATGAGAAAAAATATGCCAAAGTAAAAGAAGCCCTGTCTTCAACAGATATAAAAGTATTTTCCGGGGAAAAAGCATTAGAGGAAGTTGCAGCCATGGATTGTTATGACCTGATGCTGGCTGCCATTGTTGGTTATGCAGGATTGAAGCCAACATTAAATGCTATCAATAATGGTAAAGCCATTGCATTGGCCAATAAGGAAACATTGGTGGTGGCCGGTGATATCATCATGCGCAAAGCGGTGGAGAACCGTGTGCCGGTAATTCCTGTGGATTCAGAACATTCAGCTATTTTTCAATGCCTGGTGGGTGAATCGAGGAACAGGATCGAGAAGGTGATTCTTACTGCCTCCGGCGGACCTTTTATTGGCCGCAAACCGAATTACCTCGTCAATGTAAAAAGAGAACATGCCCTGCAACATCCTAATTGGAGTATGGGTGCCAAAATAACGATCGATTCTGCCACCCTGATGAATAAAGGACTGGAGATGATTGAGGCAAAATGGTTATTCAACCTGAAGCCAGAACAAATACAGGTGGTTATTCATCCGCAAAGCATCATTCACAGTATGGTGCAGTTTGAAGATGGTAGCATAAAAGCACAAATGGGATTGCCGGATATGAAACTGCCTATACAGTATGCGATGGCATTTCCCAAACGGCTGCCCAATAATTTCCCCCGCTATGATTTTAAGAAGGTCAGCACCCTCACTTTTGAAGAGCCGGATGTTAAAACATTCAGAAATTTAGCATTAGCCCAGGAGGCTTTGGACAGGGGTGGTAACCTGCCATGTATCATGAATGCGGCAAATGAAATAGCTGTTTTTGCCTTTCTGCGCAACCGAATTAACTTTCTTGATATGACGGATGTGGTAGAAAAAACTATGCAACAGGTACCATTTATTGAGAATCCCACACTGGAGGAATATTTTGAAAGCGATGGCGAGGCCCGTAACTTTGCAGCGGATATAATAAAACTGTAATACTGTAATTCTAAATCTGCTTTGTGGATTTGGTCCCGATAATTATCGGGATTTTATTTTGAAATATTATTATGAATATAATAGCGATTAACTGGGCAAATGTGGGTTTACAGGCAGGACAATTACTGCTTGCCTTATCTATATTAGTGATACTACATGAGTTTGGACATTATATTACAGCCAAATGGTTCAAATGCCGGGTAGAGAAATTTTTCCTTTTCTTCGATCCCTGGTTTGCATTGTTTAAAAAGAAAATAGGTGATACTGTATATGGGATCGGGTGGCTTCCGTTGGGAGGGTATGTAAAAATATCCGGAATGATAGATGAAAGTATGGATAAGGAAGCAATGAAGCAGCCTCCGCAGGAATGGGAGTTCAGAAGTAAGCCGGCCTGGCAACGTTTAATTGTAATGCTGGGAGGGGTGATCATGAACATCCTGGTGGCGTTTGTTATCTATGCTTTTATCCTGATGATCTGGGGAGATAAAAAAATTCCTACTTCATCGATGAAGTATGGGGTGCATGTGGTAGACAGTACGATGTACAAAATGGGTATTCGTAATGGGGATAAGATATTGGAAATTGATGGTAAGGAAGTAGCAGATTATGAAAAACTGAGGCGCAACTTACTTTTAGGAAGTTCAGTTACGGTTGACAGAAATGGCCAGAAAGTTAGCCTTACATTAGATGAAGACCTGATCGGGCAATTAGTAGAGAACAGGAATAAAGAAGTTAGTGGTTTTGTGGAAGTAAGAAAGCCAGCCATTGTATTTTTTGTTCCTGATACTGCCAAAGCATATAAAGCCGGCTTACGCAACAATGATAAGCTGGTAGCCATTGATTCTGTCCGGTTCGAGTTTTATGATGAATTACAAAATCAGTTAAACCAGAAAAAAAATAAGACGATTGAACTTACAGTTTTAAGGGAAGGCCAAGAAGTTAATTTCCCGGTGGCAGTTAGCGATGAAGGAAAGATTGGCTTTGCTCCATACGGTTATAACTATCAGCAGATGGACAGCCTTGGATGGGTGAAACTGAATGTGACGAAGTATAGTTTCTTTGCTGCTTTTCCGGCCGGTGTTAAAAAGGCAGGCAATGAACTGATGTTTTATATTGATCAGTTCAAGAAAATATTAAACCCCAAAACGGGAGCCTATAAAGGAGTTGGCGGATTTAAGGCAATGGGCTCTATTTTCCCAAAATACGGTTGGGACTGGGAACAGTTTTGGAGGATTACAGCGTTCTTATCAATTGTACTTGCATTTATGAATTTACTACCCATTCCTGCCTTGGATGGGGGACATGTAATGTTTACCTTATATGAAATGATAACCCGCAGAAAACCCAATGAAAAATTCCTGGAGTATGCACAAGTGGTAGGAATGGTATTATTATTGGGATTGATGTTGTATGCGAATGGGAATGACTGGTTTGGATGGGGGAAATAATTGGATATTGAACTTTTAAGCTTTGGAATTTACCATTAGGGGGCGTTTGGTTTTGACAGCGTAGATCTTTGAGAGTGTAAGCATGTACTGCGTTGCGTAATTAGCAGTTGAATCTGAATACGAAAACTATAAATGGCAATACTCAGTATGCCATGGCTGCCTAATCAGTGATTAAGTAGTCATTAGGGCCGCCGGGCCGGTTGGCTTGTTACCATGCCCCGCCGCCGACTTAAAAACAAAACAAGTTGCTGCAATCAAAGGCTGTGCTGATTGCATAAGACCATACAGCTAAGGAATTAATCGGTTGTTTGTTCCCAGTTGATTCCCGACATAACAAAACAAAATAAACATGTAGAAAGCTTTTGAAGAATATGTTTGGACACCGGTTCGATTCCGGTCGCCTCCACAAATCGGGGCAGCACCCATTCTCTGGATTGTTGCCCCGATTTTTATTTCAGGAAGAAATATAATTGTCATTGTTATTCCAAAGAAATTATTTATCGGTAACATCAGTGGTTTCTTTAGTTGTAAAAATTATCTGCTTAATTTTCTGAAAATTTTTTCCTGTATGAAGAGGGGGTCATTTTTTTTACTTGCTTGAACTGTTTGCTGAAATGTGCCCAGCTATTGTATCCGCTTTCATAACAAATTTCCAGAATTGGTTTGTCTGTATTTTTTAAAAGTTTACAAGCATGATTAATCCTCAGGTCCTGTAGAAATTCGAAATAGGTTTTTTTTATATTTTTCTTAAAAAATCGGCAAAAGGTAGGAATGCTCATTTTGGTTAGTGTTGCTACGTCCTGGAGCTTTACAGGTTCAAGGTAATATTTAAAAGAATAGTCAATAATCTTTTCTATTGCGGGGTTTATAGTAATATTATTAGAACTGAAATTTTGAGTTAAAACCCGGAATTCTTTTGATGTGCTGATCCGATTCAGGATAGTAAACAGTAAAAGCATCCTATTGAAATTTTCGGAAAATTCCAGGGATTTGAGTAATTGGCCAGTTTCACTCTGAAGTTTTTTATCAAGTGCAATGCCTTCGTCTTTTTGAAGGAGAGCATTGATATTTCTCATTTCTGGTGTTTGAAGTAAATCATAGCCGAGAATTTCTTTACGAAATTGCAATACAACAGCGCTTCCCGTTATTTTATGATGATTTTTTTTGAACCAATGAGGTAAATTGGCTGCGATAAAATAAACATCACCGGATTTGTATTCGCCTACGTATTCGCCAATCATTACGGTACCATAGCCTTCTGTGATAACGATCAACTCCACTTCTTCATGCCTATGCCAATTTGTTTCAAAATTTGGTGTTCTATAGGTTCTGCAGGCGAATGAATGGTTTTCTTCTACAAGTACTTTTTGTATAAGTGTTTTCAAAATAATAGATATTATTTTCTCATAAAAATGATGCTTCCTTAATTAATTGTGATAAGATAACATATTTTATTATAAAAATAGCAGTTGGCCAGCACTTGAATTTTGATAATTTTTAATCCTGGTATTGAATTTAATTTTTGAATCTTGCCATAATGATGTTTTTGGGATTAGATATAGGAACTTCTTCTATTAAGGCATCAGTTCTAGATGCGTCAACACTCCAATGTATTGCTTCTGCACAGTACCCGGAAACCGAGTCTGATATTATAACTCTTCAGCCAGGTTGGGCAGAACAATCACCCGATATGTGGTGGGAACATGTGCAACTGGCCATTCTAAAACTGCATGCACAACACCGGTATAATCCAAAAGATGTTGCTGCTATTGGAATTGCCTACCAGATGCACGGCCTGGTAATGGTCGATAAGGATCAAAAAGTTTTACGCAACAGTATTATATGGTGCGACAGCCGGGCTGTGGATATCGGTGACAAAGCTTTTGAAGAGATTGGCCGTGAAAAATGTTTGCTGCACCTTCTTAATTCTCCCGGTAATTTCACTGCTTCAAAACTGGCATGGGTAAAAACTAATGAACCGGAACTATTTGCCCGGGTAGATAAAATAATGTTGCCGGGTGACTTTATTGCCATGAAACTTACCGGGGAAGTTACTACCAGTGTCTCTTCATTATCAGAGGGAGTATTCTGGGATTTTAAGCGGAATGAATTATCGAAAGATATTTTTGAATACTATGGTTTTAGTACTGCCATAATTCCTCCTGTCAGGGATGTTTTTGCAGAACATGGAAAAGTGTTGAAAAAAGTTGCTGTTGCTTTGTCTTTGACAGAGGGGATACCGGTTACTTATAAATCCGGAGACCAGCCTAATAATGCATTATCATTAAATGTACTGGAACCCGGGGAAGTAGCGGCTACGGCTGGTACATCAGGAGTTATATATGGAGTCAGTGATCAGCTGACTTATGATAATGAATCAAGAGTGA
This sequence comes from Chitinophagaceae bacterium, assembly GCA_041738795.1. Lineage (GTDB taxonomy): Bacteria > Bacteroidota > Bacteroidia > Chitinophagales > Chitinophagaceae > JJ008. The sequence continues at coordinate 1,334,841 of JBGSPB010000011.1, read as the reverse complement.
ACACCTTTGCACATGTCAATTATACCACTGCTCAAAAAAGGCTGGGGGTGCTGCTTTGTATTAATGGTACGGGTATTTTAAACCGTTGGGTTAAGAACATAGCCGGGAACTCGTTGTCTTACCAGCAAATTAATGATCTTGCAGCATCAGTTCAGCCTGGAAGTGATGGCATGATAATATTACCTTTTGGCAACGGAGCCGAACGAATGCTGAAGAATAAAATTGTCCAGTCTCATATCTATAATATCGATCTGAACAAGCATAACCAGGCACATCTGTTCCGCGCAGCGCAGGAAGGAATCGCTTTTGCTTTCCGTTATGGACTGGATATCATGCGGGAAAACGGAATGCATCCGCAGCTGATCAGGGCTGGTAAAGCCAATATGTTTTTAAGTGATGTTTTTACCGAATGCTTTGTCAATATTCTTGACATACCGGTTGAGTTATATAATTGTGACGGTAGTGTTGGTGCAGCAATAGGGAGCGGATTGGGCGCAAAAATATATACCGATGCCAAAGAAGCTTTCCGGCATTTCGAACCCATTCAGCTGATTGCCCCCAATGGTAAAAGGGCATATGATGAATTTTATAATAAGTGGTTGATCCAGTTAGAAAAACAATTAAACTGATTTAATAATTTTAAATAGGTAATACAATGACAGTCATAACAGGTGCAAAAGAATATTTTAATGGCATCAGTAAGATAAAATATGAAGGTCCTCAGTCAGATAATCCATTAGCCTACCGGTGGTATGATGAAAGTAAAGTGGTTGCGGGCAAAACTATGAAAGAGTTTTTGCGGTTTGCCTGTGCTTACTGGCACAGCTTCTGTGGGAACGGTGCTGATCCATTCGGAGAGCCAACTCATTTGTTTTCATGGAATGAAAAAGCAGATGCTGTGGAAAGAGCAAAAGATAAAGCTGATGCAGCTTTTGAATTCATCACAAAATTGGGGTTACCATATTATTGCTTTCATGATGTGGATACAGTGGACTATACAAACGATGTAAAAGAAAATGACCGCAGACTGCAAGCCATAACTGATTATCTGGCGGAGAAGCAAAAAGCCAGTGGTGTAAAACTACTCTGGGGCACTGCTAATTTATTTTCTAACAGGAGATACATGAATGGCGCAGCAACAAACCCCGATTTTCATGTATTAGCGCATGGGGCAGCGCAGGTAAAAGCAGCGTTGGATGCCACCATTGCATTGGGAGGCGAGAATTATGTGTTCTGGGGAGGTAGAGAAGGTTATATGAGTTTACTGAATACCCAAATGAAAAGAGAGAAAGAACATTTCGCTGTTTTTTTACATGCAGCCAAAGAATACGCCAGGAAGAACGGTTTCTATGGGAAATTCTTTATTGAGCCCAAACCTTGTGAACCATCCAAGCATCAATACGATTATGACAGTGAAACCGTGATTGGTTTCTTACGGCAATATGATCTGCTGAATGATTTTAGTTTGAACATTGAAGTAAATCATGCAACACTTGCCGGGCATACATTTACACATGAACTACAGGTGGCTGCTGATGCTGGTGTACTGGGCAGTATAGATGCCAACCGTGGTGATTACCAGAATGGTTGGGATACAGACCAGTTTCCGAATGATATTAATGAATTGACAGAAGCTATGCTGGTTATTCTGGAAGCAGGTGGTTTTAAAGGAGGCGGGATCAACTTCGATGCTAAGATCCGTCGTAATTCAACTGACCCGGAAGACCTGTTTCATGCTCACATCGGCGGTATGGATATTTTTGCAAGAGCATTGATCACTGCTGATAACATACTGAATAAGTCCGATTATAAAAAGATCAGGGCAGAACGATATGTATCATTTGACGGCGGTAAAGGGAAGGAATTTGAACAAGGGAAATTATCCCTTGAAGACCTGAGGGCTTATGCAATTGAAAAAGGGGAGCCTGCGGTAAAGAGCGGTAAGCAGGAATACCTTGAAAATTTGATCAACAGTTTCATATAGTTTTTACTAAACTTATCACTAACATCATAAATGATATTCATGAATTTTCTTGGAACACTTGACTGGATATTTCTCATAGTATATATGCTTATTATAGCAGGTATTTCTATATGGTCTATCAGAAAAAGTAAAAATTCTCCAACAGATTATTTCCTTGCCAATCGAAATCTTGGCTGGTGGGTGATCGGAGCTTCTATACTTGCATCAAATGTTGGGTCGGAACATATCGTTGGTCTGGCAGGATCAGCCGGAGCTTCCGGAACGGTGCTTGGTCATTACGAACTGCACTCCTGGATTGTCTTGTTATTGGGCTGGGTTTTTGTTCCTTTTTATATGCGTAGCATGGTGTATACCATGCCTGAGTTTCTCGAAAGAAGATTCAATGCGAAAGCAAGGAGGTTATTATCTATTATTCAATTATTGAGCTATGTGATTGCAAAAGCATCAGTTACCATATTTGCAGGTGCATTGGTATTTAACCAGATACTGGGTGTAGAATTTTGGACAGGGGCTATTATACTGGTAATAGTAACGGGTGTATATACAATCTTTGGTGGTCTGCATGCTGTAATGTATACCGAGGCTATACAGGCTTTCGTTTTGCTGATAGGATCTGCGGTCTTATTATTTGTTGGTCTTGAAAAAGTTGGTGGTTGGAATGCTTTGATGAGTTCTGTCCCTCCTGAAAAGCTGAATATGTTCCGCCCACTGAGTGATCCTGAATTTCCATGGTTGGGAATTTTGTTTGCATCGCCCATTGTAGGTGTCTGGTATTGGTGTACCGATCAGCATATAGTACAGCGATGCCTGGCCGGAAGAAACGAAAGAGAAGCAAGACGGGGAACCATCTTCGCTGCTTATCTGAAATTGCTTCCTTTTTTTATATTCCTTATACCAGGATTGATAGCTTATGTTTTACACTCAAGGGGAGAGTTGATATTACCTATTAAGGATGGTCAGACAGATTATAATGCAGCTTTCCCGGCGATGGTGGAGCAGATTATGCCCTTAGGGTTAAGAGGATTGCTGGCAGGAGGATTGTTAGCTGCGCTGATGGCTTCACTGGCTTCAGTTTATAATGCTTGTTCTACATTGTTCACTATGGATATTTATCAGAAAATGAAACCAGAGGCCGGCGAAAAAGAACTGGTAAAAGTAGGACGTATTGCCACAGCTGTGGTAGTAGTTTTAGGTATGATATGGATTCCGATGATGGATAGAATTTCCAGTACATTATACACTTATTTACAAAGTGTGCAGTCTTATTTAGCTCCACCCATTGCGGCTGTTTTTTTGCTGGGAGTATTTTTTAAACGATTAAACGGGAATGGAGCTTATACAGCAATGGTAGCGGGGTTTATTATCGGGTTGGTGAAACTGACACTTGAGTTATTCCAGAAGGATTTATCTGGCATCCTGTATGATTTTGCAACCATTAATTTCCTTTATTTCAGTATATATTTATTCCTGTTCTCGGTAGTAGTGATGATTGTAGTGAGCCTTTTTACACCAAAGCCAGATGAAGATCATATCAAGGGACTAACATTTGCGACTACTGTTGCAGAAGACAGGGTCGCAAGCAGGGCGAGCTGGAACAAGTGGGATGTGATTCTTTCATTAATTGTGTTGATAATAATTATTTCAATATTTATTTATTTTTCTCCATTAGGAATAGCAAAGTGATTTCCTGTTTTGAGCGGAAAATAAGTTAAAAAACATGTTGCATTATGTTGATGCATCAAACTATGCGTTGGTTCGGACCAAACGACCCGGTTAGCTTATCAGATATCCGGCAATCGGGGTGCAGCGGTGTTGTCACCGCACTACATCATATTCCTGTTGGTGAAGTATGGACTACAGAGGAGATCATTAAAAGGAAAAAGGTAATCGAAGAAACAGGTATGACCTGGACTGTAATTGAAAGCCTGCCGGTAAGTGAGGATATAAAAAAACAATCCGGTACTTATTTACAGCATATCGAAAATTATAAACAGAGCCTTCGTAATGTGGCGCAATGCGGTTTGAAAGTAGTTACTTATAATTTCATGCCGATACTGGATTGGATGCGGACTGATATTTCTTATATGATGCCCGATGGGAGCAGGGCATTGTATTTTGAGCGTTCCGCTTTTATTGCCTTTGATTTATTCTTATTAAAAAGACCCGGTGCTGAACATGATTATACTGAAGAGGAAATAAAAAAAGCCAGATTCAGGTTTGACCGGATGACAGATGAAGAAGAAGAAACTCTCTTCCGCAATGCTTTGTTGGGATTGCCCGGTAGTGAAGAACGGTTCACTGAAGAACAAATTTTGAGGGCATTAAAGACTTATGAAGAGATAGATGCAGCAAAGCTGAAGGCACACCTGTATTATTTTCTGCAACAGATTGTACCCGTAGCAGAGGAATGCGGACTCAAAATGGCCATTCATCCGGATGATCCGCCCTATCCCGTTCTGGGTTTACCAAGAATTGTAAGTACAGAGCAGGATGCTGCTGATTTATTAAATGCGGCACCATCTCCGGCCAATGGTTTATGTTTTTGTACTGGTTCTTTTGGTGCGAGACCGGATAATAACCTGTTGAAAATGATGAAACGTTTTGGCGATCATATCCATTTTCTTCATTTAAGAAATACAAAACGGGATGCTGAAGGAAATTTTTATGAAGCCGATCACCTGGCTGGAGATACAGATATGTATGAAATAATAAAGGAAGTATTACTGATAATGCAACGAAGAAATATTTCCATCCCCATGCGACCTGATCATGGGCACCAGATGCTCGATGATTTGAAGAAAACAACCTATCCCGGTTATTCAGCTATTGGACGACTAAAAGGACTTGCTGAATTACGGGGTGTGGAATTTGGTATTTTCAGGTCATTAAAAAGCTAAATCGCCCTGCTTGAGTGATTGTTATCGTTACTATAAATTGTTTAATAAATAAACGGCGCTATCTGCCTTTTTTGTTTAGCCATTAATGATTAGTATTAAAACGGTTTCGTAGTTCCTAAATTGATTACTAAGTGGATTTACTTAAAAGCAATTCTTTTTCCCTTATTTATTAACTAAGCATCAATGTTTTATGCACATTGCATTGATTTTTTTCTTAAATTTTCTATGTAAAACACCTTATCAATTCAATGCAAACCACTATCCGTATGGGGAAAATCACCATCCTTCTAGTTGATGATCATAAGCTTATCAGGGATTCATGGTCATTTATTCTTAACAGCGACAGCCGTTTCCAGGTTATTGGAGAAACCAGCAATGCAGATGAAGCAGTTGAAATTTCAAAGGATAAAAAGCCTGAGATTGTGCTGATGGATATCAATATGACACCGGTTAATGGATTTGAGGCAACAAAGATGGTCCGGAAATATTCTCCCGGTTCAAAAGTTATCGGGATTTCGATGCATTCAATGCCGGCATATGCACGGCGTATGCTTCAAATTGGGGCTATGGGTTATGTTACCAAGAATTCTTCAAAGGACGAATTACTAACTGCAATAGTGGAAGTTCATAATGGAAAAAAATATATATGTGATGAAGTAAAGAATATACTTGCTCAGCAGGAATTGGAAGAGGAGGGTGGCCCTCCCGATATGAATGTGCTTTCCCGCAGGGAAATTGAAATTGTACAGCTAATTAAGGAAGGATTGTCATCAAAAGAAATTGCTTTACGTCTTGATATCTCTCTTAAAACGGTGGAAGTACACCGGTATAATATCCTTAAAAAGTTAAGCCTGAAAAATACAGCAGCACTTGTTAACTTTATCAATGCTCATGGACTATAAGCCGGTCTTTCAGATAAATTTTTAACTAACAAGTAAGCCCCTAAACCGATTCTCATGAATCGATTTTATACCCGCCAGCGTATCACAATTGGTGTAATAATTTCTTTTACACTGGTTTCTTTTTTTGCATGGTATTCCTATATAAATATGAATAAGGCAAGGAAAGAAACGTTGAAAGTAAATTCAACGCTTCAGTCCCTGAAATCACTCGAAAACCTGATGGATGATATGCAGGATATTGAAACAAGCAGCAGGGGTTATCTCATTTCCGGCAATAAAGAATTTCTTGAACCTTATTACCGTGCCTTAACAAAACTGCGAACTGATACAGTAGCACTTTGGAATTTGCACCAGTCTTACCCTAATAGAAAAGAAGTTTTTAGGAGTTTACTGAACCTGGTTAATAAGAAGATAGAAATTGCAAGCTATTCAGAAAAAGTAGTGAATGAAAATAGTGATGCTGCTGCTTTTCAACTGGTAAGGTCCGGCAGAGGGAGAGAAATAATGGATAGCATAAGGCAAATTATTTGGTCTGTTGAAAATGAAGACCGTAAAGTGCTGAATACGTCGAATGCCAGCAGGGAGTTTGCAGCTACAACAACTGCAAAATTATTCCTTGGACTGGCCATTGGTTTTATTATTATAGCGACCTTGTTTTTTTTGCAGATACGGCGGGACCTGAAACGACGGGAAGAATATGAATCCAGAATTTCATATTTGGCTGGTCTGTCAGAGAAAACAAGTGATGCGATTGTATCTGTTGACACCGGTCTCAGAATAATAAGCTGGAATAAAGGTGCAGAAAACACTTATGGCTATACCCGTGAAGAAGCAATCGGAATGAATATTGCGGAATTGACACAGAGTGAAATTTTGAAGGACTGGGATACTCAACTGCAAAAGGAAATAAGTAGTAAGGGGTACGCCGATTTTGAATCACAAGATTATACAAAAGACGGAAGAAGTATTTATTGCCAGGTTTCCACCACTCCATTAAAGAATGAACAGGGTGTTGTTACGGGTTATGTTTCTGTAGTGAGGGATATTACCCAGCGAAAGTTAGCTGAGAAATTGATGCATGAATTTAATTTTGAATTGGCTGAAAAAGTAAAAGAAAAGACAGCGGTAATCAAAAAAAGTGAGGAAAAACTAAGGCAAGTACTGGAAAGTGCTGCAAGTGAATTTTATGTAATTGATCTTGAATACAGGATAATTCTGATGAGTAAGTTGGCCGAACTAAATCTTGAAAAAGCCTGGGGCAAGAAGGTGATGACCGGCGATATTGTAATTAACGATCTTCCGGCTGAGAAATTGGAAATTATACGGGATAATTATAACAGGGTCTTTAGAGGCGAGGAAATCGGGTATGAGGCTCAGGTTGCATCCGATGATGGGGAGAGATGGATCTATGTTAATTATGTGCCTGTAATAGGAGAATTTGGAGAAATTACCGGTGCATATATCGCAACGAAAGATATTTCAGAAAGGAAAAAAGTAGAAAAAGCGCTACTGGAAAGTGAGGAAAGATACCGGACACTTATTGAGCAGGCTATTGATTGTATTGTAGTAACAGATCCAGATGGAAAGTTTATCCAGGTAAATGATGCCGGTATTAAAATGTTTGGCTATAAACGGGAGGAATTCCTGCAATATTATCTGAAGGATATGTTAGTGATAGGAGCCGGTGATCCACCGATCAGGTTTGAAGAGCTTCGAAGTGGTATTGGAATTTTAAGCTATCGAAAAGCCAGGCGTAAAGACGGGACAATTTTTGATTTGGAGATCAATTCGAAAATGCTTCCCAATGGGAAAATTATTGGAATTGCCAGGGATATTTCTGACCGAATGAATACCCAAAGGGTGCTGGCGGAAAGTGAAAACAGGTTTAAGGCCATCTTTAACACCCAATACCAAATGGTTGGGTTGCTTGATAACAAAGGCTATGTACTGGAAGTAAATAAAACTACTTTAGATATCACAGGTTATCGGAATGATGATATGCAGGGCAAACCTTTTTGGGAGATAAGATTTTGGCAAAATGAAAGGGAAAGAGCAGAAAGGACGGGAAGGGTGAAAGAGGCAATACAAAAAGCCGCATCAGGACAATTTGTGAGATATGAATCGGCGATACAACTACCGGGCAAGGAAATTGAGATAATTGATTTTTCTATAAAACCTATTCCTGATACGGATGGAAATATTAAGCTATTAATTATTGAAGGAAGATTAATTACTGAAATTAAGAAGGCAGAAAATGAACTCAGGGAAAGCGAAGCAAAATACAGGGCATTTTTTGCGAATAGCCTGGATGGAATTCTGCTTACCTCGCCAGATGGTAATATTTTATCTGCTAATCCATCTGCCTGTAAAATGTTTGGTATGACTGAGCCGGAAATAATTCAGGCGGGACGGGCAGGTTTGGTAGATCCTTCTGACAAGAGGGTTTCGTCACTTATTGAGCAAAGACGTCATAAGGGGGATGTAACAGGAGAATTGACATTTATTCGTAAAGATGGTAACAAGTTTCCGGGTGAAGTCAGCTCCTCTATTTTTATGGATGCATATGGACAGGAAAGAACCAGTATGATTATCCGTGATATTACTGAACGTAAAATAGCGGAAGAAGCATTACGAAAATCTTATGATCGTTTCGAAATGATTTCCAGAACTACCAATGATGCGGTATGGGAGTGGAATATTGAAACAGGAGAGTTATGGGCAAACGAAACCCATCAGCTTTTATATGGATTAAAACCTGGTGATCCTGTTCCTTCAGAAATGGAATGGAGGGAAAGAATACACCCGGATGACAGAGGAATGATTGTTAACCGGCAGGAAGCTTCTCTGGCATCTGGCACAAACGTTTTCATATCAGAGTACAGATTTCTTGATGCTAAAGGTGATTATATATATCTTTTTGACAGGTGTTATATCGTTCGAAACAGGGAAGGCAAAGCTGTTAGGATGACAGGTAGTATGATGGATATTTCTCAACGCAAGGAAAAGGAAAGGAAACTTGCTGAAAAAGAACAGCAATTACGCATTTTTATTGAAAATAGCCCGGCAGCATTGGCTATGCTTGACAGAGACTTGAAATATATCATTGCCAGTAAAAGGTGGTTAACGGATTACAGGCTTGGAGACATTGATCTCACAGGAAAGAGTCATTATGAAATATTTCCGGATTTACCACAACGTTGGAAGGATATACACCAGCGCTGCCTTTCCGGAGCTATCGAGAAATCCGATGAAGATGCATTTTTAAGAGAAGATGGAACTATAGATTGGGTACGCTGGGAAATTCATCCCTGGTATGAGGTTACCGGTGGTGTAGGTGGGGTTTTCTTTATGACTGAAGTGATTACTGATCGGAAAAAAGCAGCGGAAGAACTCCTTAAATCTCAAAAGCAATTCCAAAGTTTGGTGGAGAATATTTCGGGAGTTTACTGGGTGAATAATCTCGATACGCAACAATCACTCTACATTAGTCCGTCTTATGAAATTATTTGGGGAAGAAGCTGTGAAGAACACTATAAGAACCCGGCGGATTTCATTAATTCGATCCATCCGGAAGATAAAGCAGTATTATCCGAAATGTATTCCAAAATAAAGGTATTGAGAAAGGCTATGCCCTCTTACAGAATTATCAGGCCTGATGGGGAAATAAGATGGATATTGGTAAAAGTATCAGTAGTGACAGATAATAACGGGCAGGATATTGAATATGGTTATGCGGAAGACATTACTGAACAAAGACGGGCTGAGGCAGAACTGATAAATTCCAATGCCCGTTTTCAAATGGTTACAAAAGCAACAAGTGACCTGGTGTGGGATTGGGATCTGCAAACAGATACATTGTGGTGGAATGATAATTATTATTCCAATCTGGGATACTCAAAACAGAATGAAATTGTTAATGTCAATGAATGGTATAATCGTATTCATCCTGATGATGTGGCCAGAGTGAAAAACAAAGCAAATAAAACATTTGCAGGTAAGAGTTCCGTATGGAGGGATGAGTATCGTTATTTAAAGGCTGATGGAACCTTTTTACATTTTCTTGACCGGGGTTTTGTTTTACGCAATGCTGATGGCAAAGCGATCAGAGTGATCGGTTCTATGGTTGATATGACTCCTATCTATAGTGTCCAGAAAAGAGTAGCCGAAAGTGAAATGAGGCTTCGCACAATACTGGATACAGATCCTGAATGTATCAAATTATTGGATGCAGATACCAGGTTACTGGATATTAATAAAGCCGGGTTGAAGATGCTCGAGGCAGATACACTGGAGCAGGTTCAGGGTACAATCCTCCTGCCTGTTGTGGCTGAAGGTCAAAAAGAAATCGTAAAAAAGTTAATTAATGACGCTTTTAATGGGAAAACCGGCAGTTTGGAATTTGAAATGATAGCATTAAAGGGTACACATAGATGGTGTGAGATATATGTAGTTCCCTTTAAGAATGTAGAGGGTGCAATTGTCAGTGCATTGGGAGTAACGAGGGATATTACCGAAAGGAAAAAAGCAGATCTTGCATTACGATTAAGCGAAGAGAAATATCGTACACTTATTGAACAGGCAGCTGATGCTATTGCCCTTTTTGATGCAAGCGGAAAGATACTTGAAGCAAACACATCCGCTTCAAAGTTGTTGGGTTATACTAAGGATGAATTATCTGTCATGAGTCTTGCAGATATACTTTTAGAAGAGGAGATTAGGGATAACCCTGTTCAGTATGATGAACTTAGTGCAGGCCTTTCAACAGTAAAGTTGCGCAGAATGAGAAGAAAAGATGGTTCGGTTGTTGTTACAGAAGTAAGATCGCAGCAGTTGCCTGATGGCCGCTTCTTATCTGTTGTAAGAGATATGACAGACCGGATCAAAGCGGAGGAGGAACTTAAGTTATCCTATAAAGCAGTAAGAAAACTTACTGCACACCTCCAGGATATCAGGGAAGAAGAGAGGACAAATATAGCAAGAGAAATACATGATGAATTAGGGCAACAATTAACTGTTCTGAAAATGGATGTATCCTGGCTCAATAAAAAATTTCAGGGGTCTGATGAAAAAGTTAACCAGCGTTTAAAAGAATTGCTTGAAATGCTGGATGACACCGTAAAGTCCGTCCGACGGATTTCCTCACAACTCAGGCCAAGTTTACTGGATGACCTGGGTCTAACCGCGGCCATGGAGTGGCAACTCAGTGAATTTGAAAAAAGAGCCGGTATCAAAACAAAATTTGATGCACCGGAACAAGAGATTGAACTCCCCGATGCTACTAAAACAGCCTTGTTCAGAATATTTCAGGAATCACTTACAAATGTAGCCAGGCACTCAAAAGCTAAAAAGTTATCAGTATTGCTTAAAAAGGACGACCATAATTTTATTCTTTCAATTATTGACGATGGAAAGGGGTTTGATAAAAATAAAATTGTAGAAAAGAGGACACTTGGTATTTTGGGGATGAAAGAAAGAAGTTTGATGATCGGGGGGACTTATGAGATTAACAGCACCCCCGGTGCCGGAACATCAGTTGTTGTTTCAGTACCCTTGAACGGAAATGAATAAAGTAATTATCAGAAATTTATGCTTAATCGGATTTTAATAGCAGATGATCATGCAATAGTACGCAGGGGAATGCGGCAATTGTTACTGGAACATTATCCCTTTGCTACGATTGGTGAAGCGGCCAATGTAGAAGAACTTATCAGTTTGGTCATAAATCAACAATGGGATGTTGTGGTCTGTGATATGAATATGCCAGGTCGAAGCGGACTTGATGCTCTAATGCAGATAAAAGAAATATCTCCCAAATTGCCGGTTCTTATTATGAGTATGTACCCGGAAGATCAATACGCATTGCGGGTATTGAAGTCTGGTGCTGCGGGATACCTGGGCAAAGAAACGATTCATGACAATATTGTCACTGCTATTGAAATGGTGGTTCAGGGGAAGCGGTATATAACACCGGCTGTTGCAGAAAAACTCGCTGAAGCAGTAAATTCTGATCTACCTAGGGTATTGCATGAGGGCCTGTCTGATAGGGAATTCGATGTGTTTAAATTATTGGCCTCAGGAAGGTCTGTGTCAGAAATAGCTGCCCAGCTTTCACTCAGCTCTACAACAGTCAGCACTTATCGTTCCCGTATTATGGAAAAGATGAATATGCGAAGCAATGCAGAGCTTGCTAGGTATGCATTGGAGCATAATCTGATCTGAACCTCCCGAACATTTGTTCATTTGTAGTTATTTCACTACAATTTTTTTAGCCTGTTATTTACAGTTTGCCTGAAATTGATTGATTTCCTTTACCGGAAATTAATTAACCATTCCACTCCCATGAGAAAAGAGCTGACAATATTAATTGTCGATGACAATAAAAATTTTGTGGATCGGATGATTAGCCTGCTGGAGGAAGTCAAAACTAACAAATGTATCAGTACAGCTTCAAATTATGAGGAAGCCCGCCGTTTATTAGCTGGTGAAGAACAGGATATTGTTTTACTTGATATCAATATGCCGGGTAAAAATGGAATAGAACTATTGAAATTTATAATGCAAAAAAATAATCAGAGTGAAGTGATGATGATAACAAATCATGCTGATACTTATTACAAAGAGCAATGTACAGAATTGGGAGCAAAATATTTTCTGGACAAATCAAATGATTTTGCATTGGTTCCCGGAATTGTAAAGGAAATCTCTTTAAAAAAGTGTAAGGGTTTTAAATAAAAGTAGCTGAAACGTATGAGAGCAGAGTGGAAAACAATAAAGAATATTATCAGAGTCAGTGATTCACCAAAAGATAAATTCATATCCCTGATAGCTGAGGATGGAACGATTATGCATGCGAATGCCAGAATGGTCAGGTCCCTGCATATAAAGAATCCGAAAAAAGGCTTAGTTAATTTTTTTGATCTGCTTCACCCCCTTAATAAAAGTGATTTTAAGAATGGTCTCAGGCAATCTATCGAGGGAGGGTCACCTGTCGCTATGGAAGGATACCTGAAGAATGGTTATTATCATCCAATGAAATGGCAGATCTCACCGGTCTTAAAAGAAGGCAAACCGGTGATTTATTTGTGTATTGGCCATACACTAATAGATGATGACCGACTGCATAAATTTAACCGGCTTGGAGAAAATAATTATCAGCTTATAGTAGAAAGCCTCAATGCGGGAATTCTTTTCCAGGATAGCAAGGGCGATCTCATTGCTGTTAATCAAAAAACGGCTGAAATATTTAATGCAACTCTGGAACGACTTTATCAACTGAAAGATGTTGCTAACCTGTGGAATACCGCCTGGGATATCAAAAATGAAAACGGCGATCCGATCCCCTTTGAAAATACGCCATTTATGAAGGCGTTACAAACAGGCAAAACGCAAACAGAAGTGCTGCTCATCAGGCTATTGGATGGCCAATACCGGTGGCTGCACTTCAGTTCGCAACCCCTGTTCAATGAAAATGATGATATGCCTTTTGCTGTTGTATCCAGCATTACAGACCTGACTTACGAAAGAACACTTATCAGAGAATTAAAAGATGGAAAGGCAATACTTAATTCATTCATCAATCAAACACCCAATCTCGTTTGGGTAGTTGACGAACTTTCTACTTTACTTTTTGCCAGTAAGGCATTTTACAAATATTTCGGTCTAAAAGCAGCAGAATCGGTAAATAAAAATATTATTGACCTTGTCCCTGAATCAGTGGCTAAAAGCCTTTACGAGAAACATATCCAGGTTTTGGAGACTGGCATGCCGGCTGAATTTATTGAGAAAGTAAAATGGGCGGATGGTACTGATTTTATTTTCCATATAAATATATTTATTATTGAGGGCATATCTAATAAGCGAATACTTGGGGGACATGCTGTCAATCTGGCGGATAAATATGCAACTGAGCAAAAGCTCCGGGAGGCAAATGAGCGACTGTTACTGTTGACTCGAGCAACATCAGATGCTATTTGGGAATGGGATATGCAAACAGGTCATATATTCCGCAATGACGCTTTAATGGACATGATTGGATATCACACAGATGCTCCAAAGGGCTTGTCATGGTGGTTACGCCGTATTCATCCTGATGACCGGAACCGTGTCGCAGATAAAGTAAAGGATAGTACAGACAATGGGAGACAATCATGGGATGATGAATACCGGTTTAAATGTGCTGATGGTACATATAAGCACATGCGGGATAAAGGCTACATAGTCTATGAAAGCGGATTACCGGTAAAAATGATTGGCTCATTACAGGATATTACCGGTTTGAAAGAGCTGGAATGCCAGTTGATGGAAGAAAAACTGGAACGACAAAGGGAAATATCAGAGATGGTGATCCGTGCACAAGAAAAAGAAAGAACCCGTATCGGGCATGAGTTACATGATAATGTAAACCAGATACTTTCATCGACCAAGCTTTTTATTGAAATGTTGAAGCCATCCGGAAAAGAGCAAAAAGATTTTAAAACTAAAAGCATCGAGTATATCAGCCTGGCTCTTGAGGAAATCCGAAAATTATCCAAAGAGCTTGTTGTTCCACAGCTTAAAGATAACAGCCTGATACCGGCTGTCAAACAAATAATTAATGATATACATCTTTCTACTCCTATCTTAATAAAATTTGTTCATGATCATGAAGCTGATTTGCTGACAGCCGCAAAAAAAGTAACTCTTTTCCGTATACTGCAAGAACAGTTGAAAAATATAATCAAGCATAGCCGTGCGGACAATGTTTATATTTCGCTTCAGCGTAATGGAGCTGATATTGCCTTAGTAATTAAGGATGATGGTATAGGTTTTGACCTTAGTCAGACACACAGGGGTATTGGTCTTTCAAATATTTATGAGCGGGTACGTTTTTATGATGGGACTGCCGATATAAAGACTGCTCCGGGTGAGGGTTGTACATTGAACATTGTGATTCCAATGCTGCAATGACCCGTGTATTTTTTTAATTTCAAATAATAATATTCTCTGGGGGCAGGCTGTATTTTATTTATGCCTTTTTGCTAAGATTTGAACAACATCTTCCAATGAATGATTCTTAGCCTGAAGCAAAACGAGATAATGAAAGAGAAGGTCGGCTGCTTCACCAAGAAATAGTGCATCATTACTGTCTTTGCTTTCTATTACTAATTCAACAGCTTCTTCCCCTACTTTTTGAGCAATTTTATTGATCCCTTTTCCAAATAGGGATGATGTATAGGAAGAATCAGAAGGCTTATTCTTTCGGTCTGCAATAATGTTTTCCAGTTTTTTCAGGGTGAAACCAGCATTATCTTCATTAAAACAAGTATCAGCTCCTGTATGACAAACCGGGCCTGCGGGATTTACTTTTACCAGCAATGTATCATTATCGCAATCTGAAATGATTTCTTTGACAAAAAGGAAATTGCCTGAAGTTTCTCCTTTGGTCCAGAGCCGTTGTTTACTACGGCTGTAAAAAGTCACTTTCCCTTCCTGGCTGGATCTTTGGAATGCTTCTGCATTCATAAACCCAAGCATTAATACTTTCCCGGTGTTTGCATCCTGTATAATGGTGGGTACAAGGCCGTCACTATATTTTGAAAAATCAGGTATCATTTTATATTCAGTTTTTATCTTTTTTATTTTTTAGGGAATTCAGCAGGCTGCTGAACAATTCCTTCCTTCGTTCAAAGTGTATTTTATTCCGGGCTCTTCTTTTTTTCTCTACATACCAGAATATATAATAACTGAAAAGCAGCGCTATGAAAATGATAATAATCATATTCTAACCGGAATATGCTGGTTATATAAATATCGCTTTAAATCAGGAATAGCAATTTCCCTGAAATGAAAAATACTTGCTGCCAGTGCAGCATCCGCATTGGCTGCTTTAAATACTTCAGTAAAATGCGCCATCCTTCCGGCTCCCCCTGATGCAATAACCGGGATATTTACGGCGGTTGTCACTTTTTTTGTAATCTCTATGGCAAAGCCATTCTTTGTTCCGTCATTTTCCATGGAAGTTAAAAGGATCTCTCCGGCACCTCTCTCTGTAACTTCTTTGGCCCAGTCAATCGTTAAAATTTCTGTTGGAGTTCTTCCACCATGCGTTACGACCATCCATTGGTGGTTAATTAATTTTACATCAATGGCAACCACCACACACTGGCTACCAAAATTGTTTGCCAGCTCATCAATTAATTGCGGATTCTTTACAGCTGACGTATTGACTGATATCTTATCGGCACCATTTTCTAACAGAACACTTACATCCTCTGTTGTATAAATGCCGCCACCAACAGTGAATGGTATATTTATATGTGTTGCAATCTCTTTCACCAGTTTAGCCAATGTTTTTCTTTTTTCAGTTGTAGCTGTTATATCTAAAAACACTAATTCGTCAGCACCTTCATCACAATAACGGACAGCCAATTCAACCGGGTTGCCAGCATCACGGAGTTCAATAAAGTTGGTACCTTTAACCGTTCTGCCATCTTTTATATCAAGACAAGGTATGATCCTTTTTGTAAGCATTTTTTATAAGAATCTTTTAAGGTCGCTTAAAGTAATCCTGTTTTCATAAATCGCTTTGCCAATAATAGCACCCTCACAACCGGCCTGGCGGAGTTCCTCTATTTCTTCCAGGGAAGTCACTCCTCCGCTGGCAACCAGGTTAATAGAAGGATGTTGGTTCAATATCTTTTTATATAAGCCTGTTGCCGGTCCCTGCAGTAATCCATCTTTGTTTACATCCGTACAAAAGAATTCTTTCACTCCTTTTAATTTGTATTTTTCTATCAATTCAAATACAGTGATTTTTGTTGTCTCTGTCCAGCCTCTGATGACAATCATTTCATCTCTTACATCAGCACCGATAATAAATTTGTCAGCGCCAAAAGCCATCAGCCAGCCGGAAAAAGTAAATTCATCTTTCACAGCCATACTGCCAATAGCCGCATAAGCGGCGCCGGAACCAAATGTGATTTCAACATTCTTTAGTGTACTGATTCCCCCGCTGAAGTCTATAATTAAATTGGTTTTACCGGCAATTTTCTCTAATATTTTCCAATTTTTTACTGCACCGGCTTTTGCTCCGTCCAGGTCAACGAGGTGCAACCGCTGCAGGCCGGCATCCTCAAATTGCTGTGCTACTTCCAACGGATCTTCATTATAAGTTGTTTGGTGACTGTAGTCGCCTTTTGTCAGTCGTACACATTTTCCATCAATAATATCTATGGCGGGTATGATTGTCATTTTATATAGTCAAAAAATTTTTTAAGAATTGTTCGCCTGCCTTTGAACTCTTCTCAGGGTGGAATTGTACACCATAGAAATTATCTTTTTTCAATGCAGAACTATAGGGTTGTATATAATCTGTTTCAGCAATGCTAAAAGGGTTCTGTTCAGCAAAATAGCTATGTACAAAATAGCAGTAAGTATTTTCCTTAACAGATGAAAATAATTCGCTTTTCAGATTGTAAATAGTATTCCATCCTACCTGCGGAACCTTTATATTGTTGTGGGCCCCATTAAATTTCCTGACCATTACATGGTTAAATATTCCCAGGCAATCTGTATTGTTTTCTTCGGAATGTTCACAGAGTAATTGCATGCCCAGGCAGATGCCAAGGACAGGTTGTTGCAATCCAACAATAACTTTGTCTAATTCTCTTTCTTTCAGGTAACTCATGGCGGTACTTGCTTCGCCTACTCCGGGGAAAATGACTTTATCAGCTGTTTGTATCAGTTCTTTATCGTCTGTTACTGTAGCCGCTGCACCAATTCGTTCCAGCGCAAAAAGTACCGATTGAATATTGCCGGCATTATATTTAACAATAACTATTTTCATTACAGAATTCCTTTTGTGCTGGGCAATTGCATATTGTCAATATCCCTTTTAACTGCCATTTTAATTGATTTCGCCAATGCCTTGAAAATGGATTCAATCTTATGATGCTCATTATCTCCTTCCACTTTTATATTAAGATTACATTTTGCAGCATCTGAAAAGGATTTAAAGAAATGGTAGAACATTTCAGTGGGTACATCACCAATTTTTTCTCTTTTAAAATCAGCATGCCAAACCAGCCAGTTCCTGCCGCCAAAATCAATAGCAACCTGTGCCAGCGAATCATCCATTGGCAGAGCAAATCCGTACCGGCCAATCCCTTTTTTATCGCCCAATGCAAGGGCAAATGTTTCCCCCAATGCAATTGCCGTGTCTTCAATGGTGTGATGCTCGTCAATATGCAGGTCGCCATTAACTTTAATTGAAATATCTATTCCGCTATGCCTGCTTAACTGGTCAAGCATATGATTGAAAAAATTAAGGCCTGTATCTATATTGGCAATCCCTGTTCCATCCAGGTTCACCAGTATCCGGATCATTGTTTCGTTAGTGTTTCTTTCATGTTGAATGACTCTTTGCCCAAGCCGGAGATATTCATATATGGATTTCCAGCTTGTAGTTTCCAGGGCAATAATTTCTTCAAAGTGCTGATCTGTACTTGCTGTTTCATCTGCTCCAAGGAGTGGGTCATTATTTAGCCATATGGCTTTGCACCCAAGATTTTTCGCCAGTTGTATATCCGTAATCCTGTCGCCAATGACAAACGAACCAGTTATATCATATTCCGGGTTATTTAAATATTGTGTCAGCATACCGGTACCAGGTTTACGGGTTGGGATATCATCTGCAGCAAATGTTTTGTCAATATGGATATTACTAAAAATGATTTCTTCGTTTTCCAGGCTTTTTAATACAAAATTCTGAATAGGCCAGAATGTTTCCTCAGGATAGGAAGCAGTCCCCAATCCATCCTGGTTTGTCACCATTACCAGTTCAAAATCCAGGTCTTTGGCTATTTTTCTCACCCAGGTAAACATATCCGGGTAGAACTCCAGTTTTTCAAATGAATCAATCTGGTAAGTAGGTGGGGCTTCTTTAATAAGTGTGCCATCACGGTCTATGAAAAGAATCTTTCTCATGCTGTATATGATTTTAATACTTCTATCAGTTGTTTATTTTCTTCCGGGGTGCCGATGGTGATGCGGAGCGAATCATCACATAGGATCACTTTAGAACGATCTCTGACAATGATTCCTTTGCCTGATAAATATTCATATATATTCCTGGCTGCCCTCATTTTTACAAGGATAAAATTGGCATCAGAGGGATAAACATATTGTGTAAATGGCAGTTTCAGCAATGCTTCCTGTAGTAATCCTTTTTGTTCAACGGTAGTCTTTGTCCAGTTATTTACACTTGAAATATTACCAAGGGCTTCTATTGCCAATTGCTGTGTGGCGGTGTTAATATTGTATGGGTATTTAACCTTGTTGAAGTAATTTATTATTGGTTCTCCGGCAAAAGCCATACCCAATCTTAATCCTGCTAATCCCCATGCTTTGGATAATGTTTGTAAAATAACAAGATTTGCATATTCTGTGAGTTCCGGAATAAATGTTTTTTGTTTTGCATAGTTGATATAAGCCTCATCAATTATGACCAGGCCATCAAAGTTATTCAACAGGACTTCGATATCGTCTCTGTTAATGCTGTTGCCAGTTGGGTTATTGGGGGAACAAACAAAGATTAGTTTGGTATTTGCATCTATGGCTTCTTCGATGGCCCCGAGGTTTAACTGAAAATCCTGTGTTAAAGGAACCTTTTTTACTTTCACAGCATTCATTTCAGCACATACTTCATACATACCATAAGTAGGAGGGAAGATGATGACATTGTCTCTGCCGGGTTCGCAGAATATCCGGAACAGAAGGTCTATCGCCTCATCACTACCGTTTCCGAGGAAAATGTTTTTTGCCGGAACACCTTTTATGCTGCTGATCTTTTCTTTCAGTGTTAATTGTAATGGATCGGGGTATCGGTTATAATTTTCAGGGAGAGGTGAGCCAAATGAGTTCTCATTGGCATCCAGGAAAATAGTTGCGGTACCGCTGAATTCATGCCGGGCTGATGAATAAGGGGTCATCTTTTTGATATTTTCCCGAACGAGGTTATCTACATTAAATTCCATAGTTATTTGTTTAACCGGATGGCTACTGCTTTTTTATGTGCATCAAGACCTTCTGCCTCAGCCATTACCATGACTGCCGGACCGATATTTTTTAATCCTTCTTTTGTTAATTTCTGATAGGTGATTTTTTTGACAAAGCTATCTAAAGAAACGCCACTGTACATTGCAGCATAACCATTGGTAGGTAGAGTATGGTTGGTGCCACTGGCATAATCACCGGCACTCTCCGGCGAGTAATTTCCTATAAATACAGAGCCGGCCGTTAATATTTTTTGTGCAACTTCTTCAGTATTTGTACAGGAAAGTATCAGGTGTTCCGGGGCATACAGGTTGGAAAGTTCAATTGCTTTATCAATGTCTTTAAGTATGACTATTTTACTGTTTTTCAACGCTTTTTCGGCTATTGATTTTCTTGGCAGTTCTTTTAATTGTTCGTTGATCGCTGTAGTTACACTTTCTGCAATAATTGCAGACGATGTCAATAGAATGACTTGTGAATCGGGCCCATGTTCTGCCTGCGATAAAAGATCAGCAGCTACAAATTCAGGAACAGCAGTCTCATCTGCAATTACCAGGACTTCGGAAGGTCCGGCCGGCATATCTATGGCAACACCATGTTGTTGAATAATTTGTTTGGCTAAAGTTACATATTGGTTACCCGGCCCGAATATTTTAAAAACTTTCGGAATAGTTTCTGTGCCATAGGCCATGGCAGCAATGGCTTGTACACCACCTGCTTTAAAGATTTTTGTTACTCCGCATATTTGCGCAGCAAACAAAATTGCCGGATTAATACTCCCGTCTTTTGCAGGTGGTGTAGAAAGAATTATTTCTTTGCAACCTGCTATCTGTGCAGGAACAGCAAGCATTAAAACGGTAGAGAAGAGCGGGGCAGAGCCTCCGGGAATGTACAACCCGACTTTTTCAATTCCAACAGCTTCTCTCCAGCAAAGTACGCCGGGCATGGTTTCAACCTTTTTCACCTCTTCTTTCTGTGATTGGTGAAAAAGTTCAATATTCTTCTTTGCCTGTTGTATAGCCTGTTTTAACTCTTCTGGCAGTAATGAAGCTGCTGTTTTAATTTCTTTTTCAGATACCTGTATTTTTTTTATACGAACTCCATCAAATTCTTTTGAGAACTTTCGGATTGCCTTATCACCTTTATCTTTTACTTGCTGTAATATTTTTTTTACACTTTTTTCCAGGGAAGAATAGTCCGTGGCCGGCCGCTGCATTATTTCTTCCCAGTTTCCTTTGTCAGGGTATTTGTACACCTTCATCATATAATCATTTTTTCAATGGGGATTATTAATATGCCCTGGGCACCATTGGCTTTTAATTGTTCAATAACATTCCAAAAGTCACTTTCGTTGATCACGGAGTGAACAGAACTCCATCCGGGTTCTGCCAAAGGCAGTATGGTAGGGCTTTTCATACCGGGTAATAAACTGCAAATGGTATCCAGCTTATCATTGGGGGCATTCAGCAATACGTATTTATTATTTTTTGCCTTTTTCACAGAGCGGATGCGGAATAACAGACTTTCAAGGATGATCCTTTTTTGGGTGGAAAGAGTTTTGTTACCAATCAACACAGCTTCAGAGAAAAGTATGGTTTCAATTTCTTTTAGTTCGTTGGTGAATAAGGTACTTCCGGAGCTTACCAGGTCACATATAGCATCTGCTAATCCAATCCTGGGTGCAATTTCAACGGAACCGCTTATCTCATGAATAGAAGCGGCTATCTTTTTTTCATTTAAAAAGGTATTAAGGATTACTGGATAGCTGGTTGCTATCTTCTTGCCGTTTAAATCACTTATGGATTTTAATTGGCCATTCCTCGGGATAGCAATGGATAGACGGCACTTTCCGAATCCTAATTTTTCTATGGAGTCGACAATCTTATTTTTTTCCCTGACCACATTCTCCCCTACAAAGCCAATATCTGCCACTGCATCCTGTACATATTCAGGGATGTCATCGTCCCGCAGAAAGAAAACTTCCACCGGGAAGTTTGAAGCAAGTACCCTGAGCTGGTTATTACCATTGCTAACTTCAATGCCGCATTCTTTCAGCAGTTTCATGGAACCTTCATATAAACGGCCTGATTTCTGAACGGCGATCTTTAATGTTTCACTCATATAGATATATTTAATTAAAAAGGGCTTACTGTTAAGTAAGCCCTTCAACTATGTTTATTCATAATATCCTCACGGCCTACCCAGGAAGAGTAAGTGATGATGATGGTTATGTGTATATTTTTTCATTACAGGGCAAAAATAGGGATTATTTAAATAGGTATAATATTTCACTGTTAATTTTTAAATTAGACGGATCTTTTAAAAACCACATGGCTAAAATAACAAGAACTAATTACACCGGGCATTGGCATCGCCTGGGTATATTCAATCCATTTGCTGCCGGGGCAGAGACAATAGACCCGCTGAAGCCCTGGAAGATCATTTCACAGAACAATATTTTCATTGTTTATTTATCCATACTACTGTTCGCTTTTTATGCTTTTACCCGGCATGGTCTCAACTGGATAGCTTTATCTACTTCGCTAATTGCCAGCATCCCGGTCGGATTTGCCATTGCTTTTTTTGAAACCCAGGCGATGGAGTTCAGACGAAAACACCGGCGCACCGGTTTTTGGTATTATTTATTGTATCGCACACTCCGGATTACCTTCTGGTTTATGGTGCTTTTCTTTATTATCATGAATATCGTTCTATGGTTAAATATTAATACCTATGAAACAATATTCCCGCATAGCCTGCATGATTTTTTCGCCACCAGGAAACTATTTGAATTTCTCGGGTTGTCTCTTATCATTTCACTGGTATCTAATTTTTTAGATGAATTGCACCGAAAGCTGGGCAGGGATGCAATTTTCAACCTGGTGTTTGGTAAGTATCACCAGGTAAAGCAGGAAGACCGTATTTTTTTATTTATCGACCTTAATCATTCAACCGATATTGCTGAGGAAATGGGAGAAATGGAATACAGTCATTTTTTGCAGGATTATTATTATGATATCAGCGAACCGATTGCCCGATACATGGGAAGAGTATACCAATATGTAGGAGATGAAGTGGTTGTTTCCTGGCCGGTTAAGAAAGGATTAAGGTTTGCCTTATGTATACGTTGTTTTTTTGCCATTGAAAAGCAAATAAACAGGTACCGGGAACAATACCTGGAAAGATACGGACGGGTACCGGAGTTCAAAGCATCGCTGCATGGAGGTTATGTTGTTGTATCAGAAGTTGGCAAGTATAAATCTGAAATTGCTTATCATGGGGATGTGTTGAATACCACTGCCCGCATGCTGGGAAAATGTCATGATCTGAATGCCACATTTATCATATCTGACTGGATCATAAAGAACGTAACTGCACCAAAATATTTAAAAATGGAATCGCTGGGTCTTTTTCAACTCAAAGGAAAGCAACAGGAAGTGGAGTTGTTTTCTGTTTATATGTCGCAGAAAAAACAAGAAGAGAAAAAAATAGGGAGAAAAGGTTTTTTCAGACGAAAACCAGGTGTTGATTAAGTTACGATGAGTTGCTCCTGCAGGTCATCGGCTGTAATGCCCAGGTGACTTTCTTCATAGATACATTCCCCGTTTTTAATAAGCAATATTTGGGGTGATTCATGCGGGACGCTGAATATTTCAGCAATCTTATTAGACAATTGCCGGTAAGACAGTAAATCGAGATAGAAAAAATCACCATTAGTTATAGGACCCGACTTTTTCAGCCTGCTGAATGCAATACTGCTGACACTGCATCGGGTACTATGTTTAAATATTATCTGGGGTCTATCGTAAGATGACGCAATAATATCTTTCAACTGATTTTCTGAAGTAAGGTCAATCCAATTCATAAATGTGAAAATATCAGCCTTTGAACTTGTAATTAGCCTGTGGATTACCGGGGCAACCATATTTTTGAGAGGAGCAGGAAACGCCCAGAATTACTAACGCAATGAGTGCCAGAACAATTAATGATTTATTTTTCATATTTCGTGGATATTTGACAGATTAACGATTTAGTCTGCTGCTTATTTTGTACTCACAAAGATAAGTAACATGCGGGATTTTGCGGCCTGAATTATTAATGATGAATACTGCAGGATTGATTTGGATAAAGACTTGGTTTTCTTTACTTCATGATAGAGGTCTTCTGTCAAATTTGATTTTGTCAGGTATGTCAAACTGTTAACTTTACCGCCAGAAATATTCTGGAAATTAGAGAAATTACTAACCTGATGTTACAACTCAAAAAACCCCTTGCTTTTATTGATCTGGAGACAACTGGCGTAAACCCGGGGACTGACCGAATTGTTGAGATTGCTATTATTAAAATCCTTCCCGATGGGGCCCGGAGTGTGAAAAGAAAACTGATCAACCCTGAGATGCCTATCCCTAAAAATGCAAGTGATATACATGGGATCAGCGATGAAATGGTGAAGGATGCCCCCACTTTTAAGCAGGTGGCGCATGAATTGAAACAAATGCTGGATGGTTGTGATTTTGCCGGTTATAATTCCAATCGTTTTGATATTCCCTTATTGATGGAAGAATTTTTACGGGCACAGGTGGATTTTGATATGAAGAACCGAAAGTTGCTGGATGTGCAGAATATTTTTCATAAGATGGAGCCCAGGACCCTGAGTGCTGCATACAAGTTTTATTGCAGTAAAAGTCTTGATGGTGCCCATAGTGCCGAGGTAGATGCTTCCGCTACTCATGAAATCCTGGAGGCACAGTTAGAGCGATATACGGAATTAGGAAATACGGTTGATTCGATCTTAAAAGTGATCGGGGAAGACCAGGTAGTTGATTTTGCCCGCCGCTTTATAATGGAAAACGGAACCGAAGTTTTTAATTTTGGCAAATTCAAAGGCCGCCCAGTGGCAGATGTGTTAAAGGCAGAGCCCCAGTATTATGATTGGATGATGAAAGGTGATTTCCCTCAACATACCAAACAAAAACTCACCGAAATTTATACCCGGACGCTGTTGAAAAAGGGTTGATGCGGCTTTTTGCTTCTGGAAATTTTAACAGGGCACTCTTTGATGATTATCGTAAATTAGAGGTTCACAATTATATAAATCCAACAGTGGAGAAACTGGTTGTCATACCAACTTATAATGAGAAGGAGAATATTACAAGTATCCTTCACGCCATTTTTAATCTGCATGAAGATTTTCATGTATTGGTTATCGATGATGGTTCCCCGGATGGAACAGCCCTGATTGTAAAAGAATTACAAGTAAAATTTCCAGGTCAGTTATTTATTGAAGAAAGAAAAGGTAAACTGGGTTTAGGCACGGCTTATATTCATGGTTTTAAATGGGCTATAGCCAGGGGTTATGCTTTCATATTTGAAATGGATGCCGATTTTTCTCATAACCCGAATGACCTGCCGAGGTTGTATAATGCCTGTAAAAATGAAGGGGCTGACCTTGCAATTGGTTCAAGATATGTTGCGGGCGGGGGAGTGGTGAACTGGCCGCAAAACCGCATTGCATTATCAAAAGGCGGTTCCTTATATACAAGAATGATTACGTGGATGCCGGTGAAAGACCCGACAGCAGGTTTTATGTGTTACAAAAAAGAAGTGCTGGAAACCATTAATCTCGATAAGATCGAGTTCGTCGGATATGCGTTCCAGATTGAGATGAAATTTGCCGCCTGGAAACTGGGATTTAAAATAAAAGAAGTACCTATTATTTTCCAGGACAGGACCTATGGTGTATCCAAGATGAACAAAGGCATTATAAAGGAAGGTGTAATTGGCGTATTGAAGTTGCGCTGGCATAGCTTATTTAAAAACTACCGGAAAAGAGTTAAAAATACTGATGCAGAAGTCTCCTCTTTAACAGGAATCCGCAAAAATGAAATATTGGCGGAGAGTGAATAGTTATTACCGATTCTTCCCCTCTTTTATTTAGTTTGCAGGCCAATGAAAAAGGCCTTTCTTCAATTACACATCGCTGTTTTCCTGGCTGGGTTTACGGGTATATTGGGTCGCCTCATTACCTTAAATGAAGGAATGATCGTCTGGTACAGGCTTCTTTTTACAGCTGTTACTATGTGGATTCTGTTTGGGCTGATGAAGAAGTTACAGAAGATACCCTTTATTGATATTTTAAAAATTAGCGGTGTCGGATTTATTGCAGCAATGCACTGGGTTACTTTTTATGGATCAATAAAATATTCAAATGTATCAGTAGCACTGGTTTGTTTTTCCGCTATTAGTTTTTTTACTGCTTTGTTTGAACCCCTGATCTTAAAAAAGAAAATTAACTGGTTGGAATTGTTACTGGGGTTGGTTACACTCAGCGGTATTTATATCATCTTTCATTTTGATACACAGTTTAAGACGGGTATTGTTATCGGGTTAATTTCAGCAGTGTTGGCATCCTTATTCCCGATCTATAACAGGGAATTTTTAAAAAGGATCAATGTAGAAACTATGCTGACCTGGCAGCAAACAGGAGGCTTCCTGGTTTTGTCGCTATTACTGCCTTTCTACCTGCAGCAGTTTCCAATTGAAAATTTTATTCCTGACGGGGAGAATACTGGCTGGTTATTGGTGCTTGCATGGTTCTGTTCAGTGATCGCTTTTCAACTTTCTGCTAATGCCCTGAAAAAATTGTCTGCATTTACAGTAAATCTTACTTACAACCTGGAGCCGGTGTATGGTATTTTACTAGCCTTTGCTGTTTATAATGAAAATCAGTACCTGAGTAAATGGTTCTTTGCCGGGTTTGCAATTATTGCTGTTGCTTTACTGATTCATGTTTATTTGCTTTTCAGAGTAGAACGTAAACTGACAGAACATGCAGCCGACTGACTATCATCAGAAAATTATAGACTATTACAGGGATTCCGAGAATTCGTATAAGGATTCCTGGGATTTGAATAACAGCCTGGCAATTCACTATGGATACTGGGATGCAACAGTGAAAACATTTCCCCGGTCTTTGTTGCGGATGAACGAAGTGATGATGGAAGCCGCCGCAATAAAAGCAACGGATAAAGTACTGGATGCGGGTTGCGGTGTGGGTGGCAGTAGTATTTTTATCGCTTCCTTATTGGGGTGTAAAGTAACGGGCATAACATTAAGCGAAAGGCATGTGCAACAGGCAAATGACAATGCCAGGAGAAAAGGGGTT
Source organism: Chitinophagaceae bacterium (assembly GCA_041738795.1). Taxonomy (GTDB): domain Bacteria; phylum Bacteroidota; class Bacteroidia; order Chitinophagales; family Chitinophagaceae; genus JJ008. The sequence continues at coordinate 1,307,862 of JBGSPB010000011.1, read as the reverse complement.
GATGACCTGGTTAATTTCAGTGTGATGAATTATAGTGCCACTGATTTTGCTGATGCCAGTTTTGATGTGGTTTGGGGCTGTGAAAGTATTTGTTATGCGGATGATAAAGAACAATTTATAAAAGAAGCATTTCGGTTACTCAGACCGGGTGGCAGGTTGGTAGTGGCTGATGGATTTGTTACTGATTTTGAAAACAATGAGAATCCTGACATTCGTCAATGGCTGGATGGCTGGCAGGTAAATTACCTGGAATCTCCCGAAAGGTTTCAGTCTTTTATGCTACAGGCAGGATTTGGTAATACTAATTTTCGCAATATATCCAGGGAAACAGCTCATTCTTCCCGTCGTCTTTATCGCATTTATTACCTGGCCAGTTTGTATTTGCTATGGAAGAAGGTTAATTTTTCAAAACCCGTTACAGCAATACAAAAGAAAAATATTAAAGCCTGTAAATACCAGTTTAAGGGAATGCAAAAAGGGCTTTGGCAATACGGATTAATTACCGGTACAAAATTAAACTGACCGTTTAAAATTCAATAATAAAACCGATGGTCGGAATTACACTGGCATCGTCATTTGCCAATATGAAGGGAACGGCATTGGAGCCATCCTGCCTGATGGGCTGTCCATCTGTGGTAAGGAAGGCCGTATTATCAGCATTTCTTTTAAATGTATATTGAGGAAAAGCCGGGTTTCTCGCATTATACCAGTTGGTGATATCGAGGTAAAGATTTAGTGTTGTTTTTTTGAAATTCCATTTCTTATCTATTCGCAGGTCACTGGAATGAAACGCAGCCAGTTTTTCCGTGTTAAGTTGATCATAATTCAGAATGCCGATGCTATAGGTCAGGTAATTCAATTGTGAAGCCGGCAAATCAAACGGAGTATAGGGTGCTCCACCCTGGTAACGGAATTTCAACCCCAATTCCCAGTTCTTATTGAATTTGTAACCCCATATAAATGAAAGCAAATGACGATTATCCCATGCACTGGCAATTTCCTTCTTATTCAATCCGCTGAAACGGCTGATAAAAAAGGTATAAGACAATGTTCCAAAAAATCGTTTGGTGAGTTTTTGCTGGGCAAATAATTCAAAACCATAACTTTTACCCTTTCCGTTGGTGATCACTTCTTCATTACCAATTATACCAAAATCACCACCCATATTAGCCAGGGAAATTCCATCTTTTACTGAAACTGGAACATTGCTGTATTGTTTATAAAATGCCTCCAGTGTAAAACGGGTGGTAGTGTTAGGTAAATATTCTGTGCCGAGCACATAGTGGATACTGCGGGTATAATCTGCATCTTTATTCACCAGCACTCCACTATTATCCCGGAAGCTAAGTAACGTATAGATCGGAATTTTGGAGTAAGAACCAATCGATGCATTTAGTGTCCATTTGTCGGCGAGAACATAAGAAGCGCTGATGCGGGGTGATATAGTGGATAGTGGGTTCATGCCATCCTCTGTATACGTATTCAGATCACTGCGTAAACCAGCACTGATCCCCAAACGATCATCAAGGAAACGTTTACTTGCCTGGACAAATGCTCCCATACGCCAGAAGCTGATATCAGAATTATAGCGAACAGAAATTTCAGGTTGGATGATATTCCCGTTCTGATCTGTTAACTCTTTGCGGAAGCGTTTAAAAATATTGTTATTGCTCTTTACATACTGCGTAACGCCACCGTATGCAAGTTTCCAGCCATTGATGGTCTTATTGACATCGAAGCGCAGCTTATTTTCTATCTCCTGTGAAAAGATACCTATGCGGCGTTTGGTTTCATTTTCTTCCTCATTGTCATCAAATTTTTCAATTTTATTATCAAACATATTCCGGCTGAGGGCCAGGTTCCAGTAGCCATTTTTTATTTGTCTGCGAATGTTTGCTCCTATTGTGTAATTCCATTGATGTATAGGTGCTGTTGCATCCAGTACATATAATTTTTCAGGTGTGGCTTTGCGGGGTGCTGCGAATGAAAAATCATCGATGGCGCCTACACCGATCAGTGTCAGTGTTGTTTTCCTGTCAATACGATGATTGACCTTGTATTGAAAGTCCCAGTAATTGGGCCGAATCGGCAGATCTATCGCTTTGAATAGCAATTGCAGGTACGACCGGCGGGCGGAAGCCAGGAAAGTTGTGTTTTTTGACAAAGGGCCTTCAAAAGTGCCTGCCAGTTCGGTACCACTAAGTCTGATATTGCCCTGCAGGCTGTTAGGATTGCCATTTCGTTGCCTGAACTGCAAAACAGAGGATAAGGCGTTATCATACCTTGCATCAAAGGCCGATGAACTCAATTTTACATCTTCCAGGAAACTAACATTAAGAATTCCTGTTGGGCCACCTGCACTTCCCTGGGTGACGAAATGGTTGATAACCGGAATTTCTATCCCGTCCAGGTAGTAAACATTCTCATTAGGGGCGCCACCACGGATAATAATGTCATTTCTGAATCCACCCACACTTCCGGCCGTGCCACCCACACCGGGTAGGGCCTGTATCACCCGGGAAATATCAAAATTTCCACCGGGGTTGCTGCGGATTTCCTCAGTTGTCAGGCGTTGTACACTTAAGGGTGTTTCCAGACTGGCGGCCACCGCTGTGCGGCGGGAGCTTTTGATCACTACATCTTCCAGCCGGGTGATTGAAGGTTCCAGTTGAACTGTCAGGTTTATTTCGTTTCCGGAAGTTATTACGATATTAAATAAAGTCACTTCATTGTATCCAACCGATGTAAACTGTAAAGTATAACTTTTAGGAAGTATGCCACTGATCCGGAATTTGCCCGATGAATCCGTGGTAGTACCAAGGGAAGTCCCGATAACCTGCACCGAAACGGATCCAACTGGCGTCAAAAGGTTCTTGTCTGTTACTGTTCCGGTAATAGACCCCTGGCGTTGTGCCTGGGCCTGGTAAAACAGGGTTATTGCTATTAAAAGGGAAAAAATCTTGATCATATTATAATTTCAGTATAGGAAACAGTTAAACAATTGATTTGTTTGATTTAACTTGTCGGTCATCATTTTTATTTATGAGAAAATCCAATTTTTGCCTGGTCTTGCTGTTACTTCTTGTAACAGGCCTTTATGCACAAAAGAAACCCCTTGATCATTCTGTATACGACAGCTGGCAACGTATCGGCGAACGAATGATCAGCAACGATGGGAAATGGGTGGTATACACTATCGATCCGCAGGAAGGAGATAATGAGCTGGTAATACAGTCTTCAGATGCAAAGTATAAGAAATCGATTGCCCGTGGTTACAATCCTGTAATTACAGAGGACAGCAGGTATGCAATTTTCAGAATAAAGCCACTTTTCAAGGACACAAGAGAAGCAAAGATCAAGAAGAAGAAGCCTGATGATATGCCAAAAGATTCATTTGCTATCGTGGAATTGGGACAAGACAGTGTGTGGAAAGTAGCAAGAGTAAAGGGGTATAAAACACCGGAGAAAGAGGCCGGTTGGGTGGCATATCATCTGGAAAAGGTAATTGAAAAGAAAGAAACAGCTGCCAAAAAGCCTGAATCCAATGGTAAAAAGATTACGGATAGCCTGAATAGAATAATTGATTCACTGCACCAGGTGATTCAATCCATTCCTAAGCAAAAAAAGAAAAAAAGGGATGATGATGAAGCCTTTACTGATCCCGGATTCTTTATTGCTGAAAATCACGATGCCGAAGGTGATGAAACACCCGGAACTCCCACCGAAGCCGGAACGGATCTCGTTTTAAGAAACCTGGATAATGGGCAGGAAAAAATATTTAATAATGTGCTTGAATATTATTTCAGCAAAAAGGGGGGCAGGTTGCTGATAGAACAGGCAAAGAATCCCAAAGATTCGTTGAGTAAACCAATAGTTATCTTGTATGAGCTGAAAGAAGCAAAAACTATTGTGCTAAGCAGGGGAGGGAATGACTTTAAGAATTTTATTTTCTCAGAAGATGGTTCGCAGGTGGCATATGTGGCGGAAAGAGATGCCCGGCCAAAAGAGTTGCAAAAGTTTTACCGGGTGTGGTATCATAAGGCCGGCATGGATAGTGCGATCTTGTTAGCAGATAAGAACTCAGTAGGAATGAAACTCGGTATGACCATCAGCGAATTTGGCAATCTGAGTTTCAGTAAATCTGGAAACCGTCTATTCTTTGGCACCGCACCGATTCAGCCACCGAAGGACACTTCACTGGTAGAGATAGACCTGGTGAAACTGGATATCTGGAATTATAAAGACGATTATTTACAAACACAGCAATTATTCAGGTTGCAAAGAGACCTTCAAACCAATTATCTGGCTGTATATCACCTGGATAAAAAAGAATTGAAACAGCTGGGTTCTGAAGAAATTCCCATCATCTTCCCGACCTGTGAAGGTGATGGTGACCAGTTTGTAGGAGTGACTGATTTTGGCAAACGCATCGAAAGCCAGTGGGCAGGCAACACCAAAAAAGATATTTATGCCATCAATGTAAATGAGGGTTCACAAAAATTAGTGAAAAAAGATATGCTGGGTGTGATAACACCGCAATACATTTCTCCAACCGGCAAGTATATTATGTGGTACGATAGCAAGGCCCGTCACTATTTTGTATGGGATGGTAATACGACCAGGAATATTACCGCTAAAATTAAATTTTCATTATGGGATGAAGAGCATGATACACCCAACGACCCGTCACCTTATGGTGTAATGGGGTGGCATGAGGGTGATAGTGCAGTGTATGTGTATGATAGATATGATGTGTGGAAGTGCCTTCTTGCTGAAAAGTCAAATTCTATTAATATTACCGGAGTTGGAAGAACTGGAAAAACCAGAATAAGATACCTGCAAACTGATCCTGAGTCTAGGTACCTGAAACCATACGATGATATCTTTTACAGGTTATTTCATGAAAAAGATAAATCTGAGGAGGTCATTCAATCTTCGTTAAAAGAGTGGTTTTCATTTGAACAGGCTGAAGCCGGTCCTTATTTGTTTGGGCAAATCAGGAAAGCAAAAAATGCCAACACTCTTTTATATACACTAGAGTCATATTCCAGAACACCGGATTTATTTACAGATCAATTGGTTCCAAATTCAATTGATGAAGCTATCAGGCTTTCATCCATAAACCCCCAACAAAAAGACTACAACTGGGGTACTGCTGAGTTGTATAAATGGAAAGCTTTCAATGGGAAAATGTCTGAAGGTGTATTATATAAACCTGAGAATTTCGATCCCAATAAAAAATATCCGATGATCATGTATTTCTATGAAACACATGCCAACACTCTACATAGTTATATTCCTCCAACTCCTACCGGCAGCCGGTTGAATATTTCCTTTTTTGTCAGCCGGGGTTATGTGGTGTTCTCTCCGGATATTCGTTATACCATAGGGCACCCTGCAAAAAGTTGTTATGACTATGTGGTAAGTGCCGCACAGAATCTTGCGAAACAAAAATGGATCGATGCAAAGAATATCGGCATCCAGGGACAAAGCTGGGGAGGTATACAGGTGGCACAACTGATCACAATGACCAGTATGTTCAAAGCAGCATGGGCGGGGGCACCGGTTGCCAATATGACGAGTGCCTATGGTGGTATCCGTTGGGAGAGTGGGGCCAATCGCCAGTTCCAGTATGAGAAAACACAAAGTCGTATTGGTGCTACCTTATGGGAGAAGCCCAATCTTTATATAGAGAACTCACCTCTTTTTCATGTTCCTAAAATAAAAACGCCATTGGTCATCATGCACAACGATGCAGATGGTGCTGTTCCCTGGTACCAGGGCATTGAATTATTTACAGCTATGCGGAGATTGGGTAAACCAGTCTGGATGCTGAACTATAATGGCGAAGCCCATAACCTGCGGGAAAGAAAGAACCAGAAAGATATTTCCATACGGGAGCAGCAATTCTTTGACTGGTTACTAAAAGGGGAGAAGCCGCCAAAATGGATCACAGAAGGAGTGCCGGCGGTGAAAAAAGGCAAAGATTGGGGGCTGGAACTGGTTAATTAGTTTATTCATTTAATGGTTAACGGGTTTTTCCTGTTAACCATTTTTTTATGCAGCAGTACTTATAAATTTTACTAAGCTTCTCTTGGCAATGGGCAACAATGTTTCATCTATTGGGAATGTAAGCTCAGTCTCTATTGAATAAACAGCAGGGTTGGGTAAGTCTTTACGGTGACGGATCAGTTCTGATTTAAAATGTTCATAGGTGCTGCTGATACTGCGTATCCGGTTATCAATAAATGCTGTTTTGATACTACGGTATTTTTCATCGTGCTTTTCAAAAATGGAAAGCCGGTAATGATAGACCCTTGTGCTTTTTACATTGCCGCTGCTTAGAAAGAAATAACCTTCCTGTGTGTCTAATGGAATAAGGCCGACGGGTACGATGTTTATTTTTTCTTCGACAAATTCATATATCTCTGTACCATTGTGAATAGTTGTTTTGATTTTCCCGGCGGAGTAATGTATTATGTCTTCCAGTTCTTGCATCAGTTCATCATCTTCGATCATTTGCTGATAGAGCACCTGTAATTTTTCCATCTGTATCCCGGTCAGTTTTTTGGGGAAATGCTCCTGCAGGTATTTTTTATTTTCCCGGAAAGCCACAATGTTGTTGTAATGAAAAATGATATCGGCCAGTTGCGGGTAGAGTTTATTTTCGGTAAAATACTTATTAACCTCCTGCAGGTAAGCCAGGAGAGTGTACTTTTTCAGCTCAAAATCAATACGGCCTTCGGCAAACCAGGTTTCGGATAATGACTTCATAGATGGCGAATTTTGTTCTCCTAATTTACAAAAAGATGGTATGAATCCAAAGGAAGTTTAACTTTAGATTGTTAAAAAAAATAAGGATGAGAGTTTTACTGTTATTAATAATATGTGTTACGTTATTTTCCTGCGGAAACAAAATCTATATTGTTCGTCATGCAGAAAAAGCCCCGGTGGAAGCTGGTGCCAGCCAGATGATGGCCAGCGATCCGCCATTATCTGATCCCGGAAAACTGAGGGCCATAGCACTTAGTGATAAACTGAAGGGGGAGAATATCCGCTTTATTTTTTCAACCAATACTAAGCGTACGATAGCGACTGCACAACCGCTGAATGATCAGAGAGGTAATGCCAGTATCGAAATTTACAGTAGCAAAAAAGATTCGATGGATATTTTTATCGAAAAGCTTAAAGCAATCAGGAAAGGTAATATACTGGTGGTAGGACATTCTAATACGGTGGATGATATTGTAAACAGGCTTAGCCAACGAACAGAAATTGCTGCTGATCTGAAAGACAACGAATACGATAATTTATTTATCCTGAAACGGAAAGGGGATAGCTATCTCTATAAAAACGAAAAGTATGGAAACAAATCTTCGGATTAATCCATGCCTCCCGGAACTTTTTCACCCGTTTTCTTTTTCCACTGCATCTCAAAGAGGAAAGATAGCTGAAGAAAATTTTTTCCTGTTTCATCACTGATTTTGTAATCAAATTGGTGCAGATAGCCGGCCTGCAATGTAAAGAAGGGTGAGAATTCATACCCGGCTCCCAGGAATACCCTGTTCCGTTCAAAGTAAGGTGCCCTGTTGGTAAAGAATATTTCATTGGAAGCTGTCAGGTAATAGGTTCCGGCTTCTATCTTTTTATTGTTTAGTGGTAAAGCAGAATTGATCCTGTACCGGAAACGGTTACGAAAACCATCACTGGTCCATCTTTGTTCAGCTCTGTAGCGATGCTCCAGTTTTAGTCTTTTTTCATACTGGGTCATATTAAATTGAATCCAGCTGCGCCATTCATCATTAACCATTGGGGACTTAAAATTTCCCCCCGGGGAGTAAGTATCAAAAATTCCAAAACCTGCTGAAATGGTAGAGGCTTTGCTAAATGCATAACTGGCGCCGCCTTTTATTTCATAATAATGAAAATCATCATAAAAACGAAGTGAACGGAGCTGCAATTCCCCAAACAGGTTCCATTTTTCAGTAAGGTCCAGTTTTGTATTGATGATGTTCCAGCTCCCCGTTTGTGCTGCAACCGGTTGAATAAAAAACAAAAAAACGAGGAATCGAAAGTATTTCATTGAGTATAAGAAAAAGCTCCTGGGATGGGCAGAAGCTTTAATAAAAAATTATTATTAAATGATCAAAACTCTCTTTCAGGATTGAAGTTCTCCAGTTCCTTCGCCACAGCTGTTAAAAAGGTAGCGCCTAAACTTCCATCTACAATGCGATGGTCGTAGCTCATACTTAAGTACATCATATGACGGATAGCGATACTGTCGCCGGCTGGTGTTTCAATCACTACGGGCCTTTTCTTAATCGCACCCACAGCCATGATGGCTACCTGAGGCTGGTTGATAATGGGGGTACCCATTAAACTGCCGAAAGTACCCACATTGGTTAAGGTGAATGTGCCACCTTGTGTGTCATCCACTTTCAATTTACCATTCCTCGCAGCATCTGCAAGGTTGTTCACTTGTTTCGCTAAGCCTACCATATTTAACTGATCAGCATTTTTAATAACAGGAACGATCAGGTTACCGGATGGCAGTGCAGTGGCCATCCCGATATTGATATCTTTTTTGATAATGATATTATTGCCATCCAGGGAACAATTGATCAACGGGAATTTTTTGATACAACGTACTATCGCTTCAATAAATAAAGGAGTGAATGTGATCTTTGTTCCTTCTCTTTTTTCAAATTCTTTTTTCACTTTATCTCTCCACTGCACCAGGTTGGTCACATCTGCTTCCGTAAAGCTGGTTACATGCGGACTGGTTTGTTTGCTGCGAACCATATGGTCAGCAATCAACTTCCGCATCCGGTCCATTTCTATTATTTCAACATTGCCGGTGTAGGTCGTTAGTTGCTGACTGCTGCCTGCAGATTGATCAGGCTGCACTTTTGCAAGTGGGATCACCATTTCGGAGCTTGTACTTCTGGCTTCTGATTGCTGACCTCCGGACTTTCTTGCTCCCACATAATGTAAAATATCTTTTTTGGTCACCCTTCCTTCATTTCCAGTTCCTGGTATTGCTTCCAGTTCCGTCATACTTACTCCTTCGCTGGCTGCAATGTTCAGTACAAGGGGAGAGTAGAAACGGCTGATGTTACCGTTTGAAGTTTGAAGTTTGATATTTGATGTTTGGGGACTTATAGTTTCAACAACAACGGCTTCCTGGGCAGGCATATTTACTGTTTCTTGCACGGGAGCCGAAGCTACGGGAGAAGAGACAACAGGTTCATCGGCGCCGGTTCTTATACGGGCAATGGTGGTGCCGATAGGAACAACATCATTTACATTAAAAAGAATTTCCTCAATTACACCAGCAGCAGTGCTTGGCACTTCGCTGTCCACCTTATCGGTGGCAATTTCCAGTATGGTTTCGTCCATTTGCACCGAATCGCCGGGCTTCTTATGCCATTTAAGTACGGTGGCTTCCATGATACTCTCACCCAGTTTTGGCATTACTAAATCAACAATGGCCATAATATTTTAATTTGTTTATCAGCGACAGAATAAAGCTCATCACCTGTTGCGTCGCACACTTCGGCTTCAGAAACACAGATGGGCAGGAGACAAGCAATTTTTAACCGGCCAAAGGTAATGATTTGCTATAAAAGGCTATCAACTGTTAGCAAGGATAAATTTGCGGAGAAAGTTCAGGGCATTGGTGGCTGTCATACCAATATTCCGTTGCCGGTCAAACCTGAGATTAAGCTTTAGAGTTTCCACTTTTTCTTTATTTCCTGCAGCTATCCAAACAGTGCCGACCGGCTTTTCATCTGTCCCGCCATCAGGCCCCATAATACCGGAAGTGGCCAGTGCAAAATCAACATTAAGTTTACTGATAGCTCCTTTCGCCATTTCCTTCACTGTTTCTTCACTTACTGCACCAACTGATAGTAAAGTCTCCTGCTTAACTCCCAGTATATTTTCTTTTATTTCATTGGCATAGCTAACTACACTGCCTTTGTAATAAGCCGATGATCCGGAAACAGATGTTATTAAATGGGCAATATACCCGCCTGTACAGCTTTCGGCAGTACCCAATGTTTTACCTTTTGCTTTCAGTATCTTACCAATCACTATCTCCAGTCCTTCATCTTCGTTGGTGACAAGAAAATCTTTTACCAGTTCCTGCAATTTTTCAAAATAGGGCATCATTTCCTTTTCCACTTCCTCTTTATTATCACCCTTGGAGGTCAATCTTAGTTTTACCATACCATAATTGGGCAGGTAGGCCAGTTTGATATGCGATGGGAGAGAAGGTTCAAAATCTTTCAGTAGTTCAGCGATCATCGATTCTCCCTGTCCTGCTGAAAAGGCTGTTTTGTGAACAATGGCCGGCATTTTGAATGCGGATAACAAGTAAGGAACCACTTCATTTACAATGAGACCTTTCATTTCATGTGGTACCCCCGGTAATGATATAAAAACCTTGCCATCCCTTTTAAATAGCATGCCGGGAGCTGTTCCTCTTGCATTGTGCAATACAGTACATACATCCGGTACTTCAGCCTGTTTCAGGTTTCGTTCCAGCATTGGCCCGGGACGACGGAACACTTTCTCAAACAAATAGTTTACATGTGACAGTACTTCTTCATTCACTGCCAGTTTACCGCCAAAATATTTGCAAAGTAATGGTTTGGTAATATCATCCGCAGTTGGGCCAAGTCCTCCCGTGATGATTATAATATCAGATTGACGACCTTCCTCATCCAGTGCCTGCCATATATCTTCATACACATCACCAACAGCCAGCCTGCGACGAACCCACACACCAATTTTATTGAGCTCCTGGGCAATGAAAGCGGAGTTGGTATCAATCGTCTGGCCAATCAGTAATTCATCGCCGATGGTGATGATGGAGGCGTTTACAGAATTAGATTTCATTTAAGATATGATTAGAGCGAAATGAAGTAATTTGAACGCAAAGTTATAACCACTGAACTATGAAAAAAGTTTTCTTGCTGATCACGGGCTGTTGGATCCTCGTCACTGGTGTATCCGCACAGCTCGTTTCCCAACGGTTACAAAATGCCTTTCAACAATTTGAAAGCGATAGCCAGTTGCGCCATGCCATCAGTTCACTATACGTAATCGATGCTATGACAGGGCAGGTGGTGTTTGATAAAAATTCTCAGATTGGTCTGGCACCGGCTTCTACTCAAAAGATCATTACTAGTGTAACGGCGTTTGAGTTGTTGGGGAGGGATTATAGGTATAAGACTGAGGTTGGAATAATTTTCGGAGATAAAAACAACTCAATTTATTTAAAACCATCAGGAGATCCAACATTTGGCAGTTGGCGTTGGAGTTTAACTAAGGAAGCTACTATATTAGATAAGTTAGTAGATAGGTTAAAACCTCATATTAAAAGCACTAATTCAAGTGTCTATGTAATTCAAAAGGGATGGGATACTCAAAGCATACCTGATGGGTGGATTTGGCAGGATATTGCAAATTATTATGGAGCTGGTGCTGGAGTATTGAATTGGCGGAAAAACCAATTTGATCTTTTGCTTAAATCCGGATCTAAAATTGGCGACGGAGTTGAAGTAGTTAAAACAAATCCAGAATTATATTCTTATAAAATTCATTCTAATGCGTCGGCTGCTAAAGCAGGTTCGGGGGATAATGCTTATTTATATTTTCCTGTTTCAGGCAACGAGGGGATTGTGAAAGGTACAATACCAATAAATGAAAATAAGTTTCAGATTTCTGGAGCAATGCCATATCCTCCGTTTCAATTTATTGAAACACTTCGGGATTCTTTATTTGGGGAAAATAAACCTTACAATCATTTATCTTCTCTTTTTCTTACCGAAGATTCAACAGTGAACTATAAAAGTATCTACACCCACTATTCTCCCTCCCTTGATTCCATCATCTACTGGTTCAATAAAAAAAGCATTAATCTGTATGGAGAGGCATTGGTAAAAACTTTTGCTTATGAAAAACAAGGGTTTGGCAGTACAGACAGCGGTGTAGCAATTGTAAAGAAATTCTGGAAAGAAAAAGGCATTGATGAAAATGAACTGAATATGTATGACGGTTCCGGTCTTTCACCACTCAACCGTGTTACTACACATGCACAGGTTGAAATTCTGAAATACGCTAAGACAAAAGACTGGTTTCAATATTTCTACAACTCATTACCCATCTATAATGGAATGGTGATGAAAAGCGGTACCATCAGCGATGTAAAAGGATTCTGCGGTTATCATAAAGCAAAAGATGGGAAAGAGTATATTTTTTCTTTCCTGGTAAATAATTACAGTGGCAAAACTTCTGTATTGGTGAACAAAATGTACAAAGTGCTGGATGCACTGAAGTAGTGAGTGATTGCTAGTGAACGGTGAATAGGAAGAAAATCGCTACTTTCAGGGTTAACTACAAACCAAAACTAATTGCAATGGCTGAACAAAATTTTAAAAATCATGCCCGGATGGTACCAGGCTTCCACGGCGTTACCTTTTTATTGATTGTGTCTGGACTTGTCGGCAGTGTTGTCAATCTTTTTCATGCAGATGCTGCTACGCATTATTCTGCTGCATTGCTCGTCGTTGTATTTTTAGCATTGCTTGGTGTGGCCTGGTATGCGAGGGTCTTTGCATTAAAAGCACAAGACCGTGCTATCCGTGCCGAAGAGAATTTCCGTCATTTTATTCTCACCGGCAAACCATTGGATAAACAACTTCACATCAGCCAGGTGATTGCACTTCGTTTCGCCGGCGATGAGGAGTTCCCTGCATTGGCAAAAAAAGCCGCAGCCGAAAAGCTTTCCCAAAAACAAATTAAACAAGCTATTCAGAACTGGAGGGCAGATTATTACCGTGTATAATCAGAAACGGAAACGATCAAAGAAACTCATATCTATATTCAGCAACCAGGGTGAGGCAATGGCTGCTGCCCAGATAAGAAAGATGAATATTTTTCCGGCAACCGGCACATCCTGTATCAGGTGCCGGTGAAGCAGACTTTGTATCATCGCCATTATCTTTTCTTCTTTATGGCTGAATTCATACGGAGGGGATTGATCCACATCTTTGAAAGCAGGATGTTCTTCAATCAATATATTCCTGATCTTCCAGTAATCTTCATCCCGCAGGTCTTCATATTCAAGGTCTGTGTGAATACCAGCTGCTTCGATTCTTTTTTCAATATTGGTGATTTTTTTTTCACCGGCAAGGCGCAACAGCATCATAACCGGAAATAATAATAAAGGATAAAAAGGAAGTTTGACAGCCAGCAGGCATAAAAATGCAGCTGATAAAAAAACAAAGACCTTACTCCAAAAGCTCTCTTCATCCAGGAAAACACGGTTTAGTAATTGGCCACCATCCAAAGGATAAATCGGCAAAAGGTTTATCAGGTTAAGAATGATAAACAATAAACCGATCCTGGGAAGGGAAATATCCCAAAAATATATGCCGGGGTTATTTTGGTCGACCAGGAATAAAACAGCACCGATAATAATTCCCGGTAAAGGTCCTGCCAGTAAAATAACGGCTGACTGCAATTGTGATACTTCTCTTTTATTTCCAGATACATAAGCACCGAGCAGCGGGATGAAGAAAATGCCCAGCTCATTGTACCGGTAAAACTTCATGGCAAAAAAATGTCCCAATTCATGGATCATCACAATGGCAGTGATGAGCAGCAAAATCTGGTAGCTGGGAAAAATATAATAGCCTAAAACGAGATAAGCTGCAAGGCTGATGAATGATCGGAGCCAGATATTCGATTTTTCTTCCGGTTTTTGATATTTAGGCGGAATCATAATTACTTCTTCTGTGGAAGCCGCCGATCCATCGCTTTTTATCTCACCGGGTAGCTCTGTAAAATTCTCCATCAACTAAAATTAAGAAAAATAAGATTGAAGTTTATTCAATAACAGCTCAGGCATGATAGTCTTTTTCATGGTTTTTGCTTCCATAAAATAAAGGATGATCTTACCGACTGCCAGTAATTCATTTTGTTCATTGAATACTTCGTGGTGAAATTCTATTTTATGATGTGTGGGGAGTTCTTTCAGCATGGTTTTTATCGTCAGCAGGTCATCATATTTTGCAGGACGGAGGTAGCGGCAATGCACATCCACAACCGGCATTATCACCCCCATTTTTTCCATATCGGCATACGTAAACCCTAATTGGCGGATGGATTCCGCCCGGGCCGATTCAAAATAAGGAAAGAAATTGCTGTGATATACCACACCCATCTGGTCAGTTTCTGCGTATCGAACCCTTATCTGCGTTTCTGTTGTAAACATTTAACGAAGCTAAATATTATTTACCGATCAGCTTGTCCATACTAATTTTCCCCGGGCCGCTGAATAATATTGCCATGTAACCAATGAGGAAAAGAGCCGCTTTTTCCCCTTCACCAAATATTTCTCCGTTATGAGACTTGAACAGGGCCACTCCCATAACAATGATCAGTGGAATACTGGCCAGTCTTGTCAATAACCCCGCAACAATAAGAATGGCACAGAAAAATTCAGCAAAAACCACAATTGAAAGAGAAGTGGTGCTGCCGATATGAAATGGGTCCGCAAACCTGGCGGATTTAACTGCAAAATTCATCAGCTTATCATAGCCATGCGGAATCATAAGGCCACCGGCTGAAAGACGTAAAAGTAGCAGAGATAATGAAATGGATTTATCTGAATATTTAGTACTAAAGAATGTTTTCAAGGGTTTCATTTAATCAAAATGCAATATTAGGGAATAACTGCAATGCCTGGTTTTGAAAAGTGAGGAGTATCCATTTTATTTTGATGAAACAACAACTAAATGTTAAAGCGTTCCCAACTTCTTACTTATCCACACCTGTTTGGAATGATGTTTGGTCTCACCTGAAATAATTTGAATATTCGCAACGTTAATCCACCATCGGTTAAAGGATAAATCAATGAAGAAACAAAGTTTACTAAGTTTAGCCATTTTCCTCAGCGTTTCCGTTTTTGCCCAGCAGACCCGTTTTTATTCAGATCCCGAAGAAAAATTTAAAGAAGCCAAAGAGTATTTTCAAAAAGAACAATACAGCCTGGCTTATCCGTTATTCAGGGAACTTCGCCAGTCGGTAAAGGAAACAGATATGGCCAACACCGCTGTTACGGTACAGGAAATTAAATATTATACGATCGTTTGCGGATTGAAACAGGGTGAAGGACGGTCGGAAGAAGAGGCGCAGGAGTATATTGAAGTGGAGAAGAATGATTCCCGGGTACAGATGATGAATTATCACCTGGCTGAATTTTATTTCCGCACTGAGAATTTTGCTGAAGCAGCCAACCGGTATGAGCAAACCAATATTGCGAACCTCAGTAACCGGGAGATAGCAGACATGAAATTTCACCAGGGCTACTCTAATTTCACGTTGCAGCGTTTTGCAGCTGCCAAACTATTGTTTAACAGCATCCGCACTATAAAAGATGACCCGAATTACCTGGATGCAAATTATTATTACGGGTTTCTTGCTTTCCGCGACAGGCAATACAGGGAGGCTCTTGAAGCTTTTAAAGTGGTGGAAAACGAAAAGAACTACTCAACCGTGGTGCCTTATTATATTGCCCAGATATATTATGTACAGGGCAGAAAGGATGAGGCTATTAATTATATCCAGAATAAATTGCAAGCCGGCAGCAGTTCTCAATATTATGACCTTGAGCTGAAGCAGATGCTTGGTCATGCTTATTTTGAAAAGAAAGAGTTTGCCAAAGCATTACCTTACCTGTCAGATTATGTAAGCCGTTCTAAAAAAGTTCGCAGGGAAGACTTGTATGAATTATCGTATAGTTATTACCAGGAAAACCAGCTGAGTAAAGCCATAGATGGGTTCAAACAATTAAGTGGTAAAGATGATTCGCTAAGCCAGCATGCGATGTACCTGCTTGGGGATGCCTATCTGAAGACAGGACAGAAATCAAATGCCCGTAATGCTTTTTTGTTTTGTTCCTCCAACAGCAGTTACCCCGAGCAAAAAGAAATTTCCAAGTACCAGTACGCCAAGCTTTCTTACGAATTAGGTTACCAGGACGAAGCATTGAACAGCCTGAGTTCTTTTTTGACTGATTATCCCAATTCAAAATATAATACAGAAGCGAAAGAGTTAATGATAGATGTGCTGGCCAATACCAATAATTATAAAGATGCCCAGTCTTTATTGGAAAGTTTAGCAAAGCCATCTGAAAATGCAAAAAGATTATACCCGAGAATATTGTATGGCCGTTCTACGGAGTTGATCAACGATGGAAGACTGGCAGAAGCGGATGCATTATTGGATAAAGCATTGAAAGATCCGAATAATGGGTCCGTTCTTCCCTTATTGAACTTCTGGAAAGGGGAACTGGCCTATCGCAATAATAAAATTGATGAGGCCATTAAGTTTTACAATGCTTATGTAAGTGGTGGTTCACCAACCAGTGGTGAAGCTAACGCTGCTAATGCCCGCTACAACCTGGGCTATTGTTATTTACGAAAAGAAAATTATCCCGTTGCGCTCACATTTTTTGAACCTTTGGGCAGGAATCCATCGCTTAGTTCCGGTTCATTTGTACAGGATGCTTATATCCGTACTGCTGATTGCTATTTCATGCAGAAAGATTATACAAAAGCAAAAACTCATTATGATAACGTGGTAAAATTCTCCTGGCCGGCAGAGGATTATGCCACCTTCCAGATTGCAATGCTGGCGGGAGTAAGAAGCTCAACCGAGAAGATATCATTATTGAATACCATGATGCGGAAGTTTCCCGCCTCATCATTGGTTACCGACGCCAATATGGAAGTTGCCAATACGTATATGGGGGATGAACGTTTCAGGGAAGCCATTCCATTCCTAGGTAATGTGATAAAGAACAGCAACAATGCCAGTTTGATACCACAGGCATATCTTAAATTGGGTACATCGTATTATAATATTGATAATAATACTGAAGCATTAAAACAGTTCAAATTTCTGGTAGAAAAATACCCTAATGCACCGGAAACAGAGGATGCCCTGGACAATGTAAAAACCATTTATATCGAGGATGGAAAACCTGGTGAATATGCAAACTTTATGCGGCAGGCAGGTCGTCCGTTGAGTATGAATACGGAGGATTCGCTTACGTATGCAGCAGCAGAAAAACAGTATGATGACCAGAATATCAATGCGGCATTAACGGCCTTCAACGACTACCTGCAAAAATTTCCCGATGGGGCATATGCACTGGATGCAAATTTTAACCGGGCAGAGATATACAATTCAAAGAAAGACTGGAATAATGCGTTGGTGGGGTACGATGAAGTGGCAGTGAATGCACCAAATAAATTTGCTGAAAGAGCTGTATTAACGGCAGCAAGGATCAATTTCTTTGAGTTAAAGAATTATCAAAAGGCAGAAGGTTATTATGGACAATTGAAGCAAATAACTGCCAGCCAGGAAAACAAGCTGGAAGCAATGCGGGGGCTATTACGGTGTCAATACCAGTTGCAAAAATGGACAGAAGCAGTTGACAATGCCAAGGAATTGACTTCAGCAAAGGGAAGCAGTGCTGATGATAAATCATTGGCGAATATGGCCATCGCCAAATCCTACCAGGTTGCCGGCGATTATGGTACGGCTATTACGAATTTTAAATCAGTGGTGCAGATCAATAAGGCAGCCTTAGCTGCTGAAGCCCGGTATGAGATCGCCAATTGCTTTTATCAGCTGAATAAATTAACGGATGCAGAGAAATCTGCTTTTGAAACGATCAATAAATCAGGTTCATATGATTATTGGGTTACGAAGGCTTACATTCTGTTAGGAGACGTTTATTTCAAACAGAAGGATTATTTCAATGCCAAGGCTACATTCCAGAGCATTGTGGATAATACACTGAATACAGAATTAAAGAGTGAGGCACAGGCAAAGCTGAGCAAAGTTGTGGATGAAGAAAGTGAATCAAGTAAGGTAGGAAATTAGATTTTTTGCAGTTAAAACAGATTAATAAAAATGAAACAAGCACTATATAAAATATTCTTTCTCAGTGTTGGGATTTTTTCTGTTGGAATTTCCTTTGCCCAGAAGGATACAACTAAGAGTGGGGGTGTAACCATTGTCTCCAGTTTTAAACCAGTATTGCGGGAAGCTGCCAAAATAAATTTTAATGCTTCTCCGCCTGCAGCAGATACTACAAAAGCAAAACTCAATTACGATATTCCAAACCAGAATCTTTTATTGGGCTATCAGCCCGGCTCCTTAAAACCATTGGCTTTATCCATTGATTCTGTAGTTAAGTTTGATAACAGCAGTTATATAAAAGCCGGGTTTGGAAGTTTGCGTACTCCTTATGTACAGGCAGGTATCAGCTTTGGTGATGGCGAGACGGCCGGTTTAAATATATATGCCAAACATGTGGCATCCGAAAGTAAAAGGGATTTTCAGAAATTCAGCAATACCAATGTACGACTGTCCGGTTATTTTAAATCGGGTAATAACCTGCAATGGGATGCTGGTTTGGGGATGAAGCGGGACCGGACATATAAATATGGTTACCTGCCGGCAACTTTGGTTTTCCCTTCTGATTCATTGAAACAAAGTTTTCAAACCATCAGTGGCAGGATTGCTTTTCATAATATTAATAAAACTGAATTCGGACTGACTTATGCGCCTGAAATTAAGATCGATGTATTTTCAGATAACCTTAAGAACAGTGAGAGTAATACAATTGTAAATGCACCGTTGCAGAAGACAATTGGAAAAGAATTTGCAGTGAACCTGGGGATTACTTTCGACCTTACCCGCTTCTCACCGGAAAATAAAACAGCTATCAATAATACGATGTATTATATCTCACCATCGGTATTGTATAAAACATCGCAGATCAATGCACAGGTGGGCATCCGTCCATCCTGGGATAACGGCAAGTTTAAAATGTTCCCGAACATTTTGGCCGACATCAGTTCATCCGATAAACGATTCACTTTCCAGGCAGGATGGACAGGATATATCCGTAAAACGACTTACCAGTACCTGGCCGGACAAAATCCCTGGTTGTGGTTGCCGGGGACATTACGCAATACCTGGATAGAAGAGAGATTTGCCGGATTTAAAGGTACTGCCGGTGATCATTTTAGTTATGCAGCGAAAGTGGGATTCAATAAACTGAATAATCAACCATTGTTCATCAATGATACAAGTGCTGCAGGTGACGGGAAATCTTTTAACGTGGTATATGAAGATAAAATGAATGTGGTTAATTTTTCCGGTGAGTTTGGCTATAATGCAGGGGAGAAGTTCTCTATGATCACCGGGTTGATATTTAATCAATTTTCCGGTTTCCGGTCACAAGCAAAAGCATGGGGTATGATACCACTGGAACTAAAAACCAATTTAAGACTGCAAATCATTAAAGATTTGTGGCTGAAGACTGATCTGTTTGCGTGGAGTGGCTCTAAGTACCTGAAAAAAGATAATACGCCGGGTAAACTTGACGGTGCCTTTGATCTGAATGCCGGCCTTGAATTCAAGATCACAAAAAACATCAATTTGTGGACGCAGTTCAATAATTTATTCAATAAAGAGTACCAGCGCTGGAACCAATATCCTGTTTACGGGTTCAACTTTGTCGGCGGAGTCGTATTTTCGTTCGACCAAAAGAACTGATGATGTACACAGAACTGTATCAATATCTCATTCAGCATAAACAATTACCGGTGCCGGGTATCGGCACTTTTTTATTGGAAAGAAAAGCTGCAACAATTAATTTCCCTGAGAAAAGGATTGATCCGCCAGCTTATGCCATTTCTCTTCAATCATTATTTAATACCCCATCCAACAGTTTTTTTAACTGGCTTGGTGCTGCTTTGCATGTTTCAGACAGGGATGCAGTTATTCGATTTAATGATTTTGCATTTGACCTGAAAAAACAAATTACTGGTGGTGATATCATAACCTGGAGTGGAGTAGGACAATTGAGTAAGGGGTTAGGTGGTGATGTAAAGTTCATTCCCCAGGAACGTCAAAATTCACTGGAGTCATTTGTTCCTGCCGATAAAGTGGTAAGGGAGAAAGCCGAACATATGGTGAGGGTAGGTGAAGACGAGAGGACATCTGCAGAGATGACTGAATATTTTAATCAGCCGGAAGCAACAACATCGTATTGGTGGGCTTATGCATTGGTGGTGGCAGTTCTTTCAGTGATATTTATAGGCTGGTATTTTTCCGAGCACGGTGTTGATATTTCTTCAGCAGCTAATGGAAAGAGATTGATACCGGCAGAGACGAATGATACCCGAAAGGTATTGCCATAGTTTTTCCTTCTTTTTAATCATTTTGATTTTACTTTGCTGCTTTCTGTTATGAAAGAGCTGATACATTATACTCATTGCCCGGTTTGCGGTTCTGCCGATATCATAAATATCCTGGCTGCAAAAGATCATACGGTAAGCGGTGAGACCTTTATAGTGGCTGGCTGTAATGCCTGTAGTTTCCGTTTTACACAGGATGTCCCGGATGCCGCCTCTATATCTCCCTATTACAAATCGGAAAATTATATTTCCCATACCAATACTTCTAAGGGATTAATCAATAGTCTGTATCAATCGGTAAGGAAAAGGACTTTGAAACAAAAAAGAAAACTGATTGAGAGAGTGACAGGGTTAACCAAAGGAAATCTCTTGGATGTGGGAAGCGGAACCGGAGCTTTTGCCGGTGAGATGAAACAGAAAGGCTGGAGTGTAACCGGTCTTGAACCAGATGAAGATGCCAGAAACGTAGCGAAACAATCTTTTGACGTTGACCTCTCGGATATCAGTGGCTTTTATGAATTAGCAAATAAGACTTTTGATGCTATCACTCTCTGGCATGTATTGGAACATGTGCATGACCTGCAGGGATATATGGCCAAACTGCAACTGTTATTGAAAGAGAATGGGAAATTATTCATTGCAGTACCAAACTATACATCGAAGGATGCCTTTGTATATAAAGAATACTGGGCTGCTTATGATGTACCAAGGCATCTGTATCATTTCTCCCCGCAATCAATGAAGGTGCTGATAGAAAAACACGGAATGAAACTGCTCCGATACAAACCAATGTGGTACGACAGTTTTTATGTATCGATGCTGAGCAGTAAATACAAGAACGGGAAAACAAATCTGGGCGCTGCTTTTTTCAATGGACTGCTTTCAAACCTCGGGGCATCAGCTGATGTGAAGAAATGCAGCTCGGTGATCTATATCATTGGTAAGTAGTTATTGACCAAACTGTACTTCGTATAACTCAGGCCACCATTTCCCGGTAATATATATTTTTTTGGCTGCAGCATCGTATGCAATACCATTGGGTACTTCGGCATCGGGGTCAATGGCTTTTATACGGTCCCACATTTGTGTAAGATCGGCTTTGGCTACTATTTCGCCGGTGCCGGGATTGATCTTAAAAATATAAGGATAAGTGTATTGGTTGGCATACACATAACCATCAATGTATTCCAGTTCATTCAGGTTAAACGAAGGACTGCCGGCTTCTGTTACTGTCTGTGTTTTTACCAGTTTAAAGGAGGATGGCTCATAATAAAACAGGTCACCACTGCCATTGCTTGCAATAAGGTTTTTGCCATCTGTTGTTAATCCCCATCCTTCAATTTCTATGGGGAATTCCTTGATTTTTTTCAAATCTTTTAATAAATAAACGAAAACAGTTTTTTCTTTCCAGGTTAACTGGTAAATGGTGTCATTTAAAATTGTGACACCTTCTCCAAAAAATTTCTTATCAAGAGATATTTCCTGTTGACTCTTCCCGGTTTTTAAATCAACCATTTTTAATTTGGATTTTCCATAATTACCTGTTCCTTCATACATTACTCCGTTATAGATCAGCAATCCCTGGGTGTAAGAAGAGGTGTCATGCGGATAAGTGGCCACTATTGAGTAACTCATACTTTTGGGAGCATTTGCCGGAGGAGTTACAGTTCCTGATTTGTCTTCATTTTTACAGGCCACAAAAAAAGAAAGAGTGGCGATAAAAAATATTTTCTTCATTTGCTTATATATAAATTCTTACAAAAGTAAGTACTGGTAACGGTTTTAGCTGTTAAAGCTTATTGAATAGCAGCTGAGAATAGGGAAAATACGGTATGTACAGGTATAGGATTTCTGGAATTTAATATTATCTTTAAACTTCTAACCTTGTCCGGCGAAAGTTTAATCCCCTAAATCGTATCCCTGAATCGCCTTTTTAGTATTTCCCAATAGTCCCTATTCTATTTCCAATCCAAATGAATGACTCATGGTTGTTATATTATTGCCGTGCCCTGATGTATAAAATGATTTGGTACTATGAAGGCGGGAATGAACATTATTTTCCTTTTACTGGGATTAATCAGTAATCAGCTTATTGCACAAATGAATTGTGTAACATCTTCCTATGCACAGCAAAAGCTAAAGAACAATCCTGCATTAAATAAAACTATAAACGGAATAGAACGATTTACCAGGCTTGTAATGGAAAATAGTTCTACCAGTCGCATTGAAAGTGGTGTTATCAAAATACCTGTGGTAATTCATAACCTTTATCATACTTCAGGAGAAAAGATATCTGATGCGCAGGTAGCCAGCCAGTTAGAATTGCTGAATAAATGTTTTCGGAGAAAAAATGCCGACTCTGTCAATACGCCTGCAGTATTTAAAGGATTGGCTGCTGATTGTGAAATAGAGTTTCAATTGGCTACTTCAGATCCCCGTAAAAGATCAACCACCGGTATTATCCGTAAATATACCCCTGTATCAAAATGGATAATGGATGATAAAATGAAATTCTCCGCTGAAATGGGAGACGATGCATGGGATAGTAAAAGTTATCTGAATATATGGGTATGCAATATGGAAAAATTTGCCGGTTATGCCAGTACGGTGGGTGGTCCGGAAGATGTTGATGGCATTGTGATGGGAATTGCAGCTTTTGGCGGAACAAACAAAACGATAGTGCATGAAACAGGGCATTGGCTGGGATTAAAACATATATGGGGAGATGAATACTGCGGTGATGATGGAGTAAGCGATACACCAAAGCAGGCCAGCTATACTACAGGCTGTCCAACTAATATCCGGGTTACCTGTGGCAATGGTCCCACCGGTGATATGTACAATAACTATATGGATTTTACGAATGATGCCTGCATGAACCTCTTTACAGAAGGACAGAAAGCAAGGATGAGGGCTTTGTTTGCGGGGGGAGCTTTCCGGAATTCATTACTTTCTTCTAAAGGACTGGATGCTCCATTAATATTTGAGGCACCCATACCGGACGAAGACCCTAAATGGCTGGAGCCAAAAATGTATCCAAATCCGGCAACGACTACTGTGACCCTTGATCTTTCTTATGATACCCGCTGGATAGGAAAAACTATTTTTGTGACTAACATGCATGGACAAAGTATTATGAATGTGATGATTACGACGAAATTTAAGCAAATTGATATAAGCCGCCTGCAACCGGGTCTTTATTTCCTTGCAGCAAAAAATGATCAGGGCTTGTCTATAAAAATGAAGTTTGTAAAACTGTAAAGTCGCGACCAAAATATATACTAACGGCAAGCAAAGAGTCGTCTCGTGTAAAACAAGACGGCTATTTTATTTGGGCATAGTATGCACTAAAATGTAAAAAAGGATTACCAGTTGCCCGGTAATCCTTTTTTTATCCTGTTATTAATTAAGGTTTAGATATGGATTGCTTCACCATAGGCCACTTCAATTGCATCTTTAATACTTTCGCTGATGGTCGGGTGGGGGTGGATCGCATTTAGCACTTCATGATAAGTGGTTTCTAATTTACGGGCAGTTACAGTCTCTGCAATCAATTCTGTTACATTATAACCGATCATATGAGTGCCCAGCCACTCACCGTATTTAGCATCGAATATTACTTTGATAAAACCTTCGGTATGACCGGCAGCAGAAGCTTTACCACTTGCACTCAATGGGAACTTACCTACTTTAATATCATAGCCGGCATCTTTAGCTTGTTTTTCCGTATAACCAACTGAAGCGATCTCAGGTACACAGTAAGTACAGCCTGGGATGTTGTTATAATCAATAGCTTCAGGCTGATGATGATACTTCTTTTCATTGTATGCAATTGCTTCCACACATACAATTCCTTCTTTGCTTGCAACGTGTGCCAGTGCCTGTCCGGGTGAGCAGTCGCCTATAGCATAAATACCAGGCACATTCGATTGCCCGTACTTATCAACCATGATGCGGCCTTTATCTGTTTTGATACCCAATTCTTCCAATCCAATACCTTCGATATTGGCAGACACACCCACTGCACTTAACAGTACATCAGCCTCCAGTTCCACTTCACCTGTTGCCGTTTTTACTTTTGCTTTTACTCCATTTCCTGAAGTGTCAACAGCAGTTACTTCACTGCTTGTCATGATACCAATACCATTTTTTTTGTATTGTTTCTCGAGTTCTTTGGAGATTTCTTCATCTTCTACCGGAACAATGCGGGGCAGAAACTCAACAATAGTCACTTTTGTACCCATACTATTGTAGAAATAAGCAAATTCAACTCCGATAGCGCCACTGCCCACCACGATCATTGACTTAGGCATTTGAGGTAACACCATTGCTTCGCGGTATCCAATGATCTTTTTCCCGTCAATTGGCATTGTGGGTAATTGACGGCTGCGTCCGCCGGTGGCGATAATGGTATGCCTGGCTTCAACAATCTGTTTCTTTCCGTCTTTATCAGTTACTTCTAATTTTCCTTTTGAAACCAGTTTTCCAAAACCCATGATCACATCGATCTTATTTTTCTTCATCAGGAACTGTACACCTTTGCTCATTTTATCAGCCACACCCCGGCTTCTTTTGATCACTGATTCAAAATTGGGTGTACCGGCAGCCTCTATACCGAAGTCTTTGGCATGTTTAATATATTCATTTACCTGGGCACTTTTCAATAAGGCCTTGGTAGGGATACAACCCCAGTTGAGACAGACACCTCCGAGGCTTTCCTTTTCAATAATTGCTGTTTTTAAACCTAATTGAGAGGCCCGGATTGCCGCCACATAACCTCCGGGACCGCTACCAAGAACAACTACATCGTATGCCATATTTTTTATATTAAATTGATAAGTTAATAAGTTGAAAAGTAATGAGCTGCGAAGTTATCCGAAAACAGTCAATTGGCAAAAGCCGGGTAATGCGGCGACCCGCTAAACAGGCTGATTAAGTCAGTGCTGGTTGTGCATAAGAGCAGCAGTGCTATCGGATTTAGCTTTTGCACAAAATCCATATGTTTGTCCCTGAAAATCAATGGGAGCATCCTTTCCACAGGCTGTGAAGAATTTTGCCAAAAAAACAATTAATTCCGGTTGCTAATTGGCTGATTTCCCCTACCTTTGCCGTCCCAAAATTTGTATCAATCATGGCAAGAGTATGTCAGGTAACAGGTAAAACGCCGATAGGAGGAAACAAGGTTTCTCACTCCAATATCAAAACAAAACGTCGTTTTCTGCCCAATTTGCAGAAAAAGAGATTTTACCTGGCCGAAGAAGATAAATGGATAACCTTGAAATTATCAACAACTGCACTTCGTACCATTAACAAGAATGGACTATTAAGCGTAGTAAAAGAATTGAGAGCAAAAGGCGAAAAAATCTAACGTATTTAAAGTTTAATAATCATGGCAAAGAAAGGCAACCGTGTACAAGTAATCCTGGAATGCACTGAGCACAAAACAAGTGGTCAGCCGGGCACCAGCCGTTATATCACGGTAAAAAACAAAAAGAACAACCCGGAGCGTCTGGAGTTGAAGAAGTTCAATCCGATTTTGAAAAAAGTAACTGTTCATAAAGAAATCAAGTAATCATGGCAAAAGCAGCAAAAACGGCGATCAAGAAAGACCCTAAACAGGCCGCAGAAGCAAAGAACTATACAAAAGTTATTAAAGCGGTACGTAGCCCAAAAACTGGTGCTTACACGTTTAAAGAGCAGATGGTTCACAAAGACAAAGTGAAAGATTTTCTGGCTCAGAAATAATTCTTTGATCGTAAAAAGATATCCAAAAGCTATTCGTATCCAACGGATGGCTTTTGTTGTTTAAATTAGTGAATGGTGAAGAGGGGTTTGAAAATTCTGGTGTTGTTCTCTGTGGGCAATCCATTAATAGTAAAAGTTAAGTATGGGATTCTTTAATAAACTATTCGGTAAAAAGGAGAAGGAAAGTCTTGACCAGGGTTTGCAAAAAACCAAGGAAGGATTTCTCTCTAAGATTACCAAGGCAATCGCCGGTAAAAGTACTGTCGATGAGGAAGTGCTGGACAACCTGGAAGAGGCTTTGGTTGGTGCGGATGTGGGTATTGAAACCACTGTGAAGATCATCGAACGAATAGAAAAAAGGGTCTCAAAAGACAAGTATCTCAATTCTTCCGAACTGAATAGAATGCTGCAGGAGGAAATTGAACAAATGTTAGTAGATGCACCAGAATCAAATAGTTACGCTTTTGATTCTGATTTACCAACCAAGCCATATGTGATCTTAGTGGTGGGTGTAAACGGTGTTGGTAAGACTACCACAATAGGTAAGATGGCGTATAATTTTAAGAAGGCAGGGAAGGAAGTTTTGTTAGGTGCTGCTGATACTTTTCGTGCAGCTGCAGTTGACCAACTAACAATATGGAGTGAGAGAGTTGGTGTGCCGATTGTAAAACAAGCTATGGGAAGTGACCCGGCTGCGGTGGCATTTGATACAGTACAGAGTGCAGTGTCCAGGCAAACTGATGTGGTACTGATTGATACGGCAGGACGTTTGCACAATAAAGCTCACCTGATGGAGGAGCTCAGCAAAATCAAAAGAGTGGTTCAAAAAACAATACCTGATGCACCGCATGAAGTGTTGTTAGTACTTGATGGTTCTACCGGGCAGAATGCTTTGGAGCAAGCTAAACATTTTACGGCTGCTACTGATGTGACTGCGCTTGCCATAACCAAACTGGATGGCACCGCCAAAGGGGGAGTAGTATTAGCAATTGCCAACCAGTTTAAGATACCGGTAAAGTTCATTGGTGTGGGCGAAAAAATGGAGGACCTGTTGGTATTTGATAAACATGAGTTTGTAGATAGCTTATTTAATTTAGAAAAATAGCAACATACAGGTGATCATGATTTTTATGATTATAAAAGACAGATCATAACAAATCATCACCAGCATAATCATTAGCGTTCTTTTTGTATGAAGACAAAAAAATTACATAAGGATAAGGTCAATATCATCACTCTGGGGTGTAGCAAGAACATGGTGGACAGCGAAGTGCTGAGTGGCCAGTTACTGGCTAATGATATTGATGTGGTGCATGAGAATAAGAAGCTTGATCATAATATCGTGGTAGTGAATACCTGTGGCTTTATTGATAAGGCGAAAGAAGAAAGTATCAACACTATTCTGGACCAGGTAGAATTAAAGCGAAGAGGTAAACTGGACAAAGTGTATGTGACCGGTTGTTTAAGCGAACGGTACAAGAATAACCTGGAAGCAGAGATACCTGAAGTTGATGCCTATTTCGGTACGATGGAACTTCCTTTGATATTAAAACAATTTGAAGCAGATTATAAAACGGAACTGGTAGGTGAACGATTACTGGCTACACCACAGCATTATGCCTACATGAAGATCTCTGAAGGGTGTAACCGTACCTGCTCATTTTGTGCTATTCCGTTGATGAGAGGGCAGCATGTAAGCAAGCCGATAGAAGAACTGGTAAAAGAAGCAGAAGGCCTGGTAAAGAAAGGGGTTAAAGAAGTAATGCTCATTGCTCAGGAGCTCACTTACTACGGTCTTGATATTTATAAGAAAAGGATGTTGGGGGATCTGATGCACAGACTGGCTGATGTGAAAGGACTGGAATGGATTCGTTTGCATTATGCATATCCCTCTAAATTTCCACTGGAAGTGCTCGATGTGATGCGGGAAAGAGAAAATATCTGTAACTACCTCGATATGCCTTTGCAACATGCTGCAAACAACATGCTGAAAGCGATGAAGCGACAGATAACACGGGAGGAAATGGAAGAGTTAACTGTTGCGATCAGGGAAAAAGTACCGGGTATTTGTTTACGTACCACATTGATCGCCGGCTTCCCGGGAGAAACAGAAGATGATGTGGAAGAATTGAAAGGGTTTTTACAGCGTCAGCGATTTGACCGGGTTGGTATCTTCACTTATTCACATGAAGAAGGTACAGCTGCACATGACCTGGTAGATGATGTTCCGGCAGAAGAAAAAGAAAGAAGGGCGCAGGAGATTATGGAAGTGCAACAGGAAATTTCTTTTGAACTGAACCAGGAAAAAGTGGGTAAAGTTTATAAAACACTTATTGATAAAAAAGAAGCCGGCCGTTACTTAGGCCGTACAGAGTTTGATTCGGTTGAAGTGGATAATGAAGTAGTCATATACTCAGTTAAAAAGCTTCCCATTGGTGAATTCGTAAATGTAAAGATCACCAAAGCTTACGACTATGATTTGGAAGGGGAAGTGGTAAATGAGGGGTCGTGAACAACTCACAAAAGTCTTTTCCTACCTTTATGCTGTAATTGCTTGCTATGAAGAAATACATTTCTTTAGGAGGTGTTCTATTCCTTTCTGTACTTGCTTTCTCACAGGGGCAGGAGAATCAGGTTAATTCATTTGAAGTACACTCAAAAGGAAGCCAGGTGTTTTCAGTTTTGGCTCTTAAGAAGTTTTCATTACCCTTACCTGAGAGGGCAACAATTTCAGAATCACATAACGGTACCAGGCTTTTTTCTTCTTCTGTACACGGCTCAAAACTAAATGGCGAATGGCAAAGTTGGTATGCAACAGGAGTATTATGTGATTCAGGAAGGTTAATAAATAACTTACCAGATGGGGAATGGAGGCATTGGAATGAAAGAGGAGAGCTGCTGACCATCCGCCAGTACAATGCTGATAAATTTCAACGGGTAACTCAGGAAATGCTACGGTATAATCCAAAACGAAGTTTCTTTTACTTAAGTGAACTATACCAGAAAGACAATCAAGCTGCCTTAAATTATCTTACTGCTGCATATTCATTTCCTTCAGGCAGGTCAGCGCCTGTTCATTCTTTAAGGCAACTGGTAATCTCCAATATTTCAAAAACTGATAGCTACAGACCTGTTTTTGAACAGTGCCTGCAGGATGGGTTATATATGAATTTTTTTCCCGGTGGTCAAATAAGAGATTCCGGTTATTATAAAAATGGACTGAGAACAGGAAAATGGATCCATCGTGATTCTGCGGATGGTCCCTGGTACCAGGGGGCTTATCAGAATAGTATTAAAATAAAGGAATGGAAATACTATGATAAGAATAATAAACTACTTGAGTTGATTTTTTTCGATAACAGGGGACATATCAACTGGCGAAAAAAAATTAACAGGAAGGGAAATCATGAACAGAAGTAACTGTTTTAGAATCCCTGCCTGTTATTCAGATAACCGCCCTATAATTAATTAATCATCCTCATCTTTTTCCTGTTCTTTAACTTCCTTGCCAGTAGCATCCTTTTCTTTTGAATTAGTATTGGTTGAATTGCCATTCTGTAACTCACTGTGTCTTATTAATCCACCCAAATGGGCAGTTTGTGCCATAAATCCGAATGAAGTGAGTGAAAGGAGCAATGCTCCGGTAAAAAGAAGTTTTGCGATTCCTGTATTTTTCTTTAAAAATATTGCCAGAAGGGAAATGGTACCTGTTATGCTGATTATAATAAGTGATATTTTAGCCATGTCCTCATGTTCTTCAATCGCAGTATCATTAACACCCGGTAAATTTTCTACCAGTTCTTCAGTTCCTTCGCCGGTTAAAAAAACAGGAACAGTAAAAAGTGCTGCTGCTATAAGAAAATACAAAGAAAGATTTTTGAAAGATTCGTTTTTTTTGATCATTCCCAGTATAAGTATTACACCTCCGATAAGGGACAGGAATAAAGGGGCATGGTTCAATGCAAGATGAATTTGAGCTGCATTCATAATATATTTTTTTAAATAAAGTAATAGTAACCGGATAGTAGTTTTTAATTACTATCAAAATTGTAAAAAGCTGTCAGATAGCCTGGGGCGGATGAAAAACAGTATAAGACCGGCCACATGGCACTCCTTCGGGATGATAAGGTCTTATAATTTCCGGACTTGCTGATAATAACTCCTCTGTTTCATAACGAAAAGGAATTATGGTGATATCAACATGGTAGATAGCCTCGAAATTTTTAAAAGGGAGTTGATTATCGTCGCTGTCATCATTATCTATAGGATGATCTTGCGAATAATGAAGCACAAGAAAGTCAAGTAAAGAAAGTGATTTATCCTGCTTTTTGTGCACCTGGAAATGTTTCAATAGTACAGGCAATTTCAGAAACTGGTGTAATTCAGTGGTGCTTAGTATAAAAAAACCGGTGAATATAGTAAACAGGGTAAGCCGCAAAACTTTAATTTGTTTCAAATTATTGTTTATATCTCAGCAGAAACATGATTGTTGTCAGATTATTGAATTAAGTATGTAAAAAGTTAGTTAATGTTATTAATTAATTATCCTGCCACTGAAACGCCAATAAGCCTGCCAATTCCAAATGTGATAGCGGCAGCTGCCAGTCCGAAAATTACCTGTCTGAAACCGGAGAACCATAAACTCTTACCGGTAAAAAGTGTAATGGCAGCGCCAATAATAAATAAACCAACTGCGCTTGCAGCTGTACTTAATAATATCGCATTGATACCACTTAAGAACATAAACGGAAAAACGGGAATAATAGCTCCTATTGCGAATAAAATGAAAGAATACAAGGCAGCCTCAAATGCTGAACCTTTTAATTCTTCTGCATTAATTCCGAGTTCTTCTTTCACCAGCAATTCATGGGCATGTTCCGGATTTCTTATTATTTCAGCAGCCATTTCCTTTGCCTGTTCTGCCGGAATACCTTTGGCTTTATAGATCAGTTCCAGTTCTTTCATCTCGTTTTCGGGGTGTGTTTCCAGCTCTTCCATTTCAATCTGCATCTGGTTTTCATATAGTTCCTGTGAACTTTTTACCGAAATCCATTCTCCTAAAGCCATGGAGAGTGCACCTGCCAGTAAGCCGGCCAGGCCTGCTAACAATACTCCTTCCTGGCCTGCTGTGGCACCCGCCACTCCCATTACCAGGCTAAAATTTGATACCAATCCATCATTTCCGCCGAGTACAGCGGCTCTTAGTGCATTACCACCAACAGACCGGTGACGACTTTCAAAACGGGCAATGGAACTGCCAGAAATTTCTGATTGCTCTATAATGTTGCGGAGTACTTTAATATGATTGACCTCTGTACCCGTAATGGGTTGTTTGGTTTGTTTCTTCAGATTGATTATTGAATTGGAAAGACTTTTCTCAGTGTCCATCAAAACCCCCAGTACATAATCATAGCCAAATATCTTTCCAATACGATTTAATGTTTTAGCCCGAAAAGAGGGAAGAGGCATTTTATCCGGCGATAAGTTCAATTTTTTAAGAAATGCATCTGCATGGCTGCTTTCAATCTCACTCATTTGGCGAAAAATATCTGCTACCTCTTTATTTTCCTCATTATCGGCGAGTTTTTTATAAAGAAAAGTGGCATCTACTTCTGTTTGAATACTTCTGAGGTCAGGCATTGTAATTAATTAAAGAATTTATCTAAGATATTCTATTTAATCTGTGTTTTTAGTTGATCTGCAATTTTTCTCGCTTCTTCCATTTTACCGGATGGCACAGGTATTCTTATAATTTCCTGCTGGCTTGCCTGCAGGGTGGGAAATTCAAATATAATGTGCAATACCGGAATTGCTGATTCTGTATAGATATCAACTGCTATCAGATGGGCACCTAATTGTGTCCATGTTTGGAAAGTGCCTCCAACAAAAGCGGCCGTATTGCCGATATAGGCTTCATGAATTCCTTTTTGCAGGTTATTGCTGCGAATACGGGGAGCCACAAATGCCACAATGCTTAGAAGGAGTATAATACCTGCAATGATCAAAATGAAAAGATTGTCACGGTAAACTAAAAGAAGTAATGCGCAAACCACGATCGAAATAATTATCACAAGCCGTAACGTTGCTTTGTTTACGGCGATCATTTCTTTCAGGTCTTCTTTGATGAAGTCATTCCATTCCTGGTCAGTATAAGTCCAGTGAGCCAGTGGTTTTAAATTGCTGGTAAGCTTTTTAAATTCCCTGGCTCTTGGTATATAAACGATCGCTGTTACAACCGCAGATAAGGCAAGAAATCCGAAAATTACAATAAGTGCATAACCGCCATCCATTCCATCCAATCCACTATAGCCGGTAATAAAAGCGCCGGCGATCATCAATACTGCGATGATTATAACATTCCTGACCACCCTTTGTGGTTTGTTGATGAGCTTCTTTAATGTTTCTGTTTTGTCCATGGTCCAGGTTTATTTATTTTATGGTGATTTCTCCATCCCAGCCAAACTGCACATATTGTTTTATACCTGAAGTAGTCAATATCTTATTCTGAGTGGTTCCCCTGCAGCTGATCCTTATTGAAACGTTCAATGGTAAACCTGCAAACTCGAATTTCCCATTACTGCCACTATTAACAGTTTTTGTAATTGTCTTACCGCTATAGGTATAGGTAATCGTTACGGCTGTATTTGGCAAAGGCACACCTTCAAGGTCATAAGGGTTATTTTTTCCTGCTTCTTCTTTGGTTTTAAAAACCGTTCCATACAAAATCCCGGTGTCGTTAACAGCGCCATTGTCATTTCCTTGCCCTGTTGTAGAGGGTGGTGAAGTAGTGGGGCTTTCTTCTGCAGGAAGTGTGATGGTAATTTTAATTGTCTTGCCGGAAGCGAGATCGGTAGTAATGGTCTTAAGATGACGGTTATTGTATGATGCTGAAACACTTACCATGCCTGCCGGCACATTATTTAATATGAACTCTCCTTTACTATTTGCAGTTGTATTAATAATGCCACCTGCACTAATACTGGCACCACCCGCAGGTTGGCCATCGGGCCGGTAAACAATTCCGGTAATAGTACCTGTATAAGCGTATGCAGTAGGATTGATTATTAATCTGACAAAATCAACAGCATAGCCATCTCCTTTACCTGATGTGGCATCATCAATATATATTACCAGTTTGCCTGACTGAATTTCGTTCATGAAATCTGCCGGAATCTTTACACTGATAAGTTTACCAACAGGTCCGGTCTGGTTAAGACTGTTAATCACTGTTTCCAGGAACCCGGCTTTTCGTCCGTTGATAGTGACCGTGAATTTTGAGCCGAATGCCGCAGCCTGGAAGTCATCAACAAACATCTGAAGTACAGCTGAGCGAACGGATATATTGCTAACAGGACATAACAGGGTTATCGCTTGTGGTAAATTATCTGGTCTTGCAGTATTACCTGAATAACCATCATAGTTACTCTTATTACTGGTACCCACCATGATGCGGTCAGTTCCCGGGGGATCTGCCGGATTGATCTTCCAGGGATATCCGTGACTAGGGGTGGAATTACCACTAAACACATCAAAACCTTTTGGGAAACCAAAACCGAGATTATCGATATCACCAGTGATGAAAATTTTTTCAGCGGTGACACCTCCACCAGTTTCCACTTCTTCAATGGTATAGCCCGGGTCATTTGGATTGGTTATCGGTTTATTTGTTTTTGATGTCCAGATCGTAGTAAATCCGCAACCTTTTGACTGGCTGTTGTAAGACCATGTTGACGGATCACTGTCTATTACAGTATAGGTTCCGGCCGGCACTTCAATGTTGGGGAGTACAGCCCAATAAGCATTTTGTACACCTCCCTGACCTATCAATCCGTATGCCTGCCAGGGGCCATAGATTTTTCCTGAATTACTCCGTAAACCAATTGTACCAGGTTTTTTACCTCCATTGAAATAGTGATAATTTTCAATTCTCGTAATGATTGTTGCCCTGGTAAAAGTAAATAGTGTAGGATTCGGCGGTCCACTGGATACGCCACCGATATTGCCATTATCAAATACTTTCACTTCTGTTTTTACATCAGCAGGGTTCACTCCTTTATCCACTCCGGTTGTTGGTTGCTTACCGGATTTCGGCGCCCACACAGTTGTAAAACCACATCCTTTTGATTCGCCGTTTTGTGACCAGGTCGAAGGGTCACTATCAATTACAGTGTATGTTCCCGCCGGCAATTGCATTTTTGGTTGCACTACCCAATAGGCATTTTGCACACCTCCCTGCCCGATAACTCCATAAGCTTGCCACGGTCCGTACTTCTGCCCATTACTGTTCTGCACAGCAATGGTTCCCGGTTTCTTACCACCGTTATAGTAGTGATAGTTTTCTATCCTGGTGATGTAGGTGGCTTTTGACAGATTGAATACAGTGGCTTTTGTAGGTTTACTTGAAACGCCACCGATATTTCCATTGTCAAATATCTTTTCTTCCACATTTGCATCTGCCGGGTCAACACCTTTGTCTTCAGGTTTTTTACCGGTAATGGCACTGTCTATCTTTCCTAATCCTTTATTGATATCGTCAAGTATATCATTAAAGCTTTTCTTTTTCTTTTTTTGATCAGTCTTCGTTACATCCGGTTGTGGAGTCTCCGGTTTACTGATACGAACAAAATTTCTTACACCATTGGTATTCCGGCTATCAGTCCATTTTCCGGTGGCAGTATTCCCATCCGCGGCAATTTTCAGAATATACTGACCTGTTATACCATTTTTTGTTGTATAGTTAATGATGCCGGTTTCTCCAATCGCAGTCAGCGAACCAGTAGCATTGTCAAACCCTTTTTCCACTGCTGTATATTGCCCGTCACCTGAAGATGTAAAAGTGAATGTTTCGGTGTTCCCATGTTTCCATACGCCGCTGATATCAATTTTGCTGTATGACCCGTTAACCTCTTTTTCCAATTCTCTTACTTTATTGATACGTTCTCCACTATTCCACCACTCAAGGCTTTCTTTCATTTTTCCTAACCCGTCTTTCTTTGTTTTTTTCTTACTGGCAAGTTTTTCACCGTCATTCCATAATTCATCTGCTTTATTTTTATTTGCCTGAAGAGCAGCCAGTTCAGTTTCCAGTTTTTTGATCCTGTTATCAAGTTCGGAATCTGGAATAAGTACTACACTTTCTTTATATTTTTTAAGTGCTTCTTCTTTTTGTCCGGCAGCTTCAGCTTTCAGGCCATCTTTTTTCAGTTGTGCGGCTTTATCTCTATTGATGGTGATCTCTTTATGTCTCTTATCCATGGTTCTGGCAAAATCAATCATTTCCTTTTGCCTTGTGTCGTTAGTACTGAAACGGCTGGTTGCTGTAGCTTCAATAGTTGAAGGGGTTTGTTTTGCATCAATTGGTAATCCTTGTTCAAATTTCGATTTTGTTATAAGAAAGTCGTCATAGATCCTTTTCTGTTCTGCAAGTTGTGTCTTTCCTAGTTGGATAGAACTTTCCACCTCTTTCATTGTAGCAGAAGTTGGTGTCCACTCATTTTTATATGCTTCTAACGTTTTCAGGCCATTTTCAAAATCCTTTTCCTTGTACTGATCGGACCAGTTTTTCCGGGTGATGGCATATACTGAATCATAGCTTTTCAGCAAGGCCACATATTTGTTGTACTTCTGCTGTGACCATTTATTAGCCATCTGGCCGGGCATATTGAATTGCAGTTTATTGAGTTCAGCAATATTTTTTTCTCCGGCCGGAATATTCTTTTTTGAGATATTACTTTCCAGTTCATCTCCTTTTGCCAATACAGCAGGCCATTCTTTTGCCCACTTCTTATTTTGCTCTAATTGTGTTTTGGCAGCAGCATCATTGGGATTCATTTTTAATGCCTGCTCACAACGTTTGATAGCAAGATTGAAATCTCTTTCATAGGCAGCGTCTTTCGCTCCTTTTTTGCAGGCTTCTACCAATTCATTCATCAGGGGTGCTGCATCTTTTGCATTCATGCCTTTTACTTCTTCACCCAGTTTTATCGCTTCATCCAATTTCCCTTCTTTCAATAATTGCCTTGCCTGTTGCATCTTTTCATCAAATGCTTTTTTCTGGTTAGTCCCGTTTGTGATCATTTCATTGCTGATCGTTGCACTGAATACGGCAATCGCATTTCCCAATTCCAGTCCATTATTATCCTTTACCGTCACTTTCAGTTGTATAGTTCCGGTTTCCAGGGCGGTGACTCTTGCATCCCTGGAAGCTGGATTACTGATGGAAGCATTTCCTTCCGTAACCTGCCAGTTATAAGTAAGATTTCCGGACGGTTGCGGAGTAACGATAGCACTGAATTCGACAACCTGGTGCACAGCAATTTCCTTATCCACTTCCACCAATCCAATACCGGGTTTCCAGATCATTGGTTTGGGCCCCTGTACTTTTGGTCCTTCGGTTTTTACTGTATATCGTTCTGCATTGAAGTAAGCTTTTGTATTACCCAGTTCTTCGCCGCTTCCTTTAACAACAGCCAATACTTCAATGACAATCTGCATAGCATCCTTTGCATAGAAAGTAATTTCGGAACCATCCTGTGATTCTTTAATAAGATTGGCATTGGCGGGAACGGGCATCCACCGATAACTCACATCTTCCAGTTTGTCAGGTATGCTGTTGATCTTTGCAGTAACCAATTCTCCAACCTTAGCTTTTGCCGGGGTGAATGTAATGTTGAATGCCGGTTTGTCTACATCAAATTCTAACTGATCAGATTCACCCATGGTGATTGTTTCTGCTGTTGTTTTATCCAATACCTGTACCCATACTTTTTTATGACCCGGTTTAGAGAAAATAACCTTTGTTGTGTTTTTACTTCCTTCAAAGGGGTCAAATTTTTCTTCCGGGTGTGGTTGCCATAAGTATTGGAGTTTTTTACCCGCGGGAACCGTACTGATAAAATCAGCTTTTAATTCTACCGGCATACCAACAATGATTTTATTGGTAGCAGGGGAGACCTTTGTCAGCTTTACTTTCAGTGGGGCAACCACATATTCTATCGTTGCACTTCCTGGGGGAGTGGTGCCGTCCACAGCTACTGAAATAGATTTTTTTCCCGGCCTGTCTGATACAAGTTGAGCAGCACTGTTAGAAGTATTGCCTTCCACATGACCAGTCCATGAGTAAGTATAAGGACCGTAATCAGGTTTATCATTTTTGATAACGGCTTTTACCGAAACTTTACTGCCTGGTTGTATCGTATCAACTTTGGGTTCAATTGTAACCATTGGATAATCACTGCCATCTAAATTAGGCCCTGTGTAAGGAGACTTCGTGAGTCGCCCATCAGGCTGAAAGGAAGCCGATGTCAGTATGCTGGTAGCTTCCGCTGCTAATTGTTTCACCATACTCATCATCCATCCCTGGTCGCTGTTATCAAAAGCACCTCCGGCTCCTGCATACCAATAGACTTCAAATATTTTTTTTCCTTTCATTACATAACCACTAAAACTTGATCCGGCTCCGGCAGATCTGTAACCGGCATCACTCCAGCCACCCGGATCGTATTTAGGTGCACTGTACAGTCCATAACCTTTGAAATCTCCAACAGCAATAGGTTTTACTTCCAGTTTTCTATATGCCTGTTCTTTTGCCTCTTTCTCCATATATTTCTGGAGTTCTTCTAAATTATTGATGGTTTCCATCGGGTCATCATCTTTCAGCCCGACATTAGCATATGCACTCGCAGTACTGATCGCTTTTTTTTCATTTGACCAACCCGGAATCCTTGGTGCATTCTTCATCGGTTTTCGTTCCAGCCTAAACCAATTAGCACCTGAACCACCTTCCCATATATCGGTAGCTTTAACAGCCAGGCTCATGTGCTGGTATTTTACTTTTTTATTTACATATTGTGAGTAAGGCCGTGTACTTCCGGGTTGCAACAGGCTGAAGGAGATACCAATGGTAATACTGTCCTGCAGAAATTTTTTACCACTCTTGTCAGTGGTTTCATAGGTTTGATTGACCTGTATTTTGGAACCTGCACAATTTTTACTGTCACCAATAGTTTCCCATCCCCAGCTGCAATCACTGATACGGCTTTTTAGCAGCGCCGGAATATCAGCAGATACATCAAAGATTTCATATTGTTTGATCAGTGCAGGTAATTTCAACTTAATACCTTTTGAAGGATCGTTGACATCATATACTTTAACTGATACATTCCAATATGCTTTTGCCAATTCTGTTTTTTTGTTATTGATGGTGCGGCTCAACTTTGCTGTGTAGGTGAATGTTCCCTGTTCTTTGGCATCATGGGTGTATTTGTTGCCGTCACCAACTTTAATGTCTTTTACAGTGGCAAGATCATAACGGAACCATTCAATGGTTGTACCCGCTGGTAATGGGATAGTTTGTTTTTTTTCATTCTGAATGATCACTTCAGCCGTTACCGGGTTTGTTTCTGTTGTCTCGGTTTCACCATTTATTTTAAGTGTAACATCTATAGCCGGACCTTCTTTTAGTCTTGCCAGGTAATCCTGGTACGCTTTCCTGTATTCCTGCATTTTTTTGACGATCTCACCCGTTTCATCTACAAAGCCGGGACTTCTTCCATTGGCATCTGCATCTACCAGCCGTTCGAAACCAAAACCATATTCACCTAATATTCGCAGGTGTTCTTTATCTTCTTTTTCAGTTTCTTTGATCGGTCTTCCCAGGGCTGTGGCCAGGTCATATCGTATATCAGAAGCTCTTTTAGTATGTGCTTCTAAGCATTGTATGGCTAGCTGCATATCTTTTCCGGGATCGGTGGTCAGCATTGGTGCACCACTAAGTCCGCCCATCAGTACCAACCTCATCGGGTCATCCTGTAGTTTAGATGCATCTGTACCAAATGGTCTCCATATTTCAAATATTTTGGATTGTATTACCAGTATCTGCCTGTAAATCTGGATATATCTTTCGAATGTCGGGATAGCCACTCTTTCATAAGCAGTTCCAGCTGAGAATTTATCTTTCAGCGCTTGTACGTATAACGGGTCGTTTTGAATTTGCTTTCTGATCTTCAGTAACAGGCTAAGGCTGTCAATTTTTTTCATCCGCCACTCATCCAGGTACAAAGAATCCTGTATGCGGATGATGGTGGCTTCCAGTTCATCTACCACACCTTTCTTCTCGGCCCTTTTGGTTGATTCAATAGCTGAAAAAACAGCAGACCATAAACGGTCTTCAATCACTATTTCAAGACTATCCAGCATTTTGATGCGTTGACCGCTTATTTCACTGGCTGCCAATTCTTCAATGTTTCCGCTTTCTTTTTCTTCTTTGAATTTTTTTACTCCTACCAGGTAACCCACAAATTCATTATCAAAAGCAAACAGGGTCATCAGGTTTTTATGTTTTGTTTCATACATTCCAAACTGATCAGTTTTGCGGGGTATCAGGCTTTCAAAATACTTTATATCCGGGCAATACATGAATGCAGGGTCATAAAAAATAGTTTTGATACCGGCTGTCCTGGCCGGTTCTTGCGGGGAAATATCGGGATCTGTTTCCAATGAATCTGAAGATCCTGTTAATCCATTGAATGCCCTTGGTATTCTAAATCTTACTACATGTCCTTGTCCGTCTGTTACTGCCATTACAGCAAGCCTGTCCAGGTGATTTCGGAAATTGTAATCCCTGACATTACTAACGATAATACGATCGATCAGGTTGGTCACCATATATGCCTGACCGGCAAAAGGGAACAGGTAAAATGTAACAGCCATTGCAGCAGGGGCAGGGCTTCTTGTTTGTATTGAATTATAAATACCCAATGGAATGGCCAGGAATGGCCATTTGCCCTGTGCCCAGATGGTACCGGCAGTCCAGCTTACATTCAAGGCCGATTGCTTATAATCTTTGCCACTCATCCACGCATCCCATAGTGCTATCCCATCATCCAATTTATTCAGTATTTCACTGGATAAAACTTTTCCGGTTTTGGTTTTAGCCAGGTGTTCATTAAAACTATTAAGCTTATTGGTTACATGACTTGAGAATTCGTAAGCCGACATTGCTGTTTTTTGTGCATACTCAGGCGCATATTGCCGCCAGTTTTCAGTAAAAACAGATTTGAATTTGTTTAGAATTTTCTGTACAGCTTCAGGCCCATAACCTTTTTCAACTAAGTAATTTTTAAACCGTCCCCAGGGGTCACCAATCAGTCTCTCGATAAAAGACTTATCAATCTTATACTCCTCTTCCATTAACTTATTCAGTTCTTCCAGCCTGGCATTCATCATGTCGGGTGGAATTTTTCCTGCCCGCAGGTCAACCAGGATGGTATGTGCCCTCAACATGGATTTGGGTATTTCAGTGCCACTTTTTTCATATCCTTTTTTAAATTCCTCTTCAATTTGTTTGAGGAACTTATCTGCTTCTTCAAAACGCTGATCTTCATTTTCGATGGCTGCAATTGTTTTTACCCGGTATCCAAAAGCCTGGTTAGCATTTTTCAGCATGGCTTTTTTACACTTTTGTACAACATCATCCACGATCAGGTTTACTTGTTCATTGCTTTCCAGTTTTTTACCGGAAAACTCCTCCATCAGGCCGGCAATTCTTTTTGCATCTCCTTTGTTCCTGATCACCTCTTCTGTCAGGGTCATTAGCTTTTGTTCTTCAAGGGTGAGATTGAAATAAAGCATCTGGTCTTTAACGGATACATTTTTTAGCGCTTCTTTGATCATGAAAAAACTTCTTTCCGTGTATTTGATCATTTTAATGATCTTCTGTCCGCCTTCAAACGGACCATGTTCGATATCATGAATAGCATGACGAAGCATTTCGAGGCTAAGCATAGGCTCCATATCTATGCGTAACTCAGGGTATCTTTCTTTTGGATCAAAAGAATTGGCCGGATCATTTTTTTGTGCCTTTAGTTCCTGCTCCATTCCTTTTTCCATGAACAGTTGTTTACCTTCTTTTTCTACTGTTTTGATATCAATGATCTGCCCGTTTTGATTCCTTTCCATCTCCAGTAATTTCCATTTACCACGGC
Source organism: Chitinophagaceae bacterium (assembly GCA_041738795.1). GTDB lineage: Bacteria > Bacteroidota > Bacteroidia > Chitinophagales > Chitinophagaceae > JJ008. The sequence continues at coordinate 1,266,842 of JBGSPB010000011.1, read as the reverse complement.
GGAGCATATCCACCTCAGCAAATGCTTTTCCCCATTCACCTATAAAGACTTCGGCTCCTGCAAGACCATGTGCAGTGTGTACTACATCTATCGGGATCATACCTAGTCCGCTGGCTCTTTTCAGGTTCTCGCCAAATAGATTATGTAAGGCCAGGTTGGTGGCTGCATCGGTAGCAATGGTGCTGAAATCTATATCAGCAGCAAAGCCTAACCCATCTACATTCATTTTTACCCATGATCCGATATCCAGTTGCCCGTATACCACACCTACCGCTTCGGGGTGATTATTGAAGTATTCAATCATGGTTTGTTTCCAGACATCCATGATCATCAATGTCCGGCCTCCCATCAGGGTTCGTTCAATTCCTTCAAATTCACCTTTCCAGGCGATCTTCGGATCTATGGGGTTATCACCGGGCATGGGATTTTTATTTTTGAATACTTCTTTATAGCGCTGAAGATCCTGTACGGTTAAATTCAGTTCCGCCATTTCCCGGAAGAACCTGGTAGATTGATCTTTAAGTAATCTTTGCTGATCCGGGGTTAACACAGGTTTTTGCCCGGCTTCCGGACCCTGTACTTTGAAAGGCAGTTGGATATCTCCGGGTACCTGGGATTTATATTTATCCAGCAACGCAGTGATTTTTGCATATTTCGCATCGCCAGGACTTACTGCACCAACTCCGTTGAATTTTAATTTGAACTGAAAGGGTTTGGCCTCTCTGCCCATTTTTTCGAGATCTTCCGGAGTTTGTGCTGAAATAGTAGTGTTGGCAAATAGTATTCCCAGGAGGATGGTAATAAACCCCTGCCTCATGGATGGAAGAGGTAACATTGTAAAGAGTTTAGGGTAAGTCTGCTTTTTGCAAGCTATTTATTATTAGTAACTAATAACTGTGACAGTCATCATTGTATTGAATGATTTCGGTCAGAAGGAATCGTTAGCTAAAAGAAATATTGTTGTCTTTTTTGAAAGAATAATTTTTAGAAAATGAGTGTACTTTTTATGTATCTGCCAAGAACACTAAAATCATTATCTTAGTTTCAAACAACCTTCTTCATGGCTTCAGGTAAATACGTTTTTCTTAACAGGGACCTTAGCTGGCTTAGTTTTAATTACCGTGTATTGATGGAAGCGGCTGATAAGACCGTTCCACTGTACAGCCGTATCTCCTTTCTGTCAATATTTTCTTCGAACCTGGATGAATTTTTCCGGGTAAGAATGCCCGCTATTTTCGCTTTCAGTAACCTGGAGTCCAAAAAAATATCCCTGGAAGAGGAATATCCAAGGGATTTGGTTCAGCAGGTTCAGGCAACGGTATTTGAGCAATTGGAGGAGTTTGGCAGTATTCTCACCAAACAGATATTACCGGGATTGCAACAGCAGAATATTTTCCTGTATTACAATGAACCGGTCAGGAAAGAACATGCAGAAACAGTAAGAGAATATTTTCTATCAAGGGTACTGTCCTTTCTTCAGCCGGTTTTAATACAGAAAGACAACCAGGCCGGATTTTTCCTGGAGAATAATGCACTTTATTTTATCATTGACCTGGTATCGCCTGAGCAACCGGAAAAACATCAGTATGCTTTGCTGAATATCCCTTCGGCCAATTTACCCCGGTTTTATGAACTTCCGATGCTGGGCGATGATCATTATATCCTTTTCCTGGATGATGTGGTAAGAGAAAACCTGCAGGAGGTATTTCCCGGGTTTAATATTCAGGATGCATGGAGTATAAAACTGACCCGTGATGCTGAAATGAATCTGGAGGATGAATTCATTGGTGATATTGCTGAGAAAATTGAAAAGCAGCTGGAAAGAAGGGAAGGAGGACATGCTACACGGCTCTTATTTGATCAACGGATGCCTGAGTCAGTAAGGGATTTTGTACAGAAATATTTTGACTTAAGAACGGAAGAATTGGTTCCGGGAGGTCGCTATCATAATCTTAAGGATCTGGGAGGATTGCCCAATCCCGTAAAAGGGAAAATAGCGCAGATCAACTGGCCGGCGGTCACACATCCGGGCTTTAATAATCACCTGTCAATTTTTCAATCTATTTCTGAGAGGGAAAAATTGTTGCACCTGCCTTATCATTCCTATAATTATATTCTCCGGTTCTTCAATGAAGCAGCTATTGATCCTCATGTCAGTGAAATATATATTACCCTGTACCGGGTTGCTGCAGATTCGCATATTGTAAATGCATTGATCAGCGCTGCCAGGAACGGTAAGAGAGTAACGGTTTTTGTGGAATTGAAAGCCAGATTTGATGAAGCAAATAATCTCAAATGGTCAAAGAAGATGAAGGCAGCCGGTATTAAAATTATCAATAGCATTCCCCGGTTAAAAGTACATGCAAAAGTTGCGTTGGTCAAAAGATGGGAAAATGAGCAATGGAAGGACTATTCTTTTATGGCAACCGGTAATTTCAATGAAGCAACAGGTCGTTTTTATACTGACCATGTTTTCTTTACTACTAACCCGGAGTTTGGAAAGGAACTGGATATGCTCTTTACTTACCTGCAATCCAGAACCCAGCCGGTACTTTATGGTAAAATTTCTTTTAATCATTTGTTAGTATCACAGTTTAATATGGTCAAACGTTTCAATAAATTGATTGACCGGGAGATCAAAAATGCTTTGAAAGGAAAACCTGCCTCTATTATTATTAAACTCAATAACCTGCAGGAGAGGGACATGATCAGCCGACTGTACGAAGCCAGCCAGGCAGGAGTAAAAGTGCAATTATTGGTCCGCAGTATTTGCTGCCTGGCAGCGGGAGTGGAAGGGCAGAGTGAAAACATAACTGTTCACCGTATTGTTGACCGATATCTTGAACATGCAAGGGTCTTTGTTTTTCATAATGATGGAGAGCCGCTTTGTTTTATGGGTAGTGCAGACTGGATGAACAGAAATTTACATAGCCGTATTGAAGTTTGCTTTCCCGTGTACGATGTAAAACTAAAACAAGAGCTGCTTGATATCCTTGACCTGCAACTCAGGGATAATACAAAGGCAGTTCTATTTACCAGTGATCTCAAAAATAAGAGGATCACAACTGCTGAAACGCCAGTGGCAGCACAACAGTCGATTTATGAGTATGTAAAAAAAATGGCTGAGTAAAAATTAAAAATTTCTCTATAAAAAGAAGCCAGGCATTCATTGTGACTGGCTTTTGATATATTTAAAACTGTATTAGTGTATCAGTACTTTTCCTACTGCGATTCTTTTCCCGTTTCTGTCAGTTAATACAAGCTGGTAGATTCCTTTTCCATGCTTCCTGATATCGACATCCATCCGCTGGTACGGTGAACTTATACTGTATGCTTTATTATATACAATAGCACCTTTAGCATCAAAAATCCTTAATGTGTAAGAATTAGCACCAGTACTGTGATATACCACATCAAAATCCCCGTTATTCGGATTTGGGAGAATAAAGAGTTTTGCGAAAGCCGAATCCGTTATGGCTACTGCTGCAGATGTATTACTACAGGGTAAACCTGAAGTATTGGTTACAGCTACGGTGTAGCTTCCCAGTTTATCCAGGTCAATGCCTGTTAATGAAGAGGAAACAGCACCGCTGACTGCAATACCATCTTTAAACCATGTGTAGCTATATGTACCGGGCGGGTTAACATTGGCAGTTAATGTAGTTGTTAGCCCGGGATAAAGCCTTGTATACGGGGATGCTGAGATACTCACTGCAGGGCTCGGGCTAACCGAAACAGCGGTTGCAGAAGATGTTGCCGAACATCCGCTTGCATTAGTTACAGTAACTGAATAGCTACCTGAATTATTAACGGTAATTGACGGTGTGGTCGCACCATTGCTCCAGTTCCATGAACTTCCGGCAGAAGCTGTTAATACTACATTTCCTCCCTGGCAGAATGCTACAGCTCCGCCTGCAGTAACTGTTGCTGTGGGCAATGGGTTAACCGTTACGTTAATGGCAGACGAAGTAGAGGTACATCCGCTGGTGGTAACAGTTACAGTATATGTTCCTGTTGTATTGACAGTTATTGCTTGTGTGCCGGCTCCATTACTCCAGTTATAAGAAGTCCCAGCATTGGCAGAGAGTATAACATTTCCTCCCTGGCAGAAAGTGGTTGGTCCTCCGGCTGTAACAGAAGCCTGTGCAACTGAATTAATAGTTAGCGTTACAGCAGTTCTGGTTGTGCTTTCACAACCTGTGGATATATTGACACTGGCTGCATGGTACGTAATTGTACCGACTAAACTTAATGTCGGGTTGGTAACAGTGTTTCCACCGGATGCTGCATTATACCAGATAATAGTATGTCCTGCAGGAACAGTGGCTGTTGCTATAAGTGTTGGAACAGGATTTTCGGGACAGACCGTTTGTGATTGATCACCACCGCTGGTGGGTGCGGCCACTGCAGTACTTCCTACTGTTATTGGTAATGTGGATGGAGCTGTCTGGCAACTGCCATTGCTCGCAAAAACACTAAGGTTTCCACTGCTGCTACCTGCACTATAATTTATTGCTATGGAAGTGGTGCCCTGTCCGCTTGCAATCGTAGCACCTGGAGGAGCAGACCATGTATATGAAGTAGCACCGGTTACTGCTGCGATTGTGTAGACAATATTGGAAGGTGTGCCGCAAATATTCTGAAGGCCTGAAATGGCTCCAACTGCTCCTAAACCACCGCCACCATTAGAAACAACGACGTTGATGGCATTGGATCTTTCACTTTCTGCATTGGTAGTTGTATTCTTTGACCGGATTGTAAACCACATACTGGCATTCGGAGTTAAACCTGTTGCTGTATAAGTGTTGCCTCCAATATTGGGTACGAATAAAACAAATTGTCCGGTTGCAGCATCAAGCCTGTAAATATCATAAAGTGTTGCATTGAGCGTCGCATTCCAGTTAAAAATTATTTCACCTGCATTACAACTAATACCACTTCCTGTAAAACCGGTAACAGTGCCAAGTATTTTAAAATGGGCATCACTTACATCACTGATTGCACCACTTGAAACCCTGATCAATGCGGTTGAAGTATTAGTGCCCGCTGGAATTGACCAGCTAAGCCTGGTGGTTCCGGCAGGTACAGATGAAGAGATGACTGTCCAGGTACTGCCACCATTCAAAGAGTATTCTACGGTTTGAGTGGATGTAACACCGGCATTGTCCCAGGTGATGGTTTCGTTGGTGCCGGGATTAAATGATTCGCCACCATTTGGGTAAATCACTTCGATATATGGCTGATCAACACTCCAGGTCAATGCATAGTCTTGTGAAGGGCCGGTGGGTACCGCTGTGCCATTCACTCTTAAAGTATATGAACCTGCCGCAGGGTTGTTAATGGTTACCTGTTCGATATTACTCACATTATCTACTCCCTGCGTAGCAGGAGTGGCCGGGTTATTGGGATCCAATATCCAGGGTAAAGTGGTAGTTGCTCCATTAACAACAGTCAAATCAAGATTATTCACCAATGCAGGGTTTGCATTTGCAGCTCCGGCCGGGTCATTCCAGGTAAGCATTACTCTTAACCTGGCTGCACCTGCGGGTACATTAATAACTATATCATTTGAAGTGCCAGTTGTAACATTATTCAATACATAACGGTTTTCTTCTAAAATTCTAACCGCCTGTAATGCATTAAGACGGCCATAACCGAACCTGTAATCCGGCCCGGCATTACCCAGGTCATGTGCTGTATTAAGAACAGTATTTTTTATTAAAGTGGAAGGAGGAAGGGTATTACTGTTTAATTGCCTGTACCGTTGTACCAATAATGCCAATGAACCGGCAATGCCTGGTGTAGCCATTGATGTTCCGGATAAAGTGGCATAGCCATTTAAAGGTGTGGAGGTAGAAAACACACTGGTGCCGAATGCACTTATTTCTGGCTTCACCCTGCCATCCTGCACCGGACCGCAACTACTGCTCCCTGATAAAGCTTCTAATGTTGTGATGTTGGCAACAAGGATATTATTTTTTGCAGATTTACCACTGGCGGTGATAGTGGACCATCCCCCGGTGCAGGCTGTCTGTGAGTTACCGGCAGAATGGGCATGCAGGTGATAAGGGAAATTATTAAGATTCAAATCAGTATTACGGCTGGTAGCAGAATAGATAACACCTGCTCCATTCAATCCGCAGGTCTGTGTACTTCCATAGGAGTGGCTGCTTACAACCAATCCTTGTGCCGGAATAGCATTAGCCATTTCTGTCTGAATATTACCACCGAAATTAAAAGAATACAACGATGCATTAGGTGCCATACCTCTTGCAGTCGGGTTGATCAGTCCACGGCCAAGAATAGTTCCGGCACAGTGTGTGGAGTGTTGTGAAGCGGAACTGAATTCCATCTGGTTCAAACGTCCTGACGGTGAAAAATCCAGGTGCGGACTTATTTCTCCTTCGTCCCAGATGCCAATATTGATACCATCGCCTTTCAGGTTTCTTACTCCGTCATTTAATACATTAACCCGATGTAATGTTCTTCCCAATGTATTCTCTAACTGGTTTGGTGCATCTATAAATTCAACCCATTGAACATATGGGAGATTTATCAATTGCTGCATATTCGATTGCGGTATACGTATGGTAAAACTTCGGAACATCGGCATGTCTTCCAGTATAGAAGCACTAAGCGGTAACAGTGAACCGGTTATTTGCCCGACAGTTAATTTCTCATAAGTAATAACGGTCAGGTCAACATAACCGGGCTGTTTGATTGCATGAGGTGGTATTGTTCCACTTAATAAAGCCGGAACAGTTTTTTGTGTGGCGGTAAACTGGAAAACACTCCGCAGGTTAAATGTTTTGAAACTGGCAAGATTGAAATCTGCCGATACACTGGTAGTATAGGCATAATTAGGAATATAGTCGATGAGTTCAATACCCGCAGCTTTCAGGTTATTCTTTTCCTGTTGAGTGGGGAGTACTTTGAACTGGATGGTAACATAATGCTTATTCAGAAATAAACTTTGCCGGAACTCAGTTGAACTTTTTGTAAGGCCACTAATATTTTCAGCGGGAATAAATTTGCCGGAGTTCAGCAGAATAGTGTAATCATTCTTTTCCTGGGCATGCAGTATGCCGGCAAAAATGATGAAAAGCAATAAGTGTGTAAAACGGGTAAAAAATCTACTCATAGTTTGTTTTTTAGCATGGATTCAAAGTAAAAGTCTGGAAAAATAAGGATTAATTTTTGTCCGGGGTGCGTCTGTACAACACAATCAAACGATTGATCGGGTTGTTGTTGATAAAATTTTGAAAACCTTACCTTTAGCTACTTAAACAATATTATATGTCATTTGAATGGAAAGGCATTTTTCCTGCCCTGTTGACCCCGTTTACAATGGATGATGAACTTGATATCCCCATGTTTGAAAAAAATCTACAGGCGCAACTGGAGGCTGGGGTTCATGGTATCATCATTGGGGGTTCTTTAGGAGAAGCCAGTACGATCACAGAAAAAGAAAAGGAAGAACTGTCGGAGTTTTCTGTTGAATACCTGAACGGTAAAATTCCTGTTATTGTAAACATTGCGGAGAGCACCACAAAAGAAGCAGTAAGGCAGGCGGCGAATGCCAAAAAATGGGGTGCAGATGGTTTAATGCTTTTGCCACCGATGCGATATAAAACGGATGACAGGGAAACGATCACCTATTTTAAGGCAGTGGCAACTTCCACCGATCTGCCTGTTATGATCTATAATAACCCGGTGGATTATAAAATTGACACAAGGCCTGAGCTTTTTGATGAATTAGTTGAATGTGCAAATATTACTGCATTGAAAGAAAGTTCAAGAGATGTTACCAACCTTACCCGGATGAAAAATCGATTTGGTGACCGTTTTAAGATTTTGTGCGGGGTGGACACCCTGGCGATGGAAGAACTTTGTCTTGGTGCGGATGGCTGGGTGGCGGGATTAGTTTGTGCTTTTCCAAAAGAAACAGCAGCGATTTATAACCTGGTAAAGGCCGGTAAGATTGAAGATGCAATAAAGATATATCGCTGGTTCATGCCGTTGCTTGAACTGGATATTCATCCCAAACTGGTACAATACATTAAACTGGCCGCCTCACAAACCGGCATGAGCAATGAATATGTAAGAGCACCTAGATTAGTATTGGAAGGAGAGGAAAGAGAAAGAATATTGAAAGTGATCAATGAGGGGATTGCCAAAAGGCCGAGACTGGATATTTGATTCTAGTTGTAGTCGGTTTAATAACAGCATTCAATATTACTTCCACATCATAATATAAAAATATGTACAAAGACACTACAATAGAGGAAATTAATTCTGTGATGGAACAGGCATGGAAAGCTTTTCATTTGTACAGAAAATTATCGTTGAAGCAACGGGCTGGTTTTATGCGGGCTATTGCTTTTGAACTCGAAGAATGTGGCGACACATTGATACAAACTGCCATGCGGGAAACAAACCTGCCGGAAGCAAGATTGAGAGGAGAAAGGGCAAGAACGATCTATCAGTTGGATAGCTACGCATTGGCTTGTGAAAAAGGTGACTGGCTCGAAGCAAGAATTGATACAGCTATCCCTGATAAGAATCCTCCTAAACCAGATATTAGAAAACTACTGGTGCCACTGGGACCAGTAGTTGTTTTTGGAGCCAGCAATTTTCCTTTTGCTTATTCCACAGGCGGAGGAGATACGGCCAGTGCCTTTGCTGCCGGATGTCCCGTCATTGTAAAAGCACATCCAGCCCATCCGCAAACTTCACAGATCGTTGCGGATGCCATTCTGCATGCGGCTGAAAAATGTAAGATGCCTGATGGGATCTTTGCTCATATTCATGGAATTTCTAATAAAGTTGGAAAAGCGTTGGTAACGCATACATATACAAAGGCAGTGGGCTTTACCGGTTCATATGCTGGTGGTAAACAATTATTTGATTGGGCGAATCAACGGAATGAACCTATACCTGTGTTCGCAGAAATGGGAAGTGTCAACCCCGTTTTCTTACTTCCGGAAAAATTGCAAACATCTGTAGGCGGAATAGCAACGATGTATGCCGGATCCATTACATTGGGAGTGGGGCAGTTTTGCACTAATCCGGGCCTGATCATCGGCGTAGAAAGTGAAGCCCTGCAAACTTTTATTCATGACCTGGGAAAAGCGATTCAGCAAATTGTTCCAGGGACTATGCTGCACCCCGGCATTGCCAATGCATTTGCTGCAAAGAAAGAAGAAGCATTAATGCAACCAGATGTCCATCTCGTTGCTGAATCTGCAATAGCTCCTGCGGAAAAACAAGGACAACCCACTATTGCTACTGTGGATGGGAGAACATTTTTATCCAATCCTGTCCTGCACAAGGAAGTGTTCGGGCCTTATTCATTAGTGGTGCGTTGTGCGGATATGCAGGAAATGATTGAAGTAGCGAAACACCTGGAAGGTCAACTGACTTCTACTATTATGGCTACTACGGCTGATATAAATAATCATGATGAGCTGGTAGAAGCAGTGAAGAATATTTGTGGCCGTTTTATTCTAAACAGTGTGCCAACAGGGGTAGAGGTTTGTTTAAGTATGCACCATGGCGGCCCATTTCCTGCCACAACTGATGCAAGGTTTACGTCAGTGGGTGCAGACGCTATCAAACGTTTTGCAAGACCCATCGCTTTTCAAAACTGGCCTGATGAATTATTACCTGATGAATTAAAAAATGCCAATCCCATTGGAATCCAAAGAATAGTTAATACTGAATTTAGTACTATAGCACTCTGAATTTCTTTAAGGTTTTTGTTTCTGTTCATCTTTTTTAATAGTTGAAACCTTTTCAGTACGTTTTAGTTCAAAAATGAAATGACTGAACGGATCGCTGTAATGGAAATTACCTTCGCAAATAGCTGTAGAAGCAGGGGGATTACTTTTTATTTCACCAATGATCTCATCTGCTGTTACAAAACTTTTATTCATTGCTTTATTAAAAAGTACATTCAGGAAGCTGCCAGCAAAAGGGGAGTGCTGCCCCGGTTTGCCATCTGCGACATATTGTTTACCACCGGATGAAATACCTTTATAAAACCGCTTGTTGGATGCATTCTTCATGAGTGTTGACAAATTTTTTGCATCCACATCCGGAGTGCCCCGTACTGTATTGTTATCAAAGAAGGAACCTGCAAAACAGGCGTCCAGGACCAGGAAGATCCGGTTGCAACTGATATTCTTCAGGTAGATATTGCCAAGATCGCTATAAGAAAGATAGGTCTTATGTGTCTGGTCATCTACCCTGGAATCTTTGGCAACGAGATAACCCATTTTTGCTTTATCATAATAGACGCCATGCCCGGCAAAAAAGATCAGCAATTGATCATTGGGGCCATAGCTTTTATTATCCCTGTACTCACTCAGCCATTTCTCAATGTCATCCTTTGAAGGGTTTTTTACCAGTTTCACTTCAAAGCCAAATTCATTTATCAATAATGATTCCAGTGCTGTTGCATCATTGATAGGATTGACAAGTTTGTTGAATCCGGCATCCATGTAATTGTCCGTAGCAAAAAGCAGTGCATAATTTTTCTGATTTCCCGTGACAGCGGGATCATTATTAGTAGTGGCGTTTTCTTTCACGATCAGCCCTCTTGTGCCGGCCATATTAGTGGTGGCGGCACTGTCATTTTTTTCATTTTCAAAGAGGATAAAATCTTTGCTGTTGGTAAATGACAGTACAGGTAAATAATGTTCGCCCCGCCCAATAGCAAAGGAGGCTTTATCAATAAAATCTTTAGCCGTGAAACTGCCTTTCTTTTTCAGGTTATTGAGGCTGAGTGCCAGCTGGTTTGTAAACAACGATACACCGTTTTCCTGTACCGGTGTTTCAATTCCCGGGCTTAGAAAAATTATTTCAGCTGAATTATTACCGGTACTGGCATATTTGGTAGTGATCAGGTTCAGTAAAGAAGGGTTGGGCAGGTCAGTTATTACCATTTTCTTATTGGCATATACCAGGTCAATATGGTCCATCAGTTCTGTGATGGCAATTCTTCCTGCAGCAGTATCCTTTGTATTGAAATCAAGGTAATGCTGGCCATTACTGCTGCTGTTCTCCCCGGAATAATAAAAAACAAAAATATCTTCTGGTTTTGAATTTATTCTCACCAGGTCAATAAGGCCGGTCAGTTTTTCCCTATTGATCTCTGATCCGTTTACCAGTTTATTGAAACTTTTTTGATTCTCCTTGTTTTTTATCCCGGAGATGCTTTGAAAAAAGGCGCCTGTATTGTTTTTGCCGGAGTATTCACCCGGCCGGCTGGTACCGTTCAGGGCAATGATATGCAGGGCAGGGCTGGCATATAGTTCTGTTACTTTTTGTAATTCGGCATTGTACAATATTTTGTATTGTTCAGCTTTTGTTTTATTCCCGGTGTTGGTATAAAAATTATAGATCCTGTCATAATCACTCACAGTATAATCATCCTCCCCCGTAGTGTAGATATTCCGTTGCTGGCTGAGTTTTTCCCGGGCTATTTTCAGTGCCGCCTGGTAATGATACAATGCGCTGTCATACATACGGGCATAGTAATAGGATACGCCTATCCAGTTATATGCATTGTGAAGGGAACTGACGTGTGGTTCTTTGCTCTTGTCATACAGTGTAATATATTCTTTCCATAGAGAGGTTGCAGCTTTGTAATTTTTCTCATCATATTGTTGCCTTGCTTTCTTCCAGGTTTCATTACCCTTTGTGATCGCATAATATTTTTCTTCAAACTCTTTGTCCATCCAGTCGGCCATTTCTGCCACTGCTTTACGGTTCCAGCCTTTCTTAAACAAAAAATCAAAATCAGTTTTAGGGCCGCTGGTATAATCAGCCGGTGAATATAGATTATCCAGTGTTTTCTGGTAATAATACCGGGCACTGTCGGTATTGCCCTTTATCAGGAAAGTGTGAGCATAGTTTACGGTAAAAGCCACGTTGGTGGTATCTCCAAAATAAGCAGCTCTGCAAAAAGGTATTGCTTCATCTACCTTGCCGGCATACAGTTTATACCAGCCGTAGTTACCGGTAACATTGATATTGCCCGGCAACTCTTTTAGCAGTTCATCATACAATTGAAAACATTTGTCAAACTGTTCAGCTTTTCCATACAAACTGGCAAGCTGGTACCGGTAGTTGATATGTTTTGGATTATACGAATATGCTTTCAATACATCAGCAAGTGCTGCTTTGGAATCACCATTGGCTTCTGCCAGGAAAGACCGGGTGTAGTAAAATTCATGTTCTGCAACTGCATTTTTTAATGTTTTTGCAACAAAGATCAATTTGTTGCAAAGTTGTAAAGCCGCTTCATTCTTTTCTTCCGTTTGTAATGTATTCACTCTTTCTGTCCATTCAATAAGAGAGTCGCTTTGTATATAAGCAGCCGATTTTTTTACCAGGTCGCCCAGCTGATCAATGTTTGTTTTTTCAATGAGTGGCAGCAGCCAATCCCGGTTTCTTTCTCCCTGTGGTCCGTAGTTGATCACCCAGGTGGCAAATGTTTCATTGATCTTCCATTCATTACCCATGTACTTGCCGGGATATTTTCTTACAAAATGGAAAAAGCTGTTCAGGTCATAATAAGAAGCTGTTTTGAACATATCCACCAGGTTCCTGCCTTTAAAAGGGCCTTTGGTATGCGGAACTTTTAATGAAGAGTCGATATATTGTTCTACATTATCTTTAAAATCCAGTATTTCATCGGTATACAATTGCATGAAATCTGTTTCAAAATCCGGGTTCGTATTCCTGATAGCATCTGCTATAGTAAAAATGGGCTGACGGTTATTATCCAAAAAAAGAATATTTAATTTGGCCAGCTCATAAAAGATATTCTTTTTGATACCCGGCATTGTATAAGCAGATAACTCCAGCAGGTCGCCTGCATAAATTTTTTCATCCAGGAATTTATTGTAAACGCTTATTTTAACAGCTGCACTGCTATCTGTGATAGCGATCACTTCAGCGTTACCGAGGTAGATAGCAGTTTCCCGGGTATTATTATTATTTTTTTCATTGGCCACCCTCGTTGTAAAAATAGTACCGGCAGCGCCCTTGAAAAGTCCATCCTTTTTTCCATAGCTTATATAGGCAATGGCAGAATCAGGTTTAACCCGGTTTACTCTTTTTATTTCAAAAAAGAAGTTTTCTGTTTTAGTACTGTCAAATTTATTGAAAGGAGTTTTGGAGACGGGCCTCATTTGCCCTTGGACCTGTCCGTATAACAGTAAGATGAATACAAAAACAAAAAGACGCTTTGCCATGGCCATGATGCTAAAATTGATTGCTGAAAATTAACTATTAATTTCTGTATCAACGTACCCGTCTCAGGGTATTTGAAAGAGGCCGGTAAACGGTGTTGCAGGGGTTATAAGGTATTGCGTTGGTAAACACGATTTAATTATGTTACATTCGCCGCCAAATAAGAAAGTGGAAACGGAACAAAGAGTATTGAAATATATTTAAGAACGACCTGGCTCTCTCTTTCCGGGGAGTTGAAGGGGCAAAAACGACTGACTAATGAAACAAGACGAATTATTGGCCAAAAGAAGCGGTAACAAATGTGAATTATGTGAAGCAACAGAACACCTGAAAGTGTACGAAGTGCCGCCGGCTACAGGTAATATGGATGATGCGATACTGCTATGCCCTAAATGCCTGGCACAAATAGAAAAAAAAGAAGAACTGGATAGCACACACTGGAAGTGTTTAACCACCAGCATGTGGAGTGAAGTACCGGCTGTACAGGTAATGGCGTGGCGTATGCTTAACCGTTTACGCAATGAAAGCTGGGCGTCGGAACAACTGGATTTGCTATACCTTGATGATGAAAAACTGGCCTGGGCCAAAGCCAGTGGTGACCATGAGAACGACGCTTCTGTTGATCTGCATAAAGATTGTTTTGGTGCTATTCTGCAAAGCGGGGACAATGTGGTACTCACTAAATCACTGGATGTAAAAGGCTCTTCAGTGAATGCAAAAGTGGGAACTGTCGTACGTAATATCCGCCTGGTGACTGGTAATACAGAACAGATAGAAGGGAAAATAGAAGGTCAGCAGATCGTAATACTGACAAAATATTTAAGAAAGCAAGGATAAAAAAATAGCCATTGTCTGCCCGGATAAACAACGGCTATGTTATAATTAGTTAACCGTAAATCAGTTTACAGCAAGTTCAGTATATTTTTTACTGATCTTATCCATGATATACCCGCTGATCCAGCCTACATAGGCGTACCTGGGAAAAATGAATTTCTTACCGGGGTTTACCGTGTTTACCTGGTCTATCAGCTCATCCAGCCAGATAGCGCCGGAGAGTAAAGCCTTCTGGTCATAGGTATTTACCACTCTTTTAATATTGGCCAGCGAAGCTTTGGCATCTTCTGCATTCATCATTTTCCGCAGGTCGGGTTTTATCAGGCTATCATAACTGGAAAAAATCAATTGGCGGAAATCAGCGAAATCCTGGCGGCTCAGTTCCACATGATTTTGCCTGATGGTCTCAGGGTGCATCAGGGAAGCCATGCACCATACAATACCACCGGATATGTAGATATCTTTTGATTTAAAATCTTTTTTATCCATGAACTGGTAAACCATTACCCTGCCGAGGCTATCGGCAATGATCTTTTCAGCTGTCTGCAGGTAATCTTCAATTTTTGGGTTGCCTGTCATATGGGCTTCCACCAAACGCTGAAAGGATTTGGTGCCGAGTGGAAAAGTGACGGGGATAAAAGAACGGTTGCCGTTAATATATCCGCCTTTTGTATTACCACTGCCCACATCAAGCTGGTTAGAATTGAGGCGATTGATTGCCGGTACAATTCCTTTAAAACTAAGTTCCGCTTCCTCGTCCACAGTTATATAACGTATCCTGATGTTTGGGTCAAGGTCTTTGGGTCTTACCACATTGGCAAAGTATTCCACTTTATTATATCTATCCAGTTCCTGTTTAAGGCCGCTGCTGATAACAATATGTATCCTGGAAGATGGAATCTGGTATCTTTTCCGGATCTGGTCATAGAAAAAAGTAATGGCGTCATAGGTTTCTTTTTCACTCTGGTAAGATAAGGCCGCTGCATCAGTATTGATTGAGGTATCGGTTTTCAGTTCATATTCATTCGTCCCGTTTTTGCCCATCTTTACTTCAATCACACTTAGTTTAATTCCCTTTGCACCTATTTCCACACCGGCATACAGGTCGCCAATGCCCTGTACCCCTTTGAGCAGGCTGTTCACCACATCGGCAACTACAGTCATGCCAAGGGCCTTGTATAATTTTATTGATTTCTGGTAAGCTTCTACAGCACGGGCCTGCTGACTGGTCTTGCTATACAGGTTGCCGAGTCCTTCATAAGCCTGTGCCTGGTAGTAACTGCTCTTTGTTGCAATAGCATTTTGCAGGGCTTTGGTAAAATATTCTTCAGCCGCTTCAAATTGCTGGGCTTCCAGCAGGGAGGTTGCCGTTTTCAGAATGCGGGAAGTTGGCTGCGTTTTGATAGGTTGTGCGGCAGCACTGCAAACCACGAATAACAAAATAACGGGTAAGAATTTTTTCAATAACATGTTCAAATAGTTTTATTGTCATTATTGCATCAGCATAAATTCGCAATAGCTGTTGCCAGAACAAAAGTAAAATATTCGCCTGCGGGCATTGGCCGTGGCAGTGGCCAATTGTGAACAGGTTTTCAACATATTTTGATGAATTGCTGCAGGAAGTAAAAACGCATAGCAGAATGATGAATGCAATACAGGCTCCAACAGAATTCATAGGCTATCGCATCAGAATAAGATTGTGGATAAATTTGATGAAGTGATTGTGGGGTGGGGTAGAAAAAAGTAATTTTAAAGCTCACAGAATCATTTCAATTCATGTCATTTATCCTGTTTGTATGGTTGCTGATTTGCGTTAGAAATAAGCCTGTGCAAGAATGGCAACAGGAAAGAACGGAAATACTGATAGTGCAGGACTTATTCCGCCTGCGGAATGGGCACAAGGCTGACTCAGCGGAGCAATATTTTGCTGACACTGTAAAGGTGTACATGAAATATTTGCGAAATGTGCCGAAGAAAAAAATTACCCAAAGCGATAATAAATTCTGGAAGGCCCATCCGAAAAATAAATTCGAAATGACAGAGCCGGTACGGCTTATTACCCGGGACGGTGCCACCACCGCTATCATAGTGGGTAAAGAATACCTTGATGGGGCAAGTTTTCAATACGAACGGATTGAAATTGTGTTTGACCGGGATAGAAAAATAGTTTCCTTCAGAGGGTTTAAGCTTAAGAAGCAGGGATAATAACTGGTTGATACTGTTAGTATCAGGATGGGGTTTATTATACCGGTCCTGTTCAGAGTACCCTGTTAGTAAATCATTTATTCTTCAAAAAGCCGGATGGTATAATCCAATAAATCTTTGCCTCCCCATTCTCCATGACCGGGAATAACGATGCTGAGTTGCGGGTAGCTTTCCTGAATTTTTCTTACTGTAGCAGACCAGTCCTGCACATTGGCATCGGCAAGGTATCCTTTGGTAGCGCCGGTTGTTTTGATAAGGCAGCCGCCAAACAGGGCATTATCAGCAGGGAACCAGCCTACGATATTGTCTGTTGTATGTCCTTCGCCAAAATACCTTGCATAAGCCTTTTTATTTCCAATTGATAAAGTAAGACTGTCTTCGAAACTTTCTATGTAAGCAACCGGTTTCTCATTCTTCAGCAGATCAATGGTGCGGCGGGAGGCAATTGCGGGTATATGATGTTCCCTGAAGATTTCAAGCCCTGCTACACAGTCTTCATGAAAATGTGTAGGGATAATGGCTTTGATGCGGCATTGTAGTTTTTCAGTGACAAATTTTATCAGTGCTGCGGAACTGCTGTCACCTGCCGGTGTGTCAAATACAACTGCTTCACCTTCATTCAAAAGGATCATGCCATTACAATCTACATTCCCAAAATCCTTTGTTTGCAGGAAAGAAACATGTGCATATACATGAGGTGAAAGGCGGTGAACCTGCAACTCTTCAGTTTGATAAACTATTGAACTGTCTTTTGCCGTTAATACAGATTCGTTTGCCTGACCACCAGGAGCAGGTGCATTGTTACAGGAAATTGTGATGATCCCTGCTATAATTAGTAATCTTTTCATAGCATTCTTAGGTTTTTTACTCTTGTTTTTTATCCTCAGTTTTTTCCCACACCATTGCTACTTTACCCCTGGTCCGCATACCCTCAATATAACGTATGGCATCTGGGATTTGCTTATAAGTGTATGTTTTTTCTATATGAACGTTGATTTGACCACTTTGAATTAAATGAGCTAATTTTTCCAGGTCACTAGAATTAGCCTCTGCAGTGAATTGTGTAAGTGGAAATTTATTAAAGGCTTTATTAAGTAATACGTTCATCATATGACCCATAGTGGTGAACCCAATCATCACACCCCTTTGTCCCATCCGTTTGTAATCTTTATGCGAAAGATTACCATTCGTATCAATGACGAGGTCATACTTTCCACTGTGCTGATGAATATTTTCTTTGTCATAGGAAATGATATAATCAGCTCCTATTGATTTAACAAAGTCAGCATTCTTTTCTGAACAAACACCGGTGACCATTGCGCCATACGCTTTTGCGATTTGTACCGTAAAGTGACCAACACCACCTGAAGCGCCATTGATCAATACTGTTTCTCCTTCTTTGAGCATACCATGTGTGATAAGTGCCTGCAATGCTGTAAGACCAGCTACAGGTACGCAGGCCATTTCCGGGAAACCTGCCCCACCGGGCATCCTGGCACAAACATTTGCGGGAACGCAAACAAATTCTGCAAAAGCTCCGCCTTTAAGCGTTTCACCAAATACATGGTCGCCAATTTTGAAATGTTGTACATTCTTTCCAACTTCTTCAACAACTCCGGCAAAATCAGCACCGGGTATTTTGTCTTTGGGTTTCAATAAACCAAGGGTGAACCTGGCAAAGAAAGGCTTCCCCCGGAGTATATGCCAGTCGGCAGGATTGGCAGAATTGGCAATGACTTTTACCAGGATATGATCATCTTTGACCTGAGGTTTTCCTACTTCCTCCAGTCTCAGCACTTCCGGGCCTCCGTATTTAGTTTTTGTAAATGCTTTCATTTAAATGGATTGGTATTTACAAACCTTTTATGGTTGGGACGATGTAGTTTTTCATGATGGTGAAATGTGTATCAATGACGGACTGATTAAAGCCGTGTTCTGTTTTGGGCAACAAAAAAAACTTTTTTCGGGGTGCTTTTATCTTTTTAAAATATTTTTTATTTATCGCAGCAGGTGTTTGGATATCTTCTGCACCCTGAATGAAAAAGACCGGAATTTTAAATACCAGTCCGTCTTCAAAAAAATTAATAGTTGCACTCATGGATGCAATGCCCAGTCGTTTATCTCCTGTATAATGAACGAAGGAGTAATCGTCTCCGTCACTACGATGCTGATTATCTTTTTCATTGTCATATTCCGGGGCCATTAAAAACCACGAAGCCGGGGGAGGCATTGCATTTATTTGCTGGTATTTTTTTATGATTCGCATGAACCGGCCTGCATTCTTTGCGGTGTCATAAGGCGGCTTGCCAATTGAATGAAGTATATCGAGTGAAGCCTGGTCATTCGATTGTTGAACAAGCTGGACCAATTTGCTGTGAGCTGTAAGATTACTTGCCGGAGGGTTAACCAGTTGCGAATGGCCGATGTAGGCATAAAGTAGTTCAGGATTTTCCTGGGCCATTCTTACACCGAGTACAGAACCCCAGGATGAACCAAACAGGATGATCTTATGCTTTTCAAAACGTTTAATCAGAAACCTGGTAAGTTCAATTCCGTCTGATGTCATTTGTTGGATGGTAAGAGGATTGGATTGTAAATACTCCGGACTTAATTCTTCAGGTGCATTTCGTCCATAAGTTCTTGCTGTACCCCGCTGATCCCATTGTACAAGCAGGAAATCCTTTTTCCAATGACCATAGATGCCATCAGCATACGGGCTTAACGGACTGCCAGGCCCGCCGTGTAGAAACAAAACTATTGGCTTTGTGCTGTCGCCGTTAATAGTTACCCACTGCTCAATGCCATTAATTCTTATGAAACTTTCTTCTTTGATTTGATTTAAACCTGACGCTGCTTGTTTATGCTGAGAATAAACATATATGTCAAACAAAAGAAGTAAGAGAAGCATTTTAAATTTCATACTTGTCCGATTTAGTTTTATATCCATCTCATTTACCAACTGTTTCTGCCATTGCCGCTTTTACCAATGCTTCAAACTCTTTTATAGATGTATCAGCAGGACCTGCACCTATTAAGCAATGAATTTGACCCGGGAAACATTTATCACAAACTTTTACTCCTGCAGTTTTTAGTTTGGCTCCGTACAAGATACCGTCATCTCTTAAAGGATCGAATTCAGCATTAATGATCACTGCTGGTGGCAGGCCTTTTAGATCATCTGTCAGTATGGGTGAAACTTCGGGATTATCAAATTGGCCCGGTGCATACATTTCAACTGCGAAATAACAAAGTGCTTTTGTTTGAAAATAGCCAATGGCATTTTGCTGGTAGGAGATAGCCGTTTCCATGTTTTGCGGCCGAAGATCAACAGGAATGCCGTTCAAAACCTGCAATTTTATTTTTTGAACGATGCCTTCTTTTTTTGCCTTGTGCGTTATCACGGCCACAAGGTTTGCACCGGCACTGTTACCCATAAGCGTAATGCGGCTGGTATCGCCACCAACTTCACCACCATATTGTGCAATCCACTTTAAGGCATTGTAACTGTCGTCTACAGCTGCCGGAAATTTATGCTCCGGGGCTACCCGGTAGTCAATAGCAAATACAATGGCCCCATAGGTCTTTGCATCCTGCCATAATGAATATTCCAGGCCCGGCACCAAAGGTGAAATAAAGCCGCCGCCGTGATAGTTAATTATTATTGGAAGATTTTCCCTGTGCAGCGGGTTGAAAACCAAAACAGGAATACTATCCTTTGTGATCTTTATTCTGCTGACATCTTCTTTTGGATAGGGTATTATTGGCAGCATTGGGTATTTTAATTGTTCAATTGGTAAGCGGCGCAGCTCTTCTATGCCCAGGTCTTTGTACCCGATCACTCTCAGAAAGCCGGAAATCCCGGGATCTAATTGCCGGTTGCCACAATCCTGCGCAGCAATATCCTGAACGGCTATTACAATCAACAGGCACATTATTATTGCATTGATTGATTTTTTCATGATCAGGTGTGTATTATGGTATGTTATTTTATGGCTGATACTGTTTTAATTTCAGCCATTCGCTTTTCAGCATTGCAAATTGATATTCAGATCCCCATTTGCCTTTGAAAAAAATATTCTCAATGAAATGGCCCTCCTGCCTGAACCCGACACTTTTCAGCAATTGTATAGAAGCAGTGTTTTCTGCATCTACCGTTTCTGTAACCCTATGGAAATCGTCAAGGCTGAATAAAAAATGCAGGATAGAAAGAAGAGTCTCTTTCGCATAGCCTTTCTTTTGCTCGTTGGGTGAAATAGTAATGCCGATCTCAGCAAGCCGGGTATCATTCCCGTCAAGTTTGATAGCGCAGTCACCAATTAATTGACCGGTTGCTTTGTTTTCAATACCATACTGCACCCATTCACCGGCCTTCCCAAATTCTTTATCTGCCTGTACGTTGATGAAATCCTCAGCCTGCATCATTGAAAAGACATCAAACCCCTGGTATTTGGTTACTTCCGGGTCAGAGCGGTATGCATGAAAATTGGTCAGGTCTGATAATTTCAGGTTCCTGATCAAAAGTCGTTCCGTATGCAATATCAATTTGTTCATTTACTTGTTTAAAAAGTTTGCTCAATCAATTCTTTATTCAACATCATTCCTGTTGTGGTTCCCATTGCCACCGCATTGGCTACCGTTCTCATCCGGGTAGTATTGTCACCGCAGGCAAAGATACCCGGAACGGTTGTCCTTTGTGCCATATCTGTTTTAATATAGCCTTCCATGTTTATTTCACAACCCAGTGACTGCGGAACAGATGAATGCTGTACAAAAGGAAGCCTTGCATACATTGCTTTCAGGGCTGCATTTGTTCCGTCTTTGAAAATGATTCTTTCAACATAACCTTTTTTGTGCTCCAGTAGCTCAATTTCTTTTTCTATGATAGTGATCTTATGCTGTTGAAGTTTTTTTATTTGCTGCTCGGTCAGATTTGATTTCCCATTGCTGTAAATCGTCAGGTCAGTTGTCCAGTTTGCGATTAGAGATGATAGCTCAAATGCATCATCGCCATTTGCGAGGATACCTGTCTTTTGGTGCCGTACCTCATAACCATGACAATAAGGACAGTGCAGCACACTTATACCCCAGCATGCCGCAAAGCCTGGTATTTCAGGTATGATGTCTTTAATGCCGGTGGCAAACACCAGTTTTTTAGCGGAGAAACTTTCACCCGAGTCCGTCTTTATTTCAAAACTGTACTTGGTTTTGTGGCCGTTTGTTACAAAAGCATCTAGAAATGTAACCGTATCATATTGCTGCACCTGCTTTTTTGCAATGCCGGCAATTTCTTTTGGTGTCTTTCCGTCGTTGGTCAGAAAGTTGTGGGAGTGGGGAGTTTGTTGATTACAAGGATTGCCGCTGTCTATGATCAACACCTTCCGTAATGCCCTGCCCAGTGCCATACCTGCTGCCAAACCAGCATAGCTGCCGCCAACTATTATTACATCATATAGTATTTCCTGTTTCATACTGCTGTATGTTGAATTGCCAAAGAATGGGAGCGGGACGATCATCCCGCTGAAAATGATACCTGTTTGTTTAATGAAGTCACGCCTTTGTACCATAAAGAATGACTGCATTATTTTGTTGTACTGGCTTTTGAAACCCTTCGAATAAGAAAATCAAGGAACGGTACGCCGATGAACATCATCCACGGCACTAATGAGATGGTGAGGATGAATGTTCGCAGGTATAAAGGCAGGGAAGACAACTGTTGCCCAAATAGAAAAAGAAAAAGGGTAATGGAAGGATAAATTACCATCCAGATCTTCAGTGACATAAAAAGTCTTGCTTTTGTTTTCATGTGTAAATTTTTGTTTTAACAATTTGTCACATGTTATTCGCCATAAAATTTTCATCGCCGGTTGGTATAATAGCTCGAAAATTTTATGGCTTATTTCATGCTGATTAGTTTTATTTGATCAATTATTTTATCAGTACAAAAATAGATTGGATAAATGGTGGTTTGACAGGACGATTATGCAGTTAAACAGGACTTATTTAAAATTCTTCCGGAATGCTTCAGGAGAATACCCGGTTTGTTTTTTAAAGAACCGGATAAAGTAGGAGACATCTTCATAGCCAAGATGATCGGCTATGTCTTTTACCTGGCCGGAAGTAGCAAGCAAATATCTTTTTGTTTCGAGTATGATTTGTTCATTGATAAGTTCAGACACTGTTTTTCCTGCAGATTGTTTGGCAATGGCATTTAGCTGGTAGGGAGAAAGGTTTAACAGGCCGGCATATTGAGACATATTTTTCATGTGCCCGATATTCGTTTCCAGTAAACGAACCAGTTCTTCAAAACGTTCCTGGGTGTAACTGCTTTTTATAGTGGCAATACTTTTCGGGTTCCGGCTTTGACGGATATATTCTATAAAGAAAAGATCGAGGCTCGCTTTTATCGCTTCTGAATAACCTTCCTGCATTGCAGAAATTTCTTTGAATATATTAGAGAGGAAGGAGTGCAGTTTCATAAACCTTGCTGCTTCTACGGCACAGTAGTTTTTGCCTGATGCTTTTCTCCATCGCTGTTCGGTGATGGTATTCTTCGGCTGGTAAAAAGCCAAATCAAACTCCAGCAGGAAACCCGCAGCGCCGGCTTTTAACTCCAATCGGTGAACCTGCCCGGGGCGAAGGATGAAAACTGTATTATCTTGTATTTTGTATTGTACAAAATCTATTTCGTGGATGCCCTTGCCTTTTTGTACGGCAAGCACAAAATAGAAGTCGTGTTTATGAAGATCATGAATAAGGTCTTTCCCTTTAGTTAATGGCTGCAACTCCCGGATGCTGAACCGGCCCGGATTGCTTTGTTCCTTGTGGGCAGCAGTAATATGTCTGACGGGAATGGTCTTCATTTAGAATTAAGTTACTTAGATTGGTGGTTTTGGACCTGTAAAGTTTCCACTGTGTTTATGTAAACTATCTTTTCCATTTCCCGGGACTTTGACTGAAGCCAAATATAGCATGGATTACAATCATGTCCTTATCCTCATCAATAGTGTAGTGGGCAGCGTATGGAAATTTTTTTACAACTGCAAAACGCACATTATCATACCGGAAAGAGCGGCTAAAAGGATTTTTCTTTATAGCGGCCAGCTCAGTTTTTAAGCTGTTTTTAAAACGGGTGCCTAGACCTTTTTGCTGCTCGTTGTACCAGGCTGCTATCTGAATGATATGTGCTGTGGCAGCTGGAGTGAGGAAAAGCCTGAACGTCTTCATTTGCTACTTTCAATAATAGCCCATGCCTCTTTTTCAGATATGAGCAACTCCGGATGGGTGTTGTATTTTTTTATGCTTTTGCGTACAAATTGTTTCTGCCATTCAGGGACGTCGGCAGGACTCTTTTCCGAAGAAGAAGCAGTTTGTTTGGTAGCTACTTTTTTTGAGTGAGTTGTTTTATATATGGCAGCATCTTCTGCGGCAATGGTGAAATCAATTGCAGATTCTTCCAGGAAGTTACGCAGTGCTTTTTCCTGTTTTTTGTTTTTGGGGATTACTACCAGTTTCATTAAATAAAAGTACATTTTTTTAAATTCCGGACGCCTGTCTTGTTTCACCGACGAGTCCCTCAGCCGGTTTTCCTTATTGCGCAGAAACTACCCGGGGAGACTCGTCAAGGAAGAAGGTAAGCGCCGTTTGTACTCATCCTGATTACAGGGGCAGGGGTTATGCAAAAGCATTAATGTTGTGGGTGATGCAACTGATACTGGAAAATTCTTTTACTCCTTTTTTACATGTTCTCAGCAGCAATACCGGGGCGATTCAACTATATGAATCTATCGGCTACCGCATCCGCAAACAATTTTTTATGGATGTGGTGAAAAGATTGTGAGGAATTCCTGTAACCTTATGAGTGGTAAAATGCACCTGGTTTTGGATTATTCAAGCGCAACAACAGTCCACATTGTTTCCGGAGTCTTTTCCAACGCTATAACAATATCTTTATTTTTTTTATCACCCCTTATTGTTATATTGAAAATTGCATTACCCGATTCCACTCCATTAGTAGTGCTGAATTCAACCTGACCAGTTGGTATCAGGCCAAAACCCCTGATATTACCAACAGTATTTTTGATTTCCGTATCCGTTTTGAGATATTCAATTGCAGCCTGGTAGGCATCAGAAGTTTTGATAATGAAAATAACTATTGGTGAAATGATCAACCCAAGTAATACGAAACCGATACCAATTTTCACCCAGCCGGTTTTTTTCCCTTCTGATTTTCTTGACCTGTACAGACTGAACAGCAAGCCTACCAGAGCAAAAAATAAAAAGAACCATCCGATTACCTTGCTGTCCCAGAAGAAATAAATATTTATGGCACGGCACAAATAGCCATAAGCTACCAGTATTAATCCTGTAATCAATGAAATCTTTGTGAATTTTTTCATGTGTTTAAAGATAGGTAATTACAAAATACGTCCGGACTAGGCTCACTCAAGGAGTCTTCTGGTTACAAACACCTTCAAAATAAAGTACTGCAGCGCAAGTTTAATACAGCAACAGCATCCGGTGGTTGGGATTGGAATGTGTTTCGCTGAGTTTGAAATCATAACTGCCAGTAATATTGAAGCCTGCCTTTGTATAAAAGTTTACCGCCCGGTGGTTTTCTTTCCACACATAAAGCCACATACCCGCCTGGTTGTTTTTTTTGGACAGATCAATATTAAACCGGAGCAATTCATATCCCAGTTTTAACGGATAAAATTCTTTAAGCAGGTAGATCCTTTCCAGCTTGGTAATGTTTTGC
This sequence comes from Chitinophagaceae bacterium, assembly GCA_041738795.1. Taxonomy (GTDB): domain Bacteria; phylum Bacteroidota; class Bacteroidia; order Chitinophagales; family Chitinophagaceae; genus JJ008. Next base: position 1,241,788 of record JBGSPB010000011.1, on the reverse strand, counting down.
TGCGGGATACCAGTATGAGGGACATGGAAAATGATCTTGGAATAACCGGTCGCCTGCCGGGCATGATAAAGAATATGATAGATATTGCCCGGGTCGCTGAGTTCCTGTTGCAGTATGGCCGGGGTGTATTTGGCAGCAACATATTCATCAATATCTGCAGCCGGGGCACTGTGCCCATGCGATTCAATAAAACTAATGCGGCCAATATCAGCCAGCAGGGTTGCATCTTCTGTAGTTGCTTTTACAATTGTGACCATCGGTTCTAAAGTAAGGATAATTTTATTCCCTGGTGAGTCTTACAAAATCGGTAAATGGAAGAGATAGACTTGCCAGCTACGGAGTTCCTTTAATAAATCGAATTCATCCATTTTCTTTATTTTAGAAGTGAATGCTAAGTAGTCAATAAACTCAAATCCTCCTTCCTGTGTTTAATCACAAACCAGCCCGTAACTAGAATAGAAAAAATAAAATAAGCCCCGAGAATATACTTGAGTGTAGCAAGATATGTACTGGCTCCAAACCAGTCGTCCTGGGTATAGATAAAATACAAACCAAGTCCGCTTCTCACTATTTCAACGACCATGGCAGAAGCATTCCGGTCCATCAGGTCGGTAATTGCATATACACTAAGAAAGATAAAGCCACCATACCAGAAAATATTGTAGGTGCCCAGTTCTTTGATCAAGGCAATATTTCCAAATAGATAGCTTACAAAACCAAGGATCATCAGTAATTGAAACCAGGTCCAGGCAGAAAATGCAGGCGATGTTTTAGTATCGTATTTATTAAAATGATACACATCTTCAATTTTATACACCGGGTATTTCGCCGCCACATCAGCCGGGCGGTAACCCGTATGTTTGAACCAGAGGGTGAATTTATCTTTCCAGTTCTTCGTTCTCCAGGCATCTTTGATCAGCAGCCACACATGCTGGAAATTTATTTTGATAGGGTTCCAGGTTTGTACCGGTCTTGTGATACCATACACAGGCGGCACGGTGGGTAATTCTTCCTGGTAAGTGCCAAACCATTTGTCCCAGAAAATAAAGATCTGCCCGTAATTCTTATCAATATATTCTTTGTTAATGGCATGGTGCACCCGGTGATGAGAAGGGGTCACAATAATTTTTTCCAGGAAACCCATCCTGTTGATATGCCGGGTATGATACCAGAACTGGGCAAACAAATGCAGCGGCGCCACCACGCTGATCACAACTGCGGGCACACCCAGTAAGGCAGCAGGTAAAAGGAAGATCGCAAAAGTTTTTACAATAGAGGAAATACTTTGCCGCAGGGCGCAGGCCAGGTTGAATTCTTCACTGCTGTGATGAACGATATGGCCATTCCAGAAGAAATTAGCCACATGCTGAAGGCGGTGTACCCAGTAACCGGCAAAATCCAGTGCAAAAAATGCGATGACATAAATCATGATGGTGTTAGAGAGCTGTGTCAGTGCCAGATACTCCAATAAAATCGGGTAAGAAAGAATAACGAGATAAAGGCCGATGACATCTTTGGTGACATTGGTAACGCCGCTGCTAAGGCTGCTGATCATATCCATATTTCGGACGGTATCAAATCCTTTTCTCCAGCCATACCATTTTTCAAAAAGTACGAGGAGCAGAAAGGCCGGCATGGCAATGAGTAGTATCTTTCCGTAGGTTTCCATAACTCTGCTAATTTACGAAAGACAGGTGGATTTTTTTCCCGCTGATTTCGCAGATCGTTTCGCAGAATATGCAGATGATAACAGGGTATTCAAAAAAAATGTTTTATTTCGGCGTCATCTGCGTTTTCAATTTGTGCAAATCTGCGGGGAACTAATAAAGAATACTATGAAACACATTTTTGAATGTATAGATGCACATACCTGCGGTAATCCTGTTCGTTTAGTGAAAAAGGGCGGGCCGGTATTGCAGGGAAGTAACATGAGTGAAAAGCGGCAACATTTTTTAAGAGAATACGACTGGATACGCACCGGGCTGATGTTTGAACCAAGAGGGCATGATATGATGAGTGGCAGCATTCTCTATCCACCACATGACCTGGCCAATGATGTAGCAGTTTTATTTATAGAAACAAGTGGTTGTTTACCGATGTGCGGTCATGGTACTATTGGTACGATTACTATTGCCATTGAGGAAGGATTAATAAAGCCAAAGACTCCCGGTGTGGTGAGAATGGAGGCTCCGGCAGGATTGGTCTTGATTGAATATAAGGAAGCCGGGAGTCGGCAATCTGAAAGCGGAGGGCTGTCAAAAGTAGAAAGTGTAAAACTGACGAATGTTCCTGCTTTTCTTCATTCAACAGAACTTTTAGCAGAATGTCCTGAATTGGGAGAGCTTGTGATTGATGTAGCCTATGGGGGAAATTTTTATGCCATTGTGGATGTGCAGAAAAATTTTAAGGGCCTTGAATATTATACGGCCGACAAGCTGATCGCCTGGGCAAGAGAGTTGCGAAAGAATATCAATGCGAAGTATTCGTTTGTTCACCCGCAAGATGCTACAATAAATGGTTGCTCCCATGTTTTATGGACGGGAGCTGTGCTTGATAAAACTTCCACAGCAAGGAATGCCGTGTTTTATGGTGACAAAGCGATTGACCGTTCGCCCTGCGGTACGGGTACGAGTGCAAGGATGGCTCAGTGGTATACCAAAGGGAAATTGAAGATGGGAGATGAATTCATTCATGAAAGCATTATCGGGAGTAAATTTACCGGGCGGATAGAAGAGGAGTTGGTGGTTGACGGTAAGCCGTCCATCCGTCCTTCGGTGGAGGGCTGGGCAAAAATTTATGGATATAATACCATCTGGATCGATAAAGAGGATGACCCGTATGCATATGGGTTCCAGGTGATCTGACTTAAATACTAACTGAATGCACCGATTAAAACTGCTTATTCTTTTTATTACAATCACTGCCACCTTATGCAGGGCGCAATATCCTTTTAAGAACAGCTCATTACCTCTTAATAATAGAGTGCATAACTTGCTTGACCTTTTAACAACGGATGAAAAGATCAACCTTTTATTGTATAATAGTCCGGGTGTGGAGCGGTTGGGTATTCCTGCTTACAACTGGTGGAATGAAGCCTTGCATGGTGTAGGTCGTGCAGGCAGAGCTACGGTATTTCCACAAGCGATTGGTATGGCAGCCACTTTCAATGACCCGCTGATACAACAAGTGGCCAATGCAATCAGTGATGAAGCAAGGGCCAAGTATAATGCGGCCATCAAAACTAATAACCGGTCACAGTACCTTGGCCTTACTTTCTGGTCGCCCAATATCAACATCTTCCGAGACCCCCGCTGGGGTCGCGGGCATGAAACCTATGGTGAAGATCCCTTTCTTACCGGCAGGATCGGAACTGCTTTTGTAAAAGGTTTGCAGGGTAGCGATGCCCGTTATTATAAATCGGTGGCTTGTGCCAAACATTTTGCCGTGCACAGCGGCCCCGAACCATTACGGCATGCGTTCAATGCTGTCGTTTCAAAAAATGACCTGCACAATACTTACCTGCCGGCGTTTAAAAAATTAATTACCGAAGCAAAAGTAGGCGGAGTGATGTGTGCCTACAACCGGTTGGATAGTCTGCCCTGTTGTAGCAGCCCATATTTGTTACAGGATATCTTACGAAAAGAATGGGGTTTTAAAGGATACCTGGTAACGGACTGCTGGGCACTGGACGATATTTTTCGTTATCATAAATACGTAAAGAGACCTGAAGAAGCCGCGGCCTTTGCCATTAAGAACGGGGTGAATGTAGAATGTGGCAATACACTTAAAACATTACAGCAGGCATTGAAACAGGGCTTGCTCAATGAAATAGATATTGATGCATCGCTGGCCATAAACCTGGAAGTGCTGATGAAGCTTGGCTGGTTTGATGCGCCGGGAAAAAATCCATACGACCGTATCAGTGAAAAAGTCATCAATAGTGAAGCACATCGTTTACTGGCCAGGCAAACTGCAGCCCAGTCAATGGTTTTGCTGAGCAACAAGAATAATACGCTGCCGATGGATACCCGGCTAAAAAGCATTCTTGTTACCGGGCCGAATGCAGATGATGCAAATGTGCTTCTGGCTAATTACAACGGCAACTCGGGGAATATGGTAACGGTGCTGGAAGGAATAACCAATGCAGTGGGGCCTGCTTCTGTTATTTTTCATAATAGAGGCTGTGATTTGACAGACACAACACGACAGGACGTTCACTGGATGATCAACGAAGCCGATGCAGTGGTGGCTGTGCTGGGGCTTTCGCCTTTGCTGGAAGGAGAAAATGGAGATGCCTATCTCTCAGAAGCAGGTGGTGATAAAAAAGATATTTCGTTTCCGTATTCACAACTGAAATACCTGGAGAAACTGAGAGAGAGAACAAAAAAGCCATTAGTAGTGGTTATTTCAGCAGGCTCAGCCATCGAATTGAAGGAAGTAGAAAAAATTGCCGATGCTGTGTTACTGGCCTGGTACCCCGGTGAACAGGGCGGTAATGCGGTAGCAGATATATTGTTCGGTAAAACAAATCCTGCCGGAAGACTGCCGGTTACTTTTTATCAGGCAAACGATGACCTTCCTGCTTTTGATGACTATTCAATGAAGGGAAGAACGTATCGGTATTTTAGTGGCAAAGTGCAGCATCCTTTTGGGTTTGGATTGAGTTATACCTCGTTTGACTATAGCGGATTGGTGGTTTCATCGGCTTCCTCCGGTTATTCTTTTCAGTTTGCAATCAGGAATACCGGGAAGCTAAGTGGGGACGAAGTGCCGCAGTTGTATGTCCGCCGGGTAAATGCCGGAACAGGCGAACCTATAAAACAACTGAAAGATTTCAAGAGGGTAACTATTGCTACTGGCACAACTGTAAAGGTTAAATTCGAGTTGATGCATTCAGACTTTGAATATTATGATGTGCCATCCGGGAAATGGGTTATTTATCCCGGTGAATATGATATTATGATCGGAGGTTCTTCTGAAGACATAAGACTAGTTCATGGTATAAAAATTAAATAATTTGAAAAAAATAAAACGGATATGGTTATTTGTTATGTTGGCCTTTATTGCCGGCTGCAAGCAAATGAATAATAATACGGCAAATGTAAAAGGGAAAAACTTGCCGGATCAGTTCCTTGTTGTTTTGGGTATAGCCCAGGATGCTGGCTACCCGCAGGCTGGCTGTGAAAAAGAATGCTGTATGGCTTTTTACAGCGGCAAAGAAGAAAAAAAATTGATTACCTGTTTGGCCATGGTTGACAGAATAACCAAACAATACTGGTTAATAGAAGCTACTCCAGACATTGCTGCACAATTAAAAAATCTCCAGTCTTATTTATCGGCCCCTGGTTATAGTCCTGATGGCATATTCATCACTCATGCACATATTGGCCACTATAGCGGCCTTATGCAATTAGGCAGGGAGGTAATGGGAGCAAAAGAAATTCCGGTTCATCTGATGCCACGTATGGATTCTTTTATTAAATCGAATGGCCCCTGGAGCCAATTGGTAACGCTGAATAATATCCGGCTTAACAAAATGGCTGTAGACAGTACGGTGAAACTGGGACAATCATTTTCCATTACCCCAATAAAAGTACCTCACCGGGATGAGTTTTCAGAAACAGTAGGGTTCATTATTAACAGCGATAAAAAGAAAGTGTTGTTTATCCCTGATATTGATAAATGGGAAAAATGGGACAAGGATATTTTGGCAGCGATTGGTAAAGCAGATATAGCCTTTCTGGATGGCACTTTTTATAAAAATGGGGAACTGCACGGCAGAGATATGAGCGAAGTGCCGCATCCTTTTGTGGAAGAGAGTCTGCAAAAATTTTCATCATTAACTTTGGTACAGCAATCAAAAGTTGTATTTATTCATTTCAATCATACCAACCCACTACTAAAAAAGGAATCAGCGGAGAAAAAGAAAGTGAAAGAAGATGGATTTAATGTTGCTGAGGAAGGAATGATGATTGAAATGTAATTTTTTGAATTGAATTAAAGCAATGGAAACTACAACATTAAGTTCCCTTTCCAGGGATCGGCGCAAAGTAACTATTATCGGAGGCGGTATCATTGGTTTAAGTTCTGCTTTTTATTTGCAAAGATCTGGCTGGGAAGTAACGGTTATTGATAAAGGCGATTTTCTCGATAATTGTTCCTATGGCAATGCAGGGTATATAAGCCCCAGTCATTTTATTCCATTGGCTACACCGGGTATTGTAAAGAAAGGATTGAAATGGATGTGGAATTCTAAAAGCCCCTTTTATGTACAACCCAGATTGGACTGGAACCTCATAAACTGGGGATTGAAATTTATGCAAAGCGCAAACGCAAAGCAGGTCGAAGAGGCCGCAATACCGTTGCGGGATATTTCATTGCTTAGTCAGCAGGAATATGAGGCATGGACAAAGATCCCGGGCTTTGATTTTGCTTATGAACACAAAGGACTGCTGGAAATCTTTCAAACACAGGAAGGAGCAGATCATGCACAGCATATTTTGGAGAAAGCTCACCAGTTGGGATTAGCAGATACCGTAATACTGAGTAAAGAAGAATTAAGTAAGCTGGAACCTCAAACAACTATAAATGCCATTGGTGCATTATGGTTTAAATGTGATGCACATTGTTATCCTGACAAGTTGATGGGTGGCCTGATCAGTTATTTAAGATCAACAGGGGTGCAGTTCATTGCCAATAATGAGGTGACTGGTTTTGAGACAGGGGGTGGAAAAATAAAAAAGGTGCTTACTTCAACGGTTTCATTCGAAGCGGATGAAGTAATAATGGCCACCGGCTCCTGGGGCAGGGAGACAGCCAGGTTGTTAGGAATAAAAATTCCGCTGATGCCCGGCCGTGGCTATTCAGTTACGCTGGAAAACTCACCCTACAAAATAAATTATCCTTCTGTTCTTGTTGAAGGCCGGGTAGCACTGACACCGATGGATGGCAATAAGATCCGGTTTGGTGGTACCATGGAAATTACTTCTCACCAAACACCGCCACGGATGAACCGGGTGCAGGGAATCCTGGATGCAGTAAAAAGATATTATCCAGATTTTGATGTGGCATTACCACCCAAAGAAAAAATATGGTATGGATATCGACCCTGCTCTGCAGATGGATTACCTTATATTGGCCGGGTGAAAAAGTTTACGAACCTGACAATTGCCACCGGGCATTCAATGCTGGGACTTAGTTTGGGAGCCGGCACGGGTAAACTGGTCAATGAAGTGGTTAATAATTCGCCCACCAGTATGGGTATAAAACCGTTTTCTGTGGAAAGGTTTTCTTAAATCTGTTTCCAACTGTGTAATCAATGGCTGAATAAATCGGTCAAGTCCTAACTTTACAATCTCAAATGAACTGTACATCTACTCGTTTACCTTACCGCCAAACAGGTGCTTTTTCAAAGCTTGCTATGGATTATATTGACCAGGCAGAGGCATTGAAACCTTTCTTTGCTCATCCACCAACAGTAAAGGGGCTTCAGCAGGCAATTGAGGCAAGAAAACAATTTTCAACGAACCGGGATATATTGGTACAGGAATTAAAAAAGCAGTACGGGGGAATTGAGACCGGGGACAAAGTGAAAATTAATATTGATTCACTTTTATCGGCTGATACATTTACCATTACCACAGCTCATCAGAATAATATTTTCACCGGGCCGCTTTACTTTGTTTATAAAATTGTGCATGCCATTAAACTGGCTGACAGTTTAAAAATTTCCTTACCACAATACAATTTCATTCCCGTTTTTTATATCGGTTCCGAAGATGCTGACCTCGATGAACTGAATCATATCCATTTGGGCGGTGAAAAATTGGTTTGGAATACGAAACAAACAGGTGCAGTGGGAAGAATGAGAGTGGACAAGGAACTATTGAAATTGATAACAATAATGGAAGGACAATTACTGGTGCTTCCGTATGGCCATGAAATAGTCTCATTATTGAAACAATTTTATAAAGAAGGTGAGTCTATTCAACAGGCCACCTTTCATTTTGTAAATGCTTTATTTGCTGACTATGGACTTGTGGTGCTGCTCCCGGATAATCCGTCATTGAAAAAACTGATGGTGCCGGTATTTACAGATGAATTACTCAACCAGGTTGCTTCTGATATTATGGAAGTGTCTGCAGACAAACTGGAAAAGAGCGGGTACAAAGTACAGGCCAGTGCAAGAGAAATTAATTTGTTTTACCTGAAAGATGATCTGCGTAACCGGATTGAATTGAAGAATGAAAAGTATCGTGTGGTAGATTCATCTTTGGTTTTTTCAGAAGATGAGATGGTAAACGAATTGCAGCAACATCCGGAACGCTTCAGTCCGAATGTGATCCTGCGTGGCCTTTATGAAGAAACGGTATTACCCAATATTGCATTTATCGGGGGCGGGGGAGAAACGGCTTACTGGCTTCAGTTAAAAGGATTATTTGAACATTATAAAGTTCCATATCCTGTGTTGATACTCCGGAATTCGTTCCTGGTTGTTGAGCAAAAATGGAAGGAGGCGGTTAATAAGCTCAATTTTACAACGGAAGATTTCTTTTTACCGGAACAGGAATTACTCAACAGGCTGGTGGCACGGGACAGTAAGAATCAAACAAAATTGAATGGTTCAATGACCGCATTGGAGGAGTTGTATGAATCTTTTAAAAAGCAGGCCTCATCTGTAGATGCCACTTTGGAAAAACATGTGGAATCGTTGAAATCAAAAACTGTTTATCGTTTGCACGAACTGGAAAAGAAAATGCTGCGGGCTGAGAAGCGAAAATTTAATGACCAGCAACGGCAGATACATACTGTCAAATCGCATTTATTCCCCGGGAATGGATTACAGGAACGGATCGATACTATCAGTTACTACTATGCAAAATGGGGGACTGGCTTTATCAGGTCCTTGTACGATCAATCGCTAACCCTTGAGCAGGAATTCGTGGTACTACAGGAAAAATAATTCGCTTTTATCTCTTTCTTAAATAGATGTTCAGCATAAAAGACTGTTTCTTCAACGAAGAAATGTTTGATGAATAGACAGTACTGATTGCCGGGTCCTTCATATCAGTAAATCCGGCCGTGTATTTTAATTCAGGTGAAATGATCATACCTGTCCTGGGTATAGTGAAATCAATTCCGAAACCGGCATCACCCATGAATAATGTTTTCTTTACCGGTATTAATTCTGCCGAGGTATTGTCCTGTCCTAAAATGTATTGTAGGGAGGGACCCAATGAAAAATACGGTGCCACTTGTTTATCATTGAACCGGATGATCATCGGCAAGGCAATATTAACTGCAGTATTCTTCAGGGGTACCAGTTCCCTTATGATCTCTCCGCCAACGATATTTCTTCTCAGGTAAACCAATTCAGTATTGCCGTATGTCAGCGTGGTGGCAGGGCGTATCGCCAGGTTTTTGCCGAAGTTGATATTATAAATTATTCCGATGTTCAGTATGCCTGCACCTTTTGCATCGACACCGATCACATTGGTATTAGAATTATCCCGGAAAGTTGGATTGGACTGGTTGATACCACCACCAAAAGTGAATCCAACACTACTTTTCTTTACAGTATTTTTTTTGGTATTATCATTCTTTACCAATGATAATGTAGTAGCAGCACATAGCCATTTAGGAGCAATACGGTTTGCTTGTTCAGCATAAAACAGTGCACTGTCCCGGCGATTATTTTCCAGGTGTAACGTAGCGAGCCTGTTATGTATATAAGCGGCATCCGGGTTGATGGCCAATGCAGCGTGAGCATATTGAAACGCAGTTGCTGCATCCGGGTAAGTACCGCTGGCTTTCAGGAAAAACATTCTGCCCAGTAAAGAATTGGCAAATTCAGCATCGTCTTCACGAAGGATGGAAATTGCTTTCTCCAGCCGGGTTCCGGCTTCGTTGTTTTGTTGTTTTTCTTTATTGGTTACAGGACTGCAATCGAGATAGCGGTTCACAATAGCCTGTGCATAGTTGATGTATTCAACAGCAAGGGTGGATTTGGCATCGAGGGTATACGGATTCCCCGGGTACTTCCTATCCAATTGCTGGTAATAAAATTCAGCTGAAGAGCCGCCAGTAATATTATTGTCTTTTATGGCCTGGTAGAATTTATTATAGGTATCTGATAGAGCAGTATCGGCAACAGTAGTTCTTTTTGGTTTTACCAGGGTGCCATGGAATGAATTTCCAGGGCCACGTTGTTGCATTTTCTTTGTCTGTAACCATTTTTCAAGGTAGGCTGTGTTGACCGTACTTATTATTTTCTCACTGTTTTCATCACAGCAGAAATAAGGATCCTGTTTCTTTTTGAATCTTTGCATCGCAACAGACGGTACATAACGTTCTACATAACTTTTTATTTCCTGGAAAGTGACTTTTTCATCAGGTACACCAATTGAATCTGCCACACCTGATAACCCGTCAACCAGGTAATAAGTAAACAAACCGTGCCCATTGCCAATGGAGGCGTCTTCCAGTGATTCCTGGCCGGCGGCTGTTGCCAGCATCATGATCTCGCCTACTTTTTTTTCAGTGATGGCTGTGTTTAAAAAACTCTGTCCGGCTGTGCCACCTGGTAACTCATTGGACCGGCAGGCATCCATGATGAAAAAAACTTCCACCCCTTTGGTGGTTTCGTTGGCAATTTTCTTTTTCAGGTTGTATAACTGTATAGCACCACCTACAAGATAATTATTTTTATCACCGGCAGGGTTGCAATCATAGCTGAGGAAGAAAAACTGGTCTTCATCTATCGCATCCCCATGACCGGCGAGATAAATAAAAAGTTTGTCACCCTTTTGCAGTTGTTTTGCTTTCAGCCATTGAAAACCTTTGGTCCAGAATACCGAGTTAATGGCCTGTTCGTTAAGCAGGCAAAAGATATTTTCTTCTTTCACATTTCCACCCCCCGGTGATCTTAAATAGTCACGGAATAGCTCAGCATCCTTATCTGCATAGGTAAGTGGACGTATATATTTGTATTTGGAAATTCCCATTACAATTGCGAAAGTCTGGGGACCTTTAATAGTGGTATCCCTTGCTTTAAGCGGTGTTTGCCCTGCCACTCCGGAAAGGAATGCAGAAAATAATAGTAAGAAGGCAAGACCCAGAAATTTTCTCATACATACGGGTTGAGGTTGCAGGTGGTTGGTAAGGCAATAGTAAAATACTACATTTTTCAAACTTGTGCCTATCTATTCTTTTGAAAGGATAACCCGGAACAGGGTGCTGCTTCCATTATCGTTATCTGCGGCTAATAAAAGGGTAAAAGAATTATCTGTTTCAGCAAGTATGCAAACCGATTCTATTTTCTGCCCTTTAAAACGTTCATCCATTTCTTCAAGGTCAATGATCTTATCAGGGTTAATCGCTTTCCATCTTTTTTTGGCTGAAATATTTTCCACGATCCATATATAACTTTTGCCAATTGTTCCATCATCTATGCTGTTTCGGGTATCCTCTGTTGAAACGGTTAGTAATAGCCTGTCGCTTTTGTTTGAATAATCCAGTCCTGATACTCCGTTGAAAGCTGTGCTGTCCGTATTGGCACCCACCCGTATTAGTGTGACAGGTGCATCCGTTTGATTTGTCCAGAAATCTTTCTTAGTGAGGATAAGAAAATTTTTCCGGTTTGTTTTATTACCCCTGTTTGACAGGATGATATTGCCTGGCATAGCGCAAACCCCTTCGATATTTATTTCTTCAAGCCCGTTATTTTTCAGCCGCTGGTAAAAAGTATCCAGCCGGAGGCTGTCTTTTTGTTTGGTGACCGGGTCAATCAGCCAGCCGGCATTGCGATAAGGTATATATGAACCTGAGCCCAGTATCAATAGTTTGTTGGTTGCAGTAATGGTAACACATTCAAGGTCGGGCTTAGTAGCTTTCGGTATTTTATATTCTGTGTGCGAATAGAGGGTAACCGAATCTTTTATCAAATAATTGCTGTCGAGTATAAGCAAATGCTTTGCATCGTCACCTGTTATATAAATTTGTTTTTTGAAAAAGGCGATACCTGAGGAGGAAGGGTAGTGGGGTAATTGTATTGTCTCTTGTAGCTTATGTTTTTTGCTGCAAGAGAGAAAGAAAAAGGAGAGAAGTAAAAGAAACCGGGTCATTATGTATTTTACATGAGCTGATTAATCTTATCGATCATAATTATTTTTAATCAAACTTATTCTCCCATCCTTCTCTCTTCATCTTCTCTGCTTTTTCAATCACTTCATTGTTCATGGTATTTTTATAGGCAGCAATCTTTGCTGACACTGTTTCGTCGGCAGTGCCAAGGATTTCAGCCGCTAATATGCCTGCATTTTTCGCTGCATTGAGAGCCACTGTACCCACAGGTACACCATTTGGCATTTGCAAAATTGACAATACTGAGTCCCATCCATCAATAGAGTTAGAAGATTTAATGGGAACGCCAATAACAGGTAAAGTAGTAACTGCAGCCACCATACCGGGCAAGTGAGCAGCGCCACCGGCTCCTGCGATAATTACTTTCAATCCTCTTTCTTTCGCAGTTTGCGCATATTCTATCATCCGGTGCGGGGTGCGGTGGGCAGATACCACTGTAACCTCATGTGGTATATCAAACTGCTTTAATATATCTGAAGCGGCCTGCATGACATTCAGGTCGCTGTCGCTTCCCATTATGATACCAACCAGAGGATTCATTTAGTTTGTTTTTTCCAAAAATAACCACAAACCGCCAATGCTGAGTTATTTTACTAAATCGCCCTTGAGGCGCAGTAATTCTGTTTCGGCAAGCTTGGCATTAAACCTGGCTGCTATCAACCGGGTATAAGCATTCTCCAGGCTCTGCTGCGCATCCCTTAATTGAAGGATAGTGGATGCACCCAGGCGATATACTTCCAGGGCTATGCTTACATTTTCTTTTGCCAGCAGAATATTTTCTTCTTCGAGGTTCAATGCCTTTTTCTGCTGCTCATAATCTTTGTATGCATTAATGACGCCAAGATCAAGCAATGATTTTTGATTTTCATAGACCAGTCGCTGGTATTGGATATCCAGCTTTGCCTGCTGTATATTACGTTTAACTGTAAAATTATTAAGGATCGGTATGGTCGCGGTAAAACCAATATTGCGGCCGATATTCCGGCTGTATAGTGGCTGAAAAGGGTTTACAGTTGCTTTGTTATTATTGCGCTGGTAATTATAGCCTGCATTTAAAGATAAAACCGGGTATTTGTCAGCTATCCTTTCTTTCAATGTGTAGTTGGCAATGTCAATATTTTTTTCAGCTATTAACAGCAAAGGGTTATTTTTTGCAGCAATATCGCGGATATCAACGAGTACCAGGCTCATATCAAGCGGTATGCTATCACTCACATCATAATTGGTATTCAAGGCCACATTCATGGATTGATTCAATTGTTCTCTTAGCTGGGCTATCAACGTTTGCTGTGTAAGTTGCGCAGCTTTTTGTGCATTCAGGTCCACTTTACTCTGCAATACATCAGGTTTGGCGCCCACGCCGATATCTAATTTATATTGGGCGATTTTAACTCTTTCCTGGTTTACCGACATCTGTTCTTCGATCGCTTTCAGTTGTTGTTTTTGCCTGACGACTGAGTAATAATTTGTAATAACCGCAGCAATCGTATTGACTACCTGGTTCTTTATGCCTAACTCGCCCAGCTTAACAAATTCTGCAAACTTATCCCTGGTTGCAAACATTTTCAACCCATCAAACAGTGTCCAGTTCAATTGCAGACCAAGGTTGTAATTATTGGATTTGATATCATCAAGTTCTCTTTTAGTACCGTCATTAAATTCCTGCCGCTGGTCATTGTTATTGAATGTTCCGTTAATGTTACCGTTTAGTCTTGGTAAAAAAGCTGCATTACGGTATGAATAATTAAGCGTAGCTACAAGTGAATCATTTTTCGATAACTGAATATCATAGTTATTCTTCAGTGCTGTTGCAATGGCCTCTTCCAGGGTAAGTAAACGCTGGGCTGCCGGTGAAAAGCTTATCAGTACTAACAGGGGTAAAAGAAATCTCTTCATAATCTTCATGCCAGGTTTATACTTGCTCCACTACAGGCTGAATTGGCTGAACAGGCTGTGTGGCTGGGTGAATAAATTGTTCTACTTCATTTTTCTTATGGGCAGATGAAAGGAAAGAGTACATCGCCGGGATAACAAATAAGGTTAGTACAAGTGAGAACATGATACCGCCTACGATCACAATTCCCAGCGGAATACGGCTGGTAGCGGCTGCACCCAATGATAAGGCCAGCGGCAAAGCTCCTAATGACATGGCAAGGCTTGTCATCAGGATCGGCCGGAACCGTTGCGTAGCGGAGAAGATAGCAGCTTCTGTTCTCTTCATTCCTTTCAAACGGTTTTGATTGGCAAACTCCACAATGAGGATACCATTTTTCGTTACTAATCCAATCAGCATGATCATACCGATCTGGGAGAAAATATTCAGCGTATGGCCGAATATTGACAAGGTTAAAACAGCACCGGCAATAGCCAATGGTACTGTGAACATGATAATCAGCGGATCAATAAAACTTTCAAACTGCGCTGCCAGGATCAGGAAAATTAAAACCAATGCCAGGATAAAAGCAAAACTGGTATTGCTGCTGCTTTCTTTAAAATCTCTTGATGAGCCCGAAAGAGAAGTAGCAAATGTTTCATCCAGCACTTTGTTAGCTATTTTTTCCATTTCTTCAATACCATCGCCAATGGTAAAGCCCGGTTGCAGGCTGGCTGAAATGGTGGCTGATTTATACCTGTTGAAATGATAAATAGTGGGGGGGGTGTTGGATTCACTAACTGTAACTAGGTTATCAAGACTGATCAGTTCACCCCGGTTATTCCTGGCGAATAATGTTTTCAGGTCATTGGGATCATCCCGGTCATTACGGGCCACCTGTCCCATCACCTGGTATTGTTTGCCATCTTTTGTAAAATAACCAAGGCGCCGGTTACTATACGCCAATTGCAGCGTCTGAGAAATATCGTTTACACTAACTCCGAGCTGTGCTGCTTTCAACCGGTCAATTTCCACTCTCAGTTCCGGTTTATTGAATTTCAGATCCACATCTGCATTCAACAATACTTTACTCAGCCTTGCTTCTTCCAGTATTTTGGGAAGGACCTGCGTTAGTTTATCAAAATTGTTGTTTTGAATAACGAAAGCAACGGGCTGACCGCCACGGCGATTCACGGAGATCGTTTGTTCTTCAATAGCAAATGCACGGCCTTCGTTATACTTTGGTAAATTTTTATTTACCATTTTTACAATTTCATTTTGCGATCTCTGTCTTTCATTGGGTGGTATCAATGTGATACGGACAAAGCCGGTATTGGCGTTGCCGGAACCAGAAAAACCGGGTGAAGTAACACTCAATACCATATCTTTTTCCGGCACCGAGTCAAGCATTAAATTGGTCAGCCTGTTTACATATTTGTCCATGGCATCGTAAGAAGTTCCTTCCGGTGCTGACAATTGTAACCGAAACTGGCTCCGGTCTTCCATAGGTGCCAATTCGGATTGCAGATTTCGTCCAACAAAAAATATGGCAGCCAAACAAAGTGCGATCAGGATAAATGCCATCCAGCGGATATCCATAAACTTTCTTAAAGCTGCCTGGTAACCATTTTCCATCCAACGGAAGAAAGGTTCTGTTTTGGTATATAGCCAGGGATGTTTGGAAGGATTTTTCCTGGATAATTTTACATTCAGCACAGGTGTTAGTGTAAGTGATACAAAGGCAGAAATAAGAACAGCACCGGCTACAACAATTCCAAATTCTCTGAATAATCTTCCCACAAAACCCTGCAGGAATATGATGGGAAGAAATACTACCGCCAGTGTGATAGAAGTGGCAATTACCGCAAAATAGATTTCCTTAGAACCTTCCAGTGCTGCCTGGTATTTGTTCATCCCCCGTTCAATCTTTTTATAGATATTCTCTGTCACTACAATACCATCATCCACAACAAGTCCTGTTGCTAATACAATGGCAAGTAAGGAAAGTACGTTGATCGTGAAACCCATCAGGTACATGATGAAAAAAGCACCAATCAAAGAAACAGGAATATCTATTAAAGGCCGGATGGCAATGATCCAGTCGCGGAAGAAGGCATAAATGATCATTACAACGAGTAAGAAAGCGATCATCAGTGTTTCCTGTACTTCAAGGATGGATTTCTTGATGAACTTAGTCTGGTCAAGGGCAATATTGATCTTTATATCTTCCGGTACATCTTTTTTAATCTGCTCCAGTCTTTTGAAAAATTCATCAGAGATAGAAACGTAATTAGATCCTGGCTGAGGGATGACTGCCAATGCGATCATTGGGATACCATTTCCTTTCAATACGGTTTCTTCATTTTCGGGACCGAGTACTGCTTCTCCTATATCGCTTATCCGGATATCGGCGCCTTCTGCATTTTTAACGATCAGGTTATTGAATTCTTCTTCCGTGTTCAATCTGCCAAAGGTTCTTACCGTAAGCTCAGTAGCGCTGCCTGATATTTTACCGGAAGGAAGTTCTACATTTTCTCTTAATAAGGCGGCTTGCACATCATTGGCTGTAATGCTATACGCATTCAGTTTAGCCGGATCGATCCAGATACGCATTGCATATCTTTTTTCGCCCCAGATTTGTATGCCACTTACGCCGGGAATGGTCTGTAATCTTTCTACCAGGACGTTGTTGGCGAATTCTGTTATTTGCAGCTGGTTTCGGGTATTGCTTTGCACCGTCATGGAAAGTATAGCATCAGAACTGGCATCTGCTTTGGAAACTACAGGTGGTGCATCTAGGTCAGCCGGTAATGAACGTTGTGCCTGGGATACTTTATCTCTTACATCATTGGCGGCAGTTTCCAGGTCTATTCCCAATTCGAATTCCACATTTATATTACTGCTTCCGTTGCTGCTGCTGGACGTGATATTCTTGATGCCTGCAATACCATTAACGGCTTTTTCAAGCGGTTCGGTTATTTGTGTTTCAATAATATCTGCATTGGCACCGGGATAGGAAGTACGTACACTGATATTGGGAGGGTCGATAGCAGGATAATCTCTTACACCTAGAAATTTAAAGCCTATAACACCAAACAATACGATAATGATATTCATCACAATCGCCAAAACCGGTCTTCGCAAACTTAATTCTGATATATTCATAGTTGAAATATTGTGAATGTCTTATTGAGTAGTGAGGAAACACTTTTCAAACAGGACATTCACTATTGACTATTGATAATTTTACCAATTTGTATGGGTGCTTCCGGCCGTACACTTAATAATCCTGTTACCACGATAGTATCACCTCTTTTTAACCCATCTGTTATCTGTACTCTTGAAGAGTCTCTGACTCCTGTGGTTACATCAGCAAACACGGCCATCCCACTTTTATAGGTAATAACTTTTTTACCCCTTGCTTGTGGTAGTATGGCCTGTGTTGGTATTAAAATAGCGTTGGTGTCGGGTGCGAAACTTAAATGAACTTTTGCGAAAGTACCGGGAAGCAAGGCTTTGTCTTTACCTGTTACTAAAGCCCTGGCGGTAAGGCTACGGGTGTTTTCGGTTACGTTTGACTCAGTGGCTATTATTTTTGCACCCAATTTTTTATCTGAACCTTCAAATGTGAATGTTACTAATTGTCCCACTTTTATCTGGCCGGTATACTTTTCAGGCACAGAAAAATCCAATTTCAGTTGGTCTGTCTGGTTGATGACTGCGATCACAGATGCGGGGGAAACATAGGCACCCGGGCTGATATTTTTTAATCCAAGCATGCCACTGAAAGGAGCTCTGATTTCTGTTTTGGCAATACTGGTGCGAATGATGCCGATATCCGCTCTTAAATTATTTACCTGCAATAAACTGATATCGTAGTCTTGCTGGCTGATTCCCTGAATTTTCAGAAGCTGGGCTTGTCGTTCTTCAGTTTTTTGGGCCAGGCTTAATTGCACTTCTATTTTTTTTAACTGGGCCTGCAGGTCTCCATCGTATAACTTGGCGAGTAGTGTCCCTTTGCCAATATACCTGCCTTCGGCGACATTCAGGTATACAATTCTTCCGGATACTTCCGGATGAATTTCTGCAACCTCATTTGCTACTATATTCCCGGGAACTTCAATCGATTCTCCGAATGATTCAGCCCTTACAATATAGCCATCCACCCGCATGGGAGGGGTTTTGGCTGTACCCCCTTGTTGAGGGGCTATTACTTTCTTTTTGTTTCCTCCACAGGCTGATAGCGTTAAAATGAAACTTCCTAGTAAAAATGTTGTAATGATTCTCATGTTGGTGTTCTGTGCAATTGATAAAAAACTGGTTAATAAAGGTAACAGATAAATACAAGCTATTGGACGTCAAAAAGCTGCATTTCCTGCACAAAAATTTTTGGAAGTATAAGCGGTTGAATCGGTGGATAAAAGGGCTTAGGCCTTCGGTAGCAAAGTTCTCTTTACTTTGTTTGACTGGTGCAGCAGATCCTGCTTTTCATTACTAAGGATAGTAACATGGCCCATTTTTCTTCCGGGCCTGGTTTCTTTCTTACCGTATAAGTGTACAAAAGCATTTTCAATTTTCAGGACCTCTTCCAATCCTTCATACTTTGCCAGGCCACTGTAGCCTTCTGCGCCAATAATATTTACCATGATAGAAGGTAGTATGGCATCTGTATTTCCAAGAGGGTAATCCAATATAACCCTCCATAACATATCGAATTGGGAACTGTAATGAGCTTCTATAGTGTGATGGCCGCTGTTATGAACCCTGGGAGCTGTTTCATTCACCAATACATCTCCATTTTTATCAACAAACATCTCAACCGCAAAAATGCCCGGGGATTTAAAATTCCTGACTACCGATAAGGCAATAGCTTCAACCCTGTAAAGTGTTTGGGTACTTAATTCGGCGGGGCAAAGCTGGTAATCCAGCAAATTGAGTTCCGGATCGAACAACATTTCAACCGGGGGATATAAAGCTGTTTCTCCTTTTTCGTTTATGGCTACCATTTGCGCAATCTCTTTGTGAATAGTTACCATCTTCTCCAGGACTGACGGGGCATCAAACCCCTTTGCTATATGTTCTTTTGCTTTTAATAATTGAACCCCTTTACCGTCATAACCACCCTCACTAACCTTATGGACCGCAGGTAAAAAGTCTTCAGCCAGTTTTAATTCGGACAGGCTATTGGTGATGATAAAATCTGCTGTTGGAATTTGGTGCTGCCGGTAATATTCTTTCTGCAGGATCTTGTTCTTAATCGTCCTTAAGACAGAAGGTTTAGGAAATACTTTTACTCCTTCTGTTTCCAATTTTTCCAATGCTTCAACATTCACATTTTCAATCTCTATGGTGATTGCATCTAAATTTTTACCAAAGTTGTAAACAGAATCAAATTCTTTGATATCTCCCCTGGTAAAATGGTGACAAAGATGGGCTGCCGGGCATTCATTATCATTCTCCAGCACAAAGGTTTCAACCGGATAATTGGCAGCGGCCTGCAATAACATCCGGCCAAGCTGGCCACCACCTAAAATGCCCACTTTTATCATCTGGCAAAGATAGGGTGTGGAGTACTGAGCGAAGTAGAAGGACTTTCCCTTTTTTATTTAGATTTGCGTAATGATTCCCGACTATCCCCATAAAGTATTTATCGATGAACGCAGCAACTTCAGCCTGCTGATGGAAGCATTGGCCATGGATAGCTCATTTTGAACCTGCCTGCAGACAGGCGGGGTTAACTGCCGGATTTATTTACTTAAATTCTAAACCAGCCTGAGGTCGTCAGGTTTCAACATCATGAATACAACAACGCTTACAGATAAAGCTGCCATTCAAACTGATTTTCTTCCCCTTGAGGGAACTGATTATGTAGAATTTTATGTGGGTAATGCCAAGCAGGCTGCTCATTTTTACATGAGTGCTTTCGGTTTCCAGGCATTGGCTTATGCCGGTCCGGAAACCGGGGTGAAAGACAGGGCCAGTTATGCAGTCCGTCAGCATAAACTCACTTTTGTTTTAACAACGCCATTGAGAACAGATAATCCCATTGCTGACCATGTTTACAGGCATGGTGATGGTGTGAAGGCTTTGTCGTTGAGAGTACCGGATGCCACCAGTGCATGGGAGGAGACGACTAAAAGAGGGGCCAAAAGCTATATGGAACCCACCCGATTAAAAGATAATGATGGCGAAGTGGTGATGAGTGGCATACATACTTATGGAGAAACCATTCATTTATTTATTGAAAGAAAAAATTATAACGGTGCATTTATGCCAGGCTACAGGCCATGGAATAACCCTTACTTCAAACCTGCAGATACTGGCTTATTATATGTTGATCATTGTGTAGGTAATGTTGGCTGGAACCAAATGAACCCCTGGGTAAAGTTTTATGAGGAGGTGATGGGATTTAAAAATATCCTATCCTTTGATGATGAAGATATTTCTACAGAATACTCTGCGTTGATGAGTAAGGTAATGAGCAGTGGTAACGGGTTTGTAAAATTCCCGATCAATGAACCTGCAAAAGGAAAGAAGAAGAGCCAGGTAGAAGAGTACCTGGAATTTTATAACGGAGAAGGTTGTCAGCATGTGGCAATGGCTACCAATGATATTGTAAAAACAGTTCGTGACCTGCAAAGCCGTGGAGTTGAATTTCTAAAAGTTCCGACTTCTTACTATGATGATCTGCTGGACAGGGTAGGACATATAGATGAGGATCTTGCGCCATTAAGGGAATTGGGTATCCTGGTAGACAGGGACAATGAAGGGTACCTGTTACAGTTGTTTTCAAAACCAGTGGAAGACCGGCCAACACTCTTCTTTGAGATCATCCAGCGTAAAGGGGCCAAAAGCTTTGGTAAAGGAAACTTCAAAGCATTATTTGAAGCAATAGAAAGAGAGCAGGAGGCAAGGGGAAACTTGTAAATGCAGGGTAAACTTACGAGACCGGCAGTCTGAAAATGGGTTAGATTTTATCTTTGGCAAGGGTATTATTCCGGCCTTTCTGACTATCCGATTTTCGGTCTTTTCTAACTATATTTACAAAAGTTTGGCTTATAGCTGATAACAATATCTTTAACTTGTCGTTGATTCCATAAGTGACTATGATGAAGAACCTTTTTTTGATTCTGATATCAGTGAATACTGTACTGGTATCATCCGGGCAACCTTCACCCACTTCTTCAAAAGGGGGGAATAATTCTTACTCATTTATTGATTATCAAAAAACATTTCCCAGGCCCGGTGAGGCATTGGAGAGAAAAGAGGATACGCTGCAAAGGCAATTTGAAGCTAAGAAGTTGCAATGGCCGGCCAAATACTTGTATATCCGTTCTTTTAAGTACGATAGCCAGTTAGAAGTATGGGTGAAAAATGATTGGAAAGAGCAATTTCAATTATTTAAAACCTACAAGGTTTGTGCTTTAGCCGGTTCATTGGGTCCCAAGCGAATGCAGGGCGATTACCAGGTGCCGGAAGGCTTCTATTATATCAATGAATTTAATCCCCGCAGTAATTATTATCTGTCTCTGGGCATCAATTACCCCAATGCATCTGATAAAATACTTAGTGATTCATTAAAGCCCGGTAGCGAGATATATATACACGGCAGCTGTGTTACGGTAGGTTGTATCCCAATTACCGATCAGCAGATTGATGAGTTATATATTCTTGCCGCACATGCTAAAGACCAGGGGCAGGATTTTATACCGGTTCACATTTTCCCGATACGTTATAATGTGGAGAGAAGTGTTAAGTACCTCGAAAGCTTAACAAAGGATGACCAGGATTTAAAGAAGTTTACAGATAAACTGGAAGACGCATTTGACTATTTTGAAAAATATAAACAGTTGCCTGTAGTGATGATTAATGATAAAGGAGAGTATGTTATTAATGAAGCAGCGCCTAAGAAATTAAAAGGAATTTCTACAGAAGTCAAGCAACAGGTAAAAAAACCACCGGCCCAGCACCGGGAAAGAAATATTGGATCACTGGCAGAGGCTGTACATCAATGGCCACAGTATCCCGGAGGAGGTGAGGCTTTTATGAAATACCTGCAGGAAGTAGGAAATGAAATGACCGCTTTCCTGCCAAAAGGAATTAAAAAAGCATTTATTCAGGTTGAGTTTATTGTTGATAAAGATGGAGTGCCGGTAAACCTGAAAGTATTAAAAGGGTTTAAAGAAGGCGAAGATTTTAATGATGAACTGATTTCACGTCTCGAACAAATGGGTACTTGGCAGCCAGCCTTATTGCATGAAAAACCTGTAGCCAAAAAAATGATACAAACTATTACAGTAGAAGCTCCACAGGCTCCATGATGGTTATGAAGTTACCCTAATAAAAATTGTACCGTTTCGGGAGTCTGCTGGCGAAGCAGTATTAACTTTCCCATTGTCAGGGTCTCAACTATTTCTTTATTGTAATGGCGGATAGTCAGCAAGGATAGCCCTTTCTTTACCTGTACATCTAAAAAAGCAGATGCTTCAAAAGCAAGTTTTTCAATTTTCTCCGGCCAATCATCCAGCACACTCAAAAAGCTGATAGCGCCATTCTGTGTGAGGTTAGGTTTAATATGCAGTTTTTCAAAGAGGTGATACAAGTGGCCAACATGTTGTTCGCCAATAAAAGAAAAATCTCTTGAATTCATTTCAATCATCACCTGTTTTTCTTTTAAAACTATAATGGGGGGCAGGTGATGTACCGGTTTATTATGAATAATTGTGCCCGGCAGTGAGGGGTCTGAAAAACATTTTACATACAAGGGTATGTTTTTATTTTGCAGCGGTTTGATAGTCTTGGGATGGATTACCTGTGCGCCATAATAGGCCATTTCAATCACTTCGTTGTAATTCAGTTCAGGAATCGAGATCGCACCAGGAAATTGTTTAGGGTCTGCATTCATTACGGATTCCACATCTTTCCAGATGGTAAGGCTGTCTGCATCCAGCATATTGGCAAAAACAGCAGCAGTATAATCACTGCCTTCTCTTCCTAAAGTAGTGCTCTCATTCTCATCCGTGGCACCGATAAATCCCTGGGTTAAAACAATATTGTAGTGGTTCAATTCCGGTAAAACTACTTCAGTCACTTTTTGTTTGGTGAACTCCCAATCAATCGTTGCATCCCTGAAATCATCATCTGTCCTGAAAATATCACGGATATCCAGCCATTTATTATTTGCCCCAGCCTCATTCAGGTAAGCACTGACAATAGTTGTCGAGAATAATTCTCCTGCACATACTACCTGGTCATAATAATAATCGTAATCCCTCACCGGTTTATCATGCAATAACCATTCTACCTCAGTGAAAAAATCTTTCAGTTGCGCTTCACAGGCAAGGTAGTTTGTTACCAGAAGGTATTTACTGGTAGTAAGATGTTGTTGTTTTACCTGTTCAAATAATAGGAGGGCTTCCTCTTTTTTACCTGCATAAAATGCATCCACAACTTTTTCAAGTGCATTGGTAGTTTTGCCCATGGCAGACACGATCACTACAATCTTTTCATTGACCCAATGGTTCATGATAGGGGCAAGATTCTGTATTCTCTCAATGGTATTGACTGACGCACCACCGAATTTGAAGACCTTCATTATTTTTTTGACAGGTTGATAAGTCGGCAAATGTCGGTAATATTCCCTTTCAACCTGTCTTCCCGTTAACTTTTCAACTCCCACCCAAAACCTTACTTTTGCTTTGTTTCAAAATTGCCAACATGCCTATAAACAGAAAAATTTCAACCCTTGATGAGTTCACCATTCAGCAACTGAGAGATTTTCCCAATGCCACCGGTGAATTATCCCGGCTTTTGCGGGATATCGGACTGGCTGCAAAAAGAGTGAATGTAGAAGTGAATAAAGCTGGCCTGGTAGATATTCTCGGCGATGCCGGAACGGTTAATGTGCAGGGGGAGGAAGTAAAGAAACTGGATGTATATGCAAATGACCAGTTTACCGGTGTTTTACGGCACGGCATCAGTTGTGCCGGTATTGCAAGCGAAGAACTGGATGATTTTGTTGCTTTTGATGATGAGATCAGTAAAAAGTCAAAATATGTTTGCCTCTATGATCCTTTAGATGGCAGTGCCAATATTGATGTAAACGTCTCTATCGGTACTATATTTTGTGTTTATAAAAGAGTATCACCGATCGGAACGCATGTAACCCTTGAAGATTTTCTGCAGCCGGGTAACCAGCAGGTCGCAGCCGGTTATATGATTTATGGCTCTTCTACCATGCTGGTGTATGCAACCCGCAGAGGAGTAAATGGGTTTACGCTTGATCCTTCTATCGGTGAATGGACACTCAGCCATGCTGATATCAAATGCCCGGAGCTGGGTAAGATTTATTCTGTAAATCACGGCAACTTTTTTAAATATGAGGAAGGTGTAAAAAAATATATTACAGCATGTCAGAAAAAAGATAAGACCAATGGGGGTCCATATACCCAACGCTATATTGGCAGCATGGTGGCAGATGTACACCGCAACCTGATTAAAGGAGGTATTTTTACATATCCCGGTACCACTGATAAGCCAAAGGGAAAACTCCGGTTACTGTATGAATGCAATCCTTTTGCTTTTATCGTAGAAGTGGCTGGAGGAAAAGCTACTGACGGGAAAAAAAGGATACTGGATATTCAACCCACTGAACTGCATCAGCGGACACCATTTTTTGTTGGCAGCAAGCTGATGATGGAAGAACTGGAAACTTATCTAAAAGCGGAATAATAATGGCCAATACTATCATATCTGTAAAAAATCTCGTTAAGAACTACGGCAATTTCCATGCGGTAAAAGGAATTTCATTTGATGTAATGGAAGGGGAGATTTTTGGATTGCTCGGTCCGAATGGTGCCGGTAAATCAACTACACTTGAAATTATTGAAACACTAAGGCCCAAAACAAGTGGCGAAATAATTGTGGATGGCTTGTGTCTTGATAAGCAACCAAACGATATTAAGAAAATAATAGGTGTTCAGTTGCAAACAAGTGGTTACTATCCGGGATTGAACCTTTTGCAATTGATTGAATTATTCTGTGGTCTCTATAACAGGGAGGTTGACCCTATGGAATTACTGGAGATGGTGAATCTGAAGGACAAAGCAAAGTCACAGGTAAAAGAACTAAGTGGCGGACAGAAACAGCGGTTTTCAGTGGCGACCACTCTTATTAATGAGCCAAGGATCATTTTCCTAGACGAACCTACTACGGGACTTGATCCGCAGGCCCGCAGAAGTTTGTGGGAATTGGTCAGGAATATCAGGGCAAGAGGAACGACAGTTATCATAACGACTCACTATATGGACGAAGCAGAATATCTCTGCGACAGGGTGGCTATCATTGATGCGGGTAAAATAATTGCTCTGGATTCTCCTGATAAACTGGTTGATAACCTGGTGGCATCCGGATTTGAAAGACCAAAAGAAATGAAAATGGCTAATTTGGAAGATGTATTTATTAGCCTGACAGGCCATTCATTACGGGAAGGATAATAATTATGAGTATTCAAAATAAACTAAGGGAATTTATGCAAGGAAAAATTGAAGCACAAAAAACTGCTGGTGCAGCTTTTATGAGTGAAAATAAATTGAAAGAGGGGGTAACCGAATTACCGGAAGGGATACAATATGAAGTGATAAAAGAAGGTAATGGAAACCAGCCTCTTTTGAAAGACTCTGTTAAGGCACATTATAAGGGCTCTTTACTGGATGGTAAGGAGTTTGATAATTCATTCAAAAGAGGACAACCTTTTTCTGCACCGCTTACTGCATTGATAAAAGGATGGCAGATTGCTTTGCCTTTAATGAAAGAGGGCAGCCATTGGCGGTTGTGGATACCATCACACCTGGCTTATGGAGACAGGGGTGCGGGCAGTGATATTCCCGGAGGAGCTACACTTATTTTTGAAGTGGAGTTGATTGAAATTGTAAAAAAATAAATTTCAGCTTATGCCTGTTACAGCACTTGATCCCCGCTATCCGATTGGTGAGTATGCCCCCCAACCTTTTTCTATCCCCCGGAAAGTAGAATGGCTGGCTGATATTAAGTTCTTGCCATTGCAATTGGAAAATGCGGTATTGAATCTCGACGAAGCTCAATTGCATACTGCTTACAGGGATGGTGGCTGGACATTACAGCAGGTAATACATCATGTAGCTGACAGTCATATCAATGCTTATTGTCGTTTCAAGCTGGCATTAACTGAAGACAACCCAACAGTTAAACCTTATGAAGAAAAATTATGGGCTGAAATGAATGATGTTCAGAAGTTGCCTGTGAACATATCATTAACCCTGTTACATGCCCTGCATGCCCGTTGGTATGAATCTTTGAAATATGTTTCAGATAACGATTGGAATAATCGGACCATTTATCATCCTGAACAAAAAAAGACAATCCGCTTATGGACATTGCTGGGGATGTATGCCTGGCATGGCAAGCATCATGTTGCGCACATTACTTCACTCCGGGAAAGAAAAGGATGGTAATCCCGCTACACAGCGCATTAACTTACTATCAACGATGTACAAATAATAGTGAAACCTTCATCATGAAATGGAAAACGCTGTCTTCTGAATATCTTTTTAATGACCGGTGGTTTAAAGTGCGCAGGGATAAATGCGAAACACCCGGTGGTAAGATTGTTGATCCCTATTATGTTTACGAATTTTCTACCTGGGTGGGTGCTTTACCGGTGACAGAAGAGGGTAAGATAATTATGGTTCGGCAATACCGTCATGCACTTGGTGAAACATGCCTTGAAATTCCCGGTGGTTGTGTGGATGATACTGATACGAATGTAGAATATGCCGTTGCAAGGGAACTATTGGAAGAAACAGGTTATTCTTTCACATCATTTGATTACCTGGGAAGAATTTCGCCAAACCCATCCACTAATTCAAACCTGCTGCATATGTTTCTCGCTAGAGGCGGTAAAAAGGTGGGTGAACAAAATCTTGATGAAAACGAAGAGATTGAAGTGGTAGAAATGACGCTTGATGAGTTAAAGCAACTGTTAAGGGAGAACAAGATCGTTCAGGCAATGCATGTGAGTTGTATTTTATATGCGCTGGAAAAATTGGGAGAGCTTCACTATTAATCTAATCGAAAAACTTGATTAGTTCCAGGAAGTCAAAATCAACGTACGAAGGGTTCTCTTTTCCCCATATTTCTTTAACACTCCTTAAGCTTACTTCGCCTACCAGGAAAATGCTTCCGCATACGATGATAAGGTCTTTTTTACCAGCTTTGTGAGAAGCGCTGTAAAGTGAATAGTTAACATTCATGAATGGTTTACCTTTTAACCCGAATGAAGCGGCTTTCCGGGCTAACTCTTCTTCCGGCAATGCCCTTGGTATTTGCGCCTTTGTGAAATAATAAGTAGCATCTTTTGGTAAAAGTGCCAGTACTTTTTCTGCTTCCTTGTCCTTGACCATTCCTAAAATTATATGGAGGTGTTGGTGCTCTGTCAATTCTATCTGACTGACTAATTGTTTTATTCCATCCACATTATGTGCTACATCTAAAATTATGAGAGGCTGGCGGTGAATGATCTCCCAGCGTCCATGAAGCCCGGTTATTTTTTTTGTTTGTTTTAAAGCAGTATGAATTGACTCAGCAGGAATAATCCATCCTTTGTTTTGTAATTGATAACAGGTCTCCAAAACCGTTAACAGGTTTTTTGTTTGATAAATTCCTGGCAGGTCAAGGTGATATTTTTTATGGTCTGTTTTGTGTTTTTCGGCCACTTCTACTATGAGTTCATTTTTTTCCCAATGCCAGTCTGCGGTTTGTCTTGTTTCCGAAACAATATGAACAGGAGATTTTTTTTCTTTCGCTACCTGCTCAAAAACGGGTAATGTTTCTGGCACAACTTCGCCAATGATTACCGGTACTCCGGGTTTTATTATTCCGGCTTTTTCAAACGCAATTTTTTCAAGGCTGTCGCCCAGCATGTTCATGTGGTCCCAGCCGATATTGGTGATCACAGATAACTCAGGAGTAATGATATTGGTACTGTCCAGTCTTCCACCCAGGCCGGTTTCAATAATGGCAATATCAACTTTTTGTTGTGCAAAATAATCAAAGGCCATTGCCACGGTGATTTCAAAAAAGCTGGGTTCTATTTTTTCGATTAATGGGTTTATGGTTTCTGTAAAATCAATGACTGCTTGCTCCGGAATCATTTCGCCATTTATTTTTATCCGCTCCCTGAAATCTTTCAGGTGTGGAGACGTGTAAAGCCCGGTTTTATATCCTGCTGTTTGTAAGATGGCCGCCAGCATATGACTCACTGATCCCTTGCCATTGGTACCGGCAATATGGATGGTTTTGAATTGTTGATGTGGATTTCCCAGGTGATTACAAAGCTCAATTGTATTGGTCAGGTCTTTTTTAAAGGCTGCCGCACCAATACGGCTGAACATGGGTAGTCGGGTAAATAAATAGTCTATAGTTTGCTGATATGTCATTCCCCGCAAATGTAGGATATGCCATAAATAAAAAACCATTCCGTATAGACGAAATGGTTTTTAAACAAGTATAATTTAGTTAGTTAACCCTGAAGTTAAATTGAACTGTGATCATCGATTCATGATCTGCTTTGTCAAACTTGATATTTTGCAGGTAACGTATAATAGCTTCTTTGTAAGCATTACTGCTGTTAGAAGACCCTTTAGCAATACTTACGAATTTGCCGATACCATCCGGTGATACATTCACATTTGCATAAATTGTCGCTTTATCAAGATCGCCTTCAAATGAATAACTACGAACAATTTTCCTGTCACCCCTGGTAACCCGTGGGCCGTTGCCAACACCAGTTCCGGAACCATTACCACCACCAATACCACTGCCATTGCCGCCTCCAACACCGCTGCCGTTACCAACACCGTAACCAGTTCCTTTGCCCCCGGCCTGGTCGTAATTATCAGCATTATTTCCACCTTTTTGAGTACCGGTAATATTCTTACCATCCATTACTGCCTTAGGTCTTGGCGGAGCCGGTGTTTTTATTTCTTTAGGCTCCGTTTTTGTAATGGAAGTGTTTGTGATGGCTGTAGCTTTTGGCTTTGTTGCTACAGGTTTATTGATGGCAGGACTGGTGCTATTATTATCTTCTTCAATGTCTTTGGAATCTTCATTAGTACCCGGAGGCATTGGTGCTGCCTGTGCTATTCCGGGATTGCCTGCCGCTTGTACAGGGTTACCACCACCACCACCACCTTCATCAAAGGGAACAGGGGGATCGGGAGGCAGGTTAAGCTCCACTTCAATTCCCGGTAATTCCACAATCTTTTCAAATACAGGAAGCTTCCATTTCAGGAGGAACATGAGCAATATGGCTAAACCGGCAAAACCAGCTGTAATCATAGCGGCTCTTGAACGGTATTGGGCTTCAAGGGATGCAGACATTGTGTAAGCGTTGTTCATACAAATTTAAGCTCTGATTATCAATGGGCAGTGTAGTTGTTTATTCACACCTGTTATTAACGATGCAAACGCTGTGCAACTTGCATAAAAGGGGATTTATAAAATGTTAAGATTATCAGAAGGATTGTTTTTACTTCCTGAGATTGGCAATTAAGAGGCCCGAGATTACTATCAGAAAGCTTACCAGGTGCACCCAATTGATTTTTTCACCTAAAATCAACATTGCTTCCATAGTACTGAAAACCGGGATCAGGTTTCCAAATAATGCAGCTCTTCCGGCACCAAGATTCCGGATGGCAATATTCCATATCCAGAAACAAATGACTGATGCACCAAGGCCCAGGTAAAGAATGATCAGCAAGGCAGATAAGTTCCAGGAAATGGGCGCAGCATGTACCGTTTCCTGTATATAAAATGGGACTAACAGCAATGTCCCAATACTGAACACAATGAAAAGAAAATTGACCGGAGAAACCGCTGCTGGTTTCTTTTTTACCAGTGTATTGTAAACGGCAAAGGCGAGACCAGCCAGTAAAACCCAGCTATCACCTTTTGTAAATTTCAACTGTAACAGGTTTTGAAAATTACCTTTTGAGAGTAAGAATAATATACCGGCAATACAAATAGTAATGCCAATAACCCGGGTACCACTTATTTTCTCATTCAAAAAAATACGGGCAAAGATGACCGACATAATGGGAGAGGAGGTCGTCCCGATTAAAGCAAGATTAACAGCTGTTGTGTATTGGGCCCCTACATACACAAATGTATTGAACATGGCGATGCCGGTTCCTGCAGCAAATAAAAAGTATAACCATGATTGTTTAATAACAGGCCATTCTTTTTTTAAATACTTATAGGCAAAAGGAAAAATAAGTATAGTGGCAGTTAACCAACGAAAGAATGCCAGGCTTACCGGCGGGATTTCTTTATAGATACCTCTTGCAACAACAAAATTCCAGGACCAGATAAAAGTGGCCAAAACAGCAAGGCCAATTCCGGTATAAATATTTTTTGCAGGGGAATGGTTCATTAAAACTTAGTAGTGTGCAAAATCCATATCAAACTTCCCTTTTATTCTTTCCATCGGCGGATTGAAGTAACCGAATTTTAAATCAGGAAATTCTTCCCGGATCAGTTCCTGCATTTGTTTTACTCCCATACATTCGCCGGTATCAGTTATCCCTATTTTGCCAAGATACCAGTCCGGGTCAATATTAAAATTGCGCCACTGGATCATATTCAGACCGGTTTCTTTGATCAGTTTTCTCAGGGCTTCATATTCAGCTATAGAGTCTGTCATTCCCGGGAAAACGAAATAGTTAATCGAGGTCCAGCCGCCAAACGAGTTGACAACTTTCAGGCTCTCGATAATATCACCGAAGTCGTAATTGTTAGGGCGATAGTAAGGCATGTAAATCTCTCTCCTGGCAGAATTGGTACTTACCCGAATCGAATCAAGGCCAGCTTCACAGAGAATTTTAACTGCTTCAGGATTTGAGCCATTGGTATTGATATTGATACTGCCTTTCTTAGTATGCTTTCTTATTTCAACGATGGCATCACGGATGGTTTCCCACATCAGCAGCGGCTCACCTTCACAACCTTGCCCGAAACTGATAATAGGGAATGGAGCTGTTTCCAGGTGTGGTACAGTAAACTCAACAATCTCTTCGGGTGTTGGCTTAAAGTTCAGCCTGTCTTGCGTGGAAACGATCTGTTCTTCATCAGGCTGCAATGAAATACAACCGACACAATTCGCATTGCAGGCCGGAGAAGCAGGTACCGGGCATTCCCATCTTCCCAATGCGAAATTCCTCGCTGCAGGGCAACTATAAGTTAATGCACAATTATTCATCAGGTGTTCCACTAACCTGTTGTGCGGATAATGTTTCAGTAATTCTTTGGCACCGGTTTCTACTCTTTTTGCATCATAACCGGCACATTCCTGCCGTATATCAGGTTCGATCCGTATAGCCGGCACATAAAATTTTTCATTTAACCAGCCGGCAGCTGTATAACAAAACAGCGGAAGGATAGGAGCATCAGGAGCTGTTTCATAGGCTGCCAGATAAAACCCGGTATGCGCCGGTGGGATAAAGGCGGCAACAGCCCAGCCTTTTTCACAAAGTCGCATTTCGCCGGTTTCCACATCTGAACCAATACCCCGTCTGCCGGGTAATTCATATAATGAACCACCTTCAGGTAATTCTATCCATTCATCTTCGGGTACCGGCACTGCGTCCCAACCTGTTCGGCCGGTTACATATAATGAAGTGTCTTCAAAAATATTTCCTTTACCGTCGGAATAAAGAATGTATGGGGATTGCGATAAACTCATTTCTTTAATTGCTGCCTGCAAAACTCGTTAAAATCCTGCTCATTTACAGTACTGTTTTCATCAATGGCTTGCTGAATGAGTTTGTTATTTTTGAAGTCAATGGTTAAGAGACCATCTTTTAAAATTATTGCATTCAATTCAGGCCACGATATGTTCTTTTGAGGAAGAGAGGGGTAAAGGATTTTATCAGTAAAAATGCTGACCATGAGTTTTCTTTTGGCCCCGAGATACAACATACCCAGAATGAAAAATAATACTGCCAGCCACCAGAAACCTGCTTTAAGCCAGGCCAGCGCTATGATATACTCAGCTAAAAGCTTATACGGGGTATCTTCATTATTTTTTATTTTTCCCAGGAAGTAATCAATGGCAAGAGCACTGGCAAGTATTACCACCGTAATAATTGCACTGATCAGTATATCTTTTTCAGTAGTTGCAATTGCTATATACGCAAAAGCCAGCAGGTTGATAAGAATAATATATAATGCAATCTGATTGTATTGCTTTAGTTTTTCATTCTTCAGGAGAAATTGGAATCTGGGCATTTCAACTGTTACTTGTCACCAATAAATTACACAATTTATAAAGCACTCTTGCTCCTACATTTGCATTCCAGTCATTCTCACTGACACCTACTTCACTAAGGTCGAATCCAATAATTTTCCGGCCGCTTTCCAGCACTTTTTTGAAAATGAAGAATACTTCTTCCAGCTCAAATCCGCCGGGAACCGGTGTGCCGGTATGCGGGCAAAGTTTCCGGTCTAAACCATCAATATCAAAACTAATATATACCTGTTGCGGTAGTTTGCTCACAATTTCTTCTGCCAGGCTCTTCCATGTCTCGCCTTCAAATTGCCTTTGTTTTATATCCTTATCGAAGTAGGTTATTACTTTGTAGTTACTGTTCCTGATATAATCCCATTCAACCTGGCTATAGTCCCTTATCCCAACCTGTACCAGCCGTTCCAGCTGTGGTATGTCTTTCAGTGCATTGAACATTATACCGGCATGCGAATGATAAAAACCTTCATATGTATCGCGGAGATCGCAATGGGCATCTATCTGTAATATGCCGAATTCGCCATGTTTTTCGCCAATTGCTTTCATATATCCAAGCGGTGTGCTATGGTCTCCTCCTAATATGGCCACTAATTTATCTTTCTCTAAAAGGGCTTTTGTTTGCTCAAAGACCCAGTCTATCAAAAAGACGCCACCTTCGTTGACTTCTTTCAGTGTTTTACACATGAATTGATTGGCACTTAACTCTTCCCCTTTTGAAATATAGTCAATGTAGAGTTCAGCTTCTTTTCTCAGGTAGTCGCTTTTCATCAAAATCTTCTTGTCTACATACCGCATATAGTAGCCCTGTTTCCACGCTTCAGGCATTTCGGGGTCAAACAGGTCTACCTGGTAACTTGCTTTTAGGATTGAATCCGGAGCCCTGGCAGTACCTGCGCCATAGCTAACTGTCACTTCCCAGGGAACGGGTATGATCACCAATTTTGCATTGTCTTCAGAGGTAGGGAATCCGAAAATATTATTATTGGGATTGCTTACACTGTTGGGGTCGTAGGAGGAAAGATCTACCATATTACTGTTATTGAAAAACGTTGCAAGTTACAGGGGTTTGGGATAGCATCAAAATCAATCACCCCAAAGTGGATAGAAAAAAAGGAGTTGTACTACAACTCCTTTTTTAACCTGATTCAATAAGTTATTTATGACTAAGGTGTTTCAGGTGAGAAACATGGGAGGCTAATGCTATTCTCATTTTGGGATACTCGATATAAGTTACCCCGAAATCTTCACATGCTTTTTTGATGATCTTACTGATGGCAGGATAATGAACATGCGATACCCTGGGGAACAAATGATGTTCAACCTGGAAATTCAAACCTCCAACTAACCAGGAAATCAATTTGTTACCGGTAGCAAAATTAGCCGTTG
The DNA here is from genome assembly GCA_041738795.1 of Chitinophagaceae bacterium. Taxonomy (GTDB): domain Bacteria; phylum Bacteroidota; class Bacteroidia; order Chitinophagales; family Chitinophagaceae; genus JJ008. The sequence goes on along the minus strand of JBGSPB010000011.1, from coordinate 1,208,051 downwards.
TTTTCAGCTGGTGTATGGCCCATTCATCCTCCATTTTATGTGTTGCAATATTTGCATGGGGAAATGTAGTATCCTCAACCGTATGTGCCAATTGAAAGACAATACTCAGGACTACACCCGTAAACATGCCATATACAAGAAAACCGATCAGCCAGGGGGTAAAGCCGACTATATTGATAGGCAGGGCAACAAAAAGAAATGCATGTAATAATTTAAAGCCCCAGAAAGAAATATGGTCACCAACAGACATAGGTTTCAAAGGCACAGACCCAACCCTTTTAAGAAAATATTTTTTATAGTCTGTAAAAAATACCCACCAGATGTACAACAGCGAATAAGCTGCCCAGAAGTACCAGTGCTGGAAACGGTGGATCTTATAGTACTTCTGTGTTTCACAAAGGCGCAATAATGGCTTTGCTTCTATATCATCATCAATTCCTTCAATATTTGTATAAGTATGATGTATGATATTGTGCTTGGTCTTCCACATGAAATTATTAGCACCTAAAAAATTGAGAGATAGACCGGCTAAATTATTAATCCATTTATGTTTACTAAAACTGCCATGCAGGCCATCATGCATCACATTAAAACCAATAGCAGCTGTTAACCCGCCAAGTACCACACATTCTGTCAAAGCAAGCCATGTAGCCGGTGTGTAAAAAACAAGATGAATGTAGACTGTGATAAATGCAAGTGTCAGGAAAATAGCTTTAAAGTAAAGTTGAAAATTTCCGGTAGGGGCTTTGCCCGCCTGATTAAAATAATCACTGATTCTTTTCTTTAATTCACTATGAAAAGACTGAGATGTGCCAGAGAACTTAGGTAATGTCATTGTCATTATAATACAAATTTCAATATACAAAGGTAACCCAAAACTGCCAGATTCCTTTAAAATTAGTCAACCGTTTGTTATCGGTCAACAACTGTTTGTTTAACATTTAATTCGCATTGTAAGGCAAACAAAAGTTATGTTTCGTTTTGAATCAATGCGTCCAGATTCCGGATACCAATTTTCTTTTCACTGATAAATCCTTCTGCATACTTTACTCCAATTCTTTTACCAAACATTCTGGCTCTTGCAATAACACTGTCAAGAAAGTCAGGAGTGGAGATATAAGTTTGAGGTCCTACGTTGCTGGTTTCAGCTGTAAAAAATTGTGTTCCGTAGGCCTCAATTGCTTTCATCCGCTGATCAAATACATCACTGATATCAATCAGCAAATCGGGTTCATGATACCAGTCCTGGATATAATGCAGCACATAGGAAGGCCTCCACCTGGGTTGAACAATATTATTTTCATCTCTCGTTTCAATTTTCAGTAAACCCGCTAAGAAACAACTGTCCGCAATCAATTTTCCCGCCCGGCCATGATCCGGGTGTCTGTCGTGCAGAACATTACCAATTACTATATCTGGCTGGTATTTACGTATAGCTGAGATAAGCTTTAACTGGTGGTCTTCGTCGTTTTTAAAAAAACCATCTCTCATCTTCAGGTTCTCCCTGGCATGAACTCCCATTATCATGGAAGCGTTAGCAGCTTCCTGGTAACGGGTATCACTGGTGCCCCTTGTCCCCAATTCGCCCTGTGTAAGGTCGATTATGGCTACTTTTTTACCTCTTTTTATTTCATTGATCAGGGTGCCGGAGCAACCAAGTTCCACATCATCCGGATGAACACCAATGGCAAGAATATCTACTTTCATAAATGAAGAGAATTTAATAAATGCAAATGTATTTGATTACAATGAGAGTGTTTGGGAAGTGGTTGGGTGTCTGTTTTGAAAGAGCCTGTACCTGAGGTTAACTATTACCTGCGGTAAGGATTATTATACCAGGAGCCATCTATTTCTTTCACGATATTTTCAATATCCCTGTCGGTCTTATTTTTAGCGATGTTCCAGTCCTGTTTGAGGTTCCCTCCTACAAAAAAGGCAACAGTCTGATAAAATCGGGCATTTAATCCTCCTTTGTATTCTTTGATGATTTCATAGCAATTATTACCTGTTTGCCGGTTGATCAATTTCATCAGGATCTTTCCCTGGTAAACAGAAAGGTTGGACAGCGGATCGCTAAATTGTTTTTTAAGTTCTTTCTCTCTTGATTTGATATAGCCCTTTCTTTCCTTTTTTGACGAAACATTGGCAAGGTTGGCATTAATGTCATTAATAGTAGCTCCGGCAATTCTGGCATAGGGATAGGTGACATAGACAGCATTCCGCAGCCTTGTCCATTCTTCAATAAACTTTGCCAGTTTTTCTGGTGATAAATTGGATACCCATGCCATATCCATTTCCTTATAGTTTACAATTTCCCGCTGGTACCAGATAGCGGGAACAATGATCGTATCATTGGGCCCCCAATTTTTCATTCTTTCAGACATGGGGGGAAGCGGGGGATTGGTATCTGCAGCAGGAACTGAAGGCGGCTGTACCTGTGCAATGACTATTATCCCCGACATAAATGTAAGGGTAGCGCATAACACAATTGACTTCAGATATTTAGTCATTACCGGCATCTGCTGTAAAAATAGAAAATGGTATTGGCATTTCAGATAGAGACAGTAAAACTACTAAGTAAGCTGTTTCAAAAAAGCTAAAATCAGGAAGAAACCGTGTTCTTCCGGTTTAGCTGAATACGCCTTACCATGCTGATGAGGATGCCGATAGCTGTAATCCATATGCCATACCACAAAAGCTTTATAAAGGGGAAGCGATAGGCTTTTAGTGTTACATATTTCAAAACTGCACTGGATTCTTTTACGCCCATCTCAATAGTCTTATCCGGGTTTACTTTTTGTAACTGAAGAACCAGGCTCTCGGAAGTAATCGTATCTGGTATCGCAAACCATTCGCCTTTTGCGTTCGCCAGCCGGGAAGTAACTGAATAGGTAGACCCGGTTTTTGAATAAATTTTCAAAGGCACTTCGTATAATGTTCCGTCAGAGCCAAAAAGATCCTCTGGTACGCTGTCTTTTTGTTTTACATCCTCAATGAGGATAAAACCCCTGCTATAGAAAAGCGAGTCGCCGGCTTTACGGGTAAAAGGTTTAAAGGAAGAAGTATCTTTTTCATTTTCAGGATTGGGGATTGAAGTGATATAGGTAAATACATCATGATCCCAGTAATGTTTGGCTGATGGATTGGCCATCAGGCCTTCATTGCCTTTGTAGTTAACAAATGCATTGGGCATCAATACAAATTCTTCTTTCCCGTCATTGCTCTTAAATCTTACTTTGTAATACCATTGCTGTTTTTTGGGATGTGCAGAATCTCCTTCATAGGTTAAGGAGTACCTGCCCATATTGGCAGTCATATCTTTTACAAGGGTCAGGTTTTCCCTTGGGTCTTCACCTTCTGCCAAAGGAGCGGGGATACCGCCAATATTATTGGAAAGTATTTCTTTGTTGGAGGATGAAATAAGGATGCCCAATAGCACCATCCCAAATCCAACATGTGATATAGAACCTCCCGATAGCTTCAGATTTCCTTTCAAACCCAGCCAGATATAACCGGCATTGGCCACGATAGTATAAATGCTGCAAACTACAGCCAGCCATATTGAACCCTGGAAAACAGGTCCTTTTTTATTGTAATCAATAGCACCGAAAACAATAAAAAGTGCGGATAATATAAGAGTGATAATGGTTGGAATTAGAATTTTTTTCCAGAAATAGCTACCAGAAGTGTCCTTGTATTTCAGGTATTGACTGACCGCTGTAAGGGCTGCAATTATAATTGCCACATAAATTTGAATGCTGTTGTAGGCGAATTCGGCATCTTCCGGCGGAGCGATTTTAGTACCAAAAATTTTATTGAATACCGGTAATGATGTTTTGCCGATTATAACAATTGCAGAAAGGAAAAAGACCAATGCACCAATGAACATCCAGAATTCCCTCGACGAAGTATTCTCTTCTTTCTGAACAGACGGGATTTTATTATACCTGGCGAAAAAGAAAGCCAGTGAAGGCAAAACAAAAATTAACAGGAAAGTAAGCAGTTGAAAATTCATGCCCAGGTCAGTAAAAGCATGGACGGAAGACTCTCCTAAAATACCACTGCGGGTAAGGAAGGTAGAATACAGGATAAAACCAAAGGCAAGTATAAAAAACAAATAAGTTGCTCTCAACGAATGACCACTATGCCTGTAAATAAGTAAGGTGTGAATTCCGGACACCAATATCATCCAGGGTACCAGTGAAGCATTCTCAACCGGATCCCATGCCCAATAACCTCCAAAAGTGAGTGATTCATAAGCCCACATACCACCCATCATGATACCTACACCTAAAACTGCAGCTGAAAATAAGGCCCAGGGAAGAGCAGGTTTGGTCCACTCCCCGTATTGTTTTTTCCATAATCCCGCCATGGCAAATGCAAACGGGACAATAGTAGATGCAAATCCCATGAACAATACCGGCGGATGAATGACCATCCAGTAATTCTGTAACAAAGGATTCAGGTCATTACCATCTTTAACAGACAGCATATAATCCGGCCGCAGGGGCTGGTTCACATCAAAGTTGATATGCAATCCGGCGGCATTGTCCAGCACCCCTGAATCCCTTAAAAGTATGAATGGATTAGAGCCCATTTTCCAACCAAAAAAGTAAAGACCTGCCACCATAGTAGCCAGTGCAAATTGAGCAAAACTAACTATAGTCATTACCGGGGCTTCCCAGTTCTTGCTGCGTTTGATCAGAATAACGCCTAATACACTATGACAGGCACTCCAGAGCAGGAAACTTCCTTCCTGGCCCTCCCAGAAACAGGCGAGCAAATATTTGAATTCTAAAGAACGGCTGCTATGTTTCCAGGCATAATGATATTCGAAAAGATGATTATGAATGATGTAAAATAAAATACCGAAAATGGCAAAGACGGAAATTACTTCAAGGATAAAGGCATAACGGGCCAGTTTTTTCCAGGATATTGCATCAGCTTCCGTTTTTGACTGTGCAGCCAAAAAATAAGTAATGGTTGCTACAAGGGAGGCTACTAAAGAAAGTACAATAAAAAAATGTCCTAATTGTCCGGGTAAAAGATGCTCGCCAATATAGTCCATCTCAGAAGTTTAAATTATGTTTCTTTAAAACGATAAGAAGTTATTTATTGTTCACCAGGCGGGAAGGATATTATTTGGTCTCCTTGGTTCCCGGGTGCTGGCCACCTTTTGCCTGTTCTTCTTTGTATTTGGAAGGACATTTTGTTTGAATGTCTTTACACTCGAATTTTCCATCGTTATATTTCCCCTTTAATACCAGCTTTTCACTCAGCTCAAGATTATCTGGTTTGGCGTTATGGTAAACTACTTTTACAGATTTTCCCAGGGTGTCAACAGCTGTAAAGCTTAAATAGTTGGGATTGTTAACTGCATCGTATTCGATGGGTTGTGATTTATCCAGTTTGGCCATCAGGTGAACAAACTTACCGGGTTTAGCCATTGCTGTATCAATGGTGTCATAAGTGCTGGCAGTCTGCAGGAAAGTAAGCAAAACGCCAATTGAACCGGCAATCAATACTAAAAGGACTATGTGTATTTTTTTCATGGTTATTGTTTGCAATGGGCAAAGTTAGGTCAAAAAAACCAACTGAGATTAAAGGGTTTAACGGCATTTACCCGGTGTTAATTTCATTATATCTTACTTTATTTATCAGGAGTTTTTGCCCTTATATTTGCATTCCTAACAGTCGTTCGAATAATAAATAATCGTTATATGGTATTTCAACTCAATGAAGAGCAACTCATGATTCAAAAGGCAGCCCGTGATTTTGCACAAACTGAATGTCTTCCCGGAGTAATTGAAAGGGATGAAAAGCAATTGTTTCCACGGGAGCAAATTACGAAACTTGCTGATCTGGGTTTTATGGGAATGATGGTAAAACCAGAATATGGAGGTGCCGGAATGGATACTATCAGTTATGTGCTGGCTATGGAAGAAATCAGCAAAGTTGATGCAAGTGTAAGTGTTTGTATGAGTGTGAACAATAGTCTTGTATGTTATGGTCTGCAGGATTATGGTACGGAAGAACAAAAACAAAAATACCTGGTGCCGCTGGCACAGGGCAAAAAAGACGGTGAGTTATACATTGGCGCTTTTATGCTCAGTGAACCAGAGGCCGGAAGCGATGCTACTTCACAAAGAACAACTGCAGAAGATAAAGGGGACCATTATTTATTAAACGGAACCAAAAACTGGATCACTAATGGCGGAACCGCATCTGTCTACCTGGTAATAGCACAAACTGATCCGGCAAAAGGTTCAAAAGGGATCAATTGCCTGATTGTAGAAAAGAATTGGCCGGGTGTGGTTGTAGCTGCTAAGGAAAACAAATTGGGTATCCGCGGCAGCGATACCCATACCGTCATGTTCAACGATGTGAAAGTACCCAAAGAGAACCGGATCGGTGAAGATGGTTTTGGATTCAAATTCGCCATGAAAACATTAGCCGGTGGAAGAATAGGTATAGCTTCTCAGGCATTGGGTATTGCCAGCGGTGCATATGAATTGGCAAAAGAATATTCCAAAACAAGGAAGGCCTTTGGCACAGAGATCATGAATCACCAGATCATTGCTTTTAAACTGGCTGATATGGCTACAAAGATCGAAGCAGCGAGATTACTTTGCCTGAAAGCGGCATGGGAAAAAGATAATGGTATTGATTATACTCTAAGTTCTTCCATGGCCAAAGTTTATGCTTCCGAAACAGCGATGTGGACTACTACTGAAGCTGTGCAGGTACATGGAGGGTATGGATTTGTAAAAGAATATCATGTAGAAAGACTGATGCGGGATGCCAAGATCACACAGATATATGAAGGTACCAGTGAAGTGCAGCGGATTGTCATCAGCAGAAGTATTTTAAAATAAATAAGTAATTATAAATAAGCGGATGTGCAAATGGAGGAATTTCATTTGCACATTTTTAATTTTGTTTCATGCCTGTAAATGCAGTTAAATATCAGTCTATAAAAACTGAACTGGGTGCAAAGAATGTAACACTTGTTGCTGTATCCAAAACAAAACCGGCAGAAGAAATTCTTGAACTTTACCATCTCGGTCATCGTGATTTTGGCGAAAATTATGTGCAGGAGCTGGTGGATAAACAAGCGGTGTTGCCGAAAGATATCCGCTGGCATTTTATCGGGCATTTGCAAAGTAATAAAGTAAAGTATATTGCCCCCTTTGTTCACCTGGTCCATGGTGTGGATAGCCTGAAACTGTTGCAGGAAATAAATAAGCAGGCAAAAAAAAATAACAGGATCATAGATTGCCTATTGCAGGTCTATATTGCTAAAGAGGAAACCAAGTTTGGTCTGGATGAACAGGAGCTGGAAGAGTTGGTTGCTCAATTAAAGCATCAACCACTTGCTAATATTCGGGTTTGCGGGTTAATGGGCATGGCTTCTTTTACAGATAACATGGAAACGATAAGGACTGAATTCCGTTATTTGAAAGCTCATTTTGAAAAACTAAGGATCAATGATTCAGGACTAACGACCCTTTCCATGGGCATGAGCAGCGATTATACAATTGCGATAAAAGAGGGTAGTACAATGGTTAGAATTGGCAGTCTGTTGTTTGGAGAAAGAAGAAAAATCAGCTAAGGACAGTCACTTGGACGAAATATTCATATTTATTCGTATTTTTTACAATCAATAACAGCATAATGCGTTTTTACCTTCAGGCTATATTTATATTCTTTTGCATCTCAGTAAATGCACAACAGGATAGAGATACCTCGCTGAGTCAGTGCCCTGTTTTTATCACCGATACTGTTAGTTCAAATAATTTTTTTATTGAGGCAAGACCTGCCACACTTAAAGTTTACCGTGTTAAAGGTAAACTTACCATTAAGGTGGAGCAACGGGACCAGTTCTTTAATCTTTATTTTCATGAAAAAAGACTGCATAACGGAAAATATAAGATCCGCAAAGGTACCGGGGGGAAGAATGAGGTAGAAGCAGCCTATACTTTCAAATCGGGTGATCAATCCTCATACGCAGCTGTATCCAGTGGAACGGTAGAGACCCAATATGATAAAGAGAAAAAAATGTGGCAACTTACTGTCAATGGATTGATTATAAACCAGGTGGAAAGATCGGCCACGCATTACAGGGTAAAGGCAGTTTTATATATTAAATGATTGTATCCATACTTACTCTTTCGGGTAACCCGGAATGTTTTCACCCAATATAATATCCCGCCGGGCAATCCTTATCCCGTTTTGATTGCTGGTTCTCAGTATTCCATTTCCACCCCTGAATTTATGTTTATTACGGAGTTCCCTGGTTAGTAAAGGATCATCTCCGAACAGGAAATCATCTATCCAGTATGCATTCTTACCTGGTTCTTTTATAGTGATATGAATATGTTTGGGGTTATTGCTATTGGGGTAAGAGGCCGGGATCAGCGTATAAAATTTGTATTGTCCGTTTTTATTGGTTTGTATCCACCCACGGATATAACCATGTCTTTTACCCCAACCATTTTCATCGCCTTTGATCGGGTATATACCTTGCTGATCGGTGTGGTACACATACAATACAATGCCTGCAGCAGGTGTTTTACCATCAGGTTTAAAAACCGAACCACTAACTTCCAGTTTTTGTCCCGGCTCATCGAAACCAGGCAGGGTGTCGATCCAGTTTAACTTGTTAAATGGTACCGGGCTTTCAAATATAGCTTCGCAACCCTCACAACTCCCACCCACATCAATTTCAGGGATTGCTTTTTCCTGTTTTTGTGCACAGGCACCCAATGAAAACATTACTGTTAGTATAGTTAGTAGCGGCGTTCTCATAAATTATTCTATTTTTTGATTAATGAATTTAGCAGTGATTTTAATGCCGGTTAAATTAATTACACAAATGGAAAGGCTTGCATGATGAAATGCACAATGCAGTTAGTCAAGTAAATACTTCCGTTAATGTAATACCGGGTAAGTACAAGAAATTGTACTTTTATTTTGAACTATGCACAATGCCCCTTTCTTTTTGAAATACAAGCTGCACTATGTCGTTTTCTGGGTGCTGATATTCGGGATATGGTATTCCCTGAGAGCAGACAGTTATTCCAGTGAAGAAAAAGCTCTCCTTGTCACTTTCATTAAGGTAATAGACCTGATGCTCATGATTTCGGTTACCAATTACCTTTTGATCCCCAAAATGCTTTATAAAAAGAAGTACTTTTTGTTTGGGCTTGCTTTCCTGGTACTTATTATAACCAGCAGTATTATTAAGATGAATATTCTTGGCAGGATATTGGATAACCCACTTTTATACAACTGGGAAAAGAATTTCAAGGCAAGGGTTTATGATAATATTATACCTCATTTTTTTCTCGTCATTGCAGGTGCAGCTATAAAATTGATGTTCGACTACGGGAAGTTGCAACAACGGATGGCTGAAACGGCAAAAGAGAAAGCAGAAGCGGAACTTAATTTTCTTAAATCGCAGATCAACCCCCATTTTTTATTTAACTCCCTCAACGCTGTCTATTTCCTGATTGATAAAGATAATGCTGATGCCAGGGGGGCACTGCATACGTTTTCTGAAATGCTCCGTTACCAGTTATATGAAGCAAACGGCGATAAAATTACTATTGAAAAAGAGATCCGGTATCTCAAAGATTATATGGATCTGCAACAGTTACGCAAGGATGAAAAATATGCAGTGCAGTTTAGTTGTTCTCCCGCTGTAAAAGGGGTTTCTATTGAACCATTGCTATTGATACCATTTGTGGAAAATGCTTTTAAACATATTTCACATTATACTGACAAAAGTAATTTTGTGAAAGTGGATATGCAGTATGCAAATAATGTCTTAACTTTTTTAGTTGAAAATTCAAAGGAAAAGAAGAAGACGGATGACAAGCAGGGCGGGATTGGGCTTACTAATGTAAAACGCAGGCTGGAGTTATTATATCCCGGCAAATATGTATTAAAAATTGATGAATCTGATGAACGGTTCATTGCACAACTAACTATTCATTTAACATGATAATCAATTGCATTATCATTGATGATGAACCATTGGCAAGAAAAGGCCTGAAGGAATATATTGCTGATATTGATTTTCTTACTCTTACAGGAGCATTTGACAACCCGTTAAAAGCAACTGAAATGATCAGCAGCGGGCAGGTGCAATTACTTTTCCTGGATATACAGATGCCCAAAATAACCGGACTTGATTTTTTTAAATCGCTTCAGAACCCGCCACCGGTGGTGTTTACCACGGCATATCCGCAATTTGCCCTGGATGGTTTTGAAGTGAATGCTCTTGACTATCTTGTCAAGCCGGTTTCGTTTGAGCGTTTTTTGAAAGCATCATTAAAGGCGAGGGAATATTACGAGGTAAGGGAGAAAAATTTAACAGAGGCAGCCTCTTCTGAATTCTTTTTTATCAAGGCCGATAACAAGTTGGTCAAGTTATTAATTGATGAGGTATTGTTCGTGGAAGCTATGCAGAACTATGTTATGATCAATACACCCGGGAAAAAATACATCACCTATCTTACTTTTAAAGCATTGGAAGATTACCTGCCGTCTGATAAATTTTTAAAGGTTCACAAATCATATATTGTTGCGTTATCAAAAGTGGATAGTATTGATGGAAATGAAATCAGGATCGGGCAACACCATATTCCTATCAGCCGAAACCAGAAAGAGGAAGTATTGGAGAAACTGCTTAAGAACCGATTTTTGAAACGCTGAGGGTTTGAAAACCGGCGTTATCGTTTTAATTTTAGTTACTAGTGAAATACCTGTTGCTTATATTATTATTGCTTGCCAGATCTGGGTTCTCACAATCCAGCCAGATCAGCAAAGAAGAAGACCCGGAAGCATTAGCAAAAAAGATCACTGCAGGTTGTACTTCAGACCGGGAAAGGGTAAACAGGATATTCCGGTGGATCACCGGTAATATTTCTTACAGGGTGAAAACGGGTCAGCATAAAGTTCTTATCGGAACAGCAGCACAAAAGTATTCGAAAGGCGAAGTGGATGACGACGCACCGCTGAAACCATTGAATGAAAGAGTTGCTGAAACGGTACTGCAACGAAAGGAAGCTGTTTGTGATGGCTATGCCCGCCTTTTTTCAACGTTGTGTCAATACAGCGGGATCCGGTCAGAGATAATCGTCGGGTATGCAAGAAGCAATTTAAATAAGCCGCTTCCAAAGTTTCGTGTAAACCATACCTGGAATGCTGTTTTCCTGGAAGATGAATGGCATCTCCTGGATGTAACATGGGCCAGTGGTTATGTATCAAGAAATGGAAATGAGTTTGTCAGGGATTACGATTCCCGGTATTTTCTTACTCCTCCGGAAGTCTTTATCCGCGACCATTATCCGGATGATCCGAGGTGGACATTACTTCCTGATGCAGAAGTGCCTGAGGAATTCAGGAAGTCGCCTTTTAAGCAAAAATCATTTGTAAAGTACAGCATTACCTCATTCAGTCCGGCAGTAGGTGTAATCGAAGCCACAGTGGGTGATACCATTTATCTTGAACTGGCAACAGCCGATGCAGACCGGGACAGGCAGATCTCACCGGATATGTCCGTTGATTCAACGATCTTTCAACACTCAGATGCATGGGTATTTTTAAAACCAGTGGTGGCAGATAAATCGCCGTTATTACCGCGGATTTACAAATACGTATACTCTATTGTTTCTGCTGATGTAAAGTGGTTATACCTGCTTTACAATAACGATATGGTATTACGATATAAGCTGTATGTAAAACAATGAGAAGAGAAGTTGTGGTTAGCAGTTGAAATGATCAGTCATATTCCCCTGTCTCCACTATTTCACCGTAGTTGACCAGCAATTCAGCTCCTGCAGAAATATCTGTCAATGCCTCAAAGCATTCTCCGTTGTTTATAGAAATTATATTGGGTGTTGCTGAATGATTGAGATAATTTACCAGATCCATCACTTTAAAACCGTAGTCTGGTACATAATAATTTTCATCATCGTAGAGGCAATAGGTTTCTACCAGGTTACGGGAATGTTCCGGCAGCTGTTCAATGTCGGCAATCGGTAGCTTTATCCATTCACCGATATTTTTTGAAAAAATGTTCCGGCAGCCTTTTGGAATATCCCTTATCGCAAATACACCAATCCCGTGAACGGGAGAAGGTTTCAGCACAGCATAAATTTCCTCCGAAAGTTCTTTGAGTAACTCTTCCTTTGTCATTGTACTATAAAATTGGATCAACTGCCCCGCTGCGAACCTGTATTTTGTTGCTTACTCACAAAGCCAGATTTGGGTTTCTGGATGAATTTAGAGCCCTGGTTGGCGGCCGATTTACTTTTTTCGTCTTTCTTTTTTCCTTTCTTGTTCTTTTGATTCAATAATGACATAGGAGTATTTTTTTATAAAGATAATTGTTTATAAAGTCAGTTTCTGTTTTCTTGAAAAACGCATCACTTCTGCATCACCTGTCCGGAGGGAGAGGGTCACACTATCTATCAATGCATACGTATTTGTTTTCTTTAGAGCTTCCAGGAATTTTTGCTCACCATCGCCGGGACAGGCAATTTTTGTCATGCCCAGTTCTCCGATACTGATGCTGCTGTCAATAATTTTTACAGTACCTGAAAACCTGTTACAAGCCGTGCTGCCTGACACCACCCCGTTAGCAAGATCAAAACTAAAATTTGGTTTCTGGCGGGGATATAGTTTTGATAAGGCGATTTTTAGATCAGTTATATTGATAAGATCCCATGATCCATTCAGGGGAGAGGTTGTTATAGCGGGCGATGAATCAGTCCCGGGGCTGGCTGATGGCTCATTTTGTGATGCCGCTTTTTCGGTTTTGTTGTTATTGCAGGCGGACAGGAATAAAATCGTAAAGGATAAAAAGACAATTACGGGCCTCATCTGATTGTATTTTGCTGGCAAATTTAAAAAGTAATTACAAATTATAAAATGGTAAGTAAAGTGTAAATCAGATCATTTGAAAAGAATACTGTTCAATATCTTTTTAGCAGTTTCATCATGTGTATTGACGCCTTTCTGGGCCGTGTAGGTTGCCGTATAAAGTTTTGTATTCCAAAAGCAAAACCATTGAGTGATGCGTACTTCGGTGGAAGTGCCATTGATATCATAAGTGCCGCTATAGATGAGTTCAACTGCATCAGCATTATTCCATTTAAAGTAATTTTCTGCCTGGAGATTGAAGTTTGCGATACTTTTCTTTAATGACTCAATGACGGTTGATACTACTTCTTTAATTTTTAACTCAGTGCCATAGGCAGCATTGGTTTTTACGCTGATATTGATATTTTCACGAAAATTATCCTTTTCACCGTCAGACGGGGAAGTAAAAAAAACTCTTTTTTCTTCCTTGATTTTATTTACCCAGCTGGCAGGATATTTAGCTGTAAAGGCAATACCTGTATCTGCGAATATTTTCCAGGATTGTGCAATAGATGTACACGGAAACACAAGGATAAGTAGCAAATAAAAGATTCGGGTCATAAGATTAGTATCATTTAAACTTCAAAGACGAATGTAGTTGTATTTGATCAAAGTTACTATTGAATAAAATACCCGGTGCAGGGGATATTTTAACGCTTCATTTTAACTTACTTTACACCAAAATCTTAGATATGAGACAACTCTTTTTTGCTGCCATTTTGGTGATGACATCTTTACTTTCTGTTGCGCAGCCAGCCGGTGCCCTAAAAAAACTTAAAAAGGGTATAACCCTGAAAGTGGCCAGATCGGAAAGTGATGAAATGCCCGGCACCAGGGGAGCTTCAGTAGCCTGGCATCCGGGTTTGAAAAAATATTATGCTGCCATGGCAGGTAATGTGGCGTATCCATTATCTGTATTTGATGCAACCGGAAAAAGGATTTCTCCCGATAGCCTGAATTGCGAGGCCGATGTAAGGGGATTATGGTATAACCCGGTGGCCAAAACAATCCAGGGTAATGCGTATGGTGATGGCGGGTGGTTCAGCTATAAACTCGATGCAAAAGGTATGGTGAAGGAGGTCGAAAGCCTGATGGAAGAAATGACACAACCGAATGAGCAGTCTGTCGGGGCCTTTAATCCTGTAGCATCACAGGTGCTTTTCCTGGATGGAAGCAAAGTGTTTTTTTATAAAATGAGTGATGGGTTGTCTGAAGATTTTGTAAATATCCATTGGGGCCGTACAAAAGCAGAAGGAGCGTCTGAGGAAGAGGATGAAACAGTGACACCGGTTAGTTATAATACTTCGCTTGTTTTTACGGGTATCAAAGGAGCTGAACTCGGCTTTTTAAATATTGATGAAAACCAGATTGAGCTCTACAGTATTGAGTATGGCTTCCTTACCAGGAAACTACAATTACCGGAAGGAACTGCCAGTTACCAATCTTTTAATTTTGCCTTTAGCAATGGGATGTACTGGTTATTTAATATTGAGACCAGGACATGGACCAGCTATAAATAATGAACTTATCATGATTTTAGTAAAGTCCCTGTTCCTAACGGGGACTTTTTATATCCGGCAATTATTACACCCGATTTTAATTAGTTTAGGCCTTTATTTTTCAACCCCACAATATTTCTAAATGATCACGGCTGTTGAATTGGTCAATAGGTTTAATATGTTGCCTCATCCGGAGGGAGGTTTTTTTGCCCGAACGTATTCATCTTCCGGTTTTGTGCCCGTACATAGTCTGCCCGAAGGTTTTTCAGGAAGCCGGCCATTTTCAACGGCTATTTATTTCCTGCTGGAGAAAGGAAATTTTTCAGCATTTCACCGGATAAAAAGTGATGAATGCTGGCACTTTTATACCGGTCAGTGTTTACTAATACATATGATTGATCCCCGGGGAGTATTGACAACCACAAAGCTGGGGACAAATATTAATGAGGGAGAAACCTTTCAGTTTGTAGTACCGGCGGGTAGCTGGTTTGCCAGTGAACCAGCTCCATCAGCTGCATTTTCATTTGTAGGATGCACAGTAGCTCCTGGTTTTGATTTTGAAGATTTTGAACTGGCATACACGAATGAAATTGTTAAATTATATCCGCAGCACCAATCACTTATTAAAAGACTTTGCCGTCAATGATATTTTTGTGCTTTTGTGTTATCCGGGTTTCTTAAAACTTAACAAAGGAACTTTTAAAGTATGAGCCATATCTTCAGTTTTACTGCCGATAATGAGTTTATCCCATAAGCTTTTTTCTTTAGTAAACATTGCCAGCCACTCCGGTTGATGGTCCTGCATATAATGCCGGATCTGTTTTATAAGAGGAATAGTCAGATCGGCTTTTTCTTTTACGAATTTTATATGCTGGTATTGATTATTCTTAATTATGATGTTTGCATCTTCATCTGTTATTTTTCTTTCATTCGGACCATAATCAAAATGAAGTACATCAATTCCTGCATGCAGGCTATGGGCAAAAGGAATAATTCTCTTTAATTCCGCCGGAAGATTTTCTAAATCTGAGGCATAAAGAATTGTTTTTACCGGAATATATTCATAATGTTCAGGAATGGCCAGAACAGGGATATCCGATTTGGCAATCATATTGGATGTGTTGGAACCAAAGAAAATTTTTTTTATGCCGGAGGTGCCATGAGTACCCATTACAACCAGTTCGGCATCCTGCTCTTTCGCTACGGCTATTATTTTTTCGACCACCAGCGGGTTATATTCGGCTTTTGTTTTAATTCTTTCCGCAGAGAAGGTGATATGTAATGATTGTAAAATTGTATTCACTTCTTCTTTAAGGGCTGCTGTTTTTTCTTCTCCGTCTTTCGCTATTAATTTTTCCATTTCCTGTTCAGTGGCAGCAGCTGCAAGCTTGTAAGGTGATTCATGTAAAACATGATAAATATATAACCGTGACTCAAAGAGCTTTCCCAGTTCTAGTGCATAGGCAAGTGCCTTCCTGGCATTTGCTGAGAAATCGAATGGAATCAGTATTGTTTTCATGTCAATAAGTATTTATGGTTGCCACTCATTTATTTAACCGGTATGGCCAGTATCGGAACTTTTGAATGATAGCTCATCTTCCGGGTGATACTCCTGTTGAAAATGCTGCCGATAAAACTTCTTTTATGGGTTGTCATTGCCAGCAAATCAATTTTGTTTTTATTTATATGGTCATTTATGCTGTCTTCAAAATAGCGGCCGGATAAATGCTCCGCTTTTATCACCAGGTTGCTGTATTTTCTTCTCAGTTTTTCCTCTGCGAATTTTACATCTTTTGCATCTTCCAGGTAGTCGGAAGCCGCTGCATTATCCTCATCCGTAAACACAGTTATGTTTACTTCCGCATTAAAAATAGTTGCCATATCAAAGACGGGGTTAAGGAGGTCAGATACTTCATCAAAACGATTGATGGCAAGCAATAGTTTTGCAGGCGGACTCCAGTCATACTCAAGCGGTATCGCTAATACCGGAACTTTACTTTTACTGATTACTGATGCAGTTCGGCTTCCGAATATTTTATCTTTTATTCCGGAAATACCCAATGTACCCATTATAATCAGGTCCACGTTATGTTCTTCGGCAGCCACGAGTATTGTATCATTGATAGGGCCGCTGTAAAGTTGTATGTTTACAAGTACCTGTTCTGTCTCTTCAATGCTTCTTCTCAGGATTTCAAGTTTATCAAATGCTGCATCCGTTATTGCCTTATTGTATTCTCTCTCCGGGATTGCACTTTCCATGTATAAAGTATCTAAATGATCGCAGGCATGGATGAGATAAATTGTTGCCTCATTTAATTTTGCTATTTGTACAGCATAATCAATGGCTCTGTCTGCATTGAGAGAGAAATCTGTTGGGACAAGGATTTTTTTCATCGGTAATAAGTTTTACTAGTGGCAATTTGCTGTTATTACAGGGCAATATCTATGACTGACCTCATTGATCATGCTGATTTTTAGTGATTTTTTATTCTAAGGGTTGGTTGCCCGTATAAGGCGTTATTTCTTTATCAATAGCCTCTTTGTTCTTTTGCTGCATATGTTTTACAATTTACTCCTTTATATAGATATAAACAGGCCTTTTACTCGCTTCAGAATTCGTATCTTTATGCTTTATTTTAAAAGAGTTATGTCAGAAGAACGCAGTTTGAATTTTCTCGAGGAAATAATAGAAGAAGACCTCAAAAACGGGAAGTATAAAAGTATTGTAACCCGCTTTCCACCGGAACCCAATGGTTACCTGCATATAGGCCATGCATCAAGCATCTGCCTGAACTTTGGGCTTACCCAAAAGTTTCCCGGATATACCAATCTCAGGTTTGATGATACCAACCCGGTTACAGAAGAAACGGAGTATGTAGAAAGTATAAAAGAAGATGTAAAATGGCTTGGATTTGAGTGGAAGCATGAACGATTTGCCAGCGATTACTTCGACACTTTATATGAATATGCTTTAAAACTGATCGGCAAGGGCCTTGCATATGTTGATGATAGTACTGCTGAAGAAATGGCGGTAATGAAAGGATCGCCTACCGAACCGGGAAAAGATAGTATTTACCGGGACAGGACGATTGCCGAAAACAGGGATTTGTTTGTACGGATGAAAAATGGGGAGTACCCGGACGGAAGCAGGACACTTAGGGCTAAGATCGATATGGTACATATCAATATGCTCATGCGGGACCCTATTCTCTACCGTATCAAGCATGCTCATCACCATCGCACAGGTGATAAATGGTGTATCTACCCGATGTATGATTTTGCACATGGTCAAAGTGATTCGATTGAAGAAATAACACATTCTATCTGTACCCTGGAGTTTGTGCCCCACCGGGAGTTATACGACTGGCTTATTGAAAAATTAGAAATTTACCCGTCCCGCCAGTTTGAATTTGCCAGAAGGAATATTAATTATACAGTAACCAGCAAAAGAAAACTGCTGCAGTTAGTTAATGAAAATCATGTTACCGGCTGGGATGATCCCAGGATGCCGACCATCAGTGGATTACGGCGCCGGGGGTATACACCGGATAGTGTCCGTGAATTTTGTGACAGGATAGGAGTGGCCAAACGGGAAAATATGGTGGATGTCGGGTTGCTTGAGTTTTGTGTCAGGGAACATTTAAACAGGATAGCCCTGCGAAGGATGGTTGTGTTTGATCCATTGAAAGTGGTGATAACAAACTATACCGGGGAGGAAGAAATATTGCATAGTGAAAATAACCCTGAAGATGAAAATGGCGGTACAAGGGAAATCCCGTTTAGTGCGGAATTGTATATCGAAAGGGAGGATTTTATGGAAAATCCCCCAAAGAAATATTTTCGGTTAGCGCCGGGTCAGATGGTTCGCCTTAAAAGTGCCTATATCATTAAATGTGATGAAGTGATAAAAGATGCTGACGGTAGTATTGCAGAAGTACGTTGTACCTATATACCAGAAAGTAAAAGTGGTTCGGATACAAGCGGTATCAGTGTGAAAGGAACTTTGCACTGGGTGAGTGTAAAGCATGCTATCAATGCGGAAGTTCGTTTATATGATCGCCTCTTTAAAGTAGAAGATCCGACAGATGAAGAAGGCGATTTTAAAGAATACCTGAACCCTGGTTCATTAGAAATTTTGTCCACAGCATACGCTGAACCTGTATTGAAAAATGCAACACTTGAAGAACGTTATCAATTTATCCGAAAGGGATACTTTGTACTGGATAAAGAATCTGTGCCTGGTAAGCTGGTATTCAACAAAACTGTTGGATTAAAAGATGCATGGGCTAAAGAAGTAAAGAAGAGTTAATTAATAAAACATACAGGCAAAGAAATAAGTGAAATCTATAAAGCGTCTGATAAGACGCTTTATCTTTTACAGGGGTTTCCACAAACAATTCACATAATGGATACAGGATCATAAACTGTCCAGGGTTGCCTCCATTTCTGAAATCAATCATGTTATGTAATGACTATGGTCAGTTGATTTAGTGAAAAGTGAAAATAAATTTGATTAAAAGAAATCAATTATGAGCTATACAAATATTACCCGAATAGGAACCGATCATACTATCTGGCAAAAAGGCTTTGGATTTTATAAAGATGAGCTTGATATAATGGAGAGCCGGTTATCGGAAGTTGCCCTGAAAAATACAACATTTGAGGCACGGCAGGGGGTTGAACATTTTCAAAACCAGTTTATTGTTCAGCGGAATAATATTGATGAATTGAAACATGAAGTGAACCTGTATGTTGAAAAACTGGGAAAAGATGCCCAGCAACATGGCGGACGTATGGAAACTGCAATGATTGCTGAACATACGGCACTGCATGAAAAATATGAAGATTTTGAAAGGGTTATGAATATTTTACGACATGAATTCAATGAGTACCTGAGCAAGTGGATGTAGGCAATTTTTGCCTTGCAGGTATTCGATGGCGGGATGGAAACTTCATCCCGCTTTTTTTATTGTTTGGTAAATGAGGATTATTTTATTACTCACTTAAAAGGATCTTTCTCAAAGATATAGGCATCACTTTCTACAAAGTCATTGGCTTTGATCTCTACGGCAATGACTTTCCCGTCATTTATTGAAAATTTTGCCGGATAAATACCATAGCCAATATTGGAATAGGTTAGCCGGAATTCATTGTTGTCCATGTATTCCATATATCCGATCAGGTCGGGGTGATGCTGAAAACGGCATATTAGCATGTTGCCGCTTTTAGTGACTGTTATTTTACCATAAACCGTATTATAATAATCTCCTGTAAAATCTTCGGGTTTTATTTCCGGCAGCTTCTTTTTACTAACTTTTTCCTGTAAAGCCGATAGTTCCTCATCCAGTTTCTTTTTGCCCTGTTCAAAGAAACCCCACTGGAATTTACTTCTGTCCGTATAAGATACTCCAAGGTAAGCATCCAGTAACTGGTAACGCAATGCTTCAAAAAAACTCTGGTTGTCGTTGTTGGTGAGAATAGTAATACCCAAATTTTCTTCCGGAACAAAACAAACATTGGTTACATGTCCAAAAGCGCCGCCGGTATGCCAGTAAACTTGTTTCCCTGCATAATCTGTTGAATAAACGCCGAGACCATAGCCGCGAAAATGTGTGGGGTAAACAGTTGATTTCCTGCTTCCGGTTATAATATTAATATCTCTGGTTTTCTGCAATACTGCCCACGGTAAAACCTGTTTACCCATATATTTACCACTGTCCAATTGAAGTAATAGCCATTTGGACAGGTCATTAACATTACTGACCATACTGGTAGCCGGCCCGAGATTATCAACATTGTCAAAAGGGATCTTAGTAATGGAGCTGAAGAGGTTGTTATGCGGAGCTGCCACATTTACCCGGTTGGCTAACCCGGCAGTATTCATGTAAGTATTACGCATGCCAAGCGGGGTTAACATATTTTCCTGCACATAATTTTCCCAGCTCATCCCTGTTACTTTGGTAAGTATTTCACCGGCCACAAGGAATGCTGAATTACAATAACCATAATCCTGCCTGAATTCTCCCGATGGTTTCAGGTAACGCATCTTCCAGATTATGGAATCTTTAGGAAGATTAGAATCCCAGAAAGTAAAATCGCCCTGGAATGTTTTGGTGCCAAGCCGGTGACAAAGCATATCTCTTATATTGGCCAGTTTGCCAGAGGTTGAATCATATAGTCTGAACCAGGGTATATATTGTGTGACCTTATCATTCAAGGATAATTTTTTCTCATGATCGAGCTTGGCGATAGCGGTCCCGGTAAATAGTTTTGAATTGGAAGCAATAATAAAAAGGGTGTTTTCATCCACTTTATCTTCTTTGCCTAACTCACGGACGCCATAACCTTTACTTAGGATCACTTTCCCATTCTTTACAATGGCAATGGCCAAACCGGGGATTTGCCATTGTTTCATTCCTCTTTCAATGTAATTATCAAGGCTGTCAGATACGAAAGAAGGCTGCTGCGCATTACTAAATGATGAAATAACCAGCAGCAGGCAGATGGTAATTAATCTTGTATGATTCATAAGAGATTTATTAATCAGTGATTGTAAGAGAAACCATAAAAAACTGGTTGTTTTTTATGGCAAGTCAAATAATTAAGATATCCTATTAACAGTATTGGTCAATTATTTATATTCTCCATACACTTCTCTCAGGGTATCTGCGATTTCACCTAAGGTACATTTATTTTCAACGGCCTCTACTACAGCAGGCATTATGTTTTCTCCGCTGGTTACTTTGTCGTTTAATAGTTGCAGTAACTGGTCGCATTTTGCATGATTGCGGTTATTCCTGAGTTTTTCCAGCTTTTCTATTTGTAAGGTTCTTATACTGTCATCTACTTTTAAGATGGGGATTTTATGATGATCCTCCGTTTGAAATTTATTGACACCAACAATGATCTTTTCCCCGGTTTCAATATTTTTCTGGTATTCGTAAGCACTGCGGGCAATCTCATTTTGTATAAATCCCTGCTCAATTGCCGGTACACTGCCACCCAGTGAATCAATTTTTTCAATTAATCTCCAGGCGGCTTCTTCAACCTCCCTGGTCAGTGATTCAATAAAGAAGGAGCCGGCCAGGGGATCAACTGAATCCGGGGCACCACTTTCAAAGGCAACGATCTGTTGCGTCCTTAATGCAATCTTTGCGGCTTCCTCGGTTGGCAGGCTTAACGCTTCATCGTATCCATTGGTATGCAGCGACTGTGTGCCCCCCAGTACAGCCGCTAAAGTCTGGATAGTCACCCTGGATATATTATTTAAGGGTTGTTGTGCAGTCAGGGTGCTGCCACCAGTTTGTGTATGGAAACGCAGCATCATCGCTTTAGGATCAGTAGCACCCAGGTCTTTCATTATTTTGGCCCACATTTTCCTGGCGGCCCTGAACTTGGCTACTTCTTCAAATAAGTTATTATGGGCATTGAAAAAGAAAGAGAGTCGTTTTCCAAAAACGTTTATATCTAAACCTTTCTTCAGGGCTGCTTCTACATATGCTTTGCCATTGCTGAGTGTAAATGCTATTTCCTGTACTGCCGTACTGCCGGCCTCACGGATATGATACCCGGAGATGGAAATAGTATTCCATTTTGGAACTTCGTTACTGCACCATTCAAATATATCTGTTATGATTCGCATGGATGGCTTGGGAGGGTAGATATAGGTACCTCTGGCAGCATATTCTTTTAAGATGTCATTCTGTATAGTACCGGATATTTTTTTAAGGTCTGCGCCCTGCTGTTTGGCCAGTGCTACATAAAACGAAAGAAGTATAAAGCCTGTCGCATTGATGGTCATGGAAGTACTGACGTCTTCCAATTTTATACCATTGAATAAGGTTTGAATATCCTCGATAGAATCAATAGCAACTCCGACTTTACCAACTTCACCTTCAGCCAATGGATGGTCACTGTCATAACCGATCTGTGTAGGCAGATCAAAAGCCACACTCAGGCCACTAACGCCCTGTGATAACAAATAGTGATAGCGTTTATTACTTTCTTCGGCCGTAGAAAAGCCGGCGTATTGACGCATCGTCCAGAGTTTGCCCCGGTACATATCGGGTTGAACACCTCTTGTAAATGGATATTCACCCGGGTTTTCAGATTTGTTTGCCGGCAAATCATCATGAGTATATACTGATTTTATTTCTATACCAGAGTCAGTGTATTTTTTTTTCGGGTCCATGATTACGATTTAGGTTTGGCAATTGATTTATTGCATCAGCTTTTTTGCTTCATGGTTCAGTGTCTGTGCCACCATTTCATGTATGGCTCCGCTTTGCTGCGATAATAATATTTCCAGTATCTTCTTATTCAATTCCGATGCAGATGCAGCCGGTGGCAGCGTGCCGGCAACCTGGTTAATGATCATGATATTTTGTTCTTTCAGGTTTCTGACAGCATCCCAACTGACGGGGCTAACATAAAGTTGTTGCGTACTGTTGTACTCAAACTCCTGCTTAATATTTTCTGTTAAGATGATTTTCATTTCAGCAGCCGATATGCCAGGTTGATTTAAACGGCTGATAAGATTGGGAAGAGCAATTCTTTCAGTCAGCAGCACTAATCGTTCATACGCCTGGAGTCTCAGCGGGATGCTTTCAAATTTATCTTTTACAACCGGTTCAGTTGATTTTTTAGGGTTTTGGGTAAACGAGTAAACAGCTATTACGATAGCTAATACGGATATTATAAGGCTCAATGTGGTTAAATCCATCGGATGGTGGTTTGGTTTGAACAGCAAAAATAAGCTGATTATCCAAAGATCAGGGTCAAAAGTTCCACAGCAGGGATAGGGAAAGTTAAATTCCTTTCTTCGAAAAGCGATTATAAGAAAACTGTAAAAAGAATATTTAATTTTACAGCATGGAAACGACAACAAAAAGCCCGGTTACTCTGACTGAAGGAGCAATCGTTGAAATTAAAAAACTAATGGCGGCGGATGGTTTTGATACAACGCAAAAATTACGAATTGGCGTAAAAGGTGGCGGATGTTCCGGTATGACCTATGTGTTGGGTTTTGACCAGGTAAAGGAAAATGATACTCACTTCGAAATAAATGGAATCGCCTGTATCATGGATAAAGCTCATGAAATATACTTATTCGGGATGCAGGTGGATTGGCAGGATGGATTAAATAACCGGGGTTTTACATTTAAAAATCCCAATGCCAGCACCACTTGCGGGTGCGGCACTTCCTTTGCAGTATAATGACCGCTTTACGGAACAATTGATCTGTATCCCTGCTTTTTAATGAATAGTTGCAGCTTCTGTCAGGAAGCTTTTTTTATAAGCTGATCATGAATAAAAAGAGCATAAGTATAATAGCACCGGCAATATTCAATACAATCCTGTCTTTGATCATACTCTTTAACAACAGATCAATGAACATCCCAATGATCCAGATAACTGGAAAAATCCAGACTACCAGGTAGCCAAAACCCCATGGTCCTCCTGAAGATAAAATAGTTACCAGGATACCATGAGCACAAAAAACGGTAATGCCAGAATTTAATATCGTGAATCGTTGGAGCATGAAAAAGCCTGTGGCAATTTACCACAGGCTTTAACTATAAAATCATAAAACAAAACGACGAGAGCTTAACTTTTGGAAGTAGCGACAGGCTTTGTTTTTTCTATTACTGCTTTTTTGCCCAATGGCCTTTTGCCACCCAAGTCAACCAATATTGGAGCAGCCACGAAAATAGAAGAATAAGTACCGGTGACAACACCCACCAGCATCGCAAAGGCAAATCCTTTGGTTACCTCACCACCTACCAGGAACAGGATAAGAATGGTAAGGAATACAGTTAATGATGTCATAATTGTACGGCTAAGCGTTTCATTGATAGCCCTGTTAATGACTTCTCCTCTTGGGGCATTGGGCATTAACCGGCTGTCTTCCCGGATACGGTCAAATACAATGACGGTATCATTCATGGAGAAACCTATTACCGTAAGTACCGCTGCAATAAAGTGCTGATCAATTTCAAGCGGGAACGGTACAATAGATTTTGCAAAAGAGAATACAATCAATGTAACCAATACGTCGTGCAGCAGGGCAACGATGGTACCCAGCGAATATCTCCAGTCGCGGAAACGGATGAAGATATACAGGAAGATCACGAACAGTGCAAAAAGGGTAGCTTTTAAGGCACCTGCTTTTAAGTCATCCGATATGGTTGGTAATACCTTCTTGCTTTGCGGCAGGTATTTGTCAGTCTTGAACTGGTCAAAGCTAAGATTAGCGGGCAGGTAGCTTTTTAAACCTTCAAATAATTTCACCTCAACCAGCGAATCTGATACCTGGCGGCTGTCTTTTATTAAATAAGACGTAGTAATATCTAATTTTGAATTATCACCTATCGTTTTAATAATAGTATTCTCTCCTTCAAAGGCTTTGTTCAGATCTTGTCTTACTTTTTCCTCATCTACTTTCCTGTCGAATTGAACAGTATAGCTACGACCTCCGTTGAATTCAACACCATAATTAAAGCCATTAAAGAAAGAGGCAATACCCAACGCCAATACAACAAAAGAAATGATATAAGCAACTTTGCGGTACTCGATGAACTTGTATTTGGCATGTTTGAACACACGGCGGGAAACACCGGTAAAATATTCAAGGTGTTTCTTTTTATTGGTAAACCATTCAGTCACCCAACGGCTCACCAGGATACCACAGAACAGGGATAAAAGAATACCAATGATCTGGGTAGTGGCAAAACCCTTTACCGGGCCAAGTCCGAAATAGAATAATATAAAGGCAGTTAACAAGGTGGTTATATGGGCATCCAATACCGGTGGTAAAGAACGTTTATAGCCTTCATTGATGGCCGGGATATAACCTTTGCCTTTTGACAGCTCTTCTTTGATACGTTCATAAATGATAACGTTAGTATCTACGGCCATACCAATAGTTAATACAAGACCGGCAATACCAGGCGCTGTTAGGGTAGCACCAAGCCCGGCCAGTATGCCTACTGTAAAGAGCAGGTTCAATATAAGGGCAATATTTGCAACCCATCCGCTGGTGTTGTAGTATACAAGCATCAGCAAAAAGATAACAATAAAGGATATGATAAATGCCAATGAACCACCACGGATAGCTTCTTCACCCAAAGTAGGACCTACCTGTTGTTCCTGTACGATCTTGGCAGGAGCAGGCAGTTTACCAATCTTTAATATGTTAGCAAGGTCAGCAGCTTCCTGTTGAGTATAGCTGCCGGATATGGATGAAATTCCGTTCGGAATAGGATTGATCACATTGGGAGCAGAATGTACAACATTGTCCAGTACGATCGCAATGGGTTTGCCTACATTCTCCTCAGTCATTTTTTTCCAGATACTTGCTCCGGCAGGTTTCATTGTCATTTCAATCTGCACTTTGCCATATTGGTCAAAATCTTGCCGGGCATCAGAAATGGCATCTCCTTCCAATTTTGCTTCGGTACGATTATATGTTTTCAGTGCATACAGTGGTACAGATGAAGCAGTTTTACCTTTTTTATCCTTTTCAGGTACCCCGTACGCCCAAACAACGTCGGAAGGGAAGTTTGATTTGAACTCATTAAGATAAGTCCTGAACAGGGCTGTATCATTTATTGCAACAGCACCAATGGCTGAAGGATAAGAAACATTACCTTTTTCATCACGGTATGGCTGGCCAAACTGGAGGTATTTATCAATTGTTATTTTCCCGGTTGAAAGGTCAGCTGTTTTCTTTTTTTCAGCCGTATCATCAGCAGTTTTGGTGATATCGTCAGAAAGTTTTTTGGTCTTAGTGGTATCCTCATCC
This sequence comes from Chitinophagaceae bacterium, assembly GCA_041738795.1. GTDB lineage: Bacteria > Bacteroidota > Bacteroidia > Chitinophagales > Chitinophagaceae > JJ008. The sequence continues at coordinate 1,181,819 of JBGSPB010000011.1, read as the reverse complement.
TTAACAACTGCTGTCGTAGTATCTTTTTTAGCGGTAGTATCTTCAACTCCGCCATATTTAGCATTGAAAGCAAGGATAGTTCTTTGCCATCCGTTACCATAGTTGTTATCCTGTAAAGTGTAAACTTCCCAGAATTGCAGGTTCGCTGTACTCTGTAAAAGTTTTCTTACTCTTTCTTTGTCTTTGATACCAGGTAGTTCCACATTGATCAATCCCCTGTTTGGAATAGGATTGATAGAAGGTTGTGCAACACCAAACTGGTCGATACGGGTACTTAACCGGTCGAAGGTCAAATTGAATGCAGATTTAGCCTGTTCACGGATATAACTTTCAACTTTGCTGTCGCTTGAATTAATATCGATAGCATTTGAACTGGCACCGGAGAACAATGTCGCCAGTGGTCTTGTAGCTTCAAGCTTTCTGTATTCCTGAATAAAAAGGGTGATGAAATCAGCATCGCTGTTCGCCTTTCTTTTATCTGCATTTACGATAGCAGATAAAAAATTAGGGTCCTTGGAATTATTTGACAGCGATTTCAGTAACCCGGTCATCTCCACTTCCAGTGTTACGTTCATACCTCCCTGGAGATCCAGACCAAGATTTAATTCCTCTTCTTTGGCCTTCTTATAACTCATGGCACCATTGATGCCATAGGTTACAGTTGTATTTTCTGATGCCTTAATCAGGCTATCACGATTCTTCTGGAATATTTTGTCTAATTCTTCCTGGTAAATAGCCTGTGAATCTTTATTGGCAGGATATTTTGCTGCAGCACTTTGAAAATTATTTTTTACATAACTCCTGGCTTTTGCTTCCATTTTCTTTTCATGGTTTTTAACTAACCATGTAAAAGACAATTGGTAGAGAGAATAGACAATAAGCAGAACTGTGAAAAAGCGAACCAAACCTTTCAGTTGCATACGTTGATCGATTTACAATTTTATCTCTTTATCAGCAGTGTTTATGTTGACTGGATAATAAAGAGTTTACAGAAATTTTAAGGACGGCAAAGATAGCTGTTTCAGATTAATTCCGGCCAACTAAAAACGGGTTCTTGAGGGCTGATTTTTAAAAGCTTAACTGGGGGTAATTAGTATCTTTAAATGGCAATGAAAACAATTTTGAAAACCGGTCTGGCCCTTTTATTTCCCCTGATTTTCCCGTCAGGAATTGTAGTCAATAATGCTCTTATAAACGACACGAATAGCTCCGTACATATGATAACAACAAAACCAAAAATGGGGATTCAAAATACTTCTGATACATTCATTCACAGTCTTTTAGCTAAATATCCTGAATTCTTCAGCTCAGGCCTGGCAAACAGGGATAAACTAGGCATCCAGGTGATTTACACGGAGATAAACAGGACAAAAAAGGGGAAAGTTAAGTTTACCGACCATTATTTTAATATTGATTCGGGTCGCTATTTTTACCCGGCATCCACTGTCAAACTTCCCGTGGCGATCCTGTCCCTGCAGCGATTAAACGAACTTAAAATAGCCGGACTGGATAAAAACACCACGATGATTACCGGCGCCTCGGACGGACAACAAACAGAAGTAAACAATGACCCTTCTGCGCCCGATGGAAGGCCTACCATAGCTCATTATATAAAAAAAATTCTGCTGGTTAGTGACAACGATGCTTTCAACCGGTTGTATGAATTCCTGGGCCAGGAATATATTAATAATTCATTGCACAAGATGGGTTATACCAGCGTTCAGATCATTCATAGACTGGATATAAGTTTATCCGAAGAGGAAAACAGGCACACCAACCCCATAAAATTTATCGATACCAGCGGGAAAATAATTTATGAGAAAGCTGCAGAAAAAAGCAGGTTGGTTTATGCGCAAAGGGACACAAAACTGGGAAAAGGATTTTACAGGGGTGACCAGCTGGTTAATGAACCCTTTGATTTTTCAAAAAAGAACCGGTTTACATTGGCTGAATTGCACGGGATACTAAAGAGTCTTATGTTCCCGGAGGCAGTGCCGGCGAATATGCGTTTCAACCTTACCAGAGAAGATTATGCATTTCTGCATCGGTACATGTCGATGATGCCGGGGGAATCCCAATCCCCGGTTTATGATACAGCTGACTATTGGGATACTTACGTCAGGTTTCTGTATTATGGTTCCGAAAAAGGGAAAGCAGATCCGGCCATCCGCATTTTTAATAAAGCAGGAGATGCATATGGTTTTTTAATTGACGGTGCTTACATCGTCGACCTGGAAAATAGTGTTGAATTTTTACTAAGCGCTGTTATTCATTGTAACAGCGATGAGATTTATAATGACGATAAATACGAGTATGAATCTGTCGGGTTACCTTTCCTGAAAAACCTGGGTCGGGTTATCTGTCAATATGAACGAACAAGGGTCAGGAAAAATAAACCAGTGTTATCTTCTCTTATTATTGACTACAGTCATTGAATCGTTATTCTCAATTTCCATATCTTCACGCACCTGTTTTTAGCGGCGGCCTGCCATCATTGTTTAAAATTAAAATCTGATTATTTCCATGCAGTTATCTTCTTTTTTGCAACGCTTCAATGAACCAGAGACATTGAAAATGGCTAAGCTTGGCCGTGAACTAAGAGCCAAAGGGATTGATGTTATTGATCTGAGTTTAGGTGAACCTGATTTTGACACTCCCCGGCATATCAAAGAAGCTGCTATTAAAGCGATACAGGATAACTGGAGCCATTATAGCCCGGTGCCCGGTTTTCTTGATTTAAGAGAAGCTGTTTGTGCAAAACTGAAAAGAGATAATGATCTTGACTATAAGCCTGAGAATATTGTTGTGTCTACAGGTGCCAAGCAAAGTTTGGCAAATGCAATGCTTGCATTGGTAGATGAAGGAGAGGAAGTGATAATACCCACACCTTACTGGGTTACTTATAGTGAGCTGGTAAAAATTGCAAGGGGTAAAGTGGTGGAGATCAAAAGTACACCACAGCAGGGATTCAAAATAAATGCAGCCCAACTGGAAGCTGCTATTACTCCAAAATCAAAACTGTTCCTTTTCTCTTCTCCCTGCAACCCAAGTGGTGCTGTTTACAGCAGGGAAGAACTGGCTTCATTGGTTGAAGTCTTTAAAAAACATCCGGGTATTCTTATCCTGTCTGATGAGATTTATGAATACATCAACTATGTTGGCAAGCATGAAAGCATTGCACAGTTTGAAGAAATTAAGGAAAGGATCATCATTGTAAACGGGCTTAGTAAAGGATTTGCCATGACAGGCTGGAGGCTGGGTTATATAGCTGCCAATGCAGACATTGCAAAAGCCTGTGAAAAAGTACAGGGACAGTTTACCAGTGGTACTAATTCAATCACTCAAAAAGCTGCTGTTGTGGCACTCACAACTGATTTGCGTCCGTCAATACAGATGGCGGAAGAGTTTGCCAGGAGAAGAAAAAAAGTACTGGAGATCGTTAAAGAAATACCTGGGATTACCTGCCCTGAACCGGAAGGAGCTTTTTATATTTTCCCGGATGTAAGTTCTTACTATGGTAAATCAAACGGCGAAACTACTATTAGCAATGCAGCTGATTTTTCCATGTACCTGTTGAACACTGCCCATGTATCCTCTGTAATGGGGGATGCATTCGGAGAACCAAAATGTGTTCGCTTTTCATTTGCGAACAGCATGGAAAAAATTGAAGAAGGGTGGAAACGTATCAAAGAGGCGTTGGCTAAATTAAAATAACAACTTAGTTAGTACCTGCCGGATCATTCTTAAGGGCAGTTTGCCTGAGTTCTTCAATTGATTTCTTCAGCCAGTAAACGGTGTTACTGCTAAGCCCGGAGCTGTGAAAATAAACTTTTCCATCCGGCGATATCACCACATTGGTCGGGTAGGAGTTTAACCCGTATTGGCTGGAAATGTAGCGGCCATCATCAATAATTTTATAACCAAATGGGTTTGTTTTCAAAAAATCTTTCAATTCATGTTTTTGATCCAGGGCCACGGCAAGGAACACTATCGAGCTGTCTTCCTTAAATGTTTCTGTTAATTGATGCAGGTCTGGTATTTCCTTCTGACATGGCGGGCAATTGATAAACCAGAAATTTAAAACGATTGTTTTACCGGCAAGCTCTTTTGTATTTATTTTTTTGCCGGTAATATCCTTTGCTTTAAAATGGGAAAAATTGCTTCCTGTTTTGAAGTATTTGCTTTCCCTTGGTTTTGGCAGGGATGTCATCTTTTTTTCAAATTCTTCATCGGAAAGCCTGGTAATAATAAATGCAGTATTTTCTTGTTGAGGATTTTCAGGTCTGATACTATAGCGGCCCGTAAACAATAATTTATTCCAGATATCGTAGGGGAATGTGGTGCCGGTTGTATCTTTTACAACCGAATTTTCTGTGAGCTTCACTTTTGATGGTGCCTGCTTCTGGGCAATTGCAGGAAATACAAGGATGATGAAAAATGCAATGGCAGCGAGTATTCTTTTCATGATAAGGTTTTGATGTCTTAAGACATACTTATTGAGAATTCTTAAAAATATCATTTGTTCTGGGATACGAATTTCTGATGCAGGGCCAGCACCTGTGGGATCACCGGTTCCTGTTCATCATTGGTGATAACAAAATCGCAGAGTTTCATTTTCATCTCTTCATTAATCTGGCGGTGTATACGTTTCATGATCTCTTCCAACGGCAGACCATCTCTTTTCATTACCCGTTGTATGCGCAGATGCCGGGGTGCATGAACCCCGATTATATAGTCGAGATTTTCGGATGCGCCACTTTCAAAAAGCAAGGCAGCCTCCTTAATGGCATAAGGTGCGGTTTGTTGCTGCAGCCAGGTTTCGGCATCTTTTATGGTAGCCGGATGGATTATGGAATTGAGCAGCTCCAGTTTTTTTGTATCATTAAAAACAAGTGAAGCTATAAATTTTCTGTCAAGCACTCCCTCTTTATAACTGTCTTTTCCAAAAAGCTGAATGATCGATTGCTTCAGGTCTTCATTGCTGTTCATTAATACTTTAGCGGCATCATCTGCATAATACACAGGTATACCCAGCGTTTCAAAGATCTTCGCTATGGTTGATTTCCCGCTGCCAATACCTCCTGTTAGTCCGACACGAATCATTAATTTGTTTAGTTATTGTATTGGAATGATAATTCAGTTTGTAAGGTAAAAACAAAACCGGATGATTACACCCGGTTTTATTTTATTCATTTGATCAGTGATTATTTTTTTTCGGCTGCTGCTGGCTTATTCAGGGCTGCTGTCCAATCCATACTGATAGCTGATTTTTCAATTTTTATATAGCTGCCCGGGTTTATTTCAATGCTCAGTGTTCCGTCATCATTCACTTTATTGATCGTACCGTGAATACCGGCAATAGTAACGATTTTTTCGCCTTTGCCCAGGTTCTCGATGAACACTTTCTGGTTCTTTGCCCTTTTAGCCTGCGGGCGGATAAAGAACAACCAGAACACCAGGATCATTAAACCTAAAAAGATAAACTGGAAACCACCAAAACCGGTCGACTCAGCCTTTGCTTGTAATAAATAAAATGTAAACATGCTTTATTGTTTTATTGTTTGTCGTTGATTTCTCCAACGAATGTTAATGTATGATCTTTTGCAGGATTGGTATTGGCGATCACATGCACCTGCTTTGTAATCGTACCGCTTCCGCTGCCATTAAATTTTGCTTTGATAATCCCTTCCTGGCCGGGGGCAAAAGGCTGTTCCGGCTTTTCCGGGATAGTACAGCCGCAGGATGCAGATACATTTTCTATGATAAGGTTTTTAGAACCCGAATTTTTAAAGCGCCAGGTAATTTCAATTTCTTTATCCTTCGTAAGCTTTCCCAGATTCAGGGTTGTCGAATCAAGCCATTGAATGTTCGTAAAGTTGGTAGTATCGTTCTTCGCTTTTTCAATTTCTTCTTTACTCATAGTGACAACAGGCTCCTCCTTTTTGTCAACACTTTTGCAGGCAACAAAGCCAAATGCTACCAGCAGTAATAATGCTCCATTTTTCATTTTCCGTGTTTTTAGTTCCAGATAAGTTATTGGGATTGCAAATGTAGAAAAAACTGTTGAGCTGGCCGTTTATGGTTTTTTGTAATCTACTTTCTGCATTTTTCCCTGCAGCACCAGCTCCTTGTGAATATTATCCAATATGCCATTGACAAACTGGCCGCTTTGCTGGGTGCTGTAATCCTTGGCCAGGTCAATATACTCGTTGATGGTTACTTTGGGCGGGATCGTTTCAAAATATAAAAATTCAGCAACACCCATTTTCATCATGATCATATCCAGCTGGGCAATACGTTCCGGGTCCCAGTTTTTCAGTTTTGGAATGATCTGTGATTGCAGGTGCTCATTTTTTTCCCAAACGGTTTGCAGCAGGTTCCGGGCAAATTGCTCCTTGTCCGTACTCATCATCTGCTTAAACGCTACATGACCGGGTTTTTGAAGGTAGCCGGTCAGGATCTGTACCACCATTTCACCGTCATCATCCCAGTTAGTAAAGTTTTCTTCAATATGTGAAACAAAAATCTCGTTCGCCAGCAGCAGGTCATTGAGAATGAATTCAAGGATCTTTTTTTCCTCACTTTTTTCTCTTGACGGATTATTGATATACGTTTTGTACTCCGGTGTCTCAGTGAGGGTAAGGTAGATCTTACGTATCAGCTCTCTGTCGGCAATCAATTCGGGCTTTTCTTTGGTAAATTGTTCTTTCAGCGCCTCATCTTCCATCATCTTCCACAATAATTCATTGCCGGCGAGTTTGATATTTACATTCAGGTCCTGTGCCGTAGGTAAATGTTTGGAAGCTTTCTGGTGGGCATCTTTTTCAGCATACCGGGTTACTTCTGTGAGAAACCATATAAGATAAACAAGAAGGGATCGGGTCTGGTCGAAATGCTGTTGTAATAATTTCTGTGGTTCACCGGGTTTCACTTCATTTTCTAATGTGGAAAGAGTGTACAAAGTTTGCATCACTTTTACCCGGATATTTCTTCTGCTGATCATTACTTAAGAACTATTTGAAGCGGCAAAGATAGGGAAGCAGCTTCGTATTGCTGCATTATGCTTTTCTATAATTAAGAACTAAAAAAAGAGGCTGTCTAAAAAGCCCCAATCATTGTCATATTTCGGCTATGCTCAATATGATAATGATTGGGGCTTTTTAGACAGCCTCTTGTTAAACAATTATTTTAATACGTTATTCTTTTACAAACCGGAGCAGCTCAGTGCCTGCAGTGCTGGTCATCCGCACAAAATAAATACCGGCCCGCAGTGAACTAACATTTATTTCTTTTTTTAATGACAGGCTGCTGATATTCTCACGATGAATCACCTGCATGTTCGGCGTATATATTTCAACAACGCATTTATGAATCAGTGTTCCAAAATTTATTGTCAGGATATCTTTTGCCGGCACAGGATAAAGGAATGCCTTTGTTTGTCCTTTGCTGATTTCCACCGCAACGATCCTGCTGTATTTAAAGTTGTCATCCAGGTCGGTCTGTTTCAAACGATACCAGGTTGTTCCTTTAGCCGGTTTTATATGCAGGTATTCATAATGCTGTACAGTTGTTGAATTGCCTTTTGAAGCCATTGTTGCCAACGGAACAAAATTTATTCCATCATTACTGACTTCAATAGTGAAGTCTTTGTTATACTGTTCGAAACTGGTGACCCATTTTACAACTGTATTTTGTGCATTGTTTGCTGTTGCTGTAAATTCGGTGAGAGTAACAGGAAGAACAACAGCTGCATCAACCAGGAAGAAACGGGAGAACCCGGTAAACGGGGCAGTAAATACGGTGGTGCCTGATCCCAGCGTTGTAACTGTTGGCGTTACCAGCACCGTATTGGTCGCATTGGCTGCAGCGGCAGAAGCGGCTGTAGTTTTTGCGATACGCAATAAAGCAGGGTTCTTTCCATCCAGCTCTGTATTGTCAAAATATAACGAGATAGTATAACCTGTTGTGGAGATATTGGTGGTTGGGGTTACCGCAAACACTTTTGCTGAACGTTGCCCGCCCAATGAATTGACCCAGGTAGTACCGCCGGCTTCCAGGGAAGCATTGACACAGCCCAGTGAAGCATTGACATTACTTAGCCTGAACAAGAGCCTGCTGTTATTGGAATAAAAATAATCCTCACTGCCCACTGCAATATGAGTGGCAGCAGTGGAGCCGGCAACTGTTTCAATGGCAGTACCGGTGCCGGAAACACCCAGCCTGATGATAGGTTTTATACCCGTGCCATAATAAGTTACGGAACTGAAAGAGCCGGAACAATTGACTCCATTCTGGAAAAACATATTTCCCTGTGAAGCAGTGCCACCATCAGAATAAGCCCCCACCTGGTCTGCAAAATTTCCTGCATCTGCTGTGGTATTGTCAAAACAAATTTCAATGGCAAGATTGCTGCTGCCATTCCAGTTAAAAGCTGTTCCTAAAGCAAAACTGTTCCAGCCTGCAACCGTCGAAACAGAAGCACTTGAGTAAACCGTTGTCATTCCGCCGATCACTGTCACAGTTCCATCTACCAGGTTAGCAGTGTTGGTATGTGCCATCTTTATTGAGAAATTCGTGAATGGCCTTGTACTTAGTTTTGAATTTATAAAGAGTTGCAGTGAGGTTATACTTCCTGTTGTCATGCCTGCCGCTGTCAACTCACTGGCTTTATACAGGTATTGTCCCCGCTGGCTTTGTTGCCTTGCATCAAAAGGTCCCCCGCTTACGGTGAAAGCAATGGTACCAATGGAATATGTTCCGCTTGATGTTCCGGCAGGAGCCTGGTCATTGTCGGAAACTGTCAGGGTATGGGTAGGAGTGGTAGTCCCTTTAGTGGCATCACCACCTCCATTATTAACTGTAAAATCCAGTATGATCGTTTCAGCAGATTCTACACTTGCATCATCATACACTCTTACCGTTAAATTCTGAGCCGTTGTTGAGCCACTATTGAAAGTGAGTACATCACTCGGGCTGCTGAAATTGCCATTAGTGGTAACATCATAGTCAAGTCCTTTGATGGCTGTACCGCTATAAGTTAGTGTTGCTGTCGCTGTAGCTGTCGGAGCAGCACCAATTGTCATCTGGTAGGTATAGTCGGTGTAACGACGGCAACCGCTTAGTGTTCCGGAAATATTTTCTGTTTGGGAAGAGGTGGCCAGCGCAAAATTGATCGTTGTGCCACAGGGTACCAGGGCAAGGTTACCGGGGTCCACCAGGCTTGCTCTTGATGGCAACGACATAGCGGCCTGTGCCCTTGCTTTTTGTCCATTGGTAAATAATGTATAGCAATTTGTATAACTCATAAAATTGCTTTCTGTATTGATCGTGTAATTGTTGGGAGGTGCACAAACGTTGGAACCGGTGCGGCAGGCGAAACTGTATATACCTGTTCCGGCATTGAAATTATTATAGATCGGGTCTGTATCACAAACCCTGTCGCCGTCAGTTGTACAATTTGCATTTGCCGGGCACTGTGTATTGTTTGCTGAACCCTGGAAGGGATGGTAGAGGTTAAGGGCATGACCAATTTCGTGCGGTAATGTTTTTTCACCTGCGGTCATTTGCGTAGCCAGCATAACGGTTCCGTCCAGCGAGGAGGAAGCACCCGGGAAATATGCAAAGCCTGCAATAAATTGACCGGATGTGCCATCTGCACCATCAAGCTTATTTACTATCCATATATTATAGTAGTCAGCAGGGTTCCACCGGGCCAAATTTTTCATTGTCAGCTCGGGACAGCCGGAGGAGGTTTGAACATTGACACCATTAGCCACATAGTTGGGAAGGGAAGAAGCATCGACCCTGTCAATACCGTTCGTTGAGCCACAGGATGGGGTTCGTTGGGCCAGGGCAAACTGCACTTCCATATTTACAATACCGCCGCCTTCAACGGGTGCTGTCATCCCCGGGTAGGTACCTGCAAAAGTCTGGTTCAGATAATTGATAGCACCGATGATCTGCGCATCAGTTGGGTTATAAATAGTACCCACTGCCCCGCCGGTATGCATTACATGGACAACAACCGGAATGGTATATAAAGCCCCGATGCGGCCGGTTCGTTGCAGCAGTTCCGGGTGTGCATTGATATAACGCTGAATAGACTGTTCATTCAGTTCAACCTGGCGGGCATAATCCGGGTTGCGTTCCATCAGTTGAGAATGTAAATGGTCAAAACCGCAGGGAGGTTGTGCCTGCAAAGCTGCAGATGTAAACACAACAAGCAGTAAAGAAAGGATCAGGTGTCTTTTCAGCATAGGGTATTGGTATTAAACAACAAATATAACAGTCACAATGAATAGATGCAACCTTTATTATACGCCGGGAAAAGTGAAAAATTGTCTTGTTATAGCCATAAAGTGTAAGTTTTTCAGTAGTAATTCAGTAGCGGAATGAAAAAATGTCCTTTTTACCCCTCCGGCATAGTATTTACTGTACCTTCGCCGCCCATCATCAGGAAAATTTGATGGGTGACCTGTTGAAAGGTCTTTTATAACATTCAAAAACACAAAATCAATACATTATGGCTAAGAAAGTCAATGTTACCCCCCTTCATGACAGGGTAATTGTAAAAGCTGCCGCAGCAGAAGAAAAAACAGCTGGTGGCATTATCATCCCCGATACCGCTAAGGAAAAACCACAGCGTGGTACGGTGATAGCAGCAGGTCCCGGTAAAAAAGATGAACCTGTAACAGTAAAAACCGGAGACACGGTTTTATATGGCAAATACGCAGGAACAGAGATCCAGATCGATGGTGATGATTACCTGATCATGAGAGAGTCTGACATTCTGGCGATAGTCTAATTAGCCTCCCGTTAGCAATCGGGATTGGCAATAAGACAATCTGCCAATTAAAAAAATCATTGTCAAATTATCGAATTAACTAATTATCAAATTTTAATAATTATGGCAAAGCAAATCTTCTTCGACATTGAAGCAAGAAATAAAATGAAAAAAGGCGTGGACACACTGGCCAACGCTGTGAAAGTGACATTAGGCCCTAAAGGCCGTAATGTGGTTATCGAGAAAAAATTCGGTGCACCACAGGTAACTAAAGATGGTGTTACCGTAGCTAAAGAAATTGAACTGGAAGATCCTATTGAGAACATGGGAGCCCAGATGGTAAAAGAAGTAGCTTCTAAAACTGCAGACCTTGCAGGTGATGGAACTACAACTGCCACTGTTTTAGCCCAGTCTATCATCAGCGAAGGATTGAAGATGGTAGCTGCCGGTGCCAACCCGATGGATCTTAAAAGAGGCATCGACAAGGCAGTTAGCCTGGTTATCGAAAGCCTGAAAAGTCAAAGCCAGACTGTTGGCAGCGACAGCAAAAAAATTCAGCAGGTGGCTACTATTTCTGCTAATAATGATGAAACAATCGGTAAGCTGATCGCAGAAGCTTTCATTAAAGTTGGTAAAGAAGGTGTGATCACCGTTGAAGAGGCAAAAGGTACTGACACTACAGTTGATGTAGTGGAAGGTATGCAGTTCGATCGTGGTTATATTTCTCCCTACTTCGTAACGAACAGCGAAAAAATGGAAGCTGAACTGCAAAACCCTTATATCCTGATCTACGATAAGAAGATCAGCAATATGAAAGATATCCTCCATATCCTGGAGAAAGTTGCCCAGGGCGGACGTCCGTTACTGATCATTGCTGAAGACCTGGAAGGGGAAGCATTGGCAACACTTGTTGTAAATAAATTGCGTGGTACATTGAAAGTGGCTGCTGTAAAAGCTCCTGGTTTCGGTGACCGCAGAAAAGAAATGTTGCAGGACATCGCTATCCTGACAAAAGGTATTGTGATCAGCGAAGAGCAGGGTTACAAACTGGAAAATGCTGACCTCACTTATCTCGGACAGGCTACTTCCGTAACAATTGATAAAGACAACACTACTGTGGTAGGTGGCAAGGGCAAAAAAGAAGATATCGTTGCCCGTGTAAACCAGATCAAAGCACAGATAGAATCAACTACTTCCGATTACGACAAAGAAAAATTACAGGAACGCCTTGCTAAATTAAGCGGTGGGGTAGCTGTATTATATGTAGGTGCTGCTACTGAAGTTGAAATGAAAGAAAAGAAAGACCGTGTTGACGACGCACTGCATGCTACAAGGGCAGCGGTAGAAGAAGGTATCGTTCCCGGTGGTGGTGTAGCATATATCCGTGCTATCGATAGCCTCGAAGCAAAAGTTCGTGGCCAGATCGCTGATGAGCAAACAGGTATGGCCATCGTTCGCCGTGCACTGGAAGAACCTATCCGCATCCTTACCGCTAACGCTGGTATTGATGGTTCTATCGTGGTTCAAAAGATCAGGGAAGGCAAAGGCGATTTTGGTTTTAATGCCAGGACTGAAGTGTATGAGAACCTTTTCAAGGCGGGTGTGATCGATCCTACTAAAGTTAGCCGTGTTGCCTTAGAGAATGCTGCTTCCATCGCAGGAATGTTGCTGACCACTGAATGTGTGGTTGCCGACAAACCAAAGAAAGAAGAGCCACATGCACATGGTGCACCTGATATGGGTGGTATGGGATATTAATCCCGGCTACGCTGTAAAGGATAAAATTTCAATAGAAAAGCCCTTGTCATATACTGACAGGGGCTTTTTTTATGCAATGAATAATTGACAGGAACTTAAAAGATATTAAAGGACAGTACTGTCCTTTTGAATAATTTATTGTCTGAAGTCAATGGTAAAAAGTACGTAAAATGGGGTACCTCTTTTTGGGGCCCTGTACTATTTATTTATTAAGCCAGTCCGGCAGCCCGGCTGAAGCTATTTTTTAGGGTGGACAGTTTAAGATTACGATTTGGCGAATATGAAAAATCCTTAATTTTAACAGCCTTTTAGGGTTACCGGTTTTGAAAGTGCAATTACTTTCAAAATGTTATTATCTAAAACTTTTTTATGAGAAAACTTTTACTCTTATTTCTTACAGGGTTTCTTTTTTCCGGGCTGATGGCCCAGGATTTTAATTTTTGGACTCCTGTAAATGAAGCTGCTGTTGGAAGAGACATTTTTGCTGCCAGTAACAGCCAGCGTCCGCCTGCCTACAAAATATTTCAGTTGAATGAAGGGGCATTTAAGCAAAGACTTGCTTTGGCGCCGAAAGAAACGGCGATCCCGGCTTCAAGATCAACATTCATTGTTTCTTTCCCGATGCCGGATGGCAGCATTGAACAATTCCGGGTTGTGGATGCGCCTGTTATGGCACCTGAATTAGCAGCCCGTTATCCGGGTATTAATTCATATGCAGGTAAAGGGATCACTGATCCTTCATCAACGATACGTTTCGACGTATCGATGCATGGTGTTCATGCAGTTATTCTTTCGGCAACTAAATCAGCTATCTATATTGATCAGCTGACGGATAATTATTATCGTGTCGTAAGAAGAAGCGATATGACCAGCACCCCTAATAATTTTCAGTGTCTTACTGATGCTATCGCTCCTCCACCAACCGGAAGGGGCAATACAATTGAAAATGCCGATGATGGTAAACTAAGAACCTATCGCCTGGCAATGATCTCCGGTGCTGAATTTTCCAACCATTTTATTCCGGCACCACTTCCAACATTGGCTGATAGTATTGCTGCGGTATTGGCTGCGCAAAATAGTCATATGACAAGGGCCAATGCAGTATATGAGAGAGATTTTGGTATTAGAATGGTACTGGTGGCTAATAATGACCTGGTCATTTATTTTAATCCTGCAACTGACCCGATTGCTAATCCTAACTCACCATCAGGTACTGCCATGCAAACAGCTATTGATAATGCAATTGGTAGTGGTAACTATGATATCGGGCATACCGAGAGCAAAGGTTCTGACAACGGTAATGCCGGCTGTATCGGTTGCGTTTGTACTGCAGGTTTTAAAGGCAGAGGCTGGACCGTGTATGCGAATCCTTCCTTGTTGGAGTTTTTCGTTATTGATTATCTCGCTCATGAAATGGGACACCAGTTTGGTGCTAACCATACTTTCTCCTTTAACCTGGAAGGAACAGGCGTTAATGTTGAACCAGGTAGTGGTGTAACCATTATGGGTTATGCAGGTATTACCGGTTCTACAGACGTAGCACCTCATAGTATTGAACTTTTTTCAGTAAAAAGTATTGAACAGATCACTAACTATATTAAAACAGGTGGCGGATCTGGTTGTGATGTTGAAACGAATACAGGCAACACAGCGCCAACTGCCAATGCAGGTGCTGACTGGACCATTCCTTTCTCTACTCCATTCAAATTAACAGGTACCGCTTCAGACCCTGATGGCGGAGATGTACTGACCTATAACTGGGAGCAAATAGATAACAGGACTGGTACCTTTTCAAGTATACCTGTTTCTACAGCTACTAATGGCCCGATGTTCAGGACTTATCTGTCTTATACAATTCCTGAAAGGACATTCCCTTCTCTTCAATATATCCTGACTGGTGCAAATGGATTCCAGTGGGAGGTTTTACCATCTGTAGCCAGACCACTCAATTTCCGTTTCATTGCTAAGGATAATCATATTGGTGGTGGTAACACTAAGTCAGATGATATGGTAGTAACAGTAGCAGGTACTGCTGGTCCGTTCTTAATTACTTCTCAAAATGCGGCGACAAGCTACGAAGCCGGATCTACCCAAACTGTTACCTGGTCTGTAAACGGAACAACAGGCGCCCCCATCAACTGTGCGAATGTAAAAATCTCTTATTCAACAGATGGAGGTCAAACGTTCCCAACAGTATTAATTGCCAGTACAGCAAATGATGGAAGTGAAAGTATAACGATTCCGTTGACGATTACCACTACAGCTCGTATTAAGGTGGAAGCAGTTGGAAATATCTTCTTTGATATTAATAATGCTAATATTTCTGTAACCCCTCCGCCATTTGGATTTAGTTTCGGTGCAACTACTCCGGCTACTGCCACTTGTCCGGCACCGGCCACAATGAATGTGGTATTACCAACTATTCCTAACGGAGGATTTACCAATCCAATTACATTAGCAGCAACTGCAGGAGTTCCTGCCGGTACTACTATTACATTTGCAGCCAATCCTGTTTTACCGGGTAACAATGGCTTAGTAACATTAAATAATGCAAATACATTATCTCCCGGTACGTATGTAGTAACTATTTCAGGAACAGCAACCGGGGCACCTGGCCAGAATGCTAACCTGACCTTTACTGTAAACGCAGGAGCAGGACCAGCCATTACTACACAGCCATCCAATCAAACAGCCTGTGTGGGTACTAATGCTACTTTCACTGTAGTAGCCACCGGTACTTACCAATGGCAATTAAATACAGGTTCTGGCTGGAATGATATTTCCGGCGCCACTTCAGCCTCTTATACTGTTACCGGTGTTACTTTAACACAGAATGGATACACTTACCGTTGTGTTGTAACCGGTCAATGCGGAAGTACTAACACAAATGTGGTAACCTTAACCGTTAACGCATTACCGGCAATTACTGCTCAGCCGCAAAGCCTGAACCTTTGTTCTGGTAGTGCTGCTTCCTTTAGCGTAACGGCTACCGGTGCTGGTCTTTCTTACCAGTGGGAGTTGAGTACAAACGGTGGTGGAACATATGCCCCGATTTCCGGTGCCACTTCAGCTACTTACAATATTGCTGCTGTAGCTGTAACTGACAATAATAATATGTATCGTTGTGTGGTATCTGGTACCTGTGCACCTGCTGCCACTTCTTCAGCGGCTACATTACTGGTGTCGTCATCAATAACTGTAACTACTAACCCAATCAGCCAGACAGTTTGTGAGGGAACAAATCTTTCCTTCACAGTGGCTGCAGGTGGTTCTGGTTTATCTTACCAGTGGGAAGTAAGTACCAATGGTGGTACAAGCTGGAGTAATATTGCAAACGGTGGTGTGTATGCCGGGGCCACTACTCCTACATTGACAATTACAGGAGTGCCTCCTACATTTAATACTTACCGGTACAGGGCTACAGTATCCAATGCAGCTTGTACACCGGGAGTTTCTACTGTTGCAACGCTGACAGTAAATACATTCCCTGTAATAACTGCACAACCACAGAACGCAACCATTTGTGAAGGTGCCAGCCAAAGTTTCAGTGTAACTGCAACAACAGGTGTTGGTACTCTCAGTTATCAATGGCAGCTAAGTGTTAATGGCGGTACTACATGGACTAACCTTGCTGGTGCAACTTCATCCACTTTTGCTCAAACTGCTATCCCTGCCGGACAAAACAGTTACAGGTTCAGGGTGATCGTTACTGCAGGTTGCGGTTCTGTTACTTCTAATGCAGCCGTGTTAACAGTAAATACATATCCTGTAATTTCATTTACAGCGCCTGCTGTAACCTGTGTTTCTGATCCTTCCTTTACATTAAGTGCAGGTCCGGTTGGCGGCGTGTTCAGCGGACCAGGTGTTGGAGGAACTACCTTTAATCCTTCGGCAGCGGGTGTTGGACCTAAGACTGTTACTTATACAGCTACTAATAATGGTTGCCAGTCTTCAGTTGGAAGGGTGATCCTGGTAAATGAATGTGCAGAACGTCGTTTGACACTGGATCAATATCCTGCAATACAGGTTTTCCCAAGCCCGAACAACGGACGCTTCAGCATCAGGCTTAATACTGACCTGTACACTAAACTGAATATTAAAATATTCAACAGTGCCGGTCAGATGGTTAGATCCCAGGTTGCTAACGGCCTCACTTATGGAAGTGTTATACCGTTGAATATTACTAACCAGGCTAGCGGAACCTATCATTTGTTCCTGTCTAATGATGAAAATGGTTCTATCTCAACCAAAGGCGTAAGTATTATTTTTTACAAATAGTCAACTTTAGTTGAATACTATCAATCCCGTCCTGTTTATGCAGGGCGGGATTTTTTATTTACGATGTTATTACGTTCTGTGTAGTCTCTCATTTTGAAAATGCATTCTTCGTTTTAACGAATTGCCAGGTTGAGCTTGTCGAAACCGGCCTTCGACAGGCTCAGGCTGACATCTTCGACAATCCCGCCTTCGGTAAGCTCAGGCTGACAACTTCGGTAAGTTTAGGTTGGCAACTTATACAAGTTCAAGCTGACAAGACTTTTCGAACGGAGACAGTACAAGATTCTAATTCATTGCTGTTATCAGGCTTACTTATCGTACCTTCGCGGCTTCAAATTTTACGAAAAATGATCAGTGTAAAAGACCTGAAATTAGCTTACGGTAAAAGGGTTTTGTTCGAAGAAGTGAACCTCAATTTCACAAAAGGGAATTGTTATGGTGTCATCGGTGCCAATGGTGCAGGCAAAAGTACTTTTCTGAAAATCCTGAGCGGCGAAATAGAACCTAACAAAGGAACGGTGGAAATCACACCGGGAGAAAGAATGGCGGTACTAAAACAGAACCAGTTCCAGTTTGATGAAGAAACAGTGCTGAACACCGTGATGATGGGACACACCAAGTTGTGGGCTATTGCCAAAGAAAGAGAAACGATCTATGCGCTGGCTGATTTTACAGAAGAAGATGGCATGAGGGCCGGTGAACTGGAACATGAGTTTGGTGAAATGGGTGGTTATACTGCTGACAGTGATGCTGCCACTTTACTGAGTGAACTGGGCGTAAAAGAAGAATATCACCAGTCACTGATGAAAGATATTCCATCCAATCTGAAAGTAAGGGTGTTATTGGCACAGGCCATATTTGGTAATCCTGATATCCTCTTATTGGATGAGCCTACCAACGGTCTCGATATCGAAACCATTGGCTGGCTGGAAAATTTCCTGGCTGACTACGAAAATATTGTACTCGTAGTGAGCCACGACCGTCACTTCCTGGATGCAGTATGTACCCATGTGGCAGACGTGGACAGGCAAAAGATCAAGATCTTTACCGGTAACTATACTTTCTGGTATGAGTCATCACAATTGATGGCAAGACAGGTCAATGATAAGAACAAGAAAACAGAAGAGAAACGACAGGCATTGATCGACTTCATTGCCCGCTTCAGTGCCAACGCCTCAAAAAGTAAACAGGCTACATCAAGAAAGAAAGCGCTGGAGAAATTATCGATAGAAGAAATAGAACCGAGTTACAGAAAATATCCCGGTATCATTTTTCAGCAATTAAGGGAAGTGGGTAACCAGATCCTGAATATAGACAAACTGAAAAAATCTGTTGATGGCAGGGTGCTGTTCAGTGACGTGACCTTTACGGTGAATAAAGGTGATAAGATCGCTTTGCTGAGCCGTGACCCGTTAGCCGTTACCAGTTTCTTCAATATCATTACCGGCGATACAAAAACGGACAGTGGTTCTTATGAATGGGGTACTACCGTAACCCATGCCTACCTGCCACAGGAGAATAATCATTTTTTTAATGGAAAGGATAACTTGATGGACTGGTTACGTCAATATGTACCGGACCATGTAAAAGATGTCGATGAACCTTTCCTGCGGGGCTTCCTTGGTAAAATGTTGTTCAGCGGTGATGATGTGCTGAAGACGACCAATGTACTGAGCGGAGGGGAGAAGGTACGCTGTATGCTGAGTAAGATGATGCTCCAGAGTCCCAATGTTATTTTATTGGACCAGCCCACTAACCACCTCGACCTGGAAAGTATCCAGAGCTTCAACGAACAATGTACCGATTACAAAGGCATCGTATTATTAACGAGCCATGACCATACATTTATGCAAACAGTGGCCAACAGGGTCATTGAACTGACACCTAAAGGCATCATTGACCGCCTGATGACCTTCGATGAATACCTGGTTGATGAAAGAGTGAAGGCTTTGAAAGAAGAAATGTATAAGTAGTAGTGAACAGGATGCAGTGAATTTAAGAAGAAAAATAGTAAATTCCCTTTCATAAGGATTGTCAGCCTGAGCTTGTAGAAGTTGTCAGCCTGAGCTTGTCGAAGATGTCAGCCTGAGCTTGTCGAAGATGTCAGCCTGAGCTTGTCGAAGGCGGGATTGCCGAAGTTGTCAGCCTAGGACAATCAATCCTCTATTTATTAAAACAAATAAAAACCGGCATCGTAATTTTCTCCTGCTGCTGATAAAAAAAATGGAGGAGGTGCTTGCGAAAACAGCATCTTGTTTTTACCTTAGCATCAGATAATAATTACACAAACTGTTTCCGGAGATCCATTCCTACCGTACCTGTTAATCCTTCCGGGAAAAATAAGTATCCGGCCGGGAGGTATGTCTTAGCAATAAGATATTCGGGTTGAAGCCACTGTAAAATGAATTGAAGAGACTGTCTCAAAAACAAACAAATTTGTCACATTGAGTTTATCGAAATGCGTACAAATTTGTTTCCCATTCATTGCCATATTTCGGCTTTGCTCAATATGACAATGAATGGGGCTTTTGAGACAGCCTCTTTTTTTATTGATAAGTATGCTTATCTTCCTTTCCCATTATGCCAACCACCTCTTCGCTCGCCAAAAAAATTGGATTCTGGTCTGCCACTGCTTTAATTATTGGTAGTATTATTGGCTCCGGTGTTTTTATGAAACCGGCCAGTATGGCCGGTCAGCTGGGTTCACCCGTCTGGCTGACAATCGTCTGGGTCATTGCAGGTTTATTCTCCCTTTTTGGTGCTCTTGTATATGCAGAACTCGGCGCTATGATACCTGAAACAGGTGGTATCTATGTTTATTTCCGGAAAATGTTTGGCGACTTTGTTGCCTATCTCTATGGATGGGCCGCTTTTTCAGTAATAAATACAACCGGTGTGGCGGCTATCGCATTTGTATGTGCACAATATGCTGACTACTTTCTGCACCTGCCAAGATTTGATGCTGCAACAGAGCAAGCTGTAATATGGCATCTGTCTTTTATCGGCGACCTGCATCCACTCGAAAATTTCGGGGTAAAATCATTAGCGATTGCAATTGTTGCCGGGTTAACATGGCTCAACTACCGCAGTGTAAAAGCAGGAAGTTCATTCCAGTTGATCTCAACTATTGTTAAGATAGCGGTGATCGCTGCCCTGGTCATTGGTATTTTCTTTTTCGGAAACGGGTCAGTGGAAAATTTTTTCCAATCAGAAAACCCAAAGCAGGGAAGTGCATTGTTAGCAGGAGTTATCGCTGCGCTTACAGGTGCTTTCTTTGCTTATGACGGATGGATCAATATTACATTCATTGCAGGGGAGATCAAGCAGCCACAGCGAAATATTCCTAAGAGTTTATTTACAGGGGTCATTGCCTGTATCATTGTATATGTATTGGTGAACCAGGCTTACCTCTATGTATTACCGGTAGAAAAAATTGCCGCTTCCTCTTTAGTAGCTTCTGATGCGATTGCGGTGGCTATTGGAAATGCTGCAGGGGCATTGGTGGCCGCGATGATCGTTATCTGTACATTGGGAGCAGTTAACGGTAATTTAATGGCGACCACAAGAATTACCTATGCCATGGGAAAGGATAAAGTGTTTCTGCCCTGGGCAGGTAAAGAGCATCAAAAATTTCAGACACCGGGTAATGCATTGTGGCTGCATGGTGGCTGGATAGCCGTTCTTATTGTTTCCGGTTCATTTGATATGCTGGCGGATATGATGGTATTTATTTCCTGGATCGCTTATGGCCTCGGTGCTGTCGGTATATTCATGCTGCGAAAAAAAATGCCGGATGCTGAACGTCCGTATAAGATATGGCTCCACCCGTTTGTCACTTTATTGTTTATCACTTTTACCGCATTATTCCTGGTGATCACTGTCTATAATGATGTCACCAATTATATACATCACCGGCAGCCCGTTGTTAATTCACTGCTGGGAATATTGATAACCGCCCTCGGTATTCCACTTTATTTTTATTACCGGAACAAGAACAGGAAAGATGACGCCGCATTACCGGATCAATAGGGTAGTACCTTTCTGTAATACTTTTTCACCGGTATTATGATGCGTATAGCTCAGCAACCAGGCATACACACCGGTATCCTGCAAAATACCATTGATCCGGCCATCCCATTTTTTTGTCCAGTCTTTTGTATGAAATACTAATTGCCCCATCCGGTTGTACACACTGAATTGCAGGTTGTCTGCATTCAACGCATTCAACGGGAAAAGATAATCGTTGAGACCGTCTCCATTGGGTGTAAAAGCAGAAGGAACAGCAATAAAACAATTACTTAATACCCGGATGGTTTGTCTGGCCGTATCACGGCAGTTCTGCGGTGTATTGCCGGCAATAAGAGTGATGGTATATACCGTTTCACTGCCAGTGGCAACAAATTGAATGGCGGAGGGCAGTGCAAGAGTGCTGAACTGACCATTACCAAACTGCCATTGCCATTGATCAATATTGCCACTGCTGTTATTACTGATCTTTAATGTATCACCAGGACAGATAATTTTTTGTATGTCAAATGCTGCCTGCAACACTTCGCCGGTTGTGATGTTTTGTGTAGCCGTATCACTGCAGACCCCGTTCGACACGATCAGTTGTATAGTATACTGCCCGCCGCCCGGAAAATTTTGAACAGGATTTTGCAGGTTGCTGGTGCCGGCATTTCCAAAGGTCCAGTTCCAGCTGTTTACCCCGTTGCTGCCCGGATGCTGAAAAGAAAAACTGGTGGCATTACAGGATTCATTCGCAGCATAAGTGAAAGAAGCGGAAGCTGTACCGGCCACAGTAAAGGAAACAATGCCGGGAGCTATTGGTAAGCCGCATTCATCCAGTAAAGGACTGCCATTGCTGCCGGTGGTGAGTTGTACCTGGTAAGTTCCTGCTGTCATTATGGGCGATGCCAGTTGCAAAGTGATGATATCACTTTCTGAATTATTGTTGCACCTTAATCCCGTCGCTCCGGTAATCGCCACCGCCTGCGGCCCCGTAACAATGAATTGGCTTCCATCTGCGGCAATGCTGGAACACCGGATTGGATTACTGAATACCACTTCAACCGCATCGGGGGAACAGTTGGCCGCTAATGCTTCTTCCACAACAGTTTGCTGTACATCCGTTACAATAAAAGAGATCGATTCATTAACGAGGATGAATTTATTACAGATATCACCAATGGTATTGCCATCAGTGCCATTCTGTAACAGTAATGCATAAGTGCCGTTGGCTAATGGCTGCGCCAGTGTAATGATAATTGAATCGGTTCCAAATCCAGAAGTGCAGCTACCCGGAACTGCACCAATAACAGCAGTGCCGTTGCTCAAGCTGAAATCGCTTCCGTCTGCGGCAATGGTATTGCAAACGATCTTTTTGTTGGTCCGTAAAATGATATGGGTGCCATCACAACTGGCCCTCGCATAATCCATCCTTGGATCAATGGCATCAGTGATGCTGGCCGTACCACCCGTTAAGGTAAGCTGGTAACTGCCGCCCGAACCACCCTGGTTGCAGACCATCAGCAGGTAGGTATGTCCCTGTATGATCTGCGGCATTTTACTGTATGTATTTAAACCACCACCACCACAGACTATGGTGTCTGTTCCAATATCGGTGGCACCGGTTTCCCCGGGCTCTGATGACCAGTTACAGGCTACAAACAGGGAGGCATCCGTGAAAATATCAAAGGGATTCCTGTTGGTGATATCAAACAGTTGCCAGTCATAATTCATATTGGCATCCGGAACGATCGTAAAACCGAGGGTGCCGCTGCTGTAGCAGGACATCCGGAAAAAATTGGGATTGATATTAGAATAAGTAAAACCACCGGGACAGGAGACCGGCACCAGCGTATTGCCACAGTAAGTGGGAGTGTTCATGGTAAAAGGATCATTACCACAAACAGGAATGGCGGATACAGGCGTTTGACCGGGATATGTACAGTTCTGCTGTGCCTGCAACAGGGATGCGACAGCCAATAACAGGAAAATGAAAAGGCAATTCTTTGCCATCAGGGGTAAAATGATTTTGTAAATTACAAAAACAATATCGAACAGGCCATTCAAAAAGCGGCCTTCCCTTTTCATTACTTTCGTATAAATAATTTATCATGAGAACAGCCATTGTGACCGGTGCTTCCGGCAACCTGGGCCAGGCCGTTGTACAGAAATTTTTGTCAGAAGGATATGCCGTAGAGGGAACTGGTTCATTATTGATGGATGCACCGCATTTTCATTCCCTGTCTGTTGACCTGGTGAATGAAGAAGCGGCCGGTGAGTGGGTACAGTCTGTTATCGCCAAACATAAGACCATTGATGTGGCCGTGCTGACAGTAGGAGGTTTTGCTATGGCTGATATAGCCGGAACAACAACAGCTATGATCGGGCAACAATACCAATTGAATTTTGAAACCGCTTATAATGTGGCGAGACCTGTTTTTGTACAGATGAGAAAGCAGGGGGCAGGTCATATTTTTTTAATAGGATCAAAAGCAGGGATGGAGGCAGCAAATAGTAAGGGCATGATCGCTTACGGATTGTCCAAATCATTATTGTTCAGGCTGGCAGAACTGATGAAGGAAGAAGCTGCCGGCACGGCAGTGAAAACTTTGGTGATAGTTCCCTCCACCATTGATACCCCACAAAACCGTGCGGCCATGCCAGCTGCCAATTTCAGCAAATGGCAAACACCGGAGGCCATTGCGGATATTATTTTTTCCAATACGAAACACAAGGATAGTATATCAACGGTCATTGAATTATGAACGTCCTTCTGCCAGGATGATTTTCTGCTGTATCTTGCAGCCCATTCCAATTGAACGTGTATGAAGTATATGAAATGGATCGGTCTTGCAGCAGCAGTTTTGTTGATCGTATCCTGTTTTATGCCCTGGGTAATTATTGAATCAAGAAACATAACCGTGAGCGGGATGGATGCCTTTGATTATGGCAAGCCCGGTTATATCCATTTTGTGTTGCTTGCTTTTTTTATAGTCTTTACCCTGGTGCCAAGGCTCTGGGCCAAGCGGATGAATTTGCTGGTAGTGGCCTTTAATGCGGCCTGGATGCTGCGCAACTTTTTAGTGATCGGTACCTGCAAAGCAGGGGAGTGCCCCGAACGGGAGACCGGCTTTTACCTGATGATAATAGCTTCATTGATTATGCTGGTCTCCGCTTTATTCCCGGATATAAAAATGAAGAACGATACAGGTAATTGATGGCTCTTGAAAAGGGGATTTTACCATGATTTCATAACAGCTGATTTTCGGCTGAACTCCTTATCTTTATTTCTTCCAATCCTTCTGAAATGCCCTTTCTTACCCAAGTTGAAACTGGCATTATTAAATGGGAACCATGCGGAAGGGATTCTTATTATTTGTTTCATTGTTACTATTAAATGTTTGTGTATTTGCGCAACCATGGACCTATGATTTTGGAACAGGTACAGGAATTTTTAATACTAATGCAGTAAGTACCACTTTTTTACCTCCACCCAGTTCAGGAACTGCAAGAATTAGAATAGGAACGACTGGCGGCAGTTTTAATTTGGAAAATCCTGGTTTGCCAATACTTGGCAGTAATACCGAATTAAGAACAGTTGCTCCTAGTTCTGCTTCAATTAATAAGTTTAGTATTCATGATTATACAGCAGGAAAAGTTTTCTACAATAAATTTTCAGTTGTTTTAGGTGATAATATTGGCGGAAATTCAGCAACATCAGGCACATGGTTTTTTTTTCAGGGCGATGGGACTTGTTTTTCTGATAATAGCGGATTTGCTGGTTCACAGATTTTTACAGGAATACGGTGGACATTTGGAGCAAGTGGTACAATTGCAATCTCGTATAGAAATGGTGGTAATTGGTCGGCTGCACTTTCAACTCCATCGCCACTACCAATCACTCAGGGTAACATATATTCATTCGAGATATATGGTAATAACTCGAATGCAGCTGCCATTTATTCAAGGAGTGGCGTTCAGAATTTAGCAGTTAATACATGGGATCTCTGGATCAATGGTGTTTTGGTTGGTAATGATCTCTCCAAAGCGCTATTAGCTAATGATGTTGATATTGATTCCTGGATGTTTTATGGAGAAAGTTCTACAGGCAATGTTGCTAATATTTTTTTAGATGATTTTGAGTATTCCAATGCATTGCCTTTTGCGGCACCAACTCATACTATTACAGAAGGTGCTATTACTGGGGCTCCTTTTACATTAGCAGATTGTTTTACTACTGCTTCAGGTTCTATTGCTTTTATATCTACCGGTACATTTAATTCTGGAAATACTTATACTGCACAATTATCCGATGCAGCTGGTTCATTTGCATCTCCAGTAGCTATTGGTTCTATCACAAGCATTTCCAATTCTGGAAATATACCGTTTGTCATTCCCAATGGTACAGCCAGCAGCAGTACTTATAAAATACGAATTGTTAGTAGTGACCCAGTCGCAGAGGGACCGGGGTCAGCAAATTTTCAGATAACACAGAATGGAATCTGTGTATCTGCTGCCACTGATTTTTTCAGGTCAAGAGCTACAGGAAACTGGAATGCAACTTCAACTTGGGAATCATCAGCAACAGGAATAGCCGGCACATGGATTCCTGCAACCTTAACACCCGATGATATAGCCCAGGTAATTACAATACGGAATGGGCACAAAGTTAATTTGATTTCTTCTGTAACAATAGATGAGGTTGTTATTGAAAACGGTGGCATCATAGATAATCAAATGCCCATTTCTGAAATATTGACTATTGGTACTGGGCCCAATGATGATCTCGAAATTAAATCAGGAGGTGTATACCGGGTTACATCAACAGAAAATTATTCAAACCATATTACTTTCAGTACAGGAGCAGTTATACATGTCAGAACTAATGGTACAATTCAAATTGGCAATTCAAGTTCAGTGGGTGGTGGTAATTCCGAATATGCATCAAACTCCACAAATTTCATATGGGATGACGGCTCCATTTTTTTATGGAATAGTACTATTACTCCTTCAATTCAGGCGACTTTTTTTCCTGGCACAGCTCCAAATGTAATCCCTGTTTTCAGATTTAATTCATCGCCAAGTTTAAGTATGGGTGGAACTAATCCCACAATTCTAAATGGAATATTGGATGCAACTATGCCTGTCATATTTTCAGGTGCTGGTTCCAAAACCTTTCGAAATGGAATAAAAGGAAATGGAAAAGTTGATGGAAGAAATGGAATTACTCCTTCTGGACAATTTATTATCAACGGAATTACTGCTGAATTGGGTGGTACTGATTCTTTGATTGTACCAGTTGCTGATGGACTACTAATTGGTTCAGCAACCGGAACAACGGTGAATCTGATCTCAGATAAATTGGTACATGGAAATGTTTCTTTGCTTGCTACAAACTCATTTGTTGACTTAGGCACAAATGATCTCACTGTAACAGGAACTATTAGCGGTGGTTCCACTACAAGTTATATCCGGACAGCCGGCACTGGTTCATTGATATTAAATAATATTATTACTAACCGTAGTGCTCCGGTAGGAAACAGCACTTACAATCCGGTTTCTATTGATAATGCAAGCGGGTATAACTGGAGTGTGAATGTTGAAGACCTTGTTGATGTATCAGACCCGACCTATATTCCGAATGTTCCGGGTGCAGTCCAAAGAACATGGAATATTATTCCATCCACCAATCCTTCCGCAACGGGAACAACTCTAGTTTTTTCATGGGATGATAACCCGTCTGCAGTACCAAGACAAACCGGGGTTGACTATAATAACCTGGAGAATGTTCAGATTTGGCGAAAAGTACCAAGCGGAAATCCATGGCCATATGATTGGATTGCAGTTGGTGTTGCCCAGGTACCGGGAGGAACAGTAAATAGTTATCGCACAGCAACTATAAACAGCTGGACGAAATTTTCTCCCTTTGCTATTTCGACTATGTCTAAACCCTTACCTATCAAACTCATCAGCTTTGATGCAATGAAGATCAGCAGCAGCAGCTCCCGCCTTAGCTGGGAACTGGCCGCCTGTTGTTCATCTGCTGCCCGGTTTGAGATTGAAAGATCAACGGATGCCAGGAATTATTCACTGCTCAGCTCCCTGCCCGGCAGCGAGACGAACCGCTTCTATGCATATACCGATACAAGACTGGCCAAGGGCATTACCTATTACCGGTTAAAAATGATCGATGCTGATGGAAAAATAACCTACAGTAATGTCGTAGCTCTTATCAATGATAAAGCCGGCTTGCTGATCACATCCCTGGCGCCTAACCCGGTACAGAGCCAGGCCACCCTTACCCTTACCAATGCTGCCACCGGCCCGGTACAATTTGCCATCTATGATCTCCGGGGCAGGGTGGTACAACAATGGCAGGGTAATGCCGGTGAAGGAAGCACCACCTTCACACTTCAACTCGGAGGCTTGCGGGCAGGAGTGTATCATTTGCTGGCCACCGGGGCAGGGGCCCGTTCGGTGTACCGGTTTATCAAACAATAAAAGGACCGGTGCATGACCTTCGTCAACCTGAATAACTTTCTTTCTTTGATACTTGTAAAATAAGCATTACTCCTTATTTTTATCGCCCCTTGATCCCTTGATAATCTCCAACTGTCCCCTTTTGAAAATTGATTTGTTGACTGGCAAAAAAAACCAGGCCGGCAGCCTGTAATTCCTGTTTTGTTCATGGTTTCTTAATGCAGGATTTTTGTTCGCTGCGGGCATGGTCAATAGTTTTGTCCCCTTCTATCCAATCCTCTCCAAAACCGAAGCGGTTACGTATTACTATAACCCTTCGAAAGCATATTTTTTATTTCTTAAAACTCAGAGTGCATGAAAAAAATTTACGCAATTCTGTCGGTGGCCTTACTGGCATTTGCACCGGCAAGACTTTTTAACAACACGGTACAAACACTGCCGTTTACACAAAATTGGGCAAATACGGGACTGATTACGACGTCAGACGATTGGTCAGGTGTTCCGGGTATTGTTGGTTACAGAGGTGATAATTTAACTGGTGGTACAGGAACTGATCCTCAGACTGTTTTAATTGAGGGTACTCCAGTAATAAATGTTCTTGCAAATCAAACAAATCCCAATACAAATACCGCCGGTGCTGTAGCAGAGTTTGATGTTATTGCTGATCCAACTATAGCATTTCAAGGTTCAGGTACGGCAGATGCTCCTAATATTGTAATTTATTTAAACACTACAGGACTTCAGAATATCAATGTTGCGTATAATTTAAGAGATATTGATGGTTCTGCTGATAATGCTATACAACCGGTAGCATTACAATACCGGGTTGGTAATACAGGCGATTTCACCAATGTACCTGCCGGTTTTGTGGCTGATGCCACTACTGGGCCAAGCCTTGCAACTTTAGTAACTGCAGTCAGTGCTGTATTACCAGCCGCCTGTAATAATGCAGCAGAGGTACAGGTAAGGGTTATCACCACTAATGCTGCAGGTATTGATGAGTGGGTTGGTATTGATGATATCAATATTACCGGCAGTCCTTTGAGTGGTAATTCCACCAGTTCTGATATTATTGCCAATGGTTCTTTTTCTGCACCTTCCAATATTAACTATGCCAATTACCAGGCTACAGATATAACTGATGTCAACAGTTTAGAAGTAGCACAGTTCACTATCCGTGATGGCGGCGCAGCTGCAGACGGAGATGCAGTTGGAACTATTCTTACAAACTTTGTGATGAGCTTAAGTAACCCTGCTAATGTTCGCAGGGTAGCATTGTATGATGGTACAACAGAACTGGCAGAACTTGCAGGTGGAGCAACAGTAAATTTTTCCGGTTTAACAGTAACAGCGCCGGATGATGGTACCAAAACTTTTTCTGTTCGTGTTACATTTAATTCAGCCGTAACAGATAATCATCAATTTGTCTTTACAGTTACCAGTGCAACAGCAGACGGAGCAGGTTCTAATTTTGCAGCGGCCAATGCTGGCGGCGCTGCTTCTTCATCTGCCGGTGATGATAACCGGATAGAAGTAACTGCAGATCGTCTGGCATTTGTACAAAACACCACTTCCCCAACAGGATTGAGTGCAGCCATGACACCTGCACCAACGGTAAGTGCCAATGATGTGAATGCTAACCGTGACCTTGATTTCACTGCTTTTATAGATATTACTTCAACCGGAACATTACAGGGCACTCCTGTTTCCACACAGGCCGTTGCCGGTTTATCTACTTTTTCTGGTGCTATCATACATACAGCTACAGGTACGGGGCTGCAACTTACTGCTGCTTCCACCGGGCTTACCAGTGCAACCAGTAATTTATTTGATATACAGACTGCTTCTTCGGCTACAGATTATTTCCGTTCCAAAGCACCATCTGGTGGTAACTGGGGTGAAGCCACTTCATGGGAATCTTCACCTGATAACAGCATATGGAACAGCTCAACATTAGTACCAACATCAGATGCTAATACAATAACGATCAGAAACGGACATACAATAACTGTTGCAACAGCAGCAGGTGGTGACCAGGTTGTTGTTGAATCCGGTGGAACACTTGCATTGGGTGCAGCCTTTACATTGGCAGATGGAGCAGAAGCATTTGATCTCGTTGTTGATGGAACAGTAATCAATAATGCAGGTACACATGTTATAACAGGTGCAATAGCTTTTAATGCGAACAGCCTTTACCAGCATAACAGGAACGGTGGTACGATCCTCACTGCTACCTGGAATGCAACTTCTACTATGGAGGTAACAGGTAATACCAGTTCTACTTCTATAACGGGTGCTAACCAGGCATTCGGAAACTTTACCTGGAATAGTCCCAGTCATTCAAGCACATTAAACCTTGTAGGACAATTGGCAACCGTTAACGGAAATTTCAGGGTACAGAATTCTGGAACTGCTTCACTACGATTAACAGGAAGTGCTGACCTTAACCTTACAGTTGCCGGTGATTTTATTGTAGAGGATAACCTTGATATTGATAATAATGCAACAGGTGTTACTAATATCAGTATTGGTGGTAATGTCTCTCATACTGCAGGTACTTTTGGAAGCTCGACAGGTGTCGCAACCATAACAATGACCGGTGCTGGCAGAACTTTAAGTATTGCTGATGCTACCTATTCAGGAACTAATATTAATTGGGTAATTAATACCGGCGCTTCAATTTCATTGAATAGTAATTTAACTATTGCTGCATCAAGATCATTGGCACTAAGTGGTATCGTAGAATTAGGAAATAATAACCTGGTCGTTGCCGGTTCAATCACCGGAGGTTCTGCTACTGCATATGTAAGAACAAATGGTACCGGTACATTGACCATTAATAATGTGGATGTAGCTCCGGTTACATTCCCGATCGGTCATAGCAAATACAACCCGATCATCATTGAGAACGGAAGTACTCATAACTGGACTGCAAAAGTTACAGATGGTCTTACTGCAGATGCGGGATACAACACTACTAAAGCAGTATTACTGACATGGAATATTACACCTTCTGTCAATCCTCCGGCGGGTGGTGCAGATATCACTTTCCAGTTTGATGAAGCCACACAAGTGGGTCCTTCATTCAGTACGGGTACAACAGTACAGGCATGGCGCAGGGTTTCCGGTAACTGGATTACGTCTGGTGTGCCGGCAGCAGTTAATACAACTGTTCCCAATGCAGCAACTGTGAAAGTAACAGGCCTCACCGGTTTCTCTGATTATGCTTTAGCGAATATTGATGGTCCGCTGCCGGTTAAGTTCTCTAACGTAAAAGCGTACCAGCAGGGCAGTGGTATAAAAGTAGAGTGGAGTAATCTGACAGAAAGCAATGTGGCTAATTATAAAGTAGAACGTTCCGTTGCCGGTCAGACCTTTGCTGCGCTTACAACAGTATTAGCAGCGAAGAATGATGGTGGCCGTGCCGATTATTCTTTCATCGATGCATTGCCGGTAAATGGTGTTAACCTGTATCGTATCCAGGCTACAGAAGCTGACGGACAAAAATTGTATAGTGTAATTGTGAGAGTGGATACAAGAGGTGGTATCACCACGATCACTGTGTACCCGAACCCGGTAACAGCAGGACAATTGTCCCTGCAGGCAACAGAATTACCTAAAGGATTATATACTGTACAGGTGTACAATGCTGCTGGTCAGCAGGTGCATAGTCAGCAACTGAATCACAATGGTGGATCAGTTACCGAAATGATTCAACTGCCGGCTTCCCTGCGGTCAGGTATGTACAACCTGCATCTCAGCAATGGCGAAGTGAAGCTGGGTAAAACATTCATCGTCCGTTAAGGCGAGGAAAAACCGAACACTAAGGCTCATGGCAACATGGGCCTTTTTTTATGTTGGTGATAGATAGTTGGAGAGAAAGACACCGGGTCAAGCCCGGTGTGACAGTACGTTTGTTAATGTTGATTTCGTTTATTAAGGCAATTTCATACGAAGCCCAATGTCATACCGGAGCCCAATGTAATTCTATAAGCGAATTTCTTTCCGAAGCTCGATGTCCTGCCGGGCTTGACCCGGCATCTTTCCCTAAAAAAATAGTAGAGAAAGACACCGGGTCCTGGCCCGGTGTGACAGTACGTTTGGTATTGTTGATTTCGTTTATTAAGACAATTTCATACGAAGCCCAATGATGTTCTAGAAATGAATGTCATTTCGAAGCTCGATGTCATGCCGGGCTTGACCCGGCATCTTTCTCGTAAGATGTTATGAAACCGAATGTCATGCCGGACTTGATCCGGCATCTTTCCCTGAAAAAAAATAGTAGAGAAAGATACCGGGTCCCTGCCCGGTGTGACAGTACGTTCGTCAATGGTCATTTTGTTTAATAAGAGAATGTTCTTCCGAAGCACAATGTAATTCTATAAACGAAAGTCATTTCGAAGCTCAATTATATTCTGGAAACGGATGTCATGCCGGACTTGATCCGGCATCTTTCCCTGAAAAAATTATTAGAGAAAGACACCATTTTGTAGTTGAATCATTTTGAATGTAGAGAAAGACACCGGGTCAAGCCCGGTGTGACAGAACCTGAGAGACCGGAAAGTGTTTATTGTATGCCCCGGTTTGGCGTTTCGAAAATGGGTTGTCTTTTCATTTATTATGACAATGCTCCTCCGGAGCTCAATGTCATGCCGGGCTTGACCCGGCATCTTTCTCGTAAGATGTTATGAAACCGAATTTCATGTCATAGCTGAATGATATTATGAAAACGGATGTCATGCCGGGCTTGACCCGGCATCTCTCTCTCAAAAAGAATTATTAGAGAAAGACACCGGGTCAATCCTGAATCAAGTTCAGGACAAGCCCCGGTGCGACAGAACCTGAGAGATTGGAAAGTGTTTATTGTTTGCCCTGGTGTGACAGTATTTTCTCCAATGTACTTTTCAGTTGTGCAAAAACATTTCGTATTTTGAATAATGGCCCGCATCGGATATTATTCAGTCTATATTTTATCCAATCATGCCAGGACGGTTTTCTATATCGGCATGACGAATAACCTTGAAAAAAGAATCGGGGAACATCGTTCCAATGAAGGCAGTAGTTTCACTGCGAAATACAAATGTCATTTCCTGATGTATTACGAAGACTATTCTGATGTCAATAATGCAATTGCCCGGGAGAAGCAATTAAAAAACTGGAAGCGGGAGTGGAAGATCAAATTGATTTATGAAATGAACCCGGAGTTAAAGGACTTAGCTGAAGGGTGGTGATGAGAAGTGAGAGTATGATTAAGAATGGATTTCATTCCAAAGCTCAATGTTATGCAATAGCTGAATGACATTCTGGAAACGAATGTCATACCGGAGCTCAAAGTAATGTCATAATTGAATTATAATCTGAAAACGGATGTCATGCCGGAGCTCAATGTCATGCCGGGCTCGACCCGGCATCTTTCCCTTAAAAAAGTAGTAGAGAAAGACACCGGGTCCAGGCCCGGTGCGACAAAACCTGAGAGATCGAAAAGTGTATAATGCTTGCCACGGTTTGGCGTTTCGATAATGGATCGGCATTTCATTTATTAAGACAATGCCTTTCCGAAGCTCAATGATATTCTGGAAACGAATGTCATACCGGAGCTCAATGTCATGCCGGGCTTAGACCCGGCATCTCTCTCTCAAAAGAATTATCAGAAAAAGACACCGGGTCCCTGAATCAAGTTCAGGGCAGGCAAGCCCGGTGCGACAAAACCAATGACCCGGGAGTGATTATTTGTATTATACAAACTGCTTATCCCAGCACAGACAGGCTCTTGCCAATGATCTCCACACATTCATTCACTTGTTGTGCAGTGATCACAAGCGGGGGCGCAAAACGTATTTTATCCCCATGTGTTGGTTTTGCCAGTAATCCATTTTCTTTTAATTGCAGGCAAAGTTCCCAGGCCGCATCTTTATGGGGATGATCAATTACAATTGCATTCAGCAATCCTTTACCACGGATAAGCGAAATATGTTTTGATTGCAGTGCTGTTAATCCTTTACGCAATAATTCTCCCATTGCAGCCGCATGCTCCGCCATCTTTTCATCCTTCAATACCTGCAGGGATGTTATGGCTACTTTACAGGCCAATGGGTTGCCACCATACGTAGAACCGTGTTCACCGGGTTTGATGGTCATCATTATTTCATCATCAGCCAGCACGGCACTGACCGGCATCATACCACCGCTCAATGCTTTGCCCAGTATTAAAATATCGGGTCTTACATTTTCATGATCACAAGCCAGCATCTTACCCGTTCTTGCCAGGCCGGTTTGTATCTCATCAGCCATAAATAATACATGGGCATCTTCGCAGAGTTGTTTTGCTTTGGCGAGGTACCCATCATCGGGAACCACTACACCCGCCTCGCCTTGTATAGGTTCTACCAGGAAACCTGCCACATTTTTATCTTCCAGTGCTTTGGCCAGGGCTTCTGTATCATTGAACGGGATCGCTTTAAAGCCCGGCATATAAGGACCAAAATTTTTCTTTGCCAGCGGATCACTGCTGAAAGAAATGACGGTGGTAGTGCGGCCATGAAAATTTCCTTCGCAGACAATGATAGTGGCCTTACCTTCTTCAACGCCTTTTACTTCATAAGCCCATTTACGGCATAGCTTGATGGCTGTTTCCACGGCTTCCACACCGGTATTCATAGGCAGCACTTTCTCATAACCAAAATAGCCGGTGATATATTTTACATATTCACCGAGCAGGTCGCTATGAAAGGCCCGGCTGGTAAGCGTAAGTTTTTGTACCTGTTCTATAAAAGACTTAACAATGACAGGGTGGCAATGCCCCTGGTTAACGGCAGAATAACCACTCAGAAAATCATAATACTGTTTACCATCCACATCCCATACATGCACTCCTTTACCACGGGTTAGTACAACCGGAATAGGGTGATAATTGTGAGCACCAAATTGTTCTTCCAGTTCCAGGTAGTGCAGGGACTTTTCAGTCATTGATATAGTAGAGTACATAGTTGATAAGTTATGAAGTTGAAAAAAAGAAAAGAAATACGGAAACAACCGGGTTGTACCGGTCATGAAAAACTTATCCTCAATGATTGAGAAGATCAAGATTGGAAGTAAGAAAACCTCTTGCAGCTATGTTGTTTGTGAACAGCATTGCCTGCAAGATACAAAAGATCAGTGAAAGTCACTGGCCATCATAGATAACACCGGTAGTAGGTGTTTCTTTTAATTCGATCCGGCTGAGGCCTTGCAGCCTGGGTTTCAGCTGGTTCCAGAACCAGATGGTAATATTTTCTGCAGTAGGATTTTCCAGTCCCGGAACATCATTGATGAGTTGATGATCTACCTGGTCAATCATCGGCGCCACTACATCTTTCAATTCTTTGAAATCCATGATCCAGCCAAGTTCTTTTTCAGGCAGGCCTTTAATGTATACCCGGAGGTGATAGGTATGACCATGCATTTGTTTGCATTTATGTCCGTCCGGTACATTGGGAAGAAAGTGTGCAGCATCAAAAGCGAATTCCTTATATATTTCCATTGACCAAATTTAAGCAGCAAAAATAAAAGCAATTGAAGAGTTGGTGTATGAGTGTGATCAGGCCGGAAGCAGTTTTACGAAATAATGATCGGGCAGTGCCAGCTTCAGTTCTTTGCTGGCAGGAAACAAACCAAATACGGTACTGCCACTTCCACTCATGGAAGCATAAACAGCACCTGCTTCATATAGCTGCTCTTTGAGACCGGCTATTTCTTTATGTTCAGGGAAGATGACGGCTTCAAAGTCATTGACCAGTTCATTCTTCCAGGAAGATACCGGCTGTGCAATAATATCTTTTAAGGATTTGGCAGGAAGGGCAGGGGTGATATTCAGGAAAGCCCTGCCGGTGTCTATATGAATGCCCGGGTTAATGATGATAATTTTATAGGCAGAAAGGTCAACAGTCAGTTCCTCCAGTTTTTCTCCTCTGCCTTTTGCAAAGCAGGGTTTGTTGATGATAAAAAAAGGACAATCACTTCCTAACTCTGCGGCATAATTGATCAGCTGATCCCGGGTGATCTTCAGGTCAAATAGATCATTTAAAAGTTGCAGGGTGAAGGCTGCATCTGCACTGCCGCCTCCCAGGCCGGCACCGGTGGGAACCACTTTATGCAGGTGCACCTGTATATGCGGTAAATGAGGAAAGTCTTTCTTCAGTAATTTGTAGGCTCTTACACAAAGATTAGAAGCTGCTTCCCCTTTTACAGGCAATCCTGTAATGCTAAAAGGAATAGATAATGTACGGCCATGGTTTTTAAATTCAATTATTTCCAGCACATCCGTTAAGGGAATAGGGTAGAAAACAGTTTCCAGGTCGTGGTAACCATCACTTCTTTTGCGAAGGATATTAAGGCCAAGATTGATCTTGCAATTAGGGAAAACTATCATAGGTTAATGGAAGGTGAGGTATTCAAAAAAGGATCAGTGCTGTAGCTCACTTTTTTTTCTGGCGACTGTTTATTTCGTCACGGATAGCAATGGCACGAATATAATCTTCATTATCCAGCACTTCGTTTAAAAGATTATTTAATTCTTCTAATGTCATGGTTTTCAGATCTTCATTCCCGGTTGGTTTGTCCTCTACCATTACTTCCTGTTTCACTTTTTTCTTTTTCCCGGTAGCTGCTGTGTCTTCCATCAGGATGCCTGCACTTTCCAGTATATTCTCGTATGTATAGATCGGGCAACCAAAACGAACCGCCAGGGCAATGGCATCGGAGGTCCTGGAATCAATTTCTACAGTATCATTTTCGGTAGAGCAAACCAGCTTTGAATAAAAGATACCTTCCTGCAGATCACAGATAATAATTTCATGCAATTCTACTGCAAAGGCATTCATAAAATTCTTCATCAGGTCATGGGTCAGGGGACGACTGGGGGCCATTTTTTCCAGGGCTACCGCAATAGCCTGGGCCTCAAAACCGCCAATAACGATTGGTAAACGCCTTAATCCGTTTACCTCACCCAAAACGACCGCATAAGAATGGGTTTGGGTAATACTGTGTGATAAGGCTACTATTTCCAGTTCTATCTTCTTCATACGAATGTCACACGAAACTAAGGTTTTTCGCCAAAATAATCGGTGACCCGCTGTTGTTTTTAATCCTCTTTTCTCAATGATCCGTTGTGTGTTATGACAAATAAGTTAAATAAGGAAACCAGGTCCGGTTTTATAAAAAAATAGTCCGGCATATCGCCGGACCATACGTATTTTAAAAGCACTGAGCGGTTGATCAGGCTACTCCTTTCAATTTCCTGATGGCTTCAGTGAATTTTGGTATTACTTCAAAAGCATCACCCACAATACCATAATCAGCTGCTTTAAAGAAAGGTGCTTCCGGGTCTTTGTTTATCACCACGATCACTTTACTTCTGTTTACCCCGGCAAGGTGCTGAATGGCTCCGGAAATACCGATGGCGATATAAAGATTCGGCGCAATGGCATAACCTGTTTGTCCTACATGTTCATTATGCGGTCTCCAGTGTGCATCAGCAACCGGCCGGCTGCAGGCAGTGGCGGCATGTAATGTTTTGGCCAACTCTTCTACCATGCCCCAGTTTTCAGGGCCTTTTAATCCACGGCCTGCACTTACCACTATCTCTGCTTCGGTCAGCACTATTTCTCCGCTGGTTTTATTGACAGCAGTTACTTTTACCTTGGGTGCATCAACACTGGCACTGAACGGAACTACTTCAGCTATTCCTTCACCGGTGATCACCTGGAAAGCATTCGGGTTAAGGGCTATGATCTTAACATCCGTGCTTACGGCAATATTGGCAAATGCTTTTCCGGAAAATACATTCTTCCTGACCACAAAGCCATTGCTTGTATCGGGTAATGCAACAGCTCCGGCAACCAACCCGGCTTTCATCCGTACAGAAAGGCGGGGAGCAATGGCCTTACCATTGAGGTTGTTTGAAAAGATGATCAGTTTTGCGCCGCTTGCTGCTGCCACCTGTGCGATCACTTTTGTAAATACCTGTGCATCGAGATGATTTAATGTGTCATTGGCAACATGATGAATTTTCTTTACGCCATACTTGCCTAATGATGCCAGGTCATCACTTACAGTACCAAGCACAATGGCTTCAGCAGTGGTACCGAGTTGTTCCGCCACTTTAGCGCCATAGGACAACACTTCGTGTGAAACTTTTTTTACATGACCTTCAGCCGTATCTATGAATATTAAAACTGACATAAAATGAATTTGAATAGTTGAAAATGTCTCAATTGGTTTATTGAGTTATTGATTAATGATCTTTTTATATTGCCTTGGCTTCTTCATGTAATAAGCGAACAAGCTCCTCTACATTATCAGCCGCCACCAATTTCACACCGGCTTTCGCAGGCGGTAAACCAAAACTGGTTACTGTTGTCATCGGGTCGGCTGCTACTGGTTCTGTTACTTTCAACGGTTTGGTACGGGCTGCCATGATCCCCCGCATATTGGGTATCCTTGCTTCTGCCATTCCTTTTTGTGCACTCACCACTGCAGGAAGAGCTACTTCATTTACTTCTTCACCACCTTCAATTTCCCGGGTGATGGTTGCATTGCCACCTGCCAGTTCAAATTTTGTGGCCAGCGAAATATAGGGGAGGTCCAGGAGTTCAGCCACCATACCCCCGATGGAAGAACCATTGTAATCAATGGTTTCTTTACCGGTCAGTACCAGGTCATAACCACCTTGTTTTGCTACTTCTGCTATTTGCGAAGCGATATAAAAACTATCATGGCTGTCGGCATTTACCCGGATGGCTTCATCACCACCAAGGGCCAGCGCTTTACGTATAATCGGCTCCGCATCTGCCGTGCCTACTGTTACCAGGTGAATGGTAGTGGAAGCATCCGCTTCTTTCAGTTCAATGGCCTTTACGAGGGCATACCATTCATCGTAGGGGTTGATGATCCACTGTACACCGTTCACATCGAATTTCGTGTTGTTATCGGTGAAAGCTATTTTTGCCGTTGTGTCCGGCGTTTTACTGATACAAACTAAAATTTTCATATTACTCTTGTTAGTTATTGCCCCGGTTCAGGTTGGGGTGAATCGTTAAAAATAGTTGTTTATGCAACTAAAACAAAGATAAGTGATGCAAAGGTAAATCCGGGCAAATCCGGGTAAAATTTTTATATCAACATGGATCGGATTGAAAAGTTGAAAGAATTTCTGAAAGCCAGTCCCACGGACAGTTTTTTGCAACATGCCCTGGCGCTGGAATATATTAAGCTGGGAAATGATGAAGAGGCCAGGCGTTTGTTTGAAGAACTCTTAAACATGGAGCCGGGATATGTGGGGAGTTATTACCACCTGGCAAAGCTGCTGGAACGGAATGATCATACAGCAGAAGCTATTAATATATACGAGAAAGGAATGGAAGAAGCAAAGAAGGCGGGAGATAATCATGCGTTCGGCGAATTGAGGGGTGCTTACGAGGAACTAACTTTTTAAGATGAATCTATTACAACGATTTCAGCACTTTATTAAAGAGCAACATCTTTTTTCACCAAAAGATAAATTGTTG
This sequence comes from Chitinophagaceae bacterium, assembly GCA_041738795.1. Lineage (GTDB taxonomy): Bacteria > Bacteroidota > Bacteroidia > Chitinophagales > Chitinophagaceae > JJ008. The sequence goes on along the minus strand of JBGSPB010000011.1, from coordinate 1,142,969 downwards.
CTGGCAGTCAGCGGCGGAGCAGATTCTGTGGTGTTATGTGAACTTTGCAAACAGGCAGGGTATGATTTTATCATTGCTCATTGTAATTTTCAGCTGAGGGGAGAGGAAAGTGAAAGGGATGAACAGTTTGTGAGCACACTTGGCGATACATATAATGTTGAGACAAGAGTGAAACGATTTGATACTACTCAATATGCCACTGAAAATAAAATTTCTATCCAGGAAGCAGCAAGGGCCCTGCGGTACGAATGGTTTGAGGAATTAGTAAAGGAAGAACTTGTAAAAGATTCCATTCATCATTCACCATTTACTGTACACCTGCTTACTGCCCATCATAAGGATGATAATATTGAAACCTTGCTGATGAATTTTTTCAGGGGTACCGGGTTGCACGGGTTAACGGGTATTCCTGTTTTATATGGTCATATTAAAAGACCATTGCTTGCGGTTTCAAAAGAAGAAATATTGCAATTTGCCAGGGAGAATAAACTTGATTTTGTGGAGGATTCTTCCAACCAGTCTTCCAAATACACCAGGAATTATTTCCGAAATGAAATTATTCCTGCTATCAGCAATGTGTACCCGCAGGTTAAAGAGAACCTGCAGGATAATATCGAACGGTTCAAAGAAATTGAAAAGCTATACCAGTTAACGGTAGGTAATTTGAAGCAAAAACTTTGTAAACAGAAAGGAGCTGAATGGCAAATCCCGGTGAAGCAATTGATGGGTTTTAATAACAGGGCGCTGATCTATGAGATCATCCGGGACTATGGATTTAATGAGAAACAAGTAGATGAACTGATCAAACTGGCCGCCAGTGAATCTGGCCGGTATATTGAGTCGCCTGTTTTGCAATACCGCATTATTAAACACCGGCACTGGTTTATAATCAGTCCGGCACAAAGTATTTCTGCTGCCCATATTGTGATTGAAAAAACAGATAGATCTGTTGGTTTTGAAAAAGGAATACTCCGGCTTGAAATGACCAGCAACCAGCACCCGGTAACCGACAACGAGGTCGCCTGTATCGATGCCAAAGAAATTTCTTTTCCTCTATTACTCCGCCCCTGGAAAACCGGCGACTATTTCTACCCGCTGGGAATGAAAAAAAAGAAAAAGCTATCCCGTTTTTTCATTGACCAGAAATTATCCAAAACCGAAAAAGAAAATACCTGGGTGATAGAGAGCAATAAAAAGATCATTTGGGTGGTTGGCTACCGGGTAGACGATCGGTTTAAGGTAACAGCGAAAACGAAGCAGGTGCTCCGGGTTTCTTTAAAAACCTAAGCTATTTCTTATTTTCCACACAAACTGTTCTGCCGGCTGATAATCGGTTTTTAAAATCGCTGCTGCCGCAATAATGAAACCGATGCCGAATAATGCTCCCCAGATATGGGCAGAGTGATTCACATTATCTTTTGCCTGCTTTTCAAGATACGTGGAAGCGATCAGGTATACCGGCCCGAATATATACCCGGGAATGATCGGGGGAATAAAAAAGAAACCCAATTTGGCCGTAGGATCAAATAATATTCCGGCAAACACCACCGCACTGACTGCACCGGAAGCACCGAGACTGCGGTAATAGTAATCATTCCTGTGCCTGATGAAAGTAGGGATAAGACAAACGAACAAGGCAACTATATACATACCGAGGTACATAAATTTTCCTTTTTCTGCAAAGAGGATCGGGCTGGCAAAACTCCGCTCTACAAATTCTCCAAACATATACAGGGAAAACATATTAAAAATGAGGTGAGGTACATCAGCATGTATCAGTCCGCAGGTGATAAAACGATACCATTGATTTTGTTTGGTGACGGCAGGGGGATAAAAGATCAGGTCATCAATGATTTTTTGATTACTGAAGGCACTGAAAGAAATAATAACCGTAATGATGATGATGATAAGTGTGATTGATAATTCCATGCTGTTAGATTCAGGGCTGAAAATAAAAATTATTTATGATGATACTTTTCGTTTTTTAAAATGGTGCAGGCCCTGTATACCTGTTCGGCCAGTATCAGCCTGACAAGCTGGTGGGGAAAAACCAGTTGCGACAGGCTCCATTTATAATTGGCTCTTTTCAATACCCTCTCATCAATACCAAAAGCACCGCCAATCAGAAAAACAATATGCTTTACACTTTCATTGGCCCTTGCCTGGATAAAACCGGCCAGTTCCTCCGAGCTCAGTTGTTTTCCTCTTTCATCCAGTGCCACGAGGTAATCATCTTTATTCAGCCATTCCAGTATTGTTTCACCTTCTTTTTTTTTCAGGTCCATCTCACTCAGCATGCCCGCATTTTTGGGTACCGGAATGATGCTCCATTCAACCTTATAGTATCTGGAGATGCGGCGGGTGAATTCTTCCACACCTTCCTTTACATATGTTTCATTGGCTTTCCCGATTGACCAGAATGAAATCTTCATGTTGCAAGATTATTTTAATAAGCAATAAAAAGCGGGGATGATTTCCCCGCAGTTATCTTTCTTAAAAACCTTTTTTATTTTCTTCTTTGATCTGCACTTCGGTGACCTTCCCGTATTTTTCTGCGATCTTTTTAATATCTGCAGCTTTGCCTACCAGTACAAACTGCAATTTGTCTTTCGGAAAATATTTTGCAATGATCTCTTTGGCCTTTTCCAGGTTTAGTCCATCAACATTTTTCTCAAAATTATTGATAAAGGATTCATCAAAATTGTACCAGAACATTTGTGTCAGTAATCCGGATAACTGGCCGGCCGTCTCATAACGGGGAGGGAACTGTCCTTTTACATAATTCTTTGCCGAGGTCAGTGATTTTTCATCAATACCGCTTGCATGCAGCTTGTTTAACACTTCAAGTGCTTTATCTATTGCCGGTTCGGTGGTTTTACCAGCCGTAAAAGTGCTGATGACAAAACTTCCGCCATTTTTTAGTGCATTAAAACGGCTGCTTGCACCATAGGTCAGGCCGGTATTTACCCTCAGTTCATCATTCAGCATGGAAGTAAAACGGCCACCAAATAAAGTATTGACAACATCAATCGCTATAAAATCGGGATTATTGCGGCTTATACCAGGGGCGCCAATATAAAAGGTTGTTTCTTTTGCATCGTCTTTATTTACCAGCAGCACCCTGTTTTCAGCTGGCTTGCTTACAGGGGCTGCAGCAAGATTGACGGGTGAATTTGTTCCTTTTTTCCATCCTGAAAACAAGGTCGTCAGTTTTGTTTTCATTTCTTTGGCAGAAAAATCTCCTGCTATGCTTATAGCCGATCCATCAGGCCTGTAGTTTTCTTTAAAGAACTTTTTCAGATCTTCCGTAGTTAATGCTGTTACTGTAGCTATTTTTCCCTGGATCACATTCCCATATACATGATCACCGTATAAAAATTTATCAAAGTAAGAGCCAATCACCGAACGGGGTCTTTCTTTTTGCTGTTCAAGACTTACCAGTAAACGCTGTTTTTCTTTTTCAAATTCTGACGCATCAAAAACCGGTTCCAGCAGTACATCTTTGATAATGGCCAGTACTTTATCCCTGTCTTTTGCAGCACATTTGGCGGAAAGACCGGAAAATTCTTTCGAAGCATAGGTAGTGATATCCGCACCAATGAAATCGAGCTCTTCATCCAATTTTGTTTTGGTATAGTTCTTTGTGCCATGTTTTAATGCGGTGGCTGTCAGTGATGCCAACCCGGCTTTCTCCCCGTCATAGATAGCCCCGGCCGGCAGAATAGCTGATACACTGATGACCGGTACTTCATGCTGCTCCATCAGGTAAACGGTCAGTCCGTTTGGCAGCTTAAATTTTTCATAAGCGGGTAATTTATATCCCTGTCCTGACAGGTTTACTCCAACCATCATCAATACACCTGCTAATACGAGTTGTTTTATCTGCTTCATTGTTTTAATCCTCCACATTTGATTTTGAAACACCTACAGTACGGTTACTTTTAGTGAAATATTTTTTGGCAACATTTTGCACATCGGTCACTGTTACTTTATCGTAACTGGCCGGGGCATCAAACATTTTCCTGTAATCGCCAAAGAACACTTCGTAGGTTCCGATATTGTTCGACTTGCCGTTAATGGTCTCAATCTGTTCGTAGAACTCCATCAGTTTCTGGTTTTTTATTTTCTGCAGCTCCGATTCACTGATGCCTTCTTTTTTTATCTTTTCAATTTCTTCATAGATTGTTTTTTCAAGGTCTGCTTCGTTTACATTCCTGTTGGCAACAGCATAAACCTGGAAAAGTGTAGGGTCAAAGCTCTCACTGAAGTTTGTAAAGACTTGTGTGGCTAATTGCTTTTTATCTACCAGTGAACTATATAGCCTTGAAGATTTTCCACTGGATAAAACAGAACTGAGAATATTTAACGCATAAAAATCCTCATGCTTTGCTTCCGGGGCATGATAGCTGATCAGGAGATAGGGTGTAGCTACATCCTTTTGAACAGTCACTCTTCTTTCCCCGGTTTGCACTGGTTCCACTATATGTACTTTCGGCGGCGCAGGTTGTGCAGGAATTGGTTCGAGATATTTTTCTGCCAGCCTCTTCACTTCTTCGGTCCTGATACCACCAGACACAACCACGACACAATTGTTAGGTGCATAATAAGTTTTAAAATACCGTTCCAGGTCTTGCTGTGTCCAGTTCTTCATATCATCCTCATAACCGATAACCGGCCAGTGATACGGATGCTCAAGAAAGGCTGCTGCCTGTACTGTTTGGGATAATAAGGACCAGGGTGAGTTTTCCAGGCCGGTACTCCGTTCACTAAGTACTACACCTCTTTCACTTTCTACAATCTTCGGGTCAATGGTCAGGCTCGAAATGCGGTCTGCTTCCAAATCAAAAATGACTTCTGCCGCTGAAGCGGGGAACCAATTCGTATAAGCGGTGATATCTTCCCGGGTATAGGCGTTGTTAGCACCTCCATTGAATTCCATGGTCTGGTCAAACATTTTCGGGCCGTATTTTTTAGCGCCATTGAACATCATGTGTTCAAAGAAATGAGACAGACCTGTAATGCCCTGGTATTCATTACGGCTTCCTACCCGGTAAAATAAATACATATTGGCATTTGGAATGGAAAAGTCCTCTACTACCAGGAACTTCATTCCATTTTTAAGTGTAAATGTTTTTACATCATCTGCTTTCATTTGCGATTGTGACACAAGGGTCAGCAAAAGAAAAACAGGGAACAACATTCTTTTCATATAATGTTTGATTAAGTATATAAAACTAAGGAATGATTACCAGCGAATATAAACCGTTCGTGTAATTAAAAAGCCGGTTTGAAGTTTACAAACCGGCCTTACAATAAGATTGCTTCTTATTTTATTTCATAATCTTTTTTAAACGACATCAGGGTAGAACGGTACAAAGCATTAGCCGGATCAAGCGTTGCCGCTTTTGTGTAGTACTGGTACGCTTCAGAAAGATAGTGTGCATCTTCCAGCATGAACGCTGTACGATAGGCCTGCTCTGCCGGCCCTTCAAACTGTGCTCCCTGTTTGAGAATATCATTCAGCAGTGCAGAAAAAATTTCTTTTGAAACATAATTCAATACTTTTCTTTCCTCATTTTCTTCTCCTTTTATAGCTGAAATCCAGTAATACGTTTCGCCGGTTTTCATCCGGGCGGCGAATGCCGGGATAGAAATTTTTAACTTGTTGACAGTGGTAGCATAAAAAGGCTCAGCGATGTTCTCACTATTATACAGGAAAAAGTCAAACTGTTTTGCATCAGCATATGATTTCCATGACAGAGGAAATTCACCACCGGTATAGTTAACAGTATCCAGCCGGGGGTCTACCCAGATATTATTGATGCCACGGGTCACCGCACCTACATTGTTCATATAGGCTTTACGATTACTGCCCGGTGAACCGCCGGATTTTGTCATTTGCGCCCATACATATTTTACATAATTCGCACTTACTGAGTTGCTGCTTACTTTACAGGAATCACCAAACTGGTTAAGCCGGTATGTACCTGCTTTAGTAAGGGTAAACATTGCCACTTCATTACAAATAAGCGTAACGGCAGAGGATGGTCCCACTTTGATAGTGGCAGTACTATTCATGGTTTTGCCCACTTTGGCTTTACTTTCGGCATTGTTTTCTGTTACCGATACATTCCCCTTAAAACTGTAAAGCAGGAAACTGCTGTTTTGTGCCCCGGCCATAAGGCCAAATACAGAAAGAAGAATAAGAAAGTTCAGCTTTTTCATTTTATATATTTTTTAGATCAATTGTTTTAATGATGGTGTGGTTTGAAAATAGTATTGTAATGAAATTTTTTGTGCATCCAGACTGCCCAGGCTTCATAAAAATAGATGACGTCTACCGCCATAATGATAACGACCAGGCTCAGTTTCATATCCAGTTTGATACTATATGCATCATAAAAATAAATCCCGAGATATGCAAAAAGCAATACTGCAGCAACCTGTATTATTTTAGCTACTAAATGGAACCAGATATGGTTTTCGAGGTAATACCGGATAAAAAAAGACATGAACAGCCAGCAAACTACCACCGCTATTAATAAATTCACCCACGAAGGTACTTTTTTTATATAGTTGTTCCCTAAAACCATGGAGATGATATTGGCATGTACTACAATTCCGTTCATGTCGGGCCGGGATTTACCCGCAAACCGTTCATTCATAGGAGTGAATTTCTTATCCAGAATATCTGTGGGGTCCCTGTTGATATAACCCAGCAGGGCAATTTTACCTTCAATTGCCTTTCGTTCAAAACTTCCGGTCAATAAATTATCATACTCTATCACCTGGTATTTATCCACTCTTCGTTCATAGTTTATTTGTACCTGTTTGCCTTCTTTCTTTTTGATCTTTTGAAAGGCTGCAGAATCGTAAGCCTGAATAATAGCACTGGTAAAGGAATTGTAGCGATTATCTTTATAATCTTTCAGGAATGGATCGTAATAGCGCAGTGAGGCAAGCTCATCACTAAAAAAATTGGCGTACCCGTATGTTGCTGCATTTTTAAAATAATCACCCGTTATTGATATTGTATCTCCATCCTTGCCGGACAAATTGAGTTTTGTTGCGGCAATAAAGTTTCTATGCTTGCCAAATGATGCAGAAAGAATGGAGTCCTGGTAAGGATCTTTAGCTTCTTCAAAAAGAGCATCTAGCGCAATGACTTTAGGATTGTTCTCTGCCGTTTTATCTATGATCATTGACAGCAGTTCCCGGTCTGCATGGCCAATATTTATGATAACAATATTCTTGTCGAGTGAATCTGCACTTTTTCCTAATTCCGCATAAGCTAAATCGGTATAGTCGAAGTCCTTTAACCCCATTTTCAAAGGGTTCAGCACATACAAATTGAGAGGAATGCTGCCCAGCCCGACAATAAAAATGAAGACCCAGATGGTTGCAAAAACAGTATCCCGTTCAAGCAGGTATTTGGTAAAATGTGTTCCGAATCTTTTGGCGCCAGTTCCAATTTGCCCGTGTAGTGGCTTCTTCATGACATTGCTTTGTAGGTTGTTGGTGGTTTGTTTTGTATGATTCCTTAATACAGTTCAGGGTTGCAGCTTGCCCGGAATTTAACCAGGCCTGTTTTAGGGATACCATCTTCAGGGTATTTACTTCCCGGATTAACTGCCATTACTCTGTAAATCCGTAATTTAGAAAATCTAATTTATGCGAATTTCCTTATCCATAACGATACTTGGCCTGGTAATTCTGTTTTCAGGCTATAAAGCTGCGGCCCAATCACCACCCACTCCAAGAGATACCAGCATCAAAGGGCCGCAAACTTTTGCAATAATTATGGGGATATCAAAGTACAAATATGTCCGGCCCTTATCGTATGCAGATAAGGATGCTGAAATGTTCAGGGATTACCTGAAATCGCCTGCCGGAGGTAGTATAAGCACAGATAATATTTTCATTTTGCTTAATGAACAGGCTTTGTCCACCAATTTCTGGAGTAAAGGTTTTAAATGGCTGGATGCTAAAAAACTGCAAAAAGGGGACAGGTTATTTATATACCTGGCGGGCCATGGTGATGCAATTGATGAAGACCAGTTTTTTTATCTGACCTATGACTGTAATCCTGCGGGGGATAAAAATAATTATATAGCAGGAGGCAATGTGCAGCTTTTTAACCTGAAGAAAAAAATTGCTAAAGAAACAGCCAAGGGAGCAGAAGTGTTTTTCATCATGGATGCCTGCCGCACCAGTGAATTGCCGGGTGGAACGGAAGGTCAAAATTTTTTGAATACCGCCATTTCAGAAAAAAGGGCAGGAGAGATCATCATGCTGGCAACAGGAGCGGGGCAGGAATCGCTGGAGGATGCTTCAATAGGTACAGGCCATGGGTTATTTACTTATTACCTGGTGGATGGATTGAATGGTCTTGCTGATTCAGAAGGTAACCCGGATAATAAAGTAACATTAGCGGAAATACAAAAGTATGTGGACAAAAATGTGCCTGCTGTGGCACAGCAGCGTTTCAGGCGAAAACAAGATCCTTATTTCTGTTGCAATGAGAATAGTGACAAAGTAGTAAGTATTGTAGATGCAGAGCACCTGAAAAAATGGATGGAGACAAGAAAAAAAGGACCTGGTAATTCTTTTAACGGGAACCTTAGGAATAAAAGAGTGTATACAGCCCCGGCCGATACTCAATTGCTGCAGACGTACTCTCTGTTTAATGATGCTGTAAAACAGAATAAGCTGACGGGTAAAGAATCAGCGGAGTTTTATTATAGTTTAATGGAAACTAAATTTCCCGGTAATGTGTACACTACAGATGCACAATCAACCCTGGCTGTTGAGTTCATCAATTTTGCACAAACAAAGATCAACCTATACCTGGACTGTAAGGATGCTGTAGCTATACAACGGATAAGGGCACAACTGGATGATGAAGATAAAACAGATGAAATTGCTGCCAGTGTAGACCGGATGGAAAAAGTTGCCCAGCAAGAGTTTTATGAAGTAGGAATTATGCTGGAAAAGGCCATTAATATAATCCGGCAGGATGATCCTGATTTTGCCGAATCTCTTACCGGCCGGATGTACTTTTTTAAAGCCAGGGGTTATTTTGGTAAAGCGAAAAAAGCAGTTGACATCACCAAAGCTTTTGAATATGCGTACAATGCGTTTGCCAAGGACAAGAATGCTGCTTATATCTTAAATACTATTTCCTCCCTGCACCTGGATAATAATAATTATGACAGTGCCATTTTTTATGCCAAGAAAGCAATGTTGACTGCTCCCCGCTGGCGTTATCCATATGTTACACTGGCTTTTGCTTACCGCACCTTAAATAAGCCGGATTCTGCTATTAAATATTATCGTAAATCCATAGAAGTGGACCCCCGTAATGCTGATGCTTATGTGGATCTTGGCCACTATTATTTTTCTCTTTCAAAAGGGGATTCAGCTATTGCTAATTATGAAAAGGCCTTAGCAATAGAACCGGGTAATATTTATGCGGGTAATAATATTGGCTGGCTTTATTTTAACCGGAAAAAATATGCTGATGCCATCAGGTATTTCAAGAGCAGTATACTGACAGATCCAAAATTCATAAATGCCTACAATGGATTGGGTAAAAGCTTCTTTGAATTGAAAGAGTATGACTCAGCCAGGATATATTATTCAAAAGCATTTGCCAACTACCAGGATAAGTCGATAGTGAATGTGTATATCGGGAATTTTTACCGTGACCTTAAAGCCTATGATTCTGCAAAAGTGTATTACCGCATGGCAGCAGCACTTGCTCCTGATTATGAGGAAGCATATAATAACCTGGGCCGTTCAAGTTTTGCATTAAAGCAATATGACTCTGCCCGCCTTTTTTACCGGCAGGCCCTGCAGGCAAATCCCTATTCTGCATTTGCACTGATCAATATGGGATTGGTGTTCAAAGAACTGAAAGAAACCGATTCAACCTATAATTATTTTCAAAAAGCTATTTGGCTTGAGCCAAAAAATCCCTCTATACTGAATAACCTGGGTGTCATTTATGGAGAAGATAAAAATTATGATTCGGCCAAGAAATATTTTCGGAGGGCCTTATTTGTAAGACCGAATTATAAACCAGCATCCAAAAACCTGATGCTGATTTTCAAAGAACTGAATCAACTTGATTCAGTCACTAATTTTCTGAAAGGCTCTTCCCTGTTTGATCCCGGCAGTATTACATTTATGAATGATATGGGTCTGGCTTTTCTTGATCAGAAAAGATATGATTCAGCTCGATGGTATATCCGAAAAGCTATTATGCTGGATACGTTCAACCCGCAATTATTAAATAACATGGGAAGGGTGCTGCAGAGTATGAAACAATATGATTCAGCCAGAGTCTATATCCAGAAAGCCATATCAGTTGATCCGGAGAACACTGTGCTGTTGATGCGGCTGGCCGATGTTTTCAAACAACAGAAACGACCCGACTCTGCAGCATACTATTTCAAAAGGCAATTTGTTTTAAACTCAGCTTCACACAGTGCACCAACTTACCAATCGATTGGCAGCTTCTTTGCGGAGATGAAAATGCCGGATTCTGCAGTTATATATTATAAAAAGGCAATAAAGGCTGATCCGGCTTACGTAACTGCATATATCAATGCGGGTAATACATATATGGAACTGGAAGAAAATGATTCTGCATTGGTTTACATGCGCCATGCCGTTGATATCAACCCGGATAATTTTATTGCAGTTTATAATCTTGGCCTGGTTTATCATGTGATGAATAATTATGACTCTGCTATCGTTTATATACAGCAAGCTATCCGAATGGAACCTGCCAGGGGAGAAGCTTATTACCAGCTTGCATGCACTTATGCCTTGCACAATAAACCCGAACAGGCCATTCTGTACCTGCGCCAGGCTTATGAAAGGGGATATAAGAATAAGGAAAGCCTGTTGACAGACCCGGATCTTTTTGAATTAAAGAACTACAAAGAATTCCAGGCCCTGCTGGATATATATATTCCAGACTGGAGGGAACGGTAAATTATGGGGGCATAAACAAAACAGCATCACTGTTATTCCCACCTGAAATCATTAATGTATCGTATATCTACTATTATAAAACATTGGAATAAAATTCGTTACGATAAGATCACTTTTTACACCATAACAGAAAAGTTTGGTTGATGCTGCATCTATAATAAATAATTAAATAATATAATTTTTGGCAAAAAAAATGTACTTTAAACCCCAATTGGATTTTTTAACCGTGTGGTTTTATCCTTTCCCCCTATTTAACCTTATCAAAATCCTCCTCCTTAGTTAACTGATCTTTATTGCCATAGGCATAAGATGGTTAAGTTTTCTGTATTTCATACATGATTGTATGAGCAGGCGATAATTTGTTATATAGAGCTAAACAGATAGTGCGATAGACATTTTTGTATAAACCAAATCTAATTGTAATGAGAATTAAGAATGTTTCCTCATTCAGAATGAAAATTTATTTTCTTTTTCTGGGTTCCCTTTTTTGTATCACTTATTTACAGGCACAGCAAACAAATATTTCAGATTTTATACTTTTTGGTGGTAAAACTGCTGCCGGACAAACAGCTCCCGCAGCACCTGGTTATGGCGTTCAGATCGGGAGCTCCTGCTTTTTTACTCAAAGTCCCATTATGGGCTCAGTAGGTAGCTATAAATTGGTAAAAACTACCGGGAATATCATCATCAATGGAAATATTTATAGCGGAGAAACCATTCAACTTGCTAATGGAAATGAGATAAGAGGAAACCTCGCTGCCGGTAGTTCACCATCAGGTGTTCCCGGAACTATTGTTTCTATTGGATCAAACGCAAAAATTGGCATCAGTGGTGACCCAACCAAGGGTAACATTAATGCAAACGGAAAGGTTACAGTAGGCGGGGGTAATGTTTATGGAAAAGTTACACTGCCAGCTCCTCAATCTATTTATCCTTATACCGGTCCGGCTCCTGCAGGTGGAGTTGTCTATGGAAGTCCAACACTTCCAACACTTCCTCAAATGCCGGCTATAACCAATTTTCCGGCTTTTGGAACAACAAATATTTCTTCAACAACAACTATTACCCCGGGTGTTTACGGGGCTATTAATTTGGGTAATAATAAAACACTGACATTAAACGGACCCGGCGTTTATGTTTTTAAATCGATTAAAACAACCGGACCCAATTCTAAGATCGTTTATAATTTCAATAATTCTTCATCTGGTAACTTTCTTATTTATGTTCATGGTGATATAATCCTGAATAAAGCAAGTTTTAGTATGATCAATGGAGGATCCGCTACCCGGATTTATGTGGAAACACATGGTACCGGATCAACTAATACTAATAATAATACTGCCGCCTTTGATATGTCAAACGGCTCGAACGGTAATGGTAATCCATCAGCTTGGTTGGGTTCACTATGGGCGCCTTATGCTGCGATCAGGGCAGGATCACCTAATGGCCCATCTTCAACTGTAGTGGGGGCTTTTTGGAGCGGTACACAGGTAAATATCCAGGGTGGGGTTACTTTTACTTTTGCACCATTTTCATTCTGTACACCGCCCGATGTTAATGCAGGCCCCGACAAACCTTTGGATTTTGAGAATCCAACAATATTAACAGGGACATCAGCAACACCTGGTGTAAACTATAGCTGGGAGGCTATTGACGGCGGAGTAATAACTACCCCTGCAAATGCTGCATCAATTACTGTTTCGGCTGCAGGTAGTTATATTCTTACCGCTACATCAACAGCCGGTTGTTTTAAAAAGGATACAGCCATTGTAACCGGTAAAGTAAATGATATCATCGGGTCTGAATTGGAAGCAGTATTGCAAAATTATAATGCTGGCGGAACACCATCCCCCTTCTTTGAAATACAGAATGAAAAAATATTTATTGATGTGATTGTCAAAGTTGGGGAGTATGCCAATGTAAAGGCAATACTGACAAATCCAACCGGACCCTGGGGCATGACAAATTTGTTAGGAGAAGATGCCAGTAATTTTATTATTACCGGGTTATTTCCAATCAGCAAACTGGCTGACCTGAATACGGACCCGGTTCTTGCTTTGAAAATCGTTTATGCCCGTCCTTATTACCGTGCATATAACAATACAATTTATCCTACCGGTATTATTTCGCAGGGAGATACTTCTGTTCGTACACACCTGGTGCGTAATGGTTATAACCTTAGCGGGGAAGGTGTTAAGATCGGAGTTTTGTCCAATAGTTTTAATACGATAACAGCTGCTACAACCAACCCAGTAATCAGTAGTACAGTGGCACAGGATATTGCAAACAATGATCTGCCCGGTCCCGGAAACCCAAATAATACGACACCTGTAACAGTTATCAAAGAATCTCCTTTTGTACGATCTGATGAAGGCAGGGCAATGTTGCAGATTATTCATGATATAGCTCCCAAAGCACAACTTTTTTTCAGAACAGGTGTAGAAACTGCTAATGATTTTGCGGCGGGGATCCGTCAACTTAAAGCTGCAGGATGCGATATCATTACGGAAGATATCACTTACATCACTGAACCTTTCCTTAAAGATGGAGTAGTGGCTGCTGCTGTTGATGAAGTAACTGCAGCGGGTACAACTTTCATTTCTTCGGCCGGAAATTTTGCCAATAAATCATTTGAACTCCCTTACACGCCAATGACTGCGCCGGGTATTTTGAACGGAACTGCACATAATTTTTCCGGGGGGGATGCATTTCTGAACGTCAATCTTACTCCGGGTGAACAATATACCATGGTACTTCAATGGGTAGATGATATTTATTCCCAGGGTGAAACTGCTACCGGTGGTACAAAGAATGACCTGGACATTTATTTAACACCTAATACAGACGGTACTGCACTTTTTGGTTTTAATAGAAATAACCTGAATGGTGATCCGATTGAATTTTTACCTTTTACCTATTCCGGACCAGCATCAACCAATATATTGATCATTAATAATACTACTTCAAGTAACCCTGCCCGTTTCAAGGTGGTTATTTTCCGTGGTAACATAACATTTAATGAATACGTTACCGGCGGAAGCTCTACAATCATTGGTCAGTCTAATGCACAGGGTACAATAACTGTGGGTGCAGCCCGGTTTGACAAAATTGCACCATACCCTGGTCCACTTGCCATCGAATCTTTTTCTTCTATTGGAGGAACAGTTGTTAACGGTTCACCTGCTCCGAGAAATAAGCCGGACCTGGTAGCACCTGATGGGGTGAACACAACTGTGAATATGGGAAATGATTACGCTAATGCGAATGATCCTGACAACAATTATTCCAACTTCTTTGGTACATCGGCTGCTGCACCACATGTGGCAGGTGTTGCTGCTTTGATTATGGAAGGCAAAAGAAAGTTCCTGAACCAGGCTACAATTTCTCCTTCCGAAATGAAGTCTTTGCTTCAAAGTACAGCTACTGATATGGGCACACCCGGGTTTGATTTTTCATCGGGCTATGGATTTATCAATGCAGATTCTGCAATGCGAACTTTTGCAAAACCTGACCCTTCTCTTATACAGTTGGTGGTTCCTCAGAATATTACACCCGGGGCAACTCCGTTCACACTAACGGTTACCGGATTAAACCTGAGCCCAACTTCCACTATAATTTTCAGGGATTCAGCGCTGGCAACAACTTATATTAATTCAGATTCAGCCACAGCAGTGGTGCCTGCTTTTATTGGTGACCCGATTATCAGTGTCTACACTCCACCTGCCAGTTCAAGCGGACTGGATGGGGGAACCAGTGATACATTAAGATTCTTTTCACTTCCCAAAAGAAATATAATAGTCAGCGTAGATAATAAATCAAAAAAATATGCACAGCAGTTTCCGCAGTTTACTGCTACAATAACTGTGGATGATACGCTGCTGGCTGATTTAGCTGAACCTCTTTCCTTACAGCAGTTGGGATTGGATGTAATGATTTTTACAACATCTGCTTCCGGAGTAAACAGCGATGTGGGTACCTATGCAATAACTCCTATCCGTGTTTTTAATCCGGGTAATCCTGTGGATATAGGATTACTGGAATTATATAATTATACATTTAACACGGGTAACCTGAGCATCGAAAAACTGCCGGTTACTGTAACAGCGCAGGATCTTACGGTCACTTATAATGAAAAATTACCTGATATCGCATTTAATTATGCATTTACAAATCCATCAGACGCTTCTCTTATCACTGATCCTGCAGCTTTATTAAACTCAATTCAGACAATACACCAGAACCAATTGGCGAAAGATGGTGATGGCAATGATATATTAGGGTTAGTGAATGGCCAGGCCGTGACTATAGTGAATGGTCAGGCTATTCCGATTGTGAATGGCCAGGCCGTAACTATCGTAAACGGGCAGGCCGTGACTATTGTAAATGGTCAGGCGATCCCAATTGTGAATGGCCAGGCGTTGACCATCGTTAATGGAATAGTCACAGCTACAAGTCCTGTCACGTTAACACAACCTCAAATTAGTAATCTCAGCTTCCAGGTTGGTCCACAGTCGCTGCTGGGCTCCCGTACTATTAGCAACCAGGTATTGGTTAATGGTACCTATATTACAAGCTCTTCTAAAGTGGTTGATATTACACAGGAATCTATCCTCGATTATAATGTAAATTCTGCTCAAACAACTATGCTGAACTCTTTGTCAAATGTAAATGGCAGAGGTCTTATTGATGTAGAATCGTATACAAATGGCCAGGCTGTTACTATTGTAAACGGACAGGCAGTAACCATTGTAAATGGCCAGGCTGTTACTATTGTAAACGGTCAAGCTGTGACTATTGTGAATGGGCAGGCTGTGACTATTGTCAACGGACAGGCTATCCCGATCGTCAATGGTCAGAACAGAACAGCCGTTGTATTGGATCAGAACGAAATTGGCCAGGGGGTCAATCAGCTGAAATCGTTAAACATGATTACCGGATTTGATGTTGGTGAACAGTATATTATACCGGGATCATTGGCAAATAGTAATTTTGAATTAACACATTTAGCTGGTGTAGTTACCATCCTTCCTGCAACTGTCACTATTACACCTTCACCCAACCAGGAAAAAGTTTATGGCACTAATGATCCTGTGTTTACATATGAGAATAATGCAGGTTTAGTTTCTGGTGATTTCACCGGGGCATTGGGTCGTGCAAGCGGAAATAATGTTGGTACTTATGAATATACTTTAGGTACTTTGTCTGCAGGTGCAAATTATACTTTAAGTCTTTCCACTATTACACCAGTATCATCATTTGCCATTACTGCAAGACCAATTACGATTACACCCGCTTCCGGACAGAGTAAAGTATATGGAAATGCAGATCCGGTATTTGCATATACTTCAAGCGAAGCACTTCTGCAGGGAGATTCTTTTAGTGGTGAACTGGGAAGGGATGGCGGAGAAACCGTAGCGGGCAGTCCTTATGCGTATACATTAGGAAGTCTTACGGCCGGAACTAACTATACTTTATCACTCGGCGGAACAAATACATTTGCGATCACCGCAAGACCAATTACAATTACACCTGCTTCCGGTCAGAGTAAAGTGTATGGAAATGCAGATCCATTATTTGCATATACCTCAAGTGAAGCACTTAAGCAGGGGGATTCTTTTAGTGGCGAACTCGGAAGGGATGACGGAGAAACAGTAGCGGGCAGCCCTTATGCGTATACATTAGGAAGTCTTACGGCCGGAACTAACTATACTTTATCACTCGGCGGAACAAATACATTTGCGATCACCGCAAGACCAATTACAATTACACCTGCTTCCGGTCAGAGTAAAGTGTATGGAAATGCTGATCCATTATTTACGTATACTCCAAGCGAAGCACTTCAGCCAGGTGATGCGTTTAGTGGCGAACTGGGAAGGGATGGCGGAGAAACAGTAGCGGGCAGCCCTTATGCCTTTACACTTGGAAGTCTTACCGCCGGTAGTAACTATACATTATCACTCGGTGGAGCAAATACATTTGCCATTACTACAAAACAAGTAATCATCACGCCACTGGCTGGTCAATCCAAGGTTTATGGGTCAGATGATCCGGTATTTACATTTAGCAATAATGGTGGTTTGGCAGTCGATGCATTTACTGGAGGACTAGGCCGTATTAGCGGCAATAATGTTGGTACTTATAATTATACATTAGGGAATTTGAATGCCGGTACAAATTATAGCTTATTGCTTTCATCAGTAACTCCGGTTCCAACCTTTGCCATCACTATTAAATCTGTTACGATTATTCCTGTTCCCGGGCAAAGTAAAGTTTATGGTACCAGTACTGACCCGGTATTTACATTCACAAATAATGCCGGCCTGTCAGCAATTGACTTTACCGGAGCCCTTAGCCGTGTAAGCGGGAATAATGCAGGTTCTTATGCTTATACTTTAGGTAACCTGTCAGCAGGGTCTAATTACAGTTTAAGTTTATCCACAGTAGTACCAATAGCAACTTTTGTTATCACTAAAGCTCCGCTACAGGTGAAAGCTGATTTGAAATGGATTAATAAGGGTAGTCCATTACCTACTTTTACATCAACGATTACAGGATTGAAAAATGGAGATAATCCAACAGTATCGTACTCATTAAGCCCTTCCTGTACAGGAAGTGCAGGAGTATATACTATTATACCGTTACTCAAACCATTTGCAAATTCAATAAACTATACGATCACTTATACGAACAATTATTTGTATATAAATCCCAAAGGATCGGGAGCAGATGATGTAGATACATATCTGGAATGTGTTGAAGACAGAGGGGCCTCCTATGTGCCTGCTAATCGCAGGTATGTGGCCCGTTTCTATGCCAAGAACACAAATAGTACACCTGTTTATGTACCGATAGGAGTGAATAATAGTCTTTCATCAGCAGGTTCATTTGATGGCTCTCAGCAACCAGTTGTTTTCTTACCTGGTAACGGCACCACCCGTTTCAATGTTCCTTTTGATGGAGTTACATTAAAATGGCAGTTAAAAACGTATGAGGGGAATTATTTAAAGACAGAATCTGTCACTGCCAGTTCCTCTTCTGTAAAGTGTGCAATTAATTATGCTCCTGCAGCCAGGGGTGCTACTGATGAAAGTAATTATGAAGAGCCGCCTACAACAGCAAAAACTTCCCTCTATCCAAATCCTGCTACGAACAGGGTAATAATTATAACAGCGGAAAGTGTACAAAGCGAAAAGGGTATATTCTTATACGATGTTTACGGAAGATCTTATCCTGTAAAAGTTATAAGAAGAATTTCAGAGCATAGCTTCGAGCTGGATGTGTCAGGATTATTAAATGGTGTTTACCTGATCAGGGTAAAGGGCGAAAACGGTTATCAGACACTACGGTTTGTAAAAGGATAAATTAATGACTGTAAGGCGTAACTAAAATTAAAATAAAAGATATGCAGTTAATGGTAGTACAGCTTAGTTCAATTCGGAAGAAATTTATTATTGGCTTTCCTCTTTTTTTTATTTCGCTGTTGATGTTCTCTCAAACTGCCACGAAGGATATACCAGGTGATACAACCCGGGTAAACTCCCTGCTGCAACAAAGCAAAGAGAATTTTACCAATGATCCTGATAAGGCGATAAGTTTTGCCAATGAGGCAAAAGCCCTTGCGGACAGGATAGATTTTCAAAAGGGGAAAGCACTGGCATTAAAGAATATTGGTATTGTTTATTATTTCCAGGGCAAACATCTGGAGGCATTGGATTATTATACTCAATCATTGGAAGTTTTTAAGAAAATTGGGGATAACAGCGGTATCGCAAATCTATACAGCAATATCGGAGTAGTATATTATGACCGGGGTGATGATGCGAAAGCTCTTGAAAATTATTTGCAATCTTTGAAATTTTCTGAACTGGCCGGAGATAAATTCAGGATTCTTATCGCTTTGAATAATGTTGGAGGTGTATACAATATTAAGCCCGCCACGTATGATAAAGCCCTGGAATATTATTTAAAAGCTCTTGGCATTAGTGAAGAATTGGGAAAAATGGAGGAATCCGGTACCATTTGTGTAAATATCGGGACAATATATTTTGAAAAGGATAATGATGAACAGGCCTTATTTTATTTCAATAAATCATTAAAAGCCTATGGTGACTCGGAGGGAAGCCTTAACGCTTATAATGGACTGGGAAAAATTTACCGTAAAGAAGAGAACTATGAACTTGCCTTGCAAAATCACCGGAAAGCATTAGCCCTTGCTGAGAAATTAAATAACAAAATATCAATCGTTCAATCTTTGATGGGGCTTGCTAATGTGTATGTAAAAAAAGGTGATTACCCGACTGCACTTCAATATTTCAGGAATGCTGAACTCCCGGCTCTGGAGATCCATGCAAATCATGAGATCAAGGACCTGTACCAGGAAATGGCCCTTGCGTATTCGAAGACAAAGGATTACAGCAATGCCTTCAAATACCAGACATTATTTTCCAGTATTAAAGACACTTTGTATAATATCGATACGGATAAAAAATTAGGTACACTTCAGTTTGACTTCGATCTTCAAAAGAAACAGGGCGAGATAAATTTACTTACTAAGGACATGGCGCTCACGGATATTAAGTTGAAGAGACAGCAGTTCACAAAAAAGGTACTTATTGTCGGGTTGATACTTGTATTACTGATTGCATTACTCATTTTCAGAAACTACCGGATCAAGGTCAGAACGCATAAAATTCTTGACCGTCAGAAGGGTGAAATAGAAAGTTTATTATTAAATATTCTTCCGTCTGAAGTAGCAAATGAACTGCAGGTATACGGGCATGCTATCCCGAGGAATTACGAATTTGTTTCTGTAATGTTTACAGATTTTAAAGGG
Source organism: Chitinophagaceae bacterium (assembly GCA_041738795.1). Classification (GTDB taxonomy): domain Bacteria; phylum Bacteroidota; class Bacteroidia; order Chitinophagales; family Chitinophagaceae; genus JJ008. The sequence goes on along the minus strand of JBGSPB010000011.1, from coordinate 1,123,135 downwards.
TTTACAGCTATAGCAGATAAAATGTCTCCGGAGGAACTTATACAGGAGCTTAATACCTGTTTTGTCGCTTTCGATGATATCATTGGAAAATATGGCCTGGAGAAAATCAAGACAATAGGGGATTCGTATATGTGTGCAGGTGGTATTCCTACACCAGATGAGCATCATGTAGAGAATATGGTAAAAGCCAGTTTGGAAATATGCCATTTTATCCGCCAGTATAATCAAAAAAGAAACCTTGAGGGTTTGGAATCGTGGGACTTACGGATTGGTGTTCATGTGGGACCTGTAATAGCCGGAGTGGTAGGTAAGAAAAAATATGCCTATGATATTTGGGGAAGTACAGTAAACATTGCCAGTCGTCTTGAAAGCAACGGTATGCCGGGGAAAGTAAATATTTCTTCCTCCGTATTTGAATTGATAAAGGATAAATATTCCTGTAGCTATCGTGGTAAAATTAATGCGAAGAATATCGGGGATATTGATATGTATTTTTTGGATGGGATGGCCATTATACCCGGCGATGATACCGTAGTAAATACAACTGAAAATGGTATACCAGAACCCAATTTACAGGGGCAGGGAAAATAAAATATTAATTTATCTCAAATCCTTTTTGCAAGTTTTCGCTCTTTAAGCAAGCAATGCTTTAGCTGTTTTTTTATTTGAGCGTATACGATTCAAAAAAGTAAAAGGACTACAAGTATTGTAGTCCTTTTATTCAGTGGTGACCCCGTCAGGATTCAAACCTGAAACCTTTTGATCCGTAGTCAAATGCTCTATTCAATTGAGCTACGGGGCCAGCGGGTTGCAAATATAGGGCAAAATTTTTACATCAAAACTGTACCAGGGAGTTGAAAAATAAAGACCCTGTCGGCTGCTGGCAGACAGGGTCTTAAGCTGAAGCGTATAAATTAATTTCTGTTGAATTTTGACAGCAATCTTAATAATTCAAGGTATAACCAGACTACAGTAACTAACAACCCGAAAGCACTGTACCATTCCATATATTTTGGGGCTCTCATTTCAACTCCTTTTTCAACAGTATCAAAATTCAGTAACAGGTTGAAAGCAGCAAGACCTGAAACCAGGATGGAAAAACCAATACTGATAGGGGAAGATGAATTAGTTAAAGAATAGGCCACCGCAGTACCAGAAAATGAATAAGTAAGCCATTGGATAAGATAGAATACTGCAATCGCCGCTGTGGCCACTACCACTACCGTTCTCAACTTCTGGGTTACTTTTATAATGCGGTAACGATAGATCAGGAACATAATTAAAGTGACCAATAAAGTTAACGCTACTGCCTGCAGCGGAAGTCCCGGGTACATATAATCATACATGGCCGAGACAGAACCAACAAATAAACCTTCCAATATTGCATAAGCAGGAGCCAAAAAAGTTGACCATTTCATTTTAAATGCCATCACCAGTGCTAATGCCAAACCACCAAAAACACCAACCATCATAAATGTTTTGGGATCACTGCCTTTATAAAACTGGCTCCATGCAAAAAGGGTGGAGCCGATCATCAGCATTACCAGCACTCCAAATTTGTTCATGGTGCCTTTTAAAGTCATTTCTTCACCGGTACTGATTCCTTCCAGGATTGTTCCCTGGTAAGTTTTTTCCTGAAGGGTAGGGTTGCTTGATTTAAAAATGGACATAGTTGCAATTTTTATGGTCATTAAAATTAAGGGAAATCATCAAAATAGCATTGTTAATAATGCCATCTGACAAAAGCTTCCATGGCGGCATAATGTGTCAATCCTAAATCTGCATAAAGATTCGCAGTAGCAGCATTTCTTTCCTCTGCCCGTTGCCAGAACTCTCTTGAATCGCTTCCCTGGAAGGGGACCATATCTTTCTGTGACTGGTGAATAAAAATGCCGAAACGTTTTTTTAAAACCTGGTCAGGACTCATCGGGATGGCCATTTCTATTTCTTCAATATTCCATTCCTGCCAGGCGCCTTTGTAGAGCCATAGCCAGCAATCACTGATCCATTCATCGCCGGCGTTCTTTATTCTTTTTAAGGCTTCCAGCACCACGTTGAAACAAACGATATGTGTTCCATGCGGGTCAGCAAAATCACCGGCACAGTAAACCTGCTGTGGTTTTATTTTGCGTAATAACTCGATGGTTATTTTCACATCTTTTTCACTCATTGGTTTTTTCTCAATGGTACCTGTTTCATAGAAAGGAAGATTCTGGAAATGAATATTCTCATCTTTAATACCTACATAACGACAGGTCGCTTTTGCTTCTCCCTGCCGTATCAATCCCTTTATAGACCGGATGGTGGGAGTATCTACCTGGTTTGATTTTTTCCTGGCTAAAAATTTTCTTGCATTGTCTAAAATCTTACCTGACTTACTGGTATCAATACCTGCAATTTCTTCAAAGCCTACAGCGAAATCAAGGAACCTGGTCACAAACTCATCGGTTACAGCAATATTGCCGCTGGTTTGATAACCTACATGTACATCATGTCCCTGGTCATGTAACCGCTGAAAAGTTCCACCCATGCTGATGATATCATCATCCGGGTGCGGGGAGAAGATGATCACTTTTTTAGGGTAGGGTGATGAACGTTCCGGATGTGCCGGAATATATGCATTTGGTTTTCCACCCGGCCACCCGGTGATGGAATCACGGAGCATATAATATACCTGCAGGTTTATTTCATATGCATCACCCTTTTCAACCAGCAAATCACTTAATCCATATTCGTTATAATCACTGTTGGTTAAACTCAATACGGGTTTCTTCAGCTTCAACGCCATATTTACCACCGCTTTCTTGATTATTTTTGGTGTCCATTCGCAATCACCGGTGAGCCAGGGTGATTTATTTCTTGTCAGTTCTGCTGCTGCAGACTCATCTACTACAAAAGTGACATCATCATGGTTTTGCAGTAAAGATGCCGGAACCTGTTCGCTGTCGTCTTCTTCCACTGCTTTTTTGATAACAGGTGCTTTGGCGCTTCCCCATGCCATCAGGATCACTTTTTTTGATTTCAGTATAGTACTGATGCCCATAGTGATCGCCAACCTGGGTACTTCAGAAATATTGGCAAATTCGTAAGAATTGGCTATCCGGGTGGAATTATCCAGTGTTATCAATCTTGTTTTGGAATAAATACCGGAGCCGGGTTCATTGAAACCAATATGACCATTGTTACCAATTCCGAGAATTTGTAAATCAATACCACCTGCATCGAGAATCATTTTCTCATATTGTTTGCAATGCTCTTTAATGTTTTCTTTTTTTATTTCACCATTGGGGATATGAATATTTTTGGGATTAATATCAACATGATCGAATAAATGTGTTTTCATAAAGCGATTGTAACTTTGCAGGGCATTATTATCAATCGGGTAATATTCATCCAGGTTGAAAGTGATTACATTTTTAAAACTCAGTTTCTCTTCCCGATGAAGACGGACCAGTTCAGAATAAAGTGTTTTAGGGGTAGAACCAGTGGCCAGGCCCAGCACACATTTTTCTTTTTTTTGTTGTTTCTCCCGGATGAATGTAGCAATTTGGTTGGCTACAAAAACGGACCCTTCTTTTTGGTCAGGAAAAATATTAACGGGGATTTTTTCAAAACTATCAGCAAAGTTGGTGGAGGCTGCTTTTTTTGACATTGCGTTGGTTTGAAAAGTAAAGATAGATATTTGAAATGAAGGTTTATGCGGTTATTTGCAGGTTTATGCAGCTAATTTATTTCAATTTCGTCCACAAATAACCAGGCTTTATTGCCTGCACCGGGCTTGCCGTCAGGGATTGTTCCAAAATTTTTAAGGAGTACTTTCAGGAACCTTGTTTTTGAAACTGGATAAAAGCTCCATTCAATATCTTTTATTATTTCCCCGGGTACCTCTTTGCCAGCTTCTGCATTGAGGGCTTCTGTAAAATTAATTCCATCAGCGCTGTAGTATACTTTCATCCATGCAGGCGGATATATCCAACTGCTTTGCTGGTCCAGCAAATGAATTTTTATTGAGTTGATGGATTCTTCTTTCCCAAAATCAATGATGGCCTCACAATCAGTTCCACTGAATCCAAGAAATTCTTTACTCTTTGCCGTTCCTTTTTCATTCTGCACCCCATTCACCAACGTAAATGCTCCATCTCCGGGATAAGTTTTGGAGGGTGGAGTAGTAAGAGTTATTTTTTTGCCGGTGGTTTTGTTAATATGGAACTGCTGAGTTATGGAAGAAGTTTTATTGCCATTAAATATTTGAAATACATGTTTATTACTTGTTTCACTTATTAAAACAGGCTCAGTATACTTAATCGGTTTGGGAAGCCCCCTTGCTTCTGTAAAGAATATACTATCATTTTTTAATTTGCTTTCAACCTTCCAGATTATGCCGGAATGGTTCGTAGCAGGTAAAACGTAAGTCTTTAAATCAAAATATGCTTTACTGTAATTCGCATCCCATTTTTCATAACGATTGAATTGTGTCATCAATCTTTTTTCAAAATTGTCCCAATTCTTTTTTTCCTTCGGGCTCCACAGTATTTCACTCAGTGCCGCCATACGGGGGAAGATCATGTACTCCACTTTTTTTATATTGTCTATATACTCTGCCCACAGATTAGCCTGTGCTCCGAGTACATATTTCCCTTCTTCTTCGTTCAGTTCTTTTGGTATTGGTTCATACGCATATACTTTTTCAATCGGGTTGTACCCGCCAATGGTAACACTGTCCTCATTCTCACTTTGTGTATGATCAAAATAAACAGGATTGCCCGGTGTCATTATCACATTGTGTTTTTGTTTAGCAGCTTCAATACCACCGGCTTCTCCTCTCCAGCTCATTACTACGGCCTTTGGAGCTAAACCACCTTCCAGTATCTCATCCCAGCCAATTAATATTTTTCCTTTCCTATTCAGGTGTTTTTCAATGCGCTGAACAAAATAGCTTTGCAGTTCATGTTCGTCTTTAAGGTTATTTTCTTTCATTCGTTTCTGGCAGTGCTCACACTTTTTCCAATGCGCTTTTGGGCATTCATCTCCGCCGATATGAAAATATTTTGATGGAAATAATTCGACGACCTCATCAATCACATTTTGCAGAAAAATAAAAGTAGAGTCTTTCCCGGCGCAGAATACATCATCAAATACACCCCATGTTTCCTGTACCAGTTTGACCCTTCCCTTTTTTTGTTCTTCTATGCTTTTTTGCGAGATCATATTGGCCGGGATCAACGTTGGCTTTTCCGGAAAGCAGCTCAGCCATGGATAAGCTGCAATGGCTGCAGATGAATGACCCGGCATTTCTATTTCAGGAATTACATCAATGAACCGTTCTTTGGCATATTGAACCACTTCTCTTATTTCATCCCGGGTATAATAACCACCATAGCTGATATTATCATTGCCGGTACCGGGGTATCGGCCGATAATTGTTCCGTTTCTCCACCCACCAATCTCAGTTAAGCCCGGATATTTTTTGATTTCGATACGCCAGCCCTGGTCATCTGTCAGGTGCCAGTGAAACGTATTAAGCTTATGGTAAGCGAGGTAGTCAATATATTTTTTTACAAAGTCAACCGAAAAGAAATGCCGGCTTACGTCCAGGTGCATGCCCCGGTATTCAAAACGGGCATGATCGAATATTTTTACAACAGGTATCTGCCCTGGTACATTTTTATCAACAGGAAATAATTGGAATAGTGTTTGAATGGCGTGAAAGGCTGGCTCAGCAAAATTACTATTGATAATAACTCCATTTTTAGTTACCTCTAACTGGTAGGCAGGTTTTCCGGAGGTAGGCATTCTCCGCATATTAAAACTGATGTCAGCAGGCTGGCCCTTTGGCACTTCCTTCACTGCTATTCCAAATTGCTTTTTCATTTCATCTTTGAAATAGGAAAACAAATTTTTCCATTCGTGGACAGGCAGAGAGGAAGAAACGCTAACTGTATTTTTTATCGTGAAATACCCTGTTCCCGGTGTTACTTCTACGGGGTAAGGGATAATATCTGGTTGTTTCTGCTGCGCAATAGTTACGGTTGATGCAGAAAGGGCAAACAAAAAGCAGATCAGGAATCGCATATGGTATTATTTATTCATTACGGGTAAAACAATCGAAGACTGATTTTTTGCATCATGAAAAATACGGATCACCGCTTTCTTAAAATCGGTTTCATTGGCATCATATATATTCATGAACTGCTGCGGGTTACGGTCAGCCAACGGAAACCAGCTGCTTTGTATCTGTATCATCAGGCGATGTCCTTTTTTAAATGTATGGGCTACATCCGGCAGATCAAATCGTACTGTTTCCACTTTACCGGGTTTGAAAGGAGTGGGGGTTTCAAAACTGTTTCTGAATTTTCCTCTCATAATTTCTCCACGCACCATCATCTGGTAACCACCCATTGGATAGCTGCCACCAGCCGTGCGGCCAGCCTGTGGTTTATCCCCGGGATATATGAAATCATCAGGAAACACATCTATGAGCTTTACTACAAAATCAGCATCTGTTCCGCTGATACTCACTTTCAGGTTAGCGGTAACTATACCAGCCAGTGTCAGGTCATCTATCAGCGCCGCCGTTTGAAACGTGATAACATCAGGTCTTCTTGATGCAAAACGCTGGTCATCTGTCATATATTCACGGGTTCGTCCATGATGGACATCTTCTGTATAGGGAACCGGGTGAGCCGGATCACTGGTATATTCTGAGAAACTTTCTTTCCCCGCCGGTGCTGTCCAGGATAAAACTCCTTTTTCTGTTAAGAAAATATCTTTTGATTGCATAGCTGCAGGTGGCCATTGATCCAACTTTTTCCATTGATTTTCTCCACTGAAGAAGATCGTTGCTTCAGGAATTTTTTCTGCCTCTCCTTTGCCCTTTAAATAATAATTAAAGAAAGGGATCTCAATATTGTTCTGGTACCAATGAGCTGTGTTCATCCCAAATTTTACATTGCCCAGAAAACTTCCATCGCCACTGGACCATTGCCCGTGCGACCAGGGGCCCATTACTATTTTATTATTGGCAGACGGATTTTGTTTTTCTATAGCCTTATATAAATTCCAGGCGCCATAACAATCCTCAGCATCAAACAGGCCGCCAACCACCAGCATAGCAGGTTTTACATTGTACATAGCCCGCCGGGCATCTCTGGCCTGCCACCATGTATCATAATTCGGGTGGGCATACATTTCTTTCCAGAATTGTATACTATCACCCATTAACTCTGCCAATTTTTTCAATGAACCAGCTTCCAGGAAGAATTTATAATTATCTCTCACTTTAAAATTGAATCCGGGTGAACCGATTGTTGTAGGTTTTGGCCGGGGTTTGCCAAAGCCGGAATAAAAACCAAAACCATCCAGTTGAAAGAAAGCGCCGTTGTGGTGAAAATCATCACCCATGAACCAGTCAGTTACCGGTGCCTGTGGGCTAACCGCTTTCAAGGCCGGGTGGCCCGATGCTGCTGCCATAGTTGAATAGAAGCCAGGATAGGAGATCCCAAATACACCCACATTGCCATTGTTGCCTGGCAGGTTTTTTACCATCCAGTCGATGGCATCATAAGTGTCACTTGCTTCATCTGTTTCTATACCCGTTTTATTTTTATTAAAAGGCCGGACGTCCTGAAACTCACCTTCACTCATCCAGCGGCCCCGCACATCCTGCACCACAATGATATAATTTTCTCTTGCATAATATTTCCAGTGACGCTCCCACAGGCGGGAAGAAAACTCTTTCCCATACGGGGCACAGGAGTAAGGGGTCCTGGTCACCAGTATAGGATGCTTTTCTGTTTTATCATTGGGAATATAAATTGCTGTAAAGAGTTTGATCCCATCCCGCATGGGAATATATTGTTCCTGTTTGGTATAGTTATCCTTAATCCATGCAGAATCCTGCGGATCAGATTGGGCGGTAACAATAAAGACGGATAACCATAAAAGAATTGTGAATATAATTTTTTTCATGCCGGTTGCTTTTGAAGGTTTAAATTTACTGAATCCCCAATCACTTTATCTTTATTTTATGCAAACGAATACAGCCATAATCAGCAGGTTTTATACAGCATTTCAACAACTGGACTCCCGGACCATGAATAGTTGTTACAGCGATGATATTGTATTCAATGACCCTGCTTTTGGATTACTGCGGGGAGAGGAGGCTAAAATTATGTGGGAAATGCTTTGTAAGAATGCGAAGGATTTTTCGCTTACATTTTCCAATATTCAACTACTGGATGAAGAATATGCCACTTGTAACTGGACGGCTACATACACTTTTTCCAAAACCGGAAGAAAAGTGGTGAACCATATCAAAGCCTATATGAAATTGAAAGACGGCAAGATCATAGAACACAGTGATGCATTCAAACTCAGTAAATGGGCTGCTCAGGCATTGGGCTGGAAGGGAGCCTTATTTGGCTGGACAGGGTTTATGAAGAAAAAGATACAGAACAATGCAAGGAAAAGTTTGATTGCATTTATTGAAAAAAAAGATGCCGGGTCAGGCCCGGCATAACGTTCATTGTATAGAATTTGCTTTTAATCTTCCAGTACTCCAAACTTTCCCATATTCACGTCTTGTATTGCCTGTTCTACTTCCGGCCAGGTATTCATCAGGAAGGGGCCATATGCGGCAATTGGTTCATTGATAGGTTCACCTGACAACACAAGTATTACTGCATCTTCTGTTGCTTCTATAGTTATCTCTTCTCCATCATTTTTAAATAATACAAAATGATCTTTTGGTGCAGCCTGGTCATTGATCTTTGCGTTTCCTTCAACGATCAGCATCCCGGTATTATAGTGAGAAGGAAAATTCAGGATAGTGCTTGCTCCTTTTTTCAGTTTTGTATTATAAACATGCATAGGAGTAAAAGTGGAAGCAGGTCCTTTTGTCCCGTTAAATTCACCGGCAACCACTTCAACGAAACTTTTTTCATCAGCCAGGTAGTGTCGACCCATCATTGCATTAGTAATCTCCTGGTACTGGGGTTTTGTTTTTTTGTATTGGGAAGGAAGGTTTACCCATAGTTGAACCATTTGAAATGGCCCACCCGTTTTACTGAATTCTTTTTCATGATATTCTTTATGCAGCAAACCGGCGCCGGCTGTCATCCATTGCACATCACCTTCACCAATTATTCCACTGTTTCCTGCACTGTCGTGATGGGCTATTTTCCCATGATAGGCGATAGTCACTGTCTCAAAACCGGCATGCGGATGCACACTCACACCTCTCGGTTCATCGGAGGGGGCAAATTCAATTTTTGAACCATAGTCCATCAAAAAGAAAGGACTCATTCTTTTTTTATCTATCAGTTTTGCACCGGGAAAGAAACTATGCACCCGGAACCCGTCACCCACCATATGCGGGGGTGGTGGGGCAATGATATATTCGATTGATTTTATGTTGCTCATATTTTTTTTTAAACTGGTATTTCCATCAGCAGTAATTCGGCATCACTATCTGCTTGTATATTCAGCTGGTCTGTTTCAGTGATGCCAAGACCATCTCTTCTGCTTAGTTTTTCACCATTAATAGTTATTTCACCTTCAATCACAAAAGCATAAACACCGTTGTTCTTATTTTTCAACTGGTAGCTGACCGTAAAGTCTTTGTCTAATTTACCTAAGCTGAACCATGCATCCTGGTGAATTTGTACGCCTCCATCTGCAGAGCCAAGCGGTGAAACCACTGTCAATAGTTTGTTATGCTTGTCAGCAGCTGAAAAATTCTTCTGGTCGTAGCGGGGTGCCACATTCTTTTTGTTGGGAAATACCCATATCTGGAAGAATTTTACTTCCTTATTCTGGTTCTTATTTTTTTCAGAATGTGTAACACCAGTTCCGGCACTCATTACCTGTACATCACCCTCTTTTATTACTTGCTTGTTACCCATACTGTCCTGGTGTTCCAGGTCACCACTGGTAGGGATGGAAATGATCTCCATATTATCATGCGGATGGGCTCCAAAACCCATGGCTCCGGCAACAGTATCATCGTTCAATACTCTTAATACACCGAAATGAGTTCTATACGGATCATAATAACCGGCAAAACTGAAGGTGTGATAAGAATTCAACCATCCATGGTTAGCATGACCTCTTGTATCTGCTTTGTGAAGTATGGTTTTCATATATGCTCCTTTTATTTATGCAATTACTTTTTCTGTTACGAGTTTTTCAGACAGCCACAGGAATTCGGTAATAAATGTATGAACAGCATTTTGGAAACTTTCATCCAGCAGATCCCCATCCGGGCTGAATTTTTTATCTACAGACGGTGTGATCAGCATATTGGGTGAAGCAATACCAAACAGGGCAGGGACCAACAATAGCAATTGCTGAGAAGCCCTCATGCCACCCATTGCACCGGGGGACGCAGTTACAATACCAAATGGCTTGTGTAATTGCTTGGGAAAATGATCCAGCAGATTCTTCATGGCAGGCGAATAACTGCCGTTGTACTCTGGGGTGACAAGAATAAAAGCATCAGTTTCAAAAATTCTTTTAGCAAGGGTTTGCAATTCCAGGGGTGCTTTATCTACTGACACCCAAACGGATTGAACGGGGGGAACATCCCAATCCTTCATTTCTATTATATCAATTTCATGATTCGTGTGCTGAAGTAACCAGTTCTTTAAATGGAGAGCAACTCTTTTTGTTACGCTGTTTATCCGGGGGCTTCCGGAAATGATTTCTATTTTCATTTTGGTGTTTTAAAGTATAAAGGTAAGTAATCAATGTTTAAACATCAAATATTATTTCCTATGGTTTAGTTAAATCAATTTTTGTCTTTTATTGGGAGCGAAACCATTAATTTCGAACACCTAACGATTTAAACAATGGTCAACAGGAGAAAGTTCATTCATGCTTCGGCATTTGGTTCCTTGGGAATTTTATTCAGTAAAATAGCTGCAGGTAACCAGCTTCCATCTACCATTAAAGGGAAACCAGTGGTAATTTCTACCTGGGATGCAGGGCTGGAAGCGAATAAAGCAGCCTGGGAGGTATTATTTAAGGGTGGAAGAGCCGTGGATGCTGTGGAAAAAGGTGTCATGGTGACTGAGGCTTCTCAAAACTGTTGTGTCGGACTGGGAGCCAATCCTGACAGGGATGGAATTGTTACACTGGATGCATGTATCATGGACGAATTTTCCAATTGTGGCAGTGTTGCTTTTTTGGAAAGGATAAAACACCCGGTAGCAGTTGCCAGAAGAGTGATGGAAAAAACGCCTCATGTAATGTTAGTTGGAAGTGGGGCACAGCAGTTTGCGGTGGCCGAAGGATTTGCATTGGAAGAGCAAAAGCTTTCTACGCAGGCACAGGCAGCATATGAAGAGTGGTTAAAGAATTCTGAGTATAAACCTCCGGTAATTAATATAGAGAACAAGACTGGCCATGGACCATTTGCACCGTTGAAGCTGAGCAATGGTGAATGGAATCATGATACAATAGGTATGGTAGCGATGGATACACATGGTAATATGGGAGGCAGTTGTACTACCAGCGGTGCCGGTTTTAAAATGCGGGGCCGTATCGGCGATTCTCCTATCATCGGAGCCGGTTTATTTGTAGATAATGAAGTGGGGGCTTGTACGGCCACCGGCCAGGGAGAAGATGTGATAAGGGTGGCTGGTTCGCATTCAGTGGTGGAATTAATGCGGCAGGGTTTATCTCCGGAGGCGGCCTGTAAAAAGGTAATTGAGCGAATTGTAAAGATTAAGAAAGCTAAGGCAAAAGATATACAAGTTGCTTTCCTTGCATTAAACAAAAAAGGCCAGGCAGGTGCTTTTGCATTACATCCCGGGTTCAGGTATGCAATAAAAAGCGGCAATAAAGAAACCCTGCTAACTTCTAAAAGCTGGTTCAATGAGTGAGGTAAAGTATATAATCGAGATTGCAACTTCTGATTTTATAACAACCCAATCGGCCGTGCAGGGCGGGGCGGACAGAATTGAGCTATGTGCTAACCTGGCTGAAGGAGGAACAACCCCTTCGTACGGCACAATAAAAAAATGCAGGGAGGCTTTCCCTGTTTTATTGTACCCGATTATACGGCCCCGGGGAGGAGATTTTTTATATACCATGGAGGAATTTGAGATCATGTTACAGGATGTAAAGTTGTGCAGGCAATTAGATTGCGATGGGGTAGTGATCGGTTTGTTGAATGCAGATGGAAATATTGATGTTAAAAGAACGGCTCGGTTAGTGGAAGCTGCTTATCCGTTGGGAGTCACTTTTCACCGGGCATTTGACCGTTGCAGTAACCCCTTTGAAGCATTAGAACAATTAATTGTAACAGGCTGTGAAAGAATACTCACCTCTGGTCAAAAACCCGCAGCACCGGATGGGGTGAAATTGATAAATGAATTGAACCGGGAAGCAAATGATCGTATCATCATAATGCCGGGAAGCGGTGTAAGGAAAGAAAACATTAAAATGCTTGCACAAGAGACCGGCTGTACAGAATTCCACTCTTCCCTTAGAGGAAAGGAGAAAAGTAAGATGGATTTTATTCATCCGGCATTTGCGGATTCGGCAGAAAGTTATTCCAATAATACAATAAGCCCTGAAGAGGTCAGGGCTTTGCGTACTTCATTATATTAGCAATTTAGATTTTTAATCCCTTCATGAATTCAGCATTCACTTTTACTGCTTCCAGTGGTGAGCCATTCGGATATGCCTCCTGCTCTACAATAAAATAGGCCATACCATTTGCTTTGGCTGTATTCAGGATTTTGCTCCAATTCAGGCTTCCGGTACCAAGATCAACAGAATTTTTCCCGTTATCAGCTCCGGGTGTTTTACTCCTGTCTTTTACATGACAGAGGCGGAAACGGTTAGGATATTTTTTTATCCAGGCTTCAACGTCCTCACCGGCTGCAGCTACCCAGTACATATCCAGTTCAAAGTCTACCAGCGATGCATCAGTGCCGGTCATCAGCACATCCTGGGGCATTTGCCCGTCCAGGAGTTTAAAAGTATATTCGTGATTATGGTAAGCGAAACGGATTCCGTTCTTTTTACAGATCTCACCTTTCTGGTTGAACTCGTCAGAAAATTTTTTGAATTCATCCAATGATTTTTGCGGACCTTTCCATGGGCAGATCAGGTATTTCATACCTATTGCTGCCGCATCAGCTGCTTTCTTTTCAAAATCTTTTGTAATATCACAATGTGAAGAGACAATACTCATCCCGAGATCGTCCATATATTTCTTGAACTCAGTATTACTCATGCCCCAGAAGATACCTTGCGGCCCCTCGTAACTTTCAATTTGTGTGTATCCGAATGATGCCAGTTGTTTCAATACTCCCTTTGGATCTTTAGGCATATCAGCCCGCAAAGTATATAATTGAATACCAAATTTTTTAAGCTTATTGGTTTCCTCACAAGATGAAAAGTAAGACAAACCCGTCAGGCCACTTAAAGCAAAACCTGTTGTGACACCACCTGTAATTTTGATAAATTTTCTTCTGCTGTATTCCATTGCTGTTTTTTATAAGGTTACATAATTATTCAGCCCATGCTTTATCACCTTTTGTATATGGGAAGGCACCATCATATTTACCGGGGACGGGCAAATGACGAAGGGTTTCTGTCATACCGGTCCTGGAGGAAAAGAACCCAAGTAATGTCAGTTGTTTCATCATGGTGTAATAATGACTGGGTGTTGCTTCAAATTCTTTCTGATCCTTAAAGGCGAGTTTTTCGTTCTCCGCATTATGTGCTTCCCGCTTCGGCTTGTCTTCCTCATTTCTTATCCTGTTAAATTCTTTGGCTTCCTTTTCAAGACTTACTAAGAAGTTATGCCGCTGTTCCGGTATACATTCCATAAAGGATTTACCGGTCGCTTTTTTACAGGCTTCTTCAAGTTGGGCGATGCCATTGGTAAAGGCTGCCTGTTGTTTTTCTGTATAGCAGTCTGTAACCATCACTTTCATAAACTCTCCAACCTTCGCTGCTTTCGCACCAGGGGTAGCTGTTGCCGGAATAATGGTTTCGCCTATCTCATCTAACAGAGCAATAGTAGTAGTTGTAAAACCTGCATCCGTCTTTCCAGCCGTTTTACAACCAGAAAGGAATACTTCTCCGCCAACCACTGCACCGCCGGTAAGTAAGGCAATCAATTTTAATAGTTCTCTGCGTTCCATAAAAAAATCAGGTTAAAATTTAAATAATACCTTTTTTTAATTCACTGACAGCAAAATCTGCGGCCCTTGCAGTCATTGCCATATAGGTCAATGAAGGGTTTACACATGAAGCGGATGTCATACAGGCACCATCAGTTACAAATACATTGGGAGCATCCCAAACCTGGTTATTGCCATTCAGTACTGATGTTTTTGGGTCACGGCCCATACGGGCTGTTCCCATTTCATGAATGCCCATCCCGGGAGAATAGCCATAGTCGTAGGCATTTACATTTTTAACCCCGGCTGCTTCCAACATTTCTTTTGCATCGTTCATCATATCAGTACGCATCTTTTTTTCATTTTCTTTTATTTCCACGTCAAAAGAAAGTACTGGTAAACCCCATTTGTCTTTAACTGTTTTATTCAAAGTAACTTTATTTTCATGATAGGGGAGCATTTCTCCAAATGCCATAATACCCATATTCCAGTTATCACTGGCCACACTTAATGCATTTTTTAAATCAGTGCCAATGGTAAACTCAGCAACTTCCACACCACGGCCACGACCAGCGCCACCCTGGTAACCAAAGCCACGCAAATAATCTCTTTTATCATCATAAATATTTCTAAAGCGAGGTACATATACTCCTGTTGGGCGTCTTCCATACTCATATTTATCACTAAACCCTTCAACCATTCCACTTGCTCCACAGCGAAAATGATGGTCCATGACGTTATGTCCCAGTTCTCCGCTACTGCTACCCAATCCGCCGGGCCAGATATCGGTAGCAGAATTCATCAGAACCCATGTAGAATTCAATGCAGAAGCACAAACAAAGACAATTTTGGCTTTGTATTCGTATGTCATATTGGTTTCAGCATCCAGTATTTCAACACCTGTTGCTTTCTTTTTATCCTTATCGTATAAAATTTTTGTAACTATTGAAAATGGACGTAGAGTAAGATTACCAGTTTTCATTGCTGCTGGTAAGGTTGCAGATTGTGTACTGAAATAACCTCCAAACGGGCAGCCTCTCCAGCATCTGTCACGGTATTGACAGTTGGTCCTGTCGTGATGGGGTTGGGTAATATTGGCACTTCTTCCTATAATAAGGTGTCTTGTGTTTTTGTAATAAGTTTCCAGTCTTTTCTTTATATCTTTTTCTACACAGTTCAACTCCATTGCAGGCATAAAATCGCCATCCGGCAAAACTTCCAAACCATCCTTATTCCCCTGTATCCCGGCAAATTTTTCAGCATAGCTGTACCAGGGAGCCAGGTCATCATAACGAATTGGCCAATCCACGGCAATTCCTTCTTTTGCGTTTGCTTCAAAATCCCATTTATTGAAACGATAACTTTGCCGGCCCCATGTCAATGAACGGCCGCCTACATGGTAGCCCCGGTACCAGTCGAAACGTTTTACTTCAGTATAAGGATGCTCGGAGTCCTTGCACCAGTAATCAAGTACTGTTTCGTTTAACGGGTAATCTCTTTTTAAAACAGGGTAATCGTTGATCATTTGCTGGGTGCGGCCTCCGCGGTGAGGGAATTCCCAGGATTCTTTGGTGGCGTTTACATAATCTTTGATATGTTCAATATTCCGTCCACGTTCCAGCATGATCACTTTGAGACCTTTTTCAGTGAGTTCTTTGGCTGCCCAGCCTCCGCTGATACCCGAGCCAATTACTATAGCGTCAAATAGATTGTTTGCCATAAAGTATAATCCGATTTTTTAATTATTTGTTTTGATAGGTTACACATCACAGATCTTAATAGCTTTTTTTAGTGCAGCTATTTTATCTTTTGTTTCTTTTCCTGTCGGTATGAATTCCTGTGCTACATAACCGTTGTAGCCTGTTGCTGCAATCGCTTTCATTATTGCCGGATAGAATAACTCCTGTGTCTCATCTATTTCATGCCTGCCAGGAACCCCGGCAGTATGATAATGACCAAAGTACTGATGATTATCCCTGATAGTACGGATAACATCACCTTCGTTGATCTGCATGTGGTAAATATCGTAGAGCAATTTGAAATTGGGTGAGCCGATTTTCCTGCATAATTCTACACCCCATGCACTTTTATCTGCCATATAATCTTTGTGATCCACTTTACTATTGAATAATTCCATCTGCACGACAACATTGTTCTGCTCAGCCAGTAACATGATCTGTTTCAGTCCTTCTGCGCAATTCTTCATACCGGTATCATCATTCATGCCATTGCGGTTTCCACTAAAGCAGATAAGATTTTTATAACCTGCTTTTGCCACGAGTGGAATAGCCTCTGTAAAATCTTTGATGAGCCAGTCATGGTTGTTCTTATTGTTCCATCCTTCTGTAAGACTGATCTTACCAGCTGTGTAGCACATTGAGCAGGTGATCCCATGCTTTTGAATGGTGGACCAGTCTTTTGGAGCCAACAGGTCAATAGCAGCAAAGCCGAGTTTTTTTACCAAACTGCACATATCTTCTAATGGTAAAAAATTATAGGTCCAGGAGCAAACGGAATGTTTGATATTGCCCTTGAGTGAATATTCATTTTCAGCATCTGATATAAACGAGCTCATGGATGGTAAAGCAGTTACCGCCAGTGAACCGGCTGTCAGTTGTTTTAATAATTCCCTTCTTGTTTTTTTTGGGCTCATACGATAACGTTAAAATTAATTTTATGATTCCATTTTTTCTTTTTTCCCGGGGTCTTTAAAAAGCAGAAAGAATAATAATAGGATTACCCCTGCAATTGCTGCCGGTACCATCCAGATATTTTTCCATGCATGGCCGTCAGCAGTTTTATAATGTTCTGCAACAAGGCCTGCAAACCAGAACCCAATCAGCATTCCTACGCCATAGGTAGCCAAAGTGATCATTCCCTGGGCAGATGAACGGATTTTGTCTCCAGCTCTTTGGTCAGTGTATATCTGCCCGGTCACAAAAAAGAAATCATAACAAATGCCGTGAAGTATTATTCCTGCATATAATAACATAACACCACTCCCTGCATCACCAAATCCGAAACAGAGATAGCGAATAACCCAGGCCAGCATTCCTATCAGCAGCATTTTTTTAACACCAAGCCTCATGAAGAATAAAGGCATCAGGAAGAGGAATATTGTTTCACTCATTTGCCCCATAGTCATTTTCCCGGCAGCATTCTGAACACCCACTTCGTTGAGGAATATATTTGTTTCCTGGTAATAGAACGCCAGCGGGATGCAGATAAGCATGGAAGCCAGGAAGAAGATCAGGAAGTTTTTATCCTTTAAAAGCCCCAATGCGTCAAGACCCACAATTTCTCCAATACTGGCCTTAGTCCCGGCTTTAGGCGGCGGAGTATTTGGTAGGGAAAAGCTGAAAAGACCCAGCGCACCAGAGACAATAGCAGCAATCATGAATGTATTTTGCAGTGATCCCTTTTTCTCCAATGCCAACCAGCCAATAAGTAAACCTGCAATGATCCAGCCTATTGTGCCCCAAACCCGAATAAAAGAAAACTCTTTTTCCGGGTTGCTCATTTGTTTAAATGAAATAGCATTGACCAGTGCAAGGGTTGGCATATAAATGATCATGTATACCAATAAAACAGGGTAGAAGGATGTAAAATCTTTTACTGTTGACAAATAATACATCAGGGCTGCACCAGCCAGGTGAAGGATGCCTAAAATTTTTTGTGCTGCAAAAAATCGGTCAGCAATAAGCCCAATAATAAAAGGTGCAATAATTGCTCCCAGGGATTGGGTTCCATAAGCCAATCCAATCTGGACTCCGTCAGCACTCAGTTTCGATCCGAGATAGGTTCCCATTGTTACAAACCAGATACCCCAAATAAAGAAATTAAGGAACATCATCGTGGATAGCTGGATGCGGATCGTTGGTTTCATGTGCAGGCCTGTTTGTTGAATCGTTAGTTTTGTAAAAATGGTTTTGGAAAATTAAATGTACTATTTTTAAATATACATATCAGTCGATTGCTCACAATTTTGCTATACTATATTATCACTTAATACACAGAATTAACCTCAAACGTTTGCGATGGTATTACGAAAATTACGAATGGGAATGATTGGTGGGGGCCCGGGTGCTTTTATAGGGGCGGTCCATCGTATTGCAGCCAATATGGATGGGGAAATAGAACTGGTTTGTGGTGCATTCAGCAGTGATCCGGAGAGATCTGCAGAAACGGGAAAAGCGTTATATCTTTCCCCGGATAGAGTGTATGGTTCCTATAAAGAGATGATCCGGAGAGAAGCAGCCTTACCGGAACCTCAAAAGATGGATTTCGTCAGTATCGTTACGCCCAATCATCTTCATTTCCAACCGGCAAAACTGGCATTGGAAAATGGTTTTCATGTGGTGCTGGACAAACCAATGACTTTTGATTTGAAAGAAGCAAAAGAGCTGAAGGAAATCGCAGCTAAAAGCGGCAACTATTTTTGTCTTACGCATACATACACTGGCTACCCGATGGTAAAAGAAGCCAGGCAGCAGGTGTTGAGTGGAAAGTTCGGAGTCATCCGGAAAGTATATGTTGAATATCCGCAGGGGTGGCTGAGTACTTTTCTTGAAGGAGGAAATCAGAAGCAGGCGGCCTGGAGGACAGATCCATCCAGGAGTGGAATTGCCGGTTCAATGGGGGATATAGGTACGCATGCTTTTAACCTGGCAGAATATGTCAGCGGATTAAAAACGACAAAAATTTGCGCAGCAATTAATGTTGTAGTGGAGGGAAGGCGACTCGACGATGATGGGGCTGTATTATTAAAATATGATAATGGAGCTAGCGGTGTTTTGATAGCTTCACAGGTGGCAGCGGGTGAAGAAAACAATATCAGAATACGAGTATATGGTGAAAAAGGAGGGTTGGAATGGAAACAGGAAGATGCCAATTCATTAATCGTAAAATGGCTGGATAAACCGGCAGAAATCTGGAGGTCGGGAAATAGTTATTTAAGTTCTTTTGCGCAACATAATACCCGAACACCTGCCGGTCACCCGGAAGGTTATCTCGAGGCATTTGCTAATCTTTACCGTAATTTTTCATTGTGTGTAAAAGCAAAAATGGAGGGAGTAGAACCGAAAGAAGAATGGCTGGATTTTCCGGGAGCAGATGATGGGATAAGAGGAATGGTATTTATTGAGCAGGTGATTGCTTCGGCAAAATCAAAAGAAAAGTGGATCGACTATATCGTGTAATTGAAACTGACTTTTAAATTATTTTATCCGATGACAACTATAAAAGGCCCGGGAATATTTCTTGCCCAGTTTATGGGTAATAAAGCACCATTCACTAACCTGAAATCAATTTGCTTATGGGCGGAAGCAATAGGGTATAAAGCAGTTCAGATCCCTACCTGGGATAAACGATGTATTGACCTTCAACTGGCCGCTGAGAGTAAAACCTATGCAGATGAGATCAGGGGTATTGTCAATGATTGCGGGTTGGAGATTGCTGAGTTGTCAACACATCTGCAGGGGCAACTGGTAGCTGTACATCCTGCATATGATGCATTATTTGATGGCTTTGCTCCCGAAGAATATCGTGGTAATGCCAAAGCAAGAACAGAATGGGCTGTTCAGCAGGTAAAGTACGGAGCTAAAGCATCACAGCATTTAGGACTGAATGCACATCCAACCTTTAGCGGATCTTTATTATGGCATACTTTCCATCCATGGCCACAGCGGCCTGCCGGGTTGGTGGAAGAAGGGTTTAAAGAACTGGGTAAAAGATGGACCCCGATATTAAATTATTTTGATGAATGTGGCGTAGATGTTTGTTATGAGATACATCCCGGTGAAGATTTGTTTGATGGAATAACTTATGAATTATTCCTGAAAGAAGTAAACAATCATCCCCGTGCCTGTTTGTTGTACGATCCTTCGCATTTTGTATTGCAGCAACTGGATTATATACAGTATATCGATTTTTATCATGAAAGAATTAAAGCCTTTCATGTAAAGGATGCAGAATTCAATCCAACAGGCAAACAGGGAACCTTTGGAGGTTATCAAAACTGGGCCAACAGGGCAGGTCGTTATCGTTCTCCCGGTGATGGTCAGGTTGATTTTAAAACTATCTTCAGTAAACTGACACAGTATGATTATCCCGGATGGGCAGTGATGGAGTGGGAGTGCTGTATCAAACATCCCGAAGATGGGGCAAGGGAAGGAGCGGAATTTATCCAACGGCATATTATAAGGGTAACAGAAAGGGCATTTGATGACTTCGCATCAAGTGGTACAGATGAAAAAACAAACCGGTTATTGCTGGGATTAGACTAAAGATTATTTTTGGTTCAGGTTTTTATGTTATCAATTATCGCTTTACAGTAATGATGAAAAAAATTATTCTTTCTCTCTTTTTATTTACGGTACTCATTGCCTGTGCGGGAAATAGCAAAGAGGGAAAAAATGAAAGTGGCACTGATGAAACTGCAATAACTGCATCCAATGATCCCGTCTATCAAAAAGGGCTGGAGCTGGTTGCCAGAAATAACTGCTTGACTTGTCATAAAGTTGATGATGTATTTACCGGGCCGAGTTATCGCCAGATTGCAAAAAGGTATAAAGGGGCATCAGCTGCAGAAGTGGCAGAACTTGCACAGAAGATCATCAAAGGTGGAAATGGAATGTGGGGGTCAGCCATGATGACACCGCATCCGGGTATTTCCCGTCAAGATGCTGAGGCGATGGTACAATATATTCTCTTACTTAAAAAATAAGTGTAATGAAAAACTTTCTTACCTGTAGTATAGTATTGCTTTCAATAATAGCTTGTAATGACAACGATGCTTCCGGAGAAGCTACAGATTCAACTACAATAACAGCTAAAGGCGGAGTAGGGATGAATACGCTGACAGATCAGCAAAAAACTGAAGGCTGGCAATTATTGTTTGATGGAGAAAGTGCCAAAGGCTGGCATAAATATGGCGGAAAACCTGTAGGTAGTGCGTGGAAAGTGGCTGATGGTGCATTATATCTTGATACAACTCTAAAAGAGAATTGGCAGATCAAAGATGGAGGAGATATTGTGACTGATTCTGCCTTTGAAAATTTTCACCTGAAACTGGAATGGAAAATAGCCAAAGATGGTAACAGCGGCATTATGTTCTATGTGCATGAAGATACGGTAAAGTACAAATGGCCATGGGAAACAGCCCCGGAAATGCAGGTACTTGACAATAATGGGCACCCTGATTCAAAAATCATCAAGCACAAGGCAGGTGACCTGTACGACCTGATTTCCTGCAGTAAGGAAACAGTAAAACCGGCTGGTGAATGGAACCTGGCTGAAGTCAAATGTTTAAATGGTAAACTCGACCTGTTCCTGAATGGAGAAAATGTGGTAGCAACTACTTTGTGGGATGATAACTGGAAGAAATTAGTAGCAGGAAGTAAGTTTGTTAAGATGCCTGACTTCGGAACTTATAAAAAGGGTAAAATTGGCCTGCAGGATCATGGTAATGCAGTCTGGTACAGAAATATCATGATTAAAAAATTGTAAATACTCAGAATCAGAAAAGGCAGGTGATAAACCTGCCTTTTCTGATTTCAATTGTTACAGAGTTGGTATACTTAATAAGAAGCTTCCATTATTCAACTTTAGCTATTTTCAAAACATTGGTTGGTAAGTGAAGATGTATCGGGGTGCTTCCGGTGCTTACTACCACATCACCATTTTTTAAAAAACTTCTTTCTTTAAGTATATCAATCTGGTCAGAAAAAATGTCATCCAGGCTTTCTTCTTCATCATAATGGAAGGCCCTCACACCCCAACTGAGACTCAATTGATTTACCAATGATCTTTCCTTCGTGAAAATATATAGCAAAGACTTAGGTCTGTAACTGCTAAGCATAAATCCGGTATAGCCACTCTGCGTCATACCAATAATAGCATCAGCGTTTACATCTTCCGCCAATTTACAGGCATTGTAGCAGATAGCATCACTTAAGAAGGATGGTGAATGTCCCTGGGGACGCAACATTTCTTCCCTGTTATAATCGTAAGCTTTTGCTTCAATCTCCAGGATTATTTTTGTCATTGTCTCTACCACCAGCTTTGGGTATTTGCCGGTTGCAGTTTCTCCGCTCAGCATCACTGCATCAGCACCCTCCAGCACAGCATTGGCAACGTCAGTTATTTCACTTCTGTTTGGCTTGGTTCTGTCTATCATGCTTTCCATCATCTGTGTGGCAACAATAACAGGCTTGGCACGATGCAGGCATTTTTTAATAATATCTTTTTGAATAAGTGGTACTTCTTCAATCGGGAGTTCTACGCCCAGGTCGCCACGGGCAATCATAATGCCATCACTCTCCACAATAATATCCCGCAGATTTATGATAGCCTGTGGCATTTCAATTTTGGCAATAACTTTTGCTTTATGCCCTGCCTGTTTAATTCTTCTTTTCAGGTCGATAATGTCTTCGGGATTTCTTACAAAAGAAAGTGCTACCCAATCAATCCTGTGTTTTAAAATAAAATTCAGATCATTCAGATCTTTTTCAGTTAAGGAAGGCAATGATATTTTTGTATCCGGAAGGTTGACCCCTTTTTTAGGAAATAATGTTCCGCCTAATGTAACCTCCACTTTTACTTCTTTGTCTTTTGTGATCTCCCTGACGATCACTTCAAGCTTTCCGTCATCGATAAGAATTTTCTCTCCTACTTTAACATCAGAATGGAGATCTGGATATGAAACAAATATCTTTTCTTTCGTGCCCATTACCCTTTCATTGGTAAATGTCAGGATGTCGCCATCATTTATTTCGAGTGCCCCTCCTTCAAGGTCACCCACTCTTAACTTAGGTCCCTGCAGGTCAGCCAGGATAGCAATATTATATGGTTCAGTTTTATTGATCTGGTAAACAAAATTTATGATTTTGGCCTTGTCCTCATGCTCCCCGTGTGAAAAATTTAATCGAAATACATTCACACCGGCCTTTACAAGTTCTAATAATTTTTCATAGGTGTCGCAGGCAGGTCCTACGGTGGCAACTATTTTTGTTCTTTTATAAGCATGCTGTCTTCCGGCCTCTTTATCGAATTCTTTATGCAGGTATTTATCAATATTTTTTGTCATACGAAGCAAATACTTTTTTCAAGTGAAGAGATGTGAACTTTTAACTGGCTAATATTTTAACAATCTTCAGCCATTCATCGCTGATCTTTCCTTTGTTCTTTACGGCTGTTTCAAGGGGAATGTAATTCATCTTATTGTTTTGTATTCCAACAAATACATTGTGCCTGCCTTCAATCAGTGATTCTACAGCATGATATCCCATACGGCTTGCAATAAGCCTGTCCATGCAACTGGGTGAGCCGCCCCGTTGAATATGCCCCAAAATGCAAACTCTGATTTCTGCTTTTGGCAGGCTTTCCTGGAGTATCTTCTGGACCTCATTTGCTCCGCCAAAATCATCACCTTCGGCAACTACAATCAGGTTGACCAATTTTTTTCTTCTTTCTTTTTCCTGCAAAGAAGTAATAATATTCTTCATATCAGTTTTTCGCTCAGGGATCAAAATATTCTCAGCTCCTGTTGCAATGCCACTATGCAAAGCAATGTATCCGGCATCTCTTCCCATTACTTCAATAATGAAGATACGGTCATGTGCATCCATGGTGTCCCTTACTTTATCTATTGCTTCAACGGCTGTATTGACGGCAGTATCAAAGCCAATTGTAAAATCAGTACCTGAAATATCTTTGTCAATGGTACCGGCTAAGCCAACACAGGGGATGTCAAACTCCTGGCTAAACTTTACAGCACCACGAAATGAGCCATCACCTCCAATTATTACAAGCCCATTAATGCCTCTTTTTTTCAGATTGTTATAGGCCTTTTTTCTGCCCTCCTTTTCAAAAAAATCTTTACAGCGGGCCGTCTTCAAAATTGTACCTCCACGTTGAATGATATTTGCCACAGAGCGGCCATCCATTTTGATAATATCATCTTCTATCATACCCTGGTAACCACGCATAATTCCGTAAACCTCAAGCCCATAGAATATTCCTGTACGAACTACTGCCCGGATAGCTGCATTCATACCCGGGGCATCACCACCGGAAGTAAGCACACCTAATTTTGTAACTTTCTTTTCCATTATTGAATTTAAGCGGGTCAAAAATAAGCTTTTGTTACAAATGTGTATCGAACACACATTTGTTAGTATTTTGAACGGCACAAATATCAGCTTAATTCATCTTTTATTAACAATTATACCCATCAGGCGGGATAAAAAAGTAGATATGCCCGTATTAAGTTGTGTTATAAAAATTTGTTATGCGAAAACTACTTTTTTATTTATTCCTGCTTTGTTCAGCAAATTCTTTAGCTCAATCTGACTCAACAAAATGGCTCCGGGCTTTCCCAATTACTGATTATATGGTTGATTTGGATGATACCACCAAAATTGTACAAGTAGAAATGCCAGAGGGAATAATAATAAAGGATAAGCAACCGGGAATTATTTACGGGGTATACAGAACAGCTAAAGATGAAGCCGTGGAAAAGGGTTATGGTAAATGTAATCTTATAAAAGGCCAGTATTACTATTTTTCAATACGCAATAACAAAAGCGGCCTGGCATTGCAGCAAGGGGATCTTCTGTATACGATGATGGAGAAGACCAATATTTACTATGGCCGTATCGCACAATTGGCCGGGCATTTTATACGGCTTCAAAATGTTTACAGTGATCCATTTTATGACAGGTATATCCTATTTTCTAAATGGACAGCGAATGATGAGCAGAAGGTCATTGATTCAGTTATAGCGGATATAAAATTTACAGGAAATTATTTTATCAATAATGACCCCTCAATGAATGTGTTTATTAACGGGGGTGATTATAAAGGGAAGAAAGTATTAGATGTAATGACCCAATGCGGACCGGCAGATATAGAAAATTTCATAGACTACATGATTGCCCGCCCAAGACTTTACGCCGGTAAGGAGTGGAAAATTTCTGAGATTTTTGCAACCTGGCTGAGTGAAGGGGCACCAACAGTCATAAAAAATAAGTAGTCACTTGTCAGCTCTTAAAACCACTCGTCAGGTTAATTTTTAAAAGGGATAAGGAGGCTCATTTTTGCAGGCATATTATTCTATCTTTAATCCTGCAAAATTGCTAATTATGAAAAGAATATTTTCACTGTTATTGTTATTGCCATTTTATGCAATAGCCCAGGTTCAGTACCCGGTTTCCAGCAAAGGGGAAGTGGTAGATGATTACCATGGTACTAAAGTTGCGGATCCTTACCGTTGGCTGGAAGATGATTGGAGTAAAGAGACAAAAGAATGGGTAACCAATCAGAATAAAATTACAATCAGTTATCTTGATCAGATATCTTACCGGAAAGAATGGCAGACCCGGTTAGAAGATATAAATAATTACCCCAAGTACTCATCACCTTCCCGGAAAAATGAATATTTCTATTATTCGAAAAATGATGGTCTGCAAAACCAAAGTGTGTTATACAGGCAAAAAGGATTAGCAGGTAAACCGGAATTGGTATTAGATCCTAATAAATTTTCGGCAGAAGGGACAACCAGTCTGGCTGCTTTTTCAATTACAAAAAATGGTAAGTATGCAGTGGTAGGCAAATCTGCCGGCGGAAGTGACTGGCGGACATTTTTCGTTATGGATCTGACAACAAAAAAATACCTGAAAGATTCATTAGCCTGGGTAAAGGTTTCCGGGGCCTCCTGGCAGGGGGATGGCTTTTACTATAGTCGCTATCCTGCACCAGAAACGGGTAAGGAGCTTTCTACAAAAAATGAAAATCACCAGGTGTTTTATCATAAAGTGGGAACCAGCCAGGATAAGGATGTACTGATATATGAGGATAAAGAAAACCCACAACGTTTTCATGGTGTGTTTACAGATAAAAGTGAACGATATGTTTTTTTGAACATAAGTGACAGAGGTAAAGGAAAAGAAGGCAACAGCCTCTGGTATTTTGATAATAAAAGTGATGATAAAAAGTTTAAACCTGTTATTAAAGAAGTAGGGAATTATCAGTACAGTTTTGTAGAAGAAGTAAATGGCCAATTCCTGTTGCAAACCAATGACGGAGCTAAAAACAGGAAAATAGTATTGGTGGATCCGCTGAATCCTGCTCCTGCAAATTGGAAAACAGTTATTGAAGAAAAAGAGGAAAATATGTCATCGGTTACAGCTACTGGTAATAAACTATTTATCACCTATATGAAAGATGTGACCAGTCGAGTATACCAGTATGACCTGAATGGTAAATTTGAGAGGGAAGTAAAACTGCCTGCATTGGGAACTGTCAGTGGTTTTGGAGGAGAAAGGGATGATAAATTTACTTTTTATACGTTCACCTCTTTTACTTTTCCACCCACCATCTATAAATATGATATAGCCACCGGGCAAAGTACCGTCTTTAGAAAACCGGAAGTAAAATTTAATCCTGAAGAATACGAAACACAGCAGGTTTTTTATCCCAGTAAAGACGGAACGAAGATCCCTATGTTTATTGTCTATAAGAAGGGGATGCAGCTAAACGGGAAAAATCCCACCATTTTATATGGATACGGCGGGTTTAATATCAGTACAACTCCTAATTTTTCACCGGCCAGGATTGCATGGCTGGAGCAAGGTGGAATTTACTGTTTGGCTAATCTCCGGGGCGGTAGTGAATATGGAGAAAAATGGCATGAAGCAGGAATGCGTTTCAAAAAGCAAAACGTTTTTGATGATTTTATTGCTGCCGGCGAATACCTGGTAGAGAAACAGTATACATCTAATGATTACCTGGCTATTCAGGGAGGCTCAAACGGAGGATTGCTTGTAGGAGCTGTCATTAATCAACAACCAAAACTTTTTAAAGTGGCGATACCACAAGTGGGTGTTATGGATATGCTTCGATTCCATAAATTTACGATCGGTTGGAACTGGATAGCCGAATACGGTAGCAGTGATAACCCGGATGATTTTAAAAACCTGTTTGCTTACTCTCCGATTCATAATATCAAAAGCGGGCTAAATTATCCGGCTACTCTTATCACAACAGCCGATCATGATGACAGGGTGGTACCTGCACATTCTTTTAAATATGCTGCAACTTTACAGGAGCATTATAAAGGCGAAAATCCTGTTTTGATCAGGATAGATGTCAATTCCGGCCATGGTGCCAGTAATCTCAAAAAGGCACTCGAAACAACAGCAGATATTTATTCTTTCACTTTTTATAATATGGGGTTGACCCCTGATTTTAAAAATT
Source organism: Chitinophagaceae bacterium (assembly GCA_041738795.1). Lineage (GTDB taxonomy): Bacteria > Bacteroidota > Bacteroidia > Chitinophagales > Chitinophagaceae > JJ008. The sequence goes on along the minus strand of JBGSPB010000011.1, from coordinate 1,095,743 downwards.
TAAAACAAGCCGGAAAAAAAGCTTTTTAGAAAAGAACAAATTTTTAAGGGATGGCCATACTTTTTGTATGGCCATTTTTTTATATATCAAACCCAGATATCAATTTTAGTCTTAATGGGTGTGAAAATAAATCGATTGCCGGATGTTAAATTTATAAACGGCGGATTTTTTATTTATACGTTTGATATATTTGCCCACTTAAAAAAATAGGAATGAAAATCACTTATGCGTTAAAGTTATTTTTAGGGATTTGTTTGTATGCTTTTACTGTAGCCGATGTGTTTGGACAAAATACTTCTGATACCAATACAGAAAATAGTCAGGCGATTTTTGAAGATTTGCTGATCGTACCGATGAGATTGCCAGTGCTGCAGGAAGTTGGGGGTTCTCTTTTCCTTAGCCAGGATTATAATCCTGCAACCATACAGATTCCCAGTGGGAAAACAATTTCTAATATCCCTGTTAAATTCAACATATTTAATAATGCCATCATGCTGCAAAAGGATGGCCAGGATATGAAACTGGAGTCATTCAGATCTGTGTCTTATGATCAGGTGCAAAATGATGGAACAGTGAAGCACTATGAATTTGGTTCAGGCTATCCTGAGATCGATAAACAAACTGAAAGAACTATTTACCAGGTGCTTTCAAAAGGACCTAAGGTTCACCTGTTAAAATACATGAGCCAAAAAGTAGAGGATGCTGCAACATTAGGCGATTACAGCAGACGTGAAATTATAACAACCGAACAGTTTTATATTTATGTTCCAGGTGGAGCCATTAAGCGTATTAAAGGTGGAAAAAAAGATATTGCAGAAGCTTTACCGGATTTGTCGGTAAAAATTAATGAATTTGTTGCTGCCAATAGCCTGAAGCTTAAAAGCGAAGGAGAACTGACCATGCTGGTTGAAGCTTTAAACAAGCCTTAAGTATCTTTCTGATTTATATTAAAAATCCTGTTCTACCAGAACAGGATTTTTTATTTGATAATTCTACATTTGGACTATGAAAGTACTTATTACAGGGGCTAATGGTTTTTTGGGTCATTATCTTGTTGGACAGCTATTACAAAAAGGATATGATGTCATTGCGACGGGCAAAGGAAATAACAGGCTCCCTTTCGGCAATTCAGAAAAATTTGTATATGCCGAATTGGATTTTGCCAACCCATTCGCAGTGAATGATATTTTCGATACATATAAACCGGAGGTGGTAGTGCATGCCGGTGCTATAAGTAAGCCTGATGAATGTGAGCTAAACCAAAAGGAAGCTTTGAGGATAAATACGGAAGGTACAGTTACGATGCTTTCAAATGCTGCAAAACATAAATGTTTTTTCATTTTTATTTCTACGGATTTTGTTTTTGATGGAGAAGCCGGGATGTATACAGAAGGTGACACTCCAAACCCGGTAAACTTTTATGGAAAGACGAAGTTGGAAGCAGAAGAAGCAGTAATGCATTACGAACATGATTGGGCCATAGTCAGAACGGTACTGGTTTATGGAAAGCCAATGGCCGGGCGCAGTAATATTCTTACAATAGTTAAAGAAAAACTGGAAAAAGGTGAAGCGTATAATGTTGTTAATGACCAGGTCCGGACACCTACCTATGTTGAAGATCTCGCAGCAGGAATTATTGCAATTATGGAGAAAAGAGCCTGTGGTATTTATCATCTTAGTGGGATTAACATATTAACACCTTATGAGATGGCCTGCAAGACCGCCGACTTTCTGGGATTAGACAAATCTCTTATTAAACGTGTAACAGCTGAAAGTTTCTCACAGCCAGCCAAAAGACCAGCCAGGACAGGCTTTATTATCGATAAAGCAAAAAGAGAACTTGCATATTCCCCTGTAACGTTTCTGGAAGGACTAAAAAGAACATTCAGCTAATTATGTTCTTAAATAGGAGTGTTGTTAAGAAACAGATGGATCTGTTTTAAATTCAATCCAGGCTTAAATCGTGAACTATATTTTCTGAAATGACTCAATATCCCTTCCCATACTTCATTTCACCAGCCTTTATAGCCACATTCAGGTTGTTTTCTTTTGGAGGAACAGGGCAGTTGTAAACATTATTAATATAGGCACAATATGGATTATAGGCTTTATTGAAATCAATGACATATTTCCCGTTTTCTACATCAGCAATGACCAGGTCTATATATCTGCCATTTTCATAGCTTTCTTCACCATTGGAAAGGTCTGTAAAGGGGATGAATAAATGATTGCTATACTCCTTTACTGACATCAAATACTGTGATTGGTAAATATGCAGTTGAAGGCTTGTATCTTTTATTGTGAAATGGAGAATGCCATAAACTCTGTATATTTTTTTCTCCTTACCAGAAGTTTCCATTTTGAACCATGGGGCTTCATAAATTCTTTCAAATGATGATTCAATGCGAAAACTTTCATCTGCAGGAAAGAAGTGTATATTCTTTTTGTCATCTCCTTTTACTACTTCATGATTCTTACTATACGCTTGTTGATAATCCTGAATAAATTTATTGTAGTTCCCTGGTTGCGCAACAACAGAGAAACCGGAAAAACTAAATAACAGGAGTGATAAACTGTATATATATAAAATCCCCTTGCTGGTATTCATATTGCTCATACTTATAGTAATGAAAATACTTGCGGGCCTAATTCATCATTAAAACGTTTACACTGCGCTGGAGAATATTGAACGCAATTTCTGCCATCAGGTTTTCCTTATCCAATGTTGGGTTTACTTCAGTGATTTCAAAACAACATACTTTACGGTTTTGCATGAATTTACTGATCAGATCCTCCGCTTCTCTTTCTTTAAGTCCATTACTTACCGGTGTGCCGGTTCCTTTGGATATAGAAGAATCCAGGCTGTCAACATCGAAGGATATATAGATATCAGTACAGTCTGATAAATAGCGGAGAACAGCTCTGACAACATTTTCAGCGCCTTTGCTTCGGACTTCCTTTGTTGTGATCACTTTCATGTCATACTTCTCTATCAGATGTTTTTCTTCTTTTTCATAATCTCTCAGTGAAATAAAAACAACATCCTCTGGCAAAACTTTCGGAGCGATCTTGCCGATACTTTTCAAGTAGTTCCAGTGTTTTGCTGTTTCATCATCTATATCATGCACTGCGCAATCCTCATTATTTTTATTAATTGAAACGGCCATTGGCATCCCGTGTACATTGCCTGAAGGAGTTGTATAGGGAGTATGCAGGTCTGCATGTGCATCTATCCAGATTACCCCCAGTTTGCTTTTGGGCTTTGCCATTTTTATTCCGGCAATGGTGGCACCGGATGTACTGTGGTCACCACTGAGTACAACCGGAAAAAAATTATTTTTCATGGAGTCACATACTGCTTTACTCATTCTTTCATAAATAGCGGCAATGCCTTTTATGCGTTTGGCATAGGGTGACTCAATCGGCTCGTATAACAATTTGTTTTCCGTCTGAATTTTTTCTGAAGGGAAATGGATAAAAAAATTACTCATGAAATCAAGTGCTGCAATTTTTATTGCTTCAATACCCAGGCTGGCTCCACGGGTGCCCGCACCAATCTCAGAAGGGACTTCAATAATTTTGATATTTTTCATACTGGCATCAGTTGAATATTATTTCCGGTAAAGACCGGTAGTGTAATAGGTTAATTCGTAAGAGACGCGGCTACTTAATCAGGGATATAGAAATTTGCAGGCAGTGATTGCTCAGCAAAAGTATTAATACAAGTCAGTATTTTATTTACCAGGGTCATAAAGATACTTTTGTAAAGATAGCCTTTAGTTTGCAGGCTGTCAAGTACCGTTTTCCTGCATTTATTTCATTATTCATGAACTGCTAATACAGGAATATTGCTTTCGTAGGCCAGCTTTTTGGTATGACTTTTTACAAAAAGTTTTGAAAAGAGAGTTTGTTCTTTATGGATTATTATAATCAGGTCAATTTTTTTATCATTCGCAAATTGATTGATTGCCTCATCAATATCATGCAGGCTGAGAAAATAGAAGTCAGGATTAAATTCACTGAACATTTCTTTTAACTTTACCTGTTCTGCCTGGTATTCTTCTGTAATGGCAATATAATGTTCACTGTCCACATTCATAATATGGAGGCTCGGATGGAAGGGTTTGAGTACCTTTTTAATGGGAACAAATGGTGTACTGTCAGAAATATTTTTAAAACTTGATGTAAGTAAAACGTTTCTAACATTGCTGTAAGTACATTCCGGTGGAATAATTAACACCGGGCATACCTTCTGTTCTACCATTTTCAAAGTATTGCTGCCTATGATTGTCTGGCCAATAGAAGTTCTGCCTGTTATTCCCATGATAATCAGATCAGCCTGGCGGAGGCGGGCCAGTTTCTCGAGTACGGCTCTGAAATCACTTCCTTCTTCAGCCAGCGGAGTGATTTTTACAATACCGGTGGTCATTAATTCTTCCTTTAATGTTTCAAGACGCTGAGTTGCTTCAGTGGCCTGGCTTGCCTTTTCGTACACATGATGTAAGATCATGTGTACACCATACTGCCCTGTCAACATTTTCATTGCATATCGGGCTGCATTCAGTGAGGTTTCTGAGAAATCAACAGGCACAATAACAGTTTTCATATGGTTAGTTTTAAGTATTGTGATATCTCATAAAGATAAAAAAAAATTGTCTAACGTTTAGAAAACGGGGTGAATTATTGATGGGCTGCTAAAATAGGAATATGGCTGTGATAGGCCAGTCTTTTTGTATGTGTAGATTTAAAAAGAGAGGAAGAATTACTTTGATGTTTGGGTACCGTGATGAGTACGTCGATATTGTGTTCAGTAATAAAACTATCTAATGCTTCGTAAAAATCATTGCGGGTAATAAAGAAAAATTCATTTTGAAAATGCTCGAACATTTGTGCAAGCTTTTCCTTTTCTTTTTGCATATCTTCTGATAACAAAATATCTTTTTCTTTAGTTACATGTACAATGTGGATCTTAGGGTCAAATAATTGCAGTACTGAGCCTATTAATTGAGAGGGAGTACTCAGTTCAACATTTTTAAAGTCGGTGGCAAATGCAACATGGGTTACACCCTTATAGACAGCATCCGGGGGGATGATCATTACCGGGTAAAGATTTTTATCTATTAATTTCAGCGTATTGCTTCCAAACATGATCTGCCTGATGGCAGATTTACCTGTAATTCCCATAACAACCAGTGTAGCTCGTATACTATGTGCCAGGAGGGATATATTCTCAATAAGATCGCCACCCATTTCATGTTCACATATTACGTTTTTTACACCTGCTTTCAGGAACTCTTTCTTAAGACTTTCCTGGTAATTAAGACATATATCGTACTCGTCATCACTGTCGTAATTATGGTACAAAACAGCCTGTGCATTTTCTTTCCCGGAAAGCATTTTTGCAGCGTAGCGGGCAGCATTCAATGAGGTCTCGGAAAAGTCAACAGGTATGATGACTCTGTGCATAATTGACTGGTTGTTTTGTTTCGAAAAGATAAATTTAATGGATTTAAAGTTTCAAAACAGACACTTTTTAAACATTTACCAATGTTCACTAATAAATTGATTCAAATGTTTGCTGTTGAATTAGTTTGGAGAAGGAGAGGCTGTTACCGCAAAGGGTTTCTAATTGACAAATATACTCCCTGAATATAGCAGACCTGAAATGATGATTAGCAATAGATTCTTTTTTGAAACTTTTTAGATGAATAAACCGGCAATCATCCTCTTCATCTGCATAGCATTGACTCCGCATGCCGCCCGGACCATTTTTATATAAAGTATCAAAATAAAGATCAATTACTCTTTGAGCAGATTGCTGCCGGCCATCGGGAATAGAGAAGGACATGATATACCTTACCATAAAGCATTTGGTTTTTGGTTTAGTACAGCCGGTATTTATATGGCAACTCTTCTTCATAAAATGCTGCCTGGATGTTACCAGTGCAGTAAATATCCTGTGAGCGGTAAATTATGGTTGTGCTTATGTTTAAAAGCCAAAGCAGGTTTGCAGCAAAGGGGTGGGGAATCACATTTCAGGTAACCTGAGGCAAGAGTCAATGCAGGGTTATTTCTCCTCACCTGTAAACTGTTGGTTAAATTTTTTGCAATATCTTTAAACAGGGTTATTTGCGCAACTGCAGCCGTGATTGTTTCGTCATTTAATTCAGTAATTCCACAAACCCGGTTATAATGAATAAAGCAAAAATAATTTTTGGATTTCTCCCTCTGCTGGCAGCCGGGTTTCTGCTGCAGGATAATTCAATTAATGATGGAATTTCTTCACCCTCCCGGTATGACGGGCCTTATGTGTTGTATAAAAATGATAAGGTGTATGTGAACTATATTTTTGAAGATAAAGGTATCAAGACGGTACAAACAGACTCAGTTCCGGTATCAGAAAAAAATCATTTAGTATTAAAAATTGCAACGGATATCCCAGGCAAAGAATTTACAGTTCAACTCAAAACAAAGTTGCATAATGAGAAGAATGATTTCAGGAAAGTCAGTAAGCAATTGGTCATATCGGATATAGAAGGAACATTCAGTGCTTTTAGAAAGTTGCTGCAGGGGAATAATGTGATAGATGATAATTTTAACTGGATATTTGGTGACGGGCATCTTGTACTGACTGGTGATTTTTTTGATAGGGGGGACCGGGTCACAGAAGTGCTTTGGCTTATTTATTCACTGGAGGAAAAGGCAAAAGCTGCCGGAGGGTATGTTCACTTCGTATTGGGTAATCATGAAATAATGAATCTTAACGGGGACTTAAGATATGTGCACGCCAAGTATATAGGAAACGCCGGTCTGCTGAATGAAAATTACCTGGCCTTGTATGGAGAGCAGTCAGAATTAGGGAGATGGCTCAGAACCAAAAATGTCATGCAGAAGGTAGGGAATGTGCTCTATGTTCATGGAGGAGTTTCTTCGGTAGTGAATAGTATGGAGATAACCGTATCTAAGGTCAATGAGCTGGTGAGGCCTTTCTACGGCGATACTACTTATAATTACCCTGACCTGAAAGTAGATATTCTCTACAGTGACCTTGGGCCGTTTTGGTACAGGGGTTATTATATAAATAAGTATAAAGCTACCCAACAGCAGATTGATAGTACATTATTTCAGTTTGGAGCTAAATATATAGCTACAGGTCATACAATTGTAGCAGACACCATCAGTACCTCCTTTAATAAAAAACTGTTTAATACAGATGTGCCGCATTATAAGGGGCACTCTGAAGCCTTGTATATTGAGAAAGGCATTTTCTACAGGGTAAATGCGACCGGTGAAAAGTTTTTGATAGCAGAATGATCCCAGGTTAAAAGACACATAGTTTTAAAAATAATAGCTGCTGTAAATTACTTTGAAAGCAGGCCCTTTGCGGGCTTTTTGATTTTAGGTTTTATGCGGCCTGTCGCTTAAATTTGCCCCACTTAAAAAAGTATAAAAAGATGGCAAGATCAATTGCATTTCGGGATGCCCTCAGAGAGGCAATGAGTGAAGAAATGAGAAGGGATGAAAGGGTTTACCTGATGGGAGAGGAAGTGGCAGAATACAACGGTGCTTACAAGGTAAGCCAGGGAATGCTGGCAGAGTTCGGGCCTAAAAGAGTAATTGATACTCCTATTTCAGAACTGGGTTTTGCAGCTATTGGTGTTGGTTCTGCTCAGAATGGTCTGCGTCCGATTGTTGAGTTTATGACATGGAATTTTGCCGTTTTAGCTTTAGATCAAATTCTAAACACTGCTTCTAAGATGTTGGCAATGAGCGGTGGACAAATTTCTTGCCCAATTGTATTTAGAGGGGGTAATGGTTCAGCCGGACAATTGGGTGCTCAGCACTCTACTGCTTTCGAATCTTTATATGCAAATATTCCGGGAATCAAAGTGGTTTCTCCCAGTACTGGTTATGATGCAAAGGGCTTACTAAAACAGGCCATACGATTTGAAGAAGACCCTGTAATGTTTATGGAGAGTGAACAGATGTATGGCGATAAGAGTGATATTCCTGATGACGAATATTATATCGAACTGGGAAAAGCGGATGTAAAAAAGGCTGGCAGGGATGTGACCATTGTTTCTTTCAACAAAATGATGAAAGTGGCATTGGGAGCCGCAGCTGAGTTGGAAAAAGAGGGGATCAGCGCAGAAGTTATTGACCTCAGGACAATCCGGCCACTTGACTGGATGACGATATTAGAAAGCGTAAAAAAGACCAACCGGCTTGTAATTGTGGAAGAACAATGGCCATTTGCCTCTGTTTCTTCCGAAATAACTTATCGTATACAAAAAGAAGGATTTGACTACCTCGATGCACCAATTCGCCGGATAACAGCAGCTGATGCACCCTTACACTATGCTCCAAACCTGGTTGCAGCCGCATTACCAGATGTGTCCAGAACGGTAAAGCTTGTAAAAGAAGTAATGTACCAGGTGAAGTAAATTTTCAAATAATTCTATTTTTTTAGCCCTGCACTGTGCAGGGCTTTTGTTTATAGCACCAATAATGACGATTGAGAAAAAAAAACTTAGGGTAAGGTGCAACGTTTCAATTATTTAAGTGCATCTTTGTTTCGGTTTTTCATAGGATATTGGATTTTAAAACGAGGCTGGGTTTCTACCCGGCCTCTATTTTTTAAAAGAGTTTAAATTAAGCCACCTGTCTGATACTGATTGTCTTTCTTTCGCTTGTTACTTGTTCTGCTTCAACTCAAATCGTTTAATTTTATGCTATAAAATGAATTTTCATGGCTGATATATTGATTATAGATGATGAAAAAGCAATCCGTAAAACCCTGACCGAAATATTGTCTTTTGAGGGCTATAAAATCGAGGAGGCAGCAGATGGGGAGGAAGGGTTGAAAAAATTCAGGGAAAAGACCTATGACCTTGTTCTTTGTGATATTAAGATGCCCAAACTGGATGGCATTGAATTTTTGCAAAAAGCCGGCGAGGTGAACCCTGATGTTCCCGTTATTATGATATCAGGGCATGGAAATATTGAAACTGCTGTTGAAGCTGTTAAGAAAGGTGCTTATGACTTTATCTCGAAACCCCCAGACCTGAACCGTCTTTTGATCACGATCCGGAATGCGATGGATAAAAGCAGCCTGGTTATGGAAACAAAAGTGCTGAAACGTAAAGTAAGCCGGGTTCAGGAAATGATCGGAGACTCTGCGCCAATCAGGAAAATAAAGGAAACCATTGAAAAAGTTGCCCCTACCGATGCAAGGATATTGATCACAGGGGAAAATGGCGTAGGGAAAGAGTTGGTGGCCCGCTGGATACATGAAAAAAGTAACCGGGCATCCGGACCTTTAGTCGAAGTGAACTGTGCGGCTATCCCTTCAGAATTAATCGAAAGTGAGTTATTTGGACATGAAAAAGGTTCTTTTACTTCTGCCATCAAACAACGGATAGGTAAATTTGAATCAGCTAACGGAGGCTCACTTTTTCTTGATGAGATTGGAGATATGAGTGCAAGTGCCCAGGCTAAAGTACTGCGGGCATTGCAGGAAGGGAAAATCACCAGGGTAGGAGCAGATAAAGATATTAGTGTTGATGTACGGGTAATAGCAGCTACCAATAAAGACCTGTTAAAAGAGGTTGAAGCTAAGAATTTCAGGCTCGACCTTTATCACCGCCTCAGTGTTATTCTCATTCATGTTCCTTCTTTAAATGAAAGGAGGGATGATATCCCGCTACTGGTAGACCAGTTCCTGACTGATATTTGCTCAGATTATGGTATTGCCAAAAAAGTAATTGATGCTGATGCCATCAAACTACTGCAACAGTATAACTGGACAGGAAATATCCGGGAACTCCGCAATGTTGTGGAGCGGCTTATTATACTTTCCGGCAAAACAATTACGATTGAAGATATCAGCAATTATGTGATGCCAAAATAGACTTTTGCTTCAGGTTGATGCAATTTCTTTTGAAAAGGAGATCATTTCATCCAGCGTATCAATAATTTTCAGATTGGAAAATTTTCTTTCTATTTTCTTACTGGCCAGGCCTGACAGAACCACTTTCCCTCCAAATGACCCGCAAAGCGAGGATATATAATCTTCTAAATCTGAATTATTCAAATAGGTTATAATATGCGCATACAGGTATTGCGGAGAGTGATATTGTAAATAATACTTCAGACTTTCCAGCGCCACATTTACACCGAAATAAACAGTTTGATTACCATATTTTCGGAAAAAATAATTAGCAGTCAGAAGGGGTATCTCGTGGTACTCACCTGCCGGTGTAAAAACCAGGACCTTAGTTTTATTACTGGTTGACATTTCCAGGCCATCAGTAGCAACAATAATTTTTTTACGGATTATATGACTGGTAAAATGTTCCTGTGCCGGTATGGCATGATTCGTCATCCACAGCAGCCCGATATGATGGAGAAAAGGATAGAATATATCTTTGATACAATTTTCAATCCCAATCCGCAGGACAAGACAGTTAATCACCTTTTCAAATCGTTCTTTGTCAAAATCCAGACCTGCTTCCACTAATTGGTGAATAAAATTTTCATTGTTCGTATTACTTTTATAAGACTCTTCTACCAGCTTTTCGATTTCGGCCTGGCTCAAACCGGCAATCTTTGATATTTTATGTCCATTATGATAAAGAAAAGAAACCCGGAGCAGTTCTCTTAGATCATCATTATCATATGTCCGGTGCAGGCTGTCTTTTCTTTTTGGTACACAAAGCTTGTATCGTTGCTCCCATGCCCGAAGTGTATGGGCTTTAATACCACAGAGATTTTCTATGTCTTTAATAGAGAAATGTTGCATAACCGCTAAACTCTAAATTATCATTTATTCTCCTGAATCTGGCTACAGAATTAGCAAAACTTTGAATATTAAAATTTTGAAGCGCAGATATTTATAATACTTTTGTCAGCTATAAAATAAGGTTCATGCCATTACAACATATTTTCGTCGTTTACCTGATCGGGACCCTGATCGTTTTTCTGCCATCGTTCGGTTTCGCAAAATTATTTGCGAAAGCCGGGGTACCTTCCTGGAAAGCTTATATCCCTTTTTATAACACCTGGGTGATGCAGGAACTGGCTCAGCGTCCCAAACACTGGGTCTTCTGGCAGTTTATACCGGTAGTAGGCTGGTTTATCAGCCCGGGCATCTTTATAGAATTTGCAAAAGTATTTGGTCGTTTTTCGTTGGGAGCTCATACTGCTGCGGCCATAGGTGCACCAGTTTATTTCCCTTACCTGGCTTACAAGGAGGATCCAAAATTTATTGGAGCTGAGGCTGTAAAAAATCACAAGAAAAAAAGCTGGAGAGAATGGGTAGATGCAGCAATTTTTGCTGTGGTGGCCGCCACACTTATCCGCACTTTTATTTTTGAGGCGTATACCATTCCTTCAGGTTCGATGGAGAAAACTTTGCTTATCAACGATTTTCTTTTTGTTAGTAAATTAAGCTATGGACCCCGGATACCTAATACCCCGTTATCTGTTCCATTCGTACATAATTATCTTCCATTTGGTTCCAGCCGGAAGTCCTATTCAGAGGCAATTAAGCTTCCTTATATGAGATGGTTTGCGACTCCTGTTAAAAGAAATGATGCAGTAGTATTTAATTTTCCGGCAGGGGATACAGTCATTAATCTGCCCAATTTCCAGTCGAAGGATCCCTATTATGATGTTTGCAGGAGAATGGGGAAAGGTAATATTGATGAAGGAAGAAAAATTGTATTGAACGACCCCGGTAACTATCCGCTGGCTGTTCACCCTGCTGATAAAAGTGATAACTATATCAAACGTTGTGTAGCTGTTGCCGGCGATATGCTGGAAATAAAAGAAGGGCAGGTCTATATCAATGGACAAAAAACAGTTCCGCCACCTGATGCACAGTACACCTACAGCTTTACATCAAAAGTGAGTCTGAATGAAGATTTCATGAAAGAGGAATTTAATACCAACGAGGTCGGTATTGATGCAAATGGAAACTTCACGATCAACCTTCCGTATAATATGGTTGATAAGTTCAAAAGCCAGCCTTTTCTTTCCAGCCCGCTTGTCCCCGATAATGAATTGTATATTTCAAGGGATGTTAATGATTTTGATCCAAGAACTACTTCCGGTGATGTTTATCCGCAGGATACAGTATATTTTAAATGGACAAAAGATAATTTCGGCCCTGTATGGATACCTGCGAAAGGAGCTTCTTTGCAGTTAAATGATTCAACTTATTCGTTATATGAGAGAGCTATAAGGGTTTATGAAAAAAATGAATTTTATAAAAAGGACGGTAAGTTCTACCTGAATGGCAAAGAAGTGAGTAGTTATAGTTTTAAAATGAATTATTACTGGATGATGGGTGATAATCGTCATGGTTCGCAGGATTCGAGGTTCTGGGGTTTTGTACCAGAGGACAGGGTAGTGGGTAAAGCATGGCTGATCTGGTTTAGCTGGGAAGGCGGGCCAAGATGGAAACGGTTGTTCCGTGTTGTAAAATAAACTAACTTTAAATGCCCTTGACAAAGTCAGGGGCATTGTTGTCTTTAAACGAATCGGAAAAATGAAGCAAGGCAAGTTTGAGTTTGAATACGAAGTATATGAGGATATCAGCCAGTTGAGTAACGCAGATGCTGTACTGCTGAATAAGGCCAGGGCTGTTACAGGACAGGCATATGCACCTTATTCCAAATTTAATGTAGGGGCTGTAGCCGTTTTGGATAATGGTGAATTTGTAGCAGGTACCAACCAGGAGAATGCCTCTTACCCGGTAGGAATTTGTGCTGAAAGGGTATTACTCGGGAATGCAGCTACATTATATCCGGGTATTGCGATCAATACAATTGCTATTAGTTATAACCCGGCTAAAGAAAAAAGTAACCACCCTATTTCTCCCTGTGGTATGTGCCGGCAGTCGTTGCTTGAATACGAAACAAGATTCAAAAAACCTATCCGGGTCATTATGGGAGGAATGGAAGGGAAGATACATATTGTTAAAACAGCACGTCTTTTATTGCCTTTTGCTTTTACCAGTGAGGAGTTGATTTAATTGGAAAACGGATTAAAACAATGTCTGTACTCCATGCGCCACTTTTGCCTCATGTTCCAGCAACCATTTCTTTCGCCATAACCCGCCGGCATAGCCAATCAGTTCTTTATTGGAACCGATTACCCGATGGCAGGGTACAATGATAGCAATATTATTTTTCCCGTTTGCACTGGCCACAGCTCTTGTAGCCTTGAAATCGCCGATTCTTCTGGCTAACTCAAGATAGCTGATCGTTTTGCCAAAAGGTATTTGCAGCAGTTCATTCCATACTTCCTGCTGAAATACAGTGCCCGGCTGATTCAATGGGAGCTCAAAGATCCTGCGCTGGCCATTGAAATACTGTATCAATTGTTCAACGCAATTAATTAGTATCAGTGGAAAATGTTTTTTCTTTCCTTCCGCTTTCTGTGAAGTGTCATGAAAGCTGACCTCAGTTATATAATTTTCTGTACCGCTTATTTTGAGCAGGCCAACAGGCGAATGATAATATGTATGGAAGGTGTCGGACATCTTAACCGATCTTTTGCCCGTTTTGTACGGGTCGCTCGGGTTGTAATAAAATTACATCGTTATTCTCATCATAAATACCTAATACAAGACATTCACTGATAAAGTTTGCAATTTGCCGGGGAGGGAAGTTAACAACGGCAATGACCTGGCGGTTCAGCAAAGTTTCTTTGGGATAATGAACTGTTATTTGGGCGGAGGACCTTTTAATACCAATAGTACTGCCAAAATCAATGGTTAACTGGTAAGCCGGCTTTCTGGCTTTTGGAAAATCATTGACCGCAATGACAGTTCCGATCCTCATGTCAATTTTCTCAAAATCACTCCAGCTGATGGACATGTCTTTTTTCTGAAAGCTAAAGATTTGTTGTGAAAGTTGATGAATTCCAGAATAATTTTTGATGGTTCTACAAGTTCAATTTAACTTAATGAAAATTTTCCAGTATGACGCCTGTTAAAAAAAATATGAATCTTTCCCGCAGAAATTTTATCCGTAATACAGCAATTGCTGGTTCCGGGTTTTTCATAATTCCCCGGCATGTACTGGGCCGTGGATTTATTGCTCCCAGTGATAAATTGAATATTGCCGGTATCGGAGCAGGCGGAAAAGGAGAAAGTGATTTGCTGGAGTTTTCAAAAAGTCCTTATGTAAATATTGTGGCCATGTGTGATGTAGACGACCGGGAAGCTGCAAAATCAAGGAAACGTTTTGAAAAAGCAAATTACTATCATGATTTCAGGGAGATGCTGGCGAAAGAAAAAAATAATATTGATGCCTGTTCAATTTCTACACCTGATAATACCCATGCTGTCGCTACATTGGCTGCCATGCAACTGGGCAAACATGTTTATACCCAAAAACCGCTGACACATGATATTTATGAAGCAAGGATTCTGACTGAAGCGGCTAAAAAATATAAAGTAGTAACCCAGATGGGTAACCAGGGTGGTTCCGGTGATGGTGTACGTAAGGCGAAAGAAATGTATGAAGCAGGGATGATCGGTAAAGTAACCGAAGCTCATGCATGGACCAATCGTCCGGTATGGCCACAAGGGATACCTACTCCTGCAGGAAAGTATGATATTCCCAGGGAACTTGATTGGGATTTATGGTTAGGTCCGGCAAAAGGGATTGATTATAACCCTGCTTATCTGCCGTTCAACTGGCGGGGTTGGTGGGCCTTTGGTACTGGTGCATTAGGAGACATGGCCTGTCATATAATGGATCCTATTTATCGCATTCTTCCGATTCTTTATCCTGATTCTGCTGAATGCAGTGTAGCTACCATCTGGAAAGAAATGTGGAATGATACGCAAAACCTGGATGCTTGTCCGCCTGCTTCCATTATTCATTTGAATTATCCGAGAACAGATGGGAAGGGTACAATCAGGGTATCATGGCATGATGGTGGATTATTGCCTGAACGTCCGGAAGAATTATTACCCGAAGAAGCTTTTGGAAACTGGGATGGTGGGGTTTTATTAATTGGTACCAAAGGTAAAATGTTATTGGATTGTTACGGTGCAAATCCAAGATTACTGCCATCCAGGCTGATGAAAGAAAAGACAATGCCGAAAGAAACAATCAAACGGGTACCTGAAGGCCATTACCTGCAATGGGTGAATGCCTGCCGTGCCGGATACGGTAAAGCAACAACAAGCTCTCCGTTTGAATATGCCGGACCATTTACGGAAAGTATTTTGATGGGTAACCTGGCTATCCGCAGCTGGATGATGAAGAATCCTAAACTGAAAGGTTGGGAAGACAAATATCTTGGCCGTAAGAAACTTTTGTGGGATGCCAAAAACATGAAGGTTACCAACTTTGATGAAGCCAACCAGTTTGTAAAGCGGGAATATAGAGACGGATATAGCCTTACTTTATGATCGTATGTTGTGACCCTGAGCCTGGCGAAGGGTTGATGAAGCCAACCTGTTTGTGAAAAGAGAATATAGGGATGGATGGAGACTTGAGTTATGAGATGTGGTAATAGAAGTGCAGTGTTTACAAATCCATAACCTTATATTTTTTAAAAATCGCTTTGAGCCCCACCTTAAACAGTATAATTTGTATATTAATCAAGCAGCTTCACCAGTTCCATCAACTCAGCCTGTTTGTGCTTTTCTTTATCGCTGTCAAAGCATTTACTGAATTCTTCCAGTAGTTGCTGGACTACCTGTTTATTTTTTCGGGGTTTGAAATAAGAACCCACTGGCGGAACGGAGATACGTTTGAAATAATTGTCCACATCCTGGTGGGTGAATATTTGCCCTGAAGTGGGGTCAATAAAAAACTCCACTTTATGAAGGGGATCAGAGAGGTTTTCTTCGGAATAACCGGGTTTGAAATAAGCAACGATAAATTGTTTGGGTATATTGATGGCTCTCACCGGGATATCCAGTAGTTCACACAACACCAGGTACAGGATGCCATTACTTATCTGGTTGCCTCTTTTTACTTCCAGCGTTTTGTGCAGCAAAAATTCATTCGGCTCCTTATAATTGGTTTCGCCACCTTTCAGGCCATAATAACTGTATAAAATACTGGTGACAATATTGATCTGCTCCAGCGGGGTAAGATAATTATTCAGTTCAAGCCAGATATTACGTCTTACTTTCTCAATTTCCTGCAAGACCGGAGTAGTGGAAATTTCAGGATATTGAAACTTTGAAGTCAGCATAGCACCGAGCATCAGGTCATGATGACCGGATATACTCCATTGCCGGAAATCTTCTGCAAGATCTGTAAAATGAAGACGGTGAATCAGTAACTCGATCCTGTTTTGTATTTCTTCGTTGGGAGTTGTTTCCCAGAGATGCTCTAAGTTGGGAATAATCTCTTTACCATAATCAACGATCTTATTGGATACGAGGCCAAAGACCTCTTCATCAGGATCATCGATCAACGTAAACAGTGCAGATATTTCATTATTGGTTTCCATGGTAGCGATTCTGGCACAATATCTTTATTGCTGATGAAAGGGAATAGTTAAACTTTTCCACAGATGGGGAGAAGCTAAAGAAATCAAAGTTTGAAGTTGGATGCTATGAGTTTACTCAACGATAGGAGGAGTGTCAAATTTTAAGAAACAACCCGGGACTTGCAGTTAAAAGCTATATTTTTTTTGCTACCACCATCCAGTCCCAGGGCCTTGGCTCTTTCAGCCATTTTGGAGGATTGTGAAATTCGGTTGACCAGTCATATTCAATTTTTTGGAATTCTTCTGCTACAAAACCTTCTTTGGATAATAATAACCGGAGTTCTTCTTTCAGGTAATGTTTATGTGTGACCTCATCAATATCAGCATTGCCCTGCCGGATATTATTCCATTTTCGGATAGCTTCTTTACCATTTTTTGATGCAGGAAAAAGGCCCTTGTCAATTTTATATTGCTGCTGAATGATGCTGGTCAATAAATAGGATTCCAGCGAAGGAATGGTGATAACAATTCTTCCACCTTTTTTGATACAGGCCGTTAAGGACCGGAAAAAAATATCCCTGTCTTTTTTTGATGGAGTGAGAATAGCATTGATGCAGATACCAAAATCACATGGAGGTACTTTAGTTTTCTTTCCACTCATATCAGCCCGCAGGTATTCTACATTCTTATATTGCGGATATAGTTGTTGTGCTATTTCAAGATTTTTGGCTGAAATATCAACCGCCACAACTTTTTTAAAAGCAGGGGAAAGTACAGGCAGCCATTTACCAATAGCACAGCCGATATCTGCCACTGTCTTTTTTTTCGATGCATACCTTTCAATCACTGACCTGATCAATGCTTTTGTATCATTGTGCAGTACATCGAATATTTCATCGTTGTAAGAAGGTGCTATTTTTTCCCAGTAGGCTCTTTTCATCTGCAATTGAATACGATGCTTACAATGATTATTTCTTTTTCGCAGCTTTTTTCTTTGCTGCAGCCTTTTTTGCCGGGGCTTTCTTAGTTGCTGTCTTCCTGGTCTTTTTTGTAAATGCACCCGGCACTTCAGCCTCAATGAATTTCTTCACATCGTCTAATGTGAATGCAGCAGCTTCCTCTGCCGTATATTTTGTATCATCTGCTTTTTTAGGAATGCGGATGATCTTTTTACCAAACTTAAGGATAGGTCCCCATCTTGCATTCTCCACAGAGATCTTTTCATCAGGCCAGCGCTGAATAAAGCGATTGGCTTCTTTTTTTACTTTGGCATCTATCAGTTCGTTCATTTCAACCTGCGTCAGCGTATCAAAATTATAACGTCTTGGTACATTGATAAACATGCTATCCCATTTGATATAGGGGCCAAACCTTCCTTTTCCCTTGGTAATGGGTTTGTTCTCATAAGTGCCCACTGGTGCATCTGCGATTTGCTTTTGCTTTATATGTTTGATAGCGGTTTCTAAATCCACGGTGCCGAGATCTGTACCCTTGGGCAGCGAAATAAATTCCTCTCCCCATTTTACATATGGACCAAAACGTCCTACATTAACTGAAATGTCTTTTTCGTCATACTGGCCCATGGTACCCTGTGCACCAAATAAATTCATCGCTTCTTCAAATGTGATCGTCTCAATACTTTGTCCTGTTGGGATCTTGGCAAAGCGGGGTTTTTCTTCATCATCGGCGACACCTATTTGAATCATAGCTCCATAGCGTCCCATTCTTGCTACAACCGGTTTGCCGCTAACAGGATCAACCCCTAATTCTCTTTCCCCTTTTATACGTTCTGCTGTTTCAATTGTTTCGTCCACATCTTTTTTAAAAGGAGTGTAAAACTCGTCTATCACATTACTCCATTTCAGCTTTCCTTCCGCTACTTCATCAAACTCTTCTTCAATCCTGGCTGTAAAACTGTAATCCATGATGTTGTCAAAGTATTGCTTCAAAAAGTCAGTGACAACTAATCCCAGATCTGAAGGAAACAATTTTGATTTCTCTGCACCGGTGTTTTCCTGTTCCATTATCTTACTCACTATATCCTTCTGTAATTTAAATACCCGGAAATCCCTCCGGACACCTTCTTTATCCCTTTTCTCTACATACCCTCTCTTTAATATGGTAGAAATGGTGGGAGCATAAGTGGATGGACGGCCGATCCCGAGTTCTTCCAGTTTTTTTACCAATGAAGCTTCTGTGTATCTTGGCAGTGGCCGGCTGAAACGTTCCGTCGCTTTCATTTCTTTCAGCGGCAACTGCTGACCAACTGTCAACGGTGGCAACATCCCTTCGTTTGCTTCTTCTTCCAGTTCATCATCATCCTTGTCTTCCCGGTACACTTTCAAGAAGCCATCGAATTTCAACACTTCACCACTGGCGGTGAGTTCTTCCTTATTAGTGGAGATTTCAATCCTGGCAGTTGTTTTTTCCAGTTCAGCATCTGCCATCTGGCAGGCCATTGTTCTTTTCCAGATCAGTTCATACAAACGTACCCATTCCTGTTCCGGTACAGTTGAATTACTCATGTAGGTAGGCCGTATTGCTTCGTGGGCTTCCTGGGCACTCTCATTCTTGTTTTTGTATTTTCGGAACTGGTGATATTCTTCACCATACATGCTTTTTACAGTATTGGTAATATCACCCAATGCAGTGTTACTTAAGTTCACACTATCAGTACGCATATAAGTAATATATCCATTCTCATACAGGCGCTGCGCTATCTGCATCGTTCTTGCTACGCCGTAACCCAGTTTTCTTGATGCTTCCTGTTGTAACGTGGAAGTAGTGAAAGGCGGGGCAGGAGATCGTTTACCCGGTTTTACCTGTATATCAGTTACTTTATAAGCTGCGCCTGCACAGCTTTTTAAAAAAGCTTCAGCATCTTCTGCTTTACTTTGTTTCTTACCTTCTGCTGCAAATGTTACGGGTTTATCTGAAACATCTTTGGCGGTAAAAATGCCTTCTATTTTAAAGGTACTAACAGGTACAAAGGCATTGATCTCTCTTTCTCTTTCTGCAATTAACCGGACTGCTACACTTTGAACACGGCCGGCACTCAGGTTGTTCCGCATACTCATTTTACGCCATAGAACCGGGCTCAGTTCAAAACCCACGATCCTGTCAAGGATCCTTCTTGCCTGCTGCGCCATAACAAGGTTCATATCCAGTTTCCTGGGATTCTGGACGGCAGCCTGGATAGCAGGCTTTGTTATTTCATGGAATACAATTCGTTTGGTTGTTTTGGGATCAAGACCTAATACTTCGCACAAATGCCAGCTGATGGCTTCCCCTTCACGGTCCTCATCCGTTGCCAGCCATACTTCGCCAGATTTTTTTGCCAGTGACTTCAGCTCATTCACCACTTTTAGCTTATCGTCCGGCACTATATATCGGGGTTCAAAATTCTTCTCCAGGTCAATACCCATACCGGCTTTTTCCAGGTCACGGATATGGCCAAAACAACTCTTTACCTGGAAATCACTTCCCAGTATTTTTTCAATCGTTTTAGCTTTCGCAGGGCTCTCTACTATCAATAAATTTTTCGCCATAAAGGATACAATATTATACTACAAAACCGCTTTTCAGCGGCCGCAAGTTAGGACAAGGATAATAAATTTTTCCGGAAACCTTATTTTATGATACCAAAAACAGCAAAATGGCACGCATAAATACAATGAATATCTAGTTGAATTTCAATTATAATTTTGATTTAAAGAATGCCGCAACCTGTTCTGCCCAGCGTTTATATTCCTTGCCGGAAGGATGTAACCCATCAGCAGCCAGTAATGAATTATCAGCAGTTGATTCTCTTGTCCCGGGAGTGATATTTATGTAATATATATTTAATCGCAGGCAGGTTTCCCTGCAAACTGTGTTGTAGATGTCAATTTCTTTGGCAATCTTTTCTCTGTCACGACCCTCTGCAAAAGGAGTAACCCCCCAATCTGGTATTGAAAGAACGACAACATGGCCCTTCTCATTATGGGCTAATTGAATGGCTTGTTCTAATAAAGCTTCAAATTCTGCAGCGAATTCATCAGTACTTCGTCCCCTGTACTGGTTATTTACCCCAATAAGGAGACTTACAAAATCATACTTTTTGAGAAATTGATAATTATTGACTGCAACCTGCAGTTCGTCAGTTGTCCAGCCGGTTTTGGCAATGATTTCGGGAGCATGGAAATCAAACCCTTCTTTACGAAGCAGCTGAACAGCTTGGTAGGGGAAACTATTTGTTAACGGAACCATTTCCCCGATCGTATAAGAGTCACCAAGTGCTAAATAAGTATATGACAGGCTTTGCATTAGAATTTGCTTTTTATCTCAGGTCAATGATAACAGAAGTAAAATTAAGAGGAAGGGCTTCATAAAAAATCAACAATGGTTTTTGTCACTTTGTTATCCCGGTATATCCGGCGATGACCCAGTCCTTTTGTAATTAAGAATTCAATATTGGGATAATTTTCGGCTTTTACTTTTAGAACATCTTTCAACGGGGTTGTATCATCGTTCTCATCGTGTACCCACAGAACTTTTGCCCGGATATGTTTCATAGCTCTTTTTATAGAATACCAGGATGAGCTTACTCCACCTTTTTTCACTATTACTTTTTCAAATTCACTTCGTAAGGAGGGGTCCAGCCTGAGAAAGCTAAAAAATGTGTCTATAGCTGTAGTGGTTTCAGTCGCAGGGGCAACCAGTACCAACCGGTAATCTATGGTATGGCTTATTTCTTCTAAGGCAAGGCAAACCGCTAATCCGCCAAAAGAGTGTGCCATGAATGATTTAACCGGACCAAACTGTTTATTGACCTGAAGGATCATTTTTTTATATAAAGGAGCATTGATCTGTTTACTGCCGCTACGTCCATGTGCCGGGGCATCAAAGGCCAGTACTTCATAGCCCTTTTTGACCAGGGGCTTTACATAACGGTCAAAGTTGGTGGCGGAGGATTCAAATCCATGGAGGATCAGTGCTTTTCGCGGGGCCGGATGGTTCCAGCGCCAGCCATTCACGATAATGCCATCAAGTTTGAATTGGAGTTTTTCTGCTTGTTCAAATATCCTGGGAGGTTGTTTCAGGTTTCGCCGTTGTGGGGTGCAAAAAAGTTCAAATGCCTTCTCCGCCGCTTTCTTTTTGGAGACAGCTGCCCATAACCTGAATTTTGTTTTGTAATACCCGAGTGCAATCCGCTGAACCAGCTTCATAGTTGCCATTACGGTTAACTTTCTTTGGTGTAATTTGCAAAGCTATTCAATCATTCATTAAACTCCTTTCAGGATTGTGGTATGGATATAGTAATAATCGGTTCAGGAAATGTGGCAGCAGTACTGGGCAGAAAATTTAAAGCTGCAGGACATACTATTCTTCAGATTTACAGCAGAAATGCTGCTGCAGCATCTGAGCTGGCCTATGAATGGGACACTGAATCGACTAATTACAAAATTACAATCAACAAAAATGCTGATGTGTATATCATTGCTGTAAGTGATGATGCGATTGATGATGTGACTGCCGATTTGAAATTACCCGGAAAAATAGTTGTTCATACGGCTGCCTCTGTTCCGAAAGAAGTTCTGAAAAATGTAACAACACATTACGGTGTTTTCTATCCGCTGCAAAGCCTCCGGAAAGAAATGAAAAGCTTACCGGATACACCCATATTTTATGATGGCAGTGATGAGCTGACCAAAAGAAAACTGGAATCACTGGCGAAATCAATTTTGAGAGAGAAGGTTACGGAAGCCGGGGATGAAGCAAGATTAAAATTACATATAGCTGCAGTTGTGGTCAGCAATTTTACAAATCACCTTTATGCACTTGCTGAAACATTCTGTCGTAAAGAAGGGCTCGATTTCAGGCAATTGTTGCCGCTGATTGAAGAAACAGCTTTAAGGATAAAAGACGTTTCTCCTACTGAAGCGCAGACAGGTCCTGCTGCCAGGCACGATAAAGAAACGATCCAGAAACACCTGGAATTGCTTAAAGATCATCCGCAGTTAAAAAATATTTACCTGCTGTTAACCGAAAGTATTCAGCAGGAAAAGTGATTGTTTTCCCGAACAAGTAAACCGTTTCGTTGTTTTTCTGATACTTTTGCCCCACGAAACGAAAACTGAATAGATGTACACGATTAAATTTAAATTTGAACAGAAAGGTCTGTCACCTGTGATTTTGAATGATGTTGAACCCGGCCAATCGCTGCTGGAAGTGGCACTGAAGAATGATATTGAACTTCATCACAACTGTGGCGGTGTTTGTGCCTGCAGTACCTGTCATTTGTATGTGGAAAAGGGTGCCGGCTTTCTCGAGGAACTTAGTGACCGGGAGGAAGATTTTATTGACAGGGCAGTAAGCCCAAGATTAAATTCCCGCTTAGGTTGCCAGTGCCTGCTGAATGAAGGGGAAGGTGAGGTAGAAGTGACATTGCCTGACCAAACACAATTTTTAGGAGAATAATTATCAGAAGAGGTCAGAAGCAAGAAGTCTGGATTCTGACCTCCGGCATTATACATCAGACTGTTGAATTATATGAGTCATTTTGAACCACCGATAAACTGGAGCGACCACGAAGACATTGCCCTGAAACTGTATGAACGTTTTGGTGATGATTTCAATGAGGGTAAAATTTACCGTATCCGTTTCACAGACCTGCTCGAATGGATATTGCAGATACCGGGTTTTGAGGGTAAAAGAGAAGAAAGTAATGAAGGCCACCTTGAAATGATTCAAAGTGCATGGGTGTATGAGTGGAGGGATAACCAGAAATAGTTTATTGGTTGATACGTTGACAGGTTAACTTGTCAACACTTCAACCTGTCAACCCCTTTACAATTATGAATGTTCTCGAATTATTTAAAAAAATAACCACTTTCGTTTTTGATGTGGACGGTGTACTGACCGATGGTACCGTATTGGTATTGGATAATGGTCTGCAGGCAAGGCGTATGCATATTAAAGATGGGTTTGCATTACAGATGGCATTGAAAAATGGCTATCGTGTAAAGGTTATTTCCGGTGGTAATTCGCCGCAGGTAAAAGACCGGTTGGAAAAGCTTGGGGTTACAAATATTGACATGTCTGTCTTGAATAAGCAGGCACTGCTTGCAGCATATATAGCTGTCAATAAACTTAAAAAAGAAGAAGTACTGTATATGGGGGATGATCTTCCTGATATCGGTGCGATGATGGAGGCCGGCTTGCCCTGCTGTCCGGCTGATGCTGTTAACGAGGTGAAAGAAGCAGCAAAATACATTTCTCCCGCAAATGGCGGTTTTGCCTGTGTGAGGGATGTTATAGAAAAAGTGTTGAAACTAAACGATCACTGGCACTATCGTGAGGATGTGACCTCCCGCTGATAACTATTATCCGCCTCATATTTCTTACTTCACACATGTATTGTATCTTTCCGTAAATTATAATCATGAGATTGATAGCAGGTTTTTTTAAACTAATTCGGCTTCCCAATCTCATTTTTATTGCACTTACCCAGGTACTTTTCCAGTTCTGCATTTATTATACTCTCTATAAAGGGAACGTTCCTTCTGATGATCTGTCCCGGTTTATTGCATTATTATTTGCCTCCCTGTTCATCGCTGCCGCGGGATATGTGATCAACGATTATTTTGATATCAATATCGACGAGGTGAATAAGCCACAGAAACTGGTAGTGGATAGAATTATCAGCCGTCGCTGGGCCATTGCCTGGCATTTCATGCTTAGTGCCAGCGGTATTATTCTTACTGCATTAGCTGTACATTTTATGCAGAAATGGTATTTGATACTGGCTAATATGTTCTGCGTAGCTCTTCTTTGGGTCTATTCCACCAACTTTAAGAAAAGTCTTCTTTTCGGCAACATCGTTATTTCCATCCTTGTGGCATGGACAATTCTAATCATCTTTTTTTCAAAATTATCTGTGGCAGATGCAGTTGGGATGGGAGAAGGGGCGCATTACAAATTTTTCAGGCTTGCTTTTCTCTATGCCGGTTTTGCATTTATTGCCACACTGATAAGGGAAGCGATAAAAGATATTGAAGATATGCCGGGTGATCTTAAGTATGGTTGCAGGACCATGCCCATTGTCTGGGGTGTCAATGCCGCTAAAATTTATATCGCTGTGTGGCTGATCGTGTTGATCGCTATTCTTATTGTTGTACAGGTATATGTATTGCAGTTCAGGTGGTGGTTGCCTGTTTTGTATAGTATGGCCCTTATCATAGCACCGCTGGTATTTATTTTTTCAAAATTATTCAGGGCTGTTACTTCTGCAGATTTCCATCAGTTAAGTAACTGGATAAAACTGGTTATGCTCACCGGTATCCTTTCTATGCTATTTTTCTATTTCTATTTATGAATAAAATAATTCTTGCTTCGCAATCTCCCCGTCGTAAACAATTGCTTGAATGGGCCGAAGTGCCTTTTGAAGTGGTGGTCAAAGAAACGGATGAACGATTTCCGCCGGGTTTGACACCGGAGGAAGTAGCAATTTATATTGCAAAAAATAAAGCTATGGCGGTTCAGGCAACCCGGAACAGCAACGAAGTGATTATGGCTGCAGATACGATTGTTGTATTGGGAGATAACATCATAGGTAAACCGGTACACCGGGAGGATGCCGTCAGTATACTGCTGGCCCTGTCAGGTGAAAAGCACAAAGTAATTACAGGTGTGGTAATCAGGAAAGGGGAGGAAGAGATAGCTTTTGCAGATACAACCGATGTTGAATTTCATGATCTGTCAGTAAAGGAGATTGAATTTTATGTGGACAAATACAAGCCCTATGATAAAGCTGGTGCCTACGCCATACAGGAATGGATCGGTGTGGTAGGGATCAAAACTATTAGCGGCGATTTTTATAATGTAATGGGTTTGCCTGTAAGCCGGGTGGTTAAGGAGTTGAAAAAGATGGCGTGAGGTAAATAGGGTGAATAGTAAGTGAGGTTTGGGATTCGGGATTCAGGGATTTTCTTTAACTTAAATTCCATAAACCTTATCACCAATGACAGAAAGGCTGCTGCAGTTCATCTGGCAATTTCAATACTTTAATAAGACGGAACTGACTACTACTGCCGGGGAACTTATACAAATTATCTTTCCGGGTCAATACAACACTAACCAGGGACCTGATTTTACCGATGCAAAAATTAAGATCGGCAAAACAACCTGGGCCGGGACCGTTGAATTGCATATCAGCACTTCAGACTGGATAAAACACAATCATCAGCAGGATAAAAATTACAATAATGTTATTCTGCATGTGGTGTGGAAGGATGACAAAGCAGGAAATAATGTACCTGTATTGGAATTAAAAGGCAGGGTTTCAAAAATACTATTGCATCGTTATGAAGAACTGATGCATGCGGATTCATTTATCCCTTGTGAAAAGAGTATTCATTCCGTCCGGGAAATAGTTTGGGAAAGCTGGAAAGACAGGCTCCTGGCAGAACGCTTATTGCGGAAGGCAGCAATAGTTGATAATTACTTACAGCAAAACAATTATCATTGGGAGGAAATTTTCTGGTGGCTGCTGGCAAGAAATTTTGGTATGAAGGTCAATACCGAAGCATTTGAGGCTATAGCCCGGTCTGTGCCTGTCAACATACTGGCAAAACATAAAAACCAGGTGCACCAGCTGGAAGCATTGCTGCTGGGCCAGGCTGGTTTGCTGGAAGAAAAGTTTACAGATGATTATCCGATCCTGCTGCAGAAAGAGTATCGTTTTCTGCAAAGCAAGTACAGGTTAAAACCAATTTCATTACCCCTTCATTTTCTGCGAATGAGGCCCGGAAACTTTCCGACGATACGGATGGCGCAATTAACGATGCTGGTACATCAATCAGTACACTTATTTTCTAAAGTAAAGGAAGTTCATTCGGTAAAAGAGATCAAACAATGGTTCGATGTCACCGCTAACGACTTCTGGCATTATCATTACCGTTTTGCTGAGCGATCAGCATTTAAAAAGAAAAAGCTTGGTGCGGCCATGATCGATAATATCATTATCAATACCATTGTGCCTGTCTTATTTGCTTATGGCAGTTACCATAAGGAGCAACAGTATAAAGACAAAGCCCTTCAGTGGCTCGGGGGAATTACTGCAGAAGAAAACCGTATCACCAAAGGGTTCCTGCAACTGGGTATTGAGAATAAAAATGCTTTTGACAGCCAGGCATTGATCGAGCTGAAGAATGAGTATTGCAGTAAGAAGAGATGTTTGGATTGCGGGATTGGGAATGCGTTGCTGAAAGAATAGTGGATTGAACGATACGGACCGATAGGCACCGGTTCCACTCCGCACACATGTCCCGGTATTGAAACATCGGCCCGGAAAGAAGTTTTTGGGTTTTTAATTAATTCCTATCCCCTTGATCATTTATAAACAGATTTTTTCTTCCTATGCTCCTGTCGCCAGAGATGGGAGTCGATAAAAGACTGTATTGTTAATGAATACCATTCAGCAAAGTCTTTGTCAGTAAATGCTGATAAACTTCTTGATGCTGAATAGAGTCGTAGCTGTTTATGCAGAGTCCACAAGGCTGTGATAGGTTTTATTCCTTTTTGAGCGGCATAAAGTAAATAATCGATTGTTACTGGTTCGTCTGGTTCTGTTATATCTTTACCTAATACTTTGCCAGTTGAATCTAAAATTAAATAGGCTGGTAGTGATTTAATGTTCCATTTGGTATACAACGAAGTGTCACTGCTGTAAAGATTAATGCCAACCGGGTTGAATTTTTTCAATGCTTTTTTCCATCCGCTTTTTGTGTCTTCAATACTGATGTTGATGAATTGAATGGAAGTGTCCAGATGGATTGCTTTTAATCTTTTCAATAGTTGTTCCTGGTAAGGGAATTTTACCAGGCAGTTCCCGCACCAGGTTGCCCAAATATCTACATACAAAATTTTGCCTTTAAAATCAGCTAATGTTTTATCATGGCCTTCTTCATTGACAAACTTTGCTGCAGGTAAATAGGTTCCTGTGTCTGTATAAAATCTGGGCAGGTACTGGGTTGTCAACCAAATTGAATCAATCGTTTGGGTCTTTCCAATTGCAGGAATGAACGTTAACAAAATCAATACAATAATTCTCATAAATGTTTAAGTGACGCTGATAGAATTGCGGCTGGCACCCGGATTCCCGTACTATTGGCATATCAGTGGAAACTCATTAAAAATTTACAATCAAGTTTCTTGACATTAGCTCCAACCTCCCCAATCAATTTTTACCTCAATGTCCGGGTGGATACTCAACCGAACAGGGCAGGTGTTCCCGGTATTCCGCATAATGGTTTTTGTTTTTTCATCAATATCTTTCAGCGAGTCGGGTATATGAAATGTTAATTCTATACGGCCCACTCTCCGGGGATCCGCTTTCATTATTTTCAATACATCAATTTTCACTTCGTTCAGGTCAAATCCCATTGTTCTGGCCTTAATACCCATAACCGTTACCATGCAGGTGGCAAGGCTGGTTGACATCAGGTCGGTAGGAGAGAACCGTTCACCTTTTCCATTGTTATCAATGGGCGCATCGGATTCAAATGAGGAACCGCTGTGCAAATGGGTACAGGTGGTTCTCAGGTCGCCGTTATAAACTACGGTGGAAGTCATTATCAATATTTTGCCCTAAATTTACGTTTAGTAATATTAAAAAGTATCTCCGTGAAAAAACTCAGTTTGTTAATACTTTTTGCCCTTGTTGTTATATCTGTATCAGCACAGGATACCACAACCCGCCGTACCGGTAAAGAGAATAAAAAAGAAGCCCGTCGTCAAAAGGTAAATAATCTCATCCGCCAGGCTGAGGAAGGTGTACTGGTATATCAGAAGCAAAGCATATTTGGATTCCAGGCAAGAAGCAACGGTTATGGTGCTTTTTATGAGCTTGGCCGCATGAAGACGAACAGGAAAACAAATATTTATAGAATTGACATTACCGAAATAAAGCATCAGAAAGAAGATAAAGTACAGAATGCTGCAAATGGGTTTATCTTTTTTGGGAACCCTTATATCTACGGGAAGGTCAATAATTTTTACCAGGTCACCCTCGGATTCGGGCAGCAGCATATTCTTGGTCAGAAAGGGAATAAAAACGGTGTAGCTGTTTCTGCAATTTATAATGGAGGTCTTGCCATTGGTTTGCTGAGGCCATATTATCTCGAAGTGCAGGATCCTCTTACCAGTGAGGTTAAAATAATTAAATATTCATCTGCAGACAGTGCCCTTTTCCTGGGACCAACAATAGTTGGTGGTGGCGGGCTCGGCAAAGGCTGGGGCGAAATGAAAATGAAACCGGGAGCTTTTGTAAAAACGGCACTGCGGTTTGATTACGGCCGATTTAATGAAGTGGTATCTGGTATTGAGGTGGGCCTTAGTGGAGAGTTCTATGCTTCAAAAATTCCTATCATGGCCAGTCAGAAAGACCGGCAATTCTTCTTCCAGGCCTATATTTCCCTGCTGTTTGGACGGCGCAAGTAATGGTCTTATTTTTGCCCCATGATTGAACTTCCTGTAGTTCCGAATAATAGTGAGAAAGAAACAAGGGTGAAAAAACCCGATTGGCTTCGTGTCAAACTTCCCATCGGCGAAAGTTACAAACATGTCCGTGGGTTGGTAGATAATCATAAATTACATACCATTTGTGAAAGTGGCAATTGCCCGAATATGGGTGAGTGCTGGGGAGCCGGTACTGCAACTTTCATGATATTAGGGAATGTATGTACCCGCAGTTGTGGTTTTTGTTCTGTTGCTACCGGCAGACCCGAATCTGTTGATTGGGATGAACCACAACGGGTGGCAGAAGCCATTCACCTGATGAAAGTGAAACATGCGGTGATAACTTCAGTAGACAGGGATGAATTACCGGATGGGGGTTCTATTATCTGGCACAATACTATCAAAGCTGTAAAATCATTAAATGCGGATACCACTCTTGAGACATTGATCCCGGACTTTAAAGGAAAGAAGGAAGATATACAAAGAGTGATTGAGGCAGCACCTGAAGTGGTTAGTCATAATATCGAAACAGTGGAAAGACTGACCCGGCAGGTTCGTATACAGGCCAAGTACTGGAGAAGCATGGAAGTGATACGTACATTGAAAGAGGGTGGCATGCGGACCAAAAGCGGCATCATGCTGGGGCTGGGTGAGCAAAAGGAAGAAGTTATTCAAACGTTGAGAGACCTGCAGGCCTACGGTTGTGATGTAGTAACTATCGGGCAGTATTTACAACCCACCAAAAAGCATTTACCCGTTCATCGTTTTGTACATCCTGATGAATTTGCTGAATACAGGGAGATAGGATATAGCATTGGATTGGATTATGTAGAAAGCGGCCCATTAGTACGTTCATCTTATCACAGCGAAAAACATGTGTTTGCAGGTATCGGCCGGCAGGAATGGCAAAATCAAAGAGAACAGCAAGCCTGATATATGAAGAAAATATTTTTTACAGGAGCAATCGTATTACTGGTTGCTCCTTTTTGTTTCGGACAGTTGAAGTGGCAGAATGTTGATTCATTGTTTCAGCCGTTACCGCCATCAGTACATGTTTATAAAACGACTGATCAGTTGGATGGCAAACCGAATATTGCTTACTATGTGGAAGCCGATTTGAAGGATAAGAAACTGGACTTCACGGTTGATACCACTTATAAAAGAAGATTAAAACCTTCGCAGTTTTACGAAAAAAATAACCAACCACTCTTAGTGGTCAATACTACTTTCTTTTCTTTTGCCACTAATCAGAATCTGAATGTGGTGATAAAGAAAGGTAAAATGATTGGATATAATATTCATACAATTTCCGGTAAAGGAAAAGATACATTAACATACAGGCATCCGATTGGAAGTGCGATTGGAATTTCAAAAAAGAGAGAGGCAGATGTGGCCTGGGTGTACACTGATTCTTCCTTGCGATTTGCTTACGCAACAGAATCAGTTTTTCAGCCGGTCAGGGATTCAATAGCTATATTTCCATTTCAACGCTTTTTGAAACAGTTTCCCCAATGGGATGAAGTAACCAGGCAAGGGTTAAAAAAGCATATCCGCTGGAAAATGAAAACCGCTGTAGGTGGTGGCCCGGTTCTTTTGCAAAATGGCGATATAAAAATTACCAATAATGAAGAGCTGAAGTTTGCCGGTAAAGCGATCAATGATAGACACCCCCGCACTGCCATGGGATATACAGGGGATAACAAACTCGTCATTTTAGTGATCGAAGGACGTAATCCGGGGAAAGCAGAAGGTGCTACTCTTATCCAGGAAGCGCAAATCTTTAAAGACCTTGGCTGTCGGGAAGCACTTAATCTGGATGGTGGTGGCAGTAGTTGTTTGCTGGTTAATGGAAAAGAAACAATTAAAGTGTCAGATGCAGGCGGACAGCGGGCTGTACCTGCAGTATTCATAATCAGGAAAAAATAACCAGTAATTTTGCTGTTGTGGAAAACTATACCTTTTGATGACTGGTATAAGATCATGTTTGGCATGGTTTTCATACATATAGGGTATAAAATTTTTAAAGTATGAAAAAAATATTCCTGTCTTTTTTTGTATTGGCTTCCCTGGGTGCTGTGGTATTGGTAGCCTGTTCAAAAGATCAGTCATCTGGTACTAATAGTACCACTTTAAAAATCCGGTTGACTGATAATCCCGTTAATGCCGAAGAGGTAAACGTAGATATACAGCAAGTGAGGGTTAAATTCCAGGAAGACTCCATCAATGGTTGGATGAATCTTGATACACATACGGGGATCTATAACCTGCTGGGTTTACAAAATGGTGTAGACACCTTATTAGCAGTTGGGGTTATTCCTACCAATACGGTGAAAGAGATCCGTTTCGTATTAGGTTCGGATAATTCAATTAAGGTCGGCGGAATAACTTATCCTTTGACAATTCCCAGTGGCTCTGAGTCTGGTTTAAAGATCAAGGTAAACAAGCAGTTGAATGGAACGTTGGATTCATTGCTGATTGATTTTGATGCCGCACTTTCTATTCATCAAACAGGTGCTGGTGTTTATCAGTTGAAACCAGTGCTGAAAATAAAATAACCAATGCATTTCTATGATAACTAAAAAAGCCCGGCTACTGCCGGGCTTTCAATTTTTATGATCAGGAAAGTAATTAATCTTCCCACACTAATGCACTTGCGCCAAGTATAGCTGCATCGGCTTCTTTCAGCTCACTGAACATCAGCTTCACTTTGTTTTTAAAAACCTGGATCAGGTTTTCTTCCATTGCCTTCCTCGTTGGATTTATAATAAGGTCACCGGCTTTGGTTAACCCACCAAACAGAATTATTGCTTCCGGGGAAGAGAACATGATAAAATTGGCCAGTGCCTCACCTAATATTTTGCCGGTAAATTCAAAGATTTGCAATGCTATTTTATCTCCTTTAACTGCACAATCATAAACTGTCTGGCTGGTCAGTTCATTCATGGGATAATTTCTCAGTAAACTTTCTGTATCCGGGTTCTCAGCAAGTATCTCAAGTGCTGTTTCCCGTACACCTGTAGCAGAGGCATATACTTCCAGTGATCCCCTGATGCCGGTTCCTTTATGTAGCCTGCCCCCGGGTCTTACTACCACATGTCCCAGTTCGCCGGCAAATCCATCATGGCCCAGCACAATTTTGCCATCGATCACTATACCGCTTCCTACACCGGTTCCCAGTGTAATGGTGATGAAATGCTTCATACCCTTGGCGCAGCCATACATCATTTCACCAACAGCTGCCGCATTCGCATCATTGGTCAGTTTTACTTTCAGCCCGAATTTTTCAGACATCATACTGGCCAGTGGAATTATACCTTTCCATTTCAGGTTGGCTGCATGCTCAATATTACCGGTATAATAGTTGCCGTTCGGGGCGCCGATACCGATACCAACGAATTCTTTAATGCCGCCTGCCTTTTTTATCATAGGAGAAAGTTGAACGAACAATTCGTCAATAAACTCCTGTACATTTTCATGTTCGTTCGTTGATGCTCTTCCCTGCTCAATAATTTCTCCATAACGGTCTACCACACCAAACTTTGTGTTGGTCCCCCCAATGTCTATTCCAATTGCAAATTCTGCCATAATTATTTATTTGAGATATAATAGTTTAATGTCCGCCTGCACTTACTTCAGCATCGTAGTCGATACCCTGTTTCTTCAGTATACCTTTTACCGCGAAAGCAAAGAAAGCAAGGTAGCCAAAGCATAGTGCTGCAATAATATAAGATTGATGAATACCGATTATATCCGCCAGTTTTCCCTGGATCGGCGGGATAATGCCACCACCCAATATCATCATGATCAAAAATGCAGACCCTTCTGATGTGTATTTTCCCAATCCGGCAATGGAAAGACTGAATATACTCGGCCACATAATGGAACAAACAAGCCCGCCACTTAAGAATGCATAAATAGCCACAGTACCTGTTGTCATCAAACCTATTACCATAGCGATAATGCCCAATAAACTAAAAATAAGCATTGTGCGGGCAGGTTTGTCTTTACTCAGGTAGAAAGCTGCAATTTGTATTAACACACAAACAACGTAATAGTACAAAGGTGTCATGTCGTATTTTGCAAGTGTATTAATGCCAATAAGAATTCCAAAGGCAACCAATGGAACAATGAACCTCAGGATATTTTTTGTTTGTTCCGATAATTTGAAGACACTGATAGCGCCTGTCCACCGGCCGATCATCAGGCTACCCCAGTACATAATGATATAGGGAGTTGCTTCGGATGCAGAATGGGAACCGAAACTTTCTTGTTTCATCAGCTCGCCGAGATTACTGCCAATGGCAACCTCAACGCCAACATAAACAAAGATGGCAAGCATGCCTAATACCAACTGAGGGTATTGCATCGGACCCCAGCCATCGGCTTTTTTCTTGGCACTGAGATTTGAAAAAATTAAACCGAAAACTACAACAGCTAAAGCCCCGATCAGCCATTTAAGCCGGTAGGCTTCCATTGCATGCTTTTCGGCATCGGATGCATTGGTAAGGTCAGTTTTATAACTGCTAAAAACAGGAACAAACATCACAATCAGCAATCCTGTCATGATTAGTAAAGTATAAAGTGCTTTACTGGCTTTTTCCGTACTCTCTATCATTTTTCCGGATGGAACTTTTTTAGAAAAATAAAATAGGGCTGCAGCTGCAACAAAAAGGATACCTACGAAAGTGTATAGGACGATCACTTTTGAAAGACTCAGCGAAGCAATCTTCTCATCTGTAATAGCAGCGGTTGTTCCAAATAATGCAAGTGCTACTATCAGTGGACCTACAGAAGTACCAAATGAATTTACGCCACCCCCCAGGTTAACACGGCTGGTGC
This sequence comes from Chitinophagaceae bacterium, assembly GCA_041738795.1. Taxonomy (GTDB): domain Bacteria; phylum Bacteroidota; class Bacteroidia; order Chitinophagales; family Chitinophagaceae; genus JJ008. The sequence continues at coordinate 1,061,942 of JBGSPB010000011.1, read as the reverse complement.
CGGTAGCCGGATCCCCTAAGGAAATAGCAAAAGGCTGGGCGGCTGTTTGCTGCAGGGAAAATCCAAGCGCAACAATAAAAAGCCCGATCAGCATTCCTGCGAAACTGTTTCCGTTCACTGCTATTATCATGGCGGCTGCACCCAGTGCAGAAAAAAGCAGACCGTATACAATACTGTTTTTGTAACCCCATTTACCAACAAGGTCTTTACCCCCAAACGCACCGTATGCGAATAATATCAGGGCACCAATATAATAGGCCGTGTAGAAGGCAAAGTCTATTAACTGGCTTTGAAACTGGTCAAGATGGAAGTAATGCTTACAAAAGGGAATGAATACACTGTTGCCAGCTGCAATAAAGCCCCAGAAGAAGAAGACTGTCACTAATGTACCTAATGCGCCGTAATTCGTTGGTTGTTTGGGTTGACTCATAGCAATCGATTAATTTTATAAATAGTGCTGAAAGTATAACATTTTTCATTTCCGGTAAAAAAACACTTGTTAGCATTGTTGACAGGTTATCCAAAAAAAAGCTAAACAGAATTAGGGGTATTTCAAAAAAAGATAAAATGTCAGCCGCTTTTTTCTTTTTTATCATGTTGGCAATGAAAATAATCACTTAAATTTCCGTTTAAATATTGTTACCAAAATTTATGGAGATAATTCATGTAGCGGCGGAATGTTACCCGGTGGCCAAAGCCGGTGGCCTGGGTGATGTGGTAGGGGCTTTGCCAAAGTACCAGGCTGAACTGGGCCATGTGGCCAAGGTAGTAATGCCGATGTACCGTACTAAGTTTCTTTATAACAATGACTGGGAATTGGTGCATGAGGGCAACCAGCATATTGGACCGCAATATTTTAATTACAGTGTGATCAAAGAGAAAACCAATAAACTTGGATTTGATCTGTACCTGGTTGATATTAACGGTTTGCTTGACAGGGAAAAGATTTATGGTTATGAAGATGATATAGAGCGGTTTCTTGCTTTCCAGGTAGCCGTTTGCGACTGGATGAATAAATGGCAACACTCACCGGATGTAATTCATTGCCACGATCACCATACTGGCCTCATTCCTTTCATGGTGAAGTATTGTTTTGAATTCAGGCAAAAACTGGCAGCTATCCCAACTGTTTTTACCGTGCACAATGCTCAATACCAGGGTTGGATTGGTTGGGACAAATATTATTTACTCCCTTCATTTGATTCCTGGAAATGGGGTATGCTGGACTGGAATAATTCAATCAACCCCATGGCTTCAGCCGTAAAATGTGCCTGGAAGGTAACCACGGTAAGTCACAGTTACCTCGATGAATTAAAAGAAACCGCTAACGGCCTGGAAAACCTTTTCCAGTATGAATTAGGAAAAAGCTCCGGCATTTTGAATGGTATAGACAATGATGTATGGGATCCTGTTACGGATTCGATGATCGCAAAGAATTATGGCAAAGAATTAGTTGAAAAAGGAAAAAAGAAAAATAAAAAAGAATTGGCCGGGCAATTTGGGCTTGATCCTGATAAGCCATTGATCTCATTTATTGGAAGATTGGTAGGCGAGAAAGCGGCAGACCTGCTGCCCGAGGCAATAAGCCAATCTATTTATCAGCATCATGGGCATGCCAATTTCCTGGTACTTGGTTCTGGTGATCCTGAGCTGGAAGACAGGCTCGACCAGATGAAACACCAGTTTAACGGGTATTACAACTCTTATATTGGTTATAGCGAACCACTGAGCCATCTTATTTATGCAGGTTCAGACTTTTTGTTGATGCCCAGCCGGGTGGAGCCTTGTGGATTAAATCAAATGTATGCCCTTCGGTATGGAACAGTGCCGATGGTTAGAAATATAGGTGGATTAAGAGATACGGTAACTGATATGGGCGACTGGCAGGGCTTTGGGATCCGCTTTGACCAGGCATCTGTTGGCGATATTACCTATTCTGTCGGAAGAGCTATTGACCTTTACAATAATAAACAGGACCTTTATAGCTGGATGCGCAGCCATATGATGACTATTGATCATTCCTGGGATTCATCTGCACAGCAATACATTGACTTATACAAATCACTGAAATAAAAAGATCGGTTATGGCAATCAGAACTATCACTCACACAAAAGAAATCTTATCAGTTATTCTCGGCGGAGGTGCCGGTTCCAGGTTGTATCCGCTTACAGCCAGTCGTTCAAAACCTGCTGTACCTATTGCCGGTAAATATCGCCTGGTGGATATCCCCATCTCCAATTGTTTGAACAACGGGATCGGAAGGATGTTTGTGCTGACACAATTTAATTCAGCATCACTGAACAGGCATATCAAAAACACTTATCATTTTAGTGCATTCAGCAAAGCCTTTGTTGATATACTTGCAGCGGAGCAGACGCCTGATAACCCAACCTGGTACCAGGGTACGGCAGATGCTGTCCGTCAGGGACTCCGGCATATTGAGCCTTTTGAAAGTGATTATATACTTATCCTGTCAGGTGATCAGTTGTACCAGATGGATTTTGCAGAAATGCTGGATAACCACAAAGCTTTAGGTGCTGATATCTCTGTAGCAACCATTCCTGTTGCTCAGCGGGAAGCACCGGAATTTGGTATTCTAAAAAGTGATAATGGTTTGATCACTTCCTTTATAGAAAAACCAAAGAAAGAAGTACTGGGTGATTGGGTAAGTGATACCGGTCTTGAAATGCAAAATGCCGGAAGAAATTACCTGGCTTCCATGGGCATTTATATATTCAACAGGAACCTGCTGTTTGATTTGTTGCGAACAGAATTTAAAGACGCAACTGATTTCGGTAAAGAGATCATACCGCAATCGATCATAAAATACAAAGTCGCCAGTTACCAGTATAGTGGTTATTGGACGGATATCGGGAATATTCATTCTTTTTTTGAGGCCAATATCGACCTGACAAAAGATATCCCTGATTTCAATATGTTCGATAGTGACCGTACGATCTATACAAGGCCGAGGATGCTTCCTCCGGGGAAGATCAGTGGTACTACGCTGGAAAAGACATTAATTGCTGAAGGGTCTATTATTAATGCTTCAAGAGTGGAGAATTCTGTGATAGGTATCCGCAGCCGGGTAGGGCATGGCAGCACAATTGTCAGCACTTATATCATGGGAAGCGATTATTATGAAACATTGGCCGATATAGCCAGTGCGGCTGAAAAAGGTATCCCTTTGCTTGGGGTAGGCGACAGATGCTATATCAAAAATGCTATCCTTGACAAGAATGTAAGGATTGGTAATGATGTTCGTATCAATGGCGGTACTCATCTTGAAAATACAGATCATGCTCTTTATACAGTTAAGGATGGCATTGTAGTTATAAAGAAAGGAGCTATTGTTCCGAACGGCTTTGTTATTTGATACGTTTTAAATAGTGCATCATAAAGAAATAATTAAGGTACACAACAGGTGTACCTTTTTCATTTTATTCCTATCTTCCCTGTTACTGATTAAATTAAAATGTGATTGCTTATGTCAACAGCTATTATTAGTGGAAAGCCCCGCCTGAGTTTGTCCCAGATCATAAATATGAGTGTTGGTTTTTTTGGGATCCAGTTTGCATTTGGCCTTCAGAATGCTAATGTCAGCCGGATATTTCAAACACTTGGTGCTAAAATTGAAGAAATTCCAATTCTTTGGATAGCTGCGCCATTGACAGGTTTGATCATTCAGCCAATCATAGGTCACATGAGTGACAAAACATGGTTGGGTAAATGGGGCAGAAGAAGGCCTTATTTCATGACCGGGGCAATTTTTGCTTCGTTGGCTCTTTTTGTTTTTCCTAATGTTTCAGCCTTATGGATGGCAGCTGTTATGCTGTGGTTGCTTGATGCCTCTATTAATATATCAATGGAGCCGTTCAGGGCTTTTGTAGGTGATATGCTGCCAGATTCGCAACGTACAGCCGGATTTGCTATGCAAAGTTTTTTTATAGGAATCGGCGCTGTTATTTCTTCTTTATTACCCTACATACTTACAGAATTTGGTGTTGCCAATGAAGCTCCTGCAGGTGTTATTCCGGATTCAGTCCGGATATCTTTTATAATTGGTGCCATTTTGTATATGGCGGCGATTTCATACACCGTGTTTACAACCAAAGAATATTCTCCCGAACAACTAAAATCTTTTGGTGAAATTCAGGAGGATGATAATAAAATTAATGTTAAGACCCCATTATCCTCTTTTTTGAATAAAGGAATTTTATGGACTATTATTGGAGTTGCACTATCTGCTTTATTGTATTTCTATAATACATCATCAAGTCAACCATTGGAAAAAGAATTATATGTATTAACAGGTGGAATAACTGCATTTGGTTTGTTTCAGTTATTTGCCTGGTTACTGCAATCAAAAAAGATTAAAAATGGTTTTGTAGAAGTGATGGATGATTTAAATTTTCTGCCGGATACCATGAAAAAGCTGGCTGTCGTTCAGTTTTTTTCCTGGTTCGCTTTATTTGCCATGTGGATTTATTCAACCCCTGCACTGGCTCAACATTTAGCCGGAACCACCGATGCCAGTTCTGCAGCATATAATAAAATGGGTAACTGGGTGGGAGTACTGTTTGCCTGGTATAATGGATTCGCTGCTATTTTCGCCTTTCTCTTACCCGTTTTAGCAAAGAGAATTTCCAGGCCGGGTACACACATGATCGCTTTGATCGCCGGGGGATTAGGATTGATTTCTTTCTACCTTTTTAAAAATGAAAACCTGCTCATTATCAGTATGGCCGGAATAGGACTGGCATGGTGCAGTATCCTGGCAATGCCTTATTCAATGCTTACAAAGGCCTTACCAGCTAATAAGATGGGTGTGTATATGGGCATATTCAATTTCTTTATTGTGATTCCTCAGATACTGGCTGCTACATTACTCGGAATTTTTACCAAGCATATTTTTAATGGTAATGCGATCATGACCATTGTTTTGGGCGGTTGTTCAATGATTGTTGCAGCCATTCTCACTTTACGTATAAAAGATAAATAGCATTTATGAAAAAAATATTTTTATTAGTTCTTACTATTTTCTGTGCTATTTTTTTAGCAGCACAGGAAGTGTATCCCACGCATTGGTGGGCAGGAATGAAAAACCCGAGCCTGCAATTAATGTTTCATCGTGACAGGGTTTCTATGGAAAAGATCACTATGTTGCCGTATGCCGGGGTAAAACTTGTTAAACAAACAAGAGTAGAAAATCCCAATTATGTTTTCATTGATTTACAAATAAGTGCTGCCGCTAAACCCGGAAAGATCAAATTTAGAATTGATAACCTGCAAAGCCCCGAGTCCGTTTCATATAAAATTGTTGAATACGAATTAAAACCCCGAAGTAAAGAGAACGGAAAAACAAGAGTAAAAGGTGTTAACGCAAAGGATTTTATTTACCTGCTGATGCCTGACCGTTTTTCAAACGGCGACCTGTCAAATGATGTGATACAGGAGTACCGCGATAAGGAATGTGACCGGAAGGATAAGTTTTCCCGTCACGGCGGCGACTTCAAAGGCATTGAAAGCAAACTGGATTACCTGGATCAGTTAGGCGTTACTACAGTATGGCTTACACCGGTTATTGAAAATGATATGCCCAAAATGCCGGAGTGGGGCAATAATGTAGCCGGTTATCATGGCTACTGGTTTACCAATCATTATGAAATAGACAAGCGGTTTGGCGGGAATGAAGCCTATAAGAATTTTTGTAACACATTGCATGCAAAAGGAATGAAAGTGATTCAGGATGCAGTGTATAATCATGTCGGCAATCATCACTGGTTTGCGCTGGATCCGCCAATGAAGAGCTGGTTCAATACATCACAGGGAGATAAAGGCCCCAATCACCGCGAAGAGGTCTTTTATGATCCTTATGCTTCTGAACAGGATAAAATACAAATGCTGGAAGGATGGTTTGTGCCGCATCTGCCGGATTTGAACCAGCGTAATCCTTATGTAGCTGCTTTTCTGATCCAGCATGCTATCTGGACAACGGAAGAATATGGTATTGACGGCTGGCGGGTTGACACTTACAAATATTGTGATGAACAATTCATGAATAAAGTGAATGCTGCCCTTGAAAAGGAATTTCCTACTGTCACAGTATTTGGAGAATCCTGGGTGAATACTACTGTGGCTAATGCCTATTTCACTCAAAACAATATCAATGCCCCCTTCAGACACAATGCGGAAGGTATGCTTGACTTTCAGACATGCTTTGCCATGCTGGCCGGAATGAATGAATCGTTTGGCTGGCAAAATGGGGTGGCAAAAATTTATACCACCTTAACGCATGATGTACTCTATAAAAACCCGATGAACAATTGTACTTTCCTTGACAATCATGATATGGACAGGGTCTTTTCCACGGTGAATGAAGACTGGAAAAAACTACAGATGGGAATCAACTGGTTGCTCACTATTCGGGGCATTCCTCAACTGTATTATGGAACTGAAGTACTGATGAAAAACAAGAAAGAAGGTTCTGATGCACCTGTGCGGGAAGATTTTCCCGGCGGCTGGCCGGATGATAATCCCGGAAGCAATCGCTTTACAAAAGAGGGAAGGAGTGAACAACAAAATGAAGCACTTCATTATATCAGTGCCCTGGCCAATTTCAGGAAAAAGTCCTCCGCATTGACCACTGGTAAAACCATGCAATTTGTTCCAAAGGATGGCATGTATGTTTACTTCCGTTACGATAACAGGCAAACCGTTATGGTCATTACCAATTCAGGTGATAAAGCGGTAAAGCCTGACTGGACTCCTTTTGCAGAAAGGATGAAAGGCTTTACCCGGGTGAAGAATGTTGTAAACGGACAAATAAAGCATTTAAGTGATCTTATTGTAGAACCAAATGAAAGTTTTGTATTTGAATTACTGCAGTAAGATTGGCTTATTTCTGCATTCTTTGGTTTATATTTAAGTATGGCGAAAGCAAAGAAAACCCGGGAATCCAGGGATAATGTTATTGGAGAAACTGAAGGTAAAGAAATAGGATTCTCCGCTACGAAATACGAAGAAGCAAATTTCGTAGACACTACAAAACCCGTTTGGAATTATTCCTTGCTCACCGATGAAGATGTTGCCAATTATCAAAATGGTACCAATTATCAGCTCTACAAAAAATTCGGTTCACATTCCATACAGGTAAACAATGTATGGGGTATGTATTTCTGTGTATGGGCACCTAACGGAACTTCAGTTTCCGTTAAGGGCAACTTCAATGACTGGAAAGATCATGAGTTTGAATTGTATCCCCGCTGGGATAAGAGTGGCATATGGGAGGGGTTTATTCCTCATTTTAAATTAGGGGAAGCTTATAAGTATCATATTATCGGGTATGCAAAAAGAAAATTAGATAAAGGTGATCCCTTTGCCAACTTCTGGGAAAAACGACCACAGACGGCAAGTATTACCTGGGATATGTATTATGAATGGAAGGATGATGAGTGGATGAAGAAAAGAAAAAAACATAATTCACTGGACGCACCCTGGAGTGTTTATGAAGTGCACCTGGCCAGCTGGCAACGTCCGGATAAGAATGACGAAGAAACATACAATAGTTATGATGAGATAAGAGAACGGTTAGTTCCCTATGTAAAAGAAACGGGATTTACACATGTGGAGTTTATGCCGGTGATGGAACATCCCTTTGACGGAAGCTGGGGCTATCAATGCACCGGTTTCTTCGCATCCACTTCAAGGTTTGGAGATCCGCAGGGCCTGATGCGGCTGATTGATGCGTTTCACCAGGAAGGCATCGGTGTGATACTTGACTGGGTGCCTTCGCATTTTCCATATGACGCACATGGACTGTTCATGTTTGACGGCACTCATACTTATGAGTATGCCGATATGCGGAAAGGATTTCATCCTGACTGGAACAGTTACATTTTTAATTATAAAAGGGGAGAAGTAAAATCATTCCTGATCAGCAGTGCAAGGTATTGGTTCGATCTGTTTCATATTGATGGTATCCGGGTGGATGCAGTATCATCCATGCTCAAACTGAATTATTCCAGGGAACATGGGCAATGGGAACCCAATGAATTTGGAGGCGACGGGAACCTGGAAGCCATCGCATTTATAAAAGACCTGAATGAAACAATATTCAGGGATTTTCCGGATGTACAGACCATTGCGGAAGAAGCAACAGACTGGCCGGGTATATCAAAACCAACCTGGCAGGATGGTTTGGGATTTGGAATGAAATGGATGATGGGGTGGATGCATGATACATTGGATTATTTCGAGATAGATCCAATTAACAGGCAATTTCACCAGGACAAGTTTTCCTTCAGCATGATGTATTACTATGATGAAAATTTCATGCTTCCGTTAAGTCATGATGAAGTGGTGCATGGCAAAAGTCCAATGATCTATAAAGTACCGGGGGATGAATGGCAGAAGTTTGCGAACCTGCGATTATTATACACTTATATGTGGACACATCCTGGAGCTAAGTTATTATTCATGGGTAATGAATTTGGCCAAACGGCTGAGTGGAATTATAAATCAGAACTGCAGTGGGAATTACTGCAATTCGATTGTCACCGGTTACTAAAAAATTGTGTTGCTGATCTTAACAAGTTATTGCAAAGCGAGCCGGCTTTGCATCATAACCAGTTCAAAATGGATGGGTTTGAATGGGTGGACCTGGACCACCGTGAAGAAAGTGTGATTGTGTTTAAAAGAAAAGGAAAGAAAAAAGGAGATGATCTGCTTATCATACTGAATATGACCCCCGTAGTCCGTAATGACTGGCCAATAGAAGTGATCGGCAAAGCTTACACAGAAGAAATTTTTAACAGCGATAAGACAATATACTGGGGTACTGGAGACGTTTTTAATCCCAATCTAAGATGTGAACTGGTTGATAAAGGTCAAAAAAAATACCGTGTTACCGTAAATTTACCTGCTCTCGCTGGGATTATTCTGAAATAACTACTATTTTGGAATGAAATTAGCTGATAAAGAAGCGGTTAAGTTTTGATTAGTTACCATCCAAATCTATCTTAGTGATGAGAAATTTATTATCTCAAGTCCAAAATTCATCCCTATGATACGTTTACTCCAATCTTTGTGCCTGTTGTTCACGGTTTCTGTTGCTTATTCCCAAACTTCTATTACAGCGATCAATATAACGGTTGATAGTGCTGATTTCTTTTTGCAAAAAGGTTTGCAGGAAAAGCAAAATGGCCGTCGCCTTGAGTCCCTGAAGAATTTTGAAAAAGCAGCTAAATATGATGCCAATAGCAAAACTATAACGGCTGAACTGGCTGCTGCTTACCAGGACCTTCGCAAATACGGGAATGCAAGAGAGATGTATTTAAAACTGGTGACCTTAGGCGATGAATCACCGGCTACTTATAAGCAATTGATGTTGCTTTCTTACCAGATGAAGCAAAACGATGATGTAATTGTGTATGCCAATAAGCTGAAAAAAGCTGATCCCTCAGAAAAAGTGAATTTCTATATTGGTAAGGTTAACTATGATACCGATAATTACGGCGAAGCAATCAAATCGCTCAATGAAGCGGCTAAAGAAGACCCAACCAATGCTGAAGTGCCCTATATGATTGCCCGCAGCTATGCGGATATGATGAATTATAAACTGGCAATTCCTTATTTCAAAAAAGCTATCGAACTCGATCCAAAACAGAGCTATTGGGTATATGAGTTAGGCCTTATCTGTTATGCGATGCATGATGATAAGAATGCACTGAAATACATCCTGGAAGCCGGAGATAAAGGCTATAAAAAAGATAATGATTTCCTGGAGAACCTTGCTATTGCTTACCTGAATGTAGGTCAACTTGATTCTGGTGTGGTCATGCTCAATGAAATTTTGAAAAGGAAACCAAGCGACCTGAATATCCTGAACATGGTAGCAGAAGCTTATTACTACAAAGCAAAATATAACCAGGCGATTGAATACTGGGACCGGGTGCTGGAATATGATAAGGAAAATGCCTCTGCCCTGTATATGATCGGAATGAGCTACCAGAAAAAAGGTGGTAAGGAAAATACAGAGAAAGGAATAGCCCTTTGTGATAAAGCAATTGAGCTGGATCCAGGCCTTGCTTCTTTGAAACAAAAGAAAATGATGGCAGGGCTGTGACCAACTATTAATAAACGAAAAAGAGGCAAATCAATATTGATTTGCCTCTTTTTTATGGCTAAATGATTATTTGATTTTACTATGTACCTCAATGCCGATTTTAGGTCCCAGGGATTTAATGATCCAGTCTAATGTTATATAAACCTGGATCGGGGAGTTGAAAACATTTTTGCCCTTTTCAACAATGGTCGTACTCCATTTTTTTTCTTTTTCCGTTGAAGATACCTCAAACCCGGGGCCAAATACCTCTTTGATCATAGCCACCAGGTTTTTATAGTAGTACTGGTAATCTGTTACTGTACCGGAGAAATAAGACTGGGAGAAACTGATCTTCAAATATTGATCATTTTCCTCTTCGTCTTCTTCATAAAGGATCAACCCATCGCCCATTTCAAATTTCACATTGCGTTCATCTGTCCACATTTCATCTTGCACTGTCAGGTTTTTTTTGATATCAGGAAGTCCTTTCTTAATTCGGATGAATTTCTCTTTTACCCCTTTTTGTGAACCAATGGGAGGATTGTTTTGGGCCTGGGCAGTAATTGTATAAGCAAAGAAGCAGGCCAGGATGATCAAATTTTTCATATTCAGTTTATTACTGTTAATAACAAATTAGAATAAAAATTCATGACGGCATAAAACATTACATTCTTTCCGGCACCTTAATCCCCAGCAAACTCATCGAAGAAGCAATCACATTCGCAGTCATTTCAGCAATTTGTAATCTCAATTCTTTCTTCTCTTCTGTTTCTGCATTCATCACTGAAAGTTCTGTATAGAACGTATTAAACGATTTAGCCAGGCTAAAAGCATATATCGCCAGCACAGAAGGATTGTGCTCTGCCACTGCCTGCTCAATTATTACAGGATATTGCTCCAGCGAAACGATCAGGTCTTTTTCCAGTTTGAGTAAAGGGCTTGCAGGATGTAACTGTTTACCTGCTGTTTGTTTTCTCAGTATCGATTTGATCCTTGCATGAGTATATTGAACGAACGGCCCGGTAAAGCCATGAAAATCGATGGACTCTTCCGGGTTAAAGATCATTTTCTTTTTCGGGTCCACTCTGAGCAGGAAGAATTTTATTGCTCCCAGTGCAATCGTGTCATACAATTCCATTAGCTCTGTTTCAGTAAAGTCTTTTACTTTGCCTAACTCTTCTGTTTTTTTGCGGGCCACATTCACCATTTCTTCAATCATATCATCCGCATCAACAACAGTGCCTTCCCGGCTTTTCATCCGCCCGGTTGGCAGTTCCACCATACCATAACTTAAATGATAAATTCCATCAGCATATGGTTTACCTAGCTTCTGCAATATGAGTTTCAGCACTTTCATATGGTAGTTCTGTTCATCCGCTATCACATAGATACTTTGATTGTAGTTAAACTCTTCATATTTCTGCTGTGCAAGACCAAGGTCCTGTGTGATATATACAGATGTGCCATCTTTTCTCAATACCAGTTTTTCATCAAGACCTTCAGCCGTTAAATCAATCCATATGCTGCCATCCTCTTTTTTAAAGAATACTCCTTGCTTCAGTCCTTCTTCCACAAATTTCTTACCAGGCAGGTATGTTTCACTTTCATAATACATTTTGGCAAAATCGGACCCGATACGTTTATAGGTCACATCAAAACCTGCATATACCCAACCATTCATTTTTTTCCATAGTTCCATCACCGCAGGGTTACCGGCTTCCCAGTCCAATAGCATTTGTTGTGTTGCTTTCATAATGGGTGCTTCTTTTTCCGCTTCCTCCTTTTTCATTCCACCCGCAATAAGTTCTTCTGTTTGCCTTTTATATTCATCATTAAACTTCACATAGTATTCCCCTACAAAGTGGTCGCCCTTCGTATGGGTGGATTGGGGAGTGGCTCCGTCAGCAAATAGCTGCCAGGCGATCATGCTTTTACAGATATGAATACCCCGGTCGTTGACGATACAACTTTTTATTACTTCATACCCACTTTCTTTCAGCATCTGCGCCACACTCCATCCTAAAAAATTATTTCTTAAATGACCCAGGTGCAAAGGTTTATTAGTGTTGGGAGAGGAATACTCTACCATTACTTTTTGTCCGTTAGCAGGTTTGAAACCAAATTTTGTATTGGCGTAGTTAGATTGCAATACAGCTGTCCAAAAATGGTCGGTAACAGTCAGGTTTAGAAATCCTTTTATAACATTATACCCGCTGAATAAATCAGGATTGGATTTTACCAGGGCTTCGCCGATCTCATTACCCAATTGCTCAGGCGATTTTTTCAATTGTTTTACAAAAGAGAAAAGAACCAGCGTATAATCTCCTTCAAACTCCGGTTTGGTGCTGCTAATAGTGATGCCAGTCTCATTAAAGGCCTGTCCGTACAATTCTCCCAGGGTCTTTATTACAAGGGGCTTTATCTGGTTTACGATACTCATCCTGTCATTTTATTTGCAGCAAATTTACGGTTCGGATTTGGCATTTGGCGGTTGTTTCAATTACTTTGCCCTTCCATGCGAAGACATATACATAATGCCAGGGATTTCATCCTTCCCATTATTGATTTTTTTTATCCTCCCTTTCGCCGGTTGATGAACCTGCAGACCTTCCGTTATGCAGCTTCCGGGGGTGGGAATGTGATGCTGGGGTTTATTATCTACTCTTTAAGTTATACTTACTTGTTTTTTGGCCGCGATTTTAATTTTGGTTTTTATGCCTTCAAAGGGCACAGCGCGGCCTTATTTGTTTCCTTTTGTGTCACTTTCCCGATTGGCTTTTTTATGTCGAAATATGTAGTGTTCAGCGATTCTAAAATGAAAGGAAGAATCCAGCTCTTCCGCTATTTTATGATCTGCCTGTTCAACCTGGCAATGAATTATCTTTTGCTTAAAATATTTGTTGAACGGCTTAATGTACATCCTATACTGTCACAGGTCATTACTGTTGCAATTGTTGTTGTATTCAGTTACCTGGCACAGCGTAATTTTTCTTTCAAGGTGTCTGCAATCGACGATGAGCTTAAAGACTGAAACTGCCGGAATCCACTTTTACGGACAAATTGCCCTCACAATTACTTCTGATAACCAAATGCTGCTGCATAGGGTAGATGCCGATCAGCTGGATGTCGTTTATATTTCCGTAGCTGCTGATACCCTTCATCCAGGACTGGTTCAATTGCTGGTTAAAACTTGTTTTGGCCGTATCGATATAAGCGCCCAGTTCGAAACGGGCATGCCGGGTTATTTCTTTCGTAATTTTTTTATCAAACAGCCAATCTGCTGATCCCAGCAATACATTTTTTGATTTGATATCAAAATCAATATTCGTTATAGCAATGGTTCTGCTGGCTGAATCATACACCGGCTTCCCCACCAGGTAAACAATTCCCTGGTTGGTGCCTGAAAAATTAATTTTAATGATCAGTTTTTCAAAACCGCCACCATAGATACGGCAACTGTCAATAACAAACTTCTTCCTGACAAATGCTTTTTTGAAATCAAAGCTCATACCGGCTACCTGCATGTTCAGGATCGAGCTGAGTGAATCATAATTCAGCATGGCATCAAGAAAAATTGAAAATCCTTTCCGGCTACCTGCATTGTTGATATGAGGAACCCAGGAGCTTTCTTCTGCCGGTTTCTCAAAACTAACGACCGGTTTGGCTGATAAACCCAGAAAAATATTCAGCGAATCGTTCTGCGCATACAGCCTGTTGATATGAATTCCTTTCGGATTAATTTTCAACCAGCCTAATCCGTATATATCATATACTTTATTCAGCTGGTCCCATATCTTTTGAAACTGTGGCTTCAGGTCAACAGTGCCATAATTTTTATCCAGGTCTTTTTTAGCAGCATCCAGTTCTGCTACCAGGCCCTTCATCACCTGTTTGGTTATATTCTGCCCCCAGAAGCATACTTCACATTTATCAATGGGCTGTGGTTCATTTCTGTTGATGGCCAGTTTCACTTTATAATTCGTCATCAGGGTCAATGAATTGGTAAAAGAAACATTTACCCTTCTTTCCGGTTCATCAAAACCACAACGGCAGGGAGGTGTCCAGGGTGATAGGACCACACCATTGGCACAAACCCTGGTGGATCCGATTATTTTATAATAACCGGTAAAGCCCATGTTAAGCGACATTCCCGATGCCTGCATCTGTAATTTGCTTCTTCTGAAAATATATTTATAACGGGTATCACAGGCCTCCTGAACCCATCCCTCCGGGTAGCCAGGGGAAGTAAAAAGGGTGTCCACACTTTTTTCAGCCATTGCATAAACCGGCTTCAGGTCGATCTGGATCGGTATATTGATCTCAGAATTGGGTAATGAATCCAGTTTGAAATTTCCGGGTGACAGATCCGGGTTGGCCGGATTTATTTTTTGTGAAGTTGATGTAAGAACAGAAAGTAAACAGATAAAAATAAAAATTCCCTTGCTTTTCATGCACATGATTAATGATCAAAAGTAGATAAAGAAAGCAAAAAGAATTGTGAAGATATTACTTACAGGTTCCGGGGATTTTTCCAGTTTTTGCCCAGTCTTTCTACGGTTCCTTTTACTCTTTCCTTCCTGGTTTCTTCTCTTTTCGCCGTTACGATCCATTCAATATATTCTTTTTTGTTGGTAAAGGAAAGAGTGTCGAAATAAGCGGCTTCCTTTTTATTCTTATGTAATGCTGCAGCAAGATCTTCCGGTAGTTTTATTTCTTTGGTTTTAGGATTCACCCAGTTGAAAATTTCTCTCTCCGGTTTCCCTTTCGCTTCTTTTTTTTGATCAGTTATTGTTTTGGCACGGAAACCGAATACACTCCAGGTATCGTTGAAAGAGAGCAGACTGATCCAGGTGAGTTTATCGCCTTCAGCCAGCAGGCAGTCCCATCCTTTATCTCTCGTAAGATCGGTTTGAATTTTCGAACTGCCTTTTGGATAATAAACCCATACCGTTACATCCGGCTTGCTATCCTGAGCCTGCCGAAGGACCAGTTTCATCACTTTACTCATCTCTTTTTCTAATTGCGCTTTATTAAGCACAAACCAATGTACCTGGTTATAGTTCTTACCACTGTTTACAAATTTTACTTTTTCAGGCAAACCCAATAAGCCTTTTTTAAAATCAACCGGGGCATTTACTGTCAGCAGGATGTATTGTGGTTTGATCCTGAGTTTATCGGAAATGGAAGTAGCCATAACAAAACATTTATAGTGTACACAGTAACGTTAATTACCGATATAGATAAAAGGGGCCCAATAATAAGGCTTCCGGTACTCTTCTCCGAACTTTCCTGCCAGAAAGAATTGTTTTACTTGCCGGATGGCTGCTTTAAAAGTCAGGCCATCTTTGTTAACCAGTTTGTAAACCTCTTGCATAAAGAGGCTGGTGCTTTTATCCGCCACACTCCATAGTGATACAATGAGAGAATTGGCTCCTGCTACCAGGAAAGAGGAAGATAATCCCTGCACCCCTTCGCCCTGCATCAGCATTCCTTTCCCCGTTTGACAGGCAGACAACACTACCAGTTGTGCAGGTATCTTCATTTTCTCGATTTCCTTTGCTGTCAGGTAGCCATCTTCTTTTCTAACGCCACTCAACTGGTTTAAAACAACAGAGGATAGTCCGGGATTATCATCGATTACATGTCCGTGGGTGGCAAAATGGACTAACGCATATTTTTCCGGGGTGCTTGTGAATAAGGACTTGAATTTTTCTTCCGTACAATCCACATCGCTCAGCACAATGGCTTGTTTATAAAACTTCCTGATGGAATCAATTTCAACTTTTGTAGCAGGCAGAAAACTCCAGTTGTAAGCTTCTGCTGATCGATAGGCAGGTCTTGCCCCCAGTTGAAGATCCGCATCGCTAAGTTCATTATAAACCGGGTTGCCCATTAACACCACTTTTTTTCCTGTGTAGGTCAACTGTCTTGCAGCAAGTAATTCTGCAACTTTAATAGAAGGCTGATAGGAAATGGTGTATTGCTCAGTCAGATGCCTGCCATTGTCATCAGTTAAGATTTCAAAAGGCACAAAGGAGAGCTGGCCGTCTGGTATAATGATGAGTTTCTTTTTATTGACCAGTTGCTTTTCAAACGGTTTGAGCAAAGCCAGGTAAAATGCGGAGCCAATGGCCCTGGCATTATTGGAATGAGATATTTTCTCATTCTTTTCTTCCAGTTTTAATCCTCTTGAGGCATCCGAAGCTTTGGCCAGCTCCAGTTGCATGTAGATGGCAAATATCAGGAGTGTTTTTTTAAGAAATTTATTTTCAGAAGAGTCTGTTGGTTGCTGCCATGATTTTTGAAAATTCGTAAACATCGTATCGATATGAGTCGTTCTTAACTTCCCCGTTCCTCCAAATATGAATGCACTGTCAGACATTAATTTTACCTGGGTGGAATGTTTGTCTATGGACATGATCAGCTTTTCAGAAAACGAGTCATCCGGGTTGGAAAAATAAGTAAGCAGGTAAAGCTCATCTTCCTTCATTTTTTGCTGCAATTGTGCAAGCGTTATTTTATTTACAGGTTTGCCGCCCATCTTTTCAAGTAATACCAATGACCGGGATTCTTCCAATGCTTCGAATACACCGGCATGATTGCCTGCCTGGTAATGGCAAAGCGCCAGGTAATTAAACAAACTTGAATTGGCCGAAAGAAATCTCAACTTCTCTTCAAAAGGGAGGCTACCACGGATGGTGTATAAGATATCAATAGCTTTTTCAAAATAATACCTGGCTGAATCATAATCCTTTTCCGCATAGTAGATAACCCCGGTCAGCTGGAGGGCCTGCAAGTTTTGCAGCGTCATATATTCACTTTCCGGAATGGCGTCTAGTGCCAGGAGCTGGTAAGCCTTGGCTTTCGAATAATCTTTTTGCCCTGCAGCATCAACTGCGAGCTGGTTATACAGGGTGGCCAGCTTATCATCCTGTACAGAGTTAATACCGGCCGTTTCCACACTCTTTTCAAGATAATACTGAACAGAGTCATCCTGTTTTTTATCCCGGTAATAGTCGCTCATAAATAAATAGGCATCTATGATGTCCTCATACGCATTGTATTTTTCCATGATCGGTATTACCTTCTCCTTTATAATGGGGAATGCTTTTTCTGTTTCATCATTTATATAGAACACTCTTGCCATTGCATCGCAGGCACCGGCCTCATTTAATTTATCACCGGCTAATGAATAATAGTGAGCAGCACCATCAAAATAAGTGAGCAGCACCATCAAAATAATAATAGGCGGAATCCAATGTCCGGATATTTTTGTAGATCACCCCGATATTGAAATAAATTTTCCCAAGTTCTGAATTATCATTTAACTGAAGGTTGTAGGGGATGGCTTGCTGGTAATGTTGTATGGCTGCTTTTACCTGCCCGGTTTTATAAATCGTATTACCGAGGGTGGTCAGGTATTTGCTGATCCGTTTTACCCGGTATGGTTCCCGGGCCAGTTCAGCAACCATAGCTTGATTTATTTTTGACAAAACTTCAGTAACTGTTGCTTTGCCTTTCACATTGATGGCTGTAAATTCCCTGTTCAACCGGTTAGCAGTTTGATAATATACAAGTGCCTCTGACAATTTCTTTCGTTGTGCTGCCATCAGGAGATCAAAACCTGCATCCGGATAAAGGCTGTGCAACAAGGTAAAATCTGCTTCCTGGGCTTGTGTATATTCTTCTTCGCTGCTGGTCAGTGCCATTGCTTCATCATACAATTCATTGGCAATGCTTTTTATTCCCATTATATACAGGCAGTGAGCATAGTTGACAATGGCGGGAACAGATGACCTGTCGAATGTGTATGCTTTTTTACAAATGGGTAAAGCTTTTATGGGTTGCCCGTTAACCAGCAATAACCAGCTGTAATTAGTTAAAAAAAACGGATCAAATGGATGCTGTGTTACTGCCATCTTCAGGTATTCCAATGCTTTCAAAGTATCTCCAAGCTCTTTTAAGGCCACTTCATAACAGGAACCAAGCACTCTCCGGTTAGCGGGGGCAATCTGCAGCATAGAATCCCCGATCCTGAAAATGCTTTCAAAATCTTTGTTCTTATAAGCAGTAATCATTTCTTTTTCCAATGCCCTGACCCGGGTGATATTTCCCGGTTGGGAATAGATACCGACAGCAGGAACCAGTAGAAAGAACAACAGGAAATAAAAGATATAGGGCCAATTGGAGCGGTTTGAACAGGATTGCTTTTTCATAACTCAGGATTTAACCAATTGAATATCTCCTCACTGTGGGGTTCGCTTCTTTTTTATCAGCAAATGTAAGATTAAGGTCATACAGGATTCTTTAAACTTGTTTTTCATAAATACCCGGAAAAAAAGGAACTTCAACATCTAAACTTTAGGTTATGAAAATATTATTATCCTTCCTGTTTTGCTCACTTCTTTTTATACCCTTTACAGCAACAGCCCAAAATGAACCCTCACCGGAAGCGGAGGCATTCTATAAAAAAGCGATGGCAGAGATAAATGCAAAGCATGTTCGGTGGATAAAAAGTACTGCATCAGAGGCGAATCAGAAGAGCCTGACCGATGAAGAAATACAGGCCAGAGCCAGTTCCTATGGGATGCTTGGCGGCATGAACGGCCAGGATATTCAAGCAATTGCTTTTCTGGTACTGATGCAGGCTTCCAAAAGTGCACAGGAAGACTTGAAAGCAATTATGGCCCAGGTTAAAGCCACTAACGAAAAAAAAGAAAAAATCAGGGCTGCAGAAGCTGTTCTTAATGATAGAAGCCGTACCACGACAAGAATGCAATTTGATTCTTTCAAACTGCTCCTTAAACCTCAACCTGGGGTTCAGAGAGTGAAAATAACCCCATCTAATCAGAAGGTTTCAGCAATAGAGATCGATGATATGAAAAAGCAGTTAAGGGATCAGAGGGATTCTTTAGCTGAATTAGGCGAAGAGCAACAACTCCGGCTTCAGATGGCCATGGACAGAAGGAGCAAAGCAATTAGCACAATATCTAATCTTCTTAAAAAGATACATGACACCCAGCAAAGCATCATCCAAAACCTGAAGTAGAGGCGACCGGAACTCAAGCTTTTCCCCAATCCCAAGTTAACCAGTTAACTGGTTAACCAATCAACTAACCCTTATTCCCCAAAACCTGACAATTTTTCATCCCAAACCCTCACGGCACAATGATTGACAAGCTATAGCGAACTACAAAATTTAGAATCATGGGAAAAATCATAGGAATCGACTTAGGAACCACCAACAGTTGCGTATCTGTAATGGAAGGTAACGAACCGGTGGTAATTGCCAACGATGAGGGACGCCGTACAACCCCGTCTATAGTGGCTTTTCTGAAAAATGGCGAACGTAAAGTAGGTGACCCGGCCAAACGCCAGGCCATCACCAACCCTCATAATACCATCGCTTCGGTGAAGCGTTTTATGGGCCGCCAGTTTGATGAAGTAACCGAAGAGATCAGCCACTGGAGTTACAAAGTGACAAAAGGTGACAATAATACCGTACGGATTGACATAGATGGCAGACTGTATACGCCGCAGGAAATCAGCGCTATGGTGCTGCAAAAAATGAAAAAAACGGCCGAAGATTACCTGGGCCAGGAAGTAAGCGAAGCGGTGATCACCGTTCCGGCCTACTTTAATGATGCCCAGCGCCAGGCTACCAAAGAAGCCGGAGAGATTGCCGGTCTGACCGTTCGCCGTATTGTAAATGAACCGACAGCCGCTGCATTAGCTTATGGTTTGGATAAAGCCAAACATGACCAGAAGATCGCTGTGTTCGATCTTGGTGGCGGTACTTTCGATATTTCTGTACTCGAACTGGGTGACGGTGTATTTGAAGTAAAATCAACCAATGGTGATACCCACCTGGGTGGTGATGACTTTGATAAAGTGATCATGGACTGGCTGGCTGATGAATTTAAAAAAGATGAAGCCATAGACCTGCGTAAAGACCCGATGGCCCTGCAGCGTTTGAAAGAAGCTTCTGAAAAAGCAAAAGTGGAATTATCCTCTTCTACAGAAACAGAGATCAATCTCCCTTATGTAACAGCAGTGGACGGAGTGCCCAAGCACCTGGTGAAAAAACTGAGCCGTGCAAAATTTGAAGCACTGGCCGATAATTTATTTGCCCGTTGCCTGAAGCCTTGTGAGGCGGCTTTGAAAGATGCCGGATTATCTACTTCACAAATTGATGAAGTGATACTGGTGGGTGGATCTACCAGGATTCCTAAAGTGCAGGAGATCGTAGAAAAGTTCTTCGGTAAAAAGCCCAATAAAAGTGTGAACCCGGATGAAGTGGTTGCCGTTGGTGCTGCTATCCAGGGTGCGGTATTGACAGGTGAAGTAAAAGATGTGTTGCTGCTCGACGTTACCCCGCTTACACTGGGTATTGAAACCATGGGTGGTGTGTTAACCCCCTTGATACCTTCAAATACAACGATCCCTACCAAGAAATCCGAAGTGTTTTCTACTGCCAGTGATAACCAACCCGGTGTGCAGATACATGTGTTGCAGGGGGAGAGGGCTATGGCAAAGGACAACAAGAGCCTCGGCATCTTTAACCTTGATGGCATACCACCGGCACCAAGAGGTGTACCGCAGATCGAAGTGATCTTTGATATTGATGCCAACGGTATACTCCATGTAACAGCAAAGGACAAAGGAACAGGTAAAGAACAAAAAATACATATTGAAGCAGGCTCTGGTTTAAGTAAGGATGAAGTGGAAAAAATGAAGGCTGAAGCAAAAGCCAATGAGGCCACCGATAAAGCCGAAAAAGAAAAAGTGGAAAAACTTAACCAGGCGGACAGCCTTGTATTCCAGACAGAAAAACAACTGAAAGAATACGGCGACAAAATTCCTGCTGATAAAAAAGCTACCATTGAACAGGCTGCTGAAAAATTAAAAGAAGCCCATAAGGCACAGGATCTCGCCGGTATTGATACACATCTCGCTGCGTTGAATGCTGCATGGACTGCTGCCAGTGAGGATATGTATAAATCTACCCAGGAGAATGCTGGAGGCGCAACGCCAAATGCTGAAAGCGGGGCAGGACAGCAAACTGCTGGTGCCGCCAATGATGTAACGGATGTGCCGTATGAAGAAGTGAAGTAAACGCAATGTTACCCTTTGTCATCCTGCCTGTTACGACGAATGTCGTGGGAACCTGCCGAAGGAGTCGAAGGGTGATTAAATGATAGTAATGATAAAGCCCCTGTAGAAATGCAGGGACTTTTTTTGTCTCCTTTAAATTATTATAAATACCCGATTGAACAAAGTAACCCTATAGATGCGGTAGCATGTAAAAATTTAAGGTTAAAAGTATTGTGACAATATGCACATCCTGTTGGTAATTTGTATAAGGGTTTTACGAAAATCACAATTTATCAAGGGCCGTTAATATGTGTTTTTTGTGGAGATATTTTAGCTATTTTGTTGCGGAATGGTAAAGTGCAAAAGGGGCTGGTTATTGTTAATAATAAGGGATACTTGTTATTGACATTTTGAGGGGCTCAAAGTTTGGACCTTTTATTGCCTTTTTCTCATTCAACTAACAAGTTCCCTTTATAATAATTGGCCGTTGCATTGGGTTGCAGCGGCCATGCGCATTTTGCAATAATCCTATTATTACAAGGAAGTTCAAGCCTTCCAATATTAACATTGTGTGGAAAATCGTATCGATAAATAATGAAAGGCTTACCAGTATTGTATTAGCTGATTTCTTCACAACTCCGCTCTTCGAGACTTGAAGTATCGCATTTATATTCAATCGCCTTTGGCGATAATACTTATTCCCAGTTGAGTCTCCTGAAAGGGTCTCTGCTATCCTAAGTCCTCTTTCGTTAAGTTTGCCAAAAGAAAATAAATGAAAAATCTTCTTGCTTTAATAAACGAGTTAGAAACAAAACTGCCCTTTATTGAACAAAAGAAAAAAGCCGTATCACAGGCTACTGTTGGCTGGCACCTGGAACATAATTTACTGGCCTTAATAAAAATGATAACTGCTGTTGAATATTCAAATCCTGCTGACTATAAATGGAAATACAATGTAAAACGGTCTATCGTCTTAATAGTGGGAAAATTTCCAAGGGGGAGGGCTAAAGCACCTGATTCTGTAAAACCGGGTGAACAGATCAGTAAGGAAAGCATCACTGCATTGATCACAAAAGCAAAGCAAAAGGCTGAACTATTGGAAACATTGGACAACAAAAAATTCTTTACTCATCCCTTTTTTGGCGATCTGAGATTAAAGCAGGCCCGCAAGATCATTGCTATTCATACACATCACCACATTAAAATTATAAATGACATTATAAGCGGTTAGCAAAAGCTTCTTCCAGGTCGGGTCTCTTGATGATGGCCTTTGCAAAGATCGGGGGGGGCTTTTGTATTGATCCCGATACTGTTCCGAAAAACTGCTGAGTCTATTGATCGGTTACCACTATACGAAGAACCGTACCGCCTTCGCCAAAATCAACGATCTCAAGCCTTATAGTGAAGCCAAGGTATTTTGAGTCAATATTTTTTAATGAATTATCGAGTTGCCATTTGCTTAATTTAATAATCCAGTAGCCACCTTCTTTTATCATCGAGTCATCGCTGCGAACAAGTTTTAGGCCTTGCATATTCATCTTATTGATGGCGTTTTGAAACATGTTGAACATCGCTTCGAATTCCTTTCTAGTTATTGGGTCAATTTCATCGTCTAAAACATTTGCTTCTAATTGCCATCTTTTCAAGCCTTTTTCTCTTTTTAGGAAGTTATTACTGGTGCCAGAAATCTGAACTTTTGAATTGCATTGAGTGCTGTCTTTATCGTATTTTGAAATAGGTCCGGAATTAATTGACCGAAATCCATCAGGAAAGGCAAGCATAAGCTGGTAAAATTCTTTACCTAAATCTGTTTTGCTCTGGGCTTGCAAACCGTAAGCAGATACTTGCGTCGTGATGAACATCAACACGATCCTAATCAATATGCTTTTTCTCATTATTCAATAGTTGATAATTAAAACAATTTATGGAAAATTCATTATTTTAATACTGTCCTCGGTTATTACCAAACCCTGTTCTGCGAGATTTGTAGTCTCGCAATTAAATTCATTTGCCTTTGGCGATACTTAAAGCCGAAATTATTTCCCTGCCATATACCTGTTGTACTCTGAAACCATCAACTGTTTTCCTTTAAACCATTCTTTATAGTCCGGGTTATTCTTATTTTTCTCTGGCCAGTTTCCAAGCAATTTCCTGAGTTGACGGTTTGAGTTAAAATACCTGCGCCTTCCCGTGCTGCTCTCTTCCAATAGAAAAACACGATCATTGCGGGAACCGTGATCGGCCTGTTCAAAATACCAGAGATGGTAATAACCACCGGTAACCAACCGCTGAAGAAAAACCGGCCGCATAGCCTTCGGTTTTTTGAACAGCATGTCATGTGTACGATTAATGGAATCCGAAATATACCAGCTTGTTTCCAAAGTATTTGTTTCAGGCCACCTGGCATAAAAGCCTTTTATAGAGCCCGGGTAAAGTATCCTGACAGAATCATTGTTAAAAACGGCCACTGCATAATCGTAAGTATATGCCATCCCTGCCTGTCTTTTTAAACCAGCATCTCTGGGATTCGAAACAATACTACAGGCGATTGTATCCCCGGCAAGGTTAATGATCCCAGCATTTTGTTGCTGGCCAATTAATGTATAACCAGGTACAAAAACAAAAAACAATACTAATAGATTTGCGCTTAGATAATGAAATTTCATCGCTTGAAAATATTTCTTTCCAACGGAGACTCCTGAAAGGGACCCGGCGTAAAGTATCCACAGGTATAAAAAATTCTTTAATAATATTGAATTTATAAAACAACTTAACATGTCTGAGACAAACTTAATCACTTTTCAATAATTCAAATTCACCCTTTTCTTACAGCCGGTTTCAATGAATAGACTGATCTGGTAAATCTTAATTTCTTTTCAGCCACGGCAA
Organism: Chitinophagaceae bacterium; assembly: GCA_041738795.1. Taxonomy (GTDB): domain Bacteria; phylum Bacteroidota; class Bacteroidia; order Chitinophagales; family Chitinophagaceae; genus JJ008. The sequence continues at coordinate 1,037,853 of JBGSPB010000011.1, read as the reverse complement.
TAAACAGTATATTTAAAAAAAATACTTCATGAAAAAGATAATGCTTGTCTTTTTAGGAGCCAGTCTTATGCTTTCTTTAGATATGCCTGCCCAGGAAAAGTGGAAAGCAGAGTTTACAAAGTTCAGCACTGCTGGCAAGAAGAGTCCGGGTTACCAGCAGTTTCAACAAAAACTAACACAGCTTATCAATAACGCTAAAGATTCTGCTACCAACTTTTCAAAGGTCAAAAACCTGTTTTCAGGCAATAAGCCGCTATTGAACGAAACGTATAAAATGGCCGGAATTGCCCCGGCTATGAAGCTTTCATCCCAACAGCCCCTAACTGATTATTATACTAAAGCAAAGACTGCCGGCAAATATATACTTGACAGAAACCTGGCCAGGGATGTTCTGGCTACTGCCGGTCTCGTGGTAAGTAAAACGGAGAGAGTTCCTCCTTCGTTTTTTGCCATTTGGACCTTTGGCAATTATCCAAATAGAGAAATGCCAAGGCCGGTTAATTATTCTCATGAATCTGCCACAAGCAAAATTAGTTTCACCTCCCGCCGCTGCAATGGACCGGATGATTGTTACCTGGGTGTATTCGCCATTGGTTACCCTAACCTGATACCTGTTCCTGATAATCCAGAAATTGTAAAAGCAACAGTTGTAATGGAATACTCTTTTCTGTATACCGGATGGGATACTTATGGAGCTAATACTGCCGTTGAATTAATGTTAAGAACGAATAATAAGATCATAAGCAGGCAGGTTAATGATTTGCCTAACAGTACGCTGATAAAACCAACTTATACTTACCCTGCCGGTACCACAATTGCAACACCTACAGACGGTTGGAAAACTGCGGGAATTTTATTGCCCCCTGTAGCCGTGACAACCGATGTGCAGGAAATAGCCACAAGGAAAAACGGAACGATCAGTTTTGAAGGGTATGTAACCCCCGGTTCAAATTTTGAAGTGTACCTGGGTATAGGGTATCCTCCGGCTACAAATAAGGGCTTACATGGCTGCTACCACTACAGCGAGTTTTTATTAAAGAAAATGACCATTACTTTTTTAAAAGCGACCAGGTAAATGAATTACTTTTACTAAGCCTTTTTTTCGAAATGGACCCGGCGTATGGTTATCACTGGTTTTAAAATATATAACTTAACACCAGCTTATTCAAATATCACTGCCACTTTATTGAAAACAAAATTGCCGATGCGGGTATCATCATTGCAGTTATCATCGGTGCTGATATCATCACCCATTGTATCACCCACCACTTCACAATAGCGGAGAAACTCACTTGGCATCTGGATAAATGACTGTTCGTTGAGGTTATGACTAACCGCCTGGTGCCATACAGGGTTGCTTACAATGCTTTTGATCTTCATGCCCGATGGAGCGTCGTACACTTTCTCCGCCCAGCTTAGTTCGGTGGTGGTGAAATCTCCTTTTGGCTCCTCTGCCCTGAATTTCACCCGCAGCATAATTGCATTGCGCTGGGCATTCAGCTCCAGTTCAATTTTCAGGTCCATATTGATACGGCCGTCAAATTCCCTGTCGCCTCTTAATACCACTTTGGGACAACGAAATGCCGGTACGTTTTTAAGGGTGACAAAAGTGACAGGATTGTTTGGAATTATTTTGAACTTGGAGTTATCATAACTGGGCGGCAATGAACTGCTGAGTAACTGGGTTGTAATACCCACATTGGTGCCCAGTTGTTTGTAGGTGAGATCAAAACTGAATGTACTCAAATTACAAAAGTCATATACATGATTTTTAAGGCTCACCATTTCTGTACGGCCAATAAAAGGAGCCGGGTAATCAGGTGTGAAATATCCATTGACAGCAAAAAGATCCTGCAGGTTGGCAAAACGCCATTTTTGAGAACTGCTGATGTCATTGGCGCCTTTTCGCTTAAGTGGTGTCAGTACAACTCTGTTACCGGTTTGTCGTAGTGTAGAAAGAGTTACAGTTTCTTCATAGCCAAGCACTGTCAGGTAATTGCCTTTTGCTTTATTGCGAACAGTATAATAACCTGTTGTATTGCAAATGCCAGGTACAAATTCTACTACCCATACCTGGTTATTATCTGAAAAATTTAAGGGGGCCAGGCAAACTGAATCCACATTAAGCAGTCTCATAGATGGTCTGCCCGGAATTACTTTATCATCCGTTTTTGACTTGGTATCCGGCTTGTCATAAGACGTCAGTGCCAGGTGATAGTCATTCACAAAACGGTATTCTTTAACACTATTAAATAGCTGGGCGCTGGCTGATCCGGCAACAAATAGCAAAAACAGTAACAATCGCAGGGGCATATAAAAGGTTTTAGTGGTATCCAAACTTAATGATTAATTACACTTCCAATCAATATTTAATAAAGTAAACCCTGCATACAGCAAAGCATTCTTCGTATTGTTTAATAATCTAAAAATAAATCCCTGAACTTAGTTTGCAAATCAGTATCACTGTCTTCAATTTTTCACGTTACTTAAGATGAAACTTTAAAACTTCAGGCATCCCTGGATAATTTTTTGCCATTCCGGCGATTTCATTTCTTCTTCAGAAATAGTACCGGCATCTTCAGGTTTGGGATATTTTAATTCTACTTTAAAAAGCATACACTCACAATAGTTCTTTGCCTTTTCCGCATCAAGTCCTTCCATGGCAGCAACAATACACTCACTCAGAAATGTATCCCTGTCTTTGGTACCCCAGAAGCCATTCAGGCAGTTTTTAATTTCTTTTTGCCATTCCGGTGAGTTCATGGTTTCTTCTGTCAGGCTATTCACATCTTCAGCCTTAGGGTACCTGGCTTCCACTTTATCCTGCATACAGTAACAATAGAACCGGGCACTGTCAAGGCTAAATGCAGTTTTAGCTGTTTTGATACATTCACTGATAAAGGAATAACGATCTGCAGAAGGCCAGCCTTTGTTTTCACCGGTTTGTGCAAACAGGTTGCCGGCAATAAAAAGAAAACTGAAAAACAGGAGGGGAATAATTTTTTTCATAGCATTAAAGTAGGAAAATATTCCGGCTAATAAAAATACCCTGCGCAGGGTAGTTACAAAAATCTCCGGATTGTATCTTTATTCCATATTATATTTTCCGTACCTGGGAATGGAGATGGGTTTTTTATAACTTGAACCAAAAAGGAAACATCTATGCACAAGCTTTTTATTATCCTCAGTTTTACCTGCTTTCATCTGAGTGCATTTGCACAGGCTCCTCAGCCTTTCCAGGATGAAAAGACCAATAAATACGGCTATAAAGATGAATCGGGAAAAGTGGTCATCAAACCGATGTACGACCTTGCTTATGAATTCAACAATGGCAAATACGCCGAGGTGAACATTGGCGCTGATTATGCCAATAACAAAGGCGGCAAATGGGGTATCATCGATACAAAAGGGAAAATCATCATCCCAATCAAGTATGACCAGGCAAGATGTCTGGGGTATAATTTGTTTGCATTGAACATGGGATATAAATTTGATAATATGGATGCAAGCCCCAGGGGCAAAATTGCCATATTTAATACGACTGGCAAAGCATTGACACCTTTCACATACAGCGGCTATCTTATGTCCATTTTATTTGAAGAAGGTTTTGCACCATTGGAAACATGGGATGGTAAAAAGCAGCGATATGGCCTGCTTGATTCAACAGGTAAAGTGGCATTTCCGGCAAAGTATGATCAGGTGGGTGGCTTTAGGGAAGGGCTTTGTAAACTGGTACTGAACGGAAAAGTTGGTTTTATTGATAAATCGGCAAAGCTGGTGATACCGATGAAGTATGAAGAAGCTTTTAATTTTTCAGAAGGCCTTGCATCCGTAAAGCTCAATGGCAAATGGGGCTTTATTGACACTAAAGGAAATGAAGCGATTCCCTTTCAATACGAAGGAGCTAAATATTTTGAAGAAGGGTATGCTGCCGCAAAGCAAAATGGGAAGTGGGGTGTGATCAATAAAGAAAATAAGACCATTCTTGGGTTTATGTATGACGATATTGTTTGGATAAAGAACGATGCCAACGATATCCGGGTGAAAACAGGAAACAAATACATTCATGTAGACAGGCAGGGCAATGAATTGAAGAAATAGTTTTTTGTTCTAACTGTTTTAGTGAATTGTAATAAAGTGTTGCTTTATATTTTCGCTATCGGTGGGATTGTTGAATTGCCGTAACAGGCATCATCAAGTAAATACCCACTGCCGGGTACTGCTCAAAAGACTTAGAATGTATCTTTACAGGATTAACCATTTATTATTTCAATGAAATTTCTTTTTTTTACTGCGGCGCTTTTATCTTTATGCAGTTCAGTTATAACAGCGCAGGAAAACGGCATTACTGTTCGTACTGTAGATAAACCCCTTCCAAGGCCGCTGGGCAGTTTTATTATTTATTATACATCAAGGGCTCTTGAAATAAATGCCTGGGAAGTCTATGAAGTATGGGATTCTAAAATTATTCCGCAAAGCCAGCTGGTTGAAAATTTGAGGGATAAGATCAATCACTCTATTGTTGCCCGGTACGAATGGAGGCCTGGCTACCGCTGGGAAGATGCAGCCAGGATTGCCCGTGCTAACTCTTCAAAGCTTGCGTTTCGGAATTCCTATACCAAAGTGGATGGTGCGGGAAACAAGATAACAGGCAGTAGTGATGGCAGCTCAGGATATGGTGATGCCCGCCGTAAACAGGAAGACGGGGAGGTTATCGACTTTTCTAAAGAAGATTATGTGGCACAATTGCCACCGGATATCATTAATAAATTAAAAGACCAGTTTGTAAAAGAGCAAACCCGGTTGATAAAAAACGGATGGGTCCGTTTTTCTTCGAATTATGAATATACACCTACCAAATATTTGTATTTCAACAAACAACTGGATTGGGAGTATACCTATTCCATAATTGCTGTTGCCTTAGATACAGGAGCGGTTGTGAAAATTAATAATTCAACAGCAGGAATAGCCAATTTTGTGAGCGACCTGCCGGTAGGATATTATGCCTGTTATTATGATATGCAATCACCTGCTGAAGGGATTTCGTATGAGTTGAAGATTACCAGTCCGCAAAACAAGAAGGTTCCTGTTGGTTTAATAGTCTTCATAAGAAAGACTAACCTGGCCAAAGAAGTGGAGGAAATACTGGCCCATGCAAAAAATGGATTTGCCGATCTAAAGGGAGATATACTCTCTAACAAACCAGGGGAGGAGGTTTTTGACAGTAAATTAAAACTGGGCATGACCCGGTTTAAAATTTATTATAATAATAAAGACAGTAATTGGATTTGCCAGTTGTCAGGCAGTGCTGCCACGCCGGATGTAAACAAGCAATATGGAAAGATGAAAGAACTGGTAGCAGAGAAAGTGAAGTCTGGGCTTTATATTGTTGAAACAAGCACTAAAGACGGACAGGATTTTATGGATGTATATAACAAGGATAAAAATAAATTATTTACACTGATGAGTGGTAACAGTACTACTGACCAGGGTATCCGGTTTTACGAAACTGTTGTTAAGAATTGAAGAGTGTCAACTGTTGGTGGCGGGGGAGGTTGTTGTGAATATATTGTAGCGGATACTAACAGAAAAGTAGTAAGTAGTATTGTAGCGTGAAATTTCATACAGTTCTTTTTTGGACAAATTATTTTATTTTTTTTAAAACTGGCCTGGCATTACCGGCCGGGTATTAGTTATATCAATTTTAATTTCTCTTCTGTAAAATCAGCCAGGCTTTTCAGTTTCAGGTCGGCCGCATTCCATTTCGGGTGTTCATATTCGGCAGTGGCAGGTACCACTACACATTTCATTCTGGCAGCTTTGGCAGCGATCATCCCGTTAAAGGAATCTTCAACAGCAATACATTGCAGGGGTGTGCAATTCAGTTGTACGGCGCAATCAATATACACCTGAGGGTGAGGTTTACCGTAAGGAAGTTCGCCGGCCGAAGCGATCGTATCAAAACTATTTTCCAGCTTCAGTTTTTTTATGATCACTTCTACCAGTGAGAGCGGGGAAGACGTGGCCAGTCCCAATTTAAAATCCCGTTGTTTTAAAAACTGGAAAATAGTATCAATGCCCGGAAACGCTTTTCCGTGGCGTTCAATCTTTTCTATCGCTTTCCGGATGATAATGTCAATGGCAGTTGGGGCATGATCCATATTAATATTGAAATGATGAAACCAATGCTCTATCCATTCGGCTGTTCTTAACCCGGTACTGGAGTGATATTGTTCTTCTGTCAGATCTTTCCCAAATTGTTGTATGGTTTCTCTGCCTGCTTCCCGCCAAAGGGGTTCGCTGTCGATCAGTAACCCATCCATATCAAAAATGACTGCTTTATACTGCATGCTGCAAACATTCATCAACCGGGGCAACTTTCCAAATTCTTTTAATGCAATTTCTCCTCCCGGTGCAGGTACTTTTTTCAGGCAAACTTACCTGAATAGATAAGTTGGTACAACTGCTTCTTTGTATTAAATAGAGCGACCTGAACTATTTTTTTTCTTCCCGATCCTTAATTCTCAATGAATAACGATGTTGCCTCTTATGCAGGCGGAATAATTGAGGATGGTTGGTTTTGGCCGTTCTGAAAATTGTTTTACCTTTTACTTCTACAAAAACAAACCAACATGAAAAAGATCTTTTTATTCTTTCTCGCAGCCGGGAGTTTACTATTCCTGTCCTGCAACAACGAAGGCGGTATGTCAGCTGCCGCTAAAAAGAACAAAGAAACCAATGATGCTATCATGAAAGCATATGAAGCTGGCGACTTCAGTAAGATGGGAGATTATATTGCTGCTGATGCTGTGGATCACGGCGGGGAAACAGGCGATATAAAAGGATTGGAGAATATTGTCAATGAAATGAAACGCTATCATGGTATGATGCCTGATATGAAAGCAACAATGTCCAGGAGTCTCGCTGATGATGAATATGTTTTTACCTGGGCAACAATGTCCGGAACTATGAATGGTAAAGCGGTTACTATGTCCAGTGTTGATGTGTCAAAATTTAAAGATGGTAAAGCCGTGGAGCATTGGGTTTATATGGACCCGAAAGAAATGATGCAGATGATGCCACCAACACCTGCACCTGTAACAGATACATTAAAGAAATAATTTTCTTTCAGCTGATTTATGAAAAGGTTCGTGGCAGCACGGACCTTTTTTTGCTATTCGCCTATTTTACTTACCTTACTATTTCCAACGAACGAAATTCATCCCTCTGATCCCTGCCAATCCTCACCCGCTGAGTATTATTCACCACCTAATCATTTTAACATGAAAAGAAGAAATTTTATTTACAGCTCATCGCTCATTGCTATGAGTATGGGAGTATTTGGCAAGATCAAATGGGATGGTCATGCCTATGTTGGCGAAGATCCAACCACCACGGATATTTTAGGACCATTTTATCGTCCGGGTGCACCTTTCCGCACAGAACTGGTACAGCAGGGTACTAAAGGTCAGCTGCTTCATTTCAGCGGAACCGTTTTTGCAAAGGATGGTACAACGCCACTGAAAAATTCATTGGTGGAGATATGGCATTGCGATGAGAATGGGGTGTATGATAATACTTCGGATGATTATATCTACCGGGCCTCTTTCAAAACCGGCATCGATGGTAAATATCATTTCAAGACCATTCTGCCTGTTCCTTACCTGGCAGGGCCGGCAATGACAAGACCGGCACATATACATATGCGTGTCTCCGGCAACACACAGCAGGACCTGGTAACACAGGTTTATTTTAAAGGGGATGAATATATTGCAAAAGATGAAAGTGCCGGAGACCCGAGGTCACTCAACCGGATACTTGAATCTTCCACCAACAGTAAAAATGAAAAAGTAGTGAAGTTTGATATTGTGTTGAAAGATGAATATGTACTGGATGCCGCAGCGTTTAAGAAAGTGTCCGGTCTTTATGAAATGAAAGATAAATCGATGTGTGAATTTTACCGGCAGGACGATCAACTTTTCGTGAAAGTGAATGGCCAGATCATGGAAGCCATGGATTATAAAGGTAACAACAGTTTTGAAGGTGGGCTGGGCAGGGTTAAAGCGACTTTTGAATTCCCGGGTAATGGAGCAGTTAAGGTAAAGGCAAGTTATTTGACAGAGCCTGATAAGTATGTTACGATAGAAGGGGATAAGATGCTAAAATATCCGGGATAAATTTGTTGAAGCCATACTTTGAAGAGTTTTGAACCGTAGGAAAATAAAAATGGTAGTGGTGGTAAGTCACAGGCTAACCACCGGCTTTAAATATCAGTATTAAGGTTCCCCAGGTCAACAATATTTATTTTCCGGGACCGCCTGCTTATTTGGCAGATGACATATTATTGGTGCTGTCTTTGCAGGTACACATTTTTTACATTTAATATCGATTATGGAAATTGAGATTTTCACCCTCGCTGACTTTGCACAGGATAATAATTCAAAGCTAACCATCGTAGGTACTTTTGATAGCATACATTCGAAGCAGTTTCCGGCTACACATCCTTCCTGTTCTGTGGCTTGTCGTCTTCGTTTTGGGATAAAAGAAGTGGGCAGTCATGATTTTAAACTCAGGTTAATAGATGCTGACGGTAAAGAGATGCTTAAGCCCATTGAAGGGAATATCAATATTGGCAATCCGCCCAACGGTCAGTTTGCGTCTATTAATATTGTTGTCAATTTTGCGCAGCTGCAATTCGGGAAACCCGGCCGTTATTCTTTTGAATTATATGTAGATGGTGAGTGGAAATCTGGCTTGCCGTTGTTCTTGAACCTGGTTGCCGGATAAAGTAGCTACATATCATTATTTAATCATAAAACTCTGACGCAATCTGTCTAATTTTGTATTTCAACAAAGTTAGTTTGGTGAGGGTTGTAAGGATTGTAATATTATTATTCGCAGCGTTTCTCTATTTCATTGATGCCGGTGCCCAATTATGCCAGGGAAGTCTTGGCGTTCCTATCATTAATAAAACATTCGGAGCCGGAACTAATCCCGGCAATCCATTGGCTGCCGCCAGCACCACTTATCAATATGTATCCACTGATTGTCCCAATGATGGTTATTATACTGTAAGGAATAATACCAGTGCTTGTTTTGCTGATAGCTGGCATTCGATCGCTGCTGATCATACGGGTGATGGCAGTGGCTATTTTATGCTGGTCAACGCATCGATGCAACCAGGTGCGTTTTATGTAGATACGGTCCGGGGTTTGTGCAGCGGCACCACTTTCGAATTTGCCACCTGGATAATGAATGTACTTAAAACATCTGCCTGCAATCCAGGTCCCATCATGCCTAACCTTACCTTTAGTATTGAAAGAACGGATGGTACATTGATTCAAAATTACAGTACGGGTGATATTCCTTCTCAGGCAAATCCTACCTGGCAGCAATTTGGTTTTTTCTTTAACACACCGGTAGGCATTTCAGATATTGTATTAAGGATTGTAAACAATGCCCCGGGTGGTTGCGGAAATGACCTTGCACTGGATGATATTACCTTTCGTCCCTGCGGACCTCAGTTAACGCCGGCTATCACAGGTTTCCCTGTCAATACAGATACACTTTGCGAAGGATCAGCTGCTTCTTATACTTTTACCTGTGCAGTGTCGCCCGGTTTCAGTAATCCCTCCTTTCAATGGCAGCAAAGTTTTAACGGGGGATCCTTTACTGATATTACCGGTGCAACTAACACAACATTGGTACAGAATTTTTTATCTACTGCCGCAACAGGAACCTATACTTTCCGGTTGTCAGCAGCAGAAGCTGGCAATATGAGCTCAGCATTGTGCAGGGTAGTTTCACCACTGATAACCATCCAGGTAGAGAAAAATCCTGTAACAACCGTAACGGGCACTTCGCCTGTATGCGAAAGAGGTGTATTATCAATGGCAGCAACAGGAGGTTCACAATACCAATGGAATGGACCTGCTTCTTTTTCCAGTACAAGTGATGTTGTTACGATCAGCAATGCGCAAATATCTCAATCAGGAAAATATTATGTACTTGTTTCAAATGCCGCAGGCTGTAACCACCTGGATTCAATCACGGTTATGGTAAATCCATCTCCTACAGCATCTACGTCATTTTCTACTGCTGATCTTTGTGAAGGTGATACTTTGCAACTGCTTAGCAGCGGAGGCAGTACTTATACCTGGCTGCCATCAGCTGGATTATCTTCTTCCGTTGTATCCAACCCGGTGGCATTCCCCCTGTCATCTGTATTGTATAGTGTTATTGTAGGTAATTCATTTAATTGTAGTGATACTGCCACAATTGACCTTGTCGTAAAAACGAGGCCTGTGGCAAATGCCGGACCTGATAAAATCACCGTTGCAGGGCTACCGGTGCAGTTAACCGGAAGTGCCGGTGGACAGGATATTACTTACACCTGGTCGCCTGCTCTTTACCTGGATGATCCGCTTTCCTTATTACCCATTGCGTCTCCACCTGCCGAAACTGATTACACGTTGAGTGTAACCTCCAGTGTTGGATGCGGCACGGCAACAGATGTAATGAAAGTTTATATCTACAATGATGTATTTGTTCCGACCGGTTTTACACCCAATAATGACGGATTGAACGATACCTGGAATATTCCTGCGCTGGCAGCCTTTCCCAATTTTGAATTGTTGGTCTATAACCGGAATGGCGAGGTCGTTTTTCAAAATTCGAAAACGAATAAAGCATGGGATGGCCGGTATAAAGGCTTGCCGCAACCCAACGGTGTTTATATTTATGTGATAGATCTAAAAGATAGCACCAGGCCAGGTTTACTGAAAGGTTTTGTTCATATTATCAGGTAGGATATTTAATTTTAGTTACACAATTCTTCAATTAGTAGTATTAATATATTTTCCTGCTGAATAGTTTTTAATATTTAAAAATTTTATTACCCCTCTTTAACATTTTTTTCAAATTGTGATTTGGATAGAAGCCTTATCAGTCGTACTTTTGCACCGCAATACTGAGCAACGTACCTAAAACTACAAAGAACGTAACCTGACCCAGCCTTATCCGCTTGCCACCTGGTTCTCTTACTTCCGTTTCGCTCAGACGAAATATTAAACGACAGATAAAAAAAGGAGATTTATGAAGAGCATTGTTATGCCCTCTACTGTGCAATTGAATGAAGAAGAAAAAAATGAGTTGACACAAGAGGTAGAAGAAACGGTAGCTACAGAAGCTATCAACAACAAAAATGAGACATTTACAGTATCACAAATGTGGAACCGCCAGCGACAGGTACGTTCTGCGAGTGACAGAATACGTAAATGGAATCTGAACTAAGAAAAGCCGCCTCTCAAGGGCGGTTTTTTGTTTTTGACCTGTTCCCGGACACATTCAGTTCCTTGATGCAGTTCAGTTCTGGTTATGAGCAGTGTCAAACTTCCAGCATCCGGGCAGTTATAGTTTTGCCGGATGAATCAGGAAGGCAAAAATGAAATTGTACTATGGTTCTCATTGCCATTGGCTGCAATTGTGATTTTTGTAAGTGTGACCGGATTGGCAACACCGGGGTTTTATGAAGCAGAAACACCCAACTAGCAGGCGCAATCTTTCGGGCAGGATTTGGCAGATCTGTTTTTAGTTAGTCCTGCTTTGATTATTAGTTCCATATATGCTTACCGGGGAAGAAAAGGTGCATTGTTCATCTGGGCTGGTGTAATAGCTTACCTGCTGTATACTTATCTCATTTATTGTTTTGCAATTCATTTTAATAAACTGTTTGTTATTTATTGTCTTGCTTTAGGACTATCCTTTTATTCCATGCTGTGGTTCTTTTATTTTCTCTTGAAGAGGAAAGTAAAATCCGAAGATTTTACTAATGTGCCTCGCCGTATAGTGGGTATTTATTTTATCATTATTTCCTGTTTATTTTATTTTCTCTGGTTGTCAGAAATTATTCCTTCCATTATAGATGGGGACCTCCCTGAAAGTATAAGGGCAACAGGGTTAATCACCAATGCTGTTCATGTTATTGACCTTTCTGTTTTTCTTCCGGGAATCTTCATTGCAGGAGTCTTAATTCTGCAAAGAAAATTATTGGGTTATTATATGGCCCCAGTGTTGCTGTCCTTTTTCATTTTGATGAATATCACCATTGGCGGACTGGTGGTGATCATGAAGCTGAGGGACCTGGAGGGTAGTTACGCAGTCACAATACTCATGGCTATACTTACATTAATAAGTACGATATTGCTGATCTGGTATTTTAAAAGTATAAAATCTCTTAAACAATAATAGTATGAGTTATTTACTTATTTACATGAGTCACCATGGCACCACTCAAAAAATTGCCAGCCGGATTACGGAAGAACTGGGTTCAGGGGTAACGTCGGTAAATCTTGGTGAAAGTGATGCACCGGATCTGACTTCTTTTTCGACAATAATAATTGGGGGGTCTATTCATATGGGACTTTTACAAAAAAAGATTATCAGTTTTTGTGAACAAAATATGGAGTCACTGCTTGGAAAAAGACTTGGATTGTTTCTTTGTTTTATGAATAAAGCAGAGGGGCAGAAGGAATTTGATAAAGTTTATCCTTTAGAACTGAGAGAACATGCACTGGCAAAAGGATTATTTGGTGGTGAGCTACTATTGGAGAAAATGAATTTTGTGGAGAGGATGCTGGTAAGAACGGTAAAAGCAGTCAAAAAATCGGTTTCAGAAATTGAGGAAGATGATGTGGCTGCATTTATTGAAACAATGAAAGAGAAATAATATGGATTATACTGATCAGGCAGTAATGGTTACGGGTTATATTATTTCAAATCTCGTAGCGTTGCTGATGCTCTGGTTTAGCAGGAGAAAACCGGTGACGGCAAGGGCTTTATTCTTTTTATTGTTTGTATGGGCAGGGATTACCAATGTGGCTACTTCAATAAATACTCCTGCTGTATACCTTGAATATGCCGATTTTACTTTTTTACCTTTTTATAAGAGCTTAATACTTGGATTCTTTAGTAAGAACATAACAGAAGTCGTAATATGTATTGCCATTTGCCAGTTGGTGATTGGTGTTTCTATGTTACTGAAAGGGGTGATTTTTAAATTGGGTTGTATGGGTGGTATTCTCTTTTTGATTGGTATTACCCCGCTGGGAGTAGGTGCCGGTGCTCCCGCAACATTAACCTGGGCTGTTGGGCTGTATTTTCTTTACCGGAGAGGAGCTAAAAACTACAGGTGGAGTAGTTTCAGAAAGCAGCAGCCGTCAGGTAGTAATTAAGCCTGGCCGGCAATCCTCAAATTTTTTCCTTTCAATTTCTCCAATCCTATACTTTTGTACGGTTTTAAAATACTGGCCTAACCCGTTATTCAAAAATGACAAACTCTTACCACGACCTCGTAAAGCAAACATTCAATTTTCCGCAGGAAGGAATTGAAGTAAAAGATGGCAATCTTTATTTCAATGGTCTTGACCTGAAAGCGCTGATCGCCAAATACGGTACGCCTATGAAGCTGACTTATTTGCCTAAGATCGGGATGCAGATTAAAAAAGCAAAAACAATGTTTGCCAATGCCTTTAAAAAACATAAATATGAGGGTAAGTATTTTTACTGTTATTGCACCAAGAGTTCTCATTTCAGTTTTGTAGTGGAAGAAGCACTAAAGAGTGACATACACCTGGAAACATCCTATGCATACGATATTGAAATCATAAAGAAACTGTATGCCAAAAAGAAGATCACAAAAGATATTAATATCATCTGCAACGGGTTTAAACAAAAAGGATATACCCGGCGAATTGCTAACCTGCTGAATACAGGTTTCAGTAATGTGATACCGGTGCTGGATAATAAAGATGAACTGAAAGAATATGCTCAGTCTGTAAAGGTTCCTTTTAAACTGGGTATTCGGGTTGCTGCAGAAGAAGAACCTAATTTCCCCTTTTATACTTCAAGACTGGGTATCCGTGCAAAAGATATCCTGGAGTTTTATGTAGACAGGATTGAAGGCTATGAAACCAAGTTTCAGTTGAAGATGCTGCATATATTCCTGAACAAGGGCATTAAGGACGATATTTATTACTGGAGTGAGCTGAATAAGGTCATCAATCTTTATTGCCAGTTAAAGAAAATTTGTCCCGAACTGGATTCTATCAATATAGGTGGCGGATTCCCGATCAAACACTCACTTGGTTTTGAGTATGATTACCAATTTATGATCAATGAAATTGTACGGAATATTAAAGTGGCTTGTAAAAAAGCCAAAGTGCCAATGCCGAATATCTATACAGAATTTGGCAGCTACACGGTAGGAGAGAGTATGGGTCATATTTTCAGTGTAATAGCTGAGAAAGTACAGAATGACCGTGAGACATGGTACATGATTGATTCTTCGTTCATTACTACCTTACCAGATACCTGGGGTATTGGTGAAAAATTCCTGATGTTGCCGGTAAATAAATGGGACCAGGATTATCAGCGGGTGGTATTGGGAGGTATTACCTGTGACAGCCACGATTATTATGATTCTGAAGAGCATATTAATGAAGTGTTCCTCCCAAAAACAAATGGAACTACTGAGCCTTTATATGTCGGATTCTTTCACACCGGCGCTTACCAGGACCAGATTAGTGGTTATGGAGGTATCAAACACTGCCTTATACCTTCTCCCAAACATGTGATTGTCGGGTATGACAAAAATGGAAAGCTTGTTGATTGGTTGTACGCCAAACAGCAAACTGCACAGAGTATGCTGAAGATACTCGGATATAAGTAAAAATGTAAACCCTTTCAAGTGAAAGGGTTTTTTATTGTTTTCTTACCTGTACCGGGTATTACTTTGCTTGCTGTAGCGTTTCCATTCATTGTATTCCCAATTGCTATAATGGGTGCGGTTGACATAATTTCTGTCCAGGTAAAACCGATTGTCATAGCCCTTCCAGTACATAATTCCCTGCGGGTTCTTGTGGAAATACTGGCCGTTGGGATGTCGGTTCATTGTGAATCCCGGGGTTGGGCTAACAATGAGTGGAGCAGCATTGTAATAGGATGCTGTGCGGGCCGGGGGTGAAGGTGGTACTGATTCTCTTCTTTCTTTTGTTGCCCACACACGGCTGTGCCCGCAACTGGTAAAAACAGCAGCAGTCATTACCGCTGCCACAGATAAGATTAAAGTTCTTTTCATGAGACTGTTTTTAAAGATTAAGAAATGTGAACATATTTAACCGCAACAGGGTTTGGTCTTTTGAATTCATTCTCTGGTTCGTTTGGTTCTTACTTCACCCGGCTTATTCGTTTTGGCAACCGGTTCATTGGGGAGGACAGGTGTTTTTGACTCCACTACTACCGGTACTTTATCACTCTCATTTGTCGAATCAATATTGGTGTTGATAGAATTTTTGACCCAGCCATCTTTTATATCCTGAAGGCTGTCATTGTCCAGTTCCAGGAACCGCATAACAACAACTGTTGTGTCTTTGAACCGGATATCCCTTGAACCGAATATCCTTGCTGCATATTCCTTACCCGTTGCACAACTTGCAGCCAATGCCACTATTATCATTAAAATAACCGCTTGTACTATTTTAGACATTTGCATGGCTATAGGATTTATTTTAGATATAGGAACCAACGTAATAACCGTTCAATTCATTTGCCATAAAATCTTAAAATCACAGAACATGAAATACTTTTTCATACTATTAACAGTAATTACTTGCGGAATAAGTGCAAAGGCGCAGACAGCAGAGGACTCTGTAAAAGCTGTAATCAATAATATGTTTACCGGTATGAAAAATGCTGACGCAGTATTATTGAAAAGCAGTTTTGCAGATAGCATGGTGCTGCAGACGATCTCAAGGGATAAACAGGGAAATCTTGTTGTAAAAAATGAGGACCCGGCAGGTTTCATTGATTTTGTTAGCAAACAAAAGCCGGGAGCAGCAGATGAGCGGATCAGTTTTGAAACAATTAAAATCGATGGGCCACTGGCTTTAGTATGGACGCCATACAACTTTTATTTTAATGGCCAGTTCAGTCATTGCGGGGTTAATTCCTTCCAGGTTATCCGTTTCAGCAACGGATGGAGAATTCAGTATATTATCGATACAAGAAGAAGGCAGGGATGTCCCGGGCAATAGCAGGATAAACAGATAGTAGTGTTAAAAAGAAACCCTCCGTGGAAACGGAGGGTGTAAACCAAAACCAACTGCTTATGAGAAAATTTTTATGGTAAGAACTTATTTAATTATTATTTCTGTCGCTGATGCTTTGACTGCTACTTTCTTGGGAAGGTTTAATGTCAACACACCATTGACGTAAGATGCTTCAATGTTCGTTGCATCAATTTTTTCATCTAATGTGAAAGATCTCTTAAAAGAACGGAAGCTGTATTCCCTGCGGATATGCTTCTCATTTTCGTCTTTTACTTCACTTTTCTTTTCGGCAGAAATGGTCAGCAGATCCTGCTCCATATTTACCTTAAAATCTGACTTTTCAAAGCCGGGAGCTACTACTTCAAGTTGGTAACTCTTTTCTGTCTCTTTGACGTTTACAGGAATGGTACCCTTTCTTTCAGCATTGTTAAAATCGTTTTTGAACAAAACTGGTAATTCGGTAAAAAGGTCATCAACCAAATTGTTGAATGTGCCTTCAAAAGGTCTGCTGTTGAATTTTACGTAAGCCATAGTTATTTAGTTTTAAATATGAATTGTTTTAACACAGGATAATCGTCAAACCATGTACCACCCTGGTAATTGAACATTTTTTGTGTCAATCATGGTAAAAAGTTCAAAAGGGAAAAGACATAATTTCCGAAATGGGGAATATTTACTGACATAATTTCTTTCTGTAGTAATGACTTCTGCCTGCTATAAACATTTTCTTTATTTTTGCGTTCCATTTAAAACTAATAATATGTATCCTGAAGAAATAGTAATCCCGATGAAAGAGGAACTGACCGATAACGGTTTTTCTGAATTAATGACTTCGGCGGAAGTAGAATCTCAGTTAGCAAAAGAAGGTACTACACTTGTGATGATCAATTCTGTATGCGGTTGTTCTGCAGGAACTGCAAGACCCGGAGTGTTAATGGCAGTTGCTAATACAACAAAAAAGCCTGACTTTTTAACAACCTCATTTGCCGGGTTTGATATTGAAGCCGTTAAAACACTGCGTCAGCATTTAATGCCGTTCCCACCATCTTCACCGGCCATAGCTTTGTTTAAAAACGGGCAACTGGTTCATTTTATTGAAAGACACCAGATAGAGGGCAGGCCGGCACAGGTAATTGCCCAAAACCTTATTGGTGCATTTGAACAGCATTGTAATTAAAAAATCAGAAGGCAGAGCTATTAGCTTCGTACCCGCGGGTTCGGAGCTTTTTTTGTTTTGAGTAAAAGTCGAACCCTGAAACTCATAACTCGAAACTTTCTTTAGTATATTCGCTTTCCTTAAATAATAACATGTATCCCAATCTGTATTACGCTTTTAAAGACCTTTTTGGTGTAGAGTGGACATTTCTTCGGTTTGTTAATTCTTTTGGGTTTTTTGTCGCCATTTCATTTATCATTTCTGCTATAGTACTGGCAGCTGAATTACGACGCAAAAGCAAAGAAGGAATATTTCAGCCTACAGAAATGCAGGTGATGGTTGGACAACCGGCAACTTTTGCGGACCTGGCGCTTAATTTCTTATTGGGTTTTATTCTTGGTTATAAAATAGTGGCTCTATTTATTCTGGATAGTTCCGCTACTGAGGATCCACAGGCTTTTATCTTCTCTTCCCTGGGAAGCTGGCCTGCAGGAATCGGGCTTGGATTATTCTTTGCAGCCGTGAAATGGTGGGAGAAGAATAAACAAAAGCTTGATAAACCCGAAAAAAGGACTGTAAGGATTTGGCCACAGGACAGGGTAGGAGAGATAACTATCATTGCCCTTGTTTTTGGTCTGTTGGGAGCCAAATTATTTGACATCTTTGAAAACTGGAGTGATTTTTTGGTTCATCCTTCTGATTATATTTTTTCGGCCAAGGGACTCACATTTTACGGGGGGCTGATTTGCGCAGCACTTGCAATCTGGTGGTATGCTAGAAAGCATAAAATTGGATTCTGGCATCTGAATGATGCACTATCCCCAACCATGATGCTGGCTTATTCTCTGGGTAGAATCGGTTGCCAGGTCTCCGGTGATGGAGACTGGGGTATAGAAAATACAGCTGCAAAACCTTTCAGTTGGATGCCTGACTGGATGTGGTCGTATAAATATCCACATAATGTTAATGAGGTCGGGGTGCCTATCCCAGGCTGCACTGATACAAAATTCTGCAATGAACTGCCGATAGGGGTCTTTCCCACACCATTTTATGAGATAATAGTATGCTTTATCCTGTTTCTTGTTCTTTGGTCACTTAGAAAAAGACTTAAAGTACCGGGAACCTTAATGGCTCTTTATCTTATGCTTAATGGACTGGAACGGTTTTTTATCGAAAAAATACGGGTGAATACAAGATTGGATTTTTTGGGATTTCAACCTACCCAGGCGGAGGTGATTTCTACCCTGCTTTTCCTTACCGGACTGGTATTATGGCTCTGGTTAATCAAGAGAGCCAAAGCACAGAAATCCACAAATCGTACAAACAAGGCCTGATTTTAACTTTTTTTGTAAGATTTTAATTTAAATCTTTTTTTGTCAAACCCTTGCCAGAACTGCATTTCCAAGAGAAGTTTAAATACGGAATCGATTGCGCCATCATTGTGGGTAATTTTTCACGCCTAAACGCTATGAGAAACGGCTATTATTAGCTACTTTTGCAGACAGTCCCGGACGGTAAATTCACATTCTGCATTAACTATCCATTTGCAATAACCTGCAAACAAAGACTGTTTTCTATTTGTTGATATTTAAATTTCTTAAGTTATGAGGCAGCTCAAAATTGCTACCCAGATCACCAACAGGGATTCCCAGGCGGTTGAAAAGTATTTACAGGAGATATCCAAGATTTCGATGATTACGCCGGAAGAAGAGACAACTCTTGCCCAGCGAATCAAAATGTTCACCAGGAACCCGGTAGATTCTCAACGGGCTTTGGATAAACTTGTTCAGGCCAACCTTCGTTTCGTTGTATCTGTGGCCAAGCAATATCAACACCAGGGGTTGTCACTAAGTGACCTTATTAACGAGGGTAACCTCGGCTTAATTAAAGCGGCACAACGCTTCGATGAAACCAAAGGTTTCAAATTCATTTCTTACGCTGTGTGGTGGATTCGCCAATCAATACTACAGGCGTTGGCAGAGCAGGGCAGACTAGTACGCCTGCCACAAAATAAAATTGGCACTTACAACAAAGCTAATAAAGCCTATATGGCTTTTGAACAGGAGCATGAAAGAGAGCCTTCTACCGAAGAGCTGGCCGAATTGCTGGAGATGAGCGAAACGGAGATCAATAATATTTTCCAAAGCAATACCCGTCATACTTCGCTGGATGCACCCGTGCATGAAGCTGAAGACGTAGCAATGGGTGACTTACTGGAAGGCAGTGATGATACTGATGACGATGTGATGAAGGATTCATTGAGAAACGAGATCCGCCGGGTGTTGAAATCACTATCACCAAGGGAAGCTGAGATTGTAAATGCATATTTTGGCCTGGATGGCGAAAATGGGGTTACTATTGAGCAGATCGGACAGAAATACGATCTTACCAAAGAACGTATCCGCCAGATCAAAGAAAGGGCTATTAAACGTTTACAGAAAGCCCGCTATAGCAGTGCATTGAAAGCCTATTTGGGGTAATATATTCAAATGAATGGGTTAATTTAAATTAGTTCCGGCTTTCACTTCTAGTGAGGCCGGTTTTTTTTGCAGAACATTTTCTATTCCCGGCAGTTATTAATATGTTATGAAAATTCAGTTGATAGCTTTTGTTGCAATTTCTCTGTCTTTTTTATCCTGCGAAAAGACAGTGACATTTAACCTTGATGAGGTTTCTCCAAAATTAGTGGTGGAGGGCACTATAGAAAATGAACAGCCACCTGTTATTTATCTTTCCCGCAGCCTTAATTATTTTTCACAAATTAGCCCTGACATTTTAGCAAATAGTTTTGCCCGTAATGCGGAAGTATTTGTTTCCAATGGAACACTTACACATAAATTGAAAGAGTATGCTGTGCCAATCGGCGGAGGCTATAATGCTTATTACTACTCAATAGACTCTTCCGATCTTGTCACTGCATTTACGGGCCAGTTGAATACCAATTATTCATTGCGGATCATTTGGGAAGGCAAAGAATATACAGCGACTACCAGGATACCTGGTATTACAAGGCAAATCGATTCCTTTTTCTGGAAGCCAGCTCCGGCAGGCAACCCTCCCGAAAAAGTATCTGTGATGCTCAAAGCAACGGATCCGGCCGGACTTGGGGATTACGTCCGTTATTTTACCAAACAAAACAGTGACCCTTTTTATCCGGGGCTAAATTCTGTATATGATGACCAGGTTATCGATGGTTCTACTTATGAAGTGCAGGTGGAAAGGGGCATTTTGAGAACCGGCTCTACTCCCGAGGCGTATAGTTTTTTTGAGAGAGGTGATACAGTAACTCTAAAACTTAGCAATATTGATAAAGCCACTTATGATTTTTGGAGAACCATGGAATTTACTTATGCCAGTGTAGGTAATCCTTTTTCTTCCCCTACAAAAGTAATGAGTAATATAAATGGTGGTGGATTAGGTTATTTCGGCGGCTATGCATCGCAATACAGAACTATCATTATCCCTCAATAGGCTGTCCGGTATGAATATAGTTTTGTACACCCATACACAATGGTGATGTATGTTACAAAGACTATTGCATTTTTACCGCTAAATTTGCCAACCTGGTTGGTTACAATTCATTTAAAAATTAAGATCTCATCATGGAAGCAATAGAAAAAGTTCAATGTCTGATCATCGGTTCAGGCCCCGCAGGTTATACAGCAGCTATTTATGCAAGCAGAGCTGGTTTGAACCCTGTTTTATACCAGGGAATTCAGCCCGGGGGTCAGTTGACGATAACAACGGAAGTTGAAAACTATCCTGGTTATCCTGATGGCATCCAGGGACCAGAGATGATGGTACATTTTGAAAAGCAAGCTGCCAGAATGGGTGCAGACATTCGTTATGGGTTGGCAACAAAAGTGGATTTTACCGGACCTGTTCATAAAGTTCAGATTGACGAGGAAAAATGGATTGAAGCAGATGCTGTGATCATATCAACGGGTGCGTCCGCTAAATGGCTGGGCCTGGAAAGTGAGCAAAGGTTGAATGGTTATGGAGTAAGTGCATGTGCGGTTTGTGATGGTTTCTTTTTTAAAGGAAAGGAGGTAGCGATTGTTGGAGCAGGTGATACGGCTGCAGAAGAAGCTTTATACTTATCAAAGATTTGTTCACGGGTCCACATGATCGTTCGCCGGGATGAAATGCGGGCCAGTAAAGTAATGCAGGAAAGAGTAAAAAATACGGCTAATATTAAGATTTACTGGAACAGTGAAACGGATGAAGTGTTAGGGGATAAAAAGGTACATGCAGTACGTATCAGGAATAAAAAAACCGGAGAAACAGAAGAAGTGCCTGTAAGTGCATTTTTCGTGGCCATTGGTCACCAGCCTAATTCTGAAATTTTTAAAGGATGGCTGGATATGGATGAAGCGGGTTATCTCAAAACAGTACCCGGCACCAGTAAAACCAATGTGGAAGGTGTATTTGCCTCAGGTGATGTACAGGATAAAGTTTATCGCCAGGCGGTAACTGCTGCCGGTAGCGGTTGTATGGCCGCATTGGATGCAGAACGTTACTTAAGTGCAAAAGGGGTTCACTAATCTATTCTATAATGGGTATAATGACAGTTGAACTTAAGGAACTTCGATTTTATGCCTTTCACGGGCTATACGGGGAAGAAAAGAAAACCGGTAACGAATTTGAGGTAAGTCTGTGTGTTGATTTTGTCCCGGTTGAAACTGTCATAACAAATATTGCTGTAACAGTAAACTATGCCCGTCTTTATGAAATTGTAAAAACGGAAATGCAAAAGCCCCGTGCTTTATTGGAGACGATGGCGATGGAAATCGTAGAAGCTATTCATGTTTCTTTTCCACAAATTAAAAAAGCGGATATTTCTATAAAAAAACTTCACCCGCCGATTATTCAGTTTTCAGGTAATGTAGGAGTACGGTATCAAAAAGAATTCTAAATCACTTTCTTTTTCCAATGGCCACTTCGTATATATAAAAGTGATGGTACGAACAGGCAGAGCCAGTACAGCCATTCACTCATCCAGCCAAATTTTATAGGCAGGAAATAATATTCCGAAATAAGGTACACATAGATGCAATACATGATGATAGCAAAGAGTTCAATATAAAATGTAACTCTTGTGTTACCACTTCCTGTTACAGCACTCAGTGTAATAATAGAAAATGACATCAATATCATTGCTGCCGAAACTACCCGCAGCACTGGCAAAGCGGCTGCCACAAATTCATCTCCTTGTCCAAAAACGGATAGAAAAAATTGAGGGAATAGATTTAATAGTAAACAAACAACAACCGCAACGCCTGTACTTAGTTTGATGATTTTCTTTAAGAGGCTGTTTACCTGTTCTTTTTTACCCTGTCCTATAATATTACTTACCATGGCATTGGTGGTAGCTGCAAAGGCCCAGGTGACACAGCCAAACACACCGAATATATTTCGCATCACATTGGAAACTTTTAAAGCCATGTCACCATGATGTTCTGTGAGCAAAAAGAAAAATTGCCAGCTGATGATACTGATGGCATGCTGAAACATAAGCGGGGCAGACATGGAGAAAATAAGAGAACTGTTTTCTTTGTTCCATTTTAAATCCTGAAATAAGCCAAACCGTTGGCTTATCCCTTTCCAGCGGATGACTAGGAAAATGACAAACATGCCAACAAATTCAGCAATAACCGATGCAATTGCAGCCCCGTTAAAACCCAGTTCAGGGAACCCAAGCATACCAAAAATCAATACATAGTCAAGTCCAATGTTCGTAATTGTTTCAGCCAGGGTTCCGGCTACCAGGTAACGGCTTTGGTTGGTGCCAACCAATAATGCATTACGTAGCTGATAAATGTATAAAAAAGGCAGTCCCCAAATTCTTATCCGCAGGAATTCAACTGCTTTTTTATGTACTTCGGGGTCATGTATAATCAGGCCGAATAAATAGGGGGTTATAGTCCAGGTAATAATAATTCCCAAACCAGCCACCAGCAAACCAATCAGGACTCCCTGTGTAAACAATTTACCGATCTCTTCAGGGCGGTTTTCGCCGGCCCTCCGGGCAATGAGGGCCTGAAGTCCGTTGTTTAAGCCATAGCCAATGGCAGCAAATATCAGGTAATAGACACCTGTAATGCCTGCTACTGCCAAAGCATAATTGTCAGAGGAGTAGTGGCCGAGAAATATGTTATTGGTAATGAAATTCAGCTGTGGAATGAAAATAGCAAGGCTAATCGGCATTGCTATTTTCAGAATTTGCCGGTTGGATATTGCTACCTGTAAATTATTATGTATTGCACCTGCCATTATTAAAAGGTTGGCAAACCTACGATATTTAAATTTTTGTCTATTATTGCAGGAATTGAGAAAATGTTTTGAAACAAATATTTAATATCACAAAGGGAAAGATTGAAAATCTTCAGCAGGTTCTGTTATTAAAATTTGGTACAAGCCATGGCAGTTTTGCCATATGTAATAAAGCCGGTGATGAATTATACAGGCTAGCCTATTGCAGGACTGAGGAATGGGATTCTAATAACTTATCTGAGTTTGCAGCTGCATTTCCGGAATTGAATAATACATTTTATACTGTTCAGGTTTCTTATGATTTTCCGGAGAGTACATTGGTGCCCTTAATGGATTACAGGCAGGAGGAATCCGGGAGTTTGTTAAAAACATTGTATGGTATAAATGGAACATCAGCTATTGTTACCGAAACGATTCCCGAATGGCAATTGTATAATGTATATGCTGTACCGGTTGAATTAAGGCAATGGATAAACCGGTATTTTCCCACTGCATCATACAGGCACCAGTCTTCCCTTGCCACCCGGCAAATAAACAGGGAAAAGAGTAATGTAAATCTGTTGGTTGATTTCAGAACTGATGATTTTACAGTAACTTCTGTAAGGCAAGACAAATTATTACTGTCACAATATTATCCTTATTCCACTCCGGGGGATGTTGTTTATTACTTACTGAAAATATGTCACCAGTTCTCCTTGTCACAGCAGGAAGTACAACTCCGGTTATCAGGATTAATTGATAAGCAATCCGCTTTGTATAAGGAGTTATACCAGTACTTTATTAAAATTGACTTCAGGGATGCCTCCTGGAATATACCCGATAGTGAGTATCCAAACCATTTTTTTACTTCCCTTAATGATCTGGCCCAATGCGTATCATAGGTGGTGAACATGGCGGACGAAAATTCAACCCGCCAACGAATATGCCATATACAAGGCCAACGACCGATATCGCCAAAGAAGGGTTGTTCAATGTATTGCAGCATAACCTGGATTTTGATGAACTAAAGACCCTGGATCTGTTCGGGGGTACCGGCAGCATCAGCTATGAACTGGCCTCCAGGGGTGTTCCTGATCTGACGATTGTTGAAAAGGATGCAACTATGTATGAGTTTATAAAAAAAACCTCAGCAACCTTGCGGTTAGAGAATTTTAAAGTGGTAAAGATGGATGTATTTAAGTTTATTCAGAGTTGTACTGATAAGTTTGATTTCATTTTTGCCGGCCCGCCGTATGCATTGACTAGTATTGATGATCTGCCAAAGCAGATTTTTGAGCAGCAGTTGTTGAAAAAAGGTGGATGGTTTGTGCTGGAGCATACACCAAGAAACGATTACAAAACATTTCCTTTCTATAAATCTGAACGGAACTATGGTACTACCGTTTTCTCTACTTTTGTTGAGAATAGGGATTAAAACTACATGACCAAAAAGGAACTCAGAGAAATTTTCAGGGGAAAAAGAAACTCACTTTCCCCGTCTGAAAGAGCCAGGATGGATGACCTGATGCTCATTCAATTTCAAACCCTTAAACTACCTGATATTTATTCCTTACTTTCTTATTGGCCGATTGAAAGAAATAATGAACCCAATATGCATCTGTTTACAGATTACATGGAGTTCAGAAATCCGGAATTGATGATCGCTTATCCTAAAACTGATCTTGTTGCCAATAATATGCATGCCATTTCAACCAATGAATTATCCCGGTTTGCAATAAATAACTTTGGTATCTATGAGCCGGAGATAGGTGAGGAGATAGCTGCCGGTTACCTTGATATGATATTTGTTCCGCTTCTTGCGGTAGATAAAAATGGGTACAGGATTGGTTATGGAAAAGGTTACTATGACAAGTTTATGGTTGATTGCAGGGAAGACTGTGTCAGAATCGGGTTCTCGTATTTTGAACCTATACCGGAGATGCCGGATAAGCATGAATTTGATGTACCTTTAAATCTTTGTATTACGCCTCAATCTGTTTATGTTTTCTAATTTTTTTCTCAAGTCATTTCGTATACTCTTACTGCCTTTTGCATTGTTGTACTGGCTTGGAATAGCTATCCGGAACTGGTTATACGATAAAAGAATCCTGGAATCAACTTCTTTTGGATTGCCATTGATATGTGTAGGGAATCTATCGGTAGGAGGAACGGGTAAATCGCCGATGGTGGAATACCTGGTTGCTAATCTAAAAAACAAATTCAAAGTAGCGACCCTGAGCCGGGGGTATAAAAGGAAAACAAGAGGCTATGCACTGGCAGATGAAAAGACTACTGCACTTGAGATCGGTGATGAACCTATGCAGTTTCATCTGAAATTTCCTGAAGTGCCGGTAGCGGTAGGAGAGGAAAGAATTCTCGCCATACCCGAGTTATTGCACGACAGGCCAGAAACAAAAGTTATCATACTGGACGATGCATTTCAACATCGTAGTGTTAAAGCGGGCCTGAATATATTGCTGACAGATTATAATAATCTTTTTACCAGGGATTTTTACCTGCCCACCGGCGATTTAAGGGATTTGAAAAGCAGTTACAAAAGGGCTGAAATAATAGTGGTTACAAAATGTAAGAAAGACCTTGAGGAAGTTGAAAAACAGAAACTTATTAAGGAAATAAATCCATTGCCTGGCCAACAGGTATTTTTTACTGCTATTAACTACAGCAGGCCATATCATATTATTTCGAAAATGGAAAAGGGGCTGGACAAAAAGGTGGAGATATTACTGGTAACAGGTATTGCCAATCCAAGACCTTTGAAGAAGTTGCTGGAGGAACACAGTAATACTTACCAGATGTTGCAGTATGCAGATCATCATATTTTTACAATTGACGATCTAAAGGAAATAAAACAGGCATTTAATAAGATTGATACCGGAGAAAAAGTTATATTAACTACAGAAAAAGATGCAGTGAGATTGCTGAAGTTCAGTGATGAAATTAAAGACCTGCCTTTTTATGTGGTTCCTGTTCGCCACCAGTTTCTTTTCCAGGAGGAAAACAGGTTTGACCAGTTGGTATCAGATTTTGTACTGAACTTTAAGAAGGAAGATTAAATTATTATTATGGGAAGAAAAAATTCAAAAAAGAAAAAAGATAAACAGAGAAATAAACAATCATCTGCAAATGTCCTGAAAGGGAAATTGGATATTACCCGTTCAGGTATGGGCTTTGTAACTGTGGAAGGAATGGATGTGGATATTATGATACGGCCAGCCGATTTCAATACGGCCATGCATGGTGATACAGTTAGGGTTGTCATAAAAGAAATGCGTAGTAGCGGGAAAAGAATGCAGGGGGTGGTGAAAGATGTCTTGCAAAGAAAGCGGACTGAATTTATCGGGGAACTGAAAATGAATAAAGGGTTTGCTTTTTTTATTCCTGAATCTGATAAGCCAATGCCTGATTTTTTTATTCCACTTTCAAATATCAATAAAGCGCAGGACGGTGACAGGGTTGTTGTAAAACTACAGGAATGGGAAAACGATGGCAACAAAAGACCGGTTGGTGAAGTGCTGACCGTTTTGGATGCAGAAAACACCAATGATGCGGCGATGAAGGAGATAATGCTGGATGCAGGCTTCCCGCTGCAATTCTCCGATGAGGCATTAGAAGTGGCTGCAAGGATCCCTGATGTGATTTCCAGGGAAGAAATTAAACGCAGAAAAGATATCAGGGATGTTTTTACCATTACGATTGACCCCGCAGATGCAAAGGACTTTGATGACGCTATTTCATTCCGGAAATTGAAGAATGGTAATTATGAAATTGGTGTACACATTGCTGATGTCAGCCACTATGTTGAACCCGACAATGATCTGGATAAGGATGCTTATCAACGGGCCACTTCGGTTTACCTGCCTGACAGAGTGAATCCGATGCTGCCGGAACATATTTCAAACGTTCTTTGTTCATTGAGGCCAAAAGAAGATAAACTCACCTTCTCTGCTGTATTTCAGATATCTCCTAAAGCTGAAGTGAAGCAATACTGGCTGGGGAAAACAGTGATCCATTCCGACCATCGCTTTACCTATGAAGAAGTGCAGGCAATAATTGAAGAAAAAGCAGGTTTGCATGCGGAAGAAGTGTTGATCTTAAATGACCTTGCCCAGCGTTTTCGAAAGAAAAGATTTAATAACGGAGCGATTAATTTCTCGTCACAGGAAGTAAAATTTAAACTCGATGATAAAGGCGACCCGGTTGGGATTATGATCAAAGAAAGTAAAGAAGCCCACCAGTTAATCGAGGAATTTATGTTGCTGGCAAACCGGACCGTAGCTGAGAATATCTCAAAACTGAAAGTCAATAATAAGCCTTTGCCCTTTCCCTATCGTACCCATGATGATCCCGATGAGGAAAAGCTTGTTCCATTTGCAGCTTTTGCTAAAAAATTCGGGCATACATTTGATACGTCTTCGCCTGATACTATCGCTGAATCATTTAATCAGCTGCTGAAAGATGTTCATGGAAGACCCGAACAGCATGTGCTGGAGCAACTTGGAATCCGGACCATGGCAAAGGCAAAATACACTACAGAGAATGTGGGTCATTATGGCCTTGGTTTCGAACATTACTGTCATTTCACATCTCCGATACGGCGCTATCCTGATGTGCTGGTTCACCGCATACTTTTTGATGTGCTGAACAATAAAATTCAACCTGATAAAAAACTGGAGGAAAAATGCAAACATTGCAGTGACAGGGAAAGATCCGCAATGGAAGCAGAAAGGGCTGCCAATAAATACAAGCAGGTGCAGTATATGAAAAATTACCTGGGAGAAGAATTTGAAGGTGTAATAAGTGGGGTTGCTTCATTTGGCTTTTGGGTAGAGACAGTGGAACATAAATGTGAAGGACTCGTCAGTGTGAACAGTTTATTGGAATACGACGAGTTCAGGCATGTTGAAACAGATTATTGTTTAGTGGGTCAGCGAAGTGGTAAGAAATTCAGAATGGGAGATAAAGTCTGGATAAAAGTAGTGGCTGCAAACCTCACAAAAAGACAATTGGATTATGAGTGGGTAGTGGCTGGTGAATTGGCTACTGAAAAAATTACGAAAGAAAAGGGTAAAAAACGGAAATGATACTTATTTTGGCCTATGCAAAGTTTTGAGCAATTATCACAGCAATTCACACTTCATTTTGATCACCCGCATTTCCCGGCAGAACCGGCTTCTTTATATGAGCCCAACGAATACTTTTTAAGACTTGGGGGAAAAAGAGTTCGTCCGGTACTATGCCTGATGGGTAACGAACTATTTGAAGAAATAAAGACCGATGCCTGGGAAGTGGCAACGGCAATAGAGTTATTTCACAATTTTACCCTGATCCACGATGATATAATGGACAAGGCCCCTTTACGGAGGGGAATGGAAACAGTTCATACAAAATTTGGTGATAATACGGCCCTGCTTGCGGGTGATGTGATGCTGGTAAAAGCTTATGAATATCTTAGTAAGATTGATACCGCCTGCCTGTATCCTATTCTCTATTTATTTAATCAAACTGCAAGAGAAGTATGCGAAGGTCAGCAGTGGGATATGGATTTTGAAAAAAAAGAAACTGTTAGCCTGGATGAATATCTCCGGATGATTGAACTTAAAACATCTGTCTTATTGGCCGCCAGTTTAAAAATGGGAGCCATACTGGGTGGCTCAGGCGAAAGAAATCAAAACCTTTTGTATGAGTTTGGAAGAAAATTAGGTATAGCTTTCCAGGTACAGGATGATTATCTGGATGCATTTGGTGACCCTCAAAAATTTGGCAAGCAGGTAGGGGGTGATATTTTGGCTAATAAAAAAACATTCCTGCTCATACATGCAATGGAGTCCGCATCCATTGGCCAGCAAAAAGAATTAAGTAAACTTCTTACAGGGAATGAAGCAGGTAAAGTGGAGAATGTATTGCAGATTTTCAGAGATTGTAAAGTGGATGAGTGGGCATTACAGTTAAAAAACAAATATCTTGACGAAGCCTTTGCACATTTAGAGGATATAGCCGTTTTATCGAAGAGAAAGGAACCCTTAAAAGAGTTGGCGCATTTCCTGGTTCAGCGGCAACATTAACATATGCGGAAACTTAGTTTCCGGCTATCAATTTTTTCCCTATTTTGACAAATTAAAACCAACAGGCTGATGTCAAATTCATTATTCCGTCGTAAATCTATTGATAAGATTGTTCATGATGTTGATCTTCCTGCAGATGATATTCATAGTCATGGATTGAAACGGGTGTTAACCGTTAAGGATCTAACATTCTTTGGTATTGCCGCCATTATCGGAGCCGGAAGTTTCAGTAGCCTGGGAGGTGCAGTATTTAATGGCGGACCGGGGGTTGTTATATTGTTTGTAATAACAGGGATCGCCTGCGCTTTTACAGCTTTTTGTTATTCAGAATTTGCAAGCCGGATCCCTGTGGCGGGAAGCGCTTATACCTATGCTTATGCAAGCTTTGGGGAATTATTTGCCTGGATAATTGGCTGGGCGCTGATAATGGAATACTCTATCGGAAACATTTATGTGGCATTTAGCTGGAGTGATTACTTCACCTCTTTTTTGCATAAAACCAATATTCATATACCCGATTATCTTACCTGCAGTTATATTGAGGCAAAGAAAGCCGTTGCAGAAGGTTCTTCAAACCAGGAATTAGCAGGTGCCTGGAATTCAGCTCCGATGATTGGTGGGGTGAGGATGATATTTGATCTGCCTGCAATCATAATTAATCTCTTAATAACATATCTCGTTTACAGAGGAATCAAAGAAAGCCGGAATTTCAGCAATGTGATGGTGATCTTAAAATTGGCCATTGTTGGTTTGGTTGTGCTGGTGGGTGGATACCTTGTTTTTTCAAATGGACTGACTTTTAACTGGATGCCATCCAATGAAGAAGGCATACGTTCATTTATGCCTAATGGATTTAGCGGGGTGATGATGGCAGTAAGCGGAGTATTCTTTGCTTATATTGGGTTTGATGCCGTAAGTGTATTGGCCGAAGAAAGTAAAAACCCGCAACGAGATTTACCGAGGGGCATGATTCTTTCACTGGTGATTTGCACTATTGTCTATATCCTGCTTACGCTGGTACTTACAGGTGCAGTTCATTATAAAAAATTTGATGGCATCGGAGACCCGCTGGCTTTTATCTTTGAAAAGGAAAATCTCAACATTGGCTGGATGCAGATTTTAGTTTCTATCGTTGCTGTAGTGGCCATGACCAGTGTTCTCCTTGTTTTTCAAATGGGACAGCCCCGTATCTGGATGAGCATGAGCAGGGATGGATTGATGCCCCCCGTATTTCAGAAGATCCATTCTAAGTTCAAAACACCATCATTTGCAACGATTGTTACAGGGTTGGTAGTAGGTATTCCCATTTTATTTACGGACAAAACTTTTGTACTTGATTTTACCAGTATTGCCACGTTATTTGCTTTTGTATTGGTCTGCGGCGGCGTATTGTTAATACCCCGGAAAGAAAAGGTAGCAGGCCAGTTCTCACTTCCTTATATCAACGGGCAGTTTATATTTCCTTTAATCATTGCCGGAGTTTTCATTTTATTTGTCCTGCTTGGAAAGGGATACCTTGCTGATATGTTCAACTTCGATTTTTCTGCCAATGAAGATTATATTAATGGAAAATCAACTTTTATGGATCTGGCCACTCCAAAAATATCTTTGATTATATTTTGGATTATTTGTATTCTTCTCTCTATTCTTACAATTATTAAAAAGTACTCACTTATTCCATTAATGGGAGTAGTTACCTGTTTGTATTTATTGACAGGAATGACCAAGAGTAACTGGGTCTGGTTCATGAGTTGGCTGATACTTGGAGTAATTATCTATTTTGCTTACGGGTATAAAAAAAGTAAACTGGCTCCACCTGTAGTTTAGGAAAGGAATATTTTTATAAAAGATGAGTTGTACATGAATAGGTGCAACTCTTTTTTTGAGAGCTATTGCAACCAGATTTTGTAAATTTGTAGTTCCTTTTATAAATAAAGGACCAGCGTATGAAGTACCAGATAGGTGATATTGTGCTGCTTCTTCACTCAAATGAAGAAGGACGGATTGTCGATTTAATCAATGATGAGATGCTGATGGTGGATGTGAAGGGGGTAACCTTTCCTGTTTACAAAGACCAGGTTGATTTTCCTTATTTTAAAAGATTTTCTGAGAAAAAGATATTGAGTACTAAAAAGGAAAAAAAATACATTGATGATGTAAGAAAAGAGAAACATGAAATTGAACCCAGAACTGAAGATGGGGTCTGGCTCACTTTTTTGCCCGTAATGGATACTGATGAATTTGGAGATGTTGTGGTCGAAGAGTTGAAATTGCATTTGGTTAACCATACCCGAACAGCATATATTTTTAATTACAAGCTGCATTTTTTTGGTGAGCCTGATTTTGAACTGAAGAATACTATTCAGCCATTTGAAGATTTCTACCTGCATGATATTGAATTTGCCAGCCTGAATGACAGTCCTTCGTTCGACTTTGAGTTTTCTTTATTACAGCCTGCCAAAAACAAGGAAACTCATTACGAAACATCGGTCAGGTTGAAGCCCAAACAACTCTTTGCTAAAATTGAAGAACTGAAGCAGAAAAATCTTGCTACTTTTTCTCAGCTCCTTTTCGAAAATTATCCTGATAAGGTGCATGAAGATAAAGTGGAGATGGGTAAACTGGCTGCAAAGGGATATAAGATATATGAAGCTTCAGAGGCCAGGAAACATTTGGAGCCTGCCCGCAGTGTAGTGGACCTTCATATTGAAAAATTGACAGATAACTGGCGACGCATGAGTAATTATGAGATTGTAAGCCTTCAATTAAAGACTTTTGATAAGTACTATGATCTTGCTTTAGCGCATCACCAGCCTTCCCTGATCATTATACATGGGGTAGGAGAAGGAAAGCTAAGGGATGAGATACATGATAAACTCCGGCTCAAAAGAGAAGTGAAATCATTTGTTAATCAGTATCACCCCAACTTTGGATATGGGGCTACTGAAATATTCTTTCAATACTGATTTTCAGGGTTATTTTTGTGGTGCTACAAGCCAGGCTATCGACTTAGCTCTTTCAGTTGGGTAGGAAAGTCCGGACAACACAGAGCAATGCACCGGTGAAGAGCCGGCTGACTGGTAACGGTCAAGAGACAGTGCCACAGAAAATAACTATCCCGGTGCAAATCGGGACAAAGGTGAAAACGTAGGGTAAGAGCCTACGGCTTTTGGTGGTAACACCAATTGCGGGTAAACCTTGCATGTTGAAATGCCACATATAGTACCGTTTTGAGGACTGCTCGTCCAAGGTACAGGGTAGGCAGATTGATCCCGGTGGGTAACTGCCGGGACAGATAAATGATAGCCCAAGACAGAATCCGGCTTACCGGCTTGTAGTTTTTTATTTTAGCGTATTTCCAATATAACCACCAACTTCCATTAACCACGCAATTCCCAGGTGTACTATTAACCCACCCCAGATAGAACGGGTATTATATACAATTACTCCAAGGAGTATCCCTCCAAAATAGGAACTGATACACTCTCCCAAAGGTTTGCCAAAATGAATGGTACAATAAAAAGCAGCCATCGGCAGGATTGCATCCTTGCCTGCCCACTTTATAAAGGCGAGTATCAAAAAACCACGGAAAAACAATTCAGTTGTAAAAAAATCACTTCCATAGGATAATTCAAAAAGTAATTGATGCCACCAATCGATCTTTTTTTCATTCGCTACTTCTGTAATTGCTTTAAGTTTTGGATAAGTTATAAGGAAATCATTTTGGGTGGATGCTGCAGCAATCAAAGGAATCATTATTATCAACATTAAAAGATATGGCTTAAGGTCGAAATTCTTTTTTGTTAATCCATAAAATGGTTCTTCTTTATCATAGATTCTCCATAGCAGCAACAGTATAGCAGTTACAATAACCAGCAAGAGGGGCCAGTAAAGAATAAGATTCCAGTAATTATCCCGGTTTTTATCCGGGCTATATATATAATTGGTAGTAAGACTGTTCTTTACAGAAAAGACCGCAGGAGCCAGCAGAATAAGAAAAAGAAATATTGGAGACATCATCGTCTTTCCATTTCTATATAAGTGTAGCACCAAATGTGGAAGGGCAAAGGCAACCCCGAAGACTGCATACCATAGAATAAGTTTAACGGGAAATGAACTTTTATTTTGGATAAAGTCATTGATCCCAAAATAGTAATTCGAGACTACAAGGATAGCCGTAAAAATAGAAACCAGTATTAGGATCTGTTTATTGGTTTCGCTGAAATACCCCTTTAAATAGTTAATGATAAGCTGCATTTAAAGAGTAAAATAAAATATTTTATCCTTCTTTAAACTTTCTTGCTCTGTTTAGTTCCAAAGTTTCGTTAATAATTTATAAACAAAAAGTATAGCCATGAAAACTTTATCACTAAACCGGATTACAATTATTGCATTTGCAGTATTATTCTCAGTTTTTCTGATATCCTGTCAGAAAGAAAACAGTCTCTCTAACACCGCTGATACATTAACAGAAGAGGAAGCCGCAACTTATTCTGATGAGAGCAGCCAGGCGGAAGCCAGCTTCGATGATGTAGAAGATGTAAGTATGGTAGCCGCAGAAGAAGAAGGCGATGCAAGTATGTATGGCCGTTCTACTGATGCCAGTGGCCGTTTGTTGCCCGCTTTTGAAGAACTTCGTTTACGCCTGGGGCCTTGTGCAGTCATTACGGTTACACCGAATGACAGCACCTATCCAAAAACAATTACTATCGATTTTGGGCCTAATGGTTGCCTGTGTGCAGATGGTAAATACCGGAGAGGAGCAATTGTTATTCACCTGACAGCACCTATCCGCAGACCGGGTGCTGTAATGACAATTACCTTTGTTGATTTCTACCTGAACCGTGCTCATATAGAGGGTACAAAAGTACTCAGTAACCTGAGTGAGAATGGGAATATTAAATTTACTGTACAGGTTACAGGCGGGAAAGTAACTTTTCCAAACGGAAGAGGATACAAGTATGATGGTATCAAGTATGTGAAACAAATTCAGGGTGGTAACACCCGTCCGATCCGCGACGATGTGTATAGTATTGAAGGAAGATCAAAAACAGAGTTCAATGGTGGGTTGATAGTCAACCTGAACACTGAATCTCCGTTGATCAAGAAAGTTGTTTGTCCCTGGATCAGCAACGGTGTATTGAAAATAAAGATAAACAGCAGGGTGTTGTTCCTTGACTATGGTGCACCAAATAATGGTAACTGTGATAACAAGGCGATGCTTACCTGGAATAATGGCAATAATCAAAGACTGATAACATTACCTTAATTTCTATGAACTGGTTTTTAAAGTCCTTCTGCTTTGCAGAAGGACTTTTTATATTTGCAACATGCGGTATTTATTATTTATTATGTTCACCATGTTCGTTTCTTGTCAGCATGCTTTAAAAAAAGAGAACCTGCATGAAATAGTAAGTGGTAATTGGATTATATTATATCCGGAGGAAGATCTTTTGAATAAAAAGCAGGATAGTATTTATGCAGTCATCCAGGATTCATTAACCGGTCTTAAATGTCTAAAGTTGATCAGCTTTTCAGAAAATGGCGACTTTAACCAGATAGACAGCATTCATATAAATGGACGCTGGTTAATGAAAGAAGAAAACAATCTCAATGTATATGATGGAGGCAGGGGCTTTGGGAGTTTTAAATCTGTCTTTTCTGGTTTTAAAGACGGGGTGTTACGATTAACAGAAGTTGTCAATATTGGGGGACAACATTTAAAATTGATCTGGCACCTGAAGAAGATTGATGAAGGTTATGCAACAAAACTGTTTGATGAAGATTATAATAAATGGAGGAGGAGGCCAGGTCGCATTGAATCAGATGATGAATTAAAAGAACGTGTATTCAAAATGGTGGAATATTACTCAACCTATTTCCAATTAATTGCTGATGAATCTTCTTATTTCATTCCGGGAAGGATAATACTGCCGGTAAATTTTTACAGGCATGGTATAAGCCTGAAAAAGTTTGATGATCAAAGTAAGTTTGCCTCTTTCTTTTATTCAAAGGAGCAAGCCAAAATGGCTTATCTTTTCCTGGAGGCCGCTTATGATAATGCCAAACTTGATATTCCTGAAAAGAAAAGTTACAGTGCCGAATATTCACTGATGTTAAAAGAGATTGCCCAAAACCTGGAAAAGTAATTGTTGAAAATCAAGAAATGTTTCTCCGTTTAATTACTCAATATGATAACTTATTAATGTGCACACCTGTTGCAGCATAATTTGCGGAGAACCCATAGGGGCTTTTTCCTGGATATATTTTACAACACCGACTCCAGGCTTGAAGTAGACCTGGTCTTTACGGTAGTTCCGGGCATTTTTTTCGAAGTAAACATAATTGCTGAACGAACCAGCAGGAGTTTTAATAGTTTCCTGCATTTTAAGTGAGCGACCCATCGCAGCAGCATCTTCAAAACTGGCAAGATAACGGATGGAATCGCCGGGGAAAAGGCTAAAATCTTTCTTTACATCAACTATACCAGGTGTGAAGAACCGATCTTCTATTTTGAAGAAGGCGGAATCATTGGCATATAATTTATCCGGAAGACCAATTGAAATATTGCTTTCCCACCAAACGAGTTCATCAGAAAGGGATTTCCAGGTTTTGTGAAACCGAAGGGTGTCATACTGAACCTTTTGAAAGACCCCATCACTAAAAACCGAGTCTTCATAGATCCAATAGTTCTTTGTACTCAGGGGTAAAATACCACAATGTTTAGCGGTACATGTAAATGAAATCAACGAATCTGAAGTGTAAGAACGTCCTGCAGGGTTACCGGTCTGTAATACACAGGATTCTTCTATTATCGGGGGAATAAAATTGTCCTTCTTGCATGAAGCCAGGAAAAGACTACCAGTAAAAAGAAGAAAAAGTATTTTTTTCAAAGGGATTCGTTTTTAGTATCCTAAAAGGCTGACAAAATAGAAACTACTTTTTGTATTTCATAGCTTTACTAAGTAATTTTTCGAATTTGGTGCACCGTATTTTATGCAATTTTGCTGATTATAAAGCCTTTATAAAAATTATTTAAAATTAAAAAAGCCCGGAAATTTCCAGGCTTTCAAAATCGTTAGTAAAAGTACTATTTAAAAATAGTTCCAAAAAAGTCCTTCATGTCCTTCCAGGAGGCAGTATCAGCTGCGGCATTATAGGCAATCGGGATATTAAACTTTTGCCCGTTGGCAGTTGCATCAGGATTACTAAAGGCATGGGTGGCCCCCTCGTAGGCTTTAAATGTGTATTTCGCCCCGATAGAGTCCATTTGCTTTCTGAAAAGATCAACTTCTGCCTGTGGCACAAATGGGTCAGCCGCACCATGGCAGACTAATACCTGTGCTTTAAGGAGATTTTTATCGGGTGTTACAACTTTCAACCCTCCATGGAAACTTACCACAGCTACAAGATCTTCTCCTAAATTGGCCATATTTAAAACCTGAGTACCACCAAAACAATACCCAATCGCTGCAACTTTACTTGCATCTGCCTGGCTGTATGATTTTAATTTAACCAGTGCAGCATCAAACCTTTCTTTGGCCATTTGCGGATTCTGGTAAAAAGGGCCTGCAAGATTACCTGCATCAGTGGGATTATCAGCTCTTTTCCCATTTCCATACATATCTAACGCCATTGCGATATAGCCAAGTTTGGCAAGTTCCCTTACTCTCATTTTTACATAATCATTCAATCCCCACCACTCATGCACAACCAGCACAGCCGGACGCTTGCCTTCAATATTTTCATCATAGGCCACAAAACCATCCAGCACTAAGCTGTCTTTTATGCCGGCCGGAGAATAGGTGACATTTTCTTCTTTGAGTTTGGGTTCTTTCATTTCAGTCTCTTTTTTTTTATCGTCGCTATTACAGGAAACAAATAAAAGTGACAGCGCTACTGTTACAGGTAAAAAATACTTTTTCATTGCGTTAAAAGTTTTGTTCAAAAAAATTAGCAACAATGAAGTTCAGGAAAAGTTTCATCATGAAAAGGAAAAATTCTGATTAAAATAAAGGCTTGTTTCCGGGGGGCTAAAAAGCGCAGCTCTATAATTATTCAGCTAATTGCCTTTCCCTTAACTTTGCGTCATGACAATCGAAAAATTAAATGATATGCGGTCCCGCATTGCCGGGATAAGGAGGTTTCTTTGACGTCGATAACCGACAATATAAGATAGCAGAAGACAAGCAACTTTCCCTTAGCCCGGGTTTTTGGGATGATAACAAAAGGGCTACTGAAATTCTTAAGAATATCAAGCTTAACGAATATTGGATAAAACTTTATGAGACCGCTGAAACGGCCGTAGAAGATTTTGCCGTACTATTCGAATTTTGGAAAGCTGGTGATGCCACAC
Organism: Chitinophagaceae bacterium; assembly: GCA_041738795.1. Taxonomy (GTDB): domain Bacteria; phylum Bacteroidota; class Bacteroidia; order Chitinophagales; family Chitinophagaceae; genus JJ008. The sequence continues at coordinate 999,900 of JBGSPB010000011.1, read as the reverse complement.
AAGAAGAAACTAAAGATGCCTACGAAAAAGCATTGCTTTTGCTGGATGATGCAGAATTTAAAGCCACCCTTAATGAACCAGAGGATGAATTGCCGGCAGTTTTGCAGATAAACTCCGGGGCAGGAGGCACCGAAAGCCAGGACTGGGCTGAAATGCTTGCCCGTATGTACCGCATGTATGGCGAAAAGCAAGGATGGAAAATAACAGAACTGGACTGGCAATGGGGTGATGGGGCAGGTATTAAAACCTGTACCTTACAATTTGACGGGCCCTTTGCTTATGGGTTCTTAAAAGCAGAAAGTGGTGTGCACAGGCTGGTACGAATTTCCCCTTTTGACAGTAATGCAAGAAGGCATACTTCTTTCGTTTCCGTGTTTGTTTATCCATTGGTAGATGATACTATCAACATCGAAATAAATCCTGCAGATGTAAAGATGGAAACGTCGCGAAGTGGTGGTGCCGGCGGACAGAATGTAAACAAAGTTGAAACGAAGGTACAGTTAACACATATTCCTACAGGTATTGTAGTTGTCTGTCAGCAGGACAGGAGCCAGTTAGGCAACAGAGAACTGGCTATGCAAATGTTGAAAAGCCGCTTGTATGAAGAAGAACTACGCAAACGGCAGGCAATAAAAGATGCAACTAATTCTTCTAAGAAAAAAATAGAATGGGGTAGCCAGATAAGAAGTTATGTTTTTCACCCCTATAAAATGATTAAAGATCACCGTACTGATTACGAAGTGGGCAACGTGGGACCGGTAATGGACGGAGAACTGGACGGTTTTATAAAAGCATACCTGATGAGTGAAAAGGAAACCAGTTCATAGTTTGCTTTACGATTAATGCCGGAGACTCAAAAGGATTGAAACAAGATTACAATTTGAAATATTCATTATAACTAAAAAGTATTGTTATGAGTATCGGAACTTTTGCTTACCCAATGCCTGTTAATGAACCTGTATTAAGCTATGCGCCTGGTTCAGCTGAAAAGAAAAGATTAAAAGAAGTATTGGAAGAATTAAAGGGCTTTGAGATTGATGTGCCGATGTATATCGGAAGTAAAGAAGTAAGAACCGGAAAAAAAGTAGCCATGCATCCGCCACATGAAATAAAGCATACACTTGGTTATTTTCATGCCGGTGAAGAGAAGCATGTGCACCAGGCAATCGAAGCAGCGTTGGCAGCCAAAGATGGCTGGGCCAATACAAGTTGGGAAAACAGGGCAAATATTTTTTTGAAAGCTGCTGATTTGTTAGCAACAAAATACCGCCCTTATATTAATGGCTGTACCATGCTGGGGCAAAGTAAAAATGCTTTCCAGGCAGAGATCGACGCTGCCTGTGAGTTGATCGATTTTTTACGTTTCAATGTCCATTTTCTTTCTGAAATATACAAACAACAACCCATCAGCAGCCCGGGAATGCATAATAGAATGGAGTATCGTCCCCTGGAAGGGTTTGTATTGGCAATTACTCCTTTCAACTTTACAGCTATCGGGGGTAACCTTCCAACATCAGCTGCCATGTGTGGTAATGTGGTGGTTTGGAAATGCGCCAATACACAGATTTATGCAGCACAAATGACGATGCGGATATTAAAAGAAGCCGGCTTACCTGATGGAGTTATTAATTTGATTTATGTGGATGGACCCACCATTGGTAAGGTTTGTTTCAATCACCGGGATTTTGCCGGTGTTCATTTTACCGGATCCACCGGAGTGTTTAATAACATGTGGGAAACGATTGGTAAAAATATGGCTAATTACAAATCATATCCCAGAATAGTTGGCGAGACGGGAGGAAAGGATTTTGTTATTGCCCATAAAACCGCAGATCCTGATGTAGTGGTTACAGCATTGCTTCGTGGTGCATTCGAGTTCCAGGGACAAAAATGTTCTGCTGCTTCGAGGGCTTATATCCCTTCTAATATGGCAGAAGAAGTGAAGAAAAAATTAATTGCCGGTGTGAAGAGTTTTAAAATGGGAACAACGGAAGATTTTTCCAATTTTATTAATGCAGTGATTGACGAAAAGAGTTTTAATAGTATTAAAAGATACATTGACAATGCCAAAAAAGATCCCAAAGCAGAGATATGGGTGGGCGGAAAATGTGATAGCAAAGAAGGTTGGTTTATTCAGCCAACTATCATCGAAGCGAAGAATCCAAAGTATGTGACGATGTGTGAAGAAATATTTGGCCCGGTATTGACAGTATATATTTATCCGGCAAATAGTTTTGAAAAAACACTGGAACTGGTTGATTCCACCTCTCCGTATGCGTTAACCGGTTCTATCATTGCTCAGGACAGGGCAGCAGTGGAACTGGCGACCAATAAACTACGGAATGCGGCCGGAAATTTTTATATCAATGACAAGCCAACCGGTGCAGTAGTAGGACAACAGCCTTTTGGCGGAGCAAGGGGTTCTGGAACAAATGACAAGGCCGGGTCAATATTAAATTTATATCGCTGGTTAAGTGCCAGGACGATCAAAGAAACATTTAATCCTCCATCAGATTACGGTTATCCGTTTATGAGAGAGGCGTAAAAAGAAATACCCAAAAGATTGCAAGTATCTTAATATAATACCTTTCGATGGTAAATGATTTAAAATGCGAGAATTGTTTATCCTTAAATTCTCGCATTTTTTTTATTAAAGCCTGATTTTTATCTCTATAGATAAACAATAACTGCCAAAAGTGAGATAGCCAATATCTCATGTTCATTTTATAACTTCACATCAAATTATCAGTATGCAGGTTTTACTTTCATCACAGCAACTTGCTGATACTATAAAAGTGCTGTCGCAACAACTGAGTAAGAGCTACCCTTCGCTTGAGAATATAGTCTTTGTGGGTATTCAGCAGGGAGGAGTCGTGATAGCTAATGATATTGTAGCGTTATTACAGCAGCAGCATTCTTCAGAGATGGTTCAATTTGGACAATTGGATATCACTTTTTACAGGGATGACATCCGTAAAGAGATTCTTGCCCCCGATACCATGAATATTCCTTTTGCAATTGAGAATAAAATTGTTGTACTGATCGATGATGTTTTATTTACCGGCCGTACTATAAAGGCTGCATTAGACGCTCTTCTCGATTATGGCAGACCCGCCAAAGTTGAACTGTGTGTTTTAATCGACAGGAAAGAGCACCGCCAGTTTCCCATACAGGCTGATTATGTGGGGGCAACAGTAGAAACAAAAAAAACAGACAAAGTAAAGCTGGTAAACAGGGAAGTGGTTTTGATACCTGCCTAAACTGGCTTCCATTCATATTTCAGCCATTCTATTGCAAAAATATTATTCGGATCGGGCAGAATGCCGGAAAACAAACATTTTACCCTAATTTCGCTTTTTAATGCAACTATCCACTCGTCATCTGCTGGGCATTAAAAATCTTAACAAAGAAGATATTTCCCTCATTCTATCTACGGCAGAGCAATTCAAAGAAGTTTTACAGCGGCCTGTTAAGAAAGTTCCCTCTCTCCGGGATATAACTATCGTTAATCTTTTTTACGAAAATTCTACCCGTACAAGATTTTCTTTTGAGTTGGCAGAAAAAAGGTTGAGTGCTGATACCATCAATTTTGCAGCCTCTTCTTCCTCAGCGGCAAAAGGAGAAACATTACTTGATACAGTAAACAATATATTATCCATGAAAGTGGATATGGTTGTGATGCGGCATAGTGCCAGCGGAGCACCCCATTTTCTTTCACAGCATATACCCGCTGCTATCATCAATGCCGGTGACGGAATAAATGAACACCCTACGCAGGCTTTGCTGGATGCTTTTTCTATTAAAGAAAAAACCGGGTCACTGGAAGGAAGAAAAGTAGCTATTATCGGGGATATCATGCATAGCAGGGTGGCGCAGAGTAATATCTATTTATTGAATAAGATGGGTGCCAAAGTAACTGTTTGCGGCCCGCCTACATTAATACCAAAATATATCAGTGAAGCTTTAGGCGTTAACGTAAGTTATAACCTGAGGGAAACCTTAGAATGGTGTGATGTCGCCAATGTACTAAGGATTCAATTGGAAAGGCAAAACCAGGTATTGTTTTCTTCTTTGCGGGAATACAGTATCGCTTATGGTATTAACAGGCAGTTACTCGATAGTTTACAAAAAGAAATAGTAATCATGCACCCGGGCCCGATAAACAGGGGGGTGGAACTTGACAGTGATGTGGCTGATAGTAAGCAATCCATTATCTTACAGCAGGTAGAAAATGGTGTGGCAGTGAGAATGGCGGTACTTTATTTATTAGCTAACAGAAGTTGAGTAAAAATAAATTTAGATTATAGATGGCGATTGAATACAATCATACATTTAAAATCAGCAATCAAAAATCCTACTAATGCGAATCTGTTTGTTTCCCGGAACTTTTGACCCGCTAACCCTTGGCCATGTGGATATCATAAACAGAGCGTTACCATTATTTGATAAGATAGTGGTGGGTATTGGTTTAAATGCTTCCAAAGCCCCTATGTTTTCTCCTGAGCAAAGGTTAGAATGGATAAGAGAGATATATAAAGATGAGGAAAGGGTGGAAGGAGCGGTATATGAAGGGTTGACGATTGATTATTGTAAAAAAATAAAAGCACACTTTATTCTTCGCGGGATAAGGTATGTAAGTGATTTTGAATATGAGAAAACAATTGCAGATGCGAACCGCACTTTAGATAAATCCATTGAAACGATCTTTCTTACCGGTGAACCTAAGTATACTTCTGTTGCCTCTACTATTGTACGTGATATTATCAGGAACGGTGGAAATGCGGCGCCTTTTTTACCAGATGTGGTTTCTAAATCGCTTGTAAAATAGTCTTATGTCTATCTGGTTTAAAAAGGACCTGACTATTGCGGATATCAGCCTTCTTGGAAAGCAAACCATGATTGACTATATCGGTATCGAGTGGAAGGAACTAGGAGAAGATTTTTTAAAAGCCACCATGCCGGTAGACCACCGTACTAAACAGCCATATGGACTGTTGCATGGGGGTGCGTCTTGTGTATTGGCTGAATCAATTGGCAGTTTGGCATCTGCTATGGTGGTTGATCACTCCAGGTATTATTGCGTAGGGCTGGAAATTAATGCTAATCATATCCGCAGTGCGAGGGATGGATTTGTCACCGGCATTGCACGGCCGTTACATATCGGGAGCAGTACGCATGTCTGGGATATTAAAATATATGACGGGAATGAAAAATTAGTTTGTGTAAGCAGGCTTACAGTGGCTGTTATAGCAAGGAAAGATACCGGGTCAGTGTGATGATATCATTTGTAGAACATCCGCTACAGATGGGAATGAATTATTCATATACTCAACCAGTTCACTGGTCTTTACCCATTTAATCTCATGAATATCTTCTTCTATTTGGGGAATTAGTTGCTGTTCCCCTTTTACTTTCATTTTGAACCAATGTGATTCTTTAAGAATAAATCTTGATCCCTCATGATAAGTGTGATAAGTAATGGTAAGAGGCGAAAACAATTTTATATGCTGTAATCCTGTTTCTTCTGTTACTTCCCGGACAGCACATTCTTCCAGGTTCTCCCCGGCATCTAATTTACCTTTTGGTAAATCCCATTTTCCTCTCCGGAAGATGAGTAATATTTCTTTTTTTTCGTTCTGTACTAATCCTCCGGCTGCAATGATGATCGTAAATTTTTTATAAAAGGCTTTCTTTAATTCTTCCAGGTCAGGATGGAAAAAGACACCGGCATGCACCTTCTCCTGTTCCATTTCATGGATCATCGACTTAATCGTGTGGGTATTCAATTCATCTATAAAAACTGCATCATCATGATGAATGTATGGCTGAATTGTTTCATCTACATTATCGCAGAGGAAAAGCGGTTTATTATTAAAGTAAATTTTTATATACATAGTGCCTTGTTCATTTTATCTTCGCTTCATGACAGATGCAAAAGTAGTAGCCGAAAAACTGCTTCAAGTTAATGCAGTTAAGTTAAATCCCGAACAACCATTTACATGGGCAAGTGGTTGGAAGAGCCCTATTTATTGTGACAATAGAAAAGTCCTGTCTTTCCCGTTTATCAGGGATTTTATCAAATCGGAAATGTGCAATGTGATTTTTGATAGATTTCCAGAGGCTGAGTTATTAGCTGGTGTTGCCACTGCGGGAATCGCCTGGGGAGCTATGGCTGCAGACCAGTTGAAGCTGCCCTATGTCTATGTTCGTCCCAAACCGAAAGAACATGGCCTGGGGAACCAGATTGAGGGTTTTTATGAAAAAGGTCAGAAGACAGTGGTAATTGAAGACCTTGTCTCCACCGGGAAAAGCAGCCTCCAGGTCGTGGATGTTTTGAAAGAGCAGGGGCTGGATGTAATAGGGATGGTCTCTATTTTCACGTATGGCTTCCCGGCTGCAACAGAAGCATTTTCCAAAGCATCATTGACCTATCATTCCCTCACTGATTACCCTACTTTAATTGAACTGGCCGTAGAGAAAGGAGTCGTTTCTGCCGGACAACAAGAGATTTTGTTAAAATGGCGTGATGATCCTGCAGGGTGGAAAGGGATTTTGTAATTTCATTTATATTTTAAGAGCTGATGAAAAAATATGTAATAATTGCTTTTTGCCTGATAGGTATTGCCGTTGCCGGAAATGCTCAAACAAAACCCGTTGTTTTAGCTACGATAAAAACGTCCAATGCTCTTTGCCCGGTTTGTAAGACAAGGATTGAAACTTACCTGAAACGTTATGATGGTGTAATGGAAATCAATGTAAACTACAGAAAAGGGGAGACCAGGGTAAAATATATTACCGACCGGACAGATATTGAGCAAATAAAGACTGCAATTGCTAATAGCGGCTACGATGCAGATGATGTGCCTGCTACAGAAGTAGCTTACAATCGGTTACCTAAGTCATGCAAGAAATTTGAAGATGGTGGAGGGCATCCCAAACCAAAATCACCTCCTGCTCACCTCCAGTAATAGTATTCAGCCCTTCTTAAGAAAAGAGGGACTTTTTATTTCAACAAACCGCTTATATTTTGTTTTCCCTCATATCGGACCGGGTAGTTAATATAAAATCCGGCTTTTCCAATCCTGGCTTGCCCCTCGATTTTCAACAGTACCTCATTTTTAAGGAAAACAGCTAACGAGTTTTTTAATACACTTTTCATTTCAAGATCAAGTTTTACCGGCAACCTGAAATCTGCATTAGCGGGAATGAGGATAAGGGTATCCATAAAAAATCGTCCGAGTGGAGTACCATCAATCCATGCATCCCCTTCGGCATTTTTCAATTTGATCTGTGTGTTGTTTGGGTTGAAATAATGCAGGTCAATGGCCAGGGATGTATGAGACAGGCTTATCGCCGTTGTTTTCACATTTTCAATTCCTTTAAAATCAGGTTCCCTGAAAGAACTGCAGGACATGAGGAGGATCGGGAATAGGAAAGTTCCCAAAAAGGCCAAAGCGTAGTTCTGCATGTAATTGATATAATAGAATTATAAGGTGCAAAATAGGGGAAAGGGTACTTACAAAGAGTTAAAACCTTTTTTTACGATATATACTATATGCTATTATACTTAGTTATTTACAATAACTCTACCGATCACCTATTACTACAATTAGTAGTTTATTTAAATTTAATAAATAAATGATAATTAAATCATTATAAGCTATACCGAACTATTATATAGAAATTATATGAGTATAAAATATGTTAATTCGTCAAATTAATGATTAGGACAAGATTAAGCTTCTATAATTTCATATATTCCTGAAATTAAAGTTATAAATACAGTTATATGTAATATCATATGAATTTAATTAAAATATTAATTAAATACATTATATGAGTAAGAAAATAGGATTCTTATGTCTTGAAAGCATAACCAAAAATTGGCAAGCCTGAGGTTAAATTGATATGGACGGGTGATAAAAAAACTTCATAAGTCATTCATTATCGTACAACTACGAGCTTCGGTATTTACGGTTTTTATTTTTTCTATCTCTCTGAAAAGCTTCGATTTACAAATTCTTTGTTTTAAATTAGCACCGGTTTCTTCACCTTGGACTTTGGACTACATGAGAAAACTACACTTATTAAGTACCCTTTTACTTGCCATTTTTACTGGAGGTATTTCCTATGCACAGGACTTTTCAAATAAAGGAAAGGACTTTTGGGTTGGTTATGGCTATCACCAGATAATGAATGGTAACAATGCCCAGGATATGGTCCTGTATTTTGCGGCTGATCAGAATTCAAATGTTACGGTATCGATTCCCGGAATTGGTTATACCCAGAATTATTTTGTGCCAGCGAATTCAGTATTTACGTCAAATCCCATCCCAAAAGCAGGTCTCCAGGATGCCAGGCTGATAACCGAATCAACAATACCTGAAAAGAAAGGTATTCACATCACTAGTGATAAACCTATAGTTGCCTATGCTCATATTTATAATGCTAGTGTTTCTGGTGCTTCCATCCTTTTTCCTACGACAACATTAGGGAAGGAATATTATTCTGTTAATTACACTAATATCTCAAATACTAACAATTCTAATTGCTGGTTTTATGTAGTTGCTGCTGATACCGGTACTACTACAGTTGAGATTACACCAAGTGCCGCTACAATTAACCGACCGGCAGGTGTTCCATTTTTAGTAAATCTCGAACAAGGAGAAATTTATAATATTATGGGACAATATTCCGGGAATTCAGGTGTTGATCTAACCGGTTCAAAAATACAAAGTATAAATACTGGTTCAGGTTGTAAAAGGATAGGAGTGTTTTCTGGAAGTGGAAGAATTAGTATTACCTGCACGGGAGCTTCTTCATCATCAGATAATTACATGGTGCAGGCATTTCCCAAATCTGCCTGGGGTAAAAAGTTTCTTACCGTGTCGACAGGAGGATCTCAAACTTTCAATATTTACAGGATTTGTGTTGCTGACCCTACGACAGTAGTGACATTAAATGGGGGACCGGTTGGGGTACCTTTGCAAAATGGCTTTTATTATGAGATACCCGCTTCCAATAGTCCTAAACGTATTGAAGCAGATAAACCAATAATGGTTGCCCAGTACCTTACTTCGCAAGGGGCTTGTGGCAATGGAAACCCTGGTGACCCGGAAGTAATTTATTTAAGTTCGGTTGAACAAAATATTAATAAGGTGTTATGGAATGCAACTCCAAATTTCAGCATTCTTCAACATTATTATAATGTCATAATACCTAATACAGGAACAGCTATAAGTTCTTTCAGATTAGATGGAGCACCTGTAGCACCGTCTCTTTTTATTCCGCATCCGCAGGATCCGGGATTTTCTTACCTGGTTCAATCAGTTAATGCAGGACAGCATACAATTCAATCTGACTCCGGATTCAATGCAATAGCATATGGATTTGGTAATGCTGAATCGTATGGCTACAATGCCGGGACAAATATTAAAGATATATATCAATATATTTCTATACAGAATCCACAAGCAACTGTAAATTTTCCCGCAACCTGCAGGGGTACTCCTTTTAATTTTTCCATGACTTTCCCCTACCAGCCAACTTCCATTCAATGGCAGTTTGGCCCGGCTCTAAATGCGATGGGGATCGCTGATGTTAGTATTCCTGCTCCTGTTCCCACATCAACAACTGTTGTGAATGGGAAAACACTTTATAATTACCAACTACCAACATCTTATGTAATAACGGTTGCAGGAACATACCCAATCAGGGTAGTGGCTACCAATCCCACACCTGATGGATGCGGCGGTACCCAGGAAATTGATTTTGATGTACAGGCTTTCGATCCTCCCGTAGCTGATTTTAATTTTACAACTAATGGTTGTGTAACCAGCCCGGTTAGTTTTACTGACAACTCAAATACCAACGGCCGGCCGGTTATTTCCAGGCATTGGAATTTTGGTGATGCCAATACTTCTGCATTAAATAATCCAAGTCATACGTATGCAGCACCTGGCGCCTACACGGTGAAATATTCATTGATAACTGATATTGGCTGTATTGCTGATACAGCTTCCCGGGTTGTAACCATAAACGATCCTCCTGTAGCATTATTTACTGTTGCAGCACCCTATTGCGAGGGACGGTCCGTCACTTTCACCGATCAATCAACTTCACCCGGCGGAGCAACTATCAGCCAATGGACATGGGACTTTGGTGATGGCTCACCTGTAGTGGTAAGAAATACGAGTACCAATGAAACCCATACCTATGCCAGTGCCGGAAGTTATACAGCCACTCTTAGAGTAGTTACTTCTTCCGGTTGTCAAAGCACATTATTTAGTTTTCCTGTTACGATATATCCAAACCCGGTTGCAGATTTTAATTTACCAGTTGCTTGTTTACCGGTTGGTGCAGCGCAATTCAATGATTTGTCTACCGTCGGTGGTGGTAATACTATCACCAGTTGGGCATGGAATTTCGGTGATGCAGGAACTTCCGCCGTTCAAAACCCCTTACATAATTATACAACTACTGGTCCTTTTAATGTAAGCCTCACTGTTACATCTAATAACGGATGTACGGATACAAAAAACCAGGTATTGAATACGGTGTATGCAGAACCACAGGCAGCATTTAATGCGTTGCCGGAAGTCTGTATCGGAAGCCTGATTGGATTTTCAGATGCCAGTACGGCCCCCGGAAGCACAGTAACCGGGTGGAGCTGGAACTTTGGTGATGGTTCACCCATCTCTACTGTACAAAACCCTACCCACATTTTTTCTACGGCGGGGACATACACAGTCACTTTAAATGTTACTTCTGCTGCCGGATGTCAAACAGTGAATAATTCAGCTACCCTTTCAGTAGTGGTAAAGCCTTTACCAACAGGATCAATCACCGGTAACATTACCGTTTGTTTAAATGCACCTTCACCTAATGTAACCTTTACCGGCGGAACAGGTACTGCACCTTTTACATTCACTTATACAATCAATGGTGGGCCTGCTCAAACAGTTACGACAACAAGTGGTAACTCTGTTGATGTCCCAGTTCCTACCACTACAGCCGGAACATATATTTATACCCTGACAAGTGTGAAAGAAGGCAGCTCAGCCGGCTGTGTACAAAGTCAAAACGGATCAGTGACCGTAACTGTTAATGCTTTACCCATTGCCACTGTCACAGGCAATACTACGGTTTGTTTAAATGCTGCTTCACCGGCTATCACCTTTACCGGTGCAAGTGGCTCAGCGCCTTATACATTTACTTACAACATAAATGGAGGGCCCAATCAAACTGTAACGACAACCACCGGTAATTCGGCAACTGTTACTGTGCCTACCACTACAGCCGGTACATTCACATATAATTTAATTAGTGTGCAGGAAGGAAGTACTAATCTTTGCAGCCAGGTACAGGCAGGCGCAGCAACTGTTATTATTAATGCATTGCCAACTGCAAGTATAAGCGGCGATAATGAAGTTTGTCTTAATTCAGCTTCACCCAATATTACATTCACCGGGGGAACAGGCACAACACCATACACATTTACTTACACTATTAATGGCGGTCCAAATCAAACAGTAACAACCACCACTGGTAATACTGTAACTGTACCTGTGCCAACCACTGTAGCCGGTACATTTACATACAACTTAATAAGTGTACAGGAAGGAAGCGCCAACGTTTGCAACCAGGCACAGACTGGCTCTGCGGTTGTAATTGTGAATCCATTGCCAACCGGTAATTTTACTTTTACCGTTCCCAGTTGTGAAACAAGAACCATTACGTTCACAGATGCTTCAGCTGCTAATGCCGGATCAATTAACAACTGGCTGTGGAATTTTGGAGATCCGGGAAGCGGTGCGGCCAACACATCAACCTTACAGAATCCGTCACATACATTTGCTGCAGCAGGTATTTACACTGTCACACTTACGGTAACAACAGATAAAGGTTGTGTTAGCACTGTTTACAGCAGCCCGGTTACCATCAATCCAAGACCTTTGGCAGGATTTATATCACCAGAGGTTTGTTTAACAGATCCATTAGCACCATTTACAGATACCAGTTCGGTGGTAGGTGGAACGATTGTGGCATGGGAGTGGAACTTTGGAGATCCTAATGCCAATGCCGGCAATCCCAATACATCTGCTTTACAAAATCCTACGCACCGGTACACTGTTGTTGGTCCGTATACAGCCCAACTGATTGTAACCAGTAACAATGGATGTAAAGACACCACACAGCAAACATTTACAGTAAACGGCTCAATACCTGTTGCCGGATTCACCGTTCAGAATCCGTTAACGCTTTGCAGTAACCAGTCAGTAAGTATAACTGATGCATCAACGGTTGACTTTGGAAACCTGGTTAAGGTTGAGATTTTCTGGGACTACCTTAATAACCCCACCATCAAAACAACAGATGATAATCCTTTACCTGGTACAGTGTATACACATAGCTACCCTGAATTTGGCACACCTTTTACCCGGACATTCCAGGTAAGGTATGTTGCTTATTCCGGTATTAACTGTGTAAATACAACAACTCAAACTATAACTGTACTGGCAACACCAACATTGCAGTTTGCGCCTATACCATTTGTTTGTACAGATAAGCCATCATTCCAGATTACGCAGGCTCAGCTACTGAATGGGCTTCCGGGTGCAGGAGTGTTTTCTGGTACTGGTGTTACACCAACCGGTTTATTTAGTCCCTCTATTGGGGCAGGTCAGTACAACATCAGGTATACTTATACAGGTACAAATGGTTGCAGCAATTATAAAGAGCAAACTGTTGACATATATACAGCACCCGCAATAAATGCCGGTCCGGATAAATTTGTATTGGAAGGCGGACAGGTAACACTTACACCAGCATTGAATGTAGGAGTGCCTTTAACCTACTTGTGGACTCCGCCAACCGGATTGGATAATGTTACAAGTTCTTTCCCGGTAGCTACCCCAACAGATGATATAACTTATACATTGACTGTAACGACTCTTCAGGGTTGTACTGCCAGCGACAATGTGTTTGTAAAAGTGCTTAAAGCACCGATCATACCTAATATTTTCAGCCCGAACGGGGATGGAGTACATGACAGGTGGGACATACCATTCCTGGAAAGCTATCCGGGATGTACGATTGATGTGGTAAACCGTTATGGGCAATTAGTATTCCGCTCAGTAGGGTACACCACTGCATGGGACGGAAGAGTAAATGGTAAGGATGTGCCGGTTGGTACTTACTATTATGTAATTGATCCAAAAAATGGCCGGGCCAAAGTAACCGGTTATGTGGATATAATCAGGTAATGCTATGAAACGATTACTATTAACAGTTTTTATTGTTTTCTGTGCAGGTCTTGTTGCGGATGCGCAGCAAAAGCCCCACTATACTCAATACGTTGTAAACCCTTTTATTATTAATCCTGCCATTGCGGGTATTGATAATTATGTTGATTTGAAAATGGCGGTTAGAGACCAATGGGTTGGAATAAATGGAGCCCCTAAAACGACTTATTTAAGTATACATGGACCACTGGGGAAAAATGATTACCGTACTTCCTCTACCTCTTTCCAGGTACCGGGTGAAAATCCAAGAGGGAAAGCCTACTGGGAAAATTATACCGCTGCAGAGCCACATCATGGCATAGGTTTAAGTGTCATCAATGACCGGACCGGCAGTTTCAATTTCTTTTCAGCCAGTGCCACTTATGCTTATCATTTGGGACTGAGTCCAACTACAAATCTTTCCGGGGGGCTTTCTGCCGGGATTACAAAAGTTAGTATTGACGCAAGTAAGCATGATTTTTCAGGTACCGGTGATCCAAGTGACCCTGCAACTGGTTCCGGTTTCAGCAGCGAACTTACCAGGATAAGACCACAGATGGCTGCAGGTTTGTGGCTTTATTCAAGGGATTATTTTATAGGATTCGCAGCACAGCAGATACTTCCACAAACGCTGAATTTTGTCGATGATAATGCTTCAATTCTTACCAAGGGGAGATTAGTGCCTCATTTATTTTTAACAGCTGGTTACCGGTTTTTATTATCTGATGATATCAATGCCATACCTTCTGTAATGGTGAAATATATTAAAGGGAGTTCATTCAATGAATTTCAACCTGAAGTCAACCTGAAGATGCAATACCGTGATCAGCTGTGGGTAGGAGGAAGTTATCGCTACCAGGATGGTTTTGCAGGCATGCTGGGACTCAATGTAAGCAATACCTTTAATGTAAGTTATGCTTATGATAAGTCAAGTAATAATAATATTCTCCGGGATTTCAACAGCGGTACCCATGAAGTAGTATTCGGGTTCATGATAGGAAATAAATATAGTGAAGCCTGCCCCCGGTGCTATTAATGTCAATTGTTTGTATTTATCGGGATAAACCTGACGATTTTTTTGTGTTTTTCTTTCCTCTTTTTAAACCTTCCTGAAAGATTCTTTTCTTATTCTGTAATAATTGCAGCTAATACTGCTATGGCTTATGAGAGGGGTTTATAGTTTTTTGTGCATACTTCTTTTTCTGTCGGGTACTTTTATGTTATCCGCACAGGATTATTCTAATAAAGGGAAAGATTTCTGGATTATTTATACCGGTCATTACGATGGAACCAATTCACGGATGGCCCTGTATATAACATCTGATCTGAATGCATCGGGAACATTATCTGTTGGTGGCAGTACGATCAATTTTACTGTAACAGCTAACCAGGTCACAACTTTACGGTTAACAAATGCGACAATACCATCAAATTCACTTGCATACAATGGTCAGACCGTTGGAATTGGTGCAAATAAAGGTATACATATTGTTACGGATACCCCGGTTGTTGTTTATTCACATATCCTGAATGCAGCCAGGTCCGGTTCAACACTAGTTTTGCCAACAAAAGTGCTCGGAAGGGAATATTATGTTTCGTCATATGCTTCAAGCGGCAACTTAACTCCCCGATCTTCAGAATTTGCAGTAGTGGCTTCCCTGGATAATACAACTGTAGAAATTACTCCAAAACAAGCGGATGCTAATAATACATACCCTGCAAATATTCCTTTCCAGGTAACTTTAAATAAAGGCGATGTCTTTCAGTTTCAATCTGCCAATGGCGGGGATTTAACAGGTTCGTTTATTAAATCAATAGCAGCGACCGGTCAACCTTGTAAACCTATTGCTGTGTTTTCAGGTTCCACATGGACGGCCATGGGATGTGCCGGCGCTGGTTCGGGAGATAATCTATACCAGCAGTTGTTTCCACTTGTTTCGTGGGGGCAATATTATATCACTGCTCCGTTCAAACTTCGTTCCTATGATATTTTTCGTATCATGGTTAAAGACCCGACAACGGTAGTCCAGGTCAACGGAGTTACGTTAAATCCTGCAATACTGATTAATAACTCTTTTTATGAAATCAATACAATAGGGGACAATACTCCGAGAATAATTACTTCCGATAAACCAGTTTGTGTGGTTCAGTATATGATCACACAATCCTGTGATGGGGTTAACAGTGATCCGGAAATGATCATCTTAAATCCCATTGAGCAAACCTTAAGTGATATTACAGTTCTTTCTGCCCGGAACGATCTGACACCACCTAATACTAACATCACAAGACATTTCTTAAATATCATTATTAAAACCGCTGGTTTAGGAAGCCTGAGGATCGACGGGGCACCATATACATCAACACCTGTGGCAATTCCGAGTACAGCCTATTCTTATCTGCAGGAAGAAGTAACGACATCCACCAATATTAATCCTTCTCACAGGGTTTATGCCGACAGCGGATTTATTGCTATCGCCTATGGGTATGGAAATGTAGAATCGTATGGTTATAATGCAGGAACAAATGTCAGGGATTTGTATCAATTTGTTTCTGTTCAGAATCAATATGCTACAGTGCCATTCCCGGCTGCATGCAAAAGTTCTCCCTTTTATTTCTCAATGGTATTTCCTTATCAACCTACGCAGATAGCCTGGGACTTTAATGGCTTATTTTCAAACGTAACAATCAATAATCCTGTTTATGATTCCACATGGTTCGTTAACGGGAGACAGCTGTATCGTTATAGATTAACTGCCCCGTATACTATTAATACAGCAGGTACCTATCCAATCAGGGTAATCGCTCAAAACCCTACGCCGGATGGTTGCGGCGGAGAACAAGAAATAAATTATGATCTGCAGGTATTTAATCCTCCGGTTGCTGATTTTTCTTACACCCCTGCATGTTTCCCTAATCCTATACAGTTTTCTGATAACTCCAATACGGGTGGCAGACCAGTGATAAGCAGGTATTGGGATTTTGGTGATGCTACATATGCTGCTGTGAATAACCCTTCACATATTTATGCTGCTACAGGTACTTACTATGTGCGGTACGCATTAATCACTGATGTAGGATGTCTGTCAGATACAACTATGCACCCGGTAACACTTTCTCCATTACCTACTGCATCCATCAGCGGGACCATTGAAGTTTGTCAAAATGCACCAGCACCGGTTATTACATTTACCGGTGCTGGTGGTACTGCTCCTTATACTTTTACTTATACAATTAATGGTGGGCCAAACCAATTTGTTACAAGTACTGGAAATATTGCAACAGTTCCGGTACCAACCGCTACTGCAGGAACTTATATATATGCAATAGCAAATGTTCAGGATGCAAGCCCTGCTATTTGCAACCAGGCTCAAACTGGTTCTGCTATTGTAACTGTTAATCCATTGCCGACCGCATCAATAAGCGGAAGTACGGCTGTTTGTAAAGATGCTCCTTCTCCCAACATCACTTTTACCGGGGCAACGGGTACAGCCCCGTATACTTTCATTTATACTATTAATGGGGGTGCGAACCAGTCTGTGATAACAACCAGCGGGAATTCAGTAAACGTTCCTGCTCCGACAAATGCAGTTGGAACCTTTACTTATAATTTGGTTAGTGTATCTGACGGAACAGCAACTATATGCAGCCAGGGGCAAAGCGGCACAGCTACAATTATTGTAAATCCATTGCCGACTGCAAGTGTGGCGGGTACGACAGAAGTTTGTCAAAATGCGCCTTCACCAATAGTTACATTTACCGGTTCATCAGGTATTGCACCTTATACTTTTGTTTATACTATTAATGGAGGGCCAAACCAGGTTGTTATAAGTACAGCTAATACCGCTACTGTTCAGGTTCCAACAGCTGTTGCCGGTACATTTATTTATAACCTGGTCAGCGTTACAGATGCAAGTACAACTATTTGCAGCCAGCTGCAAAGTGATATTGCAACCATAACAGTATACCCGTTACCGTCCGCCAACTTCAACTTTTCTGCACCATTATGTTCAGAATTTGTGGTTGACTTCACGGATATTTCAAATCCAAACGTTGGTAACCTGGTAAGCTGGTTATGGAACTTTGATGATCCGGGGAGCGGGGCAGCTAATACATCTACCTTACAAAACCCTGTTCATACATTTAATGCACCCGGAATATATAACGTTAGCTTGGTCGTTACGAATGATAAAAGTTGTGTTAGTAATAGTTTCATCAGACAGGTTGAAATCAAACCTAAACCATTATCAGGTTTTGTTTTACCAGATGTATGTCTGAATGATACATATGCCCAGTTTAACGACACCAGTTCGGTTGCATCTCCGGGCCTTATTGATGCATGGCAATGGAACTTCGGTGATCCCGGCAGTGGAGTAAACAATACTTCAGTTTTGCAAAATCCACAGCATAGTTATACGGCAGTTGGTACTTACAATGTTGAATTGATTGTAACGACAAGTGATGCCTGTAAGGATACAGTAGTGCAAACACTTTCTGTGAATGGCAGTTTCCCTGTGGCTGATTTTGTAGTGAATACCCCAACGACCTTATGCGCCAACGATTCTGTAGCAATTATCGAAGCCTCGACAGTATTTCCGGGAAATATCACTAAAATTGAAATTTACTGGGACAATAATGGTCAGCCTGCAGCATTTGATTCGGATAATAATCCGTTTCCCGGAAAAACGTATAAACATCTGTATGCAAATTTTCAAACGCCATTGACAAGAATATTCACTATCCGGTACAGAGCATACTCAGGTGGTGTTTGCGTCAATGATGTTTTTAAAGATATAACTGTTAATGCGGCGCCAAGTGTTCAGTTTAGTGCAATGAATGATGTTTGCCTGGATGCTGTACCATTCCAGATTACTCAAGCCAGTGAAACAGGTGGTGTGCCGGGTACCGGAATTTTTAGCGGACCGGGTGTATCACCTGCAGGAATTTTTAATCCTTCCGTAGCAGGACCGGGAATTCATACAATTAAATACCTGTTCACTTCTGCAACAGGAGGTTGTTCAGACAGCCTGACACAATCCATAAAAGTTTTTGCGCCAGCTGTGGCTGCATTCAGTGTGAGTGCTCCTTTATGTGAAACAAAAACTGTTACTTTTACGCAGTCATCCACCACTCCGGAAGGCATACTTACAACATGGGTATGGGATTTTGGTGATGGGTCTCCACTATTAACAGTATCAAATGGTAACCCCGTAACGCATATTTATACTGCATGGGGAGCATATGATGTAAAACTAAAAGTGGTGACCAGTAATGGTTGTGTTAGCCCAGAAAAACTACTCAGGATAAATGTGAACCCGCAACCTAAACCTGATTTCAGCATACCGGTAAGCCTGTGTTTGCCTGCTGCAAACGCCACATTTGCCAATCTTTCCACAATAGCAGATGGCAGTCAGAGTTTATTAACCTACTACTGGGATTTTGGTGATCCGGCAAGCGGAACAGTGAATAATTCAACAGCGACCAACCCATCTCATATGTATATTACAACCGGCCCCTATAATGTGAATCTCCAGGTAACCAGTGCTGCCGGATGTGTTAATGATACCACGATCTTGCTGAATACAATACATGAGCAGCCAATTGCTTCTTTTATCACTGATAAACCGGAAGCCTGCCTGGGGCAGAGTATACGCTTTACAGACAACACTGATCCAATGGGAGGCATCACTAACCAATGGAACTGGATGATGGATGATGGCAATACGAGAAATACATCAACTTTTGATTATTCTTATTCTGCTGCTGGTACTTATAATGTGAGCTTGTACACATTTAATAGTTTTGGTTGCAGGAGTACAACTTACACCTTACCTGTTATCATACATCCTTACCCGGCTGTTGATGCTGGTCCGGACAGATTAGTACTGGAAGGAGGACAGATTGTTCTGCAGCCTGTTGTAAACGGGAATGATATGACTTATAATTGGACACCGAATCTCTACTTTACCGGGAGCAATACTGTCTTAACCCCAACTATTAATGGTGTTGATGATATTACTTATACGCTTACCGTTACGGCAAGGGGAAATTGTGCGAAGTCTGACCAGGTGTTTATTAAAGTGTTGAAATACCCAATCATCCCCAATATTTTCAGCCCGAACGGGGATGGGATACATGACAGGTGGGAGTTACCTTACCTGGAAAGCTATCCCGGATGTACTATTGATGTAGTGAACCGTTATGGACAACTGGTCTTTAGTTCAGTAGGTTATGCCACTCCCTGGGATGGAAAAGTAAATGGAAAAGAGGTGCCTGTGGGGACTTATTATTACGTTATTGATCCTAAGAACGGGCGCAAAAAAATTACTGGTTATGTAGATATAATCAGGTAAATCGTTTTTTAGGTTTTTTACAAATTTATAGACAGGAAGTATTAGAGGTGAACAATCTTCTTATTACGTATAGCTTTCAGTGTATTTAATGTCTGCTGTACTTTTGTTTTCTTTTCTTCTACAGTTTTTAAGGAAATATCTGTATCGGGTATACTTTTTACTTTATTGAGGGAAAGCTCTTTTTCTATAGCATTCAGTTTAACGGCCACATCGTTATATACTCTTTGCAGGCTGTCAACCCGTATCTGGTTGATGGCATTCGAGAGCTGATTGTTTACTTTGTCCCAATCAATATTATCATACGCAAGCTTTAGTTTATTTTCCCATTTGTTCCAGTCAAATTTATCCAGTTCTTTTTCATACACAGATTTTATTTCCTGCTTTTCCCTTTCAGAAAAAGCATCCGCTATACTTTTTTCTACTAACTTCCATTGGGAGCTTTCCAATACTTTTTTTGATGCAGCCATAGCTTCCTTTACCTGCTGTTCCTGGTATTTTTTTAAGACAGGAATATTTGCTTCGTCAAAACCTGCCAGTTTGTAGGCTAATGAAGAAATATCCTGCAGGTTTTGTTCACTGATCAATGGGGCGGGAGGGGGTGGTTCAATTGGTGTTGCCGGAGATTGAATTTCAGTAGTTGCACCCTGTTTTTTTGAATCAAAAATATCTAAAGCTGACTTTTCGTTTTCCGCTTCAGCTTCATCATTTTGTTCGCCGGCATCATCAGTAATGAAACTAAATGGCGAAAAAATTTCTGAATATGCAGTTGTCTTATTCCTGTTGGATTCTTTACCGGGTAATAATAGTAAAAGGTTCAGTGCAAGAATGCAGATAATAGCTGACAGCAATCCGGCTATCTTATTGGCCGAAAGCGTTTGTTTTTTTTGTATACCTATGATAGTTTCAATACGGTGCAGCAGGTCATTTTTGTTACCACCCGCTGAGATGATGAGTGCCTTTTGCCGATTGTTTGTTTTTTCCAGGAGCAGCAGGGCAGAAGCATATTGATGTGAATCATACTGGAACTGTAATACCATTTCATCACAACTCTTCTCTCTTTCTCTTTCTACGATCTTCACAAATGCTTTTACAAACGGGTTAAAGTAAAGAATGGTTTGAATAAAATTGATCAGCAGGTTAACCAGGTAATCGTATCTCCTGATATGCGCCAGTTCATGCAATAATACAGCCTCCAGTTGTTGCGGTGTTAAATGACTGATAGCGGCTAATGGTACAAGGATCACTGGTTTTAAAAAACCAATAGTTACAGGGGATGACACAAATTCAGAAACCCATATCTGAACAGGTCTTTTAATACCCATTCTGGCCGCAACATTGCGGACGAATATTTTCCAGTCCACATTGATCTTGGCAAGTCCGTATTTCCTGATTACCTGCACATAACGATAGTTGCGGATAAAATGCAAAACCGGAAGAGTTAATAGTAAAAGATAAGCTACTGAAATATAAGGAAGGCTTTTCAACAGCCAGCTATATGTTCCGCTATTTATGGTAAGTGAATCCCCAACAGCATCACCTGTAATTATTTTGTTATAAACGATAATAAATGTGTAGACGAACCATAAGAATCCTGAGAAAAGCAGGCCCGAAGCCAAAATACTTTTAGATGAATTCCTTAAATTTTTACTTATCGCAATTACTATCATATAGATTACCCATAAAAGAGCCATTTGCCAGAGGCTGTTAAGTACAGCCCAGCCAAGTGATTGCAGTAAGTGCAGCTGGATGCCGGTCATGGTTATTGTTTTTTAAGACTATCCAGTAAGGCCTGGATCTTTTCCAATTCCTCAGGGCTTGCCTTATGGCTTTCGTCACCCAAAGCCTGTATTACAAGTTGGGTGGGAGAGCCTCCAAAAAGATTATCTATTATTTTACCTAACAGGTGTTTTTGTGTTTTTTCCTTATTCACAGCTGCCTGGTACACATGGGTACGCATTGAATCATCCCTTTTTACTATGCCTTTTTCATTCATTATCTGCATCAGTTTAAGGGTTGTGGTATAGCCAACATCTTTGGTCTGGGCCAGTTCTTCATGCACATCCCTGACCGTGGCCGTTCCTTTCGTCCAGAGGATCTGGAGAATTTCCAGTTCGCTTTCGGTAGGCTTTATCAATTTTGGCGCTGACATAGTATTACGATTTTGACCCGAATATACGACTAATTTCGTAAGACGAATACACAGTAACTATTTTTAGGCTTTTTTAACACCTGTTAAGGATGGGACGTGGAAGCAGGGGGAAAAGTTACTGGAAGCTGGAATAAATACCAGAAATTGAAAAACCCAATATTAGCTTGTTTCGGATACGAACCAAGCCATAAAGGGTTTTACGATAAAGGTTTAGTTGGGGTTAGTTTAAAAGCTCTTTGTTCTGCTGTATTAGTTTTGCTCAGGCAAGCATAAATCAACAATAACCTGATAGTCATTTAGTAACATATACTACAGATTAAAGAGTAAGAGAGTTATAGCTTAAACAACTCTGTCATATTCACAAATGATAATTGAATAAGTTTCTCCCGGGAATAACCCCTATTTAGTAATATGTTTAACGACTCTTCTGGTATAACGTAATAAAAGAAAGTATCGTTATTATTTTTGGTACTAAAATCACTGCTTCCTTCTTTACTGATGCTGACACCATTTTTACTTACCTGGTAAATCCAGCTAATTTTTTTCCCTTCTGCTGTTTCCTCAAAGGGTAATGTATTTATAGTATTCCCAATCTTTTTATAGACTACAACCAATCCTTTCATGGATATAGCCGGGGTAATATTGCTATCGCTAATTACAAAGTAGTTCACAAAGGAATTTGTTGTCTGGAGCGGTTGCCAATTGGTTGCCGTAATCCAACCGCTTCCTTTAGCCTCATTAACGGCTGATTCGGATCTATTAATAGGTTTGTTCTCTTCAAATTTGTCCGTTTTTCTGCAACTCATGATTACCAGTGCAATACTTGCCATTAGCGTCAGTGAATAATAAATTTTCATTTTAAATTATTTTTTAAGAATGATTGTTACTTATTTTTTGAAATTTTCAATGAACTTGTCCATTTGTCAATCTGGACTTTTATAACATATTCACCTGGAGCCAAGCTGCCTGCTGACAGGTAAACCTGTGTTGGTTCCGCCTCGCTTTTGAGGACATTAAATTCCTTTTGAATGGCTCCCAGCATATCAATGATTTGAATACTCATCAGACCGGTAATATTTTTGTTCACCTGCAATACAAACCGGTCGGTAATATCACCAGATACAGTTAAATCTTCACTTTGCTGATAGATGTCTGGTAAACCAGCTTTGGTTAAGAGAGAGTTTCCAGTAGTTTCTGTAAGTACGAAACCATTTATATAATTATAGGTGGTTAAGTTTTTTATACCAATTGTCATTTTCCCCTGTGCATCAGGTAATATATTAGCGAACGTTGCTTTATTAGTAAGATTATTATAACTAGCAATTGTAATATTGTTGCCATTGACCGAGTAGACAGTACTATTGCCAGCGTTAATATTCCTGCTTGCATATAATTCTATAGCATATGTTTTGCCTGCAGTCAACCCGTTTATAGTAAGTGTTCTCTGTTGCGAAGAATAGCTGGCATACCGGAGTACATTTCCTGGTGCCATGCTGCCTGTATAAGTAGAACCATTATCACCAACTTCATCACTTCTGCTCAACACTGCGTTTATTGAAGAGTTTGTTCCATTCGAGTATTTAAATACGGGGGAACTGATGTTATTGTATAATGAACTGAGATTCCAGTTATTCCATTCACTATTGCTATAAGGAGTATTAACATAGAGATTCACTTTAACATATTTAGCGAAATCCTGTGTTTGTGTTTGCAGAAATTCAAACCAGTTGAAATTCCAACCGCCTTTAAGTGCATGAATACGTATTGTTTGAGCCCCTGCTTGTAAAGTCACAGTGGCACTTACTGTTTGCCAGGTTTGCCAGGTGCCAGTTTTAGGAATATTCACGGTAGTTAATATCGTTGTACCTTTTTTCAGCTGAAGCTGTGTTCCTGTGTTAGGGCTGGCTATCCTGAAATTAACTGTATAATTTCCACCTGTATTTACAGTAACATTGTAATCCATCCAATCACCAGTCTCTATCCATCCAACATTCTGACCACCTCCGATATCAGAAGTAGTTTGTTTGGCGACCCCGCTCATATTATCATAATTTTCAGCTTCAATTTTGCCAGGAATAAATTTCCCAATTCCGCTGACCGCATTCACCAGAACCGAAACATCATCAACTCCTGTAGCCCCGATGTTATCTTTAACGGTGAGGCGAAATATGTATGAACCGGCGAGAAGGTTATTTATTGATGGATTTTTAATATTGGGATCACTGATTGTAAATTGAGTGGGCCCGGAAATCTTTGTCCAGTTATAACTGGCAATCGTTCCATCTGTATCTGTACCATTACCATTCATTGTTACAGTATTTGCAGGTAATGTTATTGTTTGGTCATTTCCGGCCAGTGCAACCGGTGGCTGGTTGGGAGCTGGTGTACTGCTGGCATTAACTGTAATAATAACACTGGCAATTCCAATTGCCCCAAGATTGTCAGTTACTTTTAATTGAAATTGGTATGTGCCCTGAACAAGATTATTGATAACTTTTTGTGCCTGTGTTGGTGATACAATGGTGAATTGTGAGGGGCCTGAAACTTTTGTCCAGTTGTAACTTGCAATTGTTCCGTCAGCATCTGAACCGTTGCCCGATAGTGTAACATAGTTTATAGGTAACGTAATCGTGAAGTTGGGTCCCGCATTAGCAATGGGAACCTGGTTTTGAGGCGGAGGGTTATTACTCCCCCTGCTGTATTGGAGCATCCACTCATAGATATTCATCGATTTGTTATTGATATTTTCTCTGTAAGTGGGGGTATAAAAAGTATTCCAGCAACAATGTCCGCCATTATAATTTGTAAACCTTCCGTATCCTGCCTGGGCATCATTGACTCTGTTTATGAGCTGAAAAGTAAATTCTCCATGAATGTCTGCCGGAACAGACCCAAATCCCCAGGGTTTTACAC
Organism: Chitinophagaceae bacterium; assembly: GCA_041738795.1. Lineage (GTDB taxonomy): Bacteria > Bacteroidota > Bacteroidia > Chitinophagales > Chitinophagaceae > JJ008. Next base: position 975,202 of record JBGSPB010000011.1, on the reverse strand, counting down.
CATCTGTTACAATAGTGTTTCCAAATGATTGAGGAGGGTTTGAAATAGCAGCACTCATTGGAACCACTGCTGCTGCTTTATACATAGGATTCACTGTGGCCCCGGTTTCCAAATCCTGATGAACAACATATCCTACTACACCTTCTCCTCCGGCAGACAGGCCAGTTAAATAAATCCTGTTTATATCTACCCGGTATGTGTTAACCAGGCTATTTATTATGTAATTCAATTGGGTTGTGCTTGTACTCCAGCCAGGGGATTGGGGTGACACTACAATAAATTTATATTGCTGTCCGTTCGCAGGGTTTGTAAAAGATGCGGGCCATTGATTCTGTGCAATAAAATATGCTGGTCCTCCGGCAGAACTGTTATTATAAATTTTTGAAAGACTAGTCCCGGCTTCTCCTGCTCCGTGAAGGAAAATAATAAGCGGGTAGTTCCCGGTGGTAGTTGCATAGTCATCAGGTTTGAATAATAAAGCAGGAAATGTTTGTGTCCCACTACTGTTAGTAGGTACTGTAATAGTTGTTTGATTTCCCTGTGCTACGGATATGAGTGAAATTAAAAACAGTGAGAATAGTAATAATAGTCTTTTCATGGATAAAAGTTTTTAATAGTTATATAGGTTAATAAAGTAATTAGTACCATGTTCAAAAATTTGAACCCTGGTGTAAAACTTCATAATTGCAGTAGAAATGGAGAATGAAAATGGTAACGAAGAAATGAGGAAATACACAATAACATTTACGTAGTAAATATTATTTATATGCTTATCTTTTTTAAATGCCTTTTGTAATCAATAAAATATTTTGTGAAAAGGGTGTTTTGAACCAACAATTTATTTCATAGACTACGGATAGCCAATAACCATGCCTGAATTTTTGTAAGGTATAAATTTGACTATTTAATTGATGAGAATTAAGATAGGATCAATTTTGGGTATAAAAACTCAGGATCTTTATCGATTCATATAAAAAATAAGCCCCGCTGTAGAAACAGCGGGACTTATGTAATGGTTCTGATTAAGCTCTTGTATTATTGATACTGAACAGTGTTGGCTTTGTTTATAGCTGCTACAGGTTCAGATTTGATTCTGATTTCTTTTCCCATTGGCTTGGGTGCTTCCGGTACCACGGGTACTTCCACTTTCTTAGCATTTATTTGTGCCAGGGTAGGAGCAATGACCAGTGATACAATCGACATTAATTTAATCAAAATATTCATTGAAGGACCGGAAGTATCTTTAAATGGATCACCAACGGTATCACCTGTTACAGAAGCTTTATGTGGCTCCGATTTTTTGTAATACATCTCCCCATTTATTTCTACCCCTTTTTCGAACGATTTTTTAGCATTGTCCCATGCACCACCGGCATTATTCTGGAACATTCCCATTAGTACACCACTTACGGTGGCACCAGCAAGGAAACCACCTAACGCTTCAGGACCTAATAAGAAACCAATGATTAGGGGAGAAATTATTGTAATTGCACCCGGCAACATCATTTTTTTGATTGAGGCTTGCGTAGAAATGGCTACGCATTTATCATATTCAGGTTTGCCTGTACCTTCCATAATCCCTGGAATAGTACGGAACTGGCGGCGAACTTCTTCAACCATTGCCATCGCAGCCTGACCCACTGCCCTGATAGCCAGTGAGGAAAATATGAAAGGTATCATACCACCTACAAATAAGGAAGCTAATACATCAGCCTTATAAATATCTATATGTTGATTATCGGGCATGGCCACACCAACAAAAGCAGCAAACAAAGCCAATGCTGTTAATGCTGCAGAAGCAATAGCAAAACCTTTTCCGGTAGCAGCCGTAGTGTTACCCACAGCATCCAGTACGTCTGTTTTTTCCCGGACTTCTTTAGGTAATTCACTCATTTCTGCAATACCACCAGCATTATCAGCAATAGGACCGAAAGCATCAATAGCAAGCTGCATAGCAGTAGTAGCCATCATACCAGCGGCTGCAATTGCCACACCATACAAACCTGCAAATTGATAAGAGCCCCAGATTCCACCTGCCAATACCAGTATTGGTAAAAAAGTGGATTCCATTCCTACTGCCAAACCACCAATTACATTGGTGGCATGACCTGTTGATGATTGTTTAATGATAGATTTAACAGGGCCTTTACCCATCGCAGTGTAGTATTCAGTAATGATGCTCATCAAAGCACCTACCAGCAGACCAACACCAATGGCTCCTAGTACACCCCATTTGGTAAACATGACACCTCTGAGCTCCATGGCTTCAGGGAGAATAAAATATACTAAACCGGCAGAAGCGCCAGCCGTTAAAACAATCGATCCCCAGTTGCCCATATTCAGTGCTTTTTGCACTACATCTGTACTGATACCTGCGGAATCACTTACACGAACAAATAAAGTACCTATAATGGAAAAAATAATACCCACACCTGCGATCAGCATTGGTAATATTATAGGAGAGAATCCTCCTAAAACATCATCACCGAAAACAACAGTTGTTTGCTGCCCCAACACGATAGTGGCAAGAACAGTAGCAACATAAGAACCAAAAAGGTCGGCACCCATCCCAGCTACATCACCAACGTTGTCACCAACATTGTCGGCAATTGTGGCAGGGTTTCTGGGGTCATCTTCCGGAATACCAGCTTCCACTTTACCCACCAGGTCTGCACCTACGTCAGCAGCTTTTGTATAGATACCACCACCAACACGGGCAAATAAGGCAATAGATTCGGCACCCAGTGAAAAACCAGTTAATACTTCAATGGTCCTGATCATTTCCTCTGAATTAACAGCCGAATCAGGGGCAAAAATCTGTTTCAAAATGATATATAAACCTCCCAAACCCAATACAGCAAGACCGGAAACTCCCATTCCCATGACTGCACCACCGGTGAAAGAAACATTTAATGCTTTACTCAGGCTGGTACGGGCTGCATGTGCAGTTCGAACATTGGCTTTGGTAGCAGCTTTCATACCGATATAACCGGCAGTGGCGCTGAATACAGCACCAGCAACAAATGCTACAGCGATCAGCCAATGTGAATGAGGATTTGAAGAAGCCATAACAGCCAGCAGAATGCCAACTATTACTACGAAATAGCCAAGTATTTTCCATTCAGCTTTCAGAAATGCCATAGCACCTTCAGCAATGTAGGTGCTGATTTCTTTCATACGGTCATTGCCGGCATCTTGTTTGGAAACCCAATTGAACTTTACAAGGGTATAAAGCAATCCAATGAGTCCCATTACGGGCACCAGATAAATCAATTTGTCCATAAGAGTTGATTCTTAATCAAGATTTAATGAAAACCGGCCATTTGGCCGGGCGGCAAAGATAGGGGTTGAGTGGCAAATTTGGAATGGGGATACAATGAATTGGGAAATTGGGTCAAAATGGCCAAAAACCTGATAAACAGGGGCTACTGTGATATTTGACCGGCATCAATTATTCTGTTGTAAAAACCGAAAAGCATTGCCAAGGTACTTGATGATATCACCAGCAACCATGGCTTCCATAGAAAGTTCTTTTGCGGCCAGATCTCCGGCTAATCCATGCAGGTAAACACCAAGAACTGCGGTTTCGCTGGAACTATAACCCTGTGCCAGTAAACTGGTTAATATTCCTGTCAGCACATCCCCGCTGCCGGCTGTGGCCATTCCGGGATTTCCGGTACTGTTGAAGAAACCACGGCCGTCGGGTGTGGCAATAAAAGTATGATGCCCCTTCAGGACGATTATGCAACTAAACTCTTTTGCTTTTTCGAGGGCTAACAGTACCCGGTCAAAATCATTGGCGGCGTCACCAAATAACCGTTCAAACTCTTTTGGATGTGGTGTAAGGATAGAACCTACAGGTACCAAATTCAATAAATCTTTCTGTGATGCTATAATATTTAATGCGTCAGCATCCAGCACAACCGGATTCCTGTAGGTATCGAAAATTTCCCGAAGCATCATTTTGGTTTCTGATGCAGTTCCTATGCCCGGTCCAACACCTATGCCTTCATACTTCAATAAATCATCTTCAAACTTTGTATTAAATGATGAATTAAAATCGGTCATCACCATTGCTTCCGGAACAGCGGTTTGTAAAATGGAATAACCACATGATGGTATATGACAGGTCAATAACCCGGCACCACTCCGTAAACAAGCTTTGGCAGATAAAACAGCAGCACCAATTTTTCCATAGCTGCCAGCTACCAGTAATGCATGGCCATAATGACCTTTATGTGCAAACCGATTTCTTGGTTTATGAATAGAATGAATAATAGTGTCATCCAATAACTCAAAACGGCTGTTCAGGGACTTATAGAAATCCTGGTGAAGGCCAATATCGAGTATTTGAATTTCTCCGGTTGCTTTGTCATTTTCGGGGAAAAGGAATGTATGTTTAAGACATTGAAAACTTAATGTATGATTCGCCAGTACAGATAAGTTGCCTTTTGAGGAATGGTCTGTGAACAAACCACTGGGAATATCGATAGAAATAATTTCGCACCCCGAAGTATTGATATGTTCAACTAATTGTGCCGTTACTCCTTCAATGCCCCTGTTCAAACCTGAACCAAATAATGCGTCAATTACAATCTGTCGGGGTGGAAAATGATGAAAATTTTGTGCTGATTGAACAAAATGGATGTCCGCATTCGGGAATTGATGAAGTCTTGCCAGGTTGGTTTGAAAATCCTCTGTTCCTTTATGACCAAATTCAAGAATATGAATGGTAACCGAAAAGCCTTTTTCCATTAACAACCTTGCTATGGCAAGACCATCCCCGCCATTATTGCCTTTGCCGCAGAAAATGCCAAAAGAAGGGACATCGGGATATTTTTTTAACATCCATTCCACACAAGCAATTGCCGCTCTTTCCATCAGGTCAATGGAAGAGATGGGTTCGTTTTGAATAGTAAACTGATCCCACAACCGGATTTCCTCTGCAGAAAGAATTTTCATACCGGTATAAAGGTCAGAAACTATTTTCAAAAAATGAATGACTTAATTCTTTACGTTCTTACGGGTATTTTTCCCTGAAGAAAATTTTGTATTTTTTAATGCAGGAAAACCTGCCTTTATAGAAGAGACGGAGTCTGTTTCTTCTTCATCTTTTATAACCTCTTGACTGTAGTTGCCAAAAATATCGTAGCATAGATGAGCCGTATTATAAATATTTCTGGTAAACCTGTTCCCCAGGATAATAATAGTGACCTTTTCGTCAGTCAATCTTGCAAACGCAGCATTAAACCCGTGCCATTTGCCAAAGTGATATATAATTTTCTTACCATTCGGCAACAATTGAAGCCTCCAGCCAAGTCCGTAATTATGAACAGATGGTTTTTCAAAACTGTAAGGGGCAAATGCGGAATCCAGTAATGATTTATTGAGAAGCTGATCAGTATATAAGGCCTGGTCCCATTTAAGCAGATCCTTAGGTGTTGTATAAATATTCTTATCACCATAAGTTCCGTCTAAAAAATCATAGTCCCAGTAGTTCCCGTTATAATTGAATGAAGGAGTTGCGGTCAATGTATCCTTAAGTGTAAAAACGTAAGTATTTTTCATTTGCAACGGCAGGAAAAATTTTTGCTGCATATAATCAGGATAGGACTTGCCTGTGATACTCTCGATAATCATTGCCAGCAATATATAATTGGTATTGCAATAGCTGAATCTTTTTCCCGGCTGAAAATTAATATTGGGTTTATCCTTAACCATGATGCCTAACACATCTTTGTTGGTGGCATATTCTTTTTTATTCCAGCTGGTCTTGTCCATAAAATGAACATAGTTGGGCAAACCACTGCGATGATTCAGTAACATTTTTACGGTAATGCCAGTATAGGGTAGTGATGGAAAGTATTTTGTTATAGTATCATTTAAGGAGAGTTTTCCTTCCTGTATAAGCCGTAAAATAGCTATGCCGGTAAACGGTTTGCTTGTTGAAGCGATATGCAGTGGTGTATTTTCCGATATAGTATCTGTTTTACGCAGGTCTACTTTTCCTATATATCGTTCATAGATGATAGTACCACTTTTGGCGATCAGAATACTGCCATTGAAATTGTTATTCCTGAGCAAAGTGGTGTCGAAAAAGGCAGTTAGTTTCCGGTAGTAATCCCGGAATTCCTGCTGGTCAATTTTTTCCGGTGTAACAGGGTAGTATTGCAGTGAATCTTCCTCTCCTCGTTTTTTATCATGGGTAGAAGTATTACAACAATAACTCAGAAAGGCCAGCAATAAGATATTAAGGAATGTCTTCAACAGATGTTTGTGGGTTTATTTACAAAAATAGAAGCCCTGCATACCGGGCAATATAATAGTTTTCCCCAGCAGCAGTACAAATGTTAATACAAAACAGCTTTTAGTGTTAACATTTTCCGGCGAGTTTATTGTCAAACAGAAAATGAGCTGAATAGTACGTAGTATATTTGCTGTATGACAAAAGCAGGCAATACCACCAGTTATCCAAAAGAAAAAATCAGGATACTTTTTCTGGAGAACATTAGTGACACAGCAGTTAAAAATTTCCGTCATCATGGTTATGTCAGGGTAGACAAAATTTCAAAAGCACTGACAGAAGAACAATTAATTGAGGAAATCAAAGATGTGCATATTCTTGGCATTCGTTCAAAGACACAGGTAACTAAAAAGATACTTGATGCTGCGAAAAAATTACAGGCAATTGGTTGTTTTTGTATTGGTGTAAACCAGGTAGACCTGAAATCAGCTACAAAAAACGGGGTTGTTGTTTTTAATGCCCCGTATTCTAATACCAGGTCTGTTGCTGAATTGGTCATTGGCGCTGCCATCATGCTTATAAGAAGGATTCCGGATAAAAATAAAGCAGCACATGAAGGTGTCTGGATGAAAGATGCGAAAGGCAGTTATGAATTAAGGGGAAAGACACTGGGGATAATTGGTTATGGCAATATCGGAAGCCAGGTAAGTGTGCTGGCTGAAGCATTGGGAATGAAAGTTATTTTTTATGATGTGGAAACAAAATTGCCGTTGGGTAATGCGGAAGATGCGAAATCATTAAAAGAACTGTTAAGCAGGGCAGATGTAGTTACACTCCATGTACCCGAAACAAATCAAACAAAGAACCTTATCAGTAAGACTCATCTTAAGCATTTTAAAAAAGGAGCTATTTTGCTGAACTATGCGAGAGGAGAAGTGGTGGACCTTGATGCATTGCGAAAGGAAATATTGGAAGGCCATATCAGCGGGGCAGCTGTCGATGTTTATCCATGGGAACCAGAAAAGAACGGGGATCATTTCCAAACTCCCCTTCAGGATCTACCTAATGTAATTTTGACACCGCATATCGGTGGCAGCACAGAAGAAGCGCAACAAAATATTGGGGAAGATGTGAGTGTGAAGCTATTTAATTACCTGGAAAAAGGAATTACGTTCGGTTCTCACACAGTACCTGCCCTGGCATTACCTCCACAGGAGGGGAGCCATCGTATTTTGCATATACATAATAATGTACCGGGAGTTTTGTCTGCCATTAACACACAGCTTTCCAAACATAATATCAATATTGTAGGCCAATACCTGAAAACGAATGACGATATCGGGTATGTGGTATTGGATGTGGATAAGAAACTATCTTCCCAGGCACTGCATTTACTAAAGGATGTAAAAGGAACTATTAAGGTCAGGATGTTGTATTGATTTTTCTCCACTTTTGAAGAATTCAGTGTTTGCACAGGCTATTACAGACGGGATAAAATAAATTTCCTGTATTTTCAATAATTATTGAAAATTGTGTAAGTTTGTGTTGTTAAACACAAACTCATGAAAGTAGTTATCGTTGGTGCAGGATTCGGAGGCCTCCGGTTAGCCCGTAAACTCAATAATAAAGCCGGTTTCGAAGTAGTCCTGCTGGACAAGTTCAATTATCACCAGTTTCAGCCGCTCTTTTACCAGGTGGCAACTGCCGGACTTGATGCCAGTAATATTTCTTTTCCACTTAGAAAAGTGTTTCAAAAAAGCAAAAATGTGAGGATCAGACTGGCCGAACTGAAAAGTGTTGTCCCGGATGAAAATAAAATCATCACTGATATTGAAGAAATAAATTATGATGTACTGGTACTGGCTACCGGTGCCGATACAAATTTCTTCGGTAATGCAGAGCTTGCCGCACATGCTTTCCCGATGAAGTCAACAGTAGAGGCTTTACAGATACGGCATCGGCTACTTCATTTATTTGAAGAAGCACATACAATCACTGATGAGGATGAATTACAACGGGCAATGAATATAGTAGTGGTAGGTGGCGGGCCAACAGGAGTGGAGGTGTCAGGGGCATTGGCAGAGATGAAAAAATATGTTTTGCCCAAAGATTATCCGGAATTGGATTTCACGAAAATGAATATATACCTCCTGGAAGGAACAAGTAAGACACTGGCCAGCATGAGTCAAAAATCATCAGAAAAATCGCAACAATACCTTGAAAAACTGGGTGTAAAAGTGCTAACGGCAACGCTGGTAAAAAACTATGATGGAAAGAATGTGGAGTTGCAGGATGGTAAACAGATACCAGCCGCAACTGTGATATGGGCTGCCGGGATTAAAGGCAACATTCCGAATGGGATTGATCATTCATTAATTGCCAGAGGGAACAGAATTAAGGTTGACAGGTATTGCAAGGTTCAGGGTTTGCAAAATATTTATGCATTGGGATATCTTGCTTATATGGAAACACCCGGGTATCCCAATGCTCATCCACAGGTAGCGCCGGCAGCAATTCAACAGGCAGATATGCTGGCTCATAATCTTATATTGATAGAAAAAAAGGCAAATACTGACAGGTTGCATGAGTTCGAGTATTATGATAAAGGTGCTATGGCAACAGTAGGCAGAAACCTGGCTGTGGTAGATGTACCGAAACCCAAATTGCATTTTAGTGGCTTTTTTGCCTGGCTGATCTGGATGGGACTTCACCTGATGCTCATCCTGGGAGTGAAGAACAGGTTCTTTGTATTTATGAACTGGCTGTATAGTTATGTTACGTATGACCAGAATCTCCGGCTTATTTTCAGAGAATTCAACAGGGAAGAATCAGTAAAAAAGAAATTTTAGATATGAAATGGGTAGTTCCAAACTGGCTTATCATTGCCGGAGCTATCGGGCCAATATTCACTGCGCTTATTTATCCGTACATCCGTCATGTGGTGTTCGACTGGTATAATGATATCAAAAAATTAAAGCCATTGAACCAGGAAATAGCCAGGACTTACGGCAGGTATATACAAGGGCTTAATTTTTCTTTCGGCCTTATATCGATGCTGTTTACCGAAGACTTAAAAAACCAGACTGGATTGGCTATTGCTCTGACAGGTCTCATTGCAGCGTATTGGATTGGTAAAGTGATCACTCAATTTGCCTATTATCCTATGTATGAGATACCCAGAAAATTGATATTTAAAATTGGAGAAGTGGGAATGAATATATTGTTTATATCATTTGCCGTTATATTTTCCTGGTTATTCATTTATAATTTATCAGGTTACTTAAAAGGGTAAATTTTCTTACAGTTCTTTGAGGATCTTTCTTGCCCGGGCTCTGAATGCTGCTGATTCATATTCCCATCGGTCATCAATGATCGTTTTTAATTCCTGTTTTATTTCAGGGTATTGATTAGACAGATTATGAAGAATAGTGAGGGAAAAAGCTTTGACTGCTGCTTTTTCATCCGGAGAAGAGATGTAATCAAAACAGGTGTTCATGATGTCACCGCGAAACCGTTCAGGAACGGCTATATCCTGCAGAAGCCGGACGGTATTCCGTTTAACAGCGTCATGAAGCTTTGGTTTCTTAAGATTCTTCAGCAGCCTGGCTAAGTGTTTATGAATGAATACCGGATGTTCCATCACTGCATAACTGAGAGGCCAGGAAGCCCGCTGCGCTATAAGAGGGTCATCATGAAGGAATAATTCAAAAAGGGAATCGAACCGTTGCTGGTTGCTGCCGATCCATTTCACAATTTTGGTACAGTTGGCTTTGGAATGTTCATCCAGTATCGTTTCCCGGAGGTTCATACTTATTTTGGAACAAAACGGTTACCAGTAAGTATCCATTCGCCGTTGGTCAGTTCATTACTTTTTACTTTAATAATATGGCTGACAATTTTTACGCCGCGGGAAGTGTTGGGAATTTTAATCGTTTTTGTGCTGGCCGGTTCAATATTATACAACGTATAATAGTCAGTTCTGTATTCCTTATCATCTGCCAGTAAAATACTGACTTCAACTATAATTTTTTGAAAACTAAAATTCAAAGAATTTTGTACCGTAACCATGGCCCCGTAAATACCTTCCGTATTTACTGTAGTTTCCGGGATGACTGACCTGGAAACGAGGAACTGGTCAATATTGGCAAGAATAGTATTGGGATCTGTGGTTGGTTGTAAACTGTTGCTGTCGGGGAGAATAACCGAACTGGCTGTGTTAGTAGAATTTAAATCAGTATTTAATTTGCTGGTTTCTTTTTTTTCAGTGGGTATCTCATCAGTTTCAGCTTTTGTTGCTATTCCGTTGCAACTGGCAATTAAAACTAGCAGGGAGATTAGTGATAGATTTCTGTGAATCTGCATAGCGGGAGATTTGTATGCAATCTAATAAGACCTTTAATCACGGCCAATACCCAGTTCCCGTAAAATCTACAATACAGGAATTCCTATAATTATGCGTTATGTTACTTAGGTCGCCGTTGCTATAAGTTTTAGCAAATAGCAACGGATTGTTCTATAAAATAAAAAAGCCAAGTTCTCACCGGTATGAGCCCTTAGCTTCTTTGAGAGACGACCCACTTGTTAACTTATCGTGTTTCGTCAATCATTTTGCTCTTCGGAAGTGAAGAGGAGGCCGAACTTTGCGGGGTTCGGCTTTTTTATTTTATAGGACAACCTATTTACACATAACGGCCATTATAAGAAAACCACCTTCCACTGCAAATATACGGATTTTTTCAATCCTGCTAAACAAGTTAGTATCTTTTGAAAAAATCCGTATATTCGCAGTGGCCACAAGCCATAGTTCTTTTTCTTATAATATATATTATGTTAAGTCGCACCGGGGGAATACAAAAAAAATAAGCTCGGCTTCTGACCTACCGGCGGTTAAGTTCTCGGCAACTCGTAACTTGATGGTATGAAGGTTTATTATAAATTAGAAGATACGGAGTACGATGATACAGCTCTTTCTAAACTGGCTACATCTTCAATCACAATGGTACTAAAGTATTGGAAGTACCGTACTATGTGGGATTTAAGAAGCCTTGAAGCAGAAATAGATGAAAGTGGTGGAATAATAATTATAGAACAATCTGGACGAACCCACTTGAGGGGATTTCCAAGAGAACTGAATGATAAAATTATTGAAGTGTTGAAAGCTGCTGATCAGTGTTAATAGCCCATTCCATATCTTCCTTCATCTTTGGGCGTTCAATAAATGATTCTACTGATTCTGTACCATCCTCACCCTTACGGGTGTTATGCCCTGAATTATTTTTTTTGTACTCCCCCTCACACACCCCACTTCGCTCGGTGGTATTGGAAAACTTACCACCTTCGCTACACAAAGCAAACGACTGAGACATAATATAAGTTATATTCGAAAGCCACAGAGAGAAGGAAGATACGGTTAGCCTGATACGATTTTTTATTACAGTAAAGAAGTATCGTAAGTTAGAAAAAATCGTATCAGGCTAACCGTATTATATTATGTGGCTTTAAATATAACTGACCATTATGTTAAATGACACTCAATTAAGAAAAGCCACACAAAGGTGACTTTTCTACATTTCAATATCTCCTATTTACTATCAATTTAATGATCTCTCTTTTTCTCCTTTATTAAATTTATAGCATCATATGCATCTGTCCATTTTTTTTCTTCTGCAGAGTATTTGGCCTGATCTGCAGGTTTACCTTTTGCCATTGCCCTTTTGAAAGCAAAAATATCTGCCAGGTAGCTTACCGCCTTTTTATACTGTTGTTTATCCCTCATTTCCAGCTCATTTTCCTGTTTGACTTTATTTGCAAAAATGGCAGCTACTTTTTCATAAGGTTCTCTGGCTTCTTCCAGTGTTTCTCCATACTCTTTATCCAAGGCATCTCTTTTGGCAATATCTTCTTTTGAAGACATAGCTCCCGGTTTGGTACGGGCTTTCATATCTTTTGAATGAGCTTCTCTTCTATCATTTACTTTGGATGCTTTATTGATAAAATGGTCACCCATATATAAAAAGGGAATTTCAGCTGTTTCGGGTTTTGCTTTTGCCGATTTTTCGAATGCCTCTTTCATTCTTTTTTCTAATTCAGCTGCATTTGGAAGAGTACCCTGCGGTACGTCTTCTTTAGGATTTAATGTATCATAAATTATTTCACCCAACACCTGGTTCGCTTTGTAGTTATCCGGATCTGTGGCTAATACTTCTTCCAGAGATTTTAATTTGTCATTAAAATTGGTCATCAAACCAACAGCAAAATCTATTTTATCATAGTCAAAATATTCACTTTTCGGGAATAATTCTTTGCCTGTAGCTTTGTACTTTTCAAATGCAGCCATGTCTTTTTTGGCAAATGAATAACTAACGAGGAAGCGATACACCCCTTCAAAACCATCACCGCCTATTTTTGCATCTGCTAAACGGGTATAATAGTTGGCAGCATCCTCTTTGTTACCTGAATTTTCAGCGGTAATAGCCGCCAGGATCAGCACATTTGTATCAACAGGTGATGAGAGAATCTTTTTTAAGATCAGCAGATCAGAGTATTCTATTGCTTTTTTCAATTTTACAAGACCTGTCTGCCATTTTTTGGCACTGTACTCATTGTACCCTGCTGTGTAATAACTTGAATACAGGTTGATGGGACCATTTTGATAAGTTGGGTCACTTATTAGGGCCATTGTAGGATCCATCTCCTTGTATTTGGTAAATGCTGCATCTGCTTCAACAGTAAGTTGCTCGGCTTCTGGTGTATTTTTTTTGGCTTCTGACATGGCCAGCCCAGCATAAATGGCGGTTTTCATTATATATGCTTCCGGCTTGCCTGCAAATTTTGCATTGGTAAAGGCTTTATCAAAATCTGCTTTTGCCTTATCCAGCTGATTCAGCATCATAATGGTCTTAATATTGTCATAGTTCTGCGCAGTGGCGAAAAAGGCTGACAAGCTAAACTTAAGTAGAAGGAATAAACTTTTCATCTGTTTATTTTTTGTTTTAAGTGTATGTTCTGATGTTATTTGCCAATAAAACAATCGTATACAGGTTTCCCCATTACCTGATAGTTTTAGAAGCACATTACATATTTTTAATCTGTTGCACTTTCAGTAGATGAATTTTCACCTGTTCCGGTTGCGTTACCCTCTTCACCGTTCTGAATTTCTTCACTGGTTGAATCGCCATTGCCATTGTGTTCCTGGTCATCCAGGTTTGTTATGGCTGCAATTTCATCACCTTCATCCAGCCTGATCAATTTTACACCCTGTGTGGCCCTTCCCTGCTCGCTGATGCCGGTAACAGGCATCCGTATGGTGACGCCGCTTTTACAAGTGATCATGATATCTTCCGTTTCTGCCACATCCAGGATACCCACCAATGATCCTGTTTTATCGGTTACATTTATAGTTTTCACACCTTTTCCTCCCCTGTTTGTAAAGCGGTATTCGTCAACCGGGGTCCTTTTTCCAAAACCCTTTTCACTAACAACCAGCACGGTTTTGGATGCATCGATTTCAGGATTTACACAAATCATTCCCACTACTTCATCGTTGTTATCTTCAACTTCAATTCCTGCCACACCGATGGCACCGCGGCCGGTGGCTCTTACTTTCTCTTCAGAGAACCGGATGGCCCTTCCGCTTTTTACAGCCATCATTATTTCACTTTTGCCGTCAGTCATTTTGGCTTCCAATAGTTCATCTCCTTCCACAATATTGATGGCGTTTACACCAGTTTGTCTTGGCCGGCTGAAATCTTCGAGTTCTGTTTTCTTTATTATTCCTTTCTTGGTACAAAGCACAATATTGTGTGATTTTACAAATTCCTCATCTTTAAGATCTTTCACATCAATAATAGCTCTTACCTTGTCATCAGGGGGAAGCTGAACAAGATTTTGGATGGCTCGGCCTTTTCCGGTCTTCTCCCCTTCCGGAATTTCATACACATTCAGCCAGTACACCCTTCCTTTTTCGGTAAAGAAAAGCATGGTGTGATGTGTTGAGGCAACAAAAAGATGTTCAATATAATCTTCATCTCTTGTTTTGCCACCCATCACTCCCCTGCCACCCCGTCTCTGTGCACGGAATTCATCGGCCGGGGTACGTTTGATATACCCCAAATGCGATATAGTGATAACAACATCTTCTTCTTTGATGAGGTCCTTAATTTTTACTTCATCATCCAGGTAAGTGATCTCTGTTTTTCTTGTATCTCCGAATTTTTCTTTAATCTCCAGCAATTCAGTTTTGATCACCTCAAACCTCATTCCTTCATTTGACAACAATTCATTTAGGTGTGCGATTAATTTCATCAGTTCATCAAATTCTTCTTTGATCTTATCCCTCTCCATACCGGTCAACCGTTGCAGGCGAAGTTCAAGTATGGCTTTCGCCTGTATTTCATCTAATCCCCATCCTGCATTTACCAGTTTATCCTTTGCAATATCTGGTGTGGCTGAACTGCGGATCAGCGCAATCACTTCATCCAGGTGATCGAGTGCGATGAGGTAACCTTTTAAAATATGGGCCCTTTTTTCTGCCTCTCTTAATTCAAATTGTGTTCTTCTGACCACCACTTCATGCCTGAACTCAACAAACTCACTGATAAGCTCTCTCAGGTTCAGTGTTCTTGGTCTGCCTTTTACGATCGCAACATTATTGATGCCGTAAGAGGTTTGCAGGTCTGTAAGTTTGTATAATTGATTGATCAGCACATTGGCAATAGCATCTCTTTTCAGATCAATTACCACCCGGGTGCCTTCTTTATTATTTGATTCGTTATTTACATGGGCAATTCCTTCTATAACTTTCTCATTCACCAATTCACCAATACGGTTAGTGAGGGCATCACGGTTTACCTGGTAAGGAACTTCGGTGATTATGATCTGTTCACGGCCGCTGGGTTTTGTTTCAACCGTTAATTTACCTCTTACCACTACCCTTCCCCTTCCAAAATGCATGGCAGCTTTCACCCCTTCCATTCCATAAATGATACCACCTGTCGGGAAGTCCGGAGCTTTTACATGCTGCATCAATTCATCAACAGTTATCTCCCGGTTGTCAATAAAAGCAATACAGCCATCAATGACTTCTGAAAGATTATGCGGCATCATATTGGTGGCCATACCTACAGCAATACCACTGGAGCCATTTATCAGCAATTGCGGAACCCTTGTTGGAAGAACAGTAGGCTCTTTCTCAGAGTCATCAAAGTTTAATTGAAAATCAACGGTATCCTTTTCAATGTCATCGAGCATATGCTCAGCCAGCCTTTCCAGCCTGGCTTCTGTATAACGCATCGCTGCGGGACCATCACCATCCTGGTTACCAAAGTTACCCTGTCCGTCAACCATGGTGTAGCGCATACTC
The DNA here is from genome assembly GCA_041738795.1 of Chitinophagaceae bacterium. Taxonomy (GTDB): domain Bacteria; phylum Bacteroidota; class Bacteroidia; order Chitinophagales; family Chitinophagaceae; genus JJ008. The sequence goes on along the minus strand of JBGSPB010000011.1, from coordinate 959,597 downwards.
CATTCCTGTGCCATCCTAACCATTGCATCATACACGGATGTATCACCATGCGGATGGTATTTACCCAACACTTCCCCGACAAGACGGGCGGATTTTTTATACGGCTTATTATAATGCAGTCCCAATTGATTCATCGCAAATAATATGCGGCGATGAACAGGTTTCAATCCATCTCTTACATCAGGAAGGGCACGGCCAACAATAACCGACATGGAGTAATCAATGTAGGCTGTCTTCATCTGCTCTTCTATATTAACAGGAATTATCCGGTTATGGTCGCTCGTTTCCAGTGGCTCTAAGTTCTCTTCCATTTGAGTGAATTTCCTTCTGTTTTTTTAATTGGTTGTTGAGTCATTCAAACCCTGAAAAAAGGGGCTTTTTCAGGGTTTGCAAATCTACTTTTTTAAGCCCTGAAAACCTGATAAAAGGAGGTGTTTTTTGAGCTATTTTATCCACTCGTGTGGATTAGTTAACCGATTGAAAAACAAGCTGCATTTGCACACTAATTATGGTTTTTTCGGCCTAATTTTCAGTTTTTGAAATATCATTACTAATGAAGACCATACTATTGTTTGGGGCCGGAAAATCAGCTACTGTATTGATTGATTATTTGATCGATAATGCCGCTGCGGAAAAGTGGGCTATCGTAGTGGTTGATGCTGACCTTCAACTGGCAAAATCAAAAATTGCTGGTTCTGCATATGCAAATGCAGTATCGTTTGATATTAATAATATGGATGAAAGAGTACAGTTTATTCGCTCCGCCGATATCGTTATATCATTATTACCTCCTCACCTGCATATTGAAGTGGCCAGGGATTGTGTAAAGCTCCAAAAGAATTTATTGACGGCATCCTATGTTGATGAAAGCATAAAAGAACTACAGGCGGAAATTGAAAAGAACAAACTCTTTTTCCTGTATGAAATGGGCCTCGATCCCGGTATTGACCATATGAGTGCGATGCAACTGATTGATCATATTCATGCAAATGGAGGAACGATCACTTCATTCAAATCGCATTGTGGTGGCCTGGTAGCCCCGGAAAGTGATGATAATCCCTGGCACTATAAAATAAGCTGGAATCCCCGCAATATCATTATGGCCGGGAAAGCAGGTGCTCTTTACCGGGAAAATGGAGAAGAAAAAAAACTGGTCTATGAAGAATTGTTTACAGCAGACCGATTAGTTGATATCCCGGAACTTGGTTTTTTAAGCTGGTATCCCAACCGGGATTCACTTGGCTATACTTCCCTGTATGGATTGGAGAATACAGCCACTTTTATCCGCACTACATTACGACACCCTGATTTCATGTATGGTTGGAAAAATATACTCGAACTTAAACTAACCGATGAAACACCGCAATATGAAACAGATGGCAAAACCCTGCAGCAAGTTTTCAAAGAACATATGGATAAAAACGGTTTTGGTGACTGGATAAACCAAAAACTTACGGAACGGTTTGCCGAAACAAAAGGGATGCTTGAAAACCTTATGCAATTAATGGAGGCAGAAAATGAAGCTGAAAAAGTTGGCGAAGTAATGCCTGAATCATTTATGACGGCTGATGAAAAAGGAAACCTGCAGGAAGTGGAGATTGACGCAGTAAAGAATAATGCTGCTGCATTCCTCGCTTCTAAAATGCATGAAGCGAATCTTACACTGAAACAGCTTTTCTTTTTGGGATTGGATGATGAAGAAACAATAGTGAATAAAGGAAGGTGCAGCCCAGCTGATATTCTGCAGTTTGCCGTAGAAAAAAAACTGGGGCTGCGTCCCTATGATAAGGATATGATTGTTATGCTGCATGAAATTGTATACAGCATAGGCAGTCAGCAGTCAGAAGTCAGCAGTTCTTTAGTTGTTAAAGGAGAAAATAGTTTAAGAACTGCAATGGCTAAAACAGTTGGCCTTCCTTTAGGCATAGCAACCAAGCTGATCTTGAACGGAAAGATTAAAATGACCGGGTTGCATATACCTACTTCCAAACAAATCTATCAACCTGTATTGAAAGAGTTAGAATTGCTGGGCGTAAAATTTAATGAGACTGTTACAAAGCTTTGAGTAATTCTTTCAATTGTTTTACACCTTCGGTGGCCGGCATTTCAATGACCGTAAATTTTTCTTTTGATGAGAGGTAAGGATTTTTTTTGTCAATTATATAAATAGGGACCTCCGGCTTAGTATAGTTTACCAGGCCTGCAGCAGGATACACCACTAATGAGGTGCCTGCCACCACAAAAATATCTGCATTTTGTACTACCGGTAACGCTTCTTCAATTTTCGGGACGGGTTCTTCAAACCATACAATATGCGGACGGTATTGTGCCCCATCCGCTGCCACATCCCCCAGTTTTATATCGCCTTTGATTTCAGCGATCAATGAACTGTTTCTATCGCTCCGCATTTTAAATATTTCGCCATGCAGATGAAGAACATTGGCAGAACCGGCTCTTTCATGCAGGTCATCTATATTTTGAGTGATGATGGTAACATCAAAATCCTTTTCCAGTTCCGCTAATCCATAATGGGCGGCATTGGGTTGGGCATCCAATACATTTTTCCTGCGGTAATTATAAAATTCCAATACCAGCCCGGGGTCTTTTCGCCAGGCCCTTGGAGTAGCCACATCTTCTATATTGTATCCCTCCCATAGTCCATCACTGTCACGAAAAGTTTTTAAACCACTTTCAGCGCTGATACCTGCTCCGGACAGCACAACCAATTTTTTCTTTGCCATACCCAAATGTAAAACAGCAAAGCCACCTGTACAAACAAGTGACTTCACAATCATGTTTTCTCAGGATTGCTTTACTTTAGCTGGTTTCATTCTCCTGTAAAAAATAAGAGCAAGGAATGTGACCAGAAAGAGTGGCCAGATAGACACCAGGCCAACAAATAGTGAAGTGACCGATTCCCACCCTGTTTTGAATGCAGCACTGATCCTTGTGCCAAATGACGGATTATCATTATCACTGGCAGAAGAATTTAATACCTGGTAATAAGTAAGATTTATTGTACTGTAAGCGGAAGAATGCCCCAGGTATTCAACTCTGCCCGCAGCAGCTTCAATTTCCTCTTGTATGCTGTTGATCTCTGATTGAACATTCAGGATATCTTCCATATTCTTAGCCTGTTTCAATAATTCAATATACTGCTGGCGAACCTGTTTCTTCGATTCCATTCTTGATCGTGTATCAATGTATTCAGTACTTACATCCTGCGAAGTGATTCTCTTTTCATTAAGCTTTTCTGCTTTTTCAGTCAGTTGAACCAGGGCATTATCAAACTGTTCAACCGGTACTTTAATAACCAGGGTGTTTTCTATTTTGTACGCTGATTGACGCTGCTCCTCCTGGGCAATGTATCCACCGAGATTTTTTACTTTTTCACGAAGTGAAGAATAATAACCGGAGTAGTCTTTAACCTCCAGGTTAAGTAAAGCTGTTTTAATGATCTTCTTATCCCATTCAGTATTAACTATTGGTTGTTTCCTTTCTTTTGGTTGCTGTTGTTTTTCTTCTTCTTTTTGAGGGTTGGCTGCAGAATCAGTAGTATAATTCTGGTAAGCTGGTTTTTCATCCGGAACGGGTAGTTCCGCATTTGCATATTTACCGGCATTAGTTGCTTTATTACCGCAAGACAGTATGAAAAGTACCAGTAATATGATTGGAAAAGATTTGAAATATTTCATGGCTTTGATTTTTATAAATTACAGATGCAGGAAGAATTATTTTGCATAAATCAATGAGGCTGTCTTAAAAGCCTCAATCATTGTCATATTGAGCATTGCCGAAATATAACAATGATTGGCAAACAAATTTGTACACATTTCGATATCCCGATAGCTATCGGGACAATGTGACAAATTTGTTTGCTTTTGAGACAGCCTCCTTTTGCTATTTTGTTTTTGTCAGTGATACTACAACACTGTCTGTACCGATAATCAGCAAGCTGTCTTTTGTCAGCTTTTCTACGGTGTATACTTTGCCTGTTGAATCTGCAGTATTTTCTTTTATTACCAGCTGACTTGTTTTGTTCCATTCATACTTTACCGTATCAGTTTTGATTGAGTCATTTACTGATCTTACAGCCATTCCATCTTTTTGGAAATCATAACTGTACTTTGGTTGTAAGCTGTCTGTGGCCGGCAGAAAGCTTTCAATTTTCCATGTACCAATAATGAGTTCTTTTTTGATGACAGCTGTTTCTGTACTGTTCTTTTTTTTGCTGAGCAGAAAATAAACTCCTGCTCCGGCTGCTATAATGAGCAGCCCGATGATAAGTTTGTTCATGGCTATACTTTTTAAATGTTTAAAGGTGAGAATCAGTTATTGATTCCTCCAATCAGAAAAAAGTAACCCATGCAATTTGTTAAAGGGGATTTAGCAGCAGAGCTGTTGATTCCTGATTATTGATTCATTGTTCATCTGCCATTTTCATCACAATATCCCATTCCTCCTCAGTAACCGGCTGAACAGATAGGCGGCCTAATCTTACCAATGCCATACTTGCTAAACGTTTGTCCGCTTTAATTTGCGCCAGCCCAACAGGTTTCTTTAATTTTTTGTGCGGTTTAAAATCGACGGCTACCCAGGCCGCATCATCTGTAGTGGGATCCTGGTATGCTTCTTTGGCGACTTTAGCGATACCAACTATCTCAGTCCCTTCATTACTGTGATAAAAGAATGCCAGGTCACCTTTTTTCATTGCTTTCAGATTATTACGGGCAGCATAGTTGCGTACACCATCCCAAAAAGTTTGTTTATCCTTTTCAAACATTTCCCACGAATACTTGAACGGTTCGGATTTGATCAGCCAGTATGCCATGTCGAGGTTATTATAAAAACAAATGTAGTGGAAGTTGGATAAAAATTTTATTAAAGCCAATCCAAATCCATCACCACCTCCGTATCTCTTTCTGTTCATGCAGGTTCAAACCCCTTACCCTTTTATATACATCATAACATCAATTTTAAAACAAAGCAATTATGAAACAAATCAAATTTGCAGGCCTGATGCTTGCTGCTATTTTATCTATGAACAGTGCCTTTGCCCAGGGGAATAGAATGAAGGAAAAAGCCGTGGAAGTAGGTGGCGCTGCTATGTATCCTTCGAAGAATATTGTTGAAAATGCTGTTAATTCAAAGGATCATACCACCCTGGTGGCAGCAGTAAAAGCTGCCGGTCTGGTTGAGACATTACAAACAGCAGGTCCTTTCACAGTATTTGCCCCCACTAATGACGCCTTTGGTATGCTGCCGGCAGGAACAGTAGAAACACTGGTAATGCCGGAAAATAAAGCCAGGCTTACATCTATCCTCACTTATCATGTTGTAGCTGGTCGTCTTGCAACAAAAGAACTGGATGAATTGATCAAAAAAGGGAAAGGCATTGCTGAATTAGTGACTGTTGCAGGAGGAAAGTTGTGGATTATAAAAAAAGATGCTAAATACTGGCTGAAAGATGAGAACGGCGGTATGGCCCAGCTCACAATCTGCAATGTTTACCAGAGCAATGGCGTTATCCATGTAATTGATCATGTAGTTCTTCCCAAATAAGTGTTGCCAATCCTCATTGAAAAACTCCTTCGATACTTCTCGGAGTAGTTTTTGTATCAGACCATTTGTAACTGAAACTTCGGTGTGATATATTTTAAAAATTAGTTATATTTAATAACTAAACCTTCCACCATGAAATTTAAGTCAAGTACAACTACATGTTTTTTGTTACTTTCATTTATTTCAACTGTAGCTCAGGTCAATGATACAACTTTATCTAAAGTACTACCTTTTACTAATGAAAAAAGTATACTTAAAATTATTCTGGAGAGTGATTCTTCTACAAAAAGTGTATTTGTAAGTAATTTAAAAGAAGATAAAGCAGGCGATATGTCACCAGTTATTGGAGCAGCTACCTGGATGGATAATGGCAAAGAATTGCTCTGCCGTTCTTTGCTTGAATTTAATTATAATTTAATACCTGTTGAAATACTTGATAACCCATTACTCATTTTGCAGGCTGAACTGGTATTATATCCTATTCATGCTGAATTTGCAGTTAATGATAATGCAAAGACCAGTGTCATTCATATCAGGCAGGTTTTAGATAAGTGGGAGGATTCCTCAACAACCTGGAATACTCAACCTAAAACAAACTTTGAAAACCAGTCTTCCGTAACAATAGAAACAAAAAACAAAGATATTCCCGCCAGTACAGATGTAACTGATATTGTTTTAAACAATATAATCAAAGGCAAGAATAATGGGTTCATGATAGTTCCTGATGAAAATCACAATACATCATTTTCGGCAGGCCAATTATTCGCCTCGCCTAAAAATGAAAATCCGGGTATTCGTCCTCAGCTGGTTTTATATGTTGCATATCAAAAGGATATGAAGCATACGCAAAATGCTTCTAAAATAAAACCAGTTGATAATTTACTAAATGAGCTTTACCTGAAACGAAATACTTTGTATGATCCCAATAATCCAGGTAAATACTCTATATATCAAATGAATTTAAGAACGGGTAATGCGCCGGAGAATCTTCCAAGAAGAATCAGACAATAACTTAGAAAGTTGAATTCTGTATTTAATAAATTTGTCAGAAGAACTTACCAGCCGCTGGCTAATACATCTGCCAGGTGCATCGTCTTCAGCGAATAGCCTTTGTGTTTGATATAACCCTGCAGGTGCATCAGGCAAGAAATATCTGTGGAAATAAGATAATCGGCCCCTGTTGCTAATGCATTCTCTACTTTCTGCTCACCCATACCGATTGAAATAGCTTCAAACTTTACAGCAAAAGTGCCACCGAAACCGCAACAGGTTTCCACATCATTCATTTCGGTAAGGGTAAGCCCTTTTACATGTGATAATAATTTCCTTGGTTCCTGCTTTATCTTACATTCTCTAAGTCCTGCACAGGAATCATGATAAGTAGCTTTACCGTTTAATACAGCTCCAACATCTTCTATTTTTAATACCTGAATCATGAACTCCGAAAATTCAAAAATCCGTTTGCCTATATCCTGTACGGCATGGTGATGTGATGAGTTCTCAAATAATTTGCTGTAATAGTTTCTGACAAAGCCCACGCAGCTGGCACTGGGCGCTACGATAAGATCCGTTCCGCTGAAGTCTTTCAGAAATTTAGTACAGACAGATTTTGCTTCATCCCAGAAACCGGCATTGAAAGCCGGTTGGCCACAACAGGTCTGGGATGTATTATAGGAAACAGTACAACCAGCTTTTTCCAGCACTTTCACCATATTGAAAGCAGTATCTGGATAAAGCTGGTCAACAAAACATGGTATGAATAACTGGACGTTCAATACTTATTTCTTTAACGATTTCAATAAACTAATCATCTTTAATGCGGTCATCGCTGCTTCCTCTCCTTTATGTCCGTGTTTCCCACCGATTCTTTCCATTGCCTGTTGTTCATCATTTACTGTCAATACTCCAAATATAGTGGGTACGGGAATTGTTAGATTTAGTGTCCCTACTCCATCGGTTACGGCTTTACATACATACTCAAAATGAGGGGTATCCCCTTTTATCACACAGCCCAAAGCAATAAATGCGTCCACTCTTTTTTTCTTCCCGGTATTTTCCCAATAGCTCTTTATAGCAAATGGGATTTCTACAGCACCGGGGACAGTTAGGATAATTATTTTCTTAACGGCATGTTGCTCAAGGATGGCAATACAACCTCTTTCCAGTTGATCAACAATGGCGGCATTCCATTCAGTTTTCACCAAAACGATACAGGCATCCTTATTCAGAATGCCTGTTTCAGTATGTAGTAGTTTACTATTGGTAATGTCTGCCATGTTTAATTTTCAGTGCTGTAAACACCCAGTTGAGCAAGGTAATTGTCAGCGTCAAAAGCCTGTTGGCTGCGGGGGTATTTCTCTTTCAATTCCTTGTAAAGCGAAATAGCTTCTTTCTGATTTTTCATAACCTTATCTGCAAAGTATGCCGCTGCAAAAAGGTATTCCGGTGAATTTGCTTCGTCTTTCTCGAAATGACGGCCCGCTTTTTTATAATTACTTAATGCCTCATCATTCTTTCCCCAATCAGCATAGGCATCACCCAGGAGTTTGTATGCTCTTGCCTGTACCAGGTCGGAACTACTGCTGAATTTTTTCAGGTACTTCACTGCTTTTTCATAATCATTAAGTTTCAGGTAGCAGCTGCCGGCATAGAATGAAGCCAGTTTACCGGCTTTTGTTCCGCCAAATTTGTCAACGATCTTAACAAAACCAAGATTTTGCCCGTCACCATTCAGCGCCAGGTTTACTGAATCCAGGCGATAATATTCTTCTGCCCTGAACATTGCTTCAATAGCTTTTGCTTCTTTTGGTTTTTGGAAAAAATTCTGGTACACATACCAGCCGCCAATAACCAGGATAATAAGTGTAGAAACGATCATCAGTGGTTTGCTGTACTTATCCCAAAAGCTCTTTGCTTTAGCGATCACCACTTCACTGCTATCCATGTCCTGCACATTTTTGTTATCTGCCATAAAATTTATGTTACTTGTTTTATTTGTATTATTTAATCAATGATAAAAGGATAGTTCTGGTCAACATAAACATCTTTCAGTACCTCGCTGTCATCCGGCCATGGGCTTTCTTCTGCAAACTTTACTGATTCCTCAACTATTGCATCCACCCTTTTATTGATTGATTCGATCTCTTCCTGTGTTGCATAATTGTTGTCGAGTATGGTCTTCAATACCTGCTGTATCGGATCTTTACCTTTATACTCATCCACTTCCTCTTTGGTTCTGTATTTCTGCGGGTCACTGATAGAGTGGCCTTTGTAACGATACGTTTTTATTTCCAGCAAAGTCGGACCACCTTTTTCTCTTGCTCTTTTTACTGCCCTGCCCACCCCTTCGTGTACGGCTTCCGGACTCATGCCATCAATAGTATCGGCAGGCATTTCGTACGCATCAGCCAGTTTATAAATATCAATTACGTTAGAAGTACGTTCAACTGAAGTACCCATTGCGTAGTTGTTATTCTCACAAATAAAAACCACCGGTAACTTCCATAACATAGCCAGGTTAAAAGTTTCATGCAATATACCCTGGCGGGCAGCACCATCACCAAAATAAGTGAGTACCACGTTGTCAGAACCACGGTATTTTTCAGCAAAAGCTAATCCTGCTCCGGTACCAATCTGGGCACCCACAATGCCATGTCCACCATAAAAATTCGCCTCTTTGCTGAAGAAGTGCATGCTACCACCTTTTCCTTTTGCACAACCAGTTGCTTTGCCATATAATTCTGCCATACAACTGTTAACAGATACACCTTTGGCAATAGCCAATCCATGGTCACGATACGCTGTGATATATAAATCTTCCGGACGGGTGGCGGTCATGCAACCGGCTGCGATAGCTTCCTGGCCAATATAAGCATGGAAAAAGCCACGGATCTTACCCTCCATTTTGTACTTCTCTTCAGCCATCAGTTCAAACTGGCGGATCAGCTGCATCAATTCGTACCAGTAGAGGTAAGTTTCTTTAGAAAATTTGGCGGCCACAGGCTTAAATTTTGAGTCGCAAAAATAAGGGGAAAAAAGGAATTTTAAAGCAGTGATTTTGAGAGGGTAATCCGGTTTTGATTCCCTGTTTACCGTCTCCTTTGCTGCACCCAATAAAGATCTTTAAGCTGTTCAAATTTTTGCTGTTTTCCACGGAACTTCCGCCTTGTACCTAGTCCCTTCCACCCTATCTTGCAGTCCTTAATGCTTCTCCTTCAACACATATCACTATTTCAGTTCAAAAATTATACGAATAAGTCTTTTGACTTTACAGAAAGGATTGCTGGCATCTGCGGTAAAAACGGGGTGGGAAAAACCAACCTGTTGGATGCTATTCACTACCTCTGTTTCACGAAAAGCTACTTTACCCGGCTGGACGGGAATAATGTAAAACATGGAAGTGCTGGTTTCAGGATCGAGGGGAAACTGGAATTGAACGGTAAACCTGAAAAACCTGTTTGCATCTTGCGGGAAACGGGAAAAAAAGAATTTTCAGTTAATGACGAGCCATATGAAAAATTCTCACAGCATATCGGCCGTTACCCCTGCGTGGTGATTGCACCTGATGATGCGGAACTGATTACCGGCGACAGTAAGGAAAGAAGAACATTCCTGGATGCTTTATTATCCCAGTTGGATACTGCGTATTTACAAAACCTGATCATGTATACGAAAGTGCTGCAACAACGTAATTCAGTACTGAAAAGTTTTGCAGAAACGAACAGCAGGGATTTTACATTACTTGAAGTACTGGACAGTCAACTGATCAAACCCGGGGAATATATTTTTGAAAAGCGTAAAGAATTCCTGGTTAGTTTTTTACCAGCAGTAAAACATTTATATAATGATATTGCCAGGCAGCCGGAAAATGTGACACTGATCTATGAAAGTGAATTATTGCTGGCTTCTTTCGCAGAATTATTAAGCATAAACCGTCAAAAAGATTGTCTTGCTCAACGCACCACATCCGGTATTCACCGCGATGACCTGGATATACAATTAGGTAACCAGTTATTTAAGAATATTGCCTCACAGGGCCAGCGTAAGAGTTTATTATTTGCACTTAAATTGGCGGAAATGGATGTATTGAAAAAAGAAAAGGGATTTGCTCCCCTCCTGCTGCTGGATGATGTGTTTGAAAAACTCGATGAAGACCGCATCAGTAACCTGCTGAAAAAGGTTTGTGTGGAAAATGACGGGCAGGTGTTTATTACCGATACAAACGAAGACCGGCTTATCGCTCATTTGAAAGAACTTAATACCAATTTTCAATTGATCACATTGTAACTTTGCATTATGGGTGAATATTCTATCAGCGAAGCAATGCAGCAATTCCTCAACGGCAGCCGTATAAAAGGCGGCATACAGGCATTGCAGATTGAAGATGTATGGGAAGAGATCATGGGAAAGACCATTTCCCGCTATACTGATAAACTACAGATCATCGGTGATAAATTAATCATCACCACTAATGTTGCTCCACTCAAGAATGAACTGATCTACCAGAAAGAAAAAATTAAACAACGGGTGAACGAGGCGCTGAAGCAGAAAGTGATTAATGAAGTGATCATACAATAATCACTGGTTCCGGGGGCAAATAATTTTTGGGATTAGTCAAATATTTCATTTCGGTGACTGACCGCTTCTTCCAGGATATCATCTGTAGATACAATGCCCATCAGTACCAGGTTTTTAAATACCGGCAGGTACTTTACATGGTACCTTTTCATAGCCTTCATACATTCTTCCACGGTATCATCCACGTCTGCAAAGGGCAAACGGGTATTCATCATTTCATTAACACTTGCTTTTGCAAGAGGCTGTTTCAGAAATATTGTTTTACTGGCCACATCATGTTCGGTCAGCAATCCGAGAAAATTGTCATTATCATCCATAACGATCAGGTAGTCCGTATTATGACTACTCATCCGGCATAAGGCATCGCTGATGGAACAGGATGGGGAAATCTTCTTAAAGTGAAATTGCTTCTTTTCGAGGATAGAAGTTACTTTTTCCATAGACATTTGGTTTAAGGATTCTAATGAATTGGGAAAGTAAATACTCCCTTTAAAGTTACGCAATAAAGAAGCCAAAAACTCAACCGGCAGCGAATGTGCAGAAATAGATAATCAAATGACCCTTATGTTAAATTTAAGGAGGGCATTTACTCAACCCTTACTCTCGGATCAACAACCCCATATAAAATATCGGCAAGAATATTAATGATGATAAAGAAGGTTGCGGCCACTAATACCGAACCCATCACTACCGGGTAATCCAGTTTTTCCAGCGCATCTACTGTTACTTTACCAATGCCCTGCCAGCCGAAAATATATTCCACAAAGAAAGCACCGGCTAATAATTCAGCAAACCATCCGGTAATGGCAGTAATAACAGGGTTTAATGCATTGCGCAAGCCATGTTTCCAGATCACTGTTCTTTTGCTCAGCCCTTTTGCATAAGCAGTTCGGATATAGTCCTGGTCAAGTACATCCAGCATAGCACTCCGGGTTAGTTGTGTAATGATTGCTAATGGACGGATACCCAAAGTAATGGCAGGCAAAATGAGATTTTGCATTGTTAACCGCCGTTGTCCTTCATCATCAATAGCAAACCAGCTTCCGGCTATATGCAGACCTGTCCAGTCGCTCAACACAAATCCAAATAAATAGACCATGATGATCCCCATGAAAAATGAAGGGGCGGATATACCCACAATACTGCTGAAAATAGCCGTTGTGTCCAGCCAGGTATTTTGTTTCACAGCAGCCATTACTCCCAAAGGAATTCCGATGAGGACGGCGATAAACATGGCAGTAATGGCGAGCATTAAAGTGCCGGGTAATGCCTGCATCAGGATCGTCCATACTTCCCGCTTGCTTTGATAGGATTTTCGGAGATAAGGGATTTTAATACCAAACTTTTTCCCTTCCCCAATAAAAAAACCTCTTAGCTTTTTTTTGTTTATATCTGCTGTGCTGTGAATGCAAATGGGAGAAACATCATTGAGGTAATAAAGAAACTGCCTGAACCTGGGAATGCTCTCTCCTTTTTCATTTATTAGGTACAGTTCTTTACGGATATTGGACTGTGTAGTTGAATCACCAGTTTGCCCCATTACAATTCTGGAGGGGTCACCAAAACCCTGGAATAGAAAAAAAACCAATATCACCACTCCTACCAGCACCAGCAGGCCATATACTATTTTTTTGGTGACAAATTTTATCATGGTTGCTGGATCGTACTGTCAGTTGGTTGCTCTGCCGGAGTTAAAGGCCATCTCGCATGGGCTGTCGCACCGGAAATATCTTTTTTTATATTATCCATTTTCTTTCCACTGTATTTGCTTACTACGGTACCTTTTTTTATAAAATAAATACATGGATTACTTCTTGCCGCTGTTTCAATTATTTTAAAATCACATTTAAAAACGGGAACATCGGCAAACCCGGTTCCGGCTAAAGCATCCTTGGCTTTTCCCGGTTCGGCAGTAATGATGAATGAAGCAATATTTTTTGCTTTAGAAGCAGTATAGATTTCTTCAAACTTCTTTTTCCAATCCGTACCGGCGTCGGAAAATTTTTCACAGAAAAGTAAAATGGCATTCTCCTGGTCTAATACAAACTGGGTGGAATCTGTATTTGATTCTCCTGATAAGGCAAATCCTTTTATTGGTGGCTCATTGTTTTTTCCTTTCCGGATTACTTTATCATAACGGTTCACAAATTCATAAGTGGTGGCGCTAAAATCTGCAGGAAATTTATCTGCTGTAAACTCTACTTCTTTGCCCTCTTTTTTGTAAACAAAAGTGATAACGGTACTGTCAGGTATAGCATTGGCAGGCATTTTCATTTGCTCTGCAATATTGTTACCCTTTTTAAAAGGTAAACAATCCACCACCGGCAAATACGTCAGGGTATACCATTGAAAACCAAAACTAAGTATGGTGATACCCAGCATAACGATAGTGGCCGGCTTCTCAGAAAAAAGGAGTTTGATGTATCTCTGTTTCCAGATAAGGAAGCCGATCAGTAGGGTCAATGCCACATCTTTTAAGAAAGATGTTTGGGACGTTATCGGAAGGCAATCACCAAAACAGCCGCAATTTTTGGGCATACCCGTAATGTAAGTATAACCGGTAAGGAATGTAAAGAAAACGATCAGCAATAATAATAACCAACTGAACAACCTGATCCTCCAGCCGAGCAGCAAAGCAAATCCGGCAATGATCTCAAAGGCATTCATCAATACAGACATTAATAATGTCCATGAATTAAAACCATGCAGCCCCCAAACTTCAAAAAATTCCTGCATTTTATAACCCAGTCCCAGCGGGTCGTTAGCTTTTACCAGGCCGGAGAATATAAACAATACCCCAACGATAATTCGTACTATGTTCACCATTACTTTCATATTACATGAGTATTAAAGCAAACACTGCATAATTGATGATATCCTGGTAGTTGGCATCAATACCTTCACTGATGATGGTCTTTCCATCATTGGTTAATATCTGTCGGATACGCTGCAGTTTCATCAGGATCAGGTCAACAAAACTCTCCTGGCTCATACTGCGCCAGGCCTCGCCATAGTCATGGTTCTTATCCTGCATCAGTTGCCTGGCTGTATTGATATACTTATCATATAAAAAGGATACTTCGTCAATATTCATTTCTTCAGGAGCGCTGGCCGGCAGTTCTAACTGAATCAAACCGATCACTGCATAATTGATGATGCCTTTGAATTCTGCTGCTATCCCATCTGATACTTTCTGCTCACCTTTTTCCTGAATGGTTCGGATACGCTGGGCTTTGATGAATATCTGGTCAACGATGGAGATCGTTCTCAGTACTCTCCATGCAGTTCCGTAATCTTTTGCTTTTTTTAAAAAAATATCCCTGCAGGATGCGATGGCTTTGTCGTATTGCTGGTTTGTAGTGGTCATGTGTTTGGTATAGTAAGAATGTACGGAAGTCCGGGAGTCAGAAAGCAGCATTCATGCAGCAAAACTCAATATTGAGTTGTGAATATTCATCCGGACTTTCAGTCTTCCAGGCTAACTTTATCAAAAATAATGAACTAAGGCTAATGTTTACGCTTAATTGCAAAGGAAGATTACTGGTTGTGGATAAGCCCCTGGTGATGGGAATCATCAACGTCACACCTGATTCATTTTACAGGGAGAGCCGGCATCAAACGGCAGATGCAGTTTTGCGCCAGGCTGAACAAATGCTACATGATGGTGCTGGTATTCTCGACATCGGTGGTCAAAGTACAAGACCCGGCAGTGAGAAACTGAGTGCGGATGAAGAATTGAAAAGGGTTATTGAACCGGTTGCAGCTATACATAAAAGATTCCCGGAAGCATTTATCTCCATTGATACTTATTATTCCGAAGTGGCAGCCGGGGCCATTGCAGCAGGTGCAGACATTGTCAATGATATCAGTGCCGGTACCCTGGATAAAAGAATGATTGAAACGGTAGCAGCATTGAATGTTCCATATGTTCTGATGCATATGAAAGGTACACCGCAGGATATGCAGCAACAAGCCGTGTATGAAAATGTGACCCGTGAAGTGCTTGATTTTTTAATTAATAAAATAAGTGAATTACGACTGGCAGGGATAAAAGATATTATTGCCGATCCGGGTTTTGGTTTTGCAAAAACAACCGATCATAATTTCGAACTGCTCCGCAACCTGTCTCTCTTTAAAATACCCGGCTGCCCGGTCTTATTGGGCATCTCCCGAAAATCATTAATTTATAAAACACTTGGCACCACTGCAGCAAATACATTGAACGGGACTACTGCCCTGAATATGATGGGACTCATGAACGGCGCTTCCATTCTGAGAGTGCATGATGTGAAGGAAGCTGTTGAAACAGTAAAACTGTTTTCAGCCTGCAAACTTTCCTGAAAATAAAGAACCCCTTCACAGAAGTGAAAGGGTTTTTTTCATTAAGACATTGTAATCAAAACCTTATTACACTGGATCTTCAGGTTTGCTTCAAAGGATATTAACTATTGGTTCAAGCAAAAAAAGTACGGTGATATAAAGTGCTCAGGTTAGTAATTTCAGGGGGGTGCGGACGGGTTTGAAATAGATCCTGGACTAAAAACGGGGCCTCTCAAAAAAAATACCCGTCTAACGTAGACGGGTACAAAGGTGCAGAATTATTTAATACAAACTTGTTTTTTTGGTTGAGCCGTATCAACTTTTATTGATGGGGCTGCTCTGGCTGTCCAGGTGCATTTGCAGTTTCAGGTGCTTTGTCTTTCACATCTGTAATAGTGAACTCAAATATCAGGTTCTCATACGGCTTGATCACTGTTGATCCGGGAGGTGGCGCAGCACCATATCCCAGCATGGAAGGCATATATACTTTAGCTGAACCGCCGGGCTTCATGAATTTCATTGCCTCATCAAAACCTTTTATCATTTGTCCCGCACCGACAGTAAAAGAAAGTGGCTGCACATGATTAAATGCAGAGTCTGTGTTACTATCAAATTTTTTCCCTTCAAAGGTTGTGCCTGTGTAATTTACAGATACATATTTCCCGGAATCTATCAGGTTGCCGGTGCCGGGATTAATGATCTCTACAAATGCCCCGGATGGAGTTTTCACAGTACTGATATTTTTTGACTTTATAAAAGCCTCCACTGCCTGAATTTCATTTTGGGCAAATGCTGTTCTTACTTTTTCCTCATCAACAGACTTGGCACTGTCGCTGGTGAAAATGCCTAATATCTTAACATAGGTAAGTATCCTGTCCCCTTTTTTGAACTGTGGCGGGATCTGGCCCGGTGGCATACGTTTGATAAAAGTGTCCATCATCTGGGTGGATACAACACTGTCACCCAGGTGTAGCTTTGTCCATACTTCAGAAATATCGTAAGGGCTGGATTGTGCAATGACAGGCATATAAACCGGCAGTTTTCCGGCAGTTGAAAAATAAACGCTGTCGTTTATTTTTTGAGTAATACTAACTTTAATAAAGTTGCCTACTTTAACCTGCTGTGTATCGCCGCTGGCAAATAACTGGTAAGGCATTCCTCCCGGTGTTTTACGGTAAGTAGCTTTTGAACAGCTGGCTACCAGTGCACCAACACTAACAATGAGTAACAAATTCTTAATTGTGTTCATACTTGTTTTTATTTAATGTAAAAGACTTTCGTTTTCTTTCATAGCCAATTTGAATTTCTCTACAGTCTGTTCCAGCGAATCACTGCTACGGCCGCCGGCCGCATTGTAATGTCCGCCGCCTTCAAAATATTTGCGGGCAAAGGTATTGCAGTCAAACTCTCCTTTACTGCGGAAGCTCCATTTTCTTTCCTCATCCCTGTCAATAACCAGGGCCACTAGTTTTATTCCCTGTATGGACTGAGGAAAATTGACCAGTCCTTCCGTATCTCCCGTCTTGATATGATATTTCAGAATATCACTTTTGGGAATAGCGATCAGCGCAGTGTTAAACTCGTAGAAAATTTCCATCCGGTGCAGCAATACATGACCAATGAAACGGAGCCTGTTTTCCAGGAAATTATCGAAGAGGCCTTCGTGTATTTTACCATGATTCAGTCCTCTTGATTTTAAATCAGCCACCAATGAGTGCACACCGGCATGGGCAGAGGAAAAACGGAATGAACCAGTGTCTCCCACCACCCCGGCATAGATGCATTCGCCTATCTCTTCGTTTATCTTGTCGCCATGCCCTGAGTCCACAATGAGATCATAGACCATTTCACAGGTGGAGCTTTTTGCTGTATTACTGATGCCATAGTCAAAAGAATCAACATCAGGTTCCTGGTGATGGTCAATTAAAATTTTAGTACAGGTAAGTTCTTTCAGCTTTTCAGTCATCGTTTTGGTGCGATGAAAGATATTGAAGTCAAGACAAAATAACCATTCGGCATTATCCAGAATGGCTTCAGCCTTTTGTTTTTCTTTTTCATAGTCCAGCACATCTTTGGTACCCGGCATCCAGTTAACCCAACCGGCCCAGTTAGTGGGAGAAATGATGGTAACGGTGTGGCCAAACTGGCTTAGAAAGTGGCGCATGGCCAGCGAAGAACCCATCGCATCTGCATCCGGTTTCTGGTGGGTGGTGATCACTACTCTTCGTGGCTGACTCAATAAGGGAAATATGTCCTGTATAGGCTTCATAAAGCGGCTGCGAAGGTAGGGAAATGTGTGCAGAGTAAGTTGTATTCAGAATAGAGTCTTGAGTCAATCGTATAGAGAATAAGGTGGACTTCAATCGGGGCTAAGAAAAACTCCAGTTTCCCGGCTACAGACTCCTGTCTTTCACTTACCTTTGCGGCGCAAAAAACAATTAACAAATAACGTAACTATGAGCAATCGTACATTCACCATGATCAAGCCGGATGCATTTAAAAACGGGCATGCCGGTGCCATTATTGACCGTATCATTAAAGAAGGATTCAGCGTAAAGGCGATGAAGATGCTGAAACTGTCTCCTGAAAAAGCCGGAGAGTTCTATGCTGTACATAAAGAAAGACCCTTTTATGGTGAACTGGTAGAGTTTATGAGCAGCGGCCCTATCGTGGCGGCAATCCTGGAAAAAGAAAACGCTGTGGAAGATTTCCGCAAGCTTATCGGCGCTACCAACCCTGCTAATGCTGAAGAAGGCACTATCCGTAAATTATATGCCACATCGGTTGGGGAGAATGCTGTTCACGGAAGTGACAGCGATGAAAATGCAAAGATTGAAGGAGATTTCATGTTCTCCGGATTGGAGCAATTCTAACACATCATTTGAATAATTCAAAGCCGTGTCGTTTTAAATGATGCGGCTTTTTAATACCTGATCCGGATATCTTTTTGCGTAAGTGAGGTAGCCGTATGTTTAAAACTGCTTTTTGACAAGGACGGCGGACCAAAAGCTCCCATCACATTATTGGAAAAACCAAACCCTTCTTTGGGGATACCCAGCCCATTCTTATTCATTTTCTGGTCATCGTTCTCATCATGCAGGATTGAAACGGTATAGACACCGGAAGGGAGGTTGGAAAATAATATGGATGCTTTTTTATCTGTAATTGAAAGCTTTGTTTTTCTGAATGCCTTAGTGGCATCATCAGGGTAACCTACCCCATCTTTGAAAAGGCTGACCAGAACATTCCCATTATTGCTTCTAAGGTTGGTAACATTGATCTTTATTCCGTCTTCTGCAACAGGTTTGAAGGAACTGAATAAGGACAGGAAAACGAAGCCTGTAATAAGATGTAAGATTTTATATTGCATACTCTATAGAACAATTAAAAAGGGAAATGGTTGTATGGTTTTTTACATAGTTCATGTTGTAAGCAGGTTATTGAATGTCCGTCTGGACGATATTTATGTGAAATGCGCCTTGTCTTGTTGAGTAAATGGTATGCCAAATATTTTTTAGTCCAATTAAAAGGATTGTCTCATTATTTTCGTCTATTGCCTCTTTTTTCAGCTCCTCAATAATTTTGTCCCCTAGATATTTTATTTGACCTTGTTCTTTTTCAATTTGCTTAATCCACTTAAAAATAGATTTATTTACTTCCCTCGCTTGAACTTGAGAACAATATGTCCCGCCACGAAAATTTACAATAAAGGTGAAATTCAATAATTTTCTATTATGCATTTTTGTTGTGTCTGCTTAACTTGCTGCTAACTTACATGGCTTTATGTAGGTTTGGAATCAGAATTCCGTCTGCCCGAACCGCTGCTGAATAAAGTTACAAAAGATGATTATAAGAACTACAGTTTGGCTTTATTCGTCGGCTGGAATTGAAGCCCATAAGTTAACAAAGAGTTGAGAATGTATTCGTTACTTCGCCATATTGCGAAACCGAATACTGGCAAGTTTTCTTCTCGCATTAAATCGTGTCAAGTAATGTTTCAATGTCATTATCAGTTTCTAAAATACATTCTCCAGTCGCTAAAAAGCTAAGTAGATTTATTGGTTTACCTGCTTTAGCTGCCGCATATAGTTTGTGATGTCCATCCAAAATGTAATGAGCCAGACACCAATGTCTGACAAACTGTGGCTGCTCGTTATTATTCCAAACTGCTGGTGCTTTAATATCAAGAACAGTCAAACAAATTGCAGTTGGTATTGTCCCTTTAGAAATCTCATTTTCATAATATTCAAGTCTTGTTTTGTCCAACCAAGTTTGAGGAAACATGGGAATAATAAATTCAAAGATTCCTTCATTTTTTTTTTATTTTTTGGTCAGTGCCACGATAATAAGGCACTTTAGGATTATAAGGGATTGCGTAAAAACCGTCAAGTCCCCAAAGATCAATTTGTTCATTTGTGAAATAGTCATTTTCCTTACCAAGCTCCACAAGCTTTGGATAAATGGTCAACAGAAGGACTTTGTATTTGCCATTAGGAATAATGGTCGAAACAGATTTCACAACTTCTTTGTCCAAGCTCTTTAATCCTTTATTAAGCTGTTCAATGGTCTCTTTTGGATGTACACTTTGATTTGCTCCTTCCAATCTCTCAAAATAGAAACTACAAGTTTCGCAAATATTACCTATTTCATATGCAGGTTTCCCTTCAATTGAAATTAGTCTGTGCCATACTTCCCAATTTTCACTGCCTTTTTTGTCAAAGGAAACAATGGACTGCGAGTTTTTAATTTCTTTATCGTCTTGTCCTAGTAAACGTGTCATTTTATACTTGCCAGTAACGGTCAGGGTTTGCTGTAGTGCTGGAATTTATATACATCCAGCCTGGAATTGAAGCCCATTAAAGTACTTATGATAAAGATAAGAACAAAAGCTCAATAGAATTCGGTCTGACAGAACCACTTCGGATAGCGAACGAAAAGATTAGGATTTATTCGTCTGCCAGCATAACAACAAATCCATTTGTTCATTCATACTTAATTAGTCGCAAAATTATCAATGTCGTCTAAACTCAAAAAGGTAGCTTTTATAAGGTCATTTTTAAGTCCTAATAAGGTCATGACAATAAAGCTAGAGGAAGATTTTGAGAAATAGACTTCGTTAAATTCAATCGAACCTAAATTACCTCTATATTTTAAAAACCGTTGTTTCAAAATATTTTTCTTGTTCTTGTCTTTAATTAAATCTAAACAATGCAGATAAACTGAATTTGCTTCTTTGGTTAACCTTAGTCCAACGGGAGAAGTAACTAATAACGAATGACCTATTTCACGACTTTCACCGGTTGAATCAATTTTTTCAATTACATCTATTAGACTATCGATAAATCTAGTTATTTCTTTTGTACTTCGAAATAATGAGTCGGCTAGCAAAACATGCGAATCAGGATTTGTCTTATTTAGACTAAAATGATTGTATAGACTATCATAAGATGGCAGCTTCTCTTTCCTCAATAAATTGCTAAGTTTTTTGCTTTTCTCAACTTCCTTTTCATAGTCACTCTTGCAGCTAAGGCAAATAACTGCAATTGTTAAAAGTATAGAAATAAATATTTTCCAGTTCATAAGAGTGTCGCTTTAGTATGACGCACAACTCATGGTACAGTTTTCCATTGCTTAACATGTAGGATCTGTACCAGCTAATTTTAAATCTCCTTCACCTTTTTCACTTTATTATCAACAGGTGTTACCTTATAACCAGCTTTTTTCAACAGGTTGATCACTCCTTTCTCACCCGGCAGATGCCCTGCTCCTACCGCAAATAATAAAGTTTTTTCTTTCATCAGTGTTTTCATCTTTTCTACCCAGGTGGCATTACGGTTATAGAGTAAGATATCGGTAAAGCCACTTAATCCTGCATCAGTATCCACCATCAGATCTTCCAGCTTTTTAAGGTCCTGCTGCCGGTACGCATCAAACATTTCATTCATCATTTTATCTTCATTGCTGCTGGTGGCAGCGCTGTCAATATATTTCACCAGTTCTGTTGCCTGGAATTTGTACGGGATACTGTCCAGCATGCCCGCCTGCTGGGCCATTGTTTCGAGGCCTTTTATATTTTTCTTATTCTCTTTTGCTTCTGCCATTATCACCTGTTCCATAGCAGTGGCACCATCACAGGGCATGGCACTCTGGCTGAGTGTGGAAGAGGCAAGGATAGGTTTGTAAGTTTCCAGAACAGAAAAGGGCAACAGGGTGCTTTTACTTTCAAAATATTTTTTCACTTTCACATAATCGCTATCATTCAGCAGGTCTTTCAGTGTGGTATCCCCTATCATTTTCATTTTGCTCATGGCACCCATCATCTCAAAGAGATTATCCATATCAATTTCAAAATACACTTCGTCACATTCACTGATCACCTTTTTCATATTGGCACTGAGTACGGCATCATCCTTACAGATCATATGGATTGTGCCAAACAGGTAAGAAGGCTTTTCTAATCCGTTACCCTCTATTTTCCACAGCAGGGAACTTACAACGGCCGGGTTATTCTCTTTGTCATTGTTTTTCTGGGCACAGCCGGCAATGGCCAGCAAACTGAACAGGAACACAGAACCAAATCGTATCATGTATTATTTTTTAGCAAATTAGTGAAAAGACGCCTGATGCATTCACAACGATGCTTCTGGGCAAATGGAATGTGGCTTCCGGTGCAAATATCTTTCCAAAGAGAATGAATGCCTTTGTGTCAGTACGGTCAATAAAAGACCTCTTCCCAGTACCGGGTAAATTTTACTCCCCATTTTACGGCTAATTCATCAACAGCAATAGGAAGTCCAAGGGCCTGTTTCAGGGCCAGCACCGGAAGATTTATCCCGGCACCCAGGCCGGCAGCAATAGTCCCCTGCACCCGGGGATTGATCTCAAGAATGAAGAACTCTCCGTCAGCTGATTGTTTTACCTGTATGCCAATATTACTGTGTAACTGCAGCTCTTTTATTATTTGTTTGCAATAGGAAATGATTGCTTCATTATTGACAAATTCTCCTTCTACAGAGATCCCGTTGATCATTTTTTTTCGCAACCGTGGAATGACCAGAACAGATTCACCCTGGTTTGCCAGGCAATCCACCGAATATTCCTCACCGGGCAAATATTCGCTTACCAATAATTCAGGGAATGAGCCGGAAGATAGAACCCTGACAGCATCATTGTAGCTTATATAAGTGGAATTGGGTTTATAATTGAATAACAAGTCCAGTTCATTGATCTGTTCTGTTATTATCCTGAATCCCCGGCTGCCATTAGAAACAGAAGGTTTGAAACAAATTTGTTTTGACGGGTAACCCAATTCATTCACAGCACTTTTAAATTGTTCAATCGTTTCTACAATTCTGAAACCGGGAACTGGTATTCCTCTCCATTGTAAAAATTCATAAAGGCGGCTTTTATTATTAGCTATCTCCAGTGATGCAGCCGGTGAGATCAGCAGTTTGGTACCTGCCAGTTCAAATTCTTTGCTATGCTGTGACAGCCGGATTAATTCTTTTGTTACCAGCGGCAATACCGCATGAATATTTTTTTCCCGGCAAACAGAAAGGAGGACATCTATGAAAGAAGGATCATCTGCCCCGGGAATAGTAATAAAATTTTTTGCGAGGTATTTGCCAACTGCATTACTGTTGGCATCTGCTACAATAATAGTAAAGGCAGGTTCCTGTTTAAGACATTTTAAGATGCCCGCAGCACCCGGAGCACCGCCGCCAGTCATGAGAATATTAATTTTTCCGGATGTCACAGGTTAAATGTAGATGAATTTTAGTTTACGACAGCTTCCTCACCATATAGCTGGTCTTTAAATTTAAGTGAAGGGGAAGGTATAAACCCGCCTATTCCTAATGCATTCCATTTTTCATCCACTGATTTTATCGTGGCATCATCTGCCACAATAATATTGGGCCAGTCGCGGTGGAAATTGTCATACTCTTTCGTTTTTCTTGTTCCGTCAAGGCCCATGCAAGCTGTATAATGATTCACTGCATTTTTATAAAGATGGAAATCTCTTTTGGGGTCGAGATTATTGCAAAAACGCCAGAGGGCTGTTGGCAGATCATTCGCATCAACTGTATGCTCCACGTATAATATCATTTTCAATCCGTGTACTTCGGGCATAGCGGCAACCTGTTCATGCAATTGTTTTATATGTCCTGCCCTGTTCTTTTCAACAGATATAATAAGTACAGGAATTTCTTTTTTCAATAATGAAACATTAACGGATCTGATCTCCGGGAACTTGTTTTTCAGATTAACTGCAATGGCTGCTGGCTCCTGGCTCAAAACTCCGGCCTCATAACTATCATCCATTTCTTCTTCCATCTTCGCCGTTCCATCGATACACATTTTTCCTCCAAAACCCAGTTTGCTGCAACTATGATCCAATACATCCATTGGACCGGTGGAGAAATAAATATCGGTAGCGGGGTTCAGGTTTTTGAAAACATATTTAGCCAGGGATTCATAGTCCTGGATCTTCACCCCCTCATCAGCCAGCACTAATATTTTATTGAACATCATTTGACCGGCCCCCCACATGGCATTCATCACTTTTTGTCCCTGGCCTGCATAGTCTTTTTTAATTTTTGTAATAACAAGGTTATGGAATACTCCTTCTATAGGCATGTCCATATCTGTGATCTCTGGCACCATTGTCATTTTTATAGGCGCCAGGAAAATTCTTTCGGTAGCTTTTCCCAACCAGGCATCTTCCTGTGGAGGAATACCAACAATGGTGGCCGGGTAAACTGCATTCTTCTTGTGGGTAATAGCAGTGATATGAAACTTCGGATACCAGTCGGGCAATGAATAATAACCGGTATGGTCACCAAACGGCCCTTCCCAGATGAGATCATCATTCGGGTCAACGTAACCCTCAATAATAAAATCTGCGTCGGCAGGCACTTCTACATCAGGTTGTGAGATACATTTTACCAGCTCCACTTTTTTCTTACGTAAAAATCCAGCGAGCATATATTCATCCACATTCTCCGGCAGTGGTGCAGTGGCAGCATAAGCGTATACAGGATCACCGCCCAGCGCAACAGCCACCGGCATTTTTTGATTCAACTTTTTATATTCAGTAAAATGTTTGGCACTCACTTTATGTTTATGCCAGTGCATCCCTGTCAAGACAGGACCAAAAACCTGCATACGGTACATTCCTACATTGCGAGAATTTGTATTCGGGTCTTTGGTATGAATCACCGGGAGTGTTACAAAAGGGCCGCCATCTTTTGGCCAGCAGGTGATAACGGGTAGTTTGGTAATATCAGGATTCTCCATAATTACTTCCTGGCACTCTCCTCTCCCTTTTTTAACCTTTGGCATCCAACTGGCAAACTGGCCCAGTTTAGGCAATAATTTTAATTTATCAAGGATTCCTTCTTTAGGCGAAGACAACAAATGAAAAAGAGATTCAATTTCTTTGGCCACGTCATCAAGCTGTTCTACACCCAGGGCCATCGACATTCTCTTTTCACTTCCATAAGCATTCATCAATACAGGAAATTCATATCCTGTATTTTCAAACAGTAATGCCTTACCGCCGTTACCTGACTTGCTGATACGGTCAGTTATTTCTGCAATCTCGAGTTTAGGATCGACAAAAGCTTTGATGCGGAGCAGTTCCCCGGCATTATCTAAAGCTTCAATAAATTGTTGTTGATTTTTCCAGGCCATGTTGTAGTATAAAACCTTGCGAAGGTACAACACTACCTGTCCATAATTGTTCAGAATCAGGAATGAATATCAATAGACATTAACGGGACAACCATTGCGGCCTTTTTTTCCGCCACCGAATCCACCTCCATTACTTCCACCTAATCTGTAAGTAAGATGAATACCGGTGAAATAATAAATATCATTGAACTCAGCACCGCCACGCTGGGCGCCTTTTGCAGGATAGACCAGGCTGCCTCCGGCCACTTCATCGCCACGATAGGACAAATCAACGGCTAACTGACCTTTTGCTGCGAGCAGGTCCGCTTCATCAACATAATTACCACTTACATCATCGAGGTGATCAGTGAAAAGTTTCCTTAGTCCGGCTTCAACTCCTATTCTGAAATTATCGTTAACTGCAAATTTCACTCCTCCACCAAAAGGTAAAGCCATTTGTGTAAGCGTATATGGTTTACTACCCGGATAGCCTGCTAGCCCCTGCCCTTCAGTACTTAAAGGTTTAAGATATGTTTTTTGATTGCTGCCATCATAAGTATAGGGATTGAATTTATAAATTGCCAGCCCACCAAATACATAAGGGGAATATTTTCTTTCGTATAAATTAAATAAATAATATTCACCCACGGCACTAAATTCTATAATGGAAGTTTCAAAAGAAAGATTCCTGAGTCTTAATACACTATCACTGCTATACCTGTCTGCCCCACCAACAATACTGTAAGTAAGACCTGCTCTTAACATGATCTGATCAGTAAGTTCATAACTACCGGTAATGCCAATGGCCCCATTGGTTACTTTTTTAGGAAATATCTTGTCCACCAGGTCTCCGTTATAAGCAGATAAACCTCCAAATAAACCAAAATGGACTTTTTGAGAAAAGACAGCTGTTGTCAAAAGACAAAATAGGATGAATAGGTGAACTTTCTTCATAACCAGATTATTCAGACTGTCAGCAAATTTTAGGCCGATATAAGCCTCTGACAAATAATAAACGGCAAAGATTAGTTTGTAGTGTACTATTTTGGAATAAAATGGGTCAATACGCAATATTCCGGGGACAGCGCTGACTGGCAACGCCTTTTTTATTGATATGTCCGCCAAATAGACCGCTGAAAGTATTGAGCTTAAACTCCATGGTTAAACCGAGAAAATAATACCAATCCATTTCAGAAGGCGTTCCTCTTTGTTCGCCATGTTGAGGATATTGAGGTTGCCCCAAAGGCGACTGGCCACCCCGGTAAGCTAATTCAACAGCTTTTGTTCCCTTTGCCTGTAACAGCACATCCCTGTCTACATAATGAGTACTTACATCATCAATATAATCAGTAAAGGATTTTCTTTGATTAAATTCAATTCCAATGTTAATATCATCGGTAACAGCAAACCGGGCACCTATTCCAAATGGTAATGCAATCTGTGTAAGATTATAAGGCTTCTGTTCGGGGTATTCAGCCAGGCCCTGCCCTTCTGTACTTAATGGCTTAAGGAATGTTTTCCTACCTGTATTATCATACGTCCACGGATTAAAATGAAAAACAGCTATACCACCATAGAAATAGGGAGTGAATCTTTTTGCAGACATATCCAGTATGGTTAATTCAAAACCGGCATAAGCCTCTTTTACAGAAGTGGTGAAACTTAAATTCCGTGATTTCAGGTAATCCCTGTTCCAGCTGTCTGATGCTTCAATTTTGCCGATTGTTATTCCAGCTCTTAGGGTAAGCCAGCGATTCATGGGCTTACGGGCAAAAATGCCTGTAGCAAAATTTGAATGTTTCAGGGTGAAACTATTGGGATTCAGGTCCCCCTGGTAGTTAATTACCCCGGTAAAAAAGCCAAATGATGCTGTCCTATCAAATTCCTGTGCATTTGATAAGCCATACGTAAACAGGCCTAACAGCATGAGGGTGGATTTCATTGCTTTCACAGATAATGGATTTAAAGCTTGTTTTTAGGCAAGCCTTTTCAATAACGGTCTGCAGGCCGGTCTGGTATAATGGGAGACAATTTTATTAAAAAAACAGGCTGTTTTTGGCAGCCTGTTTAAATAATTCCCTGTTTCCGGATTTATTGATAATAGCTCAGGATCAATTCAGAGCGGCGGTTTTGTTGACGGCCTGCTGCTGTTTTATTGTCTGCTACTGGTTTAGTTTCACCAAATCCGCTGGAAGTAATGCGGCTGGCATCAATCCCTTTACTTACGACATAATCTTTCACCGTATTTGCACGGTTTTCACTCAATACCTGGTTTTTATCATCACTTCCTACATTGTCAGTATGTCCTTCAATTGACAGTTTCATATCCGGGTTATCCTGCAATATCTTCACAACATCGTTCAATCCTTTAAAGGAGCTTTTCTGCAGTTTGGCACTTCCTGTTACGAACAATATATTTTTCGCAGCCATGCCTACTTTCTTTGTGATCTCTTCTGATATGATCGGGCAACCCTGGTTTTCCTTTACGCCGGCAAGGTTAGGACATTTATCTTCTTCATCATTTACTCCATCACCATCTGAATCCGGAACAGGACAACCCTGGTAACGTTGTACTCCTGCTACAGCAGGACATTTATCTTCTTCATCATTCACTCCATCACCGTCTGTATCAGGTATTGGACAACCATTGTATTTGGCAAGTCCTTTTGTATCCGGGCATTTGTCATCTTTATCTGCAATGCCATCTCCGTCACGATCAGGACAACCATTCAATTCCTTCGTACCGGCCACATCAGGACATGCATCATCCTTATCCGCAATACCATCCCCGTCTTTATCGGGACACCCCTGCAGAGATGCTATACCAGCCACATCCGGGCAGGCATCAGCATTATCTGGAACACCATCTTTATCACGGTCGGCCACAACAGGTTTGGCCGCTTCTTTTTTAGAAAGTGATTTTGTCAGACCAATGGAGTAAAACATATTATGTGGCAGCCTGTTTTCATTGAAGCTATAGCGGTAATTCGCCTGTAGCAGGAAATATAATTCACTTTTGATATTCAACTGCAAACCCACCCCACCTAGTGCATGAGCATTTAATTCACTATTATTATTTGCATTCGCATAGGCTGTAAGGTCTTTATGATAACTACCCCCGCCTACACCTAATGTAAGGAAAGGATTAAGAATAGTTTTATCCGGAAATGCTTTAGCATGTATGGCCGCTTCCAGTTCACTGCTCAGTGCATTCTTTGATATCACATCATTTACATTCTTATTGGGAAATATTCCGTTGTAGCGGATGGAGTAATCTACTTTTGGGCTTATTCCTTTCCAGAACATCACTGAGAATCCGTATACAGAATCTTCTTTGGGGAATAAGGTCTTGGTATCAAAATCATGCATATTAAAACTGACTCCGATATTTGCTTTTTTAACCCCTTCTTTTGCTTTTTTAACTTGTTGGGCATAAAGGCCTGAAAGTGCTAAAGTGAATAAAATACCAAAAAGCACTTTCTTTAATATTTGCGTTGTCATGATGGGTAAAATTTTGTATAAAGTTACCCTCCCGGAGATGGAAAGACTATGATTTTTATCAAATAAGTGAGCCTGAAAAAGAGATTAAAATCATACAAATATTATTCAAATTTTTTGGAGAATAAGCCTGTATAGGTAATGCCAAGGCCCGCATTACCGGAATAGGAAATTTTACCGAAATCGTACCCAATACCGGTTGCCAGGTCCTCTTCAAGCAACAGCGGTCCATCCATATCCACATGATCAATAAAGGGAAGTAAATGTGCTATTGCAGCCGCTCCCACAGTGGATTCATTCATACACCCGATCATTACATTCATACTCAATTCTCTTGCTTTTTGTATCATCCTGCGGGCTGGTGTAATACCGCTGCATTTAGTCAATTTGATATTAATGCCATGAAAATGATCTTTGCAACGTTCTACATCCTGTTCAACTACACAGGATTCATCGGCATATAGTGGCAGTGAAGATTCTTTGTACAGTACTTTCATTCCATCCCAATCATCTTTTGCCAGGGGCTGTTCCACCAGTTCAACACCCAGTTCTTTTAATTGCGGAATTAATTTTAATGCTGTCTCAAGATCCCAGGCTGCATTCGCATCTACCCGTAAGGTGGCAGCTGTATTATCCCGTAATGCTTTTACAATTGCAATATCATCAGCTGTACCTACTTTAATTTTATAAACAGGCCAGGGTTTCTCTTTCATCTTCGCAATCATTTTATCAATAGTGTCTATGCCTATAGTATAATCGCAAATTGGATTTTTTGAAACATCACCTTTCCAGAGTTCATATAATTGCCTGCCTTTCATCTTTCCGTATATGTCCCAGGCAGCTATGTCCAGGGCACAAACAAGAAAATTATTTTGAGGAAACAGGTGATGCAGGTAATGCCAGTATCGTTCAGGATCCGTAAAAGCAAATTTCTCTACTAACGTTTTTTTGCTTTCAAGATCTGCAATCATTTTGTCTACCGGGATATTATAATAGGCAATAGCAGGGGCTTCTCCATAACCTTTTATTCCCATATGCTCCAACTCAACAATTAGGGTAGGCTGATGAGTCTTGGTTCCCTTGGAAATAGTGAAAGGATGTCTGAATTTCAGGTTGTATTGCCAGTAATGAACTTTCATGGCAGCAAATATAGTTTATCCCCTGCCGCTATGAACTACATAACCATTCAGCTCCTCATTGAATTCAGTTTGTTTTACCAGGTCTTCCAGTGAAATGTGCATCCGGTATTGCCAGTAGTTTTTGGGATTGGCAGGATTATTAATCCTTTCTTCCTGTGGCTTTTCCCTCCGCAAAGTTTCACTCATACCCAATATATCCTGTAACTGGAAGATACTCCACATAGCAGGTGAATAAAGGTGTTGTAATACTATGGCCCTGTTGATCCATGCTTCACAATAAAAAGGTGCATCACCCCATTGACCTAATACATGATTATAGAATTGCCGGGTTTTCTCATGGTTTTCTTCCCACCATCCGCGGATGGTGCTCATGTCGTGTGTGGAAGGTGTGATCACGGACATATACGGGGCATCATTAGGATGGAAAAACTCTTTTTTGGGATCCTTTGGCATTCTTTGTATTTCCAGGCTTAGAATGCCCAGTTGCTGCATTACATCCGGCACACAATCCGGCACCATACCAAGATCTTCTCCGCAAACAAGCATATTGGTGGCCATCTTTAATTGCGGCAGTTTATGCATGGCTTCTTTAAACCAAAAATCATCCTGTCTCCGGTAAAAATAATTTACATACAGGTCTTTCAGCTTTTCCTGCACATGTGGTATAAGGTTCCTGAATGAAAGTGTTTTTTCCATCGAGATCCTGAAATGAAACTCCTGGCCCTGCGAGCCGGGTTCTTCAAATAAGATCACATTAGAAATAATATCAAACAGCTGCAATTTCAGTTTTTCATTTTCTACTGATTCTTCAAGACCTGAAAAATATTTTTCAATTTGTACCTGGGTTTCAAACTCTGGAGCCAGGTCATAGATGCCAAAATCATTTGGTACCATGAATTGTTCTTTCACAGCTGTTGCCTGTTCACCAAAGACTTCGTACAGTATTTCGTCGGTGATAAAAGGGCGGCAATATCGCTGGTAATCGAACCAGATCCCGTTTTCTCCAAATTCGTTAATATGTACAGCAAGGCATGGCACAAACCTTCCCATTATTCCCTGCACTGCATCTGAAGGGATACTCCAGATGCGGAAGAAACCAAGTATATGATCTATCCGGAAAGCATCGAAGTAATTGCTCATCTGCTCAAATCGTTTTTTCCACCAGGAAAAATCATCTTCCTGCATCCGCTTCCAGTTGTATGTGGGGAAACCCCAGTTTTGTCCAACAGCAGTAAAATCATCGGGTGGTGCCCCGGCTTGCCATTGCATGTTATACAACTCAGGAGCCACCCAGGCATCACAGCCATTGCGGTATATTCCAATGGGGATATCACCTTTCAGCACAATTCCTTTTTTATGGGCATAATCTGCAGCGTCTTTAAGCTGAAGATGCAAATGATATTGAATAAAGCAAAACAATCCTATTTCTTTCGCTATTGAAGAAGTGGCGACAAATAATTTTTCAATAGCAGCTTTATTATAGGTGCTATTGGTTTTCCAATCACCGAAATGAGATGTACCATATTTATCCCTGAAATAGCAGAATGCAGAATAGGGCTGTAACCAATGTTTATTATCCCTGAAAAAATCTTTATAATCTTCGGTCTCAAAACACTCTTTTCCCATCACTTCATACAATTCTTTCATTACAGAAAGCTTGTAATTAATTACAGTCTCATAATCTACTTCAGCCAACTCGTTCAGTTGCTTCTGTTTTTTCTTTAAAGAACTTAACTGGCCGCCATATTCCTTTCCGGCCACCTTGGCCAGGTTAATATACAGCGGGTGTAATGCAAATGCTGAGATGGCTGCATAGGGATAAGAGTCCATCCAGCTATTGGTAGCAATTGTATCATTGACCGGAAGAAGCTGAATTAATTTCAGGCCGGTTGCTTTTGACCAGTCGGCCAGCAACTTTATATCTGTGAATTCCCCTACTCCAAAGCTGTTTTTACTTCTCAGACTGAAAACAGGAATCGCCACTCCGGCACCTTTCCATGTGTTATTAGGCAAATGAACAAAGCCATCATGAAGAATACTTAATTTCTTTTTTACGACGTCTGAATATAAGAGCCTGTTATCCCCATCTTCATATAAAGTAAACGACTTCTCACTGGTGTTATATACTCCGTATTTATAGGCTACCGGAAAATTGCAGTCGGACAAATCCAGTTTTATTTCCCACCAATCACCATTCTTTTCCAGGAGTAAGGGTTTGATCGTAGACCAATCGCCCAGTTTATCACCATTACCAAGTAAACATATTGCTTCATTCTTTTTTAATAAAGGTGCTTTGACCCTGAAAATATGTGTGAAGTCTTTATCTGAATCTGCCTTTACTTTAGAAAAATGCTGTGCAAGCAAAACCTGGTTAAATGGGGCGGTAAAAAAAGCATTTTCATATTCGCCGGCATGATTCCATGTATCTGTTATCTGCAGTTCATTATATTCTTTTTTGAGTAGTGGAATACTCCTGTCATTACCCCATTCGAATAATAATTCGCCATCTTCGTTTTTCAGTATATACTTGTATGTAACGCTTTTTGAAGTTTCTTTTCGCTTGATGTCAACAGAGCCATACCAGAAATCATCATTCAGATAATCCAGCGAAAGGGCTTTAGCAGGGTCATTATTGCCGAGTTCATCGATATTACCGCTAATCCAAATGCTCTGCCCGAAACGGGTATGAAAACGTAAGTAAAACTGTAATTTTATCACAATCGTTAGTTCTGAGGTTCTAAATGCAAGTTATTGTGTTTTTTCGACACATTGTTTACGAAAGTAAAAAAAATAGCTATTGATATTGAATTCAGCCCCAATATTTATTAAAAAAATCCCCACAATCGTATGATTTTTAGTTACAAAGGTTGGAAACAGCTTTTTTTAATTTGCCTGGGACTTTTTGCAGGCACGGCTTTTTGTATGAAATGGATGGAAGCGGATTTTATTTACAAAGGCTCAACGTTTACAATAATCGGATTAGAGATATCCTATCCGGAAGAAAAGGTCCGGGAGATTTTATCCGGCCTCGATTACAGGGTACGTACAATCCTTTCCTATCACCTGTATTTTGATTTTGCTTTTATGGCCGGAGTTTACCCTGGCATCGCAGCCCTTTGTATGATGGCCAGGGATAAGGTTAGAAATAAGGTAGTAAAAAGATTATTGTTGATGCTGGCTTGTCTCCAGGTGTTAGCACTTGGATGTGATATAGCTGAGAACAGTTATTTACTTACCTGGTTAAATAAACCTGTTAATGGGAACGAATTTAAATTCTATCATATAGTCGTTTTTAGTAAGTGGGCTATTGCCTTAGCGGGGGCTTTACTTGCAATTCCCCTGGCAATCCTCCGAAGAAAAATTATTGTCTAAAACTATTTTTTTGATTTAGTGCTGCCACCTTATTTTTGCCTAAATTTTTTAAAATGGAGCAAACAAAAAAGTATAGAGGTATATGGTGGCTGGTGTTTTTTGCCTCTACTGCAGCACTTATATTCGCTATATACACCCATTGGGAATGGCTGACGCTCATTCTCCCCTTTCAAACCACGGCCTTTGTAAAGGCAATGGATATCATGTAAGAATTCACACCTGTTGATATATTATTTAATAATCCCGTCATGTGCGGGGTTATTTTTTAGCTTCCGGCACATTATTGGTCACCCCTAACCATTATTTTAAAACCAGCTAAATAAAATTTTATGAGACTAAAAATGTTGATTTTGCTTACTTTCCTTGTTATCGGAACTTCTGTAAATAACTCCTTTGCTGCGCTGATAGTACCTTCTGCCTCAGTAACCACTGAACCTGACCCAGCAAAAGTAAAAGAAGCGGTTGATGCCTTTAAAAATCTTTCTAAAAAGGAAAAAAAGGAAAGAGCCAGAGAAGTTAAAAAAGAAATCAAAGCCTACAAAGCGGCAAAAAAATCCGGAAAAGATACAGACACAAATACACTATTACTGGTGATACTGGCAATCTTATTACCTCCGCTGGCTGTGTACCTTCACGAGGGAGAAATCAACAACAGGTTCTGGATAAGTTTATTGCTTACATTGTTATTCTGGCTTCCTGGTGTTATCTATGCGTTGATTATCATATTGGGTGACAACTAATCAATTTGCTCTATAAAAAAAGCCCCGTATACCGGGGCTTTTAATTTTGGTCTGTATAAATTATTTTACAGAATCAACCAGGTTTTTAAATGTTTCCGGGTTATTCATCGCCAGGTCAGCCAGAACTTTACGATCCAGTTCGATACCTTTTTTCTGCAGCTTGTTGATAAACTCAGAATAGGTCATTCCTTCGGCACGAACAGCGGCATTGATACGGGCAATCCACAAAGAGCGGTATTCTCTTTTCTTTAATTTACGGCCTACAAACATGTAGGTCATCCCTTTTTCTACAACGTTTTTTGCTACCGTTAATACATTTTTACGTTTGCCATAGAAACCTTTGGCTTGCTTTAATATTTTTTTGCGGCGGGCTTTGGAGGCCACAGCATTTTTTGAACGAGGCATATTTTAAAGTTTGAGGTCAGCTATACAAAGTACAAACTGACAGCGTTATCAAATTTGTTTACTCCCTAAAAGGAATGAAATGTTTACTTCAGGCGCAACAGACGTTTTACAAAATCAATATGTGATTTTGCAACTGTTCCGTCTTTCCGCATGTTACGTTTACGTTTTTTTGATTTCTTTGTCAGGATGTGACGTTTGAAAGCTTTCTGATGCATGATCTTTCCTGTGCCGGTCACTTTAAAGCGTTTTTTGGCACTGGAGTTTGTTTTTACTTTAGGCATGTTACCCAGTATTTTATATTACACCCTTGAGGCATTCTCCACAGGGAGACCTTTGTCGAACCTCTTCAGGCAATCTGTGTCCTTATTTGTAAAGGACTTTGGAAGAACTACCGTTTTTTTGAACGGGGTGCAAAGATAGGATTGATATAGCATGTGGCAAAGAAGTCTCGAAAAAAGATTGCCTTATCCTGGTATTGCAGCTTCCCAAAAATATATCAGATATATATTCCTAATACAATTAAAATCAAATAGTTGTAAAAATAAAAAGAGGTTATGCCTTAACACAACCTCTTTTGAATCTTAAACTAACCAGTTATTTTGGTTCTAAAACAAGTTTTATCCTGTCCTGCAAATCTTGCAAATGATTTTTGGACGCCGCATCTCCATAACCAGTCAAAGATGTACGGATCTCTGCTGCCAGTGTTTTTAATTGCGCTTTAACAAGAGAAATGCCATCACTGGTTTTAGAGAATCCTGAACTCACTGATATAGTTACGCCCCCAACATTTACGGTTTGTGGTGTTGCGGGATTAACCAACCCTATCAATCTTTCAACAAACGATTTTTGCAGTTGACGACGGTAAACATCAATTGGTTTCCGCGATCCTAATTCTGTAAATACTCCTTTGCGTACATCATTTAGTAATTCAACTGCTGTATAAGCATTTGCAGGTTCTTCCGCTTCAAAACGAATCAAATTAGAAATGGTATTTGCACTGACCAAAGCACCTAAGGCTCTATCCTGTAAACCTCCTATAACAGTAAGGGGAGTCAAATTCGTAAGCTCTGTAATATTTTTCTGAATAACCCAAAGAGGTGTTGTAAAAACATTGGTTTGTATCCAGGCTACTGCCTCCTTCTGTGTTTTTTTAGAAGTAAATTCGAAAACGGGTCCGCTTTGTTCCACCCTCTTTGGCGTCCGCTGGATACCTCCCACATTATTACTGACATGTCCGATATATCTTCCGAATTGGGTTGTTATCTGTCCATACATTTCACCCAGTCCTGTAAAGTCTTTATTTTCCTGCCTGGTCCATTCAGGTAGTTTTATAATAATTCTTTGAAGGTTTTTAATACCGTATGAACTTGCCTTCATAGCATTATCACTAAGGTCTTCTGTCTGGCTGCGGGGATCACCGCGATTACCCTCTCCATCACCCCACCACAATCTTTTATTTCCTTCAATTTTTTCAATTGTCCATTTATTCAAAACAGGAATCTCACCATCTGCTGACCTGGCTTGTGGAAACCAACGATAACCCCATTCAATAGCCCATTTATCATAATCCCCGATGCGTGGGAATAATCCTATCTGTGAAATATTATCTTCCGGTTGAGCTACATAATTAAAACGGGCATAATCCATTATGGAAGGTGTGTGGCCATTAGCTTCTACCCATGCCTTGTCTCTCAGTTTTTCCACCGGAACAGTTGACGAAGAACCAAAATTATGACGAAGCCCTAATGTATGCCCAATTTCATGACTGCTTACGAACCGGATCAATTCACCCATTAATTTATCATCAAACGCCATTTTTCTGGCAGCCGGATCTACGGCTGCAGTCTGTACCATATACCAATTTCTCAGCAGGCTCATTACATTATGATACCAGTTTACATGGCTTTCTATGATTTCTCCGCTACGTGGATCATGAATATTCGGGCCACTTGCATTGGGGATGTCTGAAGGTTTGTAAACGATAGCGCTGTGACGGGCATCTTCAAGGCTGAAAGTGCTATCCTCTTCATAGGTCGGCGCTACTTTTCCAACAATTGCATTCTTGAATCCAGCCTTTTCAAACGCTACCTGCCAATCGCTTACTCCTGCAATCAAATATGGTATCCATTTTTTAGGTGTAGTGGGATCGATATAATAAACAATCTGCTTCTTGGGCTCCACTAATTCACCTCTTTTATATTTTTCTATATCCGCATCTTTTGGTTCTAGCCGGTAACGGGCAATGAACCTGTACCTGTCAACGCCCTGAGGATTCAGATCATAGTCAGTGATTGTTTGTGTAGTAAAATAACCGACCCTGTCATCAAAGTAGCGGGCCTGCATTGGTATTTTAGGCAGAATAACAAGGGATGTATTCAACTCATAAGTTACAGGCTGGCCCGTTGATCCGCCAGCAACAGGTATACCAGGCGAACCCGGCATGGAAGGAGGATTTCTGGTGTATGTTTTTACTGTCTTTATTTCAATATTGGCAGGATATGATTTAATATTGAGAATATACGACTTGTCATTTTGTGGATTACCTGTCAGGCCCATAGAACGTTTGGTGTTGGCCGAAAAAAAGAAAATATCATTGTCCCCATTTATATAATCAGTTACATCTACAACACTACTGGCCATATCATTCGAATAGGCCTTAACATCAAAAGCGGCTGTTATAGCCAACAGGTTACTGTTTAAAACATTTTTATACATTCCTTCTGTACTGTCCCGGCCAGTTTCCAGATAGGACAGCAGTCTCATGAAAATTTTATCTTTTGGACCTTTTTCAAAACGAATTGTCTTTTGGTTAATAGCATCACCTGCATAACTACCGATTCCCGATGGAGATTTGGAAAGTCGTGCTACAACCAATATATCCCTGCCCAACAGCGTATCTGGAATTTCGAAAAAGAACTTCTCCTCTACTTTATGCACTTTAAAAAGACCATCATCCGTCTTTGCTTTGCCAGTAATAACATCCTTATAAGCTTTAGGGGCTGTTGTTGTAACCGGCCCGTTGGTTGGTTTTCGTGTTGTATCAGGCCGGTTATTGCCTGGTTGTTGTGCACTTGCAGCAATTGAAATGGTAGTGAAAAACAAAAGAGAAACTAAGCGGCGAAATGATAATTGCATAAATATCAGTTTTAAGTGGCTCAAGATACTGAAAGGAGTGGATCAGTAACCATGAATGTTAAATTTTATACGAACGGTTATTACACAGTGATGAACAATTAAAAAACAACTACAATAAAGAACCCGTCACGCATTGCGGACGGGTTCATATAAAATAGAAATTTAATACTATGCTTTCTTTTTCCCTTTTGGAGCAAACATTGCCAGCATTCTTCTTCCCTCCATCTTTGGCATATTTTCAAGCACTCCTATTTCAGCAAGGCGTTCTGCAAATTTTAATAAAAGCAACTGACCTCTGTCCTGGAACTGGATAGCACGGCCTTTGAATTGCACATACGCTTTTACTTTGTTACCATCTTTCAAAAATTCGATAGCATGTTTTGCCTTAAAGTCAAAGTCATGATCATCGGTATTTGGTGTGAACCGTATTTCTTTCACCTCTGAGACCTTGCTTTTGGCTTTCATCTCTTTTTCCTTCTTCTTCTTATCATAAAGGAATTTGTTGTAGTCAATGATCTTGCAAACCGGGGGGTCTACCGTTGGTGAAATTTCAACAAGGTCAAGTTGTTGGTCCTGCGCCATCTTTAATGCATCCTGTGTACTATAGATGCCTATCTCCACATTATCACCCACCAGTCTCACCTGCGGCACACGGATAAAATGATTGATACGATGTTCTGCCTCTTTACGGGGGGCAAACCTGCCCCTGAAACCGCCTTTGTTGAATCCGCCACCGCCGGGTTTAAAACCTCCGCCGCCAGGTGGCCTGCTGAACCCGCCTCCGGGTTTTTGTGGTACTGCCATTTACTTTTATTAAGTGAAGCTTCCAGCCCCTGCAGGGAAGCATATTTTTTTTAAATTATTAAATTCCCGTCCAGGAAACGGGATACTAAAATACATTTTATTCTTCTCTGCGATCTTTAATTTCTTCTATCGCATTTGTCAAAAACTCATCAACAGTTTTTACACCCATATCACCCTTCCCCTGTCTCCTTACGGCCACTTTATTCTCATTCATTTCTTTTTCACCCACTACAAGCATGTAAGGAACTCTCATTAATTCTGTATCACGGATTTTTTTACCAATTTTTTCGTTTCTATCATCAACCTCACTACGAATATCAGCTTTTTTCAGTTTATCTGATACAGATTTGGCATAGTCAATGTATTTGTCACTGATGGGAAGCACTTTAACCTGAACAGGTGCCAGCCAGAGCGGAAACTTGCCCGCATAATGCTCCAGTAAAAAGCCGATGAACCGTTCATGGGTACCCAAAGGGGCCCGGTGAATAATCAGTGGAGTTTCAGCCTTATTATCCTGGTTGGTGAATTCCAGTTTAAATCTCCGGCCCTGGGCAAAATCCACTTGGTTGGTAGCCAGTGTAAACTCCCGGCCAATAATGCTCCAGATCTGTACGTCAATCTTCGGCCCATAAAAAGCGGCCTCATCCTGCACCTCTACAAAAGGAGTGTTTGTTTTTATTAATACATCTCTTACCAGTGCCTCTGTCTCTTTCCACAATTCAGGTTCATCCACATATTTCTGACCAAGCTTTTCAGGAGAATGTAAAGAAAGCCTCATTACATATTTATCAATCCCGAATATTTTAAAATACTTAAGGTACATTTCATTCACTGCTTTGAACTCATCGTAGAATTGTTCTTTGGTGCAGTAAATATGTGCATCATTCATGTGCAGGCAGCGAACCCTCATCAATCCAAATAATTCCCCACTCTGTTCATAACGATAACAGGTTCCGTATTCAGCTAAACGATAAGGAAGGTCTTTGTAGCTTTTAGGTTCTGCATCAAATATTTTATGGTGGTGCGGACAGTTCATTGCCTTCAGGTAGTATTTCTCCCCATCCATTTCCATTGGCGGAAACATGCTGTCGGCATAATAAGGTAAGTGACCACTGGTGAGGTACATGCTCTCCTTTGCAATATGGGGAGTTACCACCCTTTTATATCCTGCTGCGAGTTCTGTTTCCTTTGCCAGTTTTTCCAGCTCCTCAATAATCACAGTTCCATTGGGCATCCATAAAGGAAGACCAGGCCCGACATCATCATCCATTGTGAAAATGCCTAATTCTTTACCCAGTTTCCGGTGATCCCTTTTCTTTGCTTCTTCCAGCATTGCCAGGTACTCATCCAGCTCTTTTTGAGAAGGATAAGTAACGCCATATACCCTGGTCAACATCTTATTTTTCTCATTACCTTTCCAATAAGCACCAGCGATACTGGTTAATTTTATTGCTTTGATAAAAGATGTATTGGGAATATGGGGTCCACGGCACAGGTCTGTAAAATCTCCCTGTGTATAAAAAGTTATTTCTCCATCATTAAGATTACTCAGCAAATCAAGTTTATATTCATCTCCTTTTTCGCTAAAGTATTTTACAGCCTCTTCCTTTGGTATTTCTTTTCTTATGTAAGCACTGTTTTTTTTAGCCAATTCATTCATCTTCTTTTCAAGGGCCACCAGGTCTTCTTCACTCATTTTTTTATCACCCAGATCCATGTCATAGTAAAACCCATTTTCTACCGGAGGCCCCACCCAAAATTTAACCCCGGGGAACATCGTTTCTACCGCTTCAGCCATCAGGTGGGCGGAAGAATGCCAGAATGTATTTTTTCCATCACCGTCACTCCACGTTAATAGTTTTAAAGTAGCATCTTCATTAATGGGCCTTGTTGCATCCCACACCTGCCCGTTTATGGAAGCTGCCAGGACTTTTCTGGCCAACCCCTCTGATATGGATTTTGCTATGTCAAGGGCAGACACACCTTGTTCATATTGCCTGACGGCGCCATCTGGTAAAGTAATATTGATCATCTGTAAAACCCGGTTTTTATCGGAGTGCAAAGCTAACGAAATAACGCTAAAGATGATGCAGTTTTAAGCGGCTCAAAGAGTTCCCTTTCTTGTTTAAATTCACCAATTAATGGACAAAAAGGGTTTATCGGAAAAGGAAACAAGTGCCGGCTATTGAGTAAACCCGGATTGCTGAAATAAGTTAAGTATCAAAAGGATCAGGATACAATTCTTAACAGCTTCTGGCATAATAAAAGGAGTGTTAAATTAACAAACTATTGCTCCGGGTAACCTCCATGTATAAAAACAGTTTTAGTAGTTTTGCCTCTTGATGAAAAGTGTAATATACAGGTACCTGCTCTCATTCTTCGTGGTGTTATCCATTACCGGCTCCAATTCTACTGCGCAAAACCTAACTGGTATCTGGCGGGGTTACTTTATTACCGAGTCTTATGAACATTACAAATTTGAACTCCAGGTAAAGCAAACCGGAAATGCAGTTTCAGGTGTTTCATATTCCTATCTCTCCACTGTTTTTTATGGTAAAGCAACTCTCACCGGTAATTATAATAAAGCAGGTCAGAAAGCATTGATCCAGGAAATAAGGACAGTTGAACTTCGTATGTCCGGCGGATCACAAGCCTGTATTATGAAATGTATTTTTGAATACAGCCGTTCCGGAAAAGAGGAGTTTCTGGAAGGAACCTATTCAAGTAAATTTGAAAAAGACGGACTGATTACAAAAAAGGGAGATAATTGTGGTGGCGGTAAAGTTTATCTCAGAAAAGTAACTACCTCTGATTTCTATATTGAACCTTTTTTGAGAGGTAAAATAAAAACAACACCCGTTATAGTTAATAAACCTCCGGTAAAAACAAAACCCAAACCGACAACTCCGGTGATTGTAAACAAACCTCCGGTGAAGAAGCCTGTAGTAGCGAACAAACCCCCGGTGAAGAAAGATACTGTGAAGATCAAACCTGTTTTACCTCCGTTAGTAAAGGTGGATAGTACAACCAAAAAGATAAAACCAGTTGTTGTTACTCCCACCCCGCCTGTTATCAGGAACAGGACAAACGAACTGGTAAAAGTGCTTACCGTAAATAGCCCTGATGTGGTTGTAAAATTGTACGATAACGGTGAAATAGATGGCGATACTATTTCCGTTTATCTGGACAAGAAATTAGTTCTTTCAGAAAAGAGGCTAACTGCCTCTCCCCTGGTGCTTAACTTTAAAATGGATGAAGACAATAACGAACATGAATTAACGATGGTGGCAGAAAACCTCGGTAAAATACCGCCAAATACTTCCTTGATGATTGTAGAATCAGGCGGGCAACGTTTTGAGGTTCGGATTACGTCTACAGAACAGAAAAATGCAGTAGTGAGATTCAAATACCAGGCAGAAAGGTAAGCGTTAGCTTCCATTTTCAGATCAGGTCATTTTGTTGCCGTTGCTGTAATTTTTTATTTCCCTTGCATATTATCATTTATTTTTCCACCAGAATGCGACGCCAGATTATCATAATTGTTTTGCTTTTATCGGGCCTTTTTACGGGGGCACAGGATATCAATGGAATCTGGAAAGGTAAAATTGTAATGGCACCAAGTGGTTGTTTCCCTGTCTATAATATCGAATTACAACTCCAGGTGGCCGGAACCCGAATAACGGGAACAGCTTATCATTTTTCTGATTCACTTAACTACATTAAAGAAAATTTTGAAGGCAATTATAATAGGGATAGTAACCTGATTATTATTAAAGAAATTGGTATAGTTACTTTCAAAATTAAAGAGGACTGTGTCCCTTGTATCAAAACTTACACTCTCACCTACCATCGGGGAGGCGGAAATGTAGTGACGGAGGAACAACTAAGGGGCAGCTGGGCTACCCCCAGCGGTAAAGCCATTGATGGTAAAACCATTTGCGAACCCGGTACAATTGTATTGACCAGGTTTGAAAAATCTTCTTTTAAACCTGAATTAAAGTTGCCTCCTTCGTTAACTAAAAGGAAGGCGGAACTGGTAAAAGAGATAAAAGTGGATACGGGTTCTATTAAAATTGACTTTTATGATAATGGCCAGATTGATGGTGACACCATTTCTGTATACGTAAATAATATGCCTGTCGTTTCAAACAGGATGTTGAAAACACAACCGATAAGTGTTTCGATCAAAATAGATAATATCCGGACGATGCAGGAAGTGATAATGGTAGGTGAAAACCTGGGTTCTATCCCCCCCAATACTGCCCTGATGATTGTAACTGCCGGTGATAAACGCTACCAGCTTTATCTTACTTCTGACGAACAGAAGAATGCTATGGTGCGTTTTTTATACGAAAAGCCGGTTATGGCATCAAAAAATCATTAATTTCTTTTTGTTGATCTTTTAGAAACAGACTATCGATTATTTCGCTTAGTTACAAACATTGATCAATAAACGCAAACAACTGTTTGCTTAATGAATCAGCCTCTAATTGTAACTACTTAGTTGATGAAATCAGCCCTGCAATTTTTGTTTTATGTTTTGAAGAATGATGTGTAATAACTATTTTCACACCGCAAACAATTATTATTCTCAAGTTATTTGACACAAAAAGCCTGCTTCTGCAGGCTTTTTTATTTTTTTTAACCGGTGGTTAAAATTTAAAATTCCAGGTTACTGATGGTAAAATAGGGAATAGAGAAACCTGTTTGGTTTCAATATTTAAATCTCCATTGGTTGCACTGCCTTCCTGGTCGAAATAAAGAAAATAAGGATTGAGGCGGCTGTACACATTATAAATACTAAACACCCAATGGCTGCTGACTTTTCTTTTTTTCTTTGGTATGGGAGTGTAGGTAGCTGATAAATCCATCCGGTGATAAGATTTCATGCGGTATTGATTGAGCTTACTGAATTCTTGCGTTAGTACACCATTGATAATATAAAAACGCTCCGGCAGTGTTATGGCATTGCCTGTACCATATACGAATACCGCTCCCAGTTTCCACTTCCTGCTTGCTTCAAAATTTCCAACAACAGAAAGATCATGACGCCTGTCATACCGTGCCGGATATTTCTCACCCTCAT
Source organism: Chitinophagaceae bacterium (assembly GCA_041738795.1). GTDB lineage: Bacteria > Bacteroidota > Bacteroidia > Chitinophagales > Chitinophagaceae > JJ008. Next base: position 916,287 of record JBGSPB010000011.1, on the reverse strand, counting down.
TTAATTGCGGGAATTTTCTCCAGGTCCACGACAGGGTATAGCCTACCCAACCGGTCCATCTGCCTTTTAATTTATTCACCAGCATTTCAGCACCATAGCTCCAACCTCTTCCAAATACAAACTCGTCTTCCGGATCGGCTAATGATGGAGTATAGCCTTCCTTGTACTCAACCTGGTTTTTCATGTCTTTATAATACAATTCCAGGGAAGTCTCGAATGCGTTATCTGAAAAGTTTTTAAAAATACCGGCAGAATAAAGCCAGCTTACCTGTGGTTTTACAATATAAGTACTGGGTACCCATAGGTCGGTTGGCAATGTGGTACCCGCATTTGTTACCAGGTGTATGTACTGATAATTCCGGGTAACAGCTGTTTTTACAGATGTTTCATCATTTATGGCATAGCGTATTGTAATACGTGGTTCAAAACCACTATAAGTCTTTACAGGATCAAAACTTTTGTAGATCGTGCTATCCAGTTTATTGCCATCAGCATCACGGATATATTTTGTATAGGGCCCGATCTGGGTGAAGCTGCTCCACCTGACGCCATAATTTATCTTCCATTTTTCTCCCAGTTCCCAGTCATCCTGCAGATATAGTGCTGTTTCAGCTGCATATTTAGCGCCTTCATTATTGGGTCTGAATTCAATCGAATCCTGCCGGCCGGTAACTACATTTGGAATAAACTTATGATAAGTAACAAGGCCGCCAAACTTGAGTTTGTGATCAGGTAATGGATAATAATCAAAATCAGATTTTAGTGTAAAATCCCTGATACCAGAGGAAAGCCCGATGTTAAAATTCTCCTGTTGGGCAGAAAATTTAAAATTATAATCGTTATATACTACTGTCGTGTTTGAAAAAAGCCGCCTGTTAAATACATGGTTCCATCTAAGAGTCGCTGTAGAATTTCCCCAGGGTATATTTGTTTTAAAAGAACGTTTTGAATTATTAAAATCAAACACATCCCTCCCAAAATACCCACTCAGATACAAACGATCTTTTTCTGAAAACCGATAATTGACCTTAGCATTCACATCATAGAAATAATATCCGGAACCATAGAAGCTGCTGCTTTTTTTAATGAAAGGTTTTGCCAGGGCATCAACATAGGTTCTCCTCGCTGACAAGATAAAGGAAGCTTTGTCTTTTTTTAGTGGCCCCTGTATTGAGAAACGGGAGGCAATCAAACCAATCCCTCCTTCTGTTTGGAATTTATTGATGTTCCCGTCTTTCATGGAAACATCAAGTACGGAAGAGAGACGTCCTCCGTATTGGGCAGGCATTCCCCCTTTTATAAGGGATACATTTTTAATAGCGTCTCCATTAAAAATAGAAAAGAAACCAAAGAGATGACCAGTATTATAAACAACAGCATCGTCCAGCATGATCAGATTTTGATCGGGACCGCCCCCACGTACATAAAAGCCTGCATTACCTTCCCCGGCACTTTGCACACCGGGTAACAATTGAATAGCTTTTAATATATCCACTTCACCCAAAAAGGCTGGAATATTTCTTACCTGGTTCATGGAAAGATCAATCTTTCCCATTTGTGCATTTTTTACATTACCATCCCTGCGTTTGCTAAAAACTACCACTTCTTCAATTGCAGCAGACCTGGAAAGGATCTCAAAATTGAAAGATTGGTTATTTCGCAGATTAATTTCTATTGACTTACCGAGGTAGGAAACATGTGATACATTGAGTGTATAACTCCCTTCTTCCAGGGTAATTGAATAAAATCCGTATTGATTGCTGGCTACTCCCCTGGATTGGCCATTTACAGCAATAGTAGCTCCGATGATCGACTCACCTGAAAGGCTGTCTTTCACATATCCATTTATTGTAAAGCGATTTTGTGAAAATCCAGTACAGAAGAAAAGAAGAAGTATAACAGCGCTGATGAATTTTGGCATTATAGCCATAACAATCTTACTTTATTTTAGTTGAATCAGTCATGATAAAATTGATCTTCGTTTTTACATCCCTGCAGTCTTTCTGGCCATATGGATTCTGTGCATCTTCCTGTTTGCTTATCCAGTTCCCGGGCTTTCCTTCACCAAATGCCTGATCGCATTCGAGCCAGTATAAAACGGCCTGATCATACCGGACGGTAGTTAAAAACGCAAATAGTTCATTGGAAAGAATATTCAATGACCCTCTTTTTTCTTCAATTGACGGATCCTCGATAATCGAATTGATCTCAGCTTTTGTATTTTCATAGGGTTGCAGTGCCGTCTGGTAAATAAGACTATCCTTTTTCAGATCTTCCAGTTTCAGGCTATCCAGAATGATTTTCAAACTGGCTCCCTGTTCATTTATGGCCGCAATATTATTTTCGGCAAAACCGGTATTCATTTCATAGTAGGCATTCAATACCTTTTCCAGCGACAGATTAAATGCTTCACTATGAACGCTGACAGACAATGCTGGTGGTTTAATACCATTTTCTCCGGAGCCATTTCCTCCCATAAAAGCTGAATAACGGATTATACCCACCAGTAAGAGCAGAATGGCAAATAGCATGGTCAACCCGTTGACTCCTTTTGTCTTAGTCATAAAAACACGGGTAATACCAAGGATGATTATCAGCGCCGGTAGAACAATACCCAGTATATCGATGATCTTCTTCATATTGCCGGAAATTTCGACAAAGATAAATGCAGGCTGCCGGAAGTTGTAATCCTTTATTTTTGCAGCCTCATAAATTTGACTTATGCTGGCAGGATTGCAAAATGTGACATTTGAATTTGGTGCAAGAACAATTGTAGAAGACGCCACCTGGCATATACAGCCGGGTGAAAGGATCGGTCTTATCGGCTATAATGGTACAGGTAAATCTACCCTGCTGAAATTATTGGTGGGAGAATACCTGCCCTCTTCAGGCACGATTGAAAGAAGCCGGACCACTTCCATCGGGTACCTGCACCAGGACCTTTTAAGTTTTGATACCAATGACTCCATTCTACAGGTCGCACTAGGCGCTTTTGAAAAGGTATTGCAATTAGAAAAAGAGATTGAAGAGCTGGGGAAAGAGCTTGAACGTACCGGTGATGAGAAGACATTGCATGAGTATAGTGATAAGTTACATGAACTGGAAACATTAGACGGTTATACTATTCATCACAGAACTGAAGAAGTTTTGCAGGGTCTTGGTTTTTCCAATGCTGATCTTCAAAGACCCTATAAAGAATTCAGTGGTGGGTGGAGAATGAGAGTATTGCTGGCTAAAATGATATTACAACAGCCTGATCTGCTTTTGCTCGATGAACCAACCAATCACCTTGACCTTCCCTCTATCGAATGGCTGGAAAAATATTTATTGCATTACCAGGGTTCTGTTGTTATTGTAAGTCACGATAAATATTTCCTGAACCGGATGGTGACAAAAATTGTGGAAGTATACCAGCAAAAATTACACATCTACAACGGTAATTATGATTATTATGAGAGAGAAAAAACGATCCGGGTAGAAATGCAGCAAAAGGCTTATGAAAACCAGCAGGATTATATTCGCCAGAATGAACGTTTGGTGGAACGCTTCAGGGCAAAAGCCAGTAAGGCTGCCATGGCTCAAAGCATCATGAAAAAATTAGACAAGCTCGAACGGATCGAAGATGCAGAAATTGAAAGACCAAACATCCGCATCAATTTCCGGGTAGATAAAACGCCGGGAAAAGTGCTGGTAGAGTTAAAAAATGTTTCCAAATCATTCGGCGATAATGTGATTATAGAAAATAGTTCTGTAGAAATTGACAGGGACGATAAAATTGCATTGATCGGAGCTAACGGCAAAGGAAAGTCTACCCTTCTGCGAATCATAGCCGGAGTTGAAAATTTCACAAATGGAGAAAGGAAGTGGGGACATAACGTAGAAGAAAGTTTTTATGCACAGCACCAGTTAGAAGCATTGAATGTGAATAATACTATTCTTGACGAGATGAAAGAATGCGGCAGCCAGATGAATGAACTGGAACTTCGTGGTTTACTCGGCTGTTTCTTATTCAGTGGTGATGATGCTGATAAGAAAATAAAAATATTAAGTGGTGGCGAAAAAGCAAGAGTTGCCCTGGCTAAAACGATAGTTAGCAAAGCCAACTTTCTGATGCTGGACGAGCCTACCAACCACCTTGATATGCATAGTTGTGACCTGCTGATTGATGCATTGAATAAATACCAGGGCAGCATTATTCTTGTTAGCCACGACAGGTATTTTGTTTCCAAAACGGCTAATAAGATATGGGAGATCGTTGACCATGAAATAAAAGAATTCAAAGGCGGTTATGAAGAGTGGGTGGCCTGGAAAGAACGGATGGCAAAGCAGGATGCAGAAAATAAAAAAAACGGCAAGGTAAATGAGCAGCCTAAACCAGCTGAAACAAAACAAATTGCCCCCACCCCTGCGCCAACGCCAAAACCGCAGACTGGCGTCGTTATCGACAAAGAAAAGAAAAAGGAATTACAGCGGATACAAAAGCAATTCCAGCAATTGGAAGAACATATAGCAAAGCTGACCGCAGGTAAAGCAGCACTGGAAGCATCCCTTGCTGATCCGGGTACTTACTCAGACAAATCAAAATTTATCCAGGCAGAAACTGCTTATAAAAAAGCCGGCGAAGAACTGGAAGTACTGCACAAGCAATATGAAAAGGTATTTGAAAGGATAATGGAGCTGGAACAATAGTTATTTTCATTTACAATGGTTTTTTACCACGGATCTGAAAAGACAAATAGAATTTTCCATTGTTATTATATATAGTTTGCCTGAAAATTGCGAAGGTTTTACGGAATTCACCCTGCTCGGTAAAGAACCAGGTGTCTGTATAAGGAAAGTTATTGATGATTTTAGTTTCAGAAATAGTATACAAAGGCTTGTCAAACGCTGTTGCAACTGCATCCCGTAAATAGGCGCCCCGCTGATCTACTTTTAGTCTTGTTTTAGATGGTTCAAAATAATAAATAACATAAGGAAACCCTGAAGCAGGGAAAACTATTTTACCGGAATCTGCCAGCGGGAGCATCCATTTGGCTTTGTGCTCATCTACTAATTCTTCGTACTCACTTATCCTTTTAGTGCCTTTATTTTTTACAAATCCTTCCTGGGCATCAGCATAGATCTTATTGAACTCATTATAAAAAGTAGTAGCAGCAAATTCATTCTGACTGTTTGCCTCCATACTGATGATAACAAGAAAGAGGATAAATATCCTTTTCATATAACAAAATTATAGCAACAGGGGCATAAACTCAACGTTGTAATACACAATTTCACAGAAAAGATGTACCTTTTTATAACTTAAACCAACAATTATGAAGTCGCCTCTGCCAATCCTGGTATTACTGGCTTTCATTACAGCATTACTGGCCTTTCGTTTGCAGGAAAACAAAATCGAAACCCACTCTCCCCGGAACAGCAATTATAAGATAAAAAATATAGCATTGTGCAGCCCTGACTGGACAGCTTTAAAGGATATGATGGAAGAAACTGATATTCCCCCCATTCCGGGTGCTGGTAGTTACCAATGGAAAATCAGCACTGAAAATGACAGTGCCCAGTTTTATTTCAACCAGGGTATCAACATGTATTATGGCTTCCATATTATTGAAGCTATTGCCTCTTTCAAAAAGGCGGCGAAATTGGATCCGGGTTGTGCCATGTTGTATTGGGCACAGGCATTGGCGTATGGACCTAATATTAATGATCTTGGTTATGCTGCTTCTCCGGATGCATTACTGACCAGTAAAAAGGCTGTTGAACTTTCAGCAAAATGTTCAGATAAAGAAAAAATGCTGATACAAGCTCAACAAATTCGTTATTCTGCTGACTCAACAGTTTCAAGAGAGAAGCTGAATCAATTATACGTTGACCATATGAAAGTAACATATGAAAAATATTCCGAAGACGCAGATGTAGCTGCCCTGTATGCAGACGCCCTGATGTTGCAACATCCATGGGATTTATGGAAAATTGATGGCATGCCTAAACCATGGACACCGCAAATCCGTGAAGTGTTAGAAAGATTATTGGAAAAAAATCCGAATCATCCCGGCGCCAATCATTATTATATCCATGTAATGGAGCCCTCCCCTTTTGCAGCCAAAGCTTTGCCCAGTGCAGACAGGTTAGGTAACCTGACTCCGGGTCTTTCACACATGGTGCACATGCCATCACATATTTATTTACGGACAGGCAACTATGCCAAAGGCGTTTCAGTTAACGAAAATGCTGTAAAAAGTTATAAGAAAATCATACCTCTATACGCACCTGTAACAGGAAATGACTTTCTGTATATCATTCACAACCTGCATATGCAGACCAATAATGCAATGCTTGGCGGACGTTCGGGTCATTCTACCTTTTCAGCCAACGAAACAAAAAACAGTATTCCAAAAGATTACCTGTCAATACCGGGAGCAATGGGTAATTATATCCAATATATTTTTATGACGCCGGTGCTGGTTGATATCAGGTTTGGCAACTGGGATAAACTACTGAGTATACCAAAGCCAGAAGGATCACAACTGTATGCAACTATTCTGTATCATTTAGGCAGGGGTATGGCATTAACTCATCAGTCAAATCTTCCCGGAGCAAAGGATGAGTTGAGAAAGTTGCAGCAACTCATGAAAGACAGCAGTCTTTTAATTCCATTCACTCCTTTTTCACCTGCTATTGACGGGGCTATTATTGCTGAAAATATTTTGATAGGAACAATTGCGCTGAAGGAAAAGAGATACAGCGAGGCTATTGCTGCTTTTGAAGAAGCCGTAGTGACAGAGGAGAATATGGTATATAATGAACCAAGGGACTGGATGCTGAATCCGAAACATTACCTTGGCAATGCATTCCTAAAAGCTGGTCGTGTAAAAGAAGCAAAAGATATATTGCAGAAAGATCTCCTCACCAATAATGAGAATGGCTGGGTTTTATTCGGATTATGGCAATCTCTGATAGCGGAAAAGAAAACTTCAGAAGCAGACAAAGTGCTTACCAGGTTCAAAAAAGCCTTTGATAAGGCAGATATAAAATTATACGGACCTGTATTCTGATCAAACAGAATTTGCTTTGATAAAATCACTTACCAGGTAGCTGATCAATTTGCCACTGGTAGCATCTGTTCTGCCATCATTTAACCGGGTTGCACCTTCGCAGATATAGAAATAGGCCGGTTTACTGTCAGCTGCTGTAAAAGATACAAACTGTCTTGCCTGTACAGGTGAGATGCCAACAGGTGTCATGGCACTGCTGAGAGTGTTCTGAATGGAATCAAGATCAATATCAATTCCTGTTAAAGTATCTTCTGTAAAACCGGTAGCATGGGCCACTGATTGTAAAAAAGTTCTTTTCTCATGTACAAAAATATCTTCGAAGGTTATACAGTCTATAAAAGGATTATTCACAATATCAATCCAGATGTTTTGCGGCAGATAGTTTTCATGCAAACCAATTACACAATACTTTTGCAGGTAGCCGTCCTCTTCTGCATACCGAAATGCATTCCCACTATGTCGCCCTTCCATCGGCCTGTAATCAGCATGTGCATCTAAATTGATACAGTTTATCTGGGCCAATGGTAATACACCTGCTTTATGCCAACCCTTGGCAGCGCCTTTGATCAAAGGATAAGAATTATTATGACCGCCACCAATCACCACGGGAATCTTTTTCGCTTCGGTAATAATTTTAACCAGGTGTTCCACTTCATCATCAATTGAATTGACTGCATGCCGGTACGCTTCTATTTTCTCATCATCACTTTTGGCCGTAGTATCTATCAGGTATTGTATATCTCCAAAATCAAAATGGCCAACTAATAAAATTTCATTACCATCCAGAAAATCGTTACTCTGTACATTCAGGAAACTTTGCAGAAAGGGTATCCATAAAGTATCAGTGCCCCCAATTCCTAAATTGCCCTTTGCACCAAGATCTTCGGGTATACCAAACAAAACATATCTGGCACCCGAGCCGGAGATCGAACTTTCCAGTTCAGCAGCATCGTGTACCACATGTAATCTTTCCCCCAGTTTGGTTTCAAAACGACGAAGTTTTGTCAGCGATAAAACATCCTGTTTATTATATATTTTCAGGTGCTGCATTTCATTTAATTTGGGCCCGGCAGCAGGAGCCTTAGTTTCCGATTTTTCCATCAACAATTTTTAAAATTTCTGCTTCTAAAGCTATGGTTTTGTTCTCAATTTCCCTGCCCCTGTTGAGTATATCAGCCACAAAATCTTTATCATCATATCCTGCCGCATTGATCCGCACATTCATGAACGCACCCATCACTGCACTTCGGGCACAAAGGGCACCCACTCCGGCATCTGAAATTGAATTTGGATTGCCTGTTGCAGCCATTACTTTTATTACTTCCATACTGTCGTAAGAAGCCTGCATCACTTTAAAAGGTATATCAATGGCAAACTTTGTGGCCTCCTTTATTGCCTTTGTTCTTGCTGCTTTTTCTTCCTCAGTTGATTTTGGTAATCCAAACGCCGTCATGATCTGGTTAAAAGCTTTTGTATCTGCATCTACCAGCCTTATCAATTCCTTCTTATACTGTTCCCCTTTATCGGCCCACTTACTAAACTCTTCCCATCTGTCATCCCAGCCTTTTTTATGTGAAGACAAATTAGCCACCATCGTAGCTAATGAAATACCCAGAGCGCCGGCATAAGCAGAAATAGAACCTCCGCCAGGTGCAGGACTTTCACTTGCTGTTTCATCTGCAAAATCATATAAGCTCATATTCACCAATTTACTATCGGCTTTACTGCGGAGCATATATTCAATGACTCTTTCTTCCGGATTAAAGGGTCCCAGTTCATCCAAACCCATACTTTTTACTGCGATCTTTATCAGCTCTTTCTCTGATACACCGGTTGATCGTTTTTGTTTTTTCAGAAAATATTTACCTGCCTCCAGTAAGGCATGCAATGGTACAAGACCCACCAATTCGCTGCCAGTAACCCTTATTCCTCTTGCATCTGCTTTCTTACAAACCTCATCAAATGCAATATGCACCGGCGTAATGTTAATATTCGTCAGGTTCATGCTGATCTGTGCCACGCCATACTCTTTAATATACCAGCCAATCGCTTTAACAGATTTTAAACTCCCCGGGATTGTTTTGAGTTCTCCATTCTCCATTTTCAATTTTCTTCCAGCCTCCCGTACATCAAAGGCAATAGCATTTGCCCTGCGGGTAGAAGTAGTATTCAGGTTCACATTATAGGCCACCAGGAAATCTCTTGCCCCGATCACTGTTCCACCACGTTTGGCATCAAATTCTGCCGGACCAAAATCAGGTTTCCATTCCGGTTGTTTTATCTTTTTGAAAAAACCTTCATACTCCCCTGCCCTTATTACCGATAGATTACTACGCTTCTCATCTGGTTGTGCTGCTTCGTATAAGTAAACGGGAATTTGCAATTCCTCTCCCACTTTTTTCGCTAATTTTTGTGCATATTCCGCCGTTTCTTCCATACTGATCCCCGAAATAGGTATTAGGGGGCAAACATCAGTGGCTCCCATTCTTGGATGTTCGCCTCTATGTTTGGTCATGTCAATCAACTCTCCTGCCTTTTTAATTGCCAAAAAAGCAGCTTCTATCACTGCTTCAGGGTTGCCGACAAATGTCACTACCGTCCGGTTAGTGGCTTTCCCCGGGTCTACATTCAGCAGCCTCACACCTTCCACGGATTCCACCTGGTCAGTAATTTGTTTAATGATATTCAGATCAGCACCTTCGCTGAAATTGGGAACACATTCAATAATTGGTTGCATACCATAAAGATTTGTATGCTAAGATATTGCTTACTCCTGAAGCGGAAACAAACTTATTGGTCTATGAAAAAAAATAGTTACTGTAAAGTAATGGCTACACCCTTTTTTTCAAATTCCTAAACCTTCTTTTACCGGCATCTGACGGGAGCAGGAAGAATCAAATAATGACTATGCAAACAGGAAAACGCAGATTTCTATCATTGGGTAAATTTAATACGACTTTGTCATAATCATTATTCCTGCTAACTAAAATCATTATCTACAGGATGTACCCGGGCTAATTTGCATTATTTTAGAAAGTTATGATTCGCAAAAAAATATTCAAACTATCCGCCACCGCATTTAAGGAGCGAGGTACTGACATCCAGCGAATTGAGGCATTAAGTGATGCTGTGTTTGCTTTTTCTGTTTCATTATTAGTGGTTTCCCTGGAGGTGCCTCAAACTTATGAAGAACTAAGTGTACTACTCAACGGTGCTATTCCTTTTTTTGCAACCGTAGCCATGATCTTTTTATTTTGGTATCAGCAGTATAAATTTTTTCGCCGGTATGGCCTTAACGACATTAATACCATTTTGCTGAACCTTGCTTATCTCGCTGTGATTCTTTTTTATGTGTATCCATTGAAATTCTTATTCTCCTTACTGCTCTCGTCCTGGACAGGGATCAACCTGTTTCCACAGGCAGCAGAAAAAGGGCTTTCTATCATTCACCAGGAAGATTTTTCGCAACTTATAATCTTGTTTAGCGTAGGCTATGGAGTGATTTGGTTGCTGCTTTTTCTTATGTATCACCGGGCATTTTCATGCCGGGAAAAACTTGCGTTGACAGGGTTTGAAATCATGTATACCCGCAAAGAAAAAAGAGGTGCATTATGGAATGTGTTTATTGGTTTTGCAGCAATAGTAATGGCATTAGCAGGATGGGAACTATATGCAGGCATTTGTTACCTGTTTATCCCTGTCTTCATTTTTTTAAATGAATTACGCTTTAAAAAGGAGCGAAAAAAAGATAGCAAGAAACAGCAAAAAACTAATACCTGAAACAATCTTCCCTGCAAATGAATTTTAATTGAAAATATTTTTAATGGCTCCGTAGCTCAGTTGGCAGAGCAGCTGACTCTTAATCAGCGGGCCGAGAGTTCGAGTCTCTCCGGAGTCACTTACAAATACATTACTGCAGTAGCAGACCTTTAAAATTTTCTATATAAGTATTGGAAACAATAAAAGGTGTATGTATTCAAAGCAAATGATGCCATAAATCCTTTGTTTAGACTTGAAGATTAAGTTATTCGTTTTATTGCGAACCTGTTCTAATGACTATGTACTTTTAATATCCTCATATAAATCTCTCTGGCTTGACAGAATTTCCCTGTATTTATTAAATAACCTGGTCTTGGAAATGAATCCAATAAATTTTCTTTGGTTGTCAAGCACAGGTAAGTACCAGCTCTGCGTTATATCAAATTTTTCCATGACGGAGTGCATATCTTCAGAGTGTAGTAAAATGGCCGGAGGTTTTTTCATTATGGTCCTGACCTGGACTTTCTCAAATTGTTCTGGCTGAAACAATCGTTGTTTTATGTCGTTTAACTCAATAATCCCGGCAAATTTTTCTTTATTATCAACTACAGCAAAAATATTTTTTTCACTTCGTTTTACAATCTCTACCAGGTCCAAAAGTTTTTTATCTATGCCTATACTTTCATATTTATCATAGAGCATATCCTCCAACCGGATGGAAGTAAGAATATTTTTTTCCTTTTTATGAGTAAACACCTGTCCCTCCAACGCCAGTTTTTTAATGTCCATTGAATAGGGTTCATATGATTTAACTATAAAAAACGAAAGAGAAGAGACAATCATTAATGGGATAAATAATTCATAACCATTGGTGATTTCGGCAATTAAGAAAATAGCAGTTAAAGGACAATACATAACCCCGCTTAAAACACCGGCCATCGCCACCAGGCTGAAATTTCCCTCCGGTATTTTAATCCAGGGAGTGCTATTTAGCAATTTAGAAAAGAAGAAACCCAGGTATGAACCAGCAAATAGCGATGGTGCAAAATTGCCACCATTGCCACCGCTACCAATTGTAATTCCAGCTGCAATCGGCTTCAGTATAACAATTAAACCGGAAAATACGATCAAACCCCAATTTTGATTGAGGACTGAAAATAAAGTTGTGTTATCAGCAAATGTAACGAGTGAACCATTGGCTACCATTTTGACACTATTGTATCCCTCCCCGAACAATGGAGGAAAAACAAAATAAATGAGTGCCAAAATAGATCCACCTACCACTGTTTTCAAATAGCCATTCATTTTCCATCCCAGCATCCATTTTTCTGTGCCTTTGAATAGGCGGGCATAATAAAGGGAAATAAAACCAGCCATCACGCCAAGTACCAGGTAATAAGGAACATTCCTGTAATCAAAAGACTGCTGAAGTACAAAATTGAAAAGGGAAGATTCAGCTAAAATTATTTTTGAGCATAAAACACCCACAACTGAAGAAATGATTAACGGAATAAAATAGCTCACAATTGTTTCAGAAAGTAATATTTCAACGGCGAAAATTACCCCGGCAATAGGTGCATTAAATACCGCTGAAATACCGGCAGCAGCCCCACAAGCTATTAAAAGAGTTCGCTCCTGGTAATTCAAATCACTAATTCTGGATATATTGGAACCCACTGCGGCGCCGGTAGCTACGATCGGAGCTTCCAGGCCAACGGAGCCACCTAATCCTACCGTGAGCGAACTGGTAACCACATGCATATAAGTATGGCTCAAAGGGATATAAGAAGACTTCATCGCAATAGCTTTTAATACCATTGCAATACCTTTTTGAATTTGTCCACCAAAGAAATGCCGTATTAAAAAAACAGACAAAAACAGACCAACAGCCGGAAAAAATAAATACGCAAACCTGTTAACAGGAATTCCCTGAATCCAGTTCTGTATAGAGTGAACGAATAATTTAATTAAAACTGCTAATAAACCGGAAGTAAAACCAACAAATGTGGCGATCAGCATTATCAATTGTACCCGGCTCAGCTTTGTACGTAAAAATCTGACAATATATTGATAAAGTGCTTTCAGTACCATGTAATTGAATTTTAAAATCAATACGAGAGGAGTTGCCCGGTTAGTAGCTGATTTTCAATTCCGATTAAATCAATTAATGATCGGTACTAATAAATTAAAATCAGCTTCTTTTATCACATAATCTGCTACTGAATCGACATATGAATGGGTGGAACAGAATGAAACACCAATTCCTGCTTTACGAATGATACAAATATCATTCTCCCCGTCACCTACCACCAGGGTGTTTTTCAGATCCACCCCATATTTATCGCAAATATTAATCAGGGCATTTAACTTGCAATATTCGTGTTTACATTGACTTTTATCATCCTGCAAAAACAAAGATGGTATTTTAACTTCTCCGGTTGCCACACTTTTTGAAAATTCCAGTTCATTGGAAATGGTAAAATCAAAACCGAATTTATTTTTCATATGATTAGTAATACAATCATAACTGTCACTGATAATGCCGGTGATATAGCCCTGAAGTTTCAACTCAGCTAAAAGTTTTTCGAGATTAGCCGTAACCTCTATACTATCTGCTACTTCCAGTAACTCTCCGATCGTTTTACCTTTTAATAATCGGGCAATCATTTTTGTACGGATAAATGGATTATTATTATTGGTAACAATATCAACCAGCTCTTTCCTGAAATCAAATTTCGCAGCTGCGGTATTTATAAAACTGGCCCTGAGAATTGTATTATCCATATCAAATATGGCCACCTTTTTCAATGACATCAACCCTTCCCGTATGGCAAATTCCATTTGTTCCCGGATCACCTGTATATTTTCAAAAGTTTCCAGGTTTTGTACTTCAACACCTTTTGATTTTTTCATAATCGTCCTGGCCACTTCACGGCTCATTTTACCAAGCTGTTCCAGTGATTGCATCCGGTTTTCTATATTACCGATACTTACTTCTGCAATTCTTGCTTTCAGATTATGCATATCTATCAGGATACCGATGTCTACGCCGTAACCTTCTTCAAATTCACATTTTGAAAAAAAACTTTTTCGCCCAGCAATCATACCACTTAATGGTTGTTGAAAATTTGGAAATGATGGATATAAAATAGACAATAATGGCTTTGCTACCAGTTCAGTTACCCGGCCGGCCTGTCTCGTAAAGTATGATTTTACAAAATCAGCCTGATCATTTAGTAATGGCGAGGTTAATTCTTCAATAACATTATCAGGATAGGTTATAATATCCGCGTCAAGAAAGACAATAAGTTCATTCTTTGCAACCAGAATTCCGTCTTTCATAGATGTACCTTTCCCTAACCTTGTACTTGTTATTACTGTAGCCCCCTCCTTTCTTGCCTCGTCAACCGTATTATCCATGGATTTATCATCTACCACCAATACTTCTGTTACCAATGGTGATTTTTTTACAAGAGCTACAACTTTCCCAACTGTAGTTTCTTCATTTAACGCAGGAATTATAACTGTAATCATCTCCGATTTTTTTAAGATTAGCACTAGCTGATATTGCGATCAGCATTATCCCTTTACATATGATCTTCAGCACATACCTGAAGACAGTTGATCATTACAAAAATAAGAAACTAAAGTCAGGGCTCAGACACTCTTTGTTATCAGTTAACAAATGTTAATTTAATATTATTCTATTAAAATAAGCTGAATTAATGAATCAATGCTACAACAACATCCATAACATTTGTTTGTGTTGGTCCTGTTACAACCAGCCCACCCATAGTATCGAAATAAGTATAAGAATCGAAGCGATCAAGGTGCTCCTGTATCATTTCGCTCATTCCAGGGGAAGTTGACAATGATTTATTGTTAAATAAAGCTCCAGCAGCATCAGTAGGCCCATCAGTACCATCTGTTCCGGCACTTAGAATTGTGATATCATGATCAGTTCCAGGCAAACTATTTTTTAGCAATTCATTTAATGCACTTAAAACAAAATGTTGATTTCGGCCACCCTTGCCCGGACCTGAAACTTTTAATGTTGTTTCTCCACCCATCAAAATACATGCAGGTTTTTTACTAGTATAATGTTGCAGGAAGTGTACAAATTTGCGGGCTTCCGAATCAGCATTTCCGGTTAGCTTGTCTGTCCAAATGAAAGAATGATAGCCCAATTGTTCTGCTTTTTGTTTGGCCGTATTCAATGCAAGAATATTACTCCCTATAATTTTTGTAATCGTATTATTAAAAAAGTGAGCACCGGGCTTGGGGGTGTCTTCAATAGTTTGATTTACTCCCCTTAGAATATATCTTCTGACAGTTTCTGCTGTGCTGGTCCAGATATTATATTTTTGTAAGATCCGGTAAGCGTCGTCAAATGTAGAACTATCGGAAACCGTAGGCCCACTAGCAATACTTTCCAGGTCATCCCCTACCACATCACTTATGATCAGAGTAAAAAGCTTTGCCGGATAGACTGCTTTTGCAAGTTGTCCACCTTTAATCTTACTTAAATGCTTTCTTACAATATTAATTTCATGAATGGAGGCTCCGCTATTTACCAGCATAGTAAAAATAGTCTTCGTTTCTTCCAGTGTACATCCCTCAGGAATATCTGCCAGCAATGATGATGCGCCTCCGCTAAGTAATACCAGCACAATATCATCAACAGTTAAACTACTTACAGCTTGCAAAACTATTTCACCGGCTTTAATACTATTATGGTCTGGCACCGGATGAGCTGCTTCAATAGTAAGAAAAAACTCCAGGGGAAGGGAATGCCCGTATTTAGTAATACAATATCCTTCAGAAATTAAAATGCCAACTTGCTTTTCCGTAATATTGGCCATTCCCGGTGCAGCTTTTCCAGCAGCTATCACTATAAATTTATTAATATCCCGTATCTTGAACACTTGATCCGCTAAATGGAGAAATCCGTTCTGCGTATAAATATATTCTGGTAATAGTAACTGTGGCTGAACTGCCCTCGTGGCTGAAAAAAATATTTCGTAAGCCTGCTTTTTATACATAAAAATTCAAATTAAAATACCAGGCGGGCTCTGTAAAAATACGACAATTGACCTACTTGCTTAAGTTAAGAAATGATAAAAGTTTTTTTAAAGATTATTTCTGATATTTTTGAATAATGAAAGAAATAGGTGCATACGGATATATAATAGCCATTTGCCTTTTAGTGATTCTGTCGTATTTATTCAACCTGATTTCCCGGCGAACTGGTATACCTTCAGTTTTACTTTTATTGCTGTCAGGCATTGGGATAAGAGAAACCCTTGTTTTTAATAATATTTCTGTGGTAGTGTCTCCACAAATGGTAGAGATATTTGGTATTCTGGGTTTAATAATGATCATACTTGAGGCTGGGTTGGATCTACAGCTGGGTAAAAAGAAAATAAAATTGATCCGTAACGCATTTTTTTCCGGTTTGATCATACTAGTGCTTTCATCAATTGCTATTTCTTCGTTCCTGTATTTCTATCTAAAAGAAGATTTTATTCTTTGCCTGATTTATGCTTTACCTCTCTCTGTAGTTAGCAGCGCAATTGTTATACCCAGTATTTCTCATCTGGATGAGCATAAAAAGGAATTTCTTGTTTATGAAACTTCTTTTTCAGATATTCTTGGAATTATTTTCTTTAATTATCTTATTGCGGGGAACTTATTAAAAGGCGCAAATATTTCCTGGTTTTTCGGCTCATTGATTATTTCAATTGTTTTAAGTATTGTACTATCATTTCTTATGCTTTTCATGCTTACCCGGATTACAACCAAAGTAAGGTTCTTCCTGGTATTTGCTGTTTTAATATTTTTATATGCTGGCGGCAAAATGCTGCATTTGCCATCTTTATTCATAATCCTGTTATTTGGATTAATTGTAAGTAACTGGCAACAATCTATCTTTAACCGGCTCTACAAATGGGTATCTATTCAACAGGTAGATGATGTAAGTCATTTACTCCATTCATTAACAGCGGAAAGCAGCTTCCTGATCAGGACTTTTTTCTTCTTTATTTTTGGATTAACGATAGATATCAGGTTAATCATGGATACGGATGTTATTATGGCTGGCAGTGCCATTGTCATTTTACTTTTGTTTATCAGGTTTATTTACCTGCGGTTTTTTCTCCGTTCACATATTATTCCTGAAGTTTTTTTTATGCCGAGAGGTCTGATCACTATCCTTTTATTCTATAGCATACCGCAGCTTTATAAATTATCAAAGTTTAATGAAGGAATATTATTCTTTGTGATCTTAATCACAAGTATCATTATGATGATTGGGTCCATTGCATATGGGAAGCCTAAGCTGCAAGCCATCAATGATGAGATTCCTTTATCGGATGAACCGTAATTAATTACCAGGCAGAATCGGTGATTATCCGTTTTCTATAAGGTATTCATTACTGATTAATTTAACTTCTTCAATTGTCCGGTTAAGCCTGCTTTTCTCAGCGGCAAAAGCCATCAGGTGGCTCTCTATCGAAACGTCAATTGAAGAACTGAGAAGGCCTTTATCTTTTTGAGCAACTGCCTGGATCCAGTCCTTAACTAACCGGTGATCACCACCTCCATGAGCATCAGTTTTCATTTTCCATGACGTTTGTTTCCTAGTCTTAAAATCGGTCATTATAAAAGATTCCATATTCCCGACTATATCACCTTTAGACCCCATTATCCTGGTCCTTCTGCCCTCATATGACACATGTGCCTCCATAGAGAAGGCGGCAGTTACTCCATTTTCAAATAACATATTCACAGTAAGATGGTCTGGCTGGTCATTGTCCATACGGTACACACATCTTCCGTAATCAGTAGTTTTTAATTTCTCCAGTATAAAGTCATCCCATTCTGACTTATTTTCAGGCATATCAAAAACGTATAATCTTTTTTTATCCCGTAAATATATCTGCAATGCGGAGTATGGACAAGAGGACTCCACTTTACAACCATCCGTACATCTTTCCGTACTCCCTTCCGGGGCATTGATATTCGTAAACCATTTCAGGTTTCCAAAACAGTGAACATCTTTAGCAGGACTATTCACCAGCCAGCGGATAATATCAGTATCGTGACTTGATTTTGCCAGTAAAATAGGTGTAGCCATCTTACTGTTTCTCCATTTTCCCCTGACATATGAATGGCTCATATGAATTTGTTCAATTGGCTCCATATGCTGAAGACTGATAATATTCCCGATCAGCCCTGCATCCAATACTTCTTTTAATTCCCGGAAATAGGGAGAATACCGGAGTACATGGCATATACCAACTATATTATTACTGGCTTGTGCCTTATTATAAATCAATCTGCATTCTTCTTCAGTTGGGGCTATTGGCTTTTCCAGCAATACGTCATATCCTGCCTCTAAAGCAGCCAGGCAAGGTTGTGTATGTAAATGATCAGGTGTGGCTATAATTACAGCATCTGCAAATTTCGGCACCTTAAAAATATCCTGCCAGTTGCTATAACAATATGTATCGTTAATATTATGCAGCTTTTTTATTGTATTGCGTCTTTTAATGTTGATATCCGAAACGGAAATAATTTTCATTTCATCAGGATTTTCAACAGCATAATCTGCATAAATACCACCCCTGTGTCCGGCACCAATAAGAATAACCGTAACAGGTTTTTTTAACTTTATATGCCGGGGGTTTTCAAATACATCCTCATGGAGGTTGAATAATTCGGCAACTTCTTTCCATTTTAATGATACGTTTTCCTTGATAATATCAAATGATCGTAAAAACTTTCTGGAAGAAATAAAATGACGTA
The DNA here is from genome assembly GCA_041738795.1 of Chitinophagaceae bacterium. GTDB lineage: Bacteria > Bacteroidota > Bacteroidia > Chitinophagales > Chitinophagaceae > JJ008. The sequence continues at coordinate 897,667 of JBGSPB010000011.1, read as the reverse complement.
AGGACATATCCAAATACTTTTATTCAATTGTTCTACTACTTTCTTTTCTAAAAAACGAAATACATTTTAAGCTGTTCAAATTAAATATATGAAAGTACAAAATATGTATGGTATAAAATAAAGTCATGTGTTAAATTCAACACCAATACTATACACTTGTTGAAAATATTAACCGGTTAATTTCACAACTACCCCGGTAATCTCTCTGCCGTCCGAACAAGTACAGGAATACGAATAATACATATCCGTAACTCTTAAAATTTTGTAAACATTCCATGACCGGTTGTGCTTTCTCCTGTCCTTATTATTAGACCATATCTGTGTCAGTTTATATTCACAATTACTTATCCAGGTGATCTTATGCTTAATAAGTAATCCGGTTTGTTTATTCCGTTCAGTTTGATATTTGCTGGTTCTTTTTAAGTCCCAGGTTATGCCAGAGGAATCTTTGTAGAGGAAGTCTCCCTTTTTAAAGGGACTGCAATCTGGTGTACTGTTCTGGGAAAATATCGCAGTTGCAATTAATGAAGACAAAACCCATAAAATAAGTTTAAGCATACATTGAAATTAACAAAGTTCACCGTTGATCATTACTTTATCAATAAGATTGGAGCCAAATGCGTAAGGGAGGTAAGCCAGGGAAGAAATTGGTTTGGTAAAGATCAGATTTGCTTTTTTACCAATCATAATACTCCCCACTTCATCCTGCAATTCCATAGCATAAGCACCATTGATAGTAGCCGCATTGATAGCCTCTTCCGGCAGCATCTTCATCTGGATACAGCTCATCGCTGTCACCAGGTTCATATTACCGGATGGAGATGACCCGGGATTATAATCAGATGCAAGAGCAATGGCGCAGCCGGCATCAATCAGTTTCCGGGCTGGCTGAAAGGGCATTCTGAGAAAGAAAGCAGCAGTTGGCAATAATGTTCCAATGGTATTTGATCCGGCCAATGTAGTAATTGCATCTTCATCCATTGTTTCAAGGTGATCAACACTTAGGGCATTTAATTTTACTCCAGCCTGTGTACCACCGGATAAGTTCAGTTGGTTGGCATGAATTTTCGGCTTAAGTCCATTACGCATACCTGCCCGGCAAATTATTTCTGTTTCTTCCGGAGAAAAGAAACCCGTTTCGCAAAATACATCTATGTAGTCTGCCAGTTTTTCTTTCGCAATCACCGGCAACATCTCATTTAAAATAAGGTCAATATAGCCCTGGTGATTGTCTTTATACTCCAACGGATAAGTATGGGCACCAAGGAAAGTTGACTTAATGGAAAGTACAGACTTTTCTTTAAGTCTTTTAATTACCCTGAGCATTTTTAATTCACCATCTACAGACAGACCATACCCGCTTTTGATTTCTATAGCGCCGGTACCCAGTTTGCTAACTTCTTCCAGTCGTTTCCATGCAAGATTAAATAATTCAGTTTCAGTAGCATCCTGCAGCTTTTTGGCAGAATTTAAGATTCCTCCACCTTTGGCTGCAATATCAGCATAACTCAACCCTTTTATTTTGTCAACGAATTCTTCTTCCCTGCTTGCTGCAAATACAAGATGGGTGTGGCTGTCGCACCAGGCCGGTAATACATATTGACCTGTAGCATCGATAATGTTTTTGAACGTTGATTTCGGATTTTGAATTTCACTGCATTCACCCATTCCTGTAATTATTCCCTCTTCAAGGATCAGGTAAGCGTTTGCAATACAAGGTAATTTTGACAACTCCTTCCCTCTTAAGAGCTTGTTCTCATCCGGTGTATTTACCAGTAATTTTATATTGCTAATTAAAGTGGTTGCCATTAACTGCTAATTTAGTTGTAAAAGTTCAGGTGAGATAAAAAGATATAAAAAAAAACCGCCGGTAATATGCCGGCGGTTTCAATTAAGTCATAAATGAATTAATATGGTAAAATAGCAGCTTGTGTATTACCCCCGGGGCCAGTCCAGACTAATTTCATGTAATAGTAACCAGTACCCGGACAGGATGTGGCATTACCATTGGCATCAAGTCCGAAAGTAGCTGCAATATTATACATTGGTGTAGTATGTTCAACTTTACCACTTCCCACCCTGAAACTACAATCCTGTTTCAACACCAGTGGCTGGGTTATAGCTGTTATAAATGAACGGCCAAAACGATTAGTACCCCAATCTGCAATTCCTGTAACGGATCCATCAGCATGAGTTCCGGTCACAGTGACAACAACCCCATTGTTATAAGTAAACAGCCTTTGCCTGGCTACCTGCCATGTACGTTGTGACCCATTATCAAAAGTGACAGACATATTGCTGCTGGTGATCGTATGCGTAATAGTTCCTAAAACCGGCAGATTTATAAGCAAACCGCCACTTACATTGGTGTAAGTTTGTGTACCGTTAATGGTAATGCTTTTATTATCACTAATACGAGTAACCTTAAAATTCTGATAGCTTACGCTAAGTGCTGCTCCGGCATTCTTCCAGCGAACACCCTGGGCCATTGATAAAACGATAACACCAGTACGGGTACGGTTACCAAGGCAATTGGTGCCATTATACGTAATAGTGATAGTTCTTGGGTTAGCTAAAGTATCAACAGTTATATCCGCGTCGCAGATAAGTGCCTGTATTTCTCCGCCCCGGCCAGAAAAGGCCGGTGTAACTTCCAGCGCAAGATTAGCATCATTAGCTACTGCATCTACTTCAGTAGAAAATCTTGACTGATCCTCTGAATGTGCAGCAGTTTCAGCAGAATAATCCTGTGAAACTGAGCCTTCTTTTTTGCAGGCTGTAAACAGTATTGATAAGGAAAGAATCGAAATTACGAGGGAAAGGATCCTTGGTTTCATAATTGGGTTTTAGATTGTTATTTATTAAAAAGACAGACATCAGACGGACTTTATAAACGAATGGTTTAACAGTCTGCTGATTTTTTATCATTTAAACAATCCTTAAACGCCTCCGGGGTGCTCTTAGTACTGGTTTGCTCAGGAAAATTTACTATTGAATAGTTGAAAGTTTACGATACAGAACCGGCCTGTCAGTCACTTTTAAACAGTCGTTTAGACATCAGCCAGTCTGTTTGCACGTCATTGCCAAGAATAAATTCATGTTCAGCAAATTTTTCAAATCCCCATTTTTGATAAAAATCAATTGCCCTTTCATTTTTTTCCCAGACTCCCAGCCAGATAATATCCCGGTTCATTTCCCGTGCAAGATCGATGCATTTTTGCATCAATTCACGGCCAATTCCTTTTCCGATGGATTTCTTTACTGCATATATCCTGGCTATTTCAATGCTTGATGCTCCTTTAAATTCCGGATGATGTTCTCCATCTCTCAGCCGTACATAGCCAACTGGTTCTTCATCATCATAGGCCAGGAAAAAAATGGCGCCGGGAGTTTCCACTTCTTTCATCAACACCTCATTGTTGAATTGTTCTTTCATAAATTTATCCATATCACTTGTTGTGTTTGAGTCAGCAAAAGTCTCATTGAAAGTCTGGCGGCTTAATTTGGCGATAAGCGCTGCATCCGCTGGTATGGCCATACGAATAGTAATCATATATCTAATTTACTAATTACAGAGTGTATGAAAAAAGCCCTGGTTTCACAGGGCTTCAAGAGATTATTAATTAATAGTGAGACCCTTTATTCAATATTTTCAATCACCATCGCGGAAGCACCGCCCCCGCCATTACAAATTCCAGCGGCACCAAATTTCGCATTATTGGCTTTCAATACATTTATCAGTGTTACAATAATTCTTGCACCACTGCAGCCTAACGGATGCCCTAACGAAACGGCCCCTCCATGTACATTCACTTTTGATGGATCCAATTTCATTCGTTTACTGTTTTCTATGCCTACTACAGCAAATGCTTCATTCAGTTCCCAGTAAGCAATATCTTCCATTTTCAATCCAGCTTTGGAAACAGCTTTCGGTACTGCTATTGATGGCGTAGTGGTGAACCACTCCGGTGCCTGTTCTGCATCAGCATATGAACGGATCTTTGCAATAGGTTTCAATCCCAGTTCCTTTGCTTTGTCTGCACTCATCAATACCAAAGCAGCAGCTCCATCATTCATAGTGGAGGCATTTGCCGCTGTAACTGTTCCATCTTTTATAAATGCCGGATTAAGAGAAGGGATCTTATCAAACTTAACATTAAAAGGTTCTTCGTCTTTGGCAAATACAATGGGGTCTCCTTTGCGTTGCGGGATCTCCACGGGTACAATTTCATTGGCAAATAAGCCTTTTTCCCAGGCTGCCTGTGAACGTTTATAGCTTTCGATCGCAAAGGCATCCTGTTCTTCCCTGCTGATACCGCATGTACTGGCACAAAGTTCTGCTGCATTACCCATCGCTTTTCCATCATATACATCTGTCAGACCGTCTTTGGCGAGACCATCAATCAACGAAGTGTTACCATATTTGTTACCCCATCTCACACTATCAGCATAAAAAGGCACATTACTCATACTTTCCATACCACCGGCAATAACAATGTCTGCATCCCCTAAAGCAATACTTTGTGCGGCGAGTGCAATAGCTTTCATTCCACTGGCACAAACTTTATTAACTGTGGTGCAGTTCACTTCATTGGGCAAACCGGCAAATTTTGCAGCCTGCCTTGCCGGAGCCTGGCCCAAATTGGCCTGGATTACGCAACCCATCAAAACATCATTTACCTGTTCTGGCTTGATCCCGGCTTTTTGTAATGCCCCTTTAATAGCGGTAGCACCTAATTGTGTGGCGGATAAACTTTTTAAACTGCCTCCAAAACTGCCCATCGGAGTCCGTACAGCAGAAACTATTACAACTTCTTTCATATGATTTTTAGAATTGAGATGCAAAGATAACAATTGTTAGTATGAGGAAATGCCACCTTTATTATATGATACGGCTACTTCTTTAAAATGTCCTTTTAGCCGGTTTTCAGGTCATCCGGATCTTTATCATCCTTATGTTTGTCATGTTTTTTGTAATCCTGGTTAAGTGTGTCAATAAATTTCCGTTTGTCTTTCCTGTTTTGCAAAACAAGTAATAACAGCAACACCACTATTCCTCCACCAATCAGCAAATATGACCAGATCATTTGTATTACAATTTAATTTTTGCAAGTATTACCAGCCTATTCCATAATCCTCTCCATGGTTACTGCTGCCTCCCCAGAAACTGCCGTGTTTCCAATCAAAATAAATAGCGTTGATCGGGCCACTGGTTCTGTCATCAAAACTCAATGTGTAGCCCATTTGCTTCAATTCGTTCCTGACTTTCTCAGGGGTTTTGTCATGCAGTAATATATTTCCGGGTTTGGGCTTTCTGTCATCTGTTTTTGAACCTCCTAATGAAAGCCAAAGCTGATTACTATTGATATTTGCTGCTTCAGCTGCTTGTTGCACATTCATTCCGAACTCCACTACATTTAAAAAAAACTGAAGCAGGTTCTGATCCTGTGTATCCCCTCCCTGAACAGCAAAAGACAAATAAGGCTTGCCATCCCTGAGTGCCAGGGTTGGTGTTAATGTAACTCTTGGCCTTTTGCCGGGTGCTACAACATTAAAGGCATTTAGTGCAGAATCAAGTACAAAACTCTGCATACGCTGACTCATTCCAACTCCGGTGTTACCTGCAATACATGCAGGCAACCAGCCTCCACTTGGTGTAATTGATACCACCCAACCTTCCTTGTCAGCAGCTTCCACACTGGTGGTGCCACGCCAAAGCCTGTCCATATATTCATGATCAACTGACGCACTGTTTCTGGTATCATGTGACGGCATGAAATTTCTTTTTGTGGTATCAATTGCAAATCCTCTTTGTTTCATTAATTCCAGGTAGGGATTTGTTTTTCCTTCAAACGGGTAAGGGTCGCCCGGGCCTATCAATGCATCATTCTTTTCAAAATTGATGAATGATGCTCTTTGCTTCGCATACTCCTTACTCAACAAGCCTTTCATGGGTTCAGCCGGTGGGAAATACGGGTCTCCGTAATAAAAATCCCGGTCGGCAAATGCCAGGTTCATAGTCTGGTAGATGGTATGGATATACTTACTGCTATTGTACCCCATACTTTTCAAGTCAAAATTTTCTAATATGTTCAAGGATTGAAGTAACACAGGTCCTTGTGTCCATTGTTGCAGTTTATAGACATCAATACCTTTATAATTAACTTTCATGGGCTCTTCTTCTATCGGTTTCCATTTGGCAAGATCTTCCATGGTAATTAATCCACCCTGTTCCTGGCAACCACGAACAAATTCTTTGGCAATATCTCCTTTGTAGAACCTGTTATAGGCTGCCATGATAGCTTCCTTACGACTTTTCTTATTCTTCAATGCTTCCTGTTCTGCTTCTACCATTTTAGTGAGTGTTTGCAGCAGGTCTTTTTGTACAAATATTTCTCCTGCTTCCGGGGCCTCTCTTTTTTCCCCAATATGTGGAAGAAAAACTTTTTTACTATAGGGCCACTCTTTAATCCTGGCCTTCCCTCTTTCCATACTATTAGCTGTTTGTGCTTCTATAGGATAACCGGCAGCTAACTGCAGGGCTGGAGCCAATACTTCTTTCAAGCTCATGGTGCCATATTCTGCCAGCATGTAACACAAACCACCGGGTGTGCCGGGAGTTGTTGCAGCCAAAGGACCATACTCAGGAGGAAAATTATATCCTTTACCCTTAAAGAATTCAGGTGTAGCGCCTGTAGGTGCAACACCCATCGCATTAATGGCAATAACTTTTTTTGTTTTAGGATTATAAAGTAATACCTGGGTTTCTCCACCCCAGCTTAACACATCCCACATGGTACAGGTTGCGGCGAGCATGGCGCAGGCAGCATCTACAGCATTCCCACCTTTCTGAAACGTAATAGCACCGGCTGTGGCTGCAAGCGGTTTTCCTGTTATGGCCATCCAGTTTTTTCCATGTAATACCGGCTTTTGTGTTTGTTGTGAAAATGAAATCAGAACTAGGCCAAAAATCAGTATTGATAGTAGGAACATTCGCATGGCATATATTTTAGATAATAAAGATAAGTGTAAGAATAAAAATCCGGTAATACTGTTTATTGTCATACTCCCCCAATAATCAGCCTGATTCTGATCAGGATACTTTTTTGGAACAAAATGTTTTACTAATTTCAAAATAAAAATGGCAAGATCACATCATAGAAAAAAACATAAAGAACAACTCCGCCAATTTAAACATAGCCAGGATATGGCAGAAAATTCAGGCGCAAAAAGTAAGGCGGCTAATATAATTATGATCGGTGGCGCATTGGCTGGTTTTGCCATTGGGTATTTTGCATCAGGGGGTGTAATTCTATGGATGACAGTCGGGTTACTTGCAGGAGCAGCTGCAGGTTATTATGTCGGTAAAAAAATTGATGAGGACAGGTAAATGCAATCAATAGTTTTCAAATCCACAGCTGTTTAATAATCTCTTTCTTCAACGTTTCTCAATGAAGATTTTTTGGGTATTGAAGCCTGGGCTATTTCATTTTGCTCCAATAAGGATAAATCATCACTGTTGGTACTTTGAATCCAGGTGCCGTTCATATTTCTGAATACTTGTGCATTCAGGCCAAATTCTGCATGAAAAACTTGCTCCAGGTGGCCAGTCCGCATACCCGGGGAAACAGCAATTTCTCCCTCATTCAGCATCTGGCTCAGCTCTCCCAATTTCATTGTTCTCGGGAATTGTAGTTTCCCGAATGAACCTTCCTCTGGTTTATGCGTAGAAGCAAAAAATTCGATTTTCAGGTTTGGGAAACAGGTAGCAAATTCAACCTGCAGTTCTTTAATCGTTTTTGACCTGGATACCTGAAGTTTCATGACTGATTTTTTAGTTACAAGTAATACTAAATCCTGTTGATTGAAGTTCTGGCACTTTATGTAAGAGGAATATGATAAAGGTTACTTTTTTATCTGATTCTAATCACTTAAAGAAAGTTCAATTCTTGTGGAAATTAGGTCTGTTAATACCCATATTGTTGCTTATTTTTGTACAAATTTATTCAGATGAAGCTTTTTGTAGCCGGATTACCTTATGACATGGACGATGCAGAATTAGAAGAATTTTTCGAAAAATTTGGTACCGTTACTTCTGTAAAAGTAGCCATGGACAGGGAAACAGGTAAAAGTAAAGGGTTTGGCTTTGTAGAAATGCCTAACAGCACCGAAGCAAAAGAAGCAATAGAAGGTCTTAATGATCTGCCAATAGGAAGAAAAACACTTGTAGTAAAAGAAGCGGAAGAAAAGCAAGGTGGTGGTGGTGGTTACCGGGGAAATAGTGGTGGCAGTGGTGGCGGTAGTAATTTCAACCGGTATGGAAATAACAGGCCTCCCCGAAACAGGTATTAAACATTTAAAAATAAACGTATAACCCGGCAATCAGCCGGGTTTTGTTTTTCCCATACATTTCCAGGACATCAGGAGTACATTATTTATTATGTTTGATAAATGAAAAAGAATTTCCTTTTCATTATTCTGATAGTAGCAGGAACAGGGATTTCTGCACAGATCAAAGACATGTTCATTGCAAAAAAGGATAGCTCAGGCTTTGAGCTTACCTTAAAAGGTGCTTCGCATCTGGCTACTTTGCCATTGAAGTGTATCCAGCAGGAATTTCCTAATAAAACCAGCCACACTTCCAACTCCGATAGCGACCATGTATTATTACCCCGTCAGCTTCACCCGGCTTTTTATGGTTGTTTTGACTGGCATTCATCCGTACATGGCCATTGGATGCTGGTTAAACTTTTAAAACTATTTCCAGGGATACCTGAGGCTACTGCAATCAGGAAAAGTCTCAATAAGACTATTACTGTTGAAAATATACTGGATGAGGTAAAGTATTTTGACATGCCTCTTGCAAAAAGCTGGGAACGAACTTATGGATGGGCCTGGCTGCTCAAACTGGATGAAGAGTTGATGAACTGGGATGATATGGACGGTAAAAAATGGCATGCAGCATTACAACCCCTGACAAAAAAAGTGCTGGAAATCTGGGCAAACTTCTTGCCCAAGCAAACCTATCCTAACCGAACCGGAGTGCACCCGAATACCGCCTTCGGGCTGGTATTCGCATTAGATTATGCAAGGGCAGCAAAACATGCAGCATTTGAAAAAGCAATTATTGAATCCGCTATAAGAATTTACGGGAAAGATAAAAATGCACCAGCTCTCTGGGAACCTAATGGCACTGATTTCCTTTCTCCGAGTTTGGAAGAGGTTGACTTGATGAGAAGGGTTTTATCTCCTGTAGAATTTACGATATGGAGAAAAGATTTTTTAAACGCAAAGAGCCTCCAGCATCTATCAATATTACCTGTTGTTTCGGATCGCAATGATCTGCAGATTGTGCATCTTGACGGACTTTCTTTCAGCCGTAGTTGGTGTATGCAGGGGCTGGCTTCTACCCTTTCGCCTAAAGATCCGTTAAAGAAACAATTACAACGATCGGCAATGAATCACCTCGCTGCTGCCTTACCACATGTAGTGAGTGGTAGTTATGGTGGTGAACACTGGCTGGCCAGTTTTGCTGTTTATGCACTTACAAAACAATAAAATGTAAACATGAAAAAAATTCTTTTATCAGGCATAGTGACAATTATTTCTCTTTTTGCATGTGCGGCTGATACCGATTCGACCATATATTTCAATCTTCCTGATACAGTGAAAGCTGTTCAGTTCCTTGCTGAGATCAGGATCGATGCTGTCAACTCAAAAAAAGAAGTTAAAGCTGGTATTAGAACAAACCTGGTAAATCTGTCACTGGAGGCTGATAAAAAGGAAAGAGAGATAGTGTTTGAATTTCCGGGGTCATCTAAAATCGTGGCAACAGGGATAAATGTTGAAACAGAAGATGATGAACTGGAGTGGGAATATAATTGGGTGACTGGTGAAAATTATAAGCTGCTTCTTTCTATTGCACAGGACTCTGCTGCTGACTTTTTACTTTATTCAGGTTATATATGGCTTCCCAGAGAAAGTAAGTGGAAACTTATTGGAACCTGCAAACTGGAAGGACAATGGGGTACTATTAAAAAGCCGGAAATATTTTATTCAGCAGGTCTGAGAAAAAAGCAACCCGTGATCCGGGTACATACAGGTGAGGCCTGGATTCAACGAAACAATGGCTCATGGAAAAACCTGAAAGAAGAAAACCTAAAAAGCCCGGTAGTTAATGTAACCTCTCATATTGACAGCCTTGCCCAACATGAAAAAGAAATAGCCATCATTAATGAAGCTATCCTATCAGGAAAAACAGATGCAGTAAATGAACATAACGGTATTTACTACGTGATGCTCAAAGAGGGAACAGGTAAACAGGTTTCAGTTACAGATACAGTGGTCATTCATTACAAAGGTTCACTCTTCAGCGATGGATCTATGTTTGATCAGTCCAAAGACAAAACATCAACATTCCCCCTGAGCCGGTTAATAAAAGGATGGCAGATCGGATTACCCCTTTGCAAAGCAGGTAGTAAAATAAAACTGGTTATTCCTTCTGCACATGCTTATTCAACACGGACAAGGGCAGCAAAAATTCCTCCCAATAGTATTCTGGTGTTTGAAATTGAAGTTTTTGATACAAAGCCAAAATTGTAATCATCGCTGGTAAAGTACAGTGCAGCTATACGGGTCAAGTTCCAGCACCGGAACTGAATATTCATTTTCTTCAGCTGAAAACTTATTATTTCGTATTGCGTAGTTCCAGGTGCCGGAGGTTGTTAACTTTTGTACTTTTCCGGTTCCGTTAAATATAACTCTGATGGTTTTCCATTTGTCCTTATTTGCCAACCCATTTATCGAATAAGAGATGATACCTGCGGGCATTTCATTATCAAAAGCGATAAACTTTTTTATCTTATCTGCATCCATCATTCTGAAAGCCGGATGGTCTTTTCTTAACTTTATCAGGGCTTTTATATAATCAAACACTTCTTTATTACTTGTTTTCAACCTCCAGTCAATGGCATTAATACTATCCGGTGATTCATAGGAATTTTCCACACCCTTTTTACTTCTCAGAAATTCTGTACCCGCATGAAGAAAAGAGATACCCTGGGAGGTCAGTACAATTGATAAAGCCAGTTTATGCATTTCAATTTTTTCTGCTTCTGTAGCCTCTTTGGCTGAGATCGCCAGTTTATCCCAAAGTACATGGTTATCATGACACTCAGCATAGCTAACTGTTTGGGAAGGCGCTTTTGCATAAGCAGCTTTTGAATAATTAACTTTGCTGTAATCCACCTGCGGATGCTTGCACGAGGCCACAATCCCAAATTTTATTGTTTCTTCCATAGTTGGCTTACCACTGGCAAAACCTTTGTCTTCATGTTCAAACACACTACCTTTTATCCCATCCCTGATATCGTCACTGAAAACAGCTATCCTGTCTAATTTGTATGCATTGGCTTTTAAGGCTCTCATTGAATCGGGCAATGGTGAAGCACCAGCCGTCCACCCTTCTCCATAAATCAATATGTCAGATTTTATTTTATGCATTTCTTTTGATACCAGGTTCATCGTTTCAATATCATGCACTCCCATCAGGTCTACCCGGAAGCCGTCAATATGATATTCCTCTACCCAGTATTTCATTGATTCCAGCATGAACTTTCTGAACATCGGTCTTTCACTGGCCGTTTCATTACCACAAGCAGTAGCATCAGAGAACTTTCCGTCTTTTGTTTGACGGTAATAATAGCCGGGAACTAACTGATTAAAATTGGAAGTCGCTGTTAATGCTGTATGGTTGTATACAACATCCATAACGACTCTTAATCCGTTTTTATGAAATGTTTTTACCAGTTGCTTGAATTCTTTTATCCGGGTTAAACCATCGTAAGGATTAGTGGAATAAGAACCTTCGGGTACATTGTAATTTAATGGGTCGTAGCCCCAGTTATATTTTGCATCTGGCTTTGTTTCATCTATTGAATTAAAATCATATAAAGGAAGCAGGTGCACATGTGTAACGCCCAGTTCTTTAATATGATCAAGACCGGTTGACAAGCCAGCAGTATTTTTTGTTCCAGTCTCTGTTAGTCCTAAAAATTTTCCTTTATTTTTTATACCTGAAGTTGCAGAGATACTGGCATCCCTTACATGTAGTTCATATATGATAGCATCTGTTTTATTTCTGAATACCGGGCTGGTATCTTTTTCCCACTCCATTGGATTGGTCTCTTTCAGATCAATCACTGCAGCTCTTTTGCCGTTTACTCCTGTCGCTTTTGCATAAGGATCGGGAACCTCTTCTGACCACTTTCCATTGATGTTTACCCTGAATGTATAAAAAGTGCCTTTCATGTCAGATTTAGCCAACACTGACCATACTCCGTTCTCCTCTTTTTTCATTTCGGCCCGGTTAATTTCTTTTCCCCCTGATCCATCACTATAATTTATTATTTCAGCTGCAGAGGCAGTTGGTGCCCATATTTTAAAAAAAGACCAATTGGGAGTGTATGTTAGTCCAAGATCATTTCCTTTATATACCGGATATTTACTATAATCAGTATGTTGTGCATTGCCATGAAATAAATGTGCGAGAAAACTTAACAGCATAATAAAACGCTTCATTTAACTAATATTTTATTTAAAGATACATAATGATAATGTGCAGAAGTTTGAATAAATAATTTCGGAATCAATTTATCAAACCTGTAAATTGTTGTTTCAATTATTAATTTCATTCTTGCTTTATGGGAGACTTCCAGGTAAAAAAACAATCCAAAAAATATGATGCCGTTATCGTTGGCTCTGGGGCAGGGGGCGGAATGGCTGCTTATATGCTGGCTAAGGCCGGATTAAAAGTTTGCATCATTGAAGCCGGTTACATGTACGACCCGCAAAAAAATATCACACAATTAAAAAATCCTTGGGACTCACCCCGCCGGGGTGCCAGTACTAAAATTCGCCCTTTTGGTGATTTCGATGCCTGCTATGGAGGCTGGTCTGTAGAAGGAGAACCTTTCACCAAAGAAGCTGGTACTGAATGGATGTGGTGGCGGGCAAGGATGCTGGGCGGACGTACCAATCACTGGGGAAGGATCTCACTCCGATTCGGCCCAAAAGATTTTAAAAGAAAAAGTATAGATGGGCTGGGTGATGACTGGCCAATAGGTTATGAAGATATCAAACCTTATTATGACAGGGTAGATAAACTGATTGGCATTTTTGGCACTAATGAAGGGCTGGAAAATGATCCCGATGGATTTTTTCTCCCTCCTCCCAAACCCAGGTTACATGAACTGTTTATAAAAAATGCTGCCACACAGGCTGGTGTAAAGGTGATCCCTTCCCGTCTGTCTATTCTTACAAAATCCATTGAAAATGATGCGGACAGAGGTGCCTGTTTCTTTTGTGGCCAATGTTACCGCAATTGCAGCATGGCAAAGGCTGACTTCTCCTCCCCTAACGTCCTGATCTATCCTGCCATGAAAACAGGAAATATTGATGTTATGGCAAATGCCATGGCAAGAGAAGTGATGACTAATAATGAAGGAATAGCAACCGGTGTCTCTTATATAAGTAAAGACGATATGATGGAATACCAGGTAGAAGGACGGGTTGTGATTGTTGCCGCCAGTGCCTGTGAAAGTGCCAGATTATTACTTAATTCAAAATCGCAGCGACATCCAAACGGGTTAGCCAATAGTAGTAATGTAGTTGGGAAATACCTGCATGATTCAACCGGTGCAGCATTGGGAGGTGTATTGCCTCAGTTGTTCGACAGAAAAAGGTACAATGAAGATGGTGTAGGTGGTATGCACATCTATTCACCCTGGTGGTTGGATAACAAGAAACTCGATTTTCCAAGAGGTTATCATATTGAATATTGGGGTGGTATGAGTCAACCCTCCTATGGTTTTAGTTGGGGAATAGAAAACCTGAACGGTAAGTATTTAGTAAAAGGAAAACAAAAAGAAGCAGGCGGATATGGAGCTTCTTTAAAAGAAGATTATCGTTTTTTTTACGGTGCAGCAGTTGGCATGGCAGGTCGTGGCGAAGCGATACCGTTGGAAAGTAATTATTGCGCAATAGATCCCAACGTAGTTGACAAGTTTGGTATCCCTGTGCTGAAGTTCAATGTAAAATGGAGTGAACATGAGGTTAAACAGGCTAAACACATGAAAGAAACCTTCAAAGAGGTAATGCATAATATGGGAGCGATTATAACATGGGGTGGTGATGATGATGAAAAAAATCAATGGGGCCTTGCTAAACCAGGAGAGATCATCCATGAAGCCGGTACCGTTCGTATGGGTAATGATGCAAAAAAATCTGCACTCAATAAATGGAGCCAGGCACATGATTGTAAAAATCTTTTTTGTGTGGATGGGGGACAGTTTGTAAGCCAGGCAGATAAAAATATTACCTGGACGATACTGGCATTGAGTATGAGAGCTTCTGAATATATTATTGAAGAGATGAAAAAACAAAATCTATAACAATAACAGTTGGTTCTTTTACGTCAGGGAACGAATCGTTAAAACTAAATTTTTAGTATGGATAGAAGAAAATCACTCAAGCTGATAGCTACGGGGGCTGTTGCAGTACCTGCAGTTATTGCTGGCTGCAATTCTGATAATAAAAAAGCTGATACTATAAAAGCTGAAGAGACAAAATTTAACCTGGATCGTAATCCTGATGAGCTAAAGTATGAGAAAGAGATCCTGGCCAAAGAAAGGTTTTTTACGGATCATGAAATGGCAACCATCACTTTACTTTCAGATATTATCATTCCTAAAGATGAAATAAGTGGCAGTGCCAGCGAGGCTAAAGTACCCGAGTTTATTGAGTTCATTGTAAAAGATATGCCTTCTCACCAGGTTCCAATGAAAGGTGGTTTACGTTGGCTTGACCTGCAATGTATAAAGCGGTTTGAAAAGTCGTTTAAAGATTGCAGCCAGCAGCAACAAATTGAATTGGTTGATATGATCGCTTTTCCAGAAAAAGCAAAACCGGAAATGAGCCAGGGGGTACAATTTTTCCGGCTGATGAGAGACCTGACAGCAACCGGATTCTATACGTCGGAAATGGGTATTAAAGACCTGGATTATAAAGGCAATCTGCCAAACCAGTGGAATGGCGTTCCCGAAGAAGTATTGGCACAATACAAACTGGCATATACTGAAAAGGAATTGAAAGAATGTGTAAGTTTCAATAACAATTCGTTATAGACAGTTTAGGTTATTTACACTTTCTTATTACACCAACTATAAAATAATATACATATGTATAAGAAAGTTTTTTCAGTTATATTTTTCCTGGCCGTTGCGTTATCAGCAATTTCGCAGAACTATGTTACCCTTCATGAAGATTGTAATTTCCAGGGAAAAAGCTATTACCTTGAAGCGGGTAATCACCGCTTATACCAGATGAAAATTGGTAATGACAGGTTATCTTCAATTCAAATACCATTTGGGTTTAAAGTAACTATCTATGCTGATGATAATTTCAGCGGGATTTCCAAAACATTTACTGAAAATGTAACCTGTCTCGAGCCTGAATGGAATAATATGGCATCTTCTATTGTAGTGGAAAATACAAACTACCAGCAGGGAAATCTTTCTGACTATGTCGTTTTTTACAATGATTGCTATTCTAAAGGATTTTCCCGCAGCCTGCGGCCGGGAATCTATAAGGGAACTGACCTTGGCGAACTAAAGAATAACATTTCATCATTCAATATTTTTGGGAATCTCAGGGTAAGAGTATTCATCAATAATGAGAATGCTTCAGGGTATTATAACAACTTCGAATCCGATCAAAATTGCCTTGGAAACAGCTATAATGATAAGATCAGTTCACTGGTAATTGAGTATAAACCTTATATACCGGGCAATATTCCGGGGGGCGGAATAAGCACATTAAATGAAAAATTCGCTTCGTTCTATGCCGAATGCAATTATGGTGGGAATGCCATCAGGTTGATGCCGGGCTACTATTCAGGTGAAAAACTGGGAATATTGAAGTATAGTATTGCTTCTTTACAAATTCCCTCCCGTCTCCGGGTAAAAGCCTTTGTAAATAATGATAATCTTTATGGTGAGTCCATACTGCTCATGGAAAATGTCAGTTGCCTGGATAATAACCTGAAAAACAGGATCGGTTCACTGGTAGTGGAAGAAAAAGAAGGTGGTATTTTTAATGGGGATAATACCCCTCCTGTTATTGGAACAGTTTTGTTATTCGCAGATGGGAACTACAGGGGGCAATCAGCTTCTTTATTACCCGGCACTTATAGTACTATGGAGAAAGCAGGTGGTTTCCCTGATAATGCTTTAAGTTCATTGCAGGTGCCTGTTGGTTTTAAAGTCATCTTGTATGAGTTTGAAAACTTCCGGGGTAAAAGCTATACTATTACTGAATCTAAATCCGGATTTTCCTTCTCAAACTGGAATGATAAGACCTCTTCAATAGCAGTTTACAGGAATTAGGATAAAGCAAGAATAAATAAAAGAGGCTGCCTTAAGTGCACAGCCTCTTTTATTAAGTAAAAAACAGGTTATGCAAATTCCTCTTTGGTAGTTTTGCTATAATCATCTATCAACTTCCTTTGTAATTCAAACGGGACAGCCTCGTATCCATTAAATTTCATCTTGAATTTGGCCCTTCCCTGTGTAATAGAACGAAGTGAAGAAGAATAACCATCCATTTCAGCCAGTGGTACTTTAGCTATTATTTTCTGAAAATGTCCTTCATTATCTATTCCCTCTACGATAGCCCTGCGGCTTTGAAGATCGCCCATCACAGCACCGGTCAGATCGTCCGGGCATAGCACATCCAGTTGATAAATGGGCTCCAGAATTTGCGGGTCAGCTTGCTGGAAAGCCTGTCGAAATGCCTGCAACCCTGCAATTTTAAAGGAAATATCATTGCTATCCACCGGGTGCATCTTTCCATCATACACACATACCCGGATATCCCTTGCATAAGAACCTGTAAGAGGGCCATTTTGCATTTTCTCCATTACCCCTTTCAGGACGGAAGGGAGAAACCTGGCGTCAATTGCTCCACCAACAATGCAGTTATAAAATACCAGTTTGCCACCCCAATCAAGGTCATGCACATCCCTGCCCCTTACGTTAAGGTCAGTTGGTTCAGGCATTCCCTCATACCAGGGTTCAATCCGCAGGTATACTTCACCAAACTGGCCTGCACCACCACTTTGCTTTTTGTGACGATAATTGGCATCGGCCATTTTACGAATAGTTTCCCTGTATGCAATTTTAGGTTTTACAAATTTTACTTCAAGTTTATGCTGGTGTTCTATTTTCCATTTTGCTACTGCCAGGTGCATATCACCCTGGCAATGGATTAGCGTTTGTTTCAATTCAGAAGAAACTTCCACCAATAATGTAGGATCTTCCTCTCTTAATTGGTGTAATGCCTGGGAAAGTTTTTCCTCCTCCCCTTTCTTCAATGTTTCAATGGCAACAGTCATATTAGGCGGAGGAAATTCAATAGACGGCAAATCATAATTTTTACCTTTTATATGCAAGGTATTATTGACATGTGTATTCCTGAGCTTAAGGGTTGCGCCAATATCACCGGCTACCAGTTCGTTGATCGAAGTTCTTTTATTACCTTCTACTAAAAAGAGCTGACTTATTTTTTCTGTAACACCAGTATTTTCATTTTCCAGTTCCATACCGCTTTTAACAACGCCGGAATAAACTTTAAAGAATGATAATTCGCCTACATGGGGTTCAGAAATAGTTTTGTAAATAAAGATGCAGGCTGGCCCGTTAGCATCACAGGTTAAAAGATCTCCTTTTCTCGTTTTTTGCGGCGGCATTTCATTGGCACTGGGGCAAACATTATCGATAAAGCCCATTAATCTTCCGCTACCCATATTACGTTCTGCAGAAAGGGAAAATAAAGGGAACAAGTCGTGATTGATCATTGCTTTCTTTAACCCGATCTTCATTTCATCTTCATCCAGTTCACCTTTGTCGAAGTATTTTTCCATCAGTGTTTTATCATTACTGGCAATTGCCTCAATAAGTTCTTTATGCAACTGATCAGCTTTTGCTTTTTCCTCATCTGGAATAGCTAACTTTTCAGGCTTACCCCCGTTACCATTGAATTTGTACATTGTCATTGTAAGCACATCAATCACCTCATGAAAGCCAGCACCGGACTGGCGGGGATACTGTACCACCACTACATTACTACCAAAATGTGCTTTGGCTTCCCGAACAGTTTTATCGAAGTCTGCATTATCGTCATCCAGTTTATTTACAGCAAGAATCATTGGAGTTTTAAATCTCTCTGTATAATCCCAGATGATATCTGTGCCCACTTCCACCCCCATCACTGCATTTAAAAGCATTACACCGGTATCTGCCACTTTTAATGCAGAAATCACTTCGCCGGCAAAGTCATCATAACCCGGGGTATCAATAATATTGATCTTATACCCTTTCCATTTGGTGTGCAGGAGTTTGCTAAAAATAGAATTACCACGTTCCTGTTCCAGTTCGTGGTAATCGCCAGTGGTATTCCTTTCTGCTATAGAACCCCTACGGTTAATAATGCCAGCTTCATATAGCATACATTCCGCTAAGGTGGTCTTCCCGGAACCGGCATGGCCCAGCAAGACAATATTTTTTACATGTGAGGTATCAAATTCTGGCATGGGAATAAATTTATTGTTGAAGAAATTGTTTTTTGCAATTACAAATCTTCAAAAGGACAGCAAATAATCATATGAACCCGGTTAGGTCCTAAGATGATTAAAATCAGCAGAATATTTTGAATAATTTAAGGCGTTCGCTTGATAAATTCGTTGAATTCTGTACGGAGTTCCTGTAGTTTTTGTTCCAGCGACTGGAATTCACCAAACAAATTTTCATGACGGCTTAATGAATCTTCATTAGCTGTGCCATTAAACACAGCCTGCTCAAAGTTTATTTTACGGTCATGTACTTTGATTGACTGTTTCAGATCATGAATGTTGATAAGCTGGATGTGAAACTGATTGTGCAAATGCTCTACTTCCAGTAGTTGTTCCCTGGAGAGTGATTGGCCTGCTACCTGACGGATTTTTGTTTCATCTTCTGTGAGTTCATTACGAAAATTACGCAATTGCTCACGCCATGCATTACACTCCCTGGAGAGCTGTGAGATGTCTACCTGAACCATGGGATTTAAAATTTAAAAGTTAAAAATTAAAAGAACTTTTTAATTTTCCCTGGGGTGTTGGATTTAAGAAGAGGTGGGTTAGTGTTATTTGTAAGTTAGTACCATTTTAGGTAAAATCAAATATTTGATAAAAAAAATCTAATAAGAAACGAGGCTGTCCTTTTGGGACAGCCTCGTTTAAAGTGGTTGCAGGGGAAAATATAAAGCTAATTCCGTACCGCTTTTACCGGTTTTGCTTTTTTTGTAGTATCAAATGGATTTTTCAGATCATCAAGTTTGGTATTATTAGCTGGCTTGTTGCTACTTGTGGCTGTTCGTTGATTTCTGATATAAGGTCCGTTTGCGGGATTTTTTATCCAGAGTAAGGAGTCATCAATCCAGCCCTGATTTCCTGGTTTTTTTACCGGTTGGGTTGTTCTGCTATTATTGGGTGTTGTCTTTGCAGCGTTCCCTCTTGTTGTTGTGCCAACTTTACCGTTGCCGGGATTTTTTACCCAGAGTAAAGAATCATCTATCCAGCCTGTGTTTCCGGGTTGTTTTACAGGTTTTGTCGTGGTGGTGCCATTGGTTGTTGCAGAATTTTTGTTAGCCGGCTTCCTGTTTTGCTGAGCCAGGGCAGATCCAAACAGCAAGCCAGAAAAAAGAACGGAAAAAAAGAATATTTTTTTCATGATCTTTGGTTTAGAATGATAAAATTGTTACAAACCAACTATCAAGCACTCACCCATCCGGGTGATTTTTAAAAGCTAAATTTATTTGCTGATCAGTTCCCGGAGCCTGATAATAACCCCGTACCGGGTATTGGCATCCAGTTTCAGGTAAATACTTTTCAGGTGGGTCTTTACGGTGTTCACAGAGACAAATATACGCTCTGCTATCTGGTTGTTGGTGATGCCTTCATAAATCAGTTGCACCACTTCAAATTCCCGGTCGCTAAGGGGGGACAATAGGTATCTGTTGATCTTATCGATTGACAGCAACGGCATTTTTTTCTTATTATCAGCAGCATGATTATTGATGGCGATTTCGAGTGAAGCCAGTAAAGTCCTCTCATTAAATGGTTTCACTATGTAGCCGCTGGGATTTACATTCTTGGCCCTTTGCAGCGTTTCTTTATCCGAATAGGAAGTGAGGAACAAAAAAGGTATCTGGTATTTTTGGTTGATGCAGTTGGCAATGTCAATGCCATCTTCCTCACTTTCGAGATTTATATCTAATATAGCAGCATCAGGGGTGTTATTTTGTAATTGTTCAATAGCTTCCCCGCCATCATAGGCAATACCGCTGACCTCAAAATCATTATTATCAAGATACATAGAGATATTCTCTGCAATGACGGGTTCATCTTCTACTATCAACACCCTGAATTTACTCATGCCAGGTTGTATTTGGTTATTTGCATTTCTACCACAGCTCCATTGTGATTGTAAACATCCAATTTTGCTTTTAATTTCTGAGCAAAAGCTCTTATCATTTTCATACCGAATGATTTACTCTCCTTTACATTCAGCCCATCCGGATAGCCTGTACCATTATCGCTGACTTTGAGCAGTAAGTGATGTGCTTTTTCTTTGAGGACAATGCTTAACTCTCCTTGTCTGCCATCCTTAAATGCATATTTCAGAGAGTTACTTACCAATTCATTCAGCACCAGCCCTAACGGGATCATGGTATCAACATCCAGATTCAAATCATCTATATCCATTTTTACTTTTACCTTATCATTGGTAATATTGTAAGAGTCGCAAAGGCTCTGCAAAAGGTTACTTATGTAATCTTTTGTTTTTATCCCTTTAATATTGCCTTCACTGTAAAGGTTCTGGTGAATTAAGGCCATACTTTGTACCCTGTTTTTCCCTTCTTTTACAGCCTCACTTGCCTGGTTATCGGCGATAGTCATACTTTGTAGATCGAGCAAGCTGCTTATAACCTGCAGGTTGTTTTTAACACGGTGGTGTATTTCTTTCATCAGCACCTGCAGATCATCGGATTGTTTTTGAATCACATTGCTTTTCAACCGTTGCTTCCTGAATTGAAATAAAATGATTCCAACAGATACTAATAGTAAAGAAGCTCCGCCAATAAGCACCTGTCGTAGACTTTTTTCTTTATCAAGTTCACCGGCTTTTAATATATTTTCACGGCCTAAAGCTGCATTGAGAGCTGCCTCTTTTTCTTTCTCTCTTGTTACTGATATGCTATAGGCTTTTTCACCCTTAACAACTGAGTCCATCAATTCATTTTCCCTTGCCAATGCTTTTTGAATATCCAGCTGCCGGAGTAATTCGAAATCAATAAGCTTCTTTTGAGAATTTAATAAAGCGATTTCCTTTCTTGCCAATTCATTATTTGAATTCAGTAAGGCAATTTCTTTTTCTTTTTTTTCAGTCTCATACTTCTTTTCCAGGTTAAGCGTTATTTCTTTTGAGGATGCATCTGAAAGTTTAGCGATGAGTGATAAAAGTTCCTCTGCGGATTTTAAAGCTGCGGTATCCATTGCGGCTTTCTTCTGAATACGATAAATATGCTTGAGATTTATGTGTTTGTAATATAAATCTTCTCTGGCTTTATTTGATTGATAATTTTCTAGCAAATACTCTAGTGCTTTATCATATAGTTTTGCATCCTCAAATGCCAGGGATAAATATAAATTACAGGCTTCAGCGCCTTCCTGGTAGCCATTTTCCTGATTTTTCTTTTTCGCTTTCTCAAGGAATTCTACTTTTTGATTTAAACTGTACTTGCTCCAGTCCAGGAATAACATATTGTGGACAGGATCCTGCAAAAGATTTTTCCGGGATGCACTCATGAATATATCATACTCATTCAGGATATTGGTAAACTTCTCCGGCTTGTTGGCCATAACATAAAAATTTCCAAGCATATAAAGCATCATGCCGTGATCCGATCTTCTATTACCAGCTTTGGTAATCGCATATCCTTTTAAATAATACTCTTCTGCTTTATCCCAGGCTAAATTTTCAGCAAATATTCCCGCCATACTCTCATATACAATCCAATTCTCGTAAGGAAAATATTTATTATTCAATTTTTCTGTTTCGCCATAATAATACAGCGCTGAATCTGAAATGGACAGATCCTTAAAAGAATGTGCTGTATTCAATAAATAATTTTCGATAGTACCTGCCGGTGTTTTTGTGCTGATATAAGGAGTCGCTTTGCGTATGGTTTCAAGTGCTGTTTGTGATTTCCCCTGCAACCGGTAAGTTCTGCTGGTAACAATGTAATAAACAGCAACAAGGGTGGGATCACCTGTTTTTTTTGCATACGAAAGTCCTTTTTCAAAAACAAGGAGAGCACTGTCAACTTTAAACCGCATATGATATTTTATCCCTATTGAAAGAAGGGTATCGGCTTTCTGTTTGTCTGTAACCGGACTATTCACAATATCATTTATATTCTGCCCGCTTAAAGGCTGACAGAAAAAGAATAATGCCAACAGGAGTGGATATAGTTTAATGATAATGGCCATTTTTTGCAGATACTTCTAAAATAAACTTTTTTATGATTTCAATCAGAAGAGATTTTATCCTTTTTGCTATATGGGTTTCATTATCTCTGTAATAATCCTTTAGAATCAGAGATTTTATTGATAAGTCAGTTTTTTTTGTTTATATGATGCTCTATTGTATTGCAAAAATGAAATTATACTGATGCCGGTAATGCAAGTAAAGAGAATGGCTCTTTTCATTGTTGTAATTGTTAACTATAAAAATATCTTTCCTTCAGAAGCCAAATATCACCCTGACGGGTGATTTTACCAATAAAAAAGGACACCAGCTGGTGTCCTTTTAATTTCGTCACGTACTTATAAAGTTAATGTCTTCTTGCTTTGACTTTTGTAGCTTTTCTACCTCCGGGCCCGGTCACTGTAGTTTTTTTCACTGTAGTTGTTTTTCCTCTCGGCCCTGTAATGCTGGTCCTTGTTCTTGTTACCCTGAACTTTCCAACAGCTGCTGAATGCCGGGTACGGACCGTAACTGAAGCTGTACGGAAGGGTGTATAAACCCGGTGAGCATGTATTACCCTATGTGTACGCACCACAGCGAATGGCCTGTGATAGTGTGCCCTGAACGGATGCCAGGCATGCCAGCGCAATGGTTTCCATGGCTTCCACCAACCGGGGTAATATCTCCATCTCGAGGGTGAAACCCATGGCCTGTATGCTGGTCCATATACAAACCGGACTGATGGCCATAACCAAACATTAACAATAATACCGGGAGTTGTAAAATCATAACCTGCATTGGGGCCACTCAGTTTGCTGTCATTAAAATTATAAAAGGCTTCTTCTCCGCCCCCATCCGGTTCTACGATCACCTGTTCTCCATAAATATCCTCGTCTCCTATTATTTGAATGATGGCATTAGCTTCGCCTGTCTTTTCTAATTCTATCACTGCAATATCCTGGTTTTCGGTTTCTGAAACAGGAACCTGCAGTACGAATGCATGAACATCTTTTTCTGATTTATCTATTACCCGTATATAATCAATTTCTCCATCAGCATTCAAGTCAAGGTTGTTAACATGATTCCCTTCTGTATTAATAGCTTTTTCAAAATCTTCAATGGTTGCTGCATCCTGAAACATCTGCAGTGCTCCCTGTAAGCTGAAGTCATCGCCGGGAAGGCCGGTAGAATCAATACCTGGCTGGTTTTGTGCAGTAGCAGTTCCAATCATGATACATGAAAAGGACAAGGCTGAGATGATGTACTTAAATGTTTTCATACAATAAATTTAATTGGTATCAGACAGCAGGATTTGAAATTGGTTTACTCTGTAATCAATTTTTTTTTCTAAACGTCAGCACAAACGGACATTTACGATAAAGAATCGCATTTAAGTAAACGATATTACATAAGCAGGGGCAATTCACCTTTATACTCACTATACGGTAAATTTCAATTTACAATGACCTATCAGTTGTTTTTCTTTTTCTTTTGACTTAATGAATCAGGGGCCGCCTGTAGTTTTTTACCGGCTGGGAGTCCGGAAGCAGGGTCTCTTGGTGATACAATTTCATTAGTAACCGAAGGCTGTTTTGTGCTGTTCATTTTTGCAGGTTGATTGCCATTTGAAACTTTGGCCGGTGAAGTATTACTTTCTTTTACCTGGGGCTTTTTATTATCCTTGTCAGCGGGATCTGTTTTAGCGATCTCTTTCATTTCATTCTCATCAAAAAAACCCTCTACTGTCAGCGTATACTCACATTTATCAGTCGGCAAAGCTCCGTGTGCCACCAGGTGTAATGAAATGTTCTTGTCCAGCATGTTTCGTTGGAAAGTAATAGTTCGTACCTGGCCTGCCGTTTCATTCCCATTTTCAATTTTACCTGATTTTGTGTCATAAGGCGAACCGTTACTGTATTTGGCACAGGCCGTAAACTCCACTCCCCTTTTTCCGTCTGTTTTTTTAATGGTGATAACGATTTTGTCATAAGGTGATTGCATGATCTGGAATGTCCTTTCAGTATAGAGATCACCGGTCCATTTCTTCAATGGTACAATCAGGTCTACCGCACCGATTGTGGCGTTGCTTTGACCGGCAATGACTCCGTATGATTTATACAGATCTATCTGCATTTTGGTAGCATCGTCAATTAAATCATTCATTGCTTTATTTGAGCCTTGTTTACCGGGTATTATAACATCCACAAAAACCTTTGCTGCATCCATCCGGAATTTGATGAAATCCTGTGACAGGTTATTAAAAATCCGCTCTGCGCCTGAAAAAATACTTTTACAGGACGGCTGAGCTGAAGAAATTACAGGCAAAAAGATACCTGCAAATAATACTGTGAGGAAAAACTTTTTCATAAATAAATATTT
Source organism: Chitinophagaceae bacterium (assembly GCA_041738795.1). GTDB lineage: Bacteria > Bacteroidota > Bacteroidia > Chitinophagales > Chitinophagaceae > JJ008. The sequence continues at coordinate 872,666 of JBGSPB010000011.1, read as the reverse complement.
AATGGTAAATGGTTATTGTAAAGCTGTTAAAATAAGAATTGCAAATTGTCACCCTCTTGGGTGATTTTTCGCCTCCGTAAACAGCCGATAACTTATATTCGCAGTCCGGATATAGTGCACATGATCTCCCCAAATACCATACAACAGATACTTGGCCGAATCGATATTATCGATGTCGTCGGCAGTTTTGTGAAGCTAAAAAAGCGGGGCACCAATTACCTGGGCCTTTGCCCTTTTCATAATGAAAAAACACCATCATTTACTGTTTCTCCTAGTAAAGAGATCTATAAATGCTTTGGTTGTGGCAAAAGCGGGAATACGGTGAGTTTTATTATGGAGCATGAGAAGTACAGTTATGTGGATGCCTTAAAATGGCTGGCCAACCGCTATGGAATTGAAATTGAGGAAACTTTTGTTAACGATGAACAACGGCAGCATATGCTGGCTGCTGATAGCCTGTACATCATTAATGCATTTGCACAACAATTCTTCAGCCGGATGCTTTTTGAAACAGAAGAAGGTCAGGATATTGGACTTGCTTACTTTAAAGAAAGAGGTTTCAGGGAGGACATTATAAAGAAATTCCAACTGGGTTATTCCCCGGATCAGCGGGATGCTTTTACTAAAGAAGCAATCGCAAAACAATATAATACTGAACTTTTAATTAAATCCGGCCTTGTTGCCAATCGTAATGAGCTCCTGGTTGATAATTACAGGGGCCGTGTTATTTTTCCGATACATAATCACAGTGGCAAAATATTAGGGTTTGGTGCCAGGATTTTAAAAAGTAATGACAAAGCCCCCAAGTATATCAATACACCAGAAAATGAGATATACATCAAAAGCAAGATCCTTTATGGCTCCTTTTTTGCCCGCCAGGCTATTGACAAAGCCGATGAATGTTTGCTGGTAGAAGGATATACTGACGTTTTATCACTGCACCAGGCAGGAATTGAAAATGTGGTAGCCAGCGGCGGAACCTCACTCACTCCGGATCAATTACGGCTTGTAAAAAAATATACCAACAACCTGACCATTGTATATGACGGTGATGCTGCCGGTGTGAAGGCTGCACTTCGGGGACTTGACCTTGCATTGGAAGAAGGATTGAATGTAAAACTGGTATTAATACCTGATAAAGAAGATCCCGATAGTTATGTAAATAAAGTTGGAGCGGCTGCCTTTATCCAGTTTGTTCAGAAAAATAAAAAAGACTTTATTCTATTTCAGCTTGAAGTTGCTTTAAAAGATGCCGGTACGGATTCAGTAAAAAAATCAGAAGTGGTAAACCGTATGGCGGAAACCATTTCCCGTATTAATAAAGCAGAAGATTTTACCAGGCAACAGGATTATATCAAGCAATGTTCTGAAATACTGAAAATTGATGAAAGTGGTTTGCACTCCCTCGTTAATAAGTTCATCCGTGACCGTATCTCTACCTTAGAGAGGAAATTACCTTTTGAAGAAGCAAAACAGTTTGAGCAAAATGCAAAACAGGCAGAACAAACAGGTTTTGATGAAGCTACATTCAATTTATTATTTAAAGATGAATTACAGGAACGGGAAGTGGCCAGGATATTACTGGAGTATGGTATAAAAAAATGGGATGATAAAAAGCTTATTGCAGAACATATTATCGAAGAAATGGTAGATGAAAGTTTGCTGGACAATACAGATGTCATCAGGCTTATTGCTGTTTTCAAAGAGTTATTGCAGCAAAATCCCCAGGCAGCAAACAGGAGTTATTTTATTCATCATTCCGACACAAAACTCAGTGCTTTCGCTGTTTCTTTACTAAATTTTCCATACGAAGAAAGTGAGCATTGGCGGAGTGAATTTAGCCAGGCAAGCGGTTATCAGAAAAGCCTTTTTGAGCAATCCTATGAAGACTTTATAAGAACAGTGGCACCTGAAAATAAAGAGCAATTAATGAGCTTCTTAAAAATAGATGAAGATAAAACCAATGAAGGGGTTGATTCAGCTATTAATTATCTCAAACTCCGTAAGATAAAAAGAATGCTCCTGGAAAATCAGCAAGACCTTGAAAAAGACCACACTTCTGAAGAATTTCATATGCTTCACCAGACCCATGAACACCTCAAACAAATGGAAATGGAATTAACAAAGAAGATTGGTACTGTAATTATCCGTTAGATCCAATCGATGATAGTAACATATCGCTGTATGATACTTCAACAAGGTCTTCGTTTTTAATTCCTAATTCATGCAGGTAAAAGTTACATTGCTCTCTTAACTGTTCCGCTGACAGATCAGCCAGTAGGTTACCAGCTTCAATTTCTATAAATGAGCCTAATTCCGGCACCTCATCAATATGGAACTTTACATTAGCGATATAATAAATTTCTCTTCTTTTTTTTACAATGATCTTTATTTTGTTTGATTTAGTCAATACCTCTTTCAAACCATTCGCATCTTCAACTTTTACCAGATGAAAATGCGAATCCTTGGGGCCGGCCTGGTTGCCCCGGTTATAAAAAATGAGGTTATTCTCAATATTACCTTCCCGTAATTTCAGCCTTCCATTGGGTACATTAAAATAAGTGTCTGTTTGCTCATCAGTACCCTTGTACTCAGCACCGTTGTTGTGCAGGTAATCACGGACCCTGTTACTATCCCTGCACTTTGCTTTTATTTCTACATTAAGAAAATTCATAAATAAAAAAAGGTTTGTCGTTATTACGACAAACCTAAATACATTTTTAGATCTGGAAAATTATTCTGCAACTGCTACAGCTTGCCTCTTACGGGTTGACATAACCTCTTCACCACGGTTATTTTCGCCTTTTGTGAATCGCATTGCACTCCAAACATGATCAAGTTCCACCCTTTCGATACTTTCATAACCTTCACAGGTCAGGTGGTTCCAGCTGCATTCACGGTTAAGATCTGTAACGATTTTTGACGTCGTTTTAGGATAGGCGACCCAGAATTTTGAACCGTCTTTTAATGAGGGCATAACATCTTTAAGAATACCATTCAGCTGATTTTCGCTAACGGCGAATACCAATGCAAAGTCAATTTTCCGTGTTTTTAATAACGGGGTCATGTTTTTGCAGAAGGATAATTTGCTGAATTGTTTCTCGATAGAAGAGGGCAAACCCTGAATTAGAAGATTCTTTTCGTCTGCCAGTTGTAACTTTTCAAAAACAGTTTGTGACATACTTAGAAGCTATTTTAAAGGTTCCAGTCAGCTTTCCAGCGTGATAAATAGCCGACCGAGTTCTCAAAGCAGGGAGTGCAAAGGTACTAATAATACGGCGTATTATTAAGCCCTGGACAAAGAAAAATCCCGATCAAAGCTGTTTTGAACGGGATTCTTGTATAAAATCAACTAAATTATTTACCAAGCGGCTTATAATATTGCAAAGCCTCGGGCATATATTTCTTTAATTGTTCTATTCTATGACCTTCGGATGGGTGAGTACTTAAAAATTCAGGTGGTTTTTGTCCATTTGATGCTTTCTCCATTCTTTCCCATAAACCAATTGCTTCCTGTGGATTATAACCAGCCATCGCTGTAAAAATTAAACCGTACCGGTCTGCTTCCAGTTCATGTTTCCGGGAAAAAGGTAATAATATACCCAGTTGCGAACCTGCTCCATAGGCACCTAAAAAAAGATTTTGAGTTTCCTGTGGTTTGTTGGCTACCGCAACTGATAAAGCAACTCCACCCAATTGTTGCAACAACCCCTGGCTCATCCGTTGATTACCGTGCTGCAGTAAGGCATGAGATACTTCATGGCCCATAACTGCCGCTAAGGCAGCTTCATTTTGGGTAATGGGCAGAATACCCGTATAAACAACAATTTTACCTCCCGGCATGCACCAGGCATTAACCGTCTTATCATCTACAAGATTTGTTTCCCATTTAAAGCCGGCAAGTTTATCAGCCATTCCTTTATCAGCATAAAAGTTTTCAACTGACTTAACAATACGATCTCCTACTCTCTTTACCATCTCCGCATCTCTATTATTGCTGGTTGAAACTACTTTATTGGTGGAGAGGAATTGCATGTATTGCGTTGAGGCCATAGACTGCAGTTCTGTTTCTGGCAATAAGGTCAGTTGCTTTTTACCTGTCAATGCGTTTTTAGTACAGGCGATAATCAGTACAGACAAAACTAAAAAAGCAATTATTTTCCGTATCATATTGGTAAATTTTAGAAATGACGATTTATCATTATACCAGGTTGGCACAATAATAAATATTTGATGCTTTAAATTTAGATTTTTTTACCGACTTAGTCGTTGTTCTGTGCAGCTTCAGTACGGCGTTGCCGCTTACGATCCCGGTTTTTTAAAATTGGTACTTTGCTTTCGCTTCCTCTTAGCAGACGGCCGATATTCTTCTGGTGGGTTAATAAGACCATCAGGGCAACCGCAATGGCAAACACACGATAAGCTGGATTTTCAACATTGAAAATAACCAATATGAAAATAGGGAAAGCGATGCTGGCCAAAATTGAACTCAGGGAAACAAATCGTGTAAGGTAAAGCACTAACGAAAAGATGCCGACACAACTTAAAGCTGTCCAGGGAGAAATCCCCAGGACCAAGCCAAACAAGGTAGCCACTCCCTTGCCACCCCGAAAATCAGCCCAGATTGGAAAGATGTGTCCAATAACGGCTGCAAGTCCCAAACCAGTTTGCAGGTTTTGAAGGTTAACTTCACTATCAGCGTATTCAGGTAATAAAAGTGCCAGTTTAACTGCTAAAATTCCCTTTAACATGTCAATAATCATGACAAAAGTGCCCCATTTGGGTCCAAGGACACGATAAGTATTAGTGGCGCCTGCATTCCCACTACCATAGTCACGGATGTCAATTTTGAAAAAAGACTTGCTTACCCACACAGAAGTGGGCACACTACCAATCAGATATGCAAGAATAATCAGAAGAAGTTCGTTCATGGAACGGGTTCGTTATTTGATTTGTTTTTAATCAAAACGAGCTACAAAAATAGGTAAAAAAAGGAAGTGGTAACATTAAATTAACCCACAGGTAAACATGAATTAATGGTTTAACCTTAAACTAATCCAGTTATTTTTTTCTTGTTTATCAATAAGTTGTAAGGACAGGTTAGTAGCCGACTCTAAAATATCATTTTGATCATCATTCAGTAAACCACTTAGTAATAATACTCCGTTTGGCTTTAACTGCGCTTTAAGTATTGAAAGATTATCCAGAATTACATTCTTATTAATATTGGCGAGGATAATGTCGAATTGCTGATTTAACAGAGCAGTATCAGCTTTAATCACCCTGATTGAATTACACTTATTTCTTACTATGTTTTCTGTTGTATTTTCAATACTCCATTCGTCGTTATCAACTGCAACAATTCCAGCTGCACCCAGCTTTTCAGCCAAAATTGCCAATACACCTGTGCCTGTTCCAAAATCAAAAACAGATTTATTCCTGAAATCAATTTTCCTCATCTGTTGCAACATCATAAAAGTGGTTGCATGATGACCAGTTCCAAAACTCATTTTGGGAGTAATAATAATTTCATGTTCTACCTCTTTCAATGGTTCATGAAAGTCTGCCCTGATTCCTGCAAATTCATCAACAATCACTGGCTGAAAATTAGATTCCCACACAGCATTCCAGTTCGTTTCTTTAATTACCGATAGATTATATGAACATTTATTTTTGTCGGTTACTTCCTTTAAATGAGCTTCAATAAAATCACTAAGTGGTATAAACGCTTTTAGGCTATTTTCTCCTTCCTCAAACCCTTCAAAACCGATCATTGTCAATTCAGCAATCAGTAACTCTGTTTGTTCGGATGTTATATTTTGAAAGTCAATTTGTATGTATTCCATAGCCACTATTAAAAAACCCTGATTTCTCAGGGTTTTATTATTAATTAGCGCCTTCTTGTGGTGGCGTTTGTTCTTGCCTGGGTTGCCCCTGACCATCAGGTTTCGGCATCAAAATCTTTCTCGACAATTTGAATTTACCGGATTTAGGATCTGTACCAATCAACTTCACTTTCATCACATCTCCCTCATGAACCAATCCTTCCAGTGTTTCCAAACGTTTCCAGCTCACTTCGCTGATATGTACCAGCCCCTGCTTACCAGGAAGGAACTCAACAAATGCACCAAAAGGCATGATTGATTTTACCGTTGCCTCATATACATCGCCTACCTGTGGTACAGCTACAATCCCTTTGATCCAGGAAACAGCTTTATCAACGGCTTCTTTATTCGTACTGAAAATACTCACTTCGCCCCTGTTATTTACTTCTTCCAGGTTTACCGTAGTGCCTGTTTCACGTTGAATTTCCTGTATCACTTTACCACCTGGCCCGATAACAGCACCGATAAATTCCTTATCAATGAACAATTTCACCATTCTTGGAGAGTGTGGTTTCACATCGGATCTGGCCTCCGGAATGCATTTATACATAGCATCAAGGATATGCATACGGCCACGCTTAGCCTGATCCAGTGCCTGCTGCATCACTTCCATCTTCAATCCGTCCACTTTGATGTCCATCTGTACTCCACAAATTCCGTCTTTAGTGCCGGTCACCTTAAAGTCCATATCACCAAGATGGTCTTCATCACCCAGTATATCTGTCAGAATAGCATATTTGTCGTCTTTGGTGATCAATCCCATTGCCACGCCGCTTACATGTTTAGGTACAGGAATACCTGCATCCATCAGTGCCAATGAACCGGCACAAACGGTAGCCATTGAAGAGGAACCATTAGACTCAAGGATATCACTCACCACACGAACCGTATATGGAAAGTCACCAGTTGGCATCATTTGTTTTAAAGAACGCTGTGCCAGGTTACCATGTCCAACTTCCCGGCGGCTTTGTCCTCTCATCATTTTTACCTCACCGGTTGAAAATGGTGGGAAATTATAATGTAAAAAGAATTTAGAATCCACAGATTTAGCAGCACTTTCGACCAAAAGCTCATCTAATGGAGTACCTAAGGTAACAGTTGTAAGTGATTGTGTTTCACCTCTGGTAAACAATGCAGCGCCGTGCGGAGAAGGCAATACATCTATCTCCATATCAAGAGGACGAACTGTGTCAAGGTCTCTTCCATCCAGACGTACTTTCTCATTCAAAATCATATCCCTGATCACATCATACTGCAGATCGCTATAGTAAGTAGAGGTCAGTTTCTTCGTCAGATCAGGTAAGCTTTCGCCTTCGGCCAGGTTCAGGTCTTTTTTCAAAAAATCAACCAGTTCAACCTTAATAGCGTCAAATTTATCACTGCGTTCATGCTTACTGAATTTACCTTTTGCCACTTCATAAACTTTTTGTTTGGCAAATGCGTACACTTTTTCTTTCAGTGACTCATCAGTAGCAGGTTTTGAATATTCTCTTTTCCCTTTCACACCAACCATATCTCTCAATTCCTCCTGTGCCTTCACTTGAATGCGGATTGCATCATGTGCTATTTCCAATGCTTTACAAAGATCAGCTTCACTGCATTCCTGTGCCTCCCCTTCAACCATCATCAGGTTTTTTTCAGTTGCGGCAATGATGAAGTCCATATCAGATTTCTCCATCTGGCTGCGGGTTGGATTTACAACGAACTCGCCATTTATTCTGGAAACCCTTACTTCCGATATAATTTCTTTAATAGGAATATCAGAAACAGCTAATGCGGCAGAAGCAGCAAGACAAGCCATGGCGTCGGGCATAATTTCCGGATCACTTGAGATAAGTGACAAAAGCACCTGCACTTCGCAGAGATAATCTTCAGGAAATAAAGGACGAAGTGCCCTGTCTATCAAACGGCTGGTCAAAATTTCATAATCGTTAAGCCTTGCTTCTCTTTTAAAGAATGAGCCGGGAATCCGGCCGGCAGCCGCAAATTTTTCCTGGTAGTCAACGGATAGAGGGAAAAAACTCTGTCCTTCTTTTGGTTCTCTGTTAGCAACCACAGTTGCGAGGATCATACAATTGCCCATAGAAACTGTAACGGCTCCATCGGCCTGGCGGGCAAGGCGGCCGGTTTCGATAGTAACCATACGGCCACCACCTATATCAAATGTTTTACGAATCGGTTGTTGTAACATACGTTCTAAATATTTTAGGGTTTATTAAACCCAGTGAAGATTTTTTTTTGAAAGCTGCTGGTAACTACTTTTATTCCTGAGCTTTTTTTGGTGTTTTTGTCGCTATGGGCTTTACGAAGAACATGAAAACAACGAAATCCCTGGTAGCCCAAAAACAGTTATTCCCAACATCCGGGAGACATTGGGAATAGCTTATATAAAATCTTGGTTTCTTTTAGATAAAAACCCAGGATTAAAAACTCTCCCAACGTTCGCCAATAGGCGGATTCAGGAACAGCTTATTTTCTTAATCCAAGCTTCTCAATCAACTGGCGATAACCAGTCAGGTTGTGCTTCTGCAAATAGTTAAGCAGACTTTTGCGTTCACCTACTAATTTCATCAGTCCACGGTGAGTAGAGAAGTCCTTTTTGTTTTGTTGCAGGTGACCACTGATCTGGCTGATACGCTCAGTCAGCAGGGCAATTTGACCTTCGATCGAACCGGTGTTTTTTTCAGAACCGGCGTAAGTCTTTAAAACTGTAGCTTTTTTTTCTTTTGTAAGAGGCATCTTTTTAATTTTTAATTTTCATCCGATTTTTTCATCTTGTTATTAAGGCGGCAAAGGTAAGGCGGATAACGTTAACAGCAAAGGGTTTGCCACCCTTTTTTTGGGTTATTTGCATCCCATTTATCCTGATTTTCAGGGCATAACTTATTTTTACGTAATGGAACTCTCCCAGGACACCAAAAATATACTTGGCCTCCAGCTCCCTACTGATCCCCGATGGGTCAATCTGGCTGAAAAATCGTTAGAAGAAATACTCACTGACCATGCATATTGCGAACAAAAAGCCGCAACCACCTGTATCTCCCTGATTCAACGCTACAGCTTCAAAGAAAAGCTGGTTGCCGAACTCTCTCCTATTGTTACCGAAGAATGGGGGCATTTTCGGCTGGTACTCGCTGAATTACAAAAAAGGAACCTAAAATTGGGCAAACAAAGAAAAGATGAATATGTGAATGCTTTGATTGATTTTCAGCAAAAAGGAGGTGATGCAGAAGGCCGTATGCTTGACCAGCTGCTTACAATGGCACTGATCGAGGCCCGCAGTTGTGAACGATTCAAACGACTAAGTGAAGGATTGAATGACGGATATATGCAAAAATTTTACCGGCGTTTTATGGAAAGTGAAGCCGGGCATTATACACTATTTATTGAACTGGCTGAAACATACATCAATAAAGACAAAGTCCGACGCAGATGGAAAGAATGGCTGGACTATGAAGCAGGTATTATTCAAAATCTGGAAGTAAGAGGTGATAGAATACATTAAACAGATCTAAATTTTCCGCAAACGATTGAAGGTGGATTGGTCATTTTGATTGGCTAATTTCAAGTGCTGATGAGTCAAGCATCCTATAAAGAAGCACTGAAAGCATTTGCTGATCAATCCCATGAGTTTACTGTTGAGCCGGTTACAAACGGACTCATCAATCAATCTTTTAAAATGACCAGCAACGATACCGGGGGCTCTTTTCTACTCCAGCAAATCAATCATCATGTTTTTACCAGGCCAGAGAAACTTCAGCAAAATAATATGCTCCTCTGGAAATACCTCCGGGAAGAGGATATCCCTTTTATTATACCAGAACCTAAGTATTTTATTGACGATAAAACTTTCTTCAGGGATGGTCAAAATAATTACTGGAGAGTATTTGAATTTATTAGCGGGACAAAAACGCTGAACATTGCCGATAACATTTCTCAGGCAAAGGGTGTGGCTAACATATTTGCCGGTTTCACAAAGTGTTTCAGCAAATTTGAAAGTAACCAATTGTATATTACCATCCCTGACTTCCATAATCTGTCTTTGCGATTCAGACAATTCACTCAATCACTGAATAGTGGTTTGAACGAAAGAGTACAGAAAAGTAAAGAGCTTATTGACGATTTAAACCTGAGGGAGCGATATGTCAATTTTTTCGAAACTATAACTGAGTCAGCTGAGTTCCGGCTAAGGGTGATGCATCATGATGCCAAGATAAGTAATGTTTTATTTGATGCAGCCGGTGAGAAAGTGATATGTCCTGTAGATTTTGATACGGTGATGCCTGGCTATTTTTTTTCCGACTTAGGCGACATGATTCGTTCTATGGCTTGTAGTGAAAACGAAAACAGTACCCGGTATGAAGAGCTCAATATTCGAAAGGATTTTTATGATGCTATCGTATCCGGTTATACAGAAGTATTAAGCGGGCAGCTAACGTTTTCGGAGAAAAAATATATTCATCTTTCCGGGTTATTAATGATTTATATGCAGGCATTGCGTTTCTTAACTGATTACTTAAATGGCGATATTTATTACAGGATCAGTTACCCCGAACAAAATTTTGAAAGGGCCAGGAACCAGGTTATTTTATTAAAAAATCTTGAAGAGTTTTTAATACACAACTATCATTTTAAATTCTGATTACGTAAATTTCAATTACTAAGTACCATGCCGATCAAACAGCAATATTGTTTTTCTCATTCATCCGGGCTGGAAGTCAGCCTGTTCACACTTTCCAATACGAAAGGCACCGAAGTACTAATTACTAACTTAGGAGCCACTATCACTTCTTTTAAACTGAAGAATGCTGACGGATCAGTCAATGATATTGTGCTGGGATTCGAAAAAATAGAAGACTATGCCGGAGCAGATTACCTGGCTCAATATCCCTGGTTTGGCTGTGCCGTTGGTCGTGTTGCTAACAGGATAAAGAATGCAGAATTTATAATTGATAATAAAAAGTATTCAGTAGGCCGGAATAACGGAAATAACCAGCTTCACGGGGGTTTTGAAGGGTTTGATAAAAAAGTATGGCATAAAACAGCTATGGGAGATTCCCCGGATTGTTTTCTTGAATTGAAGTATGTCAGTCCGGATGGAGAAGAAGGGTTTCCCGGCAATCTTGAAGTAGTGATCCGGTTTGAATTAAATGATAATGATGAACTGAGTTATCAATATACAGCCACCTGCGATAAGCCAACTATTGTAAATCTGACCCATCATGGCTATTTCAATCTTAATAATGGCGAGGGTGACATTAGAGACCATGAAGTTAAGATTTATGGTTCGCTAACGCTTGACCAGGACGAAGAGCTTGTTGCTAACGGCAGTCTGACACCCGTAGAAAATACTTTATTTGATTTTAGTGATTTTGTTCGGGTTGGTGACAGGCTAACAAAAGTTGCTGAGTATGACAAGAGTTATGTTGCTGATAAAAAAAATGATGGATCATCACTCTCATTAATGGCTGAAGTAAGATTGGCTGCCTCCAAACTGCTGCTGCAGGTATATTCAACGGAGCCAATAGTGCATTTTTACACCGGCAAATGGATACCCACAGTAAAAGGGAAGTACGGGACAAGCTATGGTGCGTTTTCAGGCCTTTGTCTTGAAACACATAAACATCCAAATGCAATTAATATTCCGGGATTCCCAGATACGATATTAAGACCCGGGGAAATTTACAGCAGCCGGACTACTTACAAACTGATCACTTAGATTTCTTCCTGATCTTTTTATCCATTTCATTTGGCCCATAGATACGCCCAAAAAAGACATCAAGCCCTATTTTTCTGCGAATATACTCTGCCACTATTATTCCAGCCACAACACCAATTCCTAGCAAAACAAAGAAGGCTGTTTCATCTCCAAAAGCGTAACCAATCATTCCTAAAAGAATGACTGGTGCGGCGAACGCCTGTAACCAAAATACTATCGTAACAAGCCACATAACTTATACTTGTGAGAAATAAACCAGTTCTTCATCCAATTCCAGAAATGGATATTTATCTTTTAAGGTCCTTGTTTTTTCAAAATAGGACATTAAAAATTGCTGATGAGATTTGGTAGCGGGCTGAAAAGCTTTGTGCTTTCGGGCTATTATTATCTTCCTGATTTCCTTCATCAGTTGCTGTGACTCTTCATTGATACAGGTTGCAGCAAATTTCTCTAATACAAATTCTGTGGCCGGATAATTAGGATGAACCAGGTCAATGTCATAAAAACGGTAGTCCCGCAACACATCAATCACCAGTTCATAGGCCGGGAAATAGAAAGCCGATTCAAATTTGTTGACAATATAATGTACTGATTCAATCAATCTTGCCTTACTCCGGTTATTCTCCACTACTCCATCCCTTATATGCCGAACCGGGCTAACGGTAAAAAGGAATTTTAAGTCCGGGTTGAATTGTTTCAGCTGTTTGATACAATCTTCCAGCATAAAACTGATAACATCGATTGACAGCATTTCTTTTGTAAACCAGTTCGCAGGAGCCCGGTGGCAATTGGCTACGCCATTTTTTATGCTTTCCGATGCGAGGTCTGCCTCTTTTGTAAGTTGATAGGAATAGGAGGAGCCCAATGTTATAATTAACCAGTCTGCTTTCTTCAGGAATGTATGAGCTGTCTTTTGAGAATCGTTGATAGCCCCGATACATGCCCTTGAATCAATATTAGAATACCGGGAATGATGCTGCCAGCTATTCCATATTTCGTTCAGACGGAATAAATCAGCATCCAAATATTCCCTGGGGCTGATGTAGGAAAGTAAACTTTTACAAACACTGTCAGGGCCAAAAAGTATCCCGTTGGGGTTTTGAAGCACAGCATACTTCAATTCTCCCAACGCATTTCCAATATGTTCGGTGAAACAGGAACCGATCAGCATTATTTTGTCCCGGTAAGTAACCGGTTCCGGAAGTTTCTTTAAATCAATATTGATCAATAGATCCATAAATCACTAAATAAATATTTCCCCTGCAATCCTGAGGCTATGTGCCAGGGCTTCTTTATCAAGATTGCTGACAAGACCATGCTCATTAAAATAATTGATCATCAACTCGCTGTTCATATTTCCTACCAGTTCATCATCTGCCATTGGACAGCCACCAATTCCTTTTAATGCACCATCAAATCTTTTACATCCTGCTTTTACTGCTGCCTCCAATTTTTCTTTCCAGTTTTGAGGAGTAGAATGAAGGTGCACTCCTATTTCTGTTCCGGGCAATGAGTCAACAAGGTAGCTTGTCATTGTATAAACTTGTTCGGGAGTAGCAACTCCGACGGTATCTGCCAGCGAGATGATGCCAATATCCATGGCCACTAACTTGTTTACCCATTCAAACACAATATCCTCATCAAATGGATCGTCGTAAGGGTTGCCAAAACCCATTGAAATATAAACCACCAGTTGCTTACCGGTTTTAAAACAGATATTCTGTATCTCCTCTACCCTGCCCAGGGATTCTTCAATTGATGAATTTGTATTTCTTTGCTGAAAGGTTTCAGAAACGGAGAATGGAAATCCGAGATAAGAAATTTCATCGAACATGCTTGCTTCTTCTGCCCCTCTCTGGTTCGCAATTATGGCCAGTAATTTTGTGCCCGGGACTCCAATCCCGAGTTTTTTCACTACTTCCTTAGTATCTGACATTTGCGGGATTGCTTTCGGCGAGACAAAACTCCCGAAATCAATCGTATCAAACCCGACTTTTAATAACGAATTGATATACTCAATCTTTTTCTCCGTAGGAATAAAAGTTTTCCAACCCTGCATAGCGTCTCTCGGACACTCAATAAGTTTAATTGAAGTAAGATTCATAAAGAATAAAGATACAATCGAACCATGAATCTATTTTCGCAAACCATTAACCTTTTCCCGCATTGCATTAAAAAAACGGTTCCGGTCCTTTTCTCCGGTTGTACTAATAAGTGTGGAACGGCTCAATAGTGTATCGAAAGAGGTTTTTACTTTAGCAGCAAATCTTGGATCTTTTGTAAACAAGTAATGAAATACACTGTACGTTACCATCGTAAGGTCTTTTCCATCAAGATTAATGACCATAGTATTATTTCCAAGTATCAGTTCATTGATATAAAACCGTATCGGAGCTTTATAGGAGACTTCAGCAGCTCCTGGCATAAATTTTACGCCTTTTTCGGCTTGTAACTGCAGATGATCTATCATCTTATGAAAGGATTCAAGCACCAGCTCAAAGTCCCTGTTCGTTTTGAAGTTACCGGCATCCCGGTAATAAGCTACCTGGTTAATGGTACTGTGCATACTTTCCAGGTTCCAAAGCTCCACGCAGGGTATTTGGTTATACTCCTGCAGTACCTGTTGACCAAGACCAAAACAATCATGATATGGAAACTCCTCCATGGAGAAAGTTTTATTACTTAAGCTTGCCTGGTTGTTAATTGTTTTCGACCAGAAAAAAGTTTTGAATGCCGCCATTTCAGGAAACAAGTAAAAATTCCAAATAGTGGAATCCTTACATAAATAATGTACTTCTCTTGACTTAAATGAATTAAAGTACTTGAATTGCATCAGCATCGCTTTCAGGTAATCAATAAACTCAACCGGGGATCCATTCATTCCGGGGGCATCAAAAAGTACTGACTCATTTTTTAGCTGAAGCAACTGATCAAGCGACAGGTGGTAACGTTCACATATTTTTTTTAGTTCAGAAAGAGTAATAGGCTTTTCCCCCCGGATGCGACGGTATACACTATCGGCACTTAAATCCAATAAATCACATAATTCGTCAACCAAGGATAGATGAGACGGGAGGTTTTCCTTTAAATGACTGAAAAGTTGTTGCTGCAGGTGGTTGGTTTCCATGCTACAAGAAAATTACGGAAAATCCGTAAAATCCAAACTTTCATTATTGTTTTTAATAATTATTGCCGGCAAACAGGCGAGTATCGGGGATTTCTAATTCTCCAACTGCGTTAATCAAAGCTTTGTACGAAAAACTGCCACAGTAATGAATACCGTTGCTCTTTTCAATTATCTATCGCCTGTTTAGCAAGGTAGGTTTGGGTCACAAAACAACAGTTATGAAACAAACCTTAATCACCGGGCTAATTCTGATCCTGTTGAATGTTAGTGTTTCTTCGCAACAGGACGAGATCAATCAAACCGATAACTCGTTCGTCAGTTCTGAGACAACTAATTCAACGCATAAAAAGAAACTAAACTTTTTCGTGGTTTCTAAACGACAGAAAGGGAAACTTGATCTTGCCACCAGGTTTAATGTGTTTCGATCCAAAATAAAAAGTCTTTTCAGACCCAAAAAGTTTGTAGCCGTAATAGCAAAAAACGGTGAACAAATGAGTGCAAAAGTGATGTACCGTCTTAAAAAACATAATGCCCGGATCGGGACCATCTGGTTTGATTCACATGGTATGTATAAAAAAGGCTATTCTCTTTTCTTAATTGGAGAAGATGAAATCAGTTACAAAACGCTGAAAGACTCATCATTAGCTTCTTCTTTTCGCCAATTGGCAGCTTTTTCAGACAGTGAAACAAAACTTGTTGTTGGTTCCTGTTATGGAGGTGCCACTTACCACCGGGCCTCAATAGACTACAAGGATACTACCCGGATGAATGGTGATTCTTTGATGATAATTATCGGGGAGTTATTAAAAAATGTAACTGTCTATGCAAGCGAGAGCTGGGTCATGACAAAACCAGGTCTTTTTCTTAAGAGAGCAGCAGTAACAGGATACCCCGGACGTAAACTTTTTCTTGATGTTTGCTATCAGCCGGCCTGGGAAAATGCAGGGAAATGGAACGAATATAATGCGAGTACCAATAACTTCAGGAGTGTAACGCCGGTTACATTAGATATGTATGGAAATGTTATCCTGCGGACCTTATCTTATACGGATAAAAAAGAAGTTCAGAAAGAAATTTTAAAAAATCTGGAGAAAATGCAACCGGGTCTTTATAAATAGTATAGACCTTTACATTCAAATACGAAAGCAATGAAACGACCATTATTTACACTATTGCTGTCGTTAGCAGTGATGACAGTATTTGCACAAAAAGAAAAATACCTGGGAGTGGCAATATTTAATACCCAGTCAGATCTCCCTTTTGGAAAATTTAGCGGTATGTTCTCAGAAATATTTCATCCCGGAGCAGAAGTTACCTGGGGAACAAATTTCCGGATGAAGAAAAAGCATGATTGGTTTTGGGATGCAAGGGTAGCTTATTTCTTTCACCGGTTTGTACAACACGGTATTCCTGTTTATGCCAACATTGGTTACCGTTACAAATTCAATAAGCGATTTGCTGCAGACCTTGCATTAGGTGCTGGCTATATGCATTCTATACCAGCTACCGCCAAAATGAGACTGAATGAAAATGGCGACTACGAGAATAATAAAGGTATTGGCAGAATGCAGGCTAATGCCTGCTTTGGAATTGGGGCCGGATACCTTATTAACCCTCAAAATGTAAAGCCGGTAAAACTGTTTATAGTCTATCAGCAACGGCTACAAATGCCATTTGTAAAATCATATGTACCCATCCTTCCCTATAACAGTTTTATGATCGGGCTCAGCAAATCATTATCGAAGAAGAAATAACTAACGTAAATGGAAGCAAAATGAAAAAGATAATATTCCTTCATATAGTTTTAGTACTGTTGCTTTTTTCTTGCCGGAAAGCACAGATCACAGAAACCAAAATTCCTGGTGTACCCTGTCCATGGACGGATACCAGTAATATTCATCCTAAAAATTCTGCATTTACGGCATTACTTGAAAAATACAAAAAGAAAGGACTACCCGGTATTTCTCTGCTGGTTCGGGATAATAACGGTACCTGGATAGGCGCTGCCGGGAAAGCTGATTTGTCAAATAATATTGATTTTGTGCCCGGTACTGTCTCAAAAGCTGCCAGTATTACAAAATTATTTGCGGGAACTCTTGTTTTTAAATTGATGGAAGATTCCATTCAAACCGGCATGGGATATCAGGCATTAAATAAAAAGATAAGTGAATGGCTGCCATCATCAATTACTAATAAATTAGCCAACGGAAATATAATTACACTTGGTCAGTGTATGAAACATGAAACAGGTATCCCGGATCTGATCGAAGAAGACCCGTTCTACCTGGCTGTGCTGAACAATCCCAATAAAAAATGGAAGGCGGAAGAATTACTGGAATTTATTTATGATAAACCCGCCTTGTTTACGCCTTCAGATACGGCCATTTACTCAAACACCAATACTGTCCTGGTAACAATGATAATTGAAGCACAAACAGGAAAAAAACATTCAGACCTTTTAAAACAGTATGTATTGGCACCGTTAGGATTAAATAATACATTTTATCAGCCGCATGACATACTGCCAAACAGTACAGCACAGGGCTATTATGATTTGTATAATAACGGAACCATTGTTAATGTGTCTAATCTGGTAACGGGAAGCGGAAATGGTTATGGTGGATTATACAGCAATATCTACGACCTCTATAAATTTATCAATACCCTGTTGCTCCAAAGAACATTACTGAAACCCTCCTCCATGAATATTATGGAAACATATGGTAAAGCGGATGACCCTAATCAATACGGCTACGGGATTATGAAAAAATTTATCAGCAGAGGTGTAAATGCCGGATATGGGCATAGCGGCAGAGACTTAGGCTACACGGCAAATATGTTTTATTTCCCCAACAAGAATGTAACACATATTTTCTTTATCAATTACGGTACAGATGCAGACAGTGACCTGAAAGAAGTTTTCAATAGTTTCCAGGAGGAGTTACTGGACCTGACGCTTAATTAAATTCATCCTTTGTTTCATAGCTTCATATAAGATGATCCCGGTGGCAACGGAAACGTTGAGTGATTCAAAATCACGAGCCATCGGGATCTTAATTTTCTCATCACAAATTTTCATCAATGCCGGGTAGATCCCTTTTTCTTCACTTCCCATTACAATGGCACAAGGTGCTTTATAATCACAGTCGGCTACATTCTTTTCTGCTGTCATTTCACTGGCAAATACTTTGATGCCATTCAGGTGTAATTCATCCACCGCCTTCATCAAACTGTTAACACGGCATACCGCAATCTGTTCTAATGCACCTGCTGATGTCAGTATCGCATCTTCATTCAAAGCCCCTACTCCTTTATCCGGGATAATGATCGCATGCACACCACAACAAAGTGCGGTACGGGCTATTCCTCCGATATTGCGAATATCAGTGATACCATCAAGTATCAGCAATAATGGTGCTTCACCATTCTCAATGACCAGGGAAATAACATCCTGCAGGTTCTGGTACTGCACTTTAGCGATCTGCGCCACACAACCATCATGATTGGTTACATTGAAGCTATTCAGTTTTGCAGCCGGTACATAATTGACAGGCACCCCGTTTTGAGCAGCTAATCTTTTTATTTCACTGATGTCTTCACCTGTAGCTCTTGTATCGAGATAGATCCTGTCTAATTGCTGACCCGTTCGCAAAACTTCTATAACGGCATTTCTGCCGATCACTAATGAACTTTTTTTGGGGCGGTGCTGTTGTCTGAAATTTTTCACTTGTCAAATGTATTATAAACTAAAAACCCTGCAAGTTTTTCCAACCAGCAGGGTCTTAAAAAGTCTCGCCTTTGGGAGAGATTTAAAAGGGTTATTTCAACCCAAATGCTTTTTTCACTTTTGAAACATAATCCAGTTTCTCCCAGGTAAACAATTCAACCTTTTTGGTCACTTTCTTTCCGTCAGGAGAAGTAAATGTTTTTTCAACCACTTCAGATTTTCGGCCCATGTGACCGTACGCTGCAGTTTCACTATATATAGGATTACGAAGTTTAAAACGCTGCTCAATAAAATAAGGGCGCATATCGAAAATACTCTCTACTACCTTACTGATTTCACCATCAGTCATTTGGACTTTAGACGTACCGTATGTATTTACATTAATACTGGTTGGCTGCGCCACGCCAATTGCATAGGAAACTTGTACCAGCACTTCACTCGCCAAACCGGCTGCTACCAGGTTCTTGGCGATATGTCTTGTTGCATAGGCTGCAGAACGGTCTACTTTGGAAGGATCTTTCCCACTGAAAGCACCTCCGCCATGAGCTCCTTTACCACCATAAGTATCAACTATGATCTTACGACCCGTCAAACCAGTATCACCATGTGGACCTCCAATTACAAATTTTCCGGTTGGGTTAATGTGATATTTGATATCGGAATTAAACAATTTAGCATATTTTTTATACCTGGCTTTTATTCTTGGTATAAGAATAGTGATAACATCGTTTTTAATCTTTGCCAGCATTTTTGTTTCACTGTCAAAGTCATCATGCTGGGTTGAAATCACAATAGCGTCGATCCGGACCGGCTGATTATTATCATCATACTCCAGCGTAACCTGACTTTTTGCATCAGGACGCAGGTAAGGCATTTTAGAATTTTTTTCTCTGCGAATAGCAGCTAATTCAATCAACAGGTTATGCGCCAGATCCAATGCAAGAGGCATATAATGCTCTGTTTCATTTGTGGCATAACCAAACATCATCCCCTGGTCACCGGCCCCCTGCTCTTCTTTCTTTTTCCTGTCAACCCCCTGGTTAATATCAGATGATTGTTCGTGAATGGCAGACAGCACACCACAGCTGCTGGCTTCAAACATATATTCACTCTTGGTATATCCTATTTTACGGATAACACCACGGGCTATTTCCTGTACATCTAAATAGGCTTTTGATTTTACTTCACCGGCTAAAATAACCTGCCCGGTTGTCACCAGGGTTTCACAGGCAACTTTAGATTGAGGGTCAAAAGCAAGAAAATTGTCGATTAAAGCATCAGATATCTGGTCAGCAACTTTATCCGGATGTCCTTCACTAACTGACTCTGATGTAAATAAATAAGGCATGATTAATATGTTTTTAAGGACGCAAAGATAAGGGTACAGGTATAAATGAACAAAGTCCTTCAGACTGATGCAGAAGGACTTTTAAACATGTCTTAATAACTCATTTTAAAGTTTAGAATAAACAAGCCTCAAGCGCATCCTTTTGGAGGGATTAATATAACTGCCTCCGGCAAGAACCACTCTTCCATAAGCCACCCTGTCTGTTACATATACCTGGTTTATGGCCTTATAACCGGGAGAATATACGAAAGCCCTTATAGGGGAGTATAACCGTAGTTTATAATTAGTATTTCCTGTTGTAATGATGTTCTGAACATATCTTGAAATATTGAAGCGATAAGTGCTGTCTGACTTTAAAAGCCCGCCAAAAGATGAGATATCATAGGTATAAGCTGTAAAATTATTAGTAAGGCTCATATCAATGTCAAAGGTGGAAGCTGTATCGCCAGTGGAATTGATCCTGTCCAGAAAAAGGCCAAAAGGTTGGACGAAGATATCGTCCTGAATTGAGCGTAGCGGCGTTGCTATAATCTCAGCCCTGTGTATAACCGCATTGCTAAAAGTATCTAATCCGGGAATTTTCAATGAAGCATAAGAGCCGGGAAATCCCTGTAAGTAAATTTTATCGTCGTTTGATGTGCCATTTGTAAGATATGAATCCCATCCGCCACCCTGTGTTCTTTTCACAATATTTGCCTGGCCACCGGTGAGATGATAAAACTCTGTAGAGACTGTGTCCTTAACACCATTCTTCGTTACCTGGAAATAAACAATCAGCTTGGTTTTTATATTATCAGTAGATGCAATATAGGTAAGCGCATTACCAGAATTATCAGACTTTATTGCCAATCCCCTGAATAAGGTTTTGAAAATAGAATCAGTTCGGAACCCGCCGTTTGCTGTATTTGTTGTATCATACCCTTTTAGCCTCACTCCCAGTTGATTATCCAATGGAATTCGAATTACATTAGCCAGTTTAGAAGTGTCTTTTTTTCTGATAAACTGTATTGAATCGCTTAATTTTTTAACCTGGAATGTCTTTGAACCAAGTTCCGGGCCAGTAGTCAGGAAATCAGGGTTCCCATATTTATAAAGGGTAGTATCATTAAACCCGGCATTCTGTGCTATTTCAAAGACCCGGATCGTTTGAAAACTATTAGTATCACCATAGGATCCCTGGTATGATAAAGAAAGTATTACAGAATCGATTGATACAGAATCTCTGTTAATGAAGGGGTACGTAAAATAGTTACTCGAACTGATATTAAAATAGGCATCTGCATGGGTAACCCCAAATTCCGGATCGTTGCTGATATGCCCTAAAGCCAGGTCATCGTTAAAGTAAACTTTGGTCGTATCAGCAAAAAGCAGGTTATCAGTTTCTATATCCAGGAAAGTTTCAAACGTATTGATATTATCAATAGGCGGGATAAGTCCACCCCCCAATTCTGTAGCTTCATTTATCTTTTTACAACCGGAAAATACAATAGCAACCGAGGCTACGATTGCTATTAATGATAAGGCGATTTTATTGTTTGTCACAAAGTAATTTTATAATCGTTGTTAGTGATTTTTATTTGCCTGCAAGGTCGCTATAGAGTTGTAAATAGTCTGTTAAATCTCCTTCAGGATTATAGGGCAACGTTTTCTTTCCTCTCACTTTGGTAAATTCATCGACCAGCTTTTTTTCTATTTTTTCCGCGCCAAAAGTAATCGCATCGGCAAAAGTGGCCCCCCCGCGGAACATAGCAGTATTTGTTCCTTCTTTGTAGACTTCAAGGTCTTTATCTTTCAATGAAGCATGGATCAGCGCTTTTTTGATAAAGCCACTACCTAATTTTTCTTTAAAAGTATTTTGCCCTATCGTAAAGACAATTTTGCTATGGGCAAAAACCGGTTCTTTTTTATAGACGGTTTTCAGGTAAGCAGGAATTAATCCCGTCATCCAGCCGCTACAATGAATTATATCCGGAGGCCAGCCAAATTTTTTAACTGTTTCAAGGGCACCCTTGCAAAAGAAGATTGTACGAAGATCATTGTCATCAAACCATTTTTCGTTTTCGTCATGGAAAACGAATTTTCGCTTGAATAACTCTTCATTATCCAGGAAATACACCTGCAACCTTGCACTGGGAAGAGAAGCTACCTTGATCTGCAAAGGCATATCATCATTATCCACAGATACGTTGATACCGGATAATCTAACCACTTCATGAAGTCTGTGACGGCGTTCATTAATAATACCAAATCTTGGCATTATGCACCGAACCTCCAGATTGTTGTCATTAGCTTTAATCGCCAGTTTATTCACAATCTCTGAAAACTCTGTCAGCTCCAGGTAGGGCGACATTTCGTTGGCGATAAATAAAATTCTTTTCTTTGCTGACATGGGCGTCCAGTTTAATTTACCACTTTTATGAAAAAGAGGTACCCTTTTCGCTGCTAACAGGCCACTGTTTTTGGTGGTAAAAAAGGCTGGTAGAACGGTTGAAAGGCGGGCAAAGGTAATTAATTTAAGCCGAATTTGAGTGTTTGAATGATATTAAGGCACAAACTGATTAAGAATATGATCATTTTTAAAAAAATAGGAGACCTGCATAAATGGCTTGAGGCGCAACGTCTGGCAGGAATTAGTATAGGCTTTGTACCTACGATGGGAGCTTTGCATGCTGGCCATTTATCACTAATTGAATCTTCCCTAAAAGCAAACCCGGTAACAGTTTGCAGCATTTTTGTAAATCCCACCCAGTTTAATGACCCAAAAGATTTTGAAAAATATCCTGTTACCATTGAAAAGGATATTGAATTGCTTGCAAATGCAGGTTGTGACATTCTTTTCCTTCCCCCGGTTAAAGAAATTTATCCTGGTGAGCTCTCACCAGCTTTGAAATATGACCTTGGGTATCTTGAAAGAATCCTGGAGGGGAAATTTCGCCCCGGTCATTTCCAGGGTGTTTGTATGGTAGTCCACCGTCTGCTTGAAATAGTAATGCCGGATAATCTTTATCTCGGTCAAAAAGATTACCAGCAATGTATGATCATCAAAAAGCTCATTGCGTTGACAGGATTAAGTAAAGCAATTTTGGTAAACATCTGCCCCACCCTTCGTGAACCGGATGGCCTTGCTATGAGCAGCCGTAATGTCCGGTTAAGCGAACATGAAAGAAAAAAAGCTACTGCGATTTTTCGCAACCTGAGCTTCATCAAAGAAAACCTTACAACAGGAGATCTAAAAGGTTTGAAAGAAGCAGCATTCAGGAACCTTTCAGAAGTTGGATTCAAAGTTGATTATATTGAAATCGCTGATGCAAATGATCTTTCAATAATTGATGATTGGGATGGGCAAAAAAAATTGGTTGCACTTGCAGCTGCATTTATGACAGAGGTCAGGCTTATTGATAATATTTTACTGAATTAACGGTTAAATGACAGCTACCGTTTTGTTTTTCAGTTACATCGCTTTACTTTCGGTACTGAATGAATAAGCGTTTCCGCACTATACTTCAGTACCTTCTTTTCCTTGGTTTGGGCATTTTCTTTGCCTGGCTGTCGCTAAAAAATCTAAATAAGGAAAATACTGAGCAAATAAAACTGGCGTTGAACAATGCAAGATACTGGCTGGTGATCCCGGTTTTTCTTATCCTTATAGGAAGCCACCTGGTAAGGGCATTACGCTGGAGATTATTAATAGAACCTCTCGGCTATAAACCTTCTGTAAAGAATTCTTTTTTTGCTGTCATGATTGGCTACCTTGTTAATCTGGGAGTTCCCCGGCTTGGCGAAATAGTGAAGTGTACGGTATTAGCCCGGTATGAAAAAATTCCGGCAGATAAACTTATCGGAACTATTATTTTAGAACGGATGATCGATGCCATCACACTTCTTATCATATTTGGCATCACACTGGCAATACAACCCCTGTTATACAGCCAGATTGTCGAGGCATTCTTTAGTAATTCATCAAAAGGCCCAGAAAAAGAAACCTCCTCATTTTTGATTACTATTATCCTGATTGCCGCAATAATACTATTAACTGGTTTGTGGATGCTTATAAAAAAGAAGACGATTCATGATCTTCTCAGGCTATTTAAACGGATTTGGAAAAGCGTCATCGAAGGTATCAGCAGTATCCGGCATTTAAAAAAGAGAAAACAATTTATACTTTTATCAATTATACTGTGGACACTCTATTTATCCGGTGGCTATATTGGATTCATGGCATTCCGGGAAACTGAACACTATGGAATCAAAGAAGCATTCACGATACTGTCAGCTGGAAGCATTGGCATGATCGCTTCACCGGGTGGTATTGGAGCTTATGCATACCTGATCGAAAAAACCATGGAACTATATGGCCTTAATTACACTATTGCATTGGCTTTTGGCTGGATATTATGGCTTGCACAAACATTGGTGATGATACTTGGTGGTTTAATTAGCTTTGTAGCATTGCCATTTTTCAATAAAAAAAGAACCATCAGTGAACAGAGCTGATCTTATACCACAAAAGATCTTAACTGCCGAACAGGCAGTACAAAAGACCGCTCAGTGGAGAATATTGGGTAAAAAAATCTCATTTACTAATGGGGTTTTTGATATCCTGCACCAGGGACATATATTTTCCCTGTCACAGGCAGCCAAAGAAGGTGATTACCTGGTTGTGGGGTTAAATGCTGATGTATCAGTAAAAAGATTAAAGGGCGAAAGCCGGCCTGTCAATGACCAGGATTCAAGGGCCCTTATTCTTGCATCACTGGTAATGGTGGATGCAGTTGTATTATTTGAAGAAGATACACCATTGGAACTCATCAAAGCTATACTGCCGGATGTATTAGTAAAGGGGGGGGATTATACAGTTGAGCAAATTGCCGGAGCCAAAGAAGTTATTGCAAATGGCGGAAAAGTTGTTATCAATCCCATTCTCGAAGGATTTTCTACAACATCATTAATTGAACAGATGAAGAATCACTGATTGTCCTGTTCCTAAAAACTTAATATCTTACTGAATTACTGTTTGATAACTTTATCCTTTATCAGGAAATAATTAACCCGCATGGCACATATACCCAAAAGAAAAACAATAGCCCGGGATATCAGCTGGCTATCTTTTAATGCAAGAGTTTTGCAGGAAGCTGCCGACCCAACTGTGCCCCTTCGTGAACGAATCAGGTTCCTGGGCATTTTCTCGAACAATATGGATGAATTTTTCAGAGTGAGAGTAGCCACATTGAAACGGATGATTCAATTTGGCCACAAGGCAAATATGCATCTCGAGAATAATCCCCAGCAGATCATTGATGAAATACAAATGACGGTGCTCAACCAGCAGGGGGAATTCAGCAGGATATGGGAAGAAGTACTGCGAGAACTGAAGGCCCAGAAAATATTTATAAGAAATGAGAAAGAACTGAATATTGAGCAACAAAATTTTGTAAGAAATTACTTTGAAGAGGAAGTAAGCTCTGAAGTAATCCCGCTGATGATTGAAAATATTCCTGTATTTCCCAATCTCCGGGATAAATCTATTTACCTGGCTGTGGTAATGTGGAAAAAAGAAACTGCTTTAAAAAAGAAATATGCGCTGATCGAAATACCCAGCCGTACCCTGGGACGCTTTAAGATACTACCCTCTTCTAAGACGGATGAGCACCATATTATATTACTGGAAGATGTAATCCGGTTTAACCTGCCTGACATTTTCTCGTACTTCGGTTACGATCAGTACCAGTCACATATTTTTAAAGTTACCCGGGATGCAGAGATTGATATTGATGAGGATGTATCTACTAATATTATTCAAAAATTAGAAAAAGGGATAAAGAACCGCAGAAAAGGAAAACCTGTCCGCTTTGTATATGACCGGGAAATGGATCCGGGCCTGCTGGAGTATCTTGTCCGTCGCCTGAATCTTACCAAAAGGGATAACCTTATACCGGGCGGCCGCATACACAACTTCCGTCATTTTATGGATTTCCCGGACCAGGTATTCAAAGAAAAAAAACACCGGAAGAAGCCATTTGATCATCCCCTGTTGACAGAACGCCGTGTAACGGATGTAATGCTCGAGAAAGATGTACTGCTTCATTTCCCTTATCATTCCTTTCTTCCATTGATAGATCTTATCAGGGAAGCTGCGTTTGACCCGGAGGTGACCACAATAAAAATAACCTGTTACCGGCTGGCACAGCAATCAAAAATCATCAATGCCCTGATTAATGCAGTGAGGAATGGCAAAGAAGTAGTGGTAATGCTGGAACTAAGGGCAAGATTTGAAGAGGAAGCAAATATTGAATGGAAAAACAGGCTTGAAGATGAAGGTGCTAAAGTGTTGGTGGAAATTCCCAATATGAAAGTACATTCCAAGATATGTGTCATCAAGAAAAGAACTAAAGATAATTCCACCCTGCTCTATGGCTTTGTAAGCACCGGCAACCTGAATGAAAGGACAGCTAAAGTATATGGTGACCATTGCTTGCTTACTTCCAACCAGAAAATTATGGCAGATGTAAACCGAATTTTCAATTTTCTGGAACAACCAAAAACCGGTATGAATTTTCTCAGGGATTGTAAGATTGTAATTCCCAGTCCTCTTTTTGTTAAAAGAGAGATGATCCGCCTGATTGATGAAGAAATAAAACAAGCCCGAAAGAAAAAGTATGCTGCCATTACTTTAAAAATGAACTCACTTTCGGATGAAATGATGATAGAAAAACTGTATGAAGCTGCCAGAGCCGGTGTACAACTTAAGTTAATAATCCGGGGAATCTTCTGCATGATCTCAGAAAATAAGAAATTCAAAAAATCCGTCAGGGCGATCAGTATAGTAGATGAATACCTGGAGCATGCAAGAGTGTGGGTATTTCATAATAAAGGCAAAGAGAAAGTTTACATATCTTCGGCTGACTGGATGCTCAGAAATCTGGAACACCGGGTTGAAGCTACCTGCCCTATCTGGAATGAAGAATTGAAGCAGGAATTAAAAGATATACTGAACATACAATTGGATGATAATGTGAAAGCCCGGTGGCTGGACAATGAGTTGAACAACGAATATGTGCGGACCACAAAAAAGAAAATCCGATCACAGGTAGAAACTTATAACTACCTGCATAAAAAAACATTGATCCACCGTGAGACTGGCAGCAATTGATATTGGAAGTAATGCAGCAAGATTATTAATAACCGATGTAATATCCGGGCCGCAGGGTGTCCCTGAATTTATAAAGACAGCTCTTGTCCGTGTACCATTACGGCTGGGTTTTGACGTATTTGACAAAGGTGAAATCTCGGCTATTAAGATGGAAAAAATTCTCAAAACCATCAAATCGTATAAATTGTTGCTGGATGTTTATGAAGTCAGGCATCTGAAAGCCTGTGCCACATCGGCCATGCGGGATGCATCCAATGCTCCGGAAATCATCAAAAAAGTAAAAGCAGAGACTGGTATTGAAATACAGATCATCAGCGGTGACAGTGAAGCATCCCTTATTTATGAGAATCATGTTGCAGAGAGTATGACCCGTGATGAATCTTATTTATATGTTGATGTAGGTGGTGGCAGCACAGAACTTACTTTTTTCAGCGATGGTAAACTTATTTTTAAAAAGTCATTTAACATCGGCACCATCCGATTACTGAAAAACCAGGTGAATGAAGCGATCTGGGATGAGATGAAGGAATTCATCCGCACCAAAACAAAAGGATTCCATCATGTTACGGCCATTGGTTCTGGTGGCAATATCAACAAGATATTTTCTCTGTCGAAAAGAAAAGAGGGAAAACCTTTATCTCTTGAACTGTTAAGAGATTACTATAAGGAATTCAGCAACTTGTCACTTTCTCAACGTATTAGTCTGCATAAACTGAGAGAAGACCGGGCTGATGTAATTGTTCCAGCATTACTTATTTATATCAATGTGATGCGCTGGGCTGATGCAGAAGAAATATTTGTACCCAAAATCGGGTTAGCAGATGGCCTGATCCACAACTTGTATGAAGAAGTACGATTAAAAGAAATAGAAGTTTGATTTTCTTTTCTTAATTACAAATCATTTTTATGTCTGTCAATAAGGAAGTAAAAAGAGTCACCACAAACACGCTGCTGAAAATGAAAGCTGCAGGTGAAAAGATATCTATGCTTACCGCCTATGATTTTTCGTTTGCAAAAATTATTGACGGAGCAGGCATTGATGTGATACTGGTTGGCGATTCAGCTTCTAATGTAATGGCCGGACACGAAACAACATTGCCGATTACACTGGATCAGATGATATATCATGCACAATCTGTCATCCGCGGAGTTGATCGTTGTCTCGTTGTAGTCGATCTGCCTTTTGGATCTTATCAATCCAATTCAGACATAGCACTGGCTTCTGCAATCCGGATCATGAAAGAAACAGGAGCCCATTCTGTGAAAATGGAAGGCGGACAAGAAGTAATTGATTCCATCAAAAAAATAGTTTCAGCAGGCATTCCTGTAATGGGACACCTTGGGCTGATACCGCAATCAATTTATAAATTTGGCACTTATGCAGTACGGGCAAAAGAAGAAGTGGAAGCTGAGAAACTAAAAAAAGATGCTGGTTTATTGCAGGAGGTTGGTTGTTTTGCTATTGTATTGGAAAAAATTCCGGCAGATCTGGCAAAAGAAGTTTCTGCAAGTTTAACTATTCCCGTAATTGGTATTGGTGCCGGAGGAGATTGTGACGGACAGGTGCTGGTAATGCATGATATGCTGGGCATCAATACAGAATTCAAGCCAAGGTTTCTTCGTCAATACCTTAACATTCATGAACAAGCCACCAGGGCAGTTCAAGATTATATCAGCGATGTAAAATCAGGTGACTTCCCGAATGATAATGAACAGTATTGATCTACTAACCTGAAGCAACGAATTTTATATTTCTACCTTTACAGTTCAAAAAAAAAGTATGGATTTCCTTAAGACACTTAAAATCGAAGAGAAGAATAAAGGCGTGAGTACCGGTACCAATTGGATCAACTCTGATGGTGAAACGATTGACTCCTTCTCTCCTGTTGATGGTAAAAAAATTGCTGCTGTAACCTCAACGGATAAAGAAAGCTATGAAGCAGTTGTTAAGAAGGCGGAAGAAGCATTTAAAACATGGCGGTTAGTGCCTGCACCCAAAAGAGGTGAAATTGTTAGACAAATCGGTGAGGCTTTACGCCAACATAAAGAGCCATTGGGCAAGCTTGTTTCTTATGAAATGGGTAAAAGCCTGCAGGAAGGGTACGGAGAAGTGCAGGAAATGATTGATATCTGTGATTTTGCAGTCGGTTTATCCAGACAGCTATATGGATTGACCATGCACAGTGAACGGCCAGGTCACAGAATGTATGAACAATATCATCCACTGGGAATAGTTGGAATAATCTCATCGTTCAATTTCCCGGTAGCCGTGTGGAGCTGGAATACTATGCTGGCATGGGTTTGTGGTGACGTATGCATATGGAAGCCATCAGAAAAAGTTCCGCTGTGCAGTATTGCCTGCCAGAATATTATTTCAGAAGTGTTCAAAAAGAACAATGTTCCGGAAGGGGTTTCCGGTTTGGTAATTGGTGGCCGTGAAGTTGGTGAATGGATGGCTGCGGATATAAGAATCCCGTTGGTGTCAGCCACTGGTTCTACGAGAATGGGAAAGGCTGTGGGTGCAACAGTTGGAGCAAGATTAGGAAGAGCTTTGTTAGAATTAGGAGGAAATAATGCCATTATCATATCGAAGGAGGCTGATTTGGATATCGCAATACTTGGATCCCTGTTTGGAGCAGTTGGTACTGCCGGGCAAAGATGTACCACCACAAGAAGATTGATTATTCATGAAGAAATATATGATACGGTAAAGTCTAAACTTGTTTCAGCATATAAGCAACTAAGAATAGGTAATCCACTAGAACAAAAAAATCATGTAGGTCCGCTGATTGATAAGGCTGCAGTTAATATGTACCTGGATTCTATTGAAAAGTGCAAAATTGAAGGGGGGAATTTTATCGTAGAGGGAGGTATCATGACAGGTGATGGATACGAAAGTGGTTGCTATGTGAAACCCTGTATTGCTGAAGCGCAGCCTGGTTTCAAAATTGTACAACATGAGACTTTTGCTCCTATACTTTATCTATTGAAATATAACACAATAGAAGAAGCTATTGCAATTCAAAATGAAGTTCCACAGGGTTTATCTTCTTCAATAATGACACTCAATTTAAGGGAAGCAGAGCAGTTCCTGTCACATGCCGGTAGCGATTGCGGTATTGCAAATGTGAATATTGGCACCAGTGGTGCGGAAATCGGAGGTGCTTTTGGGGGTGAAAAAGAAACTGGCGGTGGCCGTGAAAGTGGAAGTGACGCCTGGAAAGCTTATATGAGAAGGCAGACAAATACTATCAATTTCAGTAATTCCCTGCCACTTGCCCAGGGAATCAAGTTTGATGTATAAAATAGATTGGCTTTTTTTACGTTATATATTTGAAATGGCTAAAAGCCTTTATATTATTATATATAGGCTTTAATGCAATTTTGCAACAACTAGCCGCCAAAAAATCAACTCCTATGAGAAAGTGTATACTTTCATTTTCCTTTATGTTCAGCCTATTGGCTACCACTCATGCACAAATTAGAGTGGCAATTGTAGCAGGCGGACACCAGTCGTCAGTTTTAGAAGAAAATGATCTGCCCAACTGGAGTGAATTAAAAAGCAACTACACAGGTCGCATTGGATTTCATACCGGTTTTATCGCAGACATTGCTTTTTCTCCAAAATCAAAATTATTCTTTCAGCCGGGTGTGGTTTATTACAATAAGGGGCGCAAATTTTCGCAACGTTTCGACCCCCCACTTGGTATTATAATCAATCAAAAAAGTACTCAATTCCTCAATTATATCGATGTACCATTAAACCTGGTGCTGAAATTTGGCAAGAAAACCAAATTCATTATTGGTGGAGGCCCCTATGGTTCGTTTTTTTACAGCGGTAAAGAAACCGCCCAAACCATTACTACAGGAGGTATAACTGAATCAACAGAAAATAATGATTTATCAGTGGGTAATCAGCCTGGTCAATTCAGAACAACCGATTATGGCATTAATGGTTTAGCTGGCCTTGAATTCAGGGGTTTCTTCATTACGGCCAATTATAGCCGCGGATTAAATGATTTTTATGAGTCAACAGTTTATAATGGAACATTCCGGCATGAAGTAATTGGAGGGACTTTGGGTGTATTCCTTGGCAAAACAGAAAAAATTGAGAAGAAAATTAAAGACATAGACAAAGATGGCATCAATGATGACAAAGATCATTGCCCTGAAGAACCCGGAACTGCAGCTACAAATGGTTGTCCGGATAAAGACGCCGATGGTATTGCCGATAAAGATGATAAGTGCCCTGATATTGCCGGTTTGATCAAATACAGTGGTTGCCAGGTTCCTGATACAGATAAAGATGGCATCAATGATGAAGAAGATAAATGTCCAAACGCAAGTGGCTTTGCCCGGTATGGCGGCTGCCCGGTTCCTGATACAGATGGGGATGGTGTAAATGATGAAGAAGATAAGTGCCCGACTGTTAAAGGAACAAAACAAAGAAATGGCTGTCCTATTGAAGAAATAAAGAAAGAAATAGTTGAGAAAGTGAATTTTGCTGCCAAACGAATCCAATTTCAGTCGGCCAAAGCTGTCTTGCTTCCGCAGTCCTTGAAAGTACTCGATGATGTAGTTGACATATTAAAAGATAATCCCGAACTGAGCCTGTCCATTGAAGGACATACCAGTGGTGATGGAATTTTTGAGGCTAATATGAACCTGTCCAATGAGAGGGCCAACAACGTAAAGGGCTACCTTATTTCTAAAGGGATTGATGCTGCCAGGCTTACAGCCAAAGGTTATGGGCCTACTCAACCTATAAATAAGGGCAAAACAACTGCTGAGAAAGCACAAAACCGGAGGGTTGAACTTAAATTAAGCAACTGATTTCGTTTAACTTTCGTCAAAAAAAAGCTAAAGCCTCGTGAATCGGGGCTTTTATTTATGCAAAATGTATGAATGGTAATCAGTATTTTTACGACTTTATCAAATTTGCAGTATAAAATCAAACAAATGAATCGAATAATGAAACGTACCACTTTACTGGCTATCGGAGGCATTCTAACTTCTGCCCTTTTCGCACAAAAAGATGAAGTACCCAAAGGCTGGCATATGCTGGATAAAGCCACTTCCGGTTATAATGGCATCAGTGTCGATAAAGCCTACGAATTTGTAAAAACAAAAAAACTGAAAAGTAATACCGTCATTGTTGCGGTTATTGATTCAGGAATAGACACACTCCACGAGGATTTAAAGACAGTGCTATGGAAAAATCCAAAAGAAATACCCGGAAACGGTATTGATGATGATAAGAATGGTTATGTGGATGATCTCCATGGCTGGAATTTCCTCGGTGGCCGTGACGGTCGCAGTGTTGAAAAAGATTCATATGAAGCTGCAAGGGTCTATCACAGATTCAAATCAAAGTATGAAGGTAAAGATGTAAATGTTTCATCTCTTTCAAAGGAGGATGCTTTCGAATACCAAATGTGGAAGCGTTCTGAAAAAGAAGTGGCAGGTGATAGCAAAAGCAGTGGCATGGAGCTCATTTTTATGAAAAGAGCTTACACTAATTGTCTTAAAAGCGACAGTATTCTCCGCACAGCAATGGGCAAAGAAAAATATACAGGTAAAGAATTGGGAGAATTTACATCAGATGATCCAAACGTAAAAAAGGCAAAGAATACATTATTTAGCCTGATGTCGGGCAATGATGCACTTGAAACAACAAATGTGGAATTTCTGGAAGGATTCGGTGATTATGTTTCCGGGGAAGAAAAGAAAGCCGAAGCGGGAAGTACTCCCCCGACTCCTTACCGGGCAGATATTGTAAAAGATAACTACGACGATTTCAATGATAAATTTTATGGCAATAATGATGTAATGGTAAGCAATAAATCTGCTCTGCATGGAACCCATGTATCCGGTATCATCGCTGCTGCCCGTAAAAATGGCAAAGGAATGGATGGTATAGCAGATAATGTAAAAATAATGTCATTACGGGCCGTACCTGATGGAGATGAACATGATAAAGATATTGCATTGGCCATTCGCTATGCAGTTGATAATGGGGCAAGGGTTATTAATATGAGTTTTGGCAAAGGATTTTCCCCTGAGAAAATGTGGGTGGATGAGGCTGTCAAATATGCTGAAAGTAAAGGTGTGCTGATGGTACATGCCGCAGGTAACGATGCAAAGAATCTTGACACTACTTTCAACTTTCCTACACCACAGTTACTGGATGGTACCCGTCCGGACAACTGGATCACAGTTGGGGCAAGTGGTGATCCTAAAGCCGGAGGTCTTACTGCCAATTTCTCTAACTATGGTAAGAAAGAGGTAGATGTATTTGCTCCCGGTGTAAAAATTTATGCAACAGTACCCGGTGGCAATACTTACCAAAACCTGCAGGGTACCAGTATGGCATCACCGGTTGTGGCTGGTCTCGCAGCATTTATTATGGAGTATTATCCTAATCTTAGTGCCAGGCAAGTAAAAATGGTGATTGAAAAATCAGCGCAAAAGCCTGCCGATAACGTAAAAAATCCAGGTAATGATGAAATGGTGAATCTCGGGGAATTAAGCAGAACCGGTGGTATTATCAATGCCTATGAAGCTATTAAATTAGCGGCTACAATTAAAGGTGAAAGGAAACCTTCACCTGTTAAACCCTCGACCAAAGTAAAAGCTAAAGTAAAAGGATAAAATTTTATTTTTTTTGAGAAAAGCCCGGTCAATTCCGGGCTTTTTGTTTGTCAATATTATGCTGGTTATTCATCGGATCAGAATTCTCAAATACAACATATTTTTGAATAAATACAGGCTGTATGATTTCCTATAATACCAAAGACTGGTTTACTTTCATTACCCGTTTTCATAAGGCAGATACATTCCGCCAACTTTTTCCTCTTATCCTTGCCATCAGTGCCTATTCGGGTATTATTGCCTGGCTGGAACTGGATTACTGGAAACTCTCAGAAAAAGATTATGTCCGTAATATCCCTGTTATGCATACTCTACTGGGCTTTGCTATTTCGATGTTACTGGTATTCCGGACGAACACGGCTTATGACCGCTGGTGGGAAGGTCGAAAGCTGTGGGGCAGCCTTGTAAATAATAGCCGAAACCTGGCCATGAAACTAAATACAATCTTGCCGGCAGAAGACAATAGTCAGCGTTCCTTTTTCAGAAAAGTCATTCCTGCATTTGCTTATGCCTTACATAATCATTTACATAAAGAACAAACCAGGATTGAATTGTTTGAAGAGGAGGAACATAAACATGTATTTCAGCGTATAGATAAGGGAAAGCATATACCTAACCAGATCGCACTACTTATGTATCAGCATGTACATCAACTTTTAAAGGAGGGGAAAATCAGTAGTGAACAGTTATTATTCCTGAATTCCGAGCTCCAGTCTTTTACGGATATTTGTGGTGCCTGTGAACGAATCAAGAATACCCCCATCCCCTTTTCATATAGTGTTTTTATAAAAAAATTTATTTTCTTTTATATTATGACACTACCGTTTGGGTATGTGTTCCAGTTGGGATTTTATGTGGTGCCGGTTGTGGCTTTTGTCTTTTATGTACTGGCCAGTCTTGAACTGATTGCCGAGGAGATTGAAGACCCTTTTGGAGGCGATTCTAATGATGTGCCTACTGAAGCACTGGCACAAAACATACATCGCCACGTGACAGAAATTATCTGATCTGCCAGTAGTTGATAGCTATTAAGGCAACTTTTTCTCATTTTTTTCCGTTACTCTGTTACCAAAATAAATACTATGTCAAAAATTGCCTCATTTATCCTGTTAACTATACTGACAATATCATTACTTATTGCCTGCAGTAAAGATAACGAAACAGGCTCTTCACTTGATTGCAGTACCGTAACCAACAAAGCATTTGCCGCAGATATAAATCCTATTATTCAATCTTCCTGCGCCTTTAGCAGCGGTTGTCACGGCAGTGGCAGTACCAATGGCCCCGGCGCCCTGACAAGTTACACTTTGGTTTTTAATGCCCGGACTGCTATCCGTTCAGCAGTTGCTTCAGGCAGTATGCCACAAGGAAGCAGCCTGGCCACGAGCCAGAAAAATTCCATTCTTTGCTGGATTGATAGTGGTGCCCCCAACAATTAAACAGTCAGTCGTTGAGCCATTTTTACAAGACAAGGTATTTAGCTAACTGCTTTCTCAATATATTTATGGCAAAATATCCAAATGATACGGCTACTTACTGTTCTTCTTTCATTTTTATTTTTTTCCTGCACTGTTTACGCTCAGTCAAAACTTGATAAGTTAACGGTGGATAAAATCATGCGGGACCCTAAATGGATGGGGACCTCCCCATCTTCTCCATTTTGGAGTAATGACGGCCAACTTCTTTATTTTATGTGGAACCCGGAAAATGCTTCGTCTGATTCTCTGCATTTTATTTCCAGTTTAAGTAAGGTTCCGGTAAAAGCATCCATTGAACAAAAACAAGCATTGAGTGTACAGGGTAACTTTATTTATAACCAGTCAGGAACGGCTTATGTGTATGCCAGTAATGGAGATATTTACTTTACAGAGGTAAAAACAGGTAAATCTAAACGTATCACGCAAACAACAGATAGCGAAAGTGGTCCCCGTTTCTGTTTTAATGAAACAAAGATCGTTTATAGCCGTAATCAAAATCTTTATGCATGGGATATTGCAGGTGGTGAGACCATACAATTGACGAATATTAAAACTGGTGAAAGTTCATCTTCTGCCGGGAGTGGCTTTCAACGATCAGGTGGTCAACCAACAACAAGAACGGGCGGCAACCCCCAGGAACAATGGCTGCAAAATGATCAGCTCACCTATTTTCAGGTATTAAAAGACAGGAAAAGAAAAAGAGAGATGGCCGATTCTTACAATAAGTCATTACCAAAAGAAAAAGAACTGCGCAGCATCAATTTGGAAGATAAAAGTATACAGGGGCTTTCTATCAGTCCTGATGGAAGGTTTGTAAGTTACCGGCTTTTCAAAGCAGCCACCGGAACAAAAACAACCATTGTCCCCAGCTATGTAACTGAAACAGGTTTCACTACTGATATTCCTTCCAGAACAAAAGTTGGTTCATCACAAGGCAGTTCAGAATTTTTTATTTACGACAGGGAAAAAGATACTATCATCAATATAAAAACAGATTCAATTCCCGGAATAAAAGATTTTCCGGATTATGTAAAAGATTATCCTAAACAATTAGAAGAAAGGCAAAAAAAATCTGCCAATCGCCTGGTAAATTTTACAGGTTTGTCCTGGTCGCCCAAAGGAATGAATGCAGTCATTGAAATCCGTTCACAGGATAATAAGGATCGTTGGCTGATGCAATGGGATAAAAATACCGGAGGATTGAAATTGTTAGACCGTCAGCGGGATGAGGCATGGATAGGTGGTCCTGGTATTGGTGGTTTTGGTAATACCAATACCGGCTGGATCGATGAAAATACTTTCTGGTACCGGTCAGAATCTTCAGGTTTTTCTCATTTATATACTGTCAATATTACAACCGGAGTAAAGAAAGCGCTGACATCAGGTAGTTATGAAGTGCAGCAGGTACAGTTGTCGAAAGATAAAAAATATTTCTATCTTACCACTAATGAAGAGCACCCGGGAGAGCAACATTTTTACAGACTCAGTATTGCTGATAACAGAAAAGAAAGAATAACCAAAATGACGGGTGCCCACCAGGTGGTTGTTTCACCTGACGAAAAGCAACTGGCTATACTATACTCCTACTCCAACAAACCCTGGGAATTGTATTTGCAGGAAAACAAACCCGGAGGAAAGATGGAACAAATAACCAGTAAAGCACAAAGCGACGAATTCAAATCTTATCCTTGGAAAGATCCCGAAGTAATAACCTTTACTGCCAGTGATGGTGCACAGGTATATGCAAGATTATATAAACCTGCCAATCCACATCCCGATAAGCCGGCAGTTTTGTTTGTACATGGTGCTGGCTATTTACAAAATGCCCATAAATGGTGGAGCAGCTATTTCCGTGAATTTATGTTCAATAATATGCTGGCCGATAACGGTTATTATGTAATGGATATTGATTATCGTGGCAGTGCAGGTTATGGCCGGGAATGGCGAACAGGTATTTACCGGCACATGGGTGGTAAGGATTTAAGCGACCATGTGGATGCGGTTAATTTTCTTATCAAAAATTATGGAGTAAATCCGGGGAATGTTGGTTTGTATGGAGGATCATACGGAGGATTCATTTCATTGATGGGAATGTTTACCGAGCCGGAAGTTTTTGCTGCAGGTGCTGCTTTACGACCTGTTACAGATTGGGCTAACTATAATCATGGTTACACTTCCAATATACTGAATGAACCATTCACAGACAGTATTGCGTACCGGAAAAGTTCTCCCTTTTATTTTGCAGAAGGGTTAAAAGGACATTTATTGATCTGCCATGGAATGGTAGATGTGAATGTACATTACCAGGATGCTGTAAAACTTGCACAGCGGTTAATAGAATTAGGAAAAGATAATTGGGAGCTTGCTTCGTACCCGATGGAAGATCATGGATTTATCGAACCCAGCAGCTGGACTGATGAATATAAACGGATATTCAAGTTATTTGAATCAGTACTGAAAAAATAAATTACTAATAGAGGTTCGCCTATATGGAGCCGGAATAAGGAGATTCATTTCCCGTTGATTATTCCCTATTCACAACTTCCCTATATTTGTGTATCAACAAAAGGTTATGGCGAAACAATTTGAAGATTTTGATGCCAATCTGACTGGAGATGAAGGAAAGGCCGAAGAGACGAGAGCCAGTTGGTTCAAGCGTATTAAAAAGGGAATTAATACTAAGACTTCTGAGAAAAAGGAAACTCCTGAAGGACTTTGGGTAAAATGCCCGGAATGTAATTTTATCTGTACAGTTACCGAGTTAAAGGAAAATTTATTTGCTTGTCCCAAATGCAGTTACCATCATCGTATTAACAGCCAGGAATATTTCGAAATTCTTTTCGACAATAGCGAATTCACTGAATTATTTGATAATATCCGCAGCAAAGACTTCCTGGAATTTACTGACCTAAAGCCATATAAAAAAAGACTGGAAGATATCTGGAGTAAAACAGACCTGAAAGATTCCATGCGGGTTGCTGCAGGTAAAGTGGGTGGCAATGATATTGTGATTGCCTGTATGGACTTTGAGTTTATTGGCGGCTCTTTGGGTAGTGTGATGGGTGAAAAATTCTCCCGGGCTGTAGATTATTGTATTGAACATAAAATGGCCTATATGGTCATTAGTAAAAGCGGGGGTGCCCGTATGATGGAAAGTGCTTTTTCATTGATGCAGTTAGCTAAAACAAGCGGAAAACTTTCACAACTGAGCGATGCCAGGCTCCCGTATATATCATTATTAACAGACCCGACATTTGGTGGTATCTCTGCATCCTTCGGTATGCTTGGCGACTTAAATATAGCTGAACCGGGGGCATTAATTGGTTTTGCCGGACCCAGGGTAATAAAAGAAACAATCAAAAAAGATCTGCCCGAGGGTTTTCAACGCAGTGAATTCATTCTCGAACATGGTTTTCTGGACTTTATCGTGCCAAGAAAGGAACTGAAGGATAAACTGGCTACGGTATTGAGTTTATTTAAAAATTAATAATAAGAAACTATAATCAGGAAGTAAGAGGTAATTTTGCCTCTTATTTTATTTTATAGATGGCAGAATTAAGAAACAGGCAGGCTTACCACGAATACTTCATCGACGCAAAATATGAAGCGGGTATGGTGTTGCTGGGAACGGAAGTAAAATCCCTGAGGGGAGGAAGGGCTAGTTTTAATGACAGTTATTGCCTGATTCATAAAGGAGAAATCTGGATAAAATCATTGCATATCGCCGAATACTCCCATGGTACAGTAAATAACCACGACCCGCTGCGTGACAGAAAATTACTCCTGGAGAAAAGAGAAATCAAAAAAATTGAAGCAAAATTGAAAGAGAAGGGCTATACGCTGGTGCCATTGCGTATCTTTTTTAATGATAAGAACCTGGCAAAAATTGAAATTGGCCTTGCCAGAGGCAAAAAACTCTACGATAAGCGGGAAAGCATCAAACAAAAGGATGTAGAAAGGGAAATGAAAAGGTACCTGAAATAATACTGTGTAAAACTTCGTTTCAGGAAGGCACAGGATTTGCCGATATTACAAATTCATGAAGAAAGGATTATTTATACTTAGCCTTGTAGTTTCACTGTATTCTCATTCCCAATCTGTATTCGGTTACTGGTATGGGTATGCCAATGTAAAAACGAACACCGCCGCTAATAATTACCTGGTAGAGATGGTGCTGCAACCGGAAAAGAATTATGTGAAAGGAATCCTCAATTATTATTTTAAGAATACCTACCGCAGTATACAGGTAAAAGGCAATTATAATGCGGCAACCCGTCAACTGAGTTTATATGATATACCCGTTGTTTATCATGGCTCTTATTCCAATTTTGAAGTAGACTGTCTGATGAATATGCAGGCCACGCTCCGGGTGGCCCAGGCTGAATCTGCTCTGACAGGTTCCTTTATTGCACTTCCGGATTACAAGTACACTTGTGCCAATATTAGTTTTAAGCTTACACTCAATGCCGATATCAGCAAAAAGGATTCAGTATTGAAGGCGATCAGCGAGTACAAAGAGAACTACCAGGTATGGGAACCGGCTGCAACAGACACTTCTATTGCTGCCAATATCATTCCCCGAAAAGTGGTCAACTATGTTATAGAAAAAGAATTTTCAGAAAGGGAAAATGAAGTAACTAATGAAATTGAGGTTGATTCAGATTCATTGAGGGTGGATTTCTATGACAATGGAGAAATAGACGGCGACATTATTTCTGTGTTTTACAATCAAAAACTTATCATGTTCAATCAGAAATTGACGCATAGATCTATTCATATTGACCTGTTGCTTGATAGTACCCGTGCAATCAATGAAGTGTCTATGTTCGCAGAAAGTCTTGGGCTGATCCCGCCTAATACAGCCTTAATGCGGATACATGACGGCAAGAAGCAGTATGACATACGTATATCCAGTACCCTGCAGAAAAATGCCACCATCAGGATCAAGAGAAAAAAAGACGGGAAAAAATCTGAATAAAAATTATTCAAATAACTCCGCCTGGTTACTCTCCTTACTTTTCACCCACTCCATTTCTGTAGATTTACTATAGTCTGCTAATTTGGTTCCCACTGTTTTCCAGCCTGTCACTTCAGCAATCTTAACAATCTTTAATTTTGCTTTACGTATCTGGGCCCCTCTTCCCTGCTGCATCGCCAGTATCGGTTCCTCATCGGTTGTTACAGCTTCTACATAATTGCCATCCCCCTCTTTTATGAACATAAATTTTGTCTTCAATGTACTGGTTTCAATTTTGAACCGCTTCACCATATACTGCTTCTTATCATTATCAACATATACAGCTGTGATTACTTTCTCCGGTTCAAATTTTCCGATTGACAGTACTTTGTCGGGATCAATCTTTTGTGTCATTTCCTGGTCAGTCACTTCATAATTTCCATCGTTGTAAATAACGACAATCCTGTCATCCGGCTCAAAACTTCCGAGATAAGTCCCTTTTTCTTCTGCACTAAGGCGGCCAAATTTTTCATCGAACCAAAGCTTCCGCCCGCTAAGTGTTGCCTTCCCGGCTTCTTTAAATCTCACTGATTTGATGGGATATTTTGTTACCTGGTTTCCCATACTGCTGCGGCCTTTGATAGCCAGTTCTTCAAAATAAAAATCAAATTCCTTGATACGGGCTGCACAACCTGGTGTTAAAACGATTTTCACTACTTCTGCCTCTCCATTCGGATTTACACTCAGGTAATGAATCTTACTTTTTTCGTCTCCCTTTGTGAGGTCATACTCTTTATCTCTTGTAACACCAGTTACATTAAAACGTTTTGCATAACTAAGACCACCCTTTCCATCAGAATAAATCATATTATATGTAGTACGTTCATCATTTTTCTGAAAAACGGCAGCATGTAAAATATCCTTACCGATAAAAGTCTTATCCGAGACCTTCACCACTTTCATTATTCCACGTTTTGCAAAAACAATAATATCATCCAGGTCTGAGCATTCAAACAATAATTCATCTTTCTTGAGTCCTGTTCCTATGAACCCTTCTTCCCTGTTGACATAGAGTTTAGTATTCGCAATAGCAACATTCTTTGCCTCAATTACCTCAAACTGCCTGATCTCTGTCTTTCTTTCTCTTCCTTTCCCATATTTCTTTAACAGGTTTTCAAAATAAGCAACTGCAAAATCAATAAGATTTGCCAGATCATGCTTTACCTGTTTTATTTCCGTCTCTAATCCCTTTATCTGGTTATTCAATTCATCAATATCCAGCCTGTAAATCCGGCGAACTGGTTTCTCAGTCAGTTTAATGATATCTTCTCTTGTTATTTCCCTTTTCAGT
The DNA here is from genome assembly GCA_041738795.1 of Chitinophagaceae bacterium. Classification (GTDB taxonomy): domain Bacteria; phylum Bacteroidota; class Bacteroidia; order Chitinophagales; family Chitinophagaceae; genus JJ008. The sequence goes on along the minus strand of JBGSPB010000011.1, from coordinate 831,273 downwards.
TGTTTTTTAAAAGGGATAAATGCTTTATCAATTGATTCGATGACTTTATCCCATGTCTCATGCTTTTTCTCCAGTTCCTTGTATATCTTTTCTTCAAAAAATATTTTTTCCAACGATGTATAATGCCATTTTTCCTGCAATTCGTTCAACCTGATCTTCAACTCCTGTTCGAGCAGGTCCTTAGTTTTATCAACAGAAAGTTTTAATAATTCCTGTACACCCAGAAATTGTGGTTTCTGTCCAACGATCACACAGGCATTGGGTGAAATCGAAGTCTCACAATCCGTAAACTTATAAAGTGCATCGATGGTAATATCCGGAGAAATACCGGGAGCTAAATCAACCTGTATCTCTACGTCAGCAGCCGTGTTATCAGTTACTTTTTTAATTTTAATTTTTCCCTGGTCATTTGCTTTTACGATAGACTCCATCAACTGAGTTGTGGTAACGCCATAAGGCACACTTCTTATTGCTAATGTCTTCTTATCTACTTCTTCGATATGTGCCCTTACTTTTACTTTACCACCTCTTTTCCCCTGGTTATAATCAGCGATATCTAGCATTCCCCCGGTCAAAAAGTCCGGGTACAATTCAAATTTCCGGCCCCTGAGATATTTTACAGCCGCATCAATCAGTTCACAGAAATTATGGGGAAGAATTTTTGTAGAGAGGCCCACTGCAATACCATCGGCCCCCTGTGCCAGCAATAAAGGAAACTTCATGGGCAACGTAACCGGTTCATTTTTCCTGCCGTCATAACTGAGCTGCCATTCTGTTGTCTTTGCGTTGAATGCAACTTCCAATGCAAACTTGCTGAGTCTTGCTTCAATATAGCGGGCTGCTGCTGCATCATCACCTGTTCTGACATCACCCCAGTTACCCTGAGTATCGATAAGCAGGTCCTTTTGCCCCATATTCACCAGTGCATCACCAATACTGGCATCACCATGCGGATGATACTGCATTGCCTGTCCAATGATATTGGCTACTTTGTTGTAACGGCCATCATCCATTTCCTTCATCGCATGGAGTATACGGCGCTGAACAGGTTTTAATCCATCTTCAACAGCCGGCACGGCCCTTTCAAGGATTACATAGGAAGCGTAATCCAGGAACCAGGTTTTATACTGCCCGCTAAGTCCCCCATCATTGTTTTGTACTTCTGTAATCTTATTCTTTGCTGCGCTCATATTAAATCCCTTTCTATTGTAATGCTTCTTCAGTTAGTGCTGTTTCCTGCTGTTGTGCTCCTGGCAATTTTACATCAAAATCTTTCCATCCTTTACTTACATCACCAGTTACTTCAATTTTTCCCTGCTCAATAAGCTGCCTGATACGCCACTCGATAAAGACATCTCCTGTTTTAATGGGCATCCGGTGAAGAGTATTGCTTACTAAACGCCAGGCTTTTTGCCATTCAGGTGTCAGGTTCTTCAGGACTTCTTTATCATAAAATGTATCTTCCTTTGAAGCAATTTTTTTACCGCCTTCCAATATTCTTACATAACCCCCATCGTTAACAATCCGAACCCATTCATCAGGATCTACTTCAAATTCACTAAGCGTAATGGGTCTTGCCAGTTTTTTTGCTTTAATAAACTCTTTTGGTTGTATTTCATTCAGCCAGGAAGGATAAAATATATGTCCTTTCTCATTAATGAACGGTAAGTTGTTAAGAAAAAGTACCATCACCCGGGCCTGGTGGTCCTTTAATTGCGGCATCAGCCAATAATAGCCGCAAACATCATGCTGGTTCTGTCCCATCCATATCCACAATTCTTCATCCGGATTTTCATCCAGTTTTGACTTAAGCAGTTGAACTGTTTCCCTGTCGTCAAATTGATGAACTTGTGATTCCTGGTAATGTGAATAAGATAATAAATCTTTCCACCAGTTTAGCCGTGATTGCCATCCCTCTTCAGTGTCTAATGCACTTAAAGGGCCTACTGCATAATCATCCCTTATCTGGATGATATCTCCGGACATTGTTTCATCTAATTCAATAACCTGTTTCATCAGTTCAACTTCGCTTTCATTAAAAACTATGTGTATCATTTTAATTTATTATCTGGTTGAATAATATAATAAACACAGGTCGTAAGAAAATTTCTGAAGAATGGAATTAATTTAATCAGGCCAATTTGTTTCCTGGGCTTCCAACCGAATTTCCATTCATAAATAGGGTTAATCAAATAATGTCCGGCATGAAAAATTGTATAGCCTTCATTTTTACAAATTTTTTCAAATCGTTCAATACTAATTCCTGTGTCTCGTATTTCCATCATCTCTTCCACATTTTCCTTCCTGTTTCTGAGAATCCATTTGTACAATCCTTTTGGGAGCAAATGAATGTATGGCAATCTCGAAATTCTTGACTTGCATATCTGCTGATGTCCGCCAAAAGGCATATACCATGGCGGAAACCCAAAGAATACTATACCACCAGGCTTCAAAAAATTCTTCATCCAGCCAATCAGCTTTGCCTGGTCATGTATATGCTCTATAACATCCTTTAAAACAATTATATCAAATAATCCGTTGAAATCCTTTTTCACTTCCACTTCGTAAATATCTTTCACTACAAACCGTAATCTGCCAGCCGCTATATCTTCAGTCAAAAATTTATTCGCATCCACAACTCTTGGAGCATCCAGTTCTACTCCCACACCTTCACATCCTTTATTAACGAAGGCTTTCAAAACACCCCCTTCACCACATCCAATCTCCAGGATCCTCATACCTGCCTTTACAGGAAATTTTTCTTCAATAAACGGTATAACGTATTTCTCAGCATTCAATACCTGGATGTCAAAATATCGCTTCCTGTCAGCATGAAATTCAAACATGTGTTACATCTTTAAACAATTTCTTCAACTATATCCAATTCTACTTTCAGGTTATTAATAATGAATTCCTGCCTGTCGGGAGTATTCTTTCCCATATAATATTCCAGCAATTGCTGAATATGTTCTCCTTCTTCCACCCTCATCAACTGTTTTCGCATTCCGGTACCAATAAACTGACCAAATTCATCCGGGCTTATTTCTCCTAATCCCTTGAACCGGGTCACCTCAGGTCTGGTTCCCAGTTTCTTCATTGCCTCCAGTTTCTCCTGTTCGCTGAAGCAATAAATCGTTTCCTGTTTATTCCGCACCCGGAATAATGGTGTTTCCAGTACATATACTTTTTCATGCTTCACCAGGTCGGGAAAGAATTGCAGGAAGAATGTCATCAGTAACAAACGGATATGCATACCATCCACATCGGCATCGGTGGCAATCACCACATTATTAAAACGGAGACCTTCCAATCCTTCTTCGATATTCAGTGCATGTTGCAGCAGGTTGAATTCTTCATTTTCGTAAACAACTTTCTTGGTAAGGCCAAAACAGTTTAGTGGTTTACCTCTTAAGCTGAATACGGCCTGCGTTTCCACATTTCTTGCTTTGGTAATAGAACCACTGGCACTATCCCCTTCCGTAATAAAAATGGTCGTTTCTTTTTGCTTCGCCACAAATTCTTCCTTTCCTTTTACCGGGGCATCATCATTCAGGTGATGGCGGCAATCTCTCAATTTTTTGTTATGCAGGTTTGCCTTCTTGGCTCTTTCGTTGGCCAGTTTCTTGATGCCTGCCAGCTCTTTTCTTTCCCTTTCACTTTGCTCAATCCGTTTTTTTAATCCCTCGGCAATGGAAGGGTTCTTATGCAGATAATTATCCAGTTCTTTTGAGAGGAAATCGCCAACAAACTGCCGCATACTTGGTCCTTCTATATCCACATTCACAGAACCCAGTTTTGTTTTTGTCTGGCTTTCAAAAACCGGCTCTACCACTCTTACTGAAACAGCAGCAACAATACCAGTCCTGATATCGGATGCATCATAATCCTTTTTAAAGAAATCTCTAATCGTTTTTACATACGCTTCACGAAAGGCTTGCTGGTGTGTACCACCTTGTGTAGTATGCTGACCGTTTACAAAGCTGTAAATATCTTCTCCATATTCATTTGTGTGTGAAATGGCAACTTCAATATCATTGCCGGTAAGATGTATAATCGGGTAACGGATCTCATCCTCATTGGTTTTACGTTGCAGTAAATCCAGCAATCCATTTTTACTGACAAAACTTTTGCCATTGAAGACAATCTTCAGGCCAGCATTCAGAAAACAATAATTCCATATCTGGTTCTCAACAAACTCAGGATGAAATTTGAAATTCTTAAAAACAGTTTCATCAGGAATGAATGTAACCATTGTCCCGTTCTGTTCACTGGTTTTCGATTCTTTATGTTCTTTTATTAAGAATCCTCTTTCAAACTCAGCTGTTTTTTCTTTCCCTTCACGGGTAGCGGTTACTTTAAAATAACTGCTTAATGCATTCACTGCCTTTGTGCCCACCCCGTTCAATCCAACTGATTTCTGAAAAGCCTTGCTGTCATATTTGGCCCCGGTATTAATCTTGCTTACCACATCCACCACTTTACCCAAAGGAATACCACGACCATAGTCGCGGATGGTTACTGATTTTCCATCAATTGTCAATTCTACCGTTTTTCCATGGCCCATGGTGTATTCGTCAATACAGTTGTCCATCACCTCTTTCACCAATACATAAATACCGTCATCGGGTGATGAACCGTCGCCAAGTTTACCAATATACATACCAGGCCGTAGGCGGATATGTTCCTTCCAGTCAAGGGATTTAATACTTTCCTCGGTATACTCAAAAAGGTTGGTTGTTTCTTTATCTTTTGCCATCGTCAGCGGTACGTTCTATGTTGTAATGGAGTGTGTTTCTTTTGGTTATCGCCTTATGCCTCCGTTAAGGTTTAGCCATTCTGGCAAATATACCAAAACGAGTCTTGCACTTCAGATTTGTAGTTATTAACAGATGGGGAAAAATTGGCCCTTTTTTCAGTTTCAAGATGAAACTTGAAGCCAGAAAAAAAAGAAGAATTTCACCCTGTTAGCTAAAGTGGTAAAAGCACATCTTAAAACATCATATTCAAATCTAGTTTTGTTAAAAAGCAAAGAAAATTAGACTTGAACTAACCTCGTTTATTGCAAACTGGGTGTCTAAAAAACTTGATCAGCGTAGTTTTAATGGCAAAATGTAAAGAAAGGGCATTTGGTTAATTTATTTGAATAAACATTCATAATATATTAATAATCAAATATATACTTAAGTATTTTTACTTTTGTTACAACAAATTCTTCCCCCTGAATTCCCAAATCACTAAATTTGTCTCCTGCTTCTAACCCATCAAATTCTTAGAATTCCCGACTGTGCTGTAGTAAATTTTAGCAACCAATTTAAGAACTGCTTTTATTATCTGAAGGATTAAAATTGAGGATTTATGTATACGTACGATCTGTTAGAAACTGGGTGTTACTACCTGGTTAAAGAGAAAGAGGAGTCGCCGATAACGTTGATTAAAATTGCGTTAGTTACAGACCATTGTGTGTTCGTTCAGCGCTTCAATGAGCCTATGGAAACAGTTTGGAAACTTAAAAAAGACAACCTGCACGATATAATAGAATGCCTCAGCGATGAAACAGTAAAATCATGGGAAGAATACTACAGGAGCAATGAAGATGCATTCTATGAGGGAGATGATGAGGAGTGATCTTCACAAATAATCCATTTATATTTCTAAAACAGAAACCGGTTTGTTCTGATTGACTTGTTATAAAATTATCATATTCGCCCATGTAATTATTTGATCAAAAATTAGTATAGTCTCCGGGTTTCAACTTTTCACTTTGTTTGAAATTCTATATTATTTTTCCTGCTGTTTGAATAGCTTTTTAGTAGTCACCCAGACCATCTGTAAAATCATTTTATTTATATTGACAGAAAAAGTTAGTTTAGTTATACTCAAAAATCAATACTATGACAATTTTCAGGAAAAAGGGCAATGCATGCTTTTTGGTATTCCTTTTCATTTCACTGGTTAGTGCTGCACAACCCTCCCCTTCAGATGATTTCTTGCCAAAGGACTACCTGCCCGCATCATTTCATGCCGGGCGCAGGGATGCACTCCGAAGCAGTATGCCTGATAGTTCTGTTGTTGTGATATTCGCCTACCCTACCCGTACTTTCTCCAACGATGTGGAGTATATCTATCATGCCAACCCTGATATGTATTACTTCAGCGGGTATAAGGAACCCCATTCCCTGCTTATGATATTTAAAGAAATGCAAACCGATTCAACCGGAAATAATTATAATGAATTATTATTTGTACAGAAAAAAAATGCACAGGCTGAACAATGGACCGGTAAAAGACTGGGAGTGGATGGTGCAAAGGAGAAACTGGGAATAGAGCATGTATTTAACGGTGCTGATTTTAAGAAGTTCAGTATCGATTTTTCAAAATTTAAAAAGATCATATGCGACAAACCATCGGTTGATATTCCCAATGGTTTTGACAATGCTGACCTTTATGACCTGGTTGAACAGTTCAAACAAAAATCAGGGATGGCTGAAAAAAAGCAAACGGGAAGATTTGATAACAGGTTGTATAATGAACTAACAGGTAAACTTCGCCGGATAAAAACCCCTGAAGAATTATCGCTGCTTAGAAAAGCAGTTGAAATCTCCTGCCTGGGACAAAACGAAGTGATGAAAGTGGTACATCCAAATATGTCTGAATTAGAAATACAAGGATTGCATGAATTTGTTCACAAAAAGCTGGGGGCGGAAGCTGTTGGGTATGGATCTATCATAGGTTCAGGAGAAAATGGTTGTGTATTGCATTATATGGAAAATATAAAAACAAAAATAGGTACCTCCATGATCCTGATGGATGTGGGTGCTGAGTATCATGGTTACACTGCCGATGTTACCAGGACAATTCCGGTAGATGGTAAATTTTCAGAGGAAGAAAGAGCCATCTATCAATTGGTATATGATGCACAGGAGGCTGCATTCAGCACACTTAAAGATGGTTCCAAATGGTCAGATGCCAGCAATGAAGCCAGGGAAATAATTGCAAACGGCCTGATGAAACTGGGCATCATAAAAGAGAAAAGTGAAGTGGGTAAATATTTCCCGCATGGATTAGGTCATCATATCGGTCTGGATGTGCATGACCGGGGTTCCATGGAAACGCTGAAAAAAGATATGGTCATCACTATCGAACCCGGTATATACATTCAAAGCAATAGCAATTGTGATAAGAAATGGTGGGGTATTGCCGTCCGAATTGAAGATGACCTTTTAATTACAGAAAATGGGTATGAACTCCTTTCCCGCTATGCACCACGAAAAATAGAAGAGATTGAGAAAATGATAGCCCAAAAAAGTGCATTGGATGATTTTAAATTGCCCCCCTTAGACTCTGGTAAGAAAAAAGGATTCTGATAAGCAAAAAAGGCTGTCAGTATTGACAGCCTTTAAATTTTTTGATCCAATATTAAAATACCTGGTAACGGCGTAATTCCTGCTGGCCGGCTACGGCCCCGGTTGTATTAAGCACTTCATACTTTATTAATCCGATACCCCTGGCATAATAAGCCTTACCAGATCCGATTTGTGAAGTCATATCAATCCAGGAACTGGTCGCTGTACTGAACATTTCAAACCTTTCTTCCACAACAATCACATTTGTAAAATTCATTGTTCCGGTGGAAGTGGTAAATGAAACGGGAACGTCTTTTTGTGATATCGAATATTTAAATCGTATACTGAAAGGCGTTGGAGGAGGCAGCGTGGCAACCCCGTCAAAAGCCTGCGAATTCCATGTGTTTCCGACAGGCACATTGTCTTTCAGAAAAATATAAGAAGCCCAAAGTGGATTATCGTAACCTAAATAAGAGCCGGCGTCAAACCATTCATTATATTCACCCGCTGCAATATTTCTGTTGTAATATCCAGATGAATCAAGCCCCGGAGCCACCCCATCTTCCTGCATAAATATATTGAACGTATTGCTCAGTGCACTGATTGTTCCTGAAGTTGCTGTCCGGTATAAAGAATCCAGGGGGTCATCATCAATCTCATAGCTCCAGTTACTATTTGTTGTCCGTGGAAAATAATCATTTGAAAGGGCAGGCAAACAATTAACGGTAAAGGTGCAACTGCTTGTACCAAACGTTACAGTAAAGGTCTGGGGCCCGGCTGTTGAAGGAGTTCCGGTTCCAGTAAGTATAATGAGTTGATTGGGCCCTGCAGTAACTGTTCCCGTTCCTGCAAAACTAAAACCGGTAACGGTATTAGTTGAAATGCTGTACACACCGCCCGTTGTAACATTGATCTGTACTTGTACCGTGTTGGTGCCAGTTAAAGCATCCCCTACTCTGTAAATACCATTTACAGTAGCCGGGGTGCAGGCTGTTGGCGCACCACCTAAAGTGCCCACAGCAGGGCTGCTTACATTCACTACAAAACTACAAGTGGAAGCTCCAATTGTCACCGGAACTGTATTCGCACCACCAGTTGTTGGTGTACCTGATCCAGTAAGTGTTACAGCCTGAACACCTGTATTGATAAATGCGCCGGTGCCGCTAAAGACCATCCCCTGGTATGTTGTACTGATATTGTATGTACCGATAGTTGTCACATTGACATTTATTACAACGGTATTGCTGGCAGTAAGAGCTAATCCTGTGGCATAACTACCGTTCACAATAGCGCCGGTGCAGGCATTCGGTGCTCCTTCCAGGGTAAATACTGCTGGTCCGCCGGCACCTGCTGGCAATACAGTAACCTGTATATCACAAAATGTACTATCGAAGCTTACTACAAAATTATTCACACCAGCTGCAAAAGGAGTTCCGTTACTTCGTAAGGTAACAGTATTATTACCTAATGCTGTAAATGTACCACTGGCACTGAAATAAAAACCATTGACAGTATCTGTAGTAACAAGGTAGGTTCCTGTTTGAGTTACATTAATGTCTACAGAAATAGTGTTCGTAGCTGGAACCAAAGCTGTTCCCGCTTCATAGGTTCCATTCACCGTTTTTGGAAGGCAATCACCCGTGGCATCACTTTGCAGGCTTCCCTGCGCCGGTGTATTCGCTCCTTCAAAACTCAACTCCTTTTGGCACCCGATTATCACCAGTAATCCTAAAGCGAGTAAATAAACAATTTGTCTTTTCATATACGGAAATGCTTTTGATCGTTAAAAATAAGACTATTTTCTGTACCTCCCTGTTGGCACGGGTTTACCAGCCGGCGAATCAGCTATGTCACTGCTCAAATATTATGCTATTTTTGGAAAAAAGATATTAATGAGAAACGTTTTATTGTTCCTTTTATTACTTACAGTTATTTCCTGCAGTTCTCAAACCGCAAATGAAACGAGAGTTGGGGCAGATGCATTTGAGAAATTAATTGCCAGGAAAGATGTCCAGGTGCTGGATGTGAGAACGGCCAACGAGTTTAAAGGAAGTCATATCAAAAATGCCCTGCAGGCAGACTGGACGGACAGGCAAGAATTTGCAGAAAGGCTAAAATATATTGATAAAGATAAACCTGTCTATGTCTATTGCCTGGTTGGCAGCCGGAGTACATCCGCAGCAGACTGGATGAGACAAACCGGTTTCAAGAATGTGATAGAATTAACCGGCGGTATCAATGCCTGGAAAAGAGCCGGTAAGCCGGTTGATGGCAGCGGACCCGAAAGACAAATGACCATGACCGAATACCTGGCAGCAATACCTGCCGATAAAACAATGCTGGTTGATTTTGGTGCTGCCTGGTGTCCGCCATGTGTAAAAATGGAGCCTGTCCTAAATGCTATTAAAGCTGATAAAAGCCTTCATTTTTCATTTTTAAAGATTGATGCCGGTGTGCATACTGAACTCATGAAATTGATGAATATTGAACCTATCCCAGTTTTCATAATTTACAAAAATGGTAAAGAAGTCTGGCGCAAGCAGGGAATAGTCAGCAAGGATGAACTGGCAGCACATCTGAAATAATTTTTCAACACCAGCAATGAAAAGAAAAAAATTTCTTCAAAGTTCGGCAGCAGTTATTGGCAGCAGCCTGCTCCCCTCTTTTGCTTTTGCAGAACAAACCGGTAAAAAATCTTTACGATTTGCACACCTTACAGATATGCACCTTAAACCGGGTCTTATTCCTGAGACCGGCACAGCAAAAGCCTTACATCATGTGCAACAACTTAAACCGAAAATTGATTTCATTATTAACGGTGGGGATGCTATCATGGATGCTTTGGGTGCAGACAAGCAGAATACTGAAATACAATGGAACCTTTTTAAAGCTACTTTACAACGTGAAAACAGTCTGCCTGTTTATCATTGCATCGGTAATCATGATATTTGGGGATGGTTTATTAAACAAGACCGACCTGATAATGACCGGCTGTACGGGAAAGTGTGGGTGGCAGAAACCCTGGAAATGAAGAACAGGTATTACAGTTTTACAAAAGGAAACTGGCACTTTATAGTATTGGACAGTACACAACTTAACCCCGCTGGCGGATATATAGCAAAACTGGATACGGAGCAACTGGATTGGCTGCAACAGGAATTAGCATCAGTACCAACCGGTAAATTTATTTGCCTCGTTTCGCATATCCCCATCCTATCCATTTGTGCCGGCTTATTTTTTGACAAAACAGAATCTAACGGCGACCTGAAGATCCAGCGAAACCTGATGCATACAGACTTCATCCTATTAAAAAAAATATTCCTGAAATTTCCCAATATAAGAGTCTGCATCAGTGGCCACATTCACCTCCAGGATGAAATTGATTACCTCGGCATTAAATATTATTGCAATGGCGCTGTTTCAGGTAACTGGTGGAAAGGTGCTTTCCAGGAATTTGAACCTGCCTATGCAATTGTTGAATTATTTGACGATGGTACATCCAAAAGAACAATGATAAAATATGAGCAGACAAATTAATCGTATTGTCATTTTACTATTAGGTGCGTTGCTTTTAAGTGAATTGATCGTTGCACAATCACCACATGTTGAAGTGCTGACATCCGGTACAAAGTCAAGTCTCCGCGGATTAAGTGTTGTAAATGATAATGTGGTTTGGGTAAGCGGCAGCAACGGAACATTTGGAAGAACCACTGATGGTGGCAAAACATGGAAATGGTCAGTGGTCAAAGGTTTTGAAAAGAATGACTTCCGGGACATAGAAGCATTTGATGCCAGTACTGCCATAGTAATGAGTGTGGACGCTCCAGCCTATATTTTAAAAACTAATAATGGTGGAGAATCCTGGAAGATTGTCTATGAAAATAAAACAAAAGGCATGTTTTTGGATGCAATGGAGTTTTGGAATGAACAGGCTGGCATCGTTATTGGGGATCCTGTGGAAGGAAGATTTTTTATCGCCAGAACATTTGATGGAGGAATCAGCTGGCAGGATATCCCATTCGAAAAACGACCAGTTGCCGACAGTGGTGAAGCCTGTTTTGCAGCAAGTGGAACTAATGTCCGTGTATTAGACAGGGATGAAGCGGTGTTTGTAAGCGGAGGATTAAAATCAAGACTATTTTCAAAAAAACCTCCGGTGATCTTACCAGTCATTCAGGGCAAAGAAACAACCGGTGCTAACTCGGTGGCCGTGTGGGATACACATAAACTAAGAGGAGGAAAAAGAATGATTATTGCAGGTGGTGACTTTAACGCTGATTCATCTGTTACCAAAAACTGTTTTTATACCACCAATAAGGGAAAAACATGGAATGAGCCGGAAATCGCCCCACATGGCTACAGGAGCTGTGTAGAATATTTTTCAAAGAAGAAGGTTTACAGTTGCGGACTCAATGGTGTTGATTATTCAAAAGATGGCGGAAAGAACTGGGAATGGATAAGTAAGGAAGGATTTCATGTAGTCAGGGCAGCAAAAGAAGGGAAAACGGTTTTTCTCGCCGGTAGTAACGGGAAAATTGGTAAGATTAGGTTGAAATGATTTAGTAAGTTGAAAATAAACCTTATGCTTAAGAAATTTACTGAGCAAATGCGGTTGAAAGCAATTGCCAGGCAACTCCGTAAACCCAGGGGTGCTATGGGACAAAAAGTTGCCCGAAAAATGAATGAGGCAAATGAATTTCTCTATGATTTTACTTTGGATGAAATGCTGATCGCAGACAATCACTCCATCCTTGAAATAGGTTTTGGCAATGGTAAATTCTTCGATAAACTTTTAAAAAAAGCAGATAACCTGAAGATAACAGGTATTGATTTTTCCGACTCAATGGTAAAATCTGCTATAGAAAATAATCCAGCTGCCATTGCCGATGGCAGACTCACCATTACAAAAGGGAAGAGCGACAACCTTCCCTTTGCCAAAAACAGCTTTGACAGGATTTTCTGTATCAATGTTGCCTATTTCTGGGATGAGCCGGATAAACACCTGCAGGAAATACACCGGGTACTGAAACCAGAGGGAAAATTCTGTACAACTGTCCGCACCAAAGAAAGTATGCAGTATATGCCATTCACCAGATATGGATTCCGGGGGTATACAGAAGATGACTGGAAATTACTTTCGCATAAAAATAACCTTACTTACATCAATGGTGTACTTGTAAATGAACCTCTGATAGAACATGAAGGTTCCACAGTAAGGACACAATCCCTGTGCTTTATAACAGAAAAGAAAAGATAGCCCGATTATAAGTTATTAAGAAGCTCTTTTACACTTGGCCTTTTTTTATAATCAGGTTCAAAAAAGCGATAGGTAACCGTTGATTCTTTATCAATAATAAATACTGCTGGAACAGGGAGATACCTGCCATTAGCACCGTTATTCTTCTCAATATCAAGTCCTGCATTACGGTAACGGGTAACAGTATTTTCCTCCATTTCAAATTCCACATCATAAGCTTTCATGATCTTTAATCCTTCATCGTAAAGTATGGAATATTCAGCTTTTGTCTTTTCCACGGTCAATGCAACATTTTCCGGCTTTTCTGGCGAAACAGCTACTAATGCAGCTCCTTTGTCCTTGATAAATTGCAGTGAATCCTGCAATCTTGACAGCTCCTTATTGCAATATGGACACCATTGTCCCCGGTAAAACACAAGAACCACTTTACCCTTTTTCAATAATTCTTTGAGGCGGATCTCATTACCAAATTGGTCTTTTGCTTTAAAATCAGGTGCTTTTGAAGCAATAAATAATCCTTCTGGTTTTTCCTGTGCCATAACAGTGTAAGCCGCAAGTAAAAAACATATAGATAAAACTGTATTTTTCATATATCCGTTTATGGTATAAAAATAAAAAATAATCAGCGGCGCAAGTCAGCATTAACATAACATTATTTTTTTCTTAATTTTACAAAATAATAGCCCTAAACCTAAACGAGAAATCATGTCAAACTCCCATTCCGAAAAATACGTTTCCAATCTTCTTATTGGGTTTTCAGCGCTTATAGGATATGCTTTGATTACTTTCTATGCAATATTTGAATTAAAAAAAGATACTAGTTGGTACTTCTGGGCTATTGTTGCAGCTTTTTTACTATGTACTGGTATATATTTCTGCCTTATTGCTATTGTACACAAAGTGAAATCAGACTTCAACAGAAGGGCCAAACAACGGGAACAACAAAAAACATTTACAGCAGACCGGATTTAATGGCGCAACTTTCTTTGATAGTTTAACCAAACCTATTGCTGAACATAAAATATACAGCCCCCATCAGAAAAGCAAAACTTACCAGGTATCTCCAATGAAATGGTTCTTTCATTATCCATACTGCAAAGGCAGCAATAACCAGTAAGGTAATTACCTCCTGAATCATTTTCAATTGATAGAGATTGAAGCCATCCACTTTACCAAACCTGTTGGCAGGCACCATCAGGCAATATTCAAATAAAGCGATCAGCCAGCTGATCAGTATCGCTTTCCATAACGGCCAGCCCTGGTGCTTTAAATGATAATACCAGGCAAAGGTCATAAAGACATTGGAAGCGAATAATAAGATGATAGTACGCATACATCTTTGACATTTAATTTCAAATATCTTATAGAGAGTTGCTAAAATTCCGGGAAATAAATAAAAAAGTGCCTAAGCCGGTTAGTAAAGAAATTCAGTATCTATTATATGCAGCATCATTTAGAACGAAAAAGCCCGGCATAACCGGGCTTTCAGATAGTACAAAAATTTCAAACTTTATAACACCCTGTTCAATGTTCATTAATTCTGGTTCTGCTCCAAATTCCTGAAGTCCACACTGACTAATTTACTCACTCCCGGTTCCTGCATCGTTACACCATAAATCACATCCACGGTACTCATCGTCATTTTATTGTGAGTTACGATGATAAACTGTGAATTCTCACTGAACTGGCGGATCATATTGGTGAATTTCCCTACATTGGCATCATCCAGCGGAGCGTCTACCTCATCCAGGATACAGAACGGGGCCGGTTTGATCAGGTATATCGCAAACAATAAAGCTGTTGCAGTCAATGTTCTTTCTCCACCACTAAGCTGTGTTAAGGAAGAAGGACGTTTACCCTTAGGCTTGGCAATTACATCTATACCGCTCTCGGCAAGGTTTTCAGGATTATCCAATACGAGATCGCACTGGTCATCATCCGTAAAGAGTGTTTTAAACACTTTTTGAAAATTATCCCTTACCTGGTGAAATGTATCGAGGAATTTCTGGTTCGCTGTAGCCTCCACTTCTTCTATCGTTTTCAATAAACTGTCTTTGGCATTAACCAGGTCTGTCTTTTGTTCTACGATGAAGTCATAACGCTTTTTCATTTCAGTGAAAGCTTCAATTGCCGTAGGATTGACCTCTCCCAGGTTCTCTAAGCGTTTTTTCATCCGGTCTGCTTTTTCCTGTAATTCTTCCACCGGCACTTCTCCCGATCTTGCTTCACCCAAAATATCTTCCAGCACTATTCTGAACTCTACATTCAGCCTTTCTTTCATACCGGCCAACTGTAATTTCAATTCATTCAGTTTGTCCTTTATAGCAGCCAGTAAATATTCTATCTGTTCCTTTTCTTTTACCTGGTGGCGGATCGCACTTTCTTTTTCGTTCAGTTGGTTACGGAAATTATAATATGCCTGATCAGCTTCATTAAGATTCCCTTCTTCATCTTCCTTTCTCCTCAGTAATTCCAGCAATGATTCTTCTATCTCCCTTAACGATTGTGCAGATTGCTCAATATTATTGCCGGTTTCAGCTAATTGTGAAGTATTGTTTTCAATCTGCTGACGCAAGTCGCTTAACTGGTTGTTTTTGAAATCCAGCTCTTGCTTTAACCCGGTTATTTTGCTCTGCTGCTTCGTTACATTCAGGTTGAATTCATTGTACTGGCGGGTAGCTTCATTGTAATCAGACTCTGTTACCCTAAAAGCTTCATCAGCTTCAGCAAGTTTGGCCGAATTGGCCTGTAATAATTCATTAAATTCAGCCAGTTGGTTACGTACACCTTCTACAGAACTATGGGTCTGCTGCATTTGAAGATTCAATTCTTCCAGGCGGTGCTGGCTGTTAGTCTGCATCGAATGCAGGTTTTCCAGTTTATTATGCAGCGAAAATACTTCATTGGTTAGTTGCTGAATTTCTCTTTCCGTTTCCCGCACAGCTGTTTCTCGCAAGTCTTCGTTAAAGGCAATCACTTCATTATGCCTTGCCTGTATTTCAGAACGCAACGCTTCAACTACTATATCCTGGGCAGCAATTTCGTCCTGTAATTTTTCCAGATTCTTGGCACGGCCGATCTTCTTTCCCTCGATCAGACCTACACTACCACCAGTGAGTGAATATTTCCCTTTTACATACTTACCGTGCTTTTCAATCACCACAAATCCATTGCTATTTTGAAGGGCATCTTCGCTATCAGCAATAAAAACATTTCCTAAAAGATGTTCAGCCAGTTTTTTGTATTTCTCTTCAACTTCCACCACACTTAATGCAGGAATGGCACCTTCCAATTGATGAGAGGAGACAACAGCATCACCCTGGTTTACTTTATCCAGTAAAAAGAAATTTGCTTTACCTTTTTTATTCTCATCCAATAGATGAACAGCCTGCAAACCTTCCTGCAGGTTATTTACCACATAATAACTCAGGTAAGGTTCCAGCACATTTTCCAATGCAGTCCTGTATTCTTCATTCACATACAGTACGTCAGAAAGAATGGGTGAGTGATGGCTCCAGTTAGTATTGTTGTGGAGGAATTTAACTGAATCAGGATAACCTTCCATCGAATCAATCATGCTCTTCAACAGGTCATGCTCATTCTTTTTGGCATCCAGTTTACGAGTTTCATCTGCCAGGTTGTTGCGAAGGCTATCCAATACTGCCTGCGTTTGCAGAATCTGTTCTTTGGTATTTTCCTGGTGCTGCTGTAACTGTTCCAGGTCCACTTTTTTAATCCCCAGTTCTTTTTCTTTCAGTATTCTTTCATTATCAAGGTGGTGACGTTGTTCTTCCCGATGTACCCGCTCCTCTTCTATCTGGTGTATCACCCTTTGCAAATTCTGAACAGATGTATCTGCGACAGCCACTTTCTTTTCTGCATCAAACTGGCTGCGCTGTATCTGCTGGTACTCGCTGCGGAGATTCTCCAGCATACGGCGCTTTTCATCCAGTATTTCTCTTTTACTGTTAACCTCGTTATTCAGTTGAGTCAGTTGTTCTCCCAGTATTTCCAATGCCTTTTCTTCATCCTGTACCTGCTGGTTGGTAAAGCCAATGCTTTCTTCAATACCTTTCAACTGGCCTTCTGCTTTCTGTAAAAACTCTTTCAGACTTCCTTCTTTTTCCTGCAGGTATTCGAGGCGCTGGGCAGAAAGATTTTTTTCATTTTCCTTGCTGCGTACCGTTTGCAACATTTCATTGAAGGCATGCTGCATACTCTGCAATTGCCTTTCTTTTTCAATAAAGGCCAGTTTCTCCTGCTCCAGTTCAGCTTCCTGCGTTCCAATCTCCGCTTCTATCTTATGTTTCTTATCAGTTTCAACATCCTGTTGTTCGTTCAGTTCTTTGTATGTAAGGTTGAAACCCTCCAATGAAGCCTTTGCCAGCTCAATACTTACCTCCCTGTAATCCTTCTTAATCTCATGATATTTTTCTGCCTTCTTTGCCTGGCTTTCCAGTGCCTTCAGTTGGTTGTTGATTTCGAATAACAGGTCCTCAATACGGGCCAGGTCCTGCTCCGTGGCATCCAGTTTAAGTTTTGCCTCTTTCTTACGGGTTTTATAAATCGAAATACCTGCTGCCTGCTCCAGCATTTTACGGCGGCTGTTCTCTTTGTCCTTGATCAGGTCATCCACCATCCCCAGCTCAATGATAGCATAAGAATCGGTGCTGATACCGGTATCCATAAACAGGTTCTGTATGTCTTTCAGGCGACACTGTACATCATTGAGGCGATACTCACTTTCACCGCTTTTATAGAATTTTCGGGTTACCGTAACAGTGCTGAACTCTGTTGGTAACAGGTTACGGGTATTTTCAAAAGTTAGGCTCACTTCGGCAAGGCCGCTGGCACTTCGGGTTTTGGAGCCATTAAATACGAGGCTGTCAAGGTTCTCACTCCGCAGGTGGCTGATTTTCTGTTCACCTATCACCCACCGGATACTGTCTACAATGTTAGATTTACCACAGCCATTTGGGCCTACAATACCGGTAATATTATCATCAAAACTCACAATAGTCTTGTCGGCAAAACTCTTAAAACCCTTGATTTCTAAACTCTTTAATCTCACTGTTATCTGTTTAAGTAATTGTTAAGTCAGCGGCGAATTTAAGCTAAAGGCCTATAAAAGATGATTTGGCTAACAGGCAGTTATTCACAATGATGGGTTAAAAATGTGGGAAGAAAGTGGTTGCTTAAAAGCAGGAGACAAATTGGTAAAATCCTGGCAGACTGACCACTGGTTGTATTCTTAAACAAAGACAGGTAGAGAGTACTTATTCTGCTATACCTGTAATGAAAGCTTTACCTTACCTGTTACATCTGTTCTCAGTCAGGTAAAAGTAACCAGATATTCAAGAAAAAAAATCAGGGAGAGAATATGTGTTTACAGGCCAGTCCAGCAAAGTGCACTGTTTACCTTTTCATTAAAAATTAATCAACTGCTTAATCTTCCGGGTAATAAGGGCCATACTTAGGTATTTGATATTCAAAAATTCAAAATCACGGATGAGCAGCAATGAAATACCGGCCTCTTTCAAAGCAATAGCATTATTAAAACATTCCAATGCTTTTTCCCTGGCACCGGCGTGGGCATAGTCGAGCCCCATCCAGAACTGAGAAATGTATTCACTGCGGTTGCGAAGAGCAGAATAATGATCATCTTGTCTTTTCTCCAGCAGGGAGTGGTCTCCATCCGTATAGAATTTAATCAAGGCAAGATCTCCCGATTTTTTGGCAGCTGTAATGGCCTCTTCCTTATCATTGAAAGACCAGTACAACCTGGAAAGTTCTTCATATCTTTTTCTTTTCAGGTGACTGTCATGTGAGGCTCTTTCAATAAGTGTGTGCTGCAGTTCCAGTGCGGCATCTTTATTATTCATATTCACCAATGCAATGATCTTGTTCTTCAGTAAAAAATCCCACATCGGGTTGACCTCTGTTCCTAAATCATACACTTTCAGCGCCTCTTCATTTTCTCCTTTAGCCTGCAGTAAAATTGCCAGCCAGAGGTATACATTAGATTGATTAGCATTGAGGCTGATAGATCTCCGGTAAGTTAATTCAGCTGCATGCCAGTCAAAACTCTGAAAATACCAATACCCCAAAGATGCCTGTGTTTCACCGGAAAATGAATCAAGCCCGGCTGCAGTATCTATATATTTTTTAGCCTGCCATAACATCATAACCGGATCTTCATAACCCCGGAAAGATGAAAGCAGGTACGTATCGGCCAACCCGGAATAAGCAATCGCAAAAGTTTTATCCCTGTTCACAGCTTGGGTAAAGAGCTCTCTGGCCATTAAGAGATCAGCCTTGTTCCTGTTTTCCATTAATAACTTACCCCGCAGGTAAAGATCATACGCCTGCAGGTCAGAAGTTGGGATGTAATCAAGTTCCCTAGTTTCTCTATTGGAAAGTTTGGTATTCAAGACAGCAGCAATGGCTAAAGCCACTTCTCGTTGTATGGAAAAAATATCATTCATTGACCTGTCATATGAATCGGCCCAGATATGTTCATCGGTAATTGCATTAAAAAGCTGAGCGGTAATGCGAACCTGCTCTCCATGCCGTTGTACACTCCCTTCTAATATCATTGCTACACCCAGATCCTTTCCAATCTCTATTATGGACTTGGGCGATTTTTTGTATTGCATCACAGAAGTACGGGAGATCACTTTGTAAGCCCTTATCTTGGAAAGTTGTGTGATAATATCCTCAGTCAGCCCATCCCCAAAATAATCCTGTTGCGGATCGCTGCTAAGGTTGGAAAAGGGCAACACTGCAATACTGTTAGCATTGGTAGAAGGTAAAGCCGGTTCTGCTGCAGAAGCTTGTTGTGTGAAGGGTTGACTGCCTGCAGTGATTATTTCATAAATGCGAATAGGAATTTTTACATTCTTTAATTTTTCCTCCCTGATAAAAACAGATTCCAGCTCCTTCTTATTTGCAATGTTGCGGTACACCATCTCCGATATATAAATACCCCCTACAGGAGCCAGCTGTTGAATACGGGAGGCGATATTGACAACATCACCAAAAATATTGCCGCTGTGTACCATCACATCACCCATATGAATACCTATACGGACAGGAACCCGGGGATCATTTTGCAGATCTTCCTGCAATAATTTGGCAAATTCCGCTGCATCAGTTGAACTGTGAAATAATAATAAGGAACCGTCACCGTAATACTGGATGATCTTGCCATTCAGTTCTTCGGCTATCAATTCCACTACTTCACGGAAACGATTGATTTTTTCAACAGCTACTTCTTCGTTTTCCTGCATCATAGCCGTATAACCGACAATGTCGGCAAACAGAATCGCTGCGAGTTGATGTGTATGTTCAGCCATTGGATGATGTCAGGGACGAAGTTAATAAAACCTGTTTTTCTGGCAGTTTTATTAATTGGTTTCCATAAAAAATCTGGAGAAATTCCGTTTCTTATAACTTCCTGTTTACACTAAAGACCGGGGTTTTTGTTGCTTTTCCCCGCAAACTGGGGCTATCCAGCCAGTTAAACTCATACCCGGCAGTATTTTTCAAATCCTCGTAAATAACTCCGGATATGATCAACGAAGTGTTATATTGGTTACAAAGGGACATAATCCTGGCCGTAGTATTCAGGATATCCCCGCTATAGACAATGTCTTTCTTAATGACCCCGACTTCTCCCGTAGTAACAATACCTGAATGAATAGCAGCTTTAAAATCCGGTACTGTTCCAAACTGAGTTTTGAAATAATCACTGTTTGCCCGGATAGTTTGCTGTATCGAAAAAAAACATTGCAGGCAGTTGGCATCTTGCAAACCTTCTCTTCGCTTCCAGGAAATAATAATCTCATCACCAACGTATTGGTATATTTCGCCTTTACAGTTTAATACAGGTTCCGTCGCCAGTTGGAAAAAGTATTTAAGCATACGGAAATAAAACTCATCGCCAATCCTTTCAGCAATGGTAGTAGAGGATTTTAAATCTAGAAACATGAAAATCCTGTCTTCCTGTACCGGTGAATGATACCTGCCAAGGAGCATCTTTTTCAGGGTACCCGGTCCATATTTTTCACTGATATCAAGAAAAAAAATTGTGAAGAGTACAATAAAATACCAGGTAATCAGCAACCGCAATACCCTGAGATTAAAAACTGCCGCATCAAATTTTTCCCAGAATGAAGCCGCTGCTGAATCATTGATCGCCCCAATAGTACCAACTATAAGTATACAAAGACTGACAAAGATCAGATAGAGTAATGAATGAATAAACAACTTCTGCCCATAGGTTTTACCTTTCATTTTTTCCCGCTGATAAAAAACAATAAAAGTACCGGCCAATAGTCCTCCTGCAACAGGGCCTAAAGAAGTAATAAGAAGATGCTGTAAAGCATTACCCCCGAAAATGAAATAAATAAAAAAACTGCCTGTGGCCGGGTTATAATTTATAGCATTATGTATCTCAACCAATATGCCGATGATAAGCCATAAAACGGTTATATTAATTACCTGCCTGATTTTATAACGTATCGCTGGTTGTAATTTCAATTGTCATAAAATTAAAAAATAAAATCAGTTCTGGTTATCCCGATTTTTTCTAGTGCTGAGAAGTTTTTTTAATCATTTAAACCTTCCAAACAGAAAATATATAATCCGGAATAAAATATTTTTCTGTACCTATTGTTATACAGAATTATCTTGGGATTCCACAATTAAACAATCAAGGTACCCGGTAAACGTATTTGAAATTGAAGACAAATTGCTTCAAAACACTTTTTTATTAGCCTGGCTATTTATACTCAGGTTTCCCATTTCAGTTTTCCGCAATATCCGGCTCGTAGTTTTACGATTAAACGACAATCTTACCTCCGTTTCTTAGTACTTTCCCGCTTAATACTATTACTTTGCCTTATCCAAGCCTAAAGAAAAAACCAATGGAAATTACTGCACAACCAATATCCCAAAACCGTTCTAAGCTATCTACTGTAAAACTTAACGAATATTTTCTTCGCCTCAAAAAACAATATCAGGTCTTATTGCGATTTGTCAAGGCTATTGGTTTTACAGAAACCATGGAGGAGTATGATCAGCGAAAACTGGGCATTTTCAATAAACTTAATTTCTTTCAATTTATTACCGGTATACTCATTCCGGTTGGAGGGATGATCAGTAACAGTCAGTTACCGGTTAGTATTTGGATTATAGCATGCCTTCCGGCGCTGGTCAGCATCATTGTATTATTCTTTAATTATCGGCGTAAACATGAAACTGCATTGCTGGTCTATTTTATCCTGTATCCTTTTTTTACCTGTGTAGTTTACCTCTATGGGTTTAATCCCGGAGTCGGTCTTACCTTTATACTTTTTGGCATCCTCTCAGTTTTCTTTTTAAAAGATACAGGTTATATCATATTTTGCCTCTGTTTTTCAATGGTCAGTTATTTTTTACTGGCAGTCGTTATAGAACATCAACCTTACGAGTTACAAGAATTTAACAATGGTCTCTACCTGTTCAACCAGGGGCTTGCACTGGTATTTATTTTTTATGGATTGTTCCTCATCAAAAAAGAAAATGACATTTATCACACAAGGATCCTGAGTAAGAATACCATGTTACAGGGCAAAAATGAACAGATACAAAAACAAACCAATAAACTGGAAGAAAGTGCCGAACTGCTTAAGCAACAGGCCTCACAGCTGGCAGAACTGAACACAGTAAAAACAAAACTATTCAGCATTATTTCTCACGACCTGAAAGCCCCCATGTATGCTATACGTAATCTTTTCAAAGAAGCAAATGAAAAGAATATGTCAGCAGAAGAATTAAAGAATAATATTCCGGATGTGCTCAAGGATATGAATTATGCAGTGGGGTTGATGGAAAACCTGCTGCAATGGGCCAAGACACAAATGCAGTCAACAACAGTCAATCCCGAAGTTGTGGATATTGAAAAATCAATAGATGAAGTCTACCAGTCTTTGCACCTGCAGGCGAAAAACAAAGGAATAATTATGCTGAATGATGCACCTCCCCGTGTACATGGTTTTATTGATAAAGACATGATGAACCTGGTCCTGCGTAACCTTTTATCCAATGCCATAAAATTTACCCCTGAAAAAGGAACAATCTCTATTGGTGTGCACGAACACCCCTCTTTTATTGAAATATATGTAAAAGACAGTGGTATGGGTATGAGCCACGAGGCCCTGGCCAAAATCAGGAATAATGATTACTTCACGACAAAAGGTACCGCCAGTGAATCCGGTACTGGCTTAGGATTAATGCTTTGTAAAGAGTTCCTGGTCAAGAATGGCGGACAATTATATATCGAAAGCCAACCGGGTGAAGGCAGTACTTTCTCATTTTCTGTACCTAAACCATTCTAAGGAATTAAAATAGAGTAGACTGTGTGATAAAAGCCTTCTAGCTGGCTTAAAGTCAGCCGGGATTGGAATTGGAATAATAAACAGCAGATTACCATTATAATACCTTAACTTCACTGTGTGATTGTAAGCTCTTACAACATTCAGTCCGGATTTGTATCAATTTTTACTCTTCGTCTTAGTAACAGTTAATCTCCTCTTTACTTTTTGCTGCAAGCCTTTGTCACAGGTATTTTATTGTTTTATTTTAAATTATTGTTTTATGAACATGTACGTTTCGAACTTAAGTTTTCACACCGGTGATGATGACCTGAAAAAATTATTTGAACAATTTGGCGCTGTTTCTTCAGCGAAAGTTATCAATGACAGGGAAACAGGCCGTAGCCGTGGTTTCGGTTTTGTGGAAATGGGATCTGATGATGAGGCCAACCAGGCTATTAAAGGGCTTAATGGTAAAGACATTGATGGAAGGTCTATGTCTGTTTCTGTTGCAAAAGAAAAGCCAGCAAGATCAGATAACAAAAGATGGTAAAGAAATAAATTCTCCCATAATGAAGAGCCCCAAACAGGGCTCTTTTCTTTTGCAATAGACACGGCGCAGGTGTTGTTACAACACCTGAACTGGTTTATGAATTTTGATAATCTTTAGCCTGCTAAAAATACGGATAATGACATAAGTCGGATCCAGCTCATACCAGCGAAAGCCAAAATTGGTGCTGGAGGGGTTTTTATGATGGTTATTATGATACCCTTCACCCATCATCAGCCAATCAACCTTTAATAAATTGGTGGAAGTGTTCTTCATTTTAAAATTAACGGAACCATATTTGTGTGCAAACCAATTGATGATCATTCCATGAAAAGGTACCATCATGATATGAATAGGTATTAACAGATACCACCAGGCTGATGGGGCAAACTGTGCATAAAACAAAACATAAACAGCTATCCATCCTACTCTTGACCAAACAGAATGGCCGATTTTATCCAAAGCAGGCCAGTCAGGCAGGTTTTTAAGAAACCTGGGCTCCAATTCTACTTTCTTATTATATATCCCGTTGGATAACCGTCCCACTCTCCACATCATCACAAAAAGATTTTTATCAAATGTTGGAGAATGCGGGTCTTTATCTGTATCTGTATAAGCATGATGCATGCGGTGCATGATAGCATACACCCTTGGACTCACATAAGATGAACCTTGTGAGATATAGGCTAGTCCGTAGAAAAAACGTTCCCAGAATTTGTTCATAGTAAAAGCTGCATGGGCGGCAAAACGGTGCTGAAGAAAAGTTTGCATGAAAAGTGAAAGGTACCAATGAGCTACAAAAAAGAGTAAGATAATAAGCATTCAAAGAAATCATTATTGTTGTATAACGATCCTGTAATATAGACTTAACGGGTGATTATGTTCTGTTAAAACGCTTTATCTGGTAGGCAGTGCAGACATTACCTGTACTTTGGGTAAAAGTATTATTAAAATGTGGACTCCGTCATTTATTAATATTCTCAATCATCTTTTTGGTCTCATCGGGATAGATACTGATAAAGTGAGAACGAACAAATGCTGCACGGGGTACTTCTTCACCGGGAAGAGAAACCGCTACTGCCATAGATTTTCTTGCCGGCATATGGCAATCAATACAGTTTTTACTTAATTGAGTGAGCGATAATTTTAATTTACAAAAATTATCATGGCCCGGGGTATGACAGCTCATACAGCGTTGAGAGAATATAGCCGTTTTCCCCCTCTCCTTTTCATGCGGGTTGTGGCAGGTATTGCATGTCATTGTAGTACTTTGTTGAAAACATTTACTGGACCGCAACAAACCATACTGGTTTCCATGTACATCAATATTTTCGTTTTGCACGGCTACCATACTGAGTGTATCGATTTTAAAATAATCCGCCAATGATTTCCCGGGAATATAGGTAAAAGAAGGTTTTGTTTTCTGAATATTACCACCATGACATAGCACACACATATCCAGGGTTTGCTGCCGTGATAGGGAAGCAGAATTGATTATATATTTTGCAATTGTGTCCCTGGTATTTTCTGTATGAAACGCTACATGGCTTGCAGCAGGGCCATGACATTTTTCACAGTCAACACCAAATAAAATCTGGTCATGATGATACTCTTCCGGTTCTACACCTGGTGCAGAGCTAATTCCTGCATAGGTGACATGACACTCAAGGCAACGGGCAGTAATGGGCCTGTCCAGCATTACTTTAGCAGGAAATCCCGGGCTGTTAGACCAGCGTTGTGCAGCTGTGAAATAAGAAACAGGCATCTGGAACAATTTATTATTCCGCCAGTACAAGTAAGATTGCCCCATTACACCGGATCCTGTGACAATATCAAAACGAAGTTCTTTTTTCTTTTCACCTTTATAATATACTACCTGGTAAAAACCGCTGTCCCTTTTTTCCATATCAATTCGTAACAGGGGATTATAAGAATAGGTATTGTTCCCCGGCTTAAAACTTCCGCTGATATATTTCTCTTCGGCCGGTTGTGAAGTGAGATAATGTGCCGTTTGAATATGTTTTTCATAAATATCTTTATGACATCCCGCACATTTCGCAGATCCGGAAAATTGTGAATAACTGACCGAAGGAGTAGTTTCAGCAGTAGCATTTTCCTTACCTGACATTTTTTTTTCGCCCTGCCTGTTGACACATTGCGCAAGAAAAAACCCTAAAAAAAAGATAATGAATAAAACAATGGTAGTCCTTCGCAGACGGAATGATTCTTTCATGATACACAATTAGAAAGAAGGAAATTAAGACTTTTATTTCTCTTCTCCTGACTGGAATTATAAAAACTTAAGCGTACAAAATGAGTTAAAAATTATTAACTCCATTAAAAGGGAGATTCACAGATTGAACAGACCAATCATTATTAATTTAATAAATACTAGTAAGTGAAAATTACCAAACCAATAAAAAGCCGGAGTTTTCAATTATCTAGCTCTTCCTCAAAAAAGCCGAGGTCAGCTAATAAAATAGTGGGGTCTTTATAATTGAATAAACTACTCTGGAGGTTATTATAAATCTCTTCCCTTGTTTTACAGAAAGCAGCTTTGATCAGTGAAAGCTTGTAAGAGTTAATTTTAAAAGTAGCTAATCTTGAGGTTTGCAGGATATAATCCTCATCAATTAAAAATGATTCGGCAATATATGCCTGGTCATTGCAGTACGGGTGGTTCATACAAACAGATATTGGTTTACATAGATTGGATTCCTTTTACAACGGTGAAAATGCTCAAAAATTGCCTTTTATATGGATTGTAAGCAGCTTAATGATTGAATTTTGGTTTTAAAAAGTGGATAACCTGTTATTTATCAATTCCCGGTGAACGGGTTACCTTTTACTTTTTCAAGTATTAAAAGCGGTTACCTGAGCGTAACTATTATGCCGATTGCTGTTTGTCAATGAATTACTTATAGATTTTATTTTTAACCCAAAAACCGGCAAATGGTACAAAAAACCTACTACAAGACAAAAGACTACTGTAAAGTAAAATTCTCCTTTAAAGTTGAGAACGCAGAGACAATTGAAATACTGGGACTGAACAGTGACTGGGAAAGTTCGATAATCATGAGCAAGAAGAAAGATGGCACTTTCAGTGCAGATGTGAATCTCCCTAAAGACTCTAAACATGAGTTCAAATACCTGGTGAATGAAACT
Source organism: Chitinophagaceae bacterium (assembly GCA_041738795.1). Taxonomy (GTDB): domain Bacteria; phylum Bacteroidota; class Bacteroidia; order Chitinophagales; family Chitinophagaceae; genus JJ008. Next base: position 804,603 of record JBGSPB010000011.1, on the reverse strand, counting down.
GAATGGATCAATGATCCGGAAGCTGACAAACAGGAACCGAATATTTATGGCGGCACCAACAGTGTAGTAATTCTTTAATCCGTACTGCAGTATATAAAACCGGCAATGCTCCTGAATTATTCAGGAATATTGCCGGTTTTTTTTGTACCCCAAAAGGATTATTGGTTAAAAATAGTAATAACATAAACCAAAAAGGAAAAGGTACGATCCTGCTAATTGAGCTAATGCAACATATAAACAGGGGCAAAAATTCAAACTCAGAATAATTAAAAATGCAAACCCATATTCAGGAAAATAAATATAATCTCTGAACATATTTACCTGATATTTATACGTATTCATCTATAGTTTATTTGTTGAGTACTGTACTGATTTTCTATACTTCATTTGAGCATTTTGCCTTATTTTTATGTATGGCGAAACTGCTTATTCTATTTGCACATCCTGTCTTTGAAAAGTCAAGGATTCATAAGCGGATGGTGAATCATACCCGCCATCTGGAACATGTTTATTTTCATGATTTATATGAAACATATCCTGACCTGGATATTGATATAAAAAGAGAACAGCAATTATTGCTGGAACATGATATCATTATATGGCAACACCCTTTTTATTGGTACAGTGCCCCTGCTATGATCAAACAATGGCAGGATCTTGTACTGGAACATAACTGGGCATATGGTCCAAATGGCAAGATGCTCACGGGTAAACGTATTTTTAATGCTTTATCCTGCGGCGGATCTCTGGAAGCCTATAGCCAAACCGGCAGGAACAGGTTCAGCATCCGGCAATTTCTTACTCCCTTTGAACAAACCGCAACCCTCTGTAATATGCATTATATGCCTCCGTTTGTTGTACATGGTACACATAAAATGTCAGAAGCAGATATTGAACTTCATGCGGTACAATACCTGCAATTACTGATATCCCTGGTGCACAACCGGATCAGCAAAGATGAATACCAGTCTGTAAATTATTTAAATGACCTTTTACCTGTTCCTGAGCAGGTCAAATCATAATTCATGGATAAAAATTCTTTATTTTTTCAGGCTTTTGTTTATTTGTCGGCAGCAGTTGTAATGGTGCCGGTAGCTAAACGTATCGGGCTTGGTTCAGTACTGGGATATTTATTAGCAGGAATAATTATTGGTCCGGCATTACTGAACCTGATTGGATCGGAAGGCCATGATCTTATGCATTTTGCTGAGTTCGGGGTAGTAATGATGCTATTTTTGATCGGACTGGAACTGGAGCCTGAAATATTATGGAAGCTCCGGAAATCAATTCTTGGACTAGGAGGATTACAGGTACTGATCACAACAATTATTATCACTGCGTTATCTCAATCATTCCACATACCCTGGCAGCAGGGATTAGCACTTGGAATGATCATTGCTCTTTCATCAACAGCAATAGTATTACAAACACTGAATGAAAAAGGCCTGATGAAAACTTCTGCAGGCCGTCATTCTTTCTCCGTATTACTTTTCCAGGATATAGCAGTCATCCCAATGCTGGCCTTTTTCCCTTTGTTGGCCACTATGCAGCCTCTGACCGGTGGAGGGGCGTTGGGAAAAAACACCTGGATGGCAGGGTTGTCGGGATGGATGCAAACGCTGATTGTACTGGCTGCAGTATTTGCAATAATATTTTCAGGCCGGTACCTGATCAACCCATTATTACGAATTGTTGCAGGCACACGGTTACGAGAAATATTTACGGCCTCTGCCCTGCTTTTAGTTATTGCTATTACATTATTAATGACGCAAGTAGGTCTTAGTCCTGCCCTTGGAACTTTCCTGGCCGGTGTTGTATTAGCCAACAGCGAGTTCCGGCATGAACTGGAAAGTGATATTGAGCCTTTCAAAGGATTATTGCTGGGACTGTTCTTTATTGCTGTCGGTGCATCGATCGATTTTCAGCTGGTTATGCAAAAGCCTGTTTTAATACTGGGCCTTGTTTTCCTGGTCATGACCATAAAAGGAATAGTACTGCTGATTCTTGGAAAGCTATTCAAATTAAGGTTTGACCAAAACCTGATCTTTGGTTTTGCTTTAAGTCAGATGGGAGAATTTGGCTTTGTTCTTTTGTCATTCTCTCTGCAGGAAGGTGTATTACCAAAAGAAACAATAGACATCATGGTAGTAGTAGTAGCTATTAGTATGGCTGTAACCCCGCTTGTGATTTTATTTAATGAAAAAATTATCCAGCCCCGGTTCGGTACCAAAGAAAATGAGAATGAACGGGAGGATGATGAGATTGATGAAAAGAATCCGGTCATCATTGCCGGCTTTGGTCACTTTGGAAATACAATCGGCCGGTTTTTACGGGCAAATGGTGTACAGGCTACATTTCTTGATTATGATTCTGACAGGGTTGACTTACTTCGTAAAATGGGCTTTAAGGTTTATTATGGCGATGCCTCAAGGCATGACCTTTTGCGGGCGGCTGGTGCAGACCAGGCTAAAATCATTGTACTGGCACTTGATAACCTGGAAAAAAGGCTGGAGATGATTGATACAATAAAAAAGCATTTTCCTAATCTCAGGATATTGGTAAGGGCAGAAAACAGATTTGATGCGTACCAGTTAATGAATGCAGGAATGATGTACGTCTACAGGGAAACACTGGACACCTCGTTAAGAGTGGGGACAGATGTATTAAAAATGATGGGATATCGTTCGTATACAGTCAACCGGATGGCCCGTATATTCTTAAAGCATGATGAAGCTACAATCAAGAAACTGGCGGTGATAAAAAACCAGGAGGAGTATGTTACCAGTGCAAAAGAATACATAGCAGAAATTGAAAAAGTACTTGAATCTGACAGGCATGATCCTGAATTGCAAAATGATAAAGGCTGGGATGAAGAATCATTAATAGCTGATGCTACAGGGAAACCTGGTTCCTGACCTTTAGCTTATACTTTATCCATTTCTCCAGTTCAACTGCATGAAATACAATAGCAGAAACTGCTATACAGATCACCAGTTCATTAAATGTTAAAGGTTGCGTTTTTAATACTGAATTTGCAAAAGGGAGATAAATCACAGCCAGCTGTAAGAAAAATGTAAGAAGGATAGCGCCTAGCATTGGCAGGTTACTGAATAAACCCTGCTTGTAAAGAAACACCCTGTCACTTCGTATGGCCAGCACATGTCCCAGTTGTGAAAGTGATAAGACAGTAAATACCATCGTTTGCCAGTGGGTATCGCCATTTTGCAATGCCCATGCCTGTGTACCCAGCGTAACACCAGCCATCAGCAAACCAACCCATAAAATATGATAACCGATACCTTCCGCAAAAAGACTTTCATTTGTTTTTCTTGGAGGCCTTTTCATGATATCTCTTTCAGCTTTCTCTCCGGCGAGAGCAAGACCCGGTAAGCCATCAGTAACAAGATTGATCCATAGAATATGTATCGGCAACAAAGGAATGGGTAAGCCAAGTAAAGGAGCCATGAAAAGTGTCCATATTTCCGCACCATTGCAGGTCATGATATACTTAACAAACTTGCGGATATTATCGTATATCCGCCTGCCCTCTTTCACTGCTTTTACGATCGTTGTGAAATTATCATCCAGCAGTATCATGTCGGCAGCTTCTTTACTAACATCAGTACCCGTAATACCCATAGCAACACCGATATTGGCTGATTTTAAAGAAGGCGCATCATTCACCCCATCACCTGTCATAGAAACAAAATGATTTTTTGCCTGCAAAGCTTTTACAATCTTTAATTTCTGTTCTGGCGAAACCCTGGCATAAACCCTTATCTTTTCAACCTTACTCTCAAACACATCAAAATCCAATTGTTGCAATTCCTTACCAGTGATAAGAAGGTCTTTATCGGTTAATATGCCTATCTGTCTGGCAATTGCGGCAGCAGTGGCCGGGTGATCACCCGTTATCATTACCGGGTGTATTCCTGCTGTTTTACATTCTTCAATTGCCTGCTTCACTTCCTCCCGGGGCGGATCGATCATGCCGGCTAATCCGGCAAATAATAAATCTCTTTCAACACTCTCATAACTAAATGGCTCGGGTAATTCCTCTATTATTTTGTACCCGAAACCAATAACCCGGATACCATTGGTGGCCCAGTCATTTGCCTTTTTATTAATACCTGAAGTGTTAACCTGATCCGATAAGCTTTCTGTAATTGATTCAATTGCTCCTTTAGAAATTACTAAAAATTGTTGCCCAAAACGATGTACTGTTGTCATACACTTCCTGTCGGAATCAAATGGCAACTCGGCTACCCGTGGTAATTGTTCTTGCAATTTGAGCAGGATTTCCGATGAATATTTTTCATTAAAGTAATTAACTAATGCAATTTCAGTGGGATCACCCAGCAAACCATTTTCTCCTGTTGGTTTTACATCATTATTTAATGCAATTGAACAATATAATAAAGGGATATCGTCGAGAAGCTTAATCTCACCAGGAGCTTCCTCTGTTTCCACCACTTTCATTTTATTTTGTGTAAGGGTTCCGGTTTTATCAGAACAGATATAGGTGACCGAGCCCAATGTTTCAACAGCCGGGAGTTTTCGTACCAAAGCATTCTTCCGGACCAACCGGCTGGCTCCCCTAGCCAAAGCAATTGTAATAAGAGCCGGCAAGGCTTCGGGAATAGCAGCTACCGCCAGTGAAATCGATATAAGTAACATGTTCAGAGGCTTCTCCCCTCTTAGCAGGCCTACTACAAATAATAAAACACAGATCAATAATATAATATAGGATAGCTTCTTACCGAAATCACTCATCCTTTTTTGAAGCGGTGTTACAGATTCTGCCTGCTGCAGCATCTTTGCAATCAATCCTATTTCAGTTAGCATACCAGTAGCGATAACAATACCTTTTGCCCGCCCATTAGTAATTAATGTACTTTTAAAAGCCAGGTTAAGTCTGTCACCAATCGGTAAATCTTCTTCTGAAAGGACTTTGTCTGTTTTTTCAGCAGGTACTGATTCCCCTGTTAAAGCAGCCTCATCTATACGCAAACTATGTGTTTCTATCAAGCGAATATCAGCCGGGACTACATTACCTGCCTCCAGTAATACCATATCACCGGGCACCAGTTCCGCAGCACTTATAGTGAAAGTTTCACCATTACGTATTACTTGTGCCTGAAATGCGGCAATCTTTTTCAGGGCCTCCATTGCCTTTTCTGCCTTATATTCCTGCACAAATCCGACTATTGCATTCAGTACGACAATTATAAGTATAATAATAGTATCAGTAATATCCCCCGCAATTCCTGCAATGATAGCAGCAGCCAATAATACCAGGATCATGAAGTCACTGAATTGTGCCAGAAAAAGTAACCATGCCGGTTTTTTCTTTTTCTCCTGTAACTCATTCAGTCCAAATTCAGCAAGGTTCATTGCAGCTTTCTCCCTGCTTAATCCATTGATCGAAGTACCCGTCAGTTCGAATATTTCTTTAATATCAATACAATGCCAGTTCATACATTTATGAAGTAAATCGATATAGAAGAATGAGGTTTATTATATAAACAATAAAAATAATAGCAGCATCCCATGCCAGCCAGAAGCGCTTGCCTTTTGCACGGTAACTTAAGCCGATAATAACAATAGCCGACATGACAATAGTACTCAAAACAGATAATAAATGATAATCGGAAGCATCCTGCAAAATAAAACCTTTTGTATACAACATGTCATCAATGGCCAGTATAAGAATATTAAATATATTACTGCCCAGCAGGTTACCAACTGAAAGATCTACAGAACCGATTCGCACCGCTGCAATAGAAACTGCTATCTCCGGAAGTGAAGTTGATGCCGCCAAAAAAAATGTTCCAACAAATGATTTTCCTAACCCCGTTATTTCTGCAATATGGTCAGCAAAATATGGTAACGACAATGCAGCTACTATAATGATTCCTGCAAAAATACTGTAATTAAGAACTATTTTCCGGAGACTTGTATTTTGTACACTTTCAGAAATAAAATTATTAACATTCCCTTCCCCTTTATGATTTTTCTCGTTTTGATAAATAATCCGAACTGCAATAATATAAACCATAACAAAGGTTAAGCTTGATACAGCCAACCATGGTGTCAAAGCATAATCTGAAAGGAAAAATGCAAAACCAACTAAGGTTAAAAGTATTATTCCAAGTCCGGCATTCAGCATATGGCTGGGTGAAGCCACTCCCAGAAGTGGACGGCGTTTTGGCACAAAAGCATCCAACATTGCAAGAATACCCAGGTTAAAGGCACAACTACCCAAAATATCGCCAACTGCCAGATCAGCTGATTGAACAATTGCAGAGGAACTGATACCAACCATCAGTTCCGGTAAAGAAGTAACAGAAGCCATTAATATCAATCCGACCCAACCTTTACTTAAGCCCGTCTTTTCTGACAACATATCCCCGTACCGGGACAATTTCTTTCCTGCAAAAAAAATAATTACAGCGCATAATAAAAAGCCTGCAACAAATAACATAGCAGCTGAATTTTATTTAGCGGCAATTTAAATAAAGAAAAGCACTCGAATGATGAGCCAGATACAATAAATTAATGACAAAAATCACCTGGTTGAATATTCAGGTTACAGCGCAATAATTGACAAATCAGTCCTGCTGTCTTACATATTGGCAAAAAGGGCTACCGGCCTTTTTCTACAATTTCCCTGACTCCTTCCGTATAGGAGGTTGCCCGGAAAGAAAAAGTATTTTCAAATTTAGATGAGTCGAAGAAATAATCTCTATCATACTGGTACATCATTTCAGGCATCTCCCTTAATAAAGGAACAAAAAAGCCTATGCCTTTCAGTAACCACATGGGCATTACAAATACCTTATTTTTCACATTCATCTCCTTTGCAAATAGTGAAATAATTTCACGTCCGGTAAGTTTTGCAGCATTAGTAGGTAAATGCCACACCTGGTTATATGCATTTTCCGTATTGCCCAATAAAGCTGTGGCTTTAGCCGCATCCGGTGTATAGGTAAAAGAATGGATCTTGTCTGCGCTCATGAACCAGTTTGCCCTTTTACCATTCTTGAAATTTTTGAATACCACTTCCGTCAGGAAACTTTTATCATTATCTGGTCCGTAAAAATCCGCTGACCGTGCAATTAACGCTTTCAAGTGTCCCGCCTTAACCTCATCCATAAGCATTTCTGCAATCGCTCTTCTTACCTTTCCCTTTTCACTGGGCGGATTGATGGCAGAATTTTCAGTCATATTTGACAATGCTGCTTTATCATACAAATACATATTATCAAAAAAAACCAGCTTTGCATTATGCTTTATGCATGCGTCAATAGTAGCCCGCATCAATGGAGGCCATTTTTCCTGCCACACCGTTAGTTTATAATCAAAACCGACCAACAGGTAAACAACGTCTGAACCTTTTACAGCTTTATCCAGTTGGCTGATATCTGACAGATCAGCCGGCAACAATTCATCTGTTTCATTCACCTTTTTGGGATTTCGGCTCACCAACCGTATTCTATCTGTATAAGTGGTAAGCTCTTTTGCCAAAAGAGAACCTATGGTACCATTAGCCCCTAAAATAGTTTGCATGAGATAGACTGATTTTTGACAAGTTACAGAAAACAATAAATTAATTTACACAGATTTATACTCTTTAATTGATAATGAAGAGCAGAATTACCAGCAACAAAAAAAGACGGATTTTCGTTCCGTCTTTTAGTTTATCGAGAAGCAGTCAGCAAATAATATATTATAATAGCTATTGAAAAATACTACTTGACCTGTATAATAAAAACTTACTTGTAAAAATGTTGTGATAATGAATTAGATACAACCTTAAACTCCTTATTTTTCTGTACAATCAGGTAGCTGTTATTGATAGCCCTGATATTGGGATTAGACAAGTGCTTTTCATTGTAAGGAATGACAATATCTGTTTCGCTTTCAACTTTACCAGCGCCATTTATAGTCCTCTTAAATACCCGGTAACTAAAATGCCAGGGGTTCAGATCACCTTCAGAACCATTGGAAGTATAAGTATCGTTGAAGCCTTCAAATATCAATTCACTGGCATGCTCAGGATGCGCCTGTAGCTGATCAGTGATTTCAATAAAATGATTCAGGGCAGGGTCATCATGAATAATGCCACTGTCCCAAAGCGTTTCTCCGTTTAAAAAAATAACCATGCGGTTATCAACATGTTTAATGTTTATCCAGTATTCGTGTTTCATTTTATAAAATATTAAACTTTAAAGAATGGGTTTTTTAAAAAAATACAGTGGCGAAAATAGAAAGTATACTATTAACAGGGTTATGACAAAAGTTATACTTTGACCTGATACTGGTTAATACCAGTGATAATTTTAAGACATACCAGCAGGGAAATCCAGCCATTTCAAGCTATGCCGTGGAGCAATCGCAATAATAGATGAACTAATCACTAACATTTTTCAGTTCAAATGATGTTCTTAATCATACGTCACTATGATTAAAGCCCGGACGTGATAACAGTCACAAAAGCCAGAAGTACACAAAAGTAGTTTTACAACTCTTTCTGCAGCTACTGCAGGAATAATTCAAAACATACTTATATGAAAAAGATATTTTCAACATTTCTTCTGGGTTTTTTGCCCATTTTCGTACTAGCACAGGCAGGTCATATTATGCAGGGAATCGGAGCTGCTAATATATCAATGGGAGGTGCTGCTACTGCACAACCGATCGATATCAATGGTGCTTTACAATGGAACCCTGCAGGTATTTCAGCGTTTAATACCAGGATTTTTTCTGCTAATGCCGGATTATTCTTTTCATCTCCCGAATTGTCATCTACTGTTCCAACTTCAGGGGGACCAATGACAGGGGTAACTAAAGACGACAGAGGTGTTTCCATTATGCCAGCCTTAGCAATGGTATGGGGGAAGAAAAACAGCAAACATACTTTTGGTGTATCTGCTTTTGGAATAAGTGGATTTGGTGTTACTTTCCCTGAAAGTTCCAGCAATCCTATAAATATGCCGCAAAGTATGGGTGGATTCGGACGTATCGAATCTGATTACCAGCTAATGCAGGTTGCTGTTACATATGCATATAAGTTAACTGATCAGTTTTCTATTGGATTTGCACCAACCTTTAATTATTCAGCACTGGAGCTGGCACCAAATCCCCTTTCCTCTCCAAGTATGACAAAAGGGTATCCGGTAAGCGACAAAGCTTCTGCATTAGGATTCGGAGGCCAGTTTGGTATATTTTACAACTCAGGTAAAGGAATTAAACTCGGAGCATCTTATAAAACAGAACAATCCTTTAAGGAGTTTGATTTTGAAAATAAATACCTCGATGGCAGTACAGCTCCCAATGTAAAATTCAAAATGAATTACCCGGCTATTCTATCTGCAGGAATAGGCTATTCAAAAGAAAATATTGATTTCGCCCTTGATTATCGTTTTGTAAACTATGAAAATACAGATGGCTTTGCTGAAAAAGGATGGACCCCTACCGCATCAGTCGCTGGATTTGGATGGAACAATATATCTGTCATTTCTGCTGGATTACAATACAAAGGAGTAAAAAAACTTCCATTAAGAGTTGGTTATACATATAGCTCTAACCCAATCAGCAACGAACTTGCATTTTTCTCCACTCCGGCTACTGCAATTATTAAAAATGCTTTTCAGATTGGGTTTGGTTATGAATTTACTAATCATTTCACACTGAATGCAGTTTATCATCATGGCTCCAGCGGTGGTTCTACCAGTGGTTTGTTATTAAGCCCTATGATGATTAGTCCATCTAACCCTTATGGTGCCATTCCCGGCAGTAACGTATCTTATAAAATGAGTACTGATTTGGTTATGGTAGGAATCAATTATTCGTTCTGATAAACAGTTTGTTCTTATAACAACTATCCGTTCTTTATTATAAAGGCTGACTCAAAAAGTCAGCCTTTATTTTTACAGATTAGCCAAACATAAGTATTACTATTTTAACTCAAGGATTAAAACAGATTTTGCGGGAACTGATATTTCATTTCCAAAAGAAAAAGTATTTCCACTAACTACATCGGTAGCCTGACTTTTACCGTTAATCATTTCGGTAAAACGATTGGTGTCCAACATCGTAACACCGGTATTCTTATTCATCACTACCATTACAGTCTCACTTTTATTGTATCTGAAATAAACATATACTCCTTTGGCAGGACCAAAATGTTTAGTATTCCCCTGGTGAATGACTGTTTTATTTTTTCGCCAGTTCAGCAATTTTCTGAGAAAAGATTGAATCCGTAATTGTTCCCTTGTCAATCCTGCACCGGTAAATCCATTCGTTCCATCCTCTTTCCAGCCTCCGGGAAAATCAGAACGTATCAATCCATGATCACCTGGTTTTGCACTATTTTCCAGCAAGACCTCCGTTCCATAATAGACCTGGGGAATACCCCTGATCGTAAGCAGATAGCTCAACGCCATCTGCATCAGGTCAACATCCTTTTTCAGAAAGGTGAACAACCTGTCCATATCATGATTATCCCCAAAGACCAGTAAGTTCTCAGGGTTCGCATAAACAAAATCATTAGCCAACCCTTCATATAGTTTTACCAGTCCTTTGTCCCATGCCTCTGTTTCCGTCAATGCCTGTACCAGCGTTGCCTGCATCGGAAAATCCATGGTACTCTTCAGACAACCGTTATAGCCACTGTTATTTAATTTTCCTTGTTGCCAGTACGCTGCAATCAATGGATTGGTACTCCATTCCTCCCCAACAATGCTGAAAGCGGGATACTCATTCATGATCTTGCAGGTCCATTGCTCCAGGAACTTTTTCTCTGAATACGGATAGGTATCCTGCCTGATACCACCCAATTCAAGTGTTTCAATCCACCAGATACTATTCTGGATCAAAAAGGCAGACAGGAAAGAATTTTGCTGGTTAAGATCGGGCATCTGTCTTACAAACCATCCTTTCACCATTAATTCCTTATCAGCAGCTGCAGCATATGGATCCTGGTTCACCGTGCGCCGGTGATTCGTAATTTGTATCGAATCCGGATAATTGATCCAATTCCTAAAAGGCAGGTCTTTCATCCACCAATAAAAAGAACCGGAATGGTTTACAACCCCGTCAAAGATTAATTTAAGCCCCTTTTGCCTTGCCTTATCGGCCAACTCTTTGTATTCTGCTAACGTACCAAACCGGGGATCTACTTTATAGTAATCAGTGATAGCATAGCCATGATATGATGAATTGGGCATATCATTCTCCAGCATCGGCGTTGGCCAGATAGCTGTATAGCCCATGGCCGTTATATAATCAAGATTATTGATTATGCCGCGGATATCACCCCCATGCCGGCTATAATCATTTTTACGATCTATCTTTTTTTCACGCAAACTGTTTATACTATCATTATTTGTATCACCATTTGCAAACCTGTCAGGTGTAATGAGATAGATTACATCTGCAGGAGTAAACCCCTTTACCTGACCCGCATTCTTTTTCCGGGGCAGCAATGAATACGATTTCGTAAAAAGTGTTTTACCCCCCTTTTTAAAAGTAATTGGGAATGTAGCAGGTTTGACAGATGCAGCAATAATCAGATCAATAAAAAGATAGTTCTTACTATCTGCCCGGTGAACTTTCTTAATAGTAACCCCGGCATAACTGATAGAAGGAGTGGTTTCTCCTATCTGATCACCATACACCATTAATTGCAGGGATTGATCTTTCATACCTACCCACCAATTTATTGGCTCTATACGTTCCACCTGTGCAAGAATGGATATCCAGATAAAACTAAAGACAATAGAAAAAAATGACTTTTTTGTCAACATACTGGTATTTTTCATTTTTCTAAAAATAATACAGATTCATTGTTAAAGGTATTTTAATTCCTGCAAAGCTATTTTTCTGGTTCCGGTTATCACCCTTTGCTTGCTCAGGGCACATCCCGTAATAAATAATTCAAGCCCCAAAAATCATATTTTAAATAATAATTGTATATTTTCATTCTAAAACCAAATTAATATGTTTAAAAAATCATTTCCTGGCCTGGTTATGCTACTGGGCTTCTTTATGCTGGCATCATTTTTTATTACCGGATGTAATAACGAAGGTGAAAAAAAAGATACCGGTGCTGACTCAGCTACAAAAACTGAAGTAGCTCCACCACCACCACCGACTATTGATACAAGCGGCATGGATTCTGCATCAACAAGACCAGTAAAAACTCCAGATTAAACTAAATGTTTTTATAAATAAAAAAACCTTCCTGTTACAGACAGGGAGGTTTTTTATTATCATTCTTTTGGATGTGCTTTATGTAAAGCCTCTATATGGTGCCTCCTGCGGGTTAATTTTTCAATCAACCAATGCTCAATACGATGATGGGTTGGAATCAATAAAGCCGCGATACATACAAAAATCATCAATTCATATACAGGAGTATGATGAGTAATCTCTGCTACATATGGATGCAGCAAAAGGGTTAAATATTCAAATAATATCAACAGGGAAATGACTCCCAGGAACCTGATCAGCCGGACATGAATCTTTCTTCTGCTGAGTAATAACACAAAAAAGATAAAGGTTGGAATGAAAATACCTATCAGCAGTAATTGTAATTGCTGCGATCTTTCCTTGGAAGCTTTTCGCCTGTTTTCTGCCAGTTCCAGCTGTCGTAATTGTTCATTGCTGGAAATGATCTGCCATTCACGGATCTTATCCCTGCTATTGATAGAATCCTGTAATACCCGGGATTGCTCCATATAAGCAAAGGCACTGTCCACATTCCGGACATCTTTATAGTGTTCAGTCAAAAATGCAGCAGCATCCAGGTGTCTTGACTGAAAGCCATCTTTTTCAGCGATCGCTAATGAATGGCGGGCATATAGCTCCGCTGAATCATTAATACCCATTTTTTTGTACAATTTTGCTAATCCCAATGTTGCCTCACATACCAGGTCATCATCGTTAGCAGCTTCAAGGTAGGGTATTGCATTTTTATAATTGAGCTTTGACAAATTAAACAGGTCCTGCTTCTGATATATATGCCCCAGGCCCACCATTGAACTACCAATAAAATCGCCATCCTCCAGTTGCTTTGCCAGTTCCAGGGACTCATTGAAATAGACAAAAGCAGAATCGTTAATATTCAGACGATCATATACATCACCAAGATTTAGCAGGCTGTAATATTTAAGATCTTCAACATCCCTGTTCTTAATAATAGAATCAGCTTTGGAATAATAAAAAAGTGCCTGTCGGTAATCTTCCTGGAAAATATGCACCACACCAATGTTCAAAAGTACACTGGCCATATTTCGGGGGTTATTCCTGTTTTCTTCCAGCTTTAATTTCTGCAGATGATATTCCAGGGCTCTTGGATAGTTACCAATCTTTATAAAGGTGTTAGCCACAACACCTAATGCCCTTGATTCTCCTTCTGTATATTTTATCTCCCTGGCTTTATAAAGGGCTTTTTGAGCAACGATCAAAGCCGTATCAGGATTAAAAAAATTAAAGGCACTGGCAAGCTTCCACATTAGTGTTACCTGCATAGTATCTGTCTTTTCCTTTGCCAGCAAAACACTAAGGCTATCCACTTTTTGTTTTTGTGCGCCCAGAATAAAAAAACTGCTAACGGTAATAAGCAGCAGTGAATATTTTTTCATACCTGAAAATTATGCTTAAATAATTAAAAGAAATTCAGTCCAGGGCAATTAAACCCCTCCTGAAACCAGAATTTAAATAATCTTCATCACTATCATAATTTTGCCACTCATTTAAAATAAGAGTCTCTTTTACTGTCACCCATATTTCAACCAAAAAAGGAAGAAAAATTGACAATAATAAATAATAACTTAAATTCATAAATTATAAGTCTTCACCAAAACTAATTAGTTATGATAAAAGCAGCTTTTATATGCCTGCTGTTTCTCACAGGATTTTGCGGTAATTCCTTTTCCCAGACAGTTTATCATATCCGCTTTTCTTTTGGCGATAGCACCCAGGGAGTGAATGAAGCTTTTTTGGTCAGGTACGAAGATGGTACCGGCTTTATAAGAGCTACCGATCCTTTTGCAAAAGACGTAGTAGTTGAAATGGAATTCGAAGAGTTATACTATATTGATTCTTTGGGTAATATTGACAGTAACATTCTTGTTATAGAAGGCTTTGACACAAAAGTGATCCGGGGAAATTCAGAAAGTGACTACCCTCCCCTTTCTTTCTGGTTTGACAAGGATGTAGAAACTGGTTATTTTGAACCAGCGACAGTCACCTCACTGTCCATTGAGGGTACTGACAGCACATTGATTTTTGGTGATTTTACTGCAAACCTGATTACCGAAGAAGAACTGACAGAAGATTTTGTACTTCATTTTTTCAATAAGGATGATGACTTTTATCAAAACCTCTTTACAGCAGTTACAAGAGTACTTACAACTGAAGAAAAGAAAACCAGGATGCATCTGCTGATAGTGGCAAATACGGAAGATGAAAAAATCGGCAGTACCTGTATAAAAGATAAGGACAGGATGGAAAAAACCTTTACAGACCTGGCGGAATACCTGGGAATCCAGCTTAGTGCAAAAACTGTATACGGGAAAGAATATAGTAAAGCTAATGTGGAAGCTGCAATAACATCGATTAAACCAAACCCAAAAGATATTGTTGTTTTTTATTACACGGGACATGGATTCAGCAAAATGGATAATTACCAGTTCCCCCACCTTGAACTGAGATCAAAGGCTTACCAAAGCCTGGAAGGCAACTCTCTGAATATGGAGGAAATATTCAGTAACATAAAAAGAAAAGGAGCCCTGTTGAACCTGGTAATAAGTGACTGCTGTAATACTGAAGTAGGCGCTATTAATACCATCAGCGGTGAACATGCCGTTACGAAAAGTTCTTCCCTGGGATGGAGCTTAGAAACCTGCAAAGCACTTTTTTTACCTCCCAAACCTGTTTCCATACTAATGACAGCAGCATCAAAAGGAGAAATGTCTGCGGGGAATAATGACTATGGTGGTTTTTTTACCTATCACCTGAGGGCTTCCCTGGAAAATTACCTGAGTCCTTTTTACCAGCAATCAGATATCACCTGGGCCAAAATCATTGAAGAAGCAAAAAAGCAAACTATTACCAAAGCCAACCGCACCTGGTGTTTAACACCTGATGCACCAAAAGCAAAATGTGTGCAGCATCCGGTTTACAAGATCCAGTAAAATTGGGTGGTATTATTTTCTGCTAAATCGTTAACCAGGTATTCTTATTATTTTTTGGGGCCCTTATTTTCAGGTTTTTTGATCAGCTTGAAATAGGTGACCTTAAAACGGTTATCCGAAATTTCACCCTGAATCTCTGCTTTTTGTATTGAATTACAGAACCCATCTTCTGCATGAGCATCCCCATGATCATTGATAGATGTTCCGTCAACAAAATATGATTTCCCTTTAATACGTACAGCCAGGTCACAGCCATTTGCCTTCAGCCCGAACTGGCATTGCCCACAGGCTGCTTCCACCACCTGAATTTTCTTTGTACTGTCCGGAAGAGCTGTTTTTAAGTCCCTGTTTTGCCCTGACGATTCCAAAAAAATAAAGCTAAAAAACAATATGGCAAATGCTGATTTCATAAAAAGAATTTGTAATTAATAATGCTGTAAACCTACATAGAAAAAACAATGATTTATTTAAAAAATTAAAACTGCAGTACCCGGGAATACCAATTCAACCTGCTGATAAACGTCTTTGTATAACAGTTTTTAATGATGGGAAAGTGCAGAAATAAGGGCTTAAGGAGCTGAGTAAGAAAAATAGCGTATCTTCATATGAATCTGCAGTAAATCTGATCATTTTTCAACAGCGTATTTCCTGCAATTCTACCCCATCTATAAAAAATCTTTTAAAAATAAAATAGAAAAGCTTTATGGCAGAAACCTGGAATAAAAAGGAAAGAGAAAAGAAAAAACAACAAAACAAAAAAGAAAAAGCGGAAAGAAAGCAGGAAAGAAAAGATAATGCCAAGCCTGGTATGGGTCTTGATGATATGCTCGCTTACCTGGATGAAAACGGTAATTTGTCATCCAAACCACCAGATCCCCGAAAGAAAGTGGTGATCAACGTAGAAGACATCGAAATTGGTGTCCGTAAACAGGAACCTGTCAACCCCGAAGACCTGATCAGGAAAGGAACCGTTACTTTCTTCAATGATGCGAAAGGTTATGGATTCATTAAGGATGATGTAACCGGAGAAAGTGTTTTTGTACACATCAATTCATTGGAAGAAGAAATCAAGGAACATAATAAAGTATCATTTGAAATTCAAATGGGGCCAAAAGGCGCCAATGCGGTAAATGTAAAATTGCTGAAGTAATTTTTTACTGGCGGAACCTGTCATACAGACTTATGTGCCCGTAGCTTGCTGCTTTGTACCAGGCATAAACCAGCAATCAGCATTCGGGACAGAGAGATAAACGCTATCTCCTTCAGAAAACTTGTCTCTCAAAGACTTTACTCTTATCATTTGCTGTCCAACAAGTACATCAATTGTATAACAGCTGCCCCAAAACATTCTTTTTTGAACTATACCATTTGATTCAGAACTGGGGGCGGCAGTAATATCGATAAATTCCGGACGGATGAGTAAAGGTTGATTCATTTCAATCATCTCTGAATTTGCACCTAAAACCGAAGCCGTTTTACTGTCCACCAGGTTATAGTCCCCGAAAAGCCCGGCACAATATTCATTTACTGGCTGCTTATATACCTGTTCAGGAGTTCCTTGCTGAATTAGTTGGCCATCTTTTAGTACCAGAATAAGATCAGCCCAGGACAAGGTATCTGCAGCTTCATGAGAGACAAGGATACAGCTAATGTTCATTTTTATCCCAATGTCATGTATGACCGTTTTGATAGTGCTTTTGTGCATCGCATCCAGGTTGGAAAAAGGTTCATCCAGCAATAATAACTTAGGAGAAGAAATTAGTACCCTTGCTAATGCAATGCGTTGCTTCTCCCCGCCGGAAAGTTCATCCGTTCTGCGTCCTAATAAATGATTTACCTGGCAAACGCTGAATATTGTATTGGCCTCCTTTTCTGACAATTTATTAGCCATTTCCAGGACTTCATGCACCCAATAATTATTACGCAACTCAAAGTACTGGCTGAGATAAGCTATTCCGGGATGGCCGGGAATTAGCTGATCGTAAGGGCCTGTAACCTTTTTATTGTCAAATATTATTTCCCCGCTGGCAGGTTGTACCAATCCTGCTATCATTCTAAGCAGGGTCGTTTTCCCGGAGCCTGTTTCACCGGCAATGGCGATATTCTGAAGAGTTTGCTGAGTGAAGCTGATATTGCTTACAGAAATATGTTCCTTCCCTGCCTTACTGATACCTGACACTTTTAACAAAGACATAGTTCGAAATTAAAGCATAGCGGTAATATGGCAAGTAAAACCATAAAACAAGATGGAGTGATACAGAATCAATTTATTACCCGTAAGAAAAAATATATTCTGGATGTACTACCTGTCAGCAGCAAAAAATCTAAGAGATCCCTTATTAATTTCAAAATACTAATCCCGAAGTCGTACAAAGTATTTCCATATCTCCAGCCAGAAAGTACTGGCAATGGCTACTGTAATACAAGTAAGAATGGATTGAATCGTCAATGTATCCAACCGGAATAAATCCCGTACGAAAGGAACATATAAGACCACAACAATAAAAAATAATGTTACCAGTATGATTAATGGGATCAAGTTGTTTTTATAGGTCAATGTTTTAAATACCGAATAATAAAATGAACGATTTACCAGGGTAAGAAAGATATTACTGAATAATAAAGTAATAAAGATCACAGTACGGACAGTGTCGCCACTACTCCCCTGTTGTAAATAATAATGGCCAATACCCAAACAACCGGAGGTGATGACCAACCCCTGGATAATGCTGACAGCCAGCTGCTTCAATGATAAAAATGTGGCCCCCAACTTCCTGGGTGGCCGTAGCATTGTGCCCGGCTCCATAGGTTCATTCTCGTAAATGATTGAACAGGTTGGTCCCATGATCAACTCAAGGAAAATTACATGTACCGGCGAAAAGATATCGGTGAAATTCCACAGCAACAGCGGAAGGGCAACAATTAGAATAATAGGAATATGAATTGATACAATATATTGAATAGCTTTTTTGAGATTATCATAGATTTTCCTGCCTAACGCCACCGCATCAGTCATATGCGCCAGATCATCATCAGTTAGAATTAATGAAGCTGCATTCTTAGCAACCTCGCTGCCCCGTTCTCCCATCGCAATTCCGATATGTGCGGCTTTTAATGCAGGCCCGTCATTTACTCCATCACCAGTCATGGCTACTACTTCACCGGCATCTTTTAATGCTTCAATTACCTTCAGCTTTGCCTCAGGAAACATCCTGGCATATATATCCACTTGTTTCACCTTTTGTTGTAATACTTCCTTCGAAAGATGCAAGACATCTTTTCCCGTTAGCACTTCATTATTATGTGCCAAACGGATCTGGCCAGCAATAGCCAGGGCTGTTTCTGCATAATCACCAGTTATCATTTTAACCGAGATACCGGCATCATTAAACGTTTTAATCGTTTGTATTATATTTTCTTTGGGAGGGTCCTGAAATACGATCAATCCCAGAAAATCAAAGCTAAATTCTTCCTGTGAGACAGGCCAGTGTGCTTCTTTCCAAATTCCTTTTCCTACACCCAGCACACGAAACCCCTGTTTTGCATAGTTTACTGATTGCATTTCGTACATGGCAGATTCATCTTTTGACAAATTGCTTTGCTGCAGGATAGCCTCTGGCGCACCTTTGGCAGCTATGATTGTTTCACCCGTATCACTCTTAAAAATATGAGTCATCATAGGCGGTTTGCCTCCTACCGGGTACTCATGCACCTGTTTAAACGAAGATCTTTTATCAGTGCCACAACTCCTTTCATATAAAGAATGGATAGCTTTTTCCATCGGGTCGAAAGGATTGGTTTCGCTGCTCCACATTGCATACTCAATCAATAAAACCGGAATAGACGCTTTTTGATCCACATGAACTGATTTTCCCGATACAGCATCATAGACATACTCAATACTCATTTTATTTTGAGTAAGAGTACCAGTCTTATCCGTACAGATTACAGTAGCAGAGCCCAGCGTTTCCACATACTGTGGCTGCTTTACAATAATATTGTTTCGTAATAGCCGAAAAGCACCTAAAGCCTGAAAAGTGCTGAAGGCAACCGGTATCTCCTCAGGCAGAATACTCATGGCAAGTGTCAATCCCTGCAGAAATGATTGTAACAGGTTACCTGATTGTGAATAATTGAACCCGACAATAACCAGAAAAGCAACTACACCGACCCAGACCATTTTCTGGACAAATGAACGTATCTGCTGTTGTAATGGTGTTTTTACAACTGTAATTTCTTTCAGTGACAATCCAATCTTCCCAAACATCGTCTCTAAACCCACCGCAGTTACTCTAACTGTCGCACTTCCACTGGTTACCAATGTTCCTTTATAAACGCTGTTATTATTTTCTGCAACTTTGGTTACTGCAAATGATTCACCGGTAAGTAAAGACTCATTAAGTGTAAAATCATTGGCCACTTCAATCAATGCATCAGCAGCAACCACTTCACCTTCCTCCAGTAGCAGGATATCACCCACTACTATATCTTCAGCCGGGACTTTATTAACAACTGCATTCCGGAGGACAGTTGCTTTTGTAGCGGATAATTTTTTTAAAGCTTGTATAGCATTCCGGCTCCGGTATTCCTGGAAAAGGGAGATACCCGCCACAATGAAAATCGATACCAGCATTATAATCCCTTCCTGGTACTGCCCCGCAATAAAATAGATGATACAGGCAACCAGCAATAAAATAAACATCGGTTCCAGCACTACTTCTTTCAATACATGGCCAAAGACACGGTCTTCCTGTATTTCAAGTGTATTGCTGCCATGCCTGCTCCTGCTGTTCACCACCTGTTCGGGAGTTAACCCGCTTTCATTATCCGTATCACTCATGTGAAGCAATTTAGATTTTTAAAAATGAACAATCCTCCCTGAGGCAATGTGTAAAGTTGAAAGGTATTCCATTCTTTCATTTTTCAGGAAGATTAATGGGAGAAGGCAACATTTATTCCCTTTGCATAATTGGATTTTCTAGCCCGGATTATACCAAAATCAACCGGTTGAATGACAGCTATCATTGGAAGTTACAACAGACTAACAGTAGATTGCCCAAAATGAATTTTTAACGTTAAAATCAAATCATATGACAACATTTCTGGAAAATAATGTCAGTGGTATTCCAAGGATCGGGGATACAGCTCCCTCCTTTACAGCTGTAACTACCCAGGGCACAATACATTTTCCACAGGACTACAAAGGCAAATGGGTAATCTTATTCAGTCACCCGGCTGATTTTACCCCTGTATGCACATCTGAGTTCATGACCTTCGCTAAACGGGAAGCTGAATTTGCCCGGTTAAATACGCAATTGGTAGGATTGAGTGTTGACGGGCTATACAGCCATATTGCCTGGTTACGCACCATCAAGGAAAAGATCGAATTCAGGGATATGAAGAACATGGAAATAAAATTTCCATTGATTGAAGATATTACCATGGATGTTGCCAAAAAATATGGCATGATCCAGCCAAATGAAAGTTCAACCAAAGCAGTAAGAGCTGTTTTCTTTATCGATCCCAAAGGTATAATCAGGGCTATGATCTATTATCCACTGTCCCTTGGCAGAAACTTTAATGAGTTGAAACGGGTAATAATAGGATTACAAACCGCAGATAAACATGCCGTGGCATTACCAGCGGATTGGCAACCCGGCGAAGATGTTATTGTTCCGCCAGCCAATAGTTGTGGTGTGGCGGCCGACCGGATGGCGGGCAAAGATGATACAGTTTATTGCAAAGACTGGTTCTTCTGTATGAAACCATTACCAAAAGAAGAGCTAGAACTGGCATAGACAGGAAAGTGATTGATAATAACAATAGATCTGCTCTTGTACTTATGATAAGGCAAGAGCAGATTATTATATTCAGTCTGTAAACGATGATTAATGGGTCTGCAATTAATTGCGGCAGTATAAACGTTTAAGATTCCTGCAGATTACATTCTTTGCTTATCAGAACCATATCGGTATGAATTAATTTCAATTCCACCTGAAATGCTGATAGGTGTTCATCTTTTAAAAAATACTCAAGAATATAAGCAAACTGGCAATTTTCATAAAAAGCTTCGTAAATATTTAATTTACCGTGGTGAGGTAATTGCCTGTAACTATCGAGGTCTGCCTGTGGTTGAATAAGAAAGACAAAAACCTTGGATTCACCCGTATGTGTATCACCCTTTCTCTCAGCCTGCAAAACTGAATACCCTCCTATCTGCTTTTCTTTTATACCTACTTCGGGAATTCTGGATGATCTTTTCCCTTTCGTTACTACAAACTGAAAATCACCGGAAGCACAACGATGTTGTACAAGATACCTGAATACACCATTCTTTTCAGACTGCTGCATAGTCACATCCAGATCACTGTTAAGAGGTCTTGTATATTGTTCCCATTCTGCAATAAACTGTTCGCTGTCCAAAGTTGTTTCAAAAGAAACAAACTGCACTATTTTCTCTGCTTTCATTTTTACAAGGTAAGCTTAAAAAGTGGTTTCATCGTATTTATCTGTCTTACAATGTTGGTTAAAAGAATGACAACCGCTTTATTATCTGAAGTATCAGAAAATATAAAGTCAGGTATTATGTGCTTGTGCCCGATCATAATGATTTTTCCAATATCATAAATTCCAATGGCTGCAGATGCTTACCTGTTAAACTATCTTCAATAAAAGGTTTTCGTTCACCGGTATCAAAATAGCCGTGACGTTGGTACCAATTGATCAATTCGTGACGAACAGAAATGACTGACATATAAATGGCTTTGCAGTGTAAATGCAGGGCATATTCTTCAGCGGCCTTCAGCATATGCTTACCAATACCCCTGCCTTGTTCTTGCGGTGAAACGCTGAACATACCCAGGTAAATTTTATCACCGTGTTGTTGCAGGTTTACACATCCGGTTATCAGCTGTTCATCGCTACTATATTTTAAAAAAACACTCCCGGGCTGATTCATTACCTGCAACAGGTTAGCCTCATCAGTACGCTGGTCACCGGCAATAAGATTCGCTTCTGTGGTCCAGCCTTGTTTGGAACTTTCGCCACGGTAGGCTCTGTTTAGTAAACTAATAATAGCAAACCTGTCTGAAGTTGTAGCCAGTTTTATATGTGGATCAGAAAATTGAAACATAGAACACTAAAGTAAAGTTTAAAAAAATTACAAAGAATCCCTGATAGTTACCCAGGTATTCTCAAGGCCTACCCTTTTTACCAGTTCATAAAATATTTTTGCATTATCAGGATGAAGACGAATACATCCATGTGAAGCCCTGGTACCTAATTTGCTAAAATTGCCGGGAGTAGTGCCATGTATGGCATATCCTCCCCGTACAAAAACAGCATAAGGCATATTGCCCAATCCCTGGTAGTTCCCGCCTGGAAATTTCCGGGAAGTATATTTTATAAAAAGCGGGCCGGATGGTTTTACATTTAAATTGGGGGTTTCATACTTCCCTTTCCCGGTAGATACCCTGAAGCTATCTTTCCATTCGCCATCAATATATAAATCCAGTCGTTGTGCTGATTTATTGATTTCGGCATACAGAAAACATTCTTTCTCCCTGCAGGAAACAGGAACAATGATATTTCTGATGTTTTTAAAGGAGTCAAGTGCATTAATGTTGGACCGAGCCGTGGCCATTTCTTCCGAAGTAACAGTCTTTTCATTTTTTCCCCTTGACTTCAAGGAATCTATTCGCAACATCAAAGCAATGTCTTGATGCCATAAAGTATCAATCCGTTTCAGTAATGTATCCAATGAATCAATACCAGGGATAAAAACAGATGCATCGAATATATTGGTGGTATCATCAGCAATACCATTACTATCCCGATTTAATGAATCCCTGAAACTCTCATATTTAAAATCTTTCAGTACTTTTTTCCTTTTGACTGTATCACAGGAAGGAATCAACCATAAAAGAAATAATAAGGAAGCAAAAAACTTTATACGATATTTAATACTCATACTGATAGTTTGAATTCTTTCATAAAGTTACTACTTCCGATGGTGTTACTTCTTCTGACAGCATAGCAATGCCAATTAAGTAAGTGAGTACCGGGGAGTAAATAAGGCTATCTTCACCAGTATAACGGCAATCTGCCAAATACAGCGTTCAATCATTTATTATTGGAAAACACCTTTAATGCTCTCATCAATGGCTTTATTGATACTAAAGTAGGAATCTCTGAAAATTTTTTACCCCCATCCCTTGCCACGCAACTGAAAGAAATCCTGCTCTCATTATATGCAAATGATCAGCTCCAGTCTGCCGGAACTGGTAACAATAAAATGGTAACGCATGACAAATCAGTCAGAAGTGACATGATTTACTGGCTTGACCGGAATCATAAGAACCCTTACGAAAATGAGTTTTTTGACCTGATAGATAATTTTGTAAGCTATTTAAACAGCACCTGCTATACCGGTATCACAGGATATGAATTCCATTATGCGTTGTACGAAAAAGGAAGTTTCTATAAAAAACACCTGGACCAGTTCAGGAACAATGACAGCAGAAAATATTCGATGATCATGTATTTAAATGAGAACTGGCAAAAAGCTGATGGTGGCGAGTTATGTATCTACCAGGCTGACAGAAGGCAAAACATATCTCCGGAAAATGGCAAAATGGTTTTCTTTAAAAGCAGTGAACTGGAACATGAGGTTTTACTTACCAACAAGGCCAGAATGAGTATAACAGGGTGGTTAACTGTTAATTCTTCGTAAGCTGCTGATTCCCGCCAAACCAGCTAATTATAGGTTGAAGTCATATTGATACAATATATTCAAAGCCTGATCCAACATCTCACAGAACATTTTTTTATTTATTTCATCCTGCCTATTTTCACCGGATGCATCCGCATATCCAAACTTTATTAAAATGTATTGAGCTGGAAGAAAAAGAACAGTTGCAACGATACAGCCTGGATCAGCAACATACTTTAAAACAGTTAAAAGCAGAAGGGCTGGCACTCCATCCCATCATCATTACCCGGAAAAGCTTTGGCTATGCCGATTACCCGGAGATCAGTTTCCGGCTCAATTTTCCGCCTGAAGCCAATATGTTTAAAGATGGTGCTGCCATTGAATGTTTTATAGCCGGCGAAGAAGCCGTTAAAGGAGTACTGTTAAACCTGGATGGGGAAAATGGGGAGTTCCGTCTCTTTACTCCCGACTTCCCCGATTGGATAGAAGATGATGGTGTCGGTATCAAATTAGCACCGGATACCAGGACTACCAGTATTATGAAAAAAGTGCTGCAGGAATTAGAGAATAATAAACCTTTATACAAATTATTTGAACAGTTACATGGCACACTTAGCCCATCTCCGCAAGCTGCACTTCCGGCAAGATTTAAAATAACAACACTTAACTTTCAAAATCAGAAGTTGAATGAAAGCCAACAGCAGGCCATAGCTGCTATCGCCCAAAACGAACAGATCACAATTATCCATGGTCCTCCCGGAACAGGTAAAACCACCACCTTGATTGAAGCCATTGTACAGTTGATCAAAACAGGCGAAAAAGTATTGGTATCGGCACCCAGTAACACTGCGGTGGATAATATAGCCAAAGGTTTGATTCAACAGGGAGTAAAACTGCTAAGAGTGGGTAATACCAGTAAAGTAGACGAAACAATCTTCGCTCATACACCGGAAGGCCGGCTTGCCAACAGCAGACAACAAAAAGAGATCAAAGCCTTAAAAATACGGGCCGAAGAATTCCGAAGGATGGCCCTGAAATATAAACGCAGTTTCGGCAAAGCGGAACGGGAACAACGCAACCTCTTGTTTAAAGAAGTAAAAAATATAAGAACAGAAATAAAAAAATTGCAAATTTATAATGAAGAAAAGCTTTTCCAGGAGGCTGAAGTGATCGCAGGTACTCCCATTGGGTTGTATGATGCAACTATTAATCAACTTCATTTTAATACAATAGTAATTGACGAAGCTGGTCAATGCATTGAACCTTTGGCCTGGTGTATATTTCCCCTGGCAGACAAAATAGTCCTGGCGGGAGACCACTGGCAACTGCCCCCTACCGTATTAAGCAATGAGGCTGCTAATATGGGTTTCAACGAATCCATTTTAGAAAGAGCGATTATCAAAACAAATAGTGTCTTTCTGCTCAACACCCAATACCGGATGCGGCAGGCTATTGCTGGGTTCAGCAGTAATTATTTTTATAACAGCTTATTATTAACTGCTGAACATTTATACAACACCGGTGTGCATCTCACATTTATTGATACAGCCGGATCTGGTTACAATGAAGAGCATGGACCTGATGGTACCAGTTTGCAAAATGAAGGCGAGTTACGTATTGTTCAAAAAATAATCGAAACAGAGTCATTGAATCCTTTGGCTACAGCTTTCATCTCACCTTATTCGGGACAAGTAACTGCTGCTAAAGAAATGTTGCCTAAACAACTTCGCCTGAGCACTATTGACAGTTTCCAGGGACAGGAAAAAGAGGCTATTATTGTATCGCTTGTGAGAAGTAACGACGATGGTGATATTGGTTTTTTAAAAGACTACCGACGGATGAATGTAGCTATAACCCGTGCAAAAGAACAACTATTTGTCATTGGTGACAGTGCTACTATTGGGGCTGATGTTTTCTATAATTCCTTCCTGACCTACATAGAAAAACATGGAACATACAGGACAGTTTGGGAATTTGAGATGTAAGAAAGATCGTTTATAAATTTTTGCTTGCAAATCTTTTCTAAACAGTCAGTGCTCTTACTTTTCTCTGATAATCATACTGCAGATCCTCATGCATTGCTGAAATTGATTTATTGATCTTCTTTAATTGATTTTGATAAATATTTAAAATTACAGGGTTTTTGTTTATTGAGTCACCCATAGCTTTTAACTTCAAACAGAAGAAAATGAGTAATTCCGTTTCCACTATTTCTGATGCACTGTAACGGATGAATTTATTTGCGATACGTAAGATCTTCCGGAGCGTCTTTTTAACAAAATAAACATTACTCCTATTTATGGCATCAAATTGTATGGCCATTTCCTCCTTTATGCTGGCAATATAAGCATCTGTATCGTGAGCTTCAAATAGTAAATACGTCAGTAATTCTTTATTCTCCTTTTTAAACCTGGCCAAACGAAGACAAAGTTCTGTTAACCTTGCTGAAGAAGCATTTTGTAATTCCTGCTTCAATTCATTGATAGTTGCCGCTTTCATATCACTAAAATAAGGGATGTACACAATACAATTCAGGAAAACAGTTTAGCATTCTTTTGAGTACCACGATTTAAAAAGGGAAATACTGTTTGAATTAATACCGAAAGGTAACTGCTGCAGGAATAATTTCAATGTTCAGTCTTTTCCCAACAAAATATTCTCCGTCAAGGTGGTATTGAAGAGGCTCATCGCTTTCAATACTAATTTTCCTGGTTCTGAAATGATGGATGAAAGATAAATGCAGGTGTTTTCCTTTTTCAATGACCGGAAGGTAACGTAGACGCTGAAAAGTAGTGAGCGCATCAGCGATAATAACATCCAATAAACCATCATCGGCCCGGGCTTCTGGGGCTATATGGAATCCACCCCCGGCACGACGACCATTACTGATATCAACAAGCAGTCTCCTTCCTGAAAGACTCCATTCATCTGACTGGATAGTATAGCTTTTTGAACGATAAGTAACAATCTTTTTCAGAATAGTAATGAGAAAAGAAGTTTTGCCGGGCAGCTTTTTCTTACCGGTAAGGGCTTTGGCCACTTCTCCTTCAAAACCGATTCCTACTCCATTAATAAAATAGTGGTCATTACACTTCCCGATGTCCAATGGCTTTGGTGATGAGCTCAATGCAGTTTCCAATTGTTCATCCAATGTGCTATTGCCATACAGTAACCAGTGGACATCGTTTCCGGTACCTCCTTTAAAAATCACTAATGGCAAGTTGGTAACCGGGTAACGGTTAATAAAATAATTAAGTGTACCATCTCCACCAACGATAAAAATATCAGTATAAAGGCTGAAATCACCTGGCCAGGTATCTTTGAATTGGGTATGTCGTATATTTTTATCAGACAACCTGGTACCAATATCTTCTGCCAACAAAACGGCGCTCCCGGATCCGGCCAGGGCATTGCATAAAATGGCAATATTTTTTTCCCGGAGTGATTGCATCCATAAATGTTTATTCGCTATAAATCTACTTATTTTCTTTCCCATTTCTAAAATGAACAGTTGTGTTATTGCTATAATCATCCAACAACCGGGATATTGTACATTAAATTCAACTTAATAATTGAGACCTTAGTGGAAAGAAAATTTCAGTGTTTTAGCATAAGCTACACGGTTTTCACTGATTCTTCGATCTAAAATTTGAATCCTTCCATCGATTGAAGACCGGCCATACAGGGTTATCTTTACATCAAACTAACTTTTATGCACTCCAATGATCCTCTTCATGGGAAAACCCTGGAAATGGTTCTTACTGAATTAGTGCATCATTTGGGTTGGGAAAAAATGGGAGCTATCATAAAAATCAATTGTTTTACCAGTAACCCAAGTATAAATTCTTCATTGAAATTTTTACGCAAAACTCCATGGGCAAGAAAAAAAGTAGAAGAATTGTATATCAGATCCTTAACCTAAAGAATTAGCATGAACTACCCGGATAAAGAGGCTATCATTCAACAAACAAAGAAATGGATCATTGATGTAGTGGTAGGCTGTAATTTTTGTCCATTTGCGGCCAAAGAAATAAAGCGGGATACTATACAGTATGAAGTATTAATTGATGCCACTACAACCACGGCATTGCAGGCTGTAATGACTACAATATATCACCTGGATGCTGCTAAACAAATCGAAACCTCATTGTTAATACTCCCCGGCAGCTTTGATTTATTCAAAGAATATCTTCACCTGCTGGAACTGGCTGAAAGGTTACTGGTGAAAGAAAAATATGAAGGTATTTACCAGATCGCCAGTTTTCACCCTAAGTATTTGTTTGCAGGGAGCAATGAATACGACCCCTCCAATTATACAAACCGTTCTCCCTACCCGATGCTACATTTTTTACGGGAAGAAAGTCTGAGTAAAGCCATTGACTCTTACCCGGACATTGATGATGTTCCAAACCGGAATATCGCATTTACAAGGGAAAAAGGGCTTCGGTACATGCAGCAATTACTAGGGAAGCCATAAACATAGAACTATTCAATTTCGTCTCATTTATTGCTAACCGAAAGCAGTAAAGAAGATACAGAGGTATTTTTTTCCATTCTTTATTCTAAGTAGTTATTTGTGATTAAACACATGGTTTATAGTGACTGGCGTCATAATTTATGGCAGTCAATTGCACCTATATTTAAACGAAGATTTATTTTGAATTTTAATGACCATTCAAATTAATAATATGAAAAGATCATTTTTATTGCTGGGTGTTGTTGCATTAATTACAACCACACTGTTATTTATGATCGTACAGCAGGAAGATCCATGGAAAGTTCCCGAGAAATATGAAAAATTGAAAAACCCGGTAGTACCGGATGAATCTTCTATTGCTTCCGGCAAGGAGCTCTATGACTATTTTTGTCATTCCTGTCATGGAACAGATGGAAAAGGCTCAGGAAAAAGAGCTTTAAAATTTGATAATACGCCAACTGACTTTACAACAGTTGCATTTCAGCAACAATCAGATGGTGCTTTACTCTATAAAATCTATTCCGGCCATAAAGAAATGCCGGGATTTAAGAAAAGGATACCCGGAAACCAGGATGCAATGGAGGGTAGTTTTGGGAAAACCCGTATACCTGGTGACATTGTGAATTATGTCAGGACTTTTGGCAAGAAACATACCCAACATTAATTACATTAAAACAAAAAGTTAGTTATTGCTAAATCAGTTTCGGCTGCAGAGAAGGTATTTGTATATATCGGACTAAGGCTTTGGTAGTATATTTTATAATCTTAAAATAAAAACCTGCAACAGGTGTACCCGAAATTATTAATCAGCCAGGCAGTAATGCTGCTGATGACTGTTTTTTTGGCTGGCCTGACTTATACACAGGAGCTTACAATATATTCTATCCCATCTCCAAAAGGTATAAACTGGGATTCTCCCCGGAAATTAGTACTTAGTTATATCACTAATACATTTGCAAGATCCCGCTATGGGAAGGAAAAACATCCCATTGGCCATATGATCGTTGAGATGAAAGACAGTTCCAGGTATACCTTAGTGGGCACTACCTCTCAGGCTCATTCAGGTATGACAAAGAAAGTAATCAGAAAAGGCTATGGATTGGGAATATTATTTGAAATCATCAACGGCAGACTGGATGAGGAGGATGTAAATCTCCCCCAATTAAAAAAACGCTGTGAAACGGGAGATATCACTTTTATCAAATACAGGATCAATCAAACCGTTTTTAACAGGTTATGGCAATACCTGCAGGAGTATAAGCAAAAAGGGTATGATAGATTATACAATGGGTTTAATAAACCAAGAGAAGGCCTTGGAGCTGGTTGTTCAGCATTTGCACACAGTTTTTTGGAAGTAGGTGGGTTAGAAAATGTATTGCCTTCTAATGAATGGGCTGTTAAAGTGCAAGTTCCCGAAAAACTAATCGGTGGTAACTCAGAAAAAGACAAACATGTGCAATTTTTTAAGTTATTGCTTTCAAAGCAGTGGGCACAACCTGAAAAACAACCCAGCCGGCAATTAATTTTATATGAGCCTACCATACTGCATAACTGGATTCTAAAAAAATATAACAGTATTAGCGAAGGAGATGCTATACTAAAATCAAAACTTGGCAAAGCCAATGGGCTTATTATAGATTGCACTGACAAAATGCCACCGGAAGAACCTATCTGGATCAATAACAATAAAACAGGACAAAATAGTATAGAAAGTAGTGTGCGCAAGAAAATATTTTAATTATAGATTTGAAGCTCTCTTAAAATATTCTAATACCGGGCACAACGTATTGAATAGCCATCACGCAAACCCAAAATTTTGCTCCTGCCCCAATAAGTATTGCTGAAATCTGCAACTTTTTCTTATAGTATTTAGGCAAGCTTCGTCCTGAAATATAAAACTTGAACTTGCCCGGTGGTAAATAATAGACTGTATCTCCTCATAACAACTGACTAAAACCTGCGTCTAACCTGAAAAAAATCATCTTTCTCTATATTCACAGTATCTATATTGCAGCAATAAATTTACTGAATGTCATTCTTTTCAAGGGAAAAAACCATCGCTCCTCCCGGTTACAACCGTTGGAAAGTACCCATTGCTGCGTTATCTATTCACTTGTGCATTGGCCAGATTTATGCTTTTAGTGTATTTAACCAGCCACTCACAAAGGTCATTGGCATCACTGAATCAGCCCCTGAAGACTGGAAATTAACTACTCTTGGATGGATCTTCAGTATTGCCCTTTTCTTTTTAGGTGCCTCAGCAGCCACATTTGGAAAATGGATGGAAAGAGTAGGACCCCGAATGGCAATGTTTGCTTCAGCACTTTGTTTTGCCAGTGGATTCATGATCTCCTCATTGGGTATCCACTTGCACCAGATCTGGTTATTATATCTTGGCTCCGGTGTCATTGGCGGCATAGGATTAGGTTTAGGCTATATTTCTCCGGTATCTACATTGATAAAATGGTTTCCTGACAGACCTGGCATGGCAACCGGCATGGCAATTATGGGTTTTGGCGGAGGCGGAATGATCGCATCTCCCCTGTCCGTTTACCTGATGAAACAATTCAGCAGTGAGACCTCAGTAGGTGTGGCACAAACTTTTTTAGTAATGGGTTGCCTGTATTTTATAATAATGATGTTTGGTTCTGTTATCGTGAGAGTACCGGCTGAGGACTGGAAGCCCAAAGGTTTTGATCCTGCAAAAGCTATGGCAAAAAAACTGGTCACCAAAGCCCATGTTTTGGTTGACAATGCTGTAAAAACACCGCAATTTTATTTACTCTTCGGGGTGTTGATGCTTAATGTAACGGCAGGTATAGGCGTATTGGGCCAGGCTTCTGTTATGATACAGGAATTATTTTCCGTTGAATCTGTAGGCGCTTCGAAAGCGGTAGATGCTTCTGCAGCAGCCGGATTTGTAATGCTGCTCAGTTTATTCAATATGGCGGGTCGTTTCATCTGGTCTTCGCTGTCTGATATTATCGGCAGAAAAAATACATACACAATCTTTTTCTCCTTAGGCATTATATTATATTCATCCATCCCATCAATCGGTGCATCAGGATCTGTTGTAATGTTTGTCGCAACTTTTGCGATTATCATTAGTATGTATGGTGGCGGCTTTGCCACTGTACCTGCCTACCTGAGAGACTTATTTGGCACTAAGCAGGTTGGGGCGATCCATGGCAGGTTGTTGCTGGCATGGAGTATGGCTGCGATACTGGGGCCTGTACTAATTAACTATATGCGCCAGTACCAGATTGAGGTAAGCAAATTGCCTAAGGCGCAGGTATATTCTACTACTATGTATGTAATGGCTGCATTACTGGTGATTGGACTAATCTGTAATTTATCCATCAAACAAGTACATGAGAAACACCATTTGAAATAAAATTCAAATTAATGATAGTATAGTATTCTGTCGGTGAGAAAGAATCTTTAATTACAGGTAGACCTGGAATTGTAATAAAAATTCACCTTTAGTACCCTCCTTTATATACTGACCATTACGTAAATAATAAAGTGGCCGGGTACTATACTGGGGTGTGATCTTCGCATGATGCCCGTCAATAAAAAAATTGGCACCTACATCAAAATAATTTCCTGGTTCTCCTAAATAATCAAATTTCTTCCAGGTATAAGCCCCAAAAGGCTGTACCCTCAATTTGTTGCTTTTGCCCTTTGGCAACAGCAACCCAGCCTGGGTATAAAAAATATTACCTGTTCCTGTAAACATCCGGGCATTACCGGGTCCGTTAATGGTGCGGCTGGCACCCGGAAGCAAAGGATCAAATCCCGTGGATGTATTCATTACTCCTAATGTTCGCCAGTAATTCGGGCCAAAATTGTAATTATAAAAAACGCTGTATGCAGTTATTGCCATGTTTCTTGCTGTATTACTCACAGGCAAATCAGCAAACAAATCAATCCCCAGTAAGGTGATATTGTGTTTTTTAATTGCCCCGGCCAGGTCAGTACTTTTCGTAGCATCACTATTATGATAAAGACCGGCACCGATATTGAATACCTTTTTTGTTCCCACATATGTGCCTACCCGGAAGGGTAACACATTGGCTTCCTGGTCCAGGAACTGGTAATCTACATACCCCTGTACAGAAGGTTTGGCATCACCATTATTATCAATGGCTACCCGTCCTTTTAAT
The DNA here is from genome assembly GCA_041738795.1 of Chitinophagaceae bacterium. GTDB lineage: Bacteria > Bacteroidota > Bacteroidia > Chitinophagales > Chitinophagaceae > JJ008. The sequence continues at coordinate 772,047 of JBGSPB010000011.1, read as the reverse complement.
GAATCATAAAGAGGTATGCTATTAGTTGCAAAAGGTTTATTAACCGATGCAGAATAATTGAGCTTACCTAATTTCCCTTTTACATAAAATCCGAACTGCCGCATAAACTGGTCGCTTACTTCAATCATTGGCCAGTTGAATATGGGAGCATCAATCGTCAGAAAATTCAGGGTGCTGGCACTCGTCATCCGGCTGATACCTAACCAATAATGCAAACCTGCACCGAGGTACAATGTATTTTTATTGGCTGTATTTGTTTTAGGATTTTTAGCCGGTATGATCGCATATTCATTCCATACATCATGAAAAAAAAGTTGTGGCTTTTTACCTGCCCCTGAAGGGCCGGTACCTGAGGAGCCGAATCCACCACCGCTGGCGAAAGTTTGATTGTTTATACCCCAATGAGCCAGGATCAGATAGCGGGGTGATAGTTGAGCATAGGCTATCATACGTACCCGCCTGGCACCAATATCCCAGGTATTATTTTTTACTTCTCCATTTATCAGTGACCCCGGATTATTTTGCTGGCTACGAAACCACACCTGGTTCCAGGAAATGAAACGTATATACCGGTTTCCCTCAGGGTTTAAATTCAGTTTAATACCCGAACCATACTCAGGAGAACCCTGCGAAAATCCATAGGTTGATAAGAATAAAGCGAATAGGAATAGTTTTAAAATTTTCCCGGAGAAAAATACTCTCCGGGGATACATCTTGCCGGTCGAAAGTAAAACAGGAACCGTGTACCGGTAAAAAAGCAAAGACATAACAAAACGAGTTTAAATAAAAGTAAATACCCCGTTTATGTTAGTGTATGATTTTCTGCATGTTCCAGTATGATTGTCAGCGGCTATGTATCCTGCTTAAAATGTGTTTTATTGCTGTATATGAGAATTATTTACCAGAATGGATATTTGGATCAAATCAAAAATTAAACCTGAAACCGGGGCAATACGGGCTGCTCAAAACAAACTGATCTTCCGGTTTTACCGCACAGTATTACTGTCCCAATTCTTCATCATATCCGAAATACTCGTATGAATTGTTCCTAAAAAACGCAGTAACTCTTCATCTGTTAAAACTTCTTTATTGTTTTTCAATGCCTCCCACAACTTACTACAGATAGCTTTCCCTCCTGCATCATAGATTTTACCAGCAGCGGCATGCCAGCGGGATTGATACCAGCCATAATTTTTAGGATGCCGCTGACCAATCTCATCGTATCGTTCTTCAATATCTTTCAAACTGGTATATTTGAATTCTTTGGTACCACCACTTATCACCATGCGGGGAAACAATGTCAGTGCAGGTAATTGTTCTGGTTCATTTTCGGCAACATAAGTATGCAATAAGATATTAGCAAACAGTTCGCCCATCCATTTGCGTTGCATGATTAGTCCACCCTGGAAATGAAATGCATGCCCCAACTCATGTAGCGCCAGCAGGTCAAAAAAGGCTTCCATACTTAAACTTCCATCACTCCGGCGATATACGGTTTGGATCTGTTCACTTAATGCCGGTGGTAACTGCTCCAAAGGAGGCAAAAAACTTTTCCAGAATGGATTGTCTTCAGCTGCAACGATCAGTGTTTTATCATCGTTGTAATGCGGCATGCCATACACCGGGAATGAAGTGTAGCTGCTCCAGTCGGAAATACTCAGCACCAGCAATATCACTGAGGGTTTAAAACCCAGTTGTTGCTGTTGATAGTTCATTGCCTTGTCAACACGATTAGCGATTGACGAAGCTCTGTGTTCATGACCGGCGCTGTAATAAACTTTCACTGAATGATCTTTTAATTCAGTGAGTTTATCAAATTGCTGGGCATTTGCAGGATGAAGCATAAAAAAGGTAAAGACCAGGTAAAAGAGAAAGGAGTACTGTGGCATAGTTGCTGATTTTAATACAAAATTCGAAACAGCAACGGTGGATAAATAGTATAAATGCGACAATTATAACCGCAGATCTGCCTGCAAGCGGACTGGCGTATTTTCCAGTTCTTTTTCGAGTATGCCCGGTGCCACACCGGCAAATTGCTTGAAATCACGGATAAAATGCATCTGGTCAAAATAACCACATTCATAGGCAATCTGAGTCCAGCTTAGCAGTGGAAAATTTTCCCGCATCCGGTAAGCTTTGGAAAAACGAACCAGCCGGGCAAATAACTTGGGAGGCAATCCAATTCTATCTTTACTCACCCGTTCAAACTGGCGGAGACTTAAACAGGCCAGCGAGGCAATTTTTTCGATCGATACATTTCCATTCAACCGCAGTAACTCTAAGATGGCTTTATCAAATGGTAAAGCATGTTTTAGTTTTTTAGCTTTTTGTAACAAAAATCGTTCAACTATTGTCCTGATAGCATCAAAATCTTCAGCTTCCTGTAGTTGATTATTGACCTCCTGTATTTCCATTCCAAATACATCGGCAGCATCATAACTGCCGTCAATCATATCAGCCATTGATAAACCTATAAGGCGGTGTAATCCCCCGGGATGAAATCCTACCCTAACCGCTTTATGACTTTTATTAATATCCAGCATAACCCTGGTAAGTTGTTGCCCTACTACAACACTTTTTGGCTGCAACAGAAAATCCTTTTTCCCTTCGATCTGTACTTTTATCGGATCATTGATATAAAAGAACAGTGAATTTTGAGGAGTAGGCGGATAAGGGCAAATAACAGGGGCAGCATTCTTATACAGTTCAGCATGTACAATCATGATGCATTGGACAAACTCCTGCAACAGCAGATGCGGTGTATAAAACTTTGTCTGCAAAAAATTTTTTTTTGAGAAAATTACGAAAGATGCGACAGTATGAAAACAATAAAAGGCAAAATATTTTGAGAAGTTAATTTTTCACTTTACGTCGTGTTCAATTTATTCTCCCCTGATTTCTTTATCTTTTCGGCATGAAAAGATATTTTATTTTTATTTGTAGTCTTGCCACCCTGCCAATTTTTGCACAGGATGTAAAAATTTCAAAGAGCATAAAACAGGCAATGAACAGGACTGATACGAACAGCATCCGTTCTCACATTGCTTATCTCGCTGATGACAAATTAAAAGGCCGCCTTCCCGGAACAGCAGGATATCAGCTGGCAGTTGATTATGTGATTGACCAATACAGGCAAATTGGAGTAACTCCCGGCGGGGATAATGGTGGCTATACACAAAAAGTGATTCTCAGGAAATCGATCGTCAATAATAGCTCTTCTGCTGCTGTTTTGAAAGATTCAGAAGGAAATACCGACTCCCTTATTTTTCAAAATGATTTTACCCCGGTCCCGCACCCGTTTAGTACAGTAGCATCGGCTGAAGGACGATTAATATTTAGCGGTTATGGTATTGACATTCCCGGTGGGTATTCAGACTATGCCGGAATTGATGTAAAAGGCAAGATCGTTGTTGTAATAAATGGAGCTCCGGATGGGTTACCCTCCACTTTTACAGCCCATTTCTCAAGTCCGGGGAATAAAATGAACGCTGCTTATACCAGGGGCGCAGCAGGTGTTATTATTATTAACCTGAATGCAAGACTTGGCTCCAATCCCAATCCAGTACTACAATCTAACGTGGCACTTAATGCGGATAAATCTGCAGCATTTGGTCGTGTATTTACAGGCAATCTTAAAATAGCCCTCACCAGCAACAAAAAATTACTCAGCCGTTTGTTTTTAAATTCAGGGAAAAATCTGGATCAGGTATTGGCTGGAATAAAAAAAGGGAACCCTTCCTCATTTGAGCTGCCGTACAGCATTTCCGCATCATACAAAACCACTCACAATGATTTTGAAAGTTATAATGTGGTAGGATTAATTCCCGGGTCGGATAAGGATTTGAAAAATGAATATGTTGTCCATTCGGCACATCTTGATCATTTGGGTATTGGCAGAGTTGTAAATGGGGATTCCATTTACAACGGAGCCCATGATAATGCATCGGGTGTGGCTGCTTTGCTGGAAATTGCAAGGATATACAAATCATCCCGGGCAAAACCAAAACGTTCAATATTAATTACAATGGTAACAGGTGAAGAAATGGGATTGATCGGATCCTCCTATTTTGCAGCCAATCCAACAGTTCCCAAAGGTTCCATCGTTGCCAATGTGAATACCGATATGCCTACCGTTATTGCCCCTCTCCTTTCGATTGTGCCGTTGGGTGCTGAACATTCAAGCATACTGAATAATGTAAAATTCGCCGCCTCCTATCTTGGACTGGATATTGAAAAAGATCCGGAGCCAAATGAAAATCGTTTTGTCCGGAGTGACCAGTATAGTTTTGTCATGAATGGCATTCCGGCCCTGCATATCAAATATGGCAATAAGACCGATATTCCGGGTTTTGATATGGATGCCTTTGTTAAAAAATGGAGAGCAAAATATTATCATCAATCGGCTGATGGCATGGATGGCATCTTCAATTTTGCGGCTGCAAAAACCTATGTACAGTTAAATTTCCTGGTTAGTTATTCCATTGCACAAACATTGCTGAGGCCAGCATGGAATAAGGGTGACTTATTTGACACCGCTACGAAATAAAGGTGGGAAAACAAGGGATATCCGGGCCAGCTTTCAGCTAAAAAACCTTACATGTAAAAATTAAAAAGTTTAAGTACAAAGAGACTTACATTCTTTGAAGGTGGAGTATATTCATTGAAAAGGTTAAGCATTATTTCGTTCTTACTGAACCGGATTCGAAGTTTCTCCCATATTTCTGACCATATAAGATTCCTGTTATTTTGCAAAGTCTCGTTAATCACATCAATCATTGGATCATTAATAAATTGTGATCCAATTTTCTTTGAAACGATAATTTGAGCATCGGGACTGATATTAGCAATGTTTAACAGGCTATTATAACCACCACAGGAGCCAAGGATAGCCAGTTTAACAGATGGCTGTAGTCTTCTCAATGTATGGCTAAGATGATAACTGTGACCCCGGTGAATCAGGATAACCGGTTCGGCCATTTGCAGTTTTAAGAATGCAAACAAAGAATCCTGTGCAAGCAGGTCCATTCCTGTTTCATTATCAAGTGGCAGGTTTGCATAAATTATAACAGGTTGAGCAGAAAGGGATCGGATAGATATCCAAAAGTTGTTTCTTGATATTATCCACCTGGTGGGATCCTTGTACAGCCTGATAAAATTATTAAAAGAACCTATACCATCCTCATCACCATAAAATAAAACCAGCTCTATGATTTCCCCCTTTTTATTCTGCAGGGCTTTCCGTTCCAGTAATTCATGGTTTCCCAGGTTGGCCCATAATTTATTTAGGGAGTCATTTTTCTTTACCAGGTCAAAAACATTCTGTAAAATACTATAGAGACGCATCCCAAAAAACGATTGGTCAAGCTTGCAACGGTCAAAATTGGATTTAAGTTCATGTTGGATCATTAAGCTGATACCAGGCAAAGTACTAAACCCGGAAAATGCATCTGCTACGTCCATTGCTTTTGCAAGCCCTGTATGTGTATCACTTTCTATTCCTGATATAAAACGATTCAATAAACCAGCAGCTGTTTGCTGCGGCATACAACTTAAAAAATCGCCCAAAGTGTTATAAATCGCCGCCATCCGCATAAAGGACCGGAAATTATCATACTGCACTATATAGAAAATTGAATCAACAGCCGGAGTTGTAAAATGTTCCATAAGCCGCCTGTACAAACCCAGGTAGCTGGAAGTATAAAGATCTTCCTCGCAACTGGTTATTATGTAATAAAGATCTTCTACCCTCAGGTCATTCACGGCAGCAAAGCGGATCTCCGCAGCAGAACTATGCAATTCATTTACCTGGTTCACATAAAATGAAATGGATTTATCTTTTATACCATTCCTTAATGGAATAAGAAAGATTGAAGAAACATTTGCGGGTCTCGACAACTCATTTTTCAAGGTGTTCACCAGCAACTCAAAATAAATCTTTGGATCCTTTCTTTTGTCAAGTATCTCCGTAACTGTAATTCTTTTTTCTGCTAAGGGGATAATAAAAGGCAGCAGTTCTGATATAAACCGGTTTTCCGAAAGAAATACAATCTCCTGCAAATAAATATTTTTATTCTTCCGGAAAAGTGACTGTAATCCTGGTTTATGCTGAAGCAGGTAAGAAATAAGCTTGAACGGGTAATGAGCCGCCGCAAGCACTAACAGAGAGTCGGCATAACGGAAACCGGGGCGGCTCTCCAGGAACTGTAGAATATATGCAGGCAAAGCAGCTACCCGCTTAAAAACAGCAAGATCCTCCAATTCCGTACATTCATTATACTGCCAGAAAGCATTAGCCAGTAACTGGCTTCTTCGGGGACCAAGTTTATTTATCAGATCAAGATAAGGAGTATGCCTTAGCAGGGCTCTTAGCATTAATTTATATGACTCAAGGGCATCCGGGATATCATATATATCAAATTTTTGAAGGGAGAGATTCTCACTAAGCTCTTTCAGGAAGTAAACGAGGCTCTGGATTGCCTTTGCTTTTTCAGCTCCGGACAAACCAGTATCACTAACCACAGAATGATGTATACTATCCACTTCAAACTCCACAAACCATTGCAGCCTGCCAGCAACATTGGAATCAATAAAAATAGATTGAATATACTGTGAAAAATCAACCTGTTCTTCTTTCAAACGTTCATATGCCGTAGCAAGGGTAACAGTTTGTGCAGGAATTGAAACAGGTATTAGTGCCAATAACAAAATAAGAGAACATAAAACCAGCTTACGCATCACTACAGAATCAAGAATAAAATATAAATATTTAATTATACCAATAAATAATTGAACAGCATATTTTCACATATACTCCAGGTAAACTGTTAACAACAACTGGCCCGCATATAAATCGTAAATACGCTGCATTTTTACACTACTTTTCTTCCCTGTATCACTCTGAATATTATAGCGATCAATGCAATAACAAGCAGAATATGAATAATCCCACCTGCATTAAATACGAAAAAACCAAGCAGCCATCCTATTATAAGGATAACAGCAACGATATAAAGTAAATTTCCCATAAAATATATTTTGAAATGTTCAAGGTGAAGGTACAACATACGGACAGGGGTAAACTATGACCAAAGTCAGTAAAGTAATTGCTATTACCCCATTTATCAGGTATCAATTTAATTAATCACTCTGTGTGGTAAGATACATCCCCGAATCCATCTTCTGTAGCTATTATATCAACAGGTTTACCCACTCCAAAAAAGGCAATCTGCCCGCTGGCCCGGTATAGGAGCCAGATCAGTTATCAAAAGAATAAAGGAATGAGAACAATCATGCCAGTAAATTGCCAATATCATAAATAATGAATAAGAAATGAGCTTAACTTCCAAGTGGTATACAAATTGATTTTACTACAAAAAATCATTGAATTTTTCATGATATAATCTTTTTGTCTAACGGTACCTGTGAAAGCTTTAATTCTTCATTCAAAATAAATTGTCATGAAACAGGTATCATTATTGCTCATCAGTTTTTTAACAGTGATTTCATTTTATGCTCAACAAAGCACAAGTACTGTCACCATTACTGTAACGGGTAATAAAAATTTGCAGTTTACAATAGACAGGACTGATTATACCCGTACTAACAGCAATACCACCGGTAATAAAACAACTATTACCATAACTAATCTTCCGATAGGGCAACATGCTTTCCAGGTCATGCGTACAAATCTGAACACTAACAGATCAGACGAAATTTCTTCACTATTCAATCTGAGATACAGGTTTGACATGCACATTAATGTAAACAGTAACGGTAGCCTGGAGTTAATTGAAACAAGGAAATCCGGAATTGCTGAAGGTCAAACTCCCATTAGCAATACGAATTTCAATACTTTATTAAAGTCTGTAAAAAATCAACGGTCAAATACAGGGAGAAAGGCAGTGATTACAAATGCTTTCACCAATACAAATAATTACTTTACCACTTTCCAGGCAAGACAATTGATTCAATTAATCAACTCCGACAATGACAGGCTTCAGTTAATGAAACAAGCTTACCCGCTTATAACAGATCCTGGTAAGTTCTATGAGTTACATGACCTGCTCAAAAGCCAGGCCAGCCGAAATGAATTAGAAGACTTTATAAACAATTATATGGAAGATACTAATACTGGTATTGCCATGTCTGATGACAGCTTTAATTCATTATACCAGGATATTAAAAACCAATGGCCGGTCAATACCCAGATGAATTCCCTGATCAATACGTTTAATAACACTAATAATTATTTTACAACTTACCAGGCCAGTCAGTTGATCCAATTAGTCAGCACAGAAAGTAACAGGCTGCAATTGGCCAAATTATCTTATCGCAGCATTACAGACCGCAATAATTTCAGCCAGGTTTACTATTTACTCAACAGCCAGTCCGGCAGAAATGAGTTAGAAAACTATGTGAATAATTATAATGAGGATAACAATCCTAACGTTGCCATGTCAGATGCCAATTTTAATTCACTATACCAGACTATTAAAAACCAATGGCCGGTCAGCACCCAGATGAATTCTTTAACCAACGCATTTAATAACACCACTAACTATTTCACTTCTTACCAGGCCAGTCAATTGATACAATTGGTCAGCGCCGAAAATAACCGGTTGCAGTTAGCCAAATTATCATATCGCAGCATTACCGATCGCAATAATTTCAACCAGATTTATAATTTACTCAGCTACCAATCCAGCAAAGATGAATTAATGGATTATGTGAATAATTATAATAATGAAGGCAGTGACGTTCATGTTGCCATGCCAGATGCCAATTTCAATACTTTATACCAGGATATTAAAAACCAATGGCCGGTCAGCACCCAGATGAACTCCTTAACCAGCGCATTTAATAATACTACTTACTATTTCTCTTCTTACCAGGCCAGCCGATTGATACAATTAGTCAGCGCTGAAAGCAACCGGTTACAATTAGCCAAATTATCTTATCGCAGTATTACAGACCGTAATAACTTCAACCAGGTTTATAATTTGCTGAGTTACCAGTCCAGTAAAGATGAATTGATGGTTTATGTGAACAATTATAATAATGACGGTGACAATATCAATGTTGCCATGTCAGATGTAAACTTCAACACTTTATACCAGGATATTAAAAACCAGTGGCCTGTCAGTACGCAAATGAACTCTTTAACCAATGCATTTAATAATACTACTAACTTTTTCACTTCTTACCAGGCCAGTCAATTGATACAATTGGTCAGCGCTGAAAGTAACAGGCTGCAGTTAGCCAAATTATCCTATCGAAGCATTACCGATCGTAATAATTTCAGCCAGATCTATAATTTACTCAGCTACCAATCCAGTAAAGATGAATTAATGACTTTTGTGAATAACTATAATAATGATGGCAGTAATGTAAATGTTGCCATGTCAGATGCCAACTATAATACTTTATACCAGACCATTCAGATGCAGTTCTTTCCCGGGGAAAGAATGAATTCGCTGACCACCGCATTTAACAATACCAGCAATTTTTTCACCAGTTCCCAGGCAAAGAAATTAATTCAACTGGTAACGCTGGAAAGCAACAGGCTTCAATTGGCAAAATTATCTTATCGCACTATTACAGACCGTAATAATTTCAGCCAGTTGTATGAAGTACTCGACAGCCAGGCGAGCAAAGATGAATTAGATACTTATGTAAAAAACTATAGAGATTAAGTCTGCCAGCCAGAGATATTGTTGCTTCCATTCAGGATTGTCCGTTTCTGAAACAAAAGATTTATATTTTATAATTGAAAACATCAAAAGTGTTGTTATTTATCAATCAGCAAAATACACTTTACTGATCTTTCCATTTTGGATCACATAGATGGCAACACCATAACGCAGATTATCCGGTTTGGGTGATAACCATATCTCTTCATGATCAATAACCGTGTTGCCTGATACAATCCGGTTCACCAATTTACAGTATAAATAAGGGAATTGCGTAATGAATGTATATTGTTTCCGCATCTCTTCTTTGCCTTTCAATTGCAATTTGCCAGTGGTAGAATATATCTCTACATCATCGGCATAAGGGGCAAGAAAAGCATCCAGGTCATGGGCATTATAAGCATTCAGTTGTTGCTGCACCAGCATTACCGGGGTATTATGGACTAAAGAGTCCGGCATAAACAATTTTCCTTTATTAATAACCCTGTCAATCTTCTTCCAGTTTGCCAGGCTGTCCAGCGGATTAGCATTCAGCAACACCATATTCCCCAATTTATTTTTACTTATACTACCCCACTCCTTTTCCTGTCCAACCGCTTTTGCCCCGTTGATGGTGGAAGCCTGTAACAATTGCCACATGTTCATTCCTGCCTGTTGCATGGCCGCCAGTTCATCAAAATAAGAAGTAGCATGCTGTGTACCGATATTACCTGCATCTGTTCCTGTAGCAATGGCAACACCGGCATCCGACAATTTTTTTAGATTTACAGCCATGATAGTATCCTCACGATTGGGTTGACCTGTTTGTTTCCTGCTTTGTAACAATTTAATAAAATTTTTGCCAAGCAATGTATCTGGCCAGGGATAATCAATGATGGTGTTACTGGTAAACGGATGAGCATGTTCCAGCTCATACGTACTGAAATGATAATTATCAGAAAGCACTTTTGAATAGTTTCCTCCTACTACCAGTGTGGGACAAAGCACCACATTCTTTTTTTTAAGTAACTGCACAAACTCATTGCTGATGTATTCGTCGGTTACACTGTGTACTAAAAAATCTGCACCAGCTTCTACTGCCAGTTGAGCAGTGATACGTTCCATCGCATGAACCGCTACCCGTTTATTATTTTTATGTGCTTCATCAATCGCTGCTTTTACAAATTCATAATTTTTCCGTGCACCGGCTTCAATATTACTGTCCAGCACGATATACCATATTTTAATGAAATCAGCTTTGTATTTCAGTTGTTCCTGCACAGCATTGATGGCATCTTCTTTTGTTTTCATTAAAATAAAAGGGCCATCATTACCGAGGTCTTTATAAACAGGCGGTAGCCAGGTAGTTAATAATGGCCCTGTCATGCTCACCACTGGTGAAGCAGGTCTGGTCATGAATGAATCCCGTTGTAGCAAAAAATTAATACTGGCTCCAACATCTATCACCGAAGTGATACCCGCAGCTGTATACCGGTGCAACAAGTCTTCCATATTATCATGAACCCATTTTAACTCTTTATTGTAGGGCTGGTATTTACGCAGGTCGATCACATCCGGTCTTGCATATATACCCCCACTTTGAAAAAAATGCACATGGGCATCCGCAAAGCCCGGGACCAGGTATTTGCCAGTCCCATCTATCACATCTGTGCCAGGAGGTAGTTTGTATTGTTTGCCTTTCTCCACGCTGATGATGCGGCCCTCCAATACCACCACATCATAACCACTCAGTATCTTTTTATTTTCCACATCCAGCACATTTGTATTTTTTACCAGTACCTGTGCAATTAAACCTGGGTGAATCAACATTAAAAGGAGCAGCAAATTGTGGCACTTATTCATAAACATTTTTTTGTAATTTATTGAAAATTGCGGGAACAGTATGCAATGGCTAATAAGCAAGACCAAAGAGTATTCGTTTCCAGTTTTTATAGAAGTCGCATTCTTCTACTTCTATTTCTCATCATCTTTGTTTTACGAGGCCGGCTACCACTTCAACCCAGTCCTATTTTAAAGTTATTTAAGTCTCAATTATTTTATATATTTAAGTAGCTAATTACCTTACTATTCTTGCTATATGGCGGCTTATGAAATAGAAATTATACTGAACCGGCAACTGGCCGACTGTCTTTCCATACCGGTCTTTATAACTGATAGAGAAGGCAATCTTATTTACTATAATGAACCTGCCGAACAGATACTTGGAAAACGGTATGATGATACCGGTGAAATGCCTGTTTCCGTATGGGCGACTATTTTCAAACCAGTGGATGAGAAAGGGAATATTTTATCTCCGGATGATCTGCCATTGGTAAAAACGCTCAAGAACTGTAAGCCCTATCATAAAACATTCTACATTGAAAGCCTGAATGGTAAAATTGAAAAAATTGCGGTCACTTCATACCCCATACTTGGCAGGCCATCCAGGTTTCTTGGTGCTGTAGCATTATTCTGGGAGACAAAGGACGAATGAAAATTACAATACGGGGTGTCCGTGGTTCCATACCCACTTCAGGCCCTGATACACAAAAGTATGGAGGCAACACATCCTGTATCGAAGTATCGGCAGAGGGATGGCAACTGGTACTGGATGGAGGTTCCGGTATGCGCAATTCCAGTAACCTGGAACGTCCATTGAATAACCGCCTGGATATATTACTAACTCACTTACACATGGACCATATACAGGGTCTTGGTTTTTTTAAACCATTTTTTGACCCGGAAATGGAGGTACATATCTGGGGGCCCGCCGGTAGCAGAAAATCATTACATGCCAGGCTGAGCAAGTACCTGTCACCGCCTTTGTTCCCGATGTATATCCGTGAACTTCCCTGCCAGCTTATATTACATGAAGTTGATAAAAGTGAATTTGAGATAGGCCCATTCCGGATTCAATCACAATATGTCATTCATCCCGGACCCACAGTGGGCTTCCGGATCAATGATGGGAAAAAGACATTTACTTATATACCAGATCATGAACCGGCATTGGGCATTCATGGTATTGTGTCAGATCAAAAATGGATATCCGGTTTTGACCTGGCGTCTAACGCTGATCTGTTAATACACGATGCCCAATATACCAAGGCCGAGTATAAAGAAAGAACAGGCTGGGGCCATTCTTCTATGGATGATGCGCTGAAATTTGCTTCGATAGCTTGTGTAAAACATTTGTTGATGGCGCATCATGACCCTAATCATTCCGATAAATATCTCGGGGAGTTATTGACGGAACTTAAAATGAGAAGTAATTATTCTTTTTCTTTTGACCTGGCCGAAGAAGGAATGGTGATTGAATTATAACTTTACGATCTCACTCAGAGGAATCTTAATACCAGTTTACTCCTGCTAAAAGCTTCAATTTTTTTTGTTAATTGAATTGAGTGAGGTAAACTCCCTTATTTGCAAATTGCAATTACTCATCAAACAATATTTAAGAAAATACTGAACAACTGCCTGCGAAATCAGTTATGTCAGTATAATGTAAAATTTAATTCCCAATTATAAATAACAAAACAGTTTGTCACAGTTTCCTATTTTTACGATTCCTAACTAAAATAGTACCATGAAGTCAAAAATCATATTCAGTATCCCGGCAATACTGATCTCCATTTATTCCTGTGGTAATGGAGGAAATAATGCAGCCTCAACTGAACAGCTGAAAGACACAACTAAGTTTCCCCCCGTGGAAACTAAAAAGCCCAATGCTGATTACAAACCTGCCTTTAAAGGACAAACAAGGATAGCCGGTGTAAAGACAGTAACACCTTATAAGGTGGAAAAGATAGCAGAGAAATTAGGAAGGCCATGGGCTGTTATCCCCCTTGCAGACGGACGGTTGCTTATCACAGAAAAATCCGGCTTTATGCAAATTCATGATGCAAATGGCAAATTGATTAAAAAAATTACCGGATTCCCCGCAGTGGATGCCGGAGGACAAGGCGGTATGCTTGATGTGGCACTGGACCCCGGGTTTTCAAAAAATAAAACCATCTATTGGTCTTATTCTGAAAAATACGGAACCGGCAACCTGATGGCAGTGGCTAAAGGGCAGCTCAACGAAGCCGCATCACAAATTGAAAACCCCATTGTTATCTTCCGGGCTACCCCTGCACTGAACAGCAGTCTGCATTTTGGTTCCAGGCTGGTGTTTGATAAAGACGGATATCTTTTTGTGAGCACCGGTGAAAGATCAAAACCGGAAGGTAGGAAACAGGCGCAATGGCTAAACTCTGGTTTGGGTAAAATTTTTAAGATCACAAAAGAAGGCAAACCAGCACCGGGCAATCCATTCCTGACCCGAAAAGATGTGATGCCCGAAATCTTTGCTTACGGGATACGCAATGCCCAAAGCCTGGACATACATCCGGTTACCGGCGAATTGTGGGAAGCAGAATTTGGTCCCAGGGGTGGTGATGAACTCAATATTATTAAAGCAGGTAAAAATTATGGATGGCCAATTATCACCTATGGCATTGAATATTCCGGTCCTAAAGTTGGTGACGGTATCCAACAGCAATCCGGGATGGAACAGCCGGTATATTACTGGGATCCGGTGCTATCACCTGGTGGCATGGTATTTTATAAGGGTAACAATATACCCGAATGGAAAAACAACCTGTTTATCTGCGGACTCAGCAGTGCTCATATTGCACGACTGGTTATTGTAAATAATAAAGTGGTTGGTGAAGAAAGATTGCTGGAAGACAAATATGAAAGATTCAGGGATATTGCTTATTTCGATGGTATTCTCTATGCTGTTACAGATACAGGAAATATGTACAGGATCAGTAAAAAATAATCATTAACTCAAGGCACTTAAACGGCTGACCCGGTGAGCTGTATTTTTTTTATTGAACTCAAAATTCAGGACCATTCTTCATATATTGTTGACTGATTGTATATTACTAACCGGAGTGGTCTGTATATAAATACCACTTCCCTTTTATCATAATCATGAGGCTGGAATAACGGCCATCGATGGTTTTCCCGTCGGGGTAGCGCACATGAAAATAACCAGTAACGTAATAGAATTTGCGGGATAACCTTTCCAGGCTTTCACCATCCAGTACCAGTGTTCCCATTTTTTCCCTCGGCCAGTATTTTTTATAAAATGCCAGGATATTTTCTTTACCATAGGCGGCACCTTTACTTAAGATCATACGGGTGGAATCCAATGGGGCATACAGGCTTACATAACCCTCAATATCTCCTTTACTCCAGTATTCTTCCTCCAATCTTAAAACAGCGAGTATCTTTTTGACATCTTTTGATTGAGCTAAGGTTGTTGTTGCAAAACTGATAAAGCTTAACAATAAAAAGAAGGATATCCTGCAATAAGATTTTTGATGAATTGCCTGCATACAGCTGATTTTTGCAGGTTGAAATTATCCAACAAAACTGTAAGTAATGTTACCGCTCATCAATTCCTGTTCTGAGCCCGGATCCAATAAACAAACTGACAGGAATATTTCAAATGAATTGGTAGAAATGATATTTTATTGCAGTACCCATGCTATGGCCTTATCCAGTACTACATCCAGCTTTGCAGGGATATCTTTTGCTGAAATAGTAACTTCAATATCCGGCCTGATACCATTGAAATCTTTTTCATCGCCATTGGCCCGGGTAAACATTTTAAATGCCCCTTGCGCCACAATATGAGTATGTGGCAACATGAAAGAAAATATTTCGCCATAATCATTGGCCGGTTCAGCTGTGCTTTCACCGACCAGGGTGGCCAATTGAAAATCTTTAATGGCATTGGTCAGCATATTGGCACTGCTGAAAGTACCGGTGCCAATTAAAACCGCAACCTTACCATTATAACGAAGCGGATTGGCGGCCGGTGTAGTTACTGTAGTGGCTTTGTATTCGTATAATTTACCGTTTTCCCAGTCTTTGAAAGGATCGGTTGCACCCTGCAACAGAGCCCAGGCTTTGCTGTGCTTGCTGATACGCATCTTCATGCCACCGGCATTGCGATAGGGTTTGGAACTGATATAGCTGATCAACGTATCTCCGAGACCACTGTCGCCACCTCCATTCTTTCGCAGGTCAATGATAACACCGGCAGCCCGGCGGAGCCTGATCTCCGAAAAGGAGCGCCGGAGAAAAACTGCAAATGAATCCCGGAGTGATCCTTTCATAGTATTGAATTCAATCATTGCAATATTACCTTGAATGAATTGCAGTGAAAAGGGCAACGGTGGTTTCATTTCAGATAGGATCACTTTGGTAATACTATCAGCCTCTTGTTTGCTGTACCCGGTTGCATTGAAAACAATGGTATCGTTATTTACAACGGCTTTTATTCTAAACGGACTAGTAATCCCGTCCATATAAAGCAGCTTACGGATAGCATTTTTTATCATCAGCTTTTTCCACGGTTCCAGTCCGCCGTATAGTGCTGAATAGCGTTTATATAATTGATGTACCGGAATCTCATTAATTGAAATGATACGACTGAAGGCCGGCAGCTTATTTTCCGGGCTCAGATCCCGTTGTACCAGCAAACTACCATCCTCTATATCCTGAAGTAAGTAAGGGAAACGAATACAATGATTGAGGAATAAACTATCAATAACAGCATTGCTGGCAAAACCTAAATGTCCTTCATCCAAGGATCCTATTAGACGGCTGATGGCAAAACTCGCATGGAAATGACTGATACTGTCCGGTAGTGTTTGCAATATATCCTGTTGCAATTTTAAAAGGGCATCCCTGCTGATGGCATGATAAGGATTTACATGACTTTCTTCCATAACCGTTTGCCAGTACTGCATATCTTTTTCCAGGAATTTTTTAGGAATTTTGGTACTGGAAAATCCTGCCGTGTCAATGGAAAAATATAAAATGCTTTTTTGGGCCACGGCAGATACCGAAAGATGTATGAACAGGAAAAGCAGGATAAGCCTGGTCAGAAAAGATTTTAGTACCCGCATAGTGAAGCTGGCATTTATTAACAATGCAAATATTAAAAAAATAATTTAATACAGATGGTAAAGAAGGGCAGATATTCCTGATGAGTAAGTATTCGATAAATTATTAACATAGTTTTTAATGGCTCAGGTTGTTGGAGGAGACTTCAACAAGCCATATCTTCAATAAAACAATCCTGCCAGGCAGGAATTGGTTGTTTCTTAATCACTATCTACTTTTATATCAAATAAAGGAAATAGTAAAAGCGAATATTCCATCCTCTGTTTCTTGTACTTTATAAGACATGTTATGGATACTACAATGAACCAATTGAAAGACAAAGTTGCCGCTTATAACCATGTGCTGGAAAATACGATTATCTACCGGAAGGCCTGGATAGATACGGTGAAACAACTAATCAGCAGCACCCTGCAAAATTTTATTACAGATTCTGGACTAAAAGGAAAGATCGTTGAAAACAATGAGATGGAAAACCTGGAATCCATTGCACTTGATCTTGGCCGTAGCAGCAGTGGCATAACACAAAGCAGGGGAACCGAGGATATTAAGAATTTCATGATCAAGAATAACGGGGTGATGATCTATCAGCAATTATTCAATGGCAAGGTCATGGTAATGGTCCAGCATCCATATATTGAAGGATACGGGGAACCTAAAGAACCACAGTTAATCGAAATAGTGACGCCAGGCGAATTAAATGCTTCTTTAATTTACCAGCATGTGGAAAGCCTGCTGGATATCATCACCGAATGGGAAGACTTTGACGATGAAAGTCCACAGAAAAAAACAGTTTTCCAACCTATCGGGTTCCAGCATACCTTAACCCAGGACAAAACCAATTGAACTGAGTGTACAATATCTGCAGCAGAGGGTATAGATTAGTTATTTTAAAGCAGCGTAAATCGCATCCAGAAGACCGGCTGCTGATTCTAATCTGAAATTGAATTACTAAAATGTTGGTTACATCCCCTGGTCATCAGCTGTTGGCCCATACATTCCCGGCAGTGGAACATTCAATAACCGAAGATAAACGGTCAATTGCCCGCGGTGATGATAAAGATGATTCAGGCACCAGGTACGTACCACCTCTGCTTTGGGTAAAGTGAAGAATATCATTTCACCCTGCCGCATTGTCCAGGGTTTGGCAAATTCTTCATCTGGCGTATCATTTAAAATTATTTCCGCTTTTGTCACCAGTTCATCATGCCAGGCAACTATATCTTCTGTAGAATGATATTCTTTTTGTTTACCCGCATCTTTTGCAAAATCCAGTTCATCATGAACCAGGCATTCTTTCCACCAACCATTTATCTCAGCTACATGGCTCGCCAGTCGTTTTAGCGACATGGACTTTTCATGTGGCTTAAAATCTGCCTTATCAAAAGGCACAACAGCTAATAACCTGCGGGTATTGGCAGCTTCGTGCTGCAATTCTGCCCATAATTTTTTTCCGATTGACATAATATTATTTTTTTGCGGTACGTAAATGCATGTATTCTTTCAGCACTGTAATCTTGAATTTTCCATATATCCTCAGGTACAAACAAAATCAAACTTCTTACAACGGCTACAGGTTTGAAAAAGAGAAGTATGTGACAAAGTCATTATGTTTATTACATAAATTTATTACTTTTCAACCTTTAAGATTCAATGCTGAAAAGAAATCAGGCAAATTTAATTTAGTGACAGAAAGTATAAATTAAATAACCGATCTTCTGCTAACCCGGGTATGTAAATGAGAATATATGAACAATTCATTGACAGTAGATACCAATAGAAACTACGTAGAGGCAGGTTGTGGTGAACCCATTATCCTTTTATATGGTTTATTTGGCTCTGTTAAAAACTTTGAACCTCTCATTAACCACCTGAAACAATCTTACCGGGTCATTGTTCCGGTTTTCCCTTTTTTTGAAAAAGGAATGTCCATCAGTATTTTCTCCCTCACTGAATTCCTGGATGAGCTAACCAAAGAACTGTCGCTGGATCAATTCCATTTACTGGGCAATTCCATGGGCGGCCATGTTGCCCTTTTATACACATTGAACCATCCTGAAAAAATTACTTCTTTAATTCTCAGTGGAAGTTCCGGTTTGTATGAAAATGGAATGGGCGATACGTTCCCAAAAAGAAGGGACTACAACTATATCAAGACCAAAACAGAACTTACCTTTTACGACCCAGGCATTGCCTCCAAAGAATTAGTAGACGAAATATTCGCTATTGTTAACTGCCGGAAGGTTATTCCTATCTTATCGCTGGCCAAATCCACCATCCACCATAACCTGGAAAAAGAACTGCTGAACATAAAAACGGATTGCTGCCTGATATGGGGAAAAAATGACAGGGTAACTCCTCCTGAAGTGGCATTAAAGTTCAAGAAACTGATTCCACATTCAAAATTGTACTGGATCGATCAATGCGGGCATGTGCCAATGCTGGAAACACCTGCCGCTTTTAATACCGTCCTGGACGAATTTCTCCTTTCGCTGCGTAAATAAAGACAGATCGTTTTACTTTTTAGCATCCTTTCCGTTTCATTTACAAGGAAATGATGAGATAAGAGAGTGCATTAGAGTGAATACTATTAATCGACTTTTACAAACTGTACAGAGAGGTTTTAAAGAAAGGAAAAATGTTATTGGCCGGTAAAGATCAGTCATCACATCAGCAGCTGGTAACAATTGATCATTTCCCGGATACTTTTTATCAATACCTGTTATAAAAAACTCAGTGATAGCTGCCTTTACTTTGCCGGTATAGAAGGCCTCACTTCTATCTTACTGGGTAAGGTCCTGGCATTCATTTGTAACAGGTCAGTCACCATCTGGCCGATATCTTCCGGTTGTATCTTCCAGGTATCGGCCGCGGAAGGAATATGGTTACCAAACTGAGTGGCCACGGAACCGGGCATAATGGTCGTCACTTTTATCCCATGCTTACGCAGATCCAGCATGATCGCCTGGGTAAACCCAACAAGACCGAACTTACTGGCATTATAAGCAGCCCCGTTTTCAAAAAAATTTGCTCCGGCCAGGCTGGCTATAGTGATAATATAACCCTTTGATTGCTTTAAAGCAGGAAGGCTGGCTTTTACACTATGGAAAACACCTGTCAGGTTCGTATCAATGGTTTCATTCCATTCCGCTTCAGATAAGTTTTCAATAGAATCAAAATGACCTATCCCGGCATTGGCAATCAACACATCCAGTTGACCGAATTGACCGATGGTTGCCGCTATAGCATTTGTTTCATCGGTAAGGGAACTTACATTGGATTTCAGGGCTAGTACTTTAGCAGGGTCAGCACTCAATGTGGCAGCGGCCTCTTTTGCAGCTTCCAGGTTCCGGCTGGTGATAGCTACTTTCATTCCCTGAGCCAGCAGTGCTTTAGCAACTCCATAACCAATGCCTTTACTGCCCCCGGTGATGTAGGCGACTTTGTCTTTTAAGCTATTCTTCATTATTGTATGGTATTAATACAGTAAAATAATCACTTCCTTTCAAATCAGCAGAAAAGAAAAATCCTATCCCTCCTGCCAGCCAGGAATGATAACATCAAAACTGCTATAGATTGACCTTTGAACAATCAACCCCTGATAATCTTTTCAGCAGCAACTTTATCTTTTTCAAATATTCTTAGCTCTGCCCCTCCTACCGGATCCAAACTCATTACATTTTCATCATTCAGAAAGGAATCTATACCATTTTCTTTCAGTTTATCCTGAATCATTTTAGCTTCCAGCATATCAGTATAGGTGTGCAGAACAATTGTTTTGTCTTGTGTCATTACTAATAATTTATCTTGAAATAAATATTTACTATTACTGCTTGTTAACCGGTTTCAATGGCATAAAAAAACTTACATAAAAAAAATTAAATGAACATAATGTCAACAGCATTTCAGCAATTCTCCGCGGTTGACGCTGACGATCACCAGGATTGTAACAGGCAATATCAATATCAACATCTATCATTTTACAGGGTTATAATATTTTAACGCCTGGAGCATATATCCTTTAATTTTTTCCATTCTTGTTTGATCAGAAGGGTGAGTACTTAAAAATTCAGGTGGCTTTGCGCCCCCGGCTGCCGTCATTCTTTCCCAGAAAGGAATTGCTTCCTGTGGATTGTATCCGCCCATGGCAGCAAAGTATAGCCCGTATTTATCAGCTTCTGATTCTTCCTTACGGGAGAAAGGCAATATACCACCAACGGTGCTGCCAATACCATAAGCAGTCATAAAAAGATTCTGTGTTTCTGCAGGTTTATTTGCAACCGCTACCTGTAAAGCAATCCCTCCTAATTGTTGTAATAACGCCTGGCTCATTCTTTCACTACCATGTTGTGCAACAGCATGGGCTATTTCGTGACCCATAACTATGGCTAACCCTGCTTCGTTTTGGGTAAAGGGCAACAAGCCGGTGTAAACAACAACTTTACCTCCGGGCATACACCATGCATTGGCTTCTTTATTATCTACCAGGTTAAATTCCCAACGATAACCATCTAATACAGCAGTATATCCTTTTTTATCGTAAAATGAAGTGATGGCAGCTGAAATGCGGGATCCAACACGGCGTACCATTTCGGCATCCCTGTTGTTGCTGGAATTTATTACATTATTAGTATTCAAAAAGGCCTGGTATTCCTGGGCGGCAAGGTTTTGCAATTCTGTCTCTGACACCAGGTCTAATTGCTTGCGGCCTGTAACAAGGTTTTGTGTGCAGCTGATAAAAAGAGGAGCAAACAAAAGGAAGGAGAATATCTTTTTCATTATTAATTAATTACAGTTATGCAAAAAAATCATTGCTGTTGTTAAGGTAGCATTACAACACTACCCATAAAAATGACGGAGAGTAGATTATCCAATGATTTTGCTCAGGAGACGGATTTGATTTTAAACGATAATTGCTGCGGCATAAACAGTGTAATGAACATACCAGGTCATCTTCATCGGTAAAAGCCCGGTATATGCAATTAAAAGGTAGTTGGCAAGCTCTGAAATTAATTGGATCAGCAAAGGTTAGGTTTACAAGCTAGCCCAGATTCCGGTAATGCATACCCAAGTGCTGCATTTTTGCATATTCTTATTTTTCTCAACAATTGATTTATTTGTTAACTTGTTTAGATTATGTACTTGCCAGGTTCATAATTAACCACCAACATGAAGAATTGCTTACTCTTATACCTGCTTTTATTACCGGCTTTTATTTTAAAAGCACAGTTACAGGGGCCATTGAATGGAAACAATTTTACAATAGTCGCAATTCCCGGATCAAATCAAACATGGGTTAACCCTGGAAATGTATCTGCCAGTGATAATATTTATTCGACTTTTGGCAATTTAACTGCAGGTCTTGGTAGTTACACTGATTACCTGGTAGCTACAAATTTCGGTTTCAGTATTCCTTCTGGTGTTACAATCAACGGTATCGTTGTAGAAGTAGAGAGATCTGATCCCAATTTCCGTACAGCCGATTACAGTGTAAGAATTGTAAAAGGAGGAACCATTGGTGCTGCAGAACGGGCAAGCGGGTCAAGCTACCCATCCTCGGACTCCTATCAGTCGTATGGAAATGCAGGCGATTTATGGGGTGAGAGCTGGATTCACACAGATATTAATGCAACAGATTTCGGGGTAGCTATTGCAGCCCAACGAAGTGTAAATGGAAGCACTACCGGCGGAAGGGTGGATCATATCCGGATAATTGTATTTTACGATTTTACTACTTTGCCCGTAACCCTTATTAATTTTTCAGCTACTAAGAAAGATCATTCAGTAGAACTCAAATGGACAACAACGGATGAAATAAATATGAGCCATTACGAAGTTGAACGTTCCACCAATGCCCGTGATTTTTTACCTGTTCAATATGTAAACAGCCTAGATCAAAACAGGGAAACTAAATACATCGCCGAGGATACTGATCCTGTTGGCGGGATTTCTTATTACAGGCTGAAAATGGTTGAAAATGATGGCCGGGTAAAATACTCTAAAATCATATCAATGCAATTCCGGACGGGGAATACCATTACCCTTTACCCTACTGTTTGGAAAAACGGGGCAACATTACAAATCACCAATCCGGAATATGAAAAACTCGTAATTTATTTTTCGAATTCTTCCGGGCAAGTTACCGGGAAGGCTGTTACAAATTCAACAATCGTACCCACCAGTATGCTTTCATCTGCTAAAGGAATTCTTTTTTTAAGTATTACTAATGAGTCAGGTAAACTACTCGGAACGGGCAAACTGTTAGCAAATTGATTTTATCGCATCCTATCTGCTATTCAGATAACTTTTACAATTAGATTCTGGTATTTTTTAAAATCCGGCAGAACTGCATTTTCTCTTTACCCAATGCAGTGTATAAATTTTAAAAAAGATCTTTAGCCTAAAATCAATCTCATCAGTCTTCAATAATGAGCCTGCCAATAGCAGAAACCGGAAAAGCATTCCATTTCATAAAATGAAGACCGACCGCTGGATCTGTACCCACATTAAGAGCATAAGTGGCATCGGTAAAATAGAAGTTAGAAAATAATGAAAAAATGTGGTTGACAGCATTATCACCATCAATACCAATATTATCATTACTGGCCCGCCATCTTCTGGTCCCACCCGCATTTGTATAGAAGAAAGTACCGCTGAGGGAGGCGCTTTCAGTAATACCTGCCCCCCAGTTGGTCATCGTAAGGGTTACTTTGCAGCCATCTTCATCAGCACAAAGATCTTCTATGATGGCCTGGGGCAAAGCGATGGAAGTACCTGTAGGATGTGAGCCATTCAATTCCCAGATGTACCTTTTCGGATTGATAGCGTAAGGCGTGAAAGTGGCATTACCATTAACGGATTTCAACCCGATGCTGCTGGCCAATTCCACCCAGTTGGTGCTTTCCCGGAACCAATACGATTTTGTATCAGTATCAAACACCATCAGGCCGTTGGCCGGGCTTGCAATAGTAGTGCGTTGACCGGTATTCATCCTGGGAACTAATAAGCCTTTGTTAGTGGAGCTTATATCCAGTGCCGCACTGGGATCGGGACTACTCGTATTTACTCCTACATTTTGTGCTAATAAAGAAAAACCCGAAAACAAAACCAGGCAGCAAAAAAAATATTTTTTCATAATTTAGTTATTTAACGCAAAAAAAATTAGAAAATAAATATACTATTTTAGTTTTAAACTGTAGCTGGCCTGACGTGAGCTGAACCAGGATATTGCATTTGTAATATTCAAACCAGGTATACCAAATATCCCAGTAAAAAACATTGCATTTTTATTTACCGGCATCCTTTCTGTATGCTGACCAAAAAAAATGCACTGCTTCCAGCACTTCCTCTTCCGACTTATTCTGGGTATTGGTCAATGGTATTTTACGCCGGAAACCTTCCGGGGAACCTTCTTTTGTATATTCCACAACAAGAATAAAATTGTCAACAATGTTGAAAATACCTGTCTTTTCTTTCTGGGTGATAAAAACATTGAGAAGATTTGACCAACCGGTTACCAGTTGTTCATCCTTGTATATCCCTGTTTTATTGACCCGGATATACACCCTGTTACTGTGTGCCCTTCGAAAGCAATAAATTGCCGGCACCAGGGCAAATCCAAAAATAAAACTCTGGTAATCGATGTTTATAAAATGGCGCCTAATTGCGTCAATTAAACCATAGAGAAAAAGGGCGATAAAAAAGGCTGTCATAATATAATTCAGCACTTTCTCCTCCCCCACTACAAACTCACTGTCTTTTGTTAACGGAATTTTCGCCATAATCTGTTATTATTTATGCTGCCATCAACCCTATAGAGAAGGCCGGTGAATTTAGCATTTCTTTTGTTTTATAGCCGGGCTGTAATTTTAATGCTGTAAAGAGCCAGCAGGAAGATTATGAAGATGCTAACATCCTGGCTTCTTAACTTGCATAGTGAATCGCCTGGATAACAACATGGCTTTAAAATGAATGTTTTTATGAAAAAAGTAATTTTGTTTCTATTAGTAGTAACTACGCTTACCTCCAATTCACAATCACTGAAAGATGCCCTTTATGGCGGGAAACTTAAAACAGATTCAGGAACTGTCATCAAAAAAGGGGATGACCTGAGTTCAAAAATTGATACCAGTAAAAAGAAACCGGTTGAATCGGAGAAAACTAAGATACCAGCAGTAGCCATGGATACCTCCATCACGAAAATGAATGTTCCGACTGATTCAGCAGCCATTGTTGTAAACAAGACGGATAAAACAACCGCATTGAAAGACAATAATAAGACCTGGAAAGAATTTATGGATACGGTTATCAGTACTCTGAAACAGGAAGTGATGACCTCTAAAAAGATCAAAAAAGGAGATTATTATGTGATGGTTGACTACGAGATTGGCCTTGATGGACAGGTTACTGTTACAAATGTATTTCCCTCACCGGAAAATAAATATATCCAGGAACAGGTTAAAGAAAGGCTTAGCATTGATACGCCGCGGCTGAATCCTGTAATCGGTTCGAATGGGAAACCACGCAAAGTGGTAAAAAGAACTAATTTCACAATAACGAAAGATTAATATTTTTTTTAAACAACAGGATATACATCGCTATGTACCGTTGTTGACCTTTACACAAATCCGGCTTTTATTTTTTATTCAATGCCTCTCTTACTTTGGGGGCAATTTTAGTTCCATATATCTCGATAGATTTCATGAGCGTAGCATGTGAAGGCCCGCCTACATCCATGTGTGCAGAAAAACGGGTGAGACCAAACAGCTCCTGCAGTTGTAAGATTTTATCAATCGCTTCATCAGCATCACCAATTATTAAATGCCCGTTCTTCCCTCGCCCCAAATCATATTGTTGTTGCTGGTAAGGTGGCCAGCCGCGGCTGCTGCCTACCCTGTCCATCTGTGAGGAATAGATGGGATAATATTCATCAGCTGTTTTTTGACTATTATCACCAAAGAATGCATGCATATGCACACCCACCTGGAAATTATTTATAGCATGTTCAAAATGATTGTACACTTTCTTATAATAGTCAAACAATGGTTTAAACTGTGCCGGGTTGCCGCCAATAATAGCGAAGATCACCGGTAAACCATACCGGCCCGTCCGTAAAACACTCTCCGGTGTGCCGCCAACTGCTACCCATATATTCAGGTGATCGTTCACGGCACGGGGTAATACCTGTTGATTTTTTAATGCTGCCCTGTGTTTTCCTTTCCAGGTGACAGGATTCTCTTTGTTTATTTTCAGCAGCAGTTCCAGTTTTTCTTCAAACAATTCATCATAGTCTTCCAGCCTGTAACCATACAAAGGGTACGACTCAATAAAACTGCCGCGACCAGCCATCAGTTCTGCCCTGCCGTTTGATAGCAGATCAATCGTGGCAAAACTTTGATACAACTTTACCGGGTCTGATGAACTTAAAACAGACACAGCACTCCCGAGTTTTATATTTTTAGTGACGGTGGCTGCAGCAGCTAAAATGATTTCGGGAGCAGATACCGCATAGTCAGGCCGGTGATGCTCCCCGATGCCAAAGAAATCGAGCCCCACTTCATCCATCAGTTTTATTTCTTCGATCAGTTCCTGTAACCGTTGACCCGGAGCCTGTGGTGTACCATTCTTATCAAAATGGTTATCGCCAAACATACCGATGCCTAATTCCATAGCCTATTATTTAGATGGCAAAGATAAGCCTGGCTATCTTTAACTTCCTAGCAGACATGTCATATCGGCCCGCCACTATTTGCATTGAAAATAACACAGAGAGATTTCCTTTTTTGATTATGTGGTTGGTGGAATATTTTTCTCAGGCCATCTATACAATTACAACATCTGTATGTAGAAAATTTTTTCGAAGTTGAAACTTAATCTGCTAAACAACAAAGTTTACAATCAGTAAATATTCTTTTATTTACAGGACTAAAAATATATAACTTTAAACCGGGGAGTTTATACAGAAGTGAGAATAAAGAGCATTTTAACCATTTGCCAGTTGAAGTAATGATGAAAGGAAAGGTTTTTATTTTGTTGGCCTTTTGCACAGTATTAGTTATTGCTGTGAACGCACAAACTGCATATACACTTACATATAATTTCAAAAGTATCGGAGATTCGACCAATTATCATGCATTTTTATTACGCAACGATGATGGTAGTGGACTACTTCGGATTAGGTATAAAGTGGCGGGCAATACTGATGATATATTGGTTGAGGCATTTACAGATGAACAAATACCGTTGGACAAAAAGGGTGACCCTGACACCAATCTTCTTATCATTAAAGTCATCAATTCTTCATTTATTCAAAATGAAACCCAGGCAAAGTTTCAGCCCCCTGATATTCTTTTCCGGTTTAATCCGCTTACTGGTTTCTTTGAACCTTCAGGGGTAACCTATTTTCCCGGTACCGAAATGCCGCCGGGTGTATTTTTCAAATGGAACCTGCTGGAAGAAGCTGCATTAAGTAAAAAAATAGTTTCGCAGTTCTTCAGCGAGGACGATGATTTTTATATCAATTTATTCAAACCTGTAACCAGGGGATTATCAGCAGCAGAAAAGAATATCCGGATGCATTTACTGATTGTAGCCGATACGCTGGATTCAAAAATTGGCATTTCAGCAGTTTTAGATATAAAAAGGGTTACTGAAACATTTGGCTCTATTTCCCAATACCTGGGAATAAAGTTGCTTACCACTGTCATTACCGGCAAATCCTTTGGAAAGGCAGGTGTACAAACAGCTATTACCAAACTCCGCCCTGCTCCAAATGATATTGTGATCTTCTATTACTCTGGACATGGTTTCAGAATACCGGAAAAGCCAAGAAATTATCCCAATCTGAAATTGAAAAATGTAAAGACTCTTCGTGAAAATTTCAGCGATAGCATTGCATGGGCCAGGGGTAGCCGGCAGGCTAATATTACACAATCGCTGAATATCCAGGATATCTTCAACAGCATTCGTAAAAAAGGTGCCAGGATGAACCTTGTAATCAGTGACTGCTGTAATGATGATATATTTTCGGTAAATGTAAAAAGTACTAAACCCTCAATGACCAAAAGTTCTGGTGTGCAATGGAATGAAGAAAACATCCGTTCCCTGTTCCTGAATAAAAATCCTATGTCGGTGCTGGTAACAGCGGCGGCTGAAGGAGAAAGGGCAGCCAGCAAAGATGACTTTGGCGGCTTTTTTACTTATTTTTTCAAAACATCACTTGAATCCCATTGCAGTAAACTAAAATCCAATGTTACCTGGGATCAAATTTTACAGCAGGCAAAAAGACAGACGGTTGCTAAGGCAAGCAAAACCTATTGTGGCAATCCAAAGATACCTGCCAATATTTGCAATCAGAATCCGGTATACTCAATAATCCTGGGGAAATGATTAAATACTTTTTTTCTATTCAGTAGGTAAGACCCGTGCAGCCAGTTCTTTCCATTTCTTATTTGTGCTGTACTTACTCCAGCTTTCATCCATTTTCAGGACCCAATAATAATTAAAGCCTTTGTCAATGGAGTTTTTGAGCCATTTAAAAGCTTCGGGAGCATTACCCATTTTAGCATACAGCCTTGCAATTGTGTACATAACATTGTAATCATCCTGTTGAAAATCCAGGTATTCCCTGTAAAAAGGAATGGCCAGACTGGGATTATTAGATACAAATTGTAATCTTCCGTTCAACTCTGTTAATCCGGGCATTATATAAGGATGGATTTGCTTTGCCTCTGTCAGTAATTTACCAGCAACATCAAAACGTCCTGCATAGATGCAATATGTTGCCATCAGCACCTGTGTGGTATAATTAATTTCTCCTCTGTTATACAGGCTGTCCATCTGTTCCAGCGCAGTGCCAAAATTATAGGTAATCGCATTGGTATTTACATACTTGATCCTTGTATTGGCATCATCCGGCTTTAACTCAACAGATTTTTTATAATAACGGCCAGCCCTTTGCGGCAGCCCCTGCCATATATAAAGGTCACCTGTTTTATAGTTAATTTCTGCCAGTATATCAGCTTGTGATAAAAGAGAATCAGCAGTTCTCAGATACCTTATACCTTCCGTAAGCGGAAAAAAGATATCATAAAAAAGATAATACCCTTCACCGGTTCCTGGTATTTCACTGTTTTTGAACTGTTGCTCCATATATTCTTCATTATCACGGTAAACCTCTTCATCCGAATCATCCTTTATATATTTCCTGTCACGCAGGTAATTACCCGGTTCGGCCAACACCATATTATACATCAGCACACCTGCCTTGTAATACCACTCTCCCTTGTCAGGATGTTCCTGAATGATACGCCTGTATAGCGCAAATAATTCCTTTGTTACTGTATTTTTGTCCGGATAAGATCTTACTGCTGCTTCAGCATCATAATATCGCTTTGTCTTTTCCAGCAATGTCCAGAGTTTATTATAGGCGCCGGTTTCTGATGAATCCTCTTTTATAATAGCCCTGAATTGCTTTTCAGCCTCTTCAAAATGATTCCATTTTTCATAGGCCGTACCAAGGAAAAAACGGGTTATCTTTTTCTCAACCCATGAAAACCTGAACCTGTCAAATACACAACTATAAACAGTCACTTTTGCAGTAGCCTTTTGACCAATATCATATTGCGGAAATAATTTCTTCAATGAATCACAGTACGATGCGAAGTGTTTTTCATCCAGGTGATATTGCACCGCATAACTAAGAATGATATCGGCTTCCTTCCAGCGTTGTTGGTCATAAAGCAGTTTACCCAGGTAATGAAAGGCCAGTGGATTCGTGGAATCAATTTTTATAACCTGCCTGAACTTATTTTCAGCCTTGTCAAACTTTTGGCCTTGCACATATAAAAGCCCTAAATAGAAATTTCCTATTATATCATTCTGCTTAACCGTTGTTGTATCAAAAGTGCAGGCTGGACTCGGTGGGTCTACATCAAACTGATCAACTACACCATCCATATCAACATCCGGTATAGGAAAACGAAAACCTCTTTTCCGTCTATCAGCTTCCAAAAAATTCGAGTCAGCCTCGGCATACCGTGTTGTTTTCAGATATACAAACCCCAGTCTTTCAAATGGAAGATAGTGCCGTGAATTCAAACGGGCACTCTTGTGTAAAAACTCTTCTGCCAGCAGCAGGTTACCTTTCTTCTCGTATAACGAGCCGAGATTAGTAAAAGCTCCCTGGAAACCCGGTTGTAGCTTTCTTGCTTCTTCAATTGATGCAATGCCTTTTTCAAATTTATTGAGACTGGCATACAACCCACCCAGGTTAGACCAGGGCAGAGCCCATGTGGGGCTTATCTGTGTGGCACGCAGAAAATGTTTTTCTGCATTTTCAAATTCCTTTTTCATCCTGTATAGAATCCCTAATTCATTATGGATATAAGCAGCATTTTCATCCAGTTTCATTGCAGCCAGCTGGTGCTTTAGGGCAATATCCTGTAAAACAACAGGATTGTCAACCAGGGGAATTTTTACCCGGGCCGTGACTCCGGAAAAATATTGATACTTTACCTGCAGGATGTGGTACAACTGGCTTTGTGGTGAAACCAGTTTCATTGCGACTGCGAACATTATGGGGTAAACATCATACCCGCTTTTCAGGCTGTTATAGTATCGTCTTCTTTCCAGTTCAGCCTCATCACCTTCCAAATACAAATTGATGATCTGCTGGCCCCTGTCAGCCATTAACTCCACCAGCTTTTCATTAAATCGTTTTAAGGCATCCTTATTACTGCTTATTGATTTGATCAGCCTGCTGATTTTTGCCGAATCAACCTCGTTAGTTTTTGACACCGGTACAGACAGCATGCTTATAAATGAAAAAGGTATTTCTTCTTTTGAAAGATCTTTGATCTTATTAAAATCAACGAGTTCTTCAATATTGCGATTGCCAATCAAACTAAAAAGATAACCCTGCGGTGATAAACCTAAAGGAGTTAAAGATGGAGGAGCGTCATCTCCCTCCTGTGTCGCATCATTTGACTGCATTGAAACAAAAGCATTATCAGCAACTGTTGATAACCGGATATCTTCCGGCCCGTTTATCACGGGAGTCTGTTTATGTTCTTTCTCTGCCAATATCCGGTCTGCCAGCAAAGAAGCATTCAGGTATTTCTTAATTTCAGCCAGGCTAACCTCATTATCCTTTGAATAATCTGCCATCCCTGTCAGGCCTTTAACGAGATAATAAGAGAAAACGCCTCTTCCTCCGCCCCATCGTTCATCTTCATTGGATAACTGGTCGGGACCACAGGAAGTAATACGTATCTCATTCCCCTTCACTGTTCTGAGTTGATCGCCAACAAGAAAATTTCCCCTGTTATCAGTACCGGCCAGTTTGCCTGAATGACAGGCATCCGTTATCAACACCACTTTGGCTCCTTTTTCCACTGACAAGGTATTGGCAATATTATTCAGGTCTTCAATACGCACCGCATTGTTGATATAATTAGAACGGGGTGTATTGGCCGCCAGCAAAAAACCAAGTTTATAAATTGTATTACTCTCAATGTCTCCATGCCCTGAAAAATAAAAATAGACAAGGTCATTTTTATTGCAGGTTTCCAGCAACCAGTATAAGGCATTATAAATAGCCGTGTAAGTGGCCTCTTTATTCAGCAACAAACGGATATTTTCTTCGGGTACAGCACCGCCTGCTGATGTACGAAGAAATTTTTCAAACTCCTTTGCATCCTTATGGGCAAAATCTAACCTGGTTATACCATCACTTTCGTATGAAGAGATGCCAACGATAACAGCATAGGTATTCCCCTTTTCTGCTGATGATTTGTTAGCCTGTTGAGGAAAAGCCTGCATCACCAGGACCATTACCAGAACTAAGAAAATAGAAATAGCCCGCATGTAATCACAAAATTTGAAATAGGAATTTACGGTATTTATTTGAATCGCTGAGGTTACCAGCTGAATCCAAATCACTTTGATTGTCGGGATTGATTATATTACTTAGAATAGCTGCCGGGGTAAATATACAAACATCAACAACGGCGTGAACACCAATCATCTGATACAACTCTTACCTATAAGTTAGTGTAGACAAAAAGAATTTATTCAGCTATATACTATGAGAATCTAATTTCGTAATATCGTATGTCATTTTACTTTGATCATTTTACTGTGTAACCTATGCAACCTGTACTGGAAATAAAACATGGAAGGACTGGTTATTTTATTCTAAGCTTGCTATCCTTTGTCTTTATCATATTATTTACCTGGCTTGGATTTTTTTTTGATGGACCGCTCAATGCAGACTCATTTACACCTGAGCAAAAAATTCCGTTAGGTCAGACTATTTTCTGCACTGCCGGTATTCTTGTCTGCAGTTTACTGTTTATTCACTGGGTGAGCCGCTTAATAAAAAACCCATCTGTTTTCTCAATTTATAAAGAAGGATTTGAAAGCATTACAAATGGTGTAAGCACTGGCGTTATTAAATGGAGTAATGTAAAAAGACTCGAAGAAGTTATTGTAAGCTCCAACTCCGGTTCCGGTACCCGGCGTGAAGCTGTATTGGCCGTATATTTAAAAGACCCTGAAGCTTATACAAATGAACAACCGCGACTGGTTCGTTTCTTTCTGAATCTCGCCAATCGAACCGGCCGTTATAAACTCACCGATTATAAAAAAGATATAACCGAAGATACTGTACCCATCATGTTACCCATGGTTGTATTCGGGAAAAAATATGATGAAGTAAAAAATAAAATGTATGAGTTGAGCGGATTGAAAGCTGATTAATCTTCGCAAAAAATAAATACAAACCTCAGTGTGTTGCGTTAACAGAACTCCTGTCATTCCGGGTTTTGTATTTCAGTAGCTTTGAGATGAATCATCCATACCAATGACGGCCCTCACAGAAACACGAGGAAACGCAGTGTTACCTTGTACCTTATAAAATAGATCATTTATGAAATGCAGGTTTTTTGCATTTGCAGCAATGTTATTTTTTGCAATGCAAACTAACAGCCAGGAGAAAAATTATTCCGGGAAATTTCAAATCACTGAAGATAATGGCTCCCCGCCTGCCATCAATACAATTAAGATAAACCTGGAAAGCAGTAGCAGCTTTTCAGCAGTCATGCACATTAAAGTAGGAAGTGTTTTCATCCTTTTCCCGGGTAAAGATAAAAGGGATCACTCCGGCGACTACACAGATATTTCTGGAAAGGCTTCCGGAACGGTTTCTCCCAATCGAATCGAAGGAACTTTTAACCTAACCGTAGTAGAAAATGAGGTGGGCACTATATCACGAAATAATGTCACCGCAAAAATAACAGGTACGATTAGCGGGAATAGTTTGATTGGAGAAGTAATAATAGGTGATGGTGAAGAAGATCCGATGATAATTCCTTATTCAGTAGTTCCTGCCGGAGATGAAAAACCTGAACTTATTTTCCTGGCAGGCAAAAGTCCAAAAGTGTTTAATAAGGGCTGGATCTTTGGCGCTTCCTTTAGCCTTTTGGATGACAATGGCCAATTGGTTGATCTGGCGGATAAAGTGGAATGGAGCGGATCCGCCAGTTTTGGTCCGGCAACAGGAAATAAAAGCAGGCCTGTATTCAATACTGTTGGAATTAATAAGCTCATTCTATCTGTTAACTATAACGGGAAAAACTATAAAGCGGAGTATCAAGTTGAAACTGTTGATAATATGCTTTATGGGCATATCGGGAGTATTGCGTTTTGCCCGGCAGATGGACATGGCGGGCCTTCATGCCCGCTTAAAGTAGCAGGGCCTGTTACTACCGGAAGCAACCTTGTACTGGCTGGTGATTACCCGGCAGCAAGAGTGGGTGACAAAGGAATACATGCTGCCTGTGCAGATGGTAATTATTTTACGATCAGCACCGGTGACCCCGAAGTGCTCATTGAAGGAAAACCGGCTGCTAAAATTGGAATATCACAAACTACCCATTGCGGTGGTATGGGCACACTGATCGGTGGATATGATAATGCATACCTGCTGTATAATTCTTATGGAGAAATAGCCGGCTCGGGAAAAGAACCAGGCAAAATGAATGAAAAAAAATATTTGGAGACAGGTGATGTTCTAAAAACCGGTGAAAAAGGCCTGATCGCATTCCCTGGTAATTGGCTGACCGGTATCACAGTTTTTCCCAATTCATTATTAAAGATCCTTGAAAATTCGGCAGAGCAGATCAGGATGATGCTTGAACAGGGTGCTGTGATGGTTAATGGGAATACAGCAGAAGGAAAAAAGATACAGCTAGTCACTAAAGATCTTTCATTTCTTCCCAAAGGGACGAAGTTCCTGGTACTGAGCGACAGTACCGCAACAATACTTTATGTATATA
The DNA here is from genome assembly GCA_041738795.1 of Chitinophagaceae bacterium. GTDB lineage: Bacteria > Bacteroidota > Bacteroidia > Chitinophagales > Chitinophagaceae > JJ008. Next base: position 738,083 of record JBGSPB010000011.1, on the reverse strand, counting down.
GCGGTAAAATTACAGTCAATGAAAAGTCAACTGGCAAAATAACAGACATAGATTCCGGCTATGTGTACAGGTATGCCGGGGGGCAATATTCCATTGATAAGATGACTGCAGCCAGTGCAGAGAAGACAGTCGGAGACCTGATGTCAACGGTCGACAATAAAACAATTCAAATTAATTACCCGGAGCAATCTGATAAAGAAATTAATAAAAAGGAGAACGCAACAAACGGATTATCTTTTATACAGCATTATGGAATATATATTGGAGCCGCATTAGTATTAGTAATTCTGGCAGTGTACTTATCCTTGAGAAAAAAAAGAAAATAGAAGTGTGGTCACTTATTAGCTATTCTGCTATTGATCTTTAGTGATTTTTAAATAAATGGAATGCACATAAATTACTTTACTTGTGCAGAGCAGGTATGTAGTTTATGAAGAGCAAAAACCACCACGGCTTAACTGTAATAACTATATGAATTTCCGATAATTTACCAAACGCATCAGGCCTTAAGTTTTGCATATAAGTTACAATGCGTAGGATAAAAAGTATTTTTAAAAAAAGAATTGTTGTGATTGCATGAGGTCATAGTATACGGTTGCGAGACTGGAAAACTCACAAAGCTGGGAACTTTATTGTAATAGTACTTCAGTGCTTATAAATAACATTAAAAAATCACAAACGAGCTTTTTTCTGATTTTTACGAGTTGGCTATGACCGGCACAATAACTTAATATGACTTACCGGGTAATTGAGGTAAATTAGTACAAAACCTGGATTATGAACTGGCTAGTAATAATTTTAATAAGTATAGCAGCCGTTGCTTTGATTGCTTTTCTGGTAATGCGTAATATTAAGGATGAACGAAATTTTAAAAACCAACTCAATAATGATTACCGCAAACCAAAGAAAGATAAAGCTGATATAGAAATTGAGGAGCAGCTGAAATAAATTTTTTAGGTCTGGAGCTTGTTTTCTACCGCCCGCCGCCGGTATTCAGAAATTCTAATATTTAAAAAGAAGTGTGCTTATTTCTTGTGGTTAGTAAAGAGCAGACTCCAACCACGGCGTGTTTTTTTACCGAATACCTGCCACTGCGAAAAGAGTACCTTTATACTACTCAGCAAAAAACGTTACATGGAATTTATTGACTATTACAAAGTCTTGGGGATTGATAAAAATGCTTCCGCAGAAGATATAAAAAAAGCGTATCGCAAACTGGCAAGGAAACTGCACCCGGATCTTAATCCCAATGATAAAGAAGCCCATCAAAAATTCCAGCAGGTCAATGAAGCCAATGAAGTGTTAAGCGATCCTGAAAAAAGAAAAAAATACGACCAGTATGGAAAGGATTGGCAGCATGCAGACCTATTTGAGCAGCAACGCCGCAGCCAGCCGGGATCACAGTATGCAGGCAGCGGGAATTTTCCGGGTGATGAAGAACATGATTTTTCCGATTTTTTTGAATCGATGTTTGGAGGATCGGGTCGCAGCAGGCAAACAAAATTCAGGGGACAGGATTACAATGCCGGATTACAACTTAGGTTAACGGATGTAATGAAAACGCATCAGCAAACCCTTACCGTAAACGGGAAGAATATCCGCATCACCATACCTGCCGGTGTGGAGAACGGTCAAAAGATAAAATTAAAAGGCTATGGTGCACCGGGTGTTAATGGTGGCCCGGCCGGTGACCTGTATATTACTTTCTCTATTGCAGCACATCCGGATTTTAAACGGTCAGGTAATGATCTTTATACTACTGCTGCCATTGATCTGTACACGGCCATACTGGGAGGAGAAACAATCGTTGATACCCTGACGGGGAAAGTAAAACTAACCGTGACTCCCGAAACACAAACCGGTACTAAAATAAGGCTGAAGGGCAAAGGCATGCCGGTATATAAAAAAGAAGACGAGGCCGGCGATCTCTATGTTACTTATGAAGTGAAATTGCCCACTAATCTTACAGCGGAACAAAAAGAATTATTCACCCGTTTGAGTAAACTTAAATAAACCCTTTTGTATGCAAACAGAAGAAATGATAGCAGCCGATGAATTTTGTATGCACCACCAGGTTGAGCTGTCTTTTATTCATTCCTTAAAAGATAGCGGCCTCATCGAGATATCCATTGTGGAAGAGAAAGTCTTTCTGCCGGTAAGCCAGTTGAGCCAACTGGAAAGACTGGTACGTTTGTATTATGAGATGGACATTAACCTGGAGGGTATCGAGACGATAACTCATTTACTGCAGTGTATGAATGACATGCAGCAACAGATCCGGCAGCTTTCTAACAGGCTGAGCCGGTATGAGCAAGATTGAGCTAAAATTAAACGACAACAATAATTCTTTCGGGTGCTTCTTCCCTTTTAAGTAGTTGATGGGCCACTTTGCTTTATCACGGCGAGTGCCACAAAACCCACACACAAGACACTCTGAAACATCGCCTGAGAAGGTTTATTGGTTTGGAAACTCAGCGGAGAAGAAGACCTTTCTCTTTACACTAACTGTAACCCGTAATAACCAATTGCTGTAAACACACTACAACGGATGAAAACACCAAGGCAACACCAAACTAATAATTTTTTAATGTTCACATTTAATCCGGTTCCAACTGCAATACTTATTGGTGCTCCTACTGTAATGGTGCCTAAAGTACCCAAACCAACAACTCCATATTTATCCCACAGTTTTGTTATGACCGGATGTTTCTTTGATTCCTCTTTTGGTGTCCTCCTTTTTTTATGAAAGAAAGCCCTGATCTTATCACCAAAAAAAGCAGAAACAATGGCACCAACCAGCCCCCCAACTAAGCTGGTAAAAAAGATCGCCCAAGAAGATAGTCCAAATGCAAAACCTGCGGGAATAGCAGCGTAAATTTCAAAAGTAGCTAAACCTGCTACTGTAATTATTTTTAAAAACATAGATACGGTATAAATAAATGTTTGTGCAAGGCCGGCAAAAATAGTTGAATCAGGGCTGCGAAATACAAAACTGCTTGTTAAATCAGCAACAACAACTCCGGCGAATAGCGGATGTTCTATTTATTAGTCAGGAGCTTTCCCTGATCGTCCAAACCATTTACCAATGAATAAAAAAGCAACTGGTCCCGTCACAGCATAGCCAATGATACCGATATTTCTTATCTGCATATTTTGAAACGGTATACCCAACAGGCCAACAAGACTTAATATACCCGAGACAAGAAGCAATGTACGGATCGTTTTCTCCAGTCTTCCTGTTTTGAATACAGCAGCAGCAAAGAATACTGACAGGGCATAAAACCAGTCCCATGCCAAAATATCGAGGGCATATACAACAGAAGGCCATTGAAAGGAAAAGAAGAAAGAATGCCCGGCCAGTTGTTCTGCAGCAGGCTGACGGCTAATAGTAAGAATAGTAAAATGGACACAGGAAGTAATAGCGGCCATGATAAACATAAAGCAAGCAGCTGCCAGGCTATACCATTTTTTATCTTCCGTTGTATAAAAATGAACAGCCAAAATAACAAGGGCCATCAACGGGGCAATAAGCAGAATCAATACTTCCATCAGGGTAAAATAAGGATCAGCGATCTGTTCATCCGGGGAGGGCAGCGACAACAATCCCATTACAGTCACCGCCAAATAAATGACCCCCAAGCCAAAAACAGCAATACTTGCCGCTTGTACCGGTTTACGATAATGAAAGTTTGAATTTTCGGGATTCATATTGAATTTAAGAGTAAAATAAAGTTAAACTTTTCATACCATCTCCGTGATGCGTGTCTTCACACCACAATTCACTTTAAGTAGGTTCCGATGCGTGGAGACACGTTTCGGGAAGTTTGTTTATTTGCGTACACGAACCAGGGCGGAAGGAACTAAATACCTGTCAATGCCTGGCCATATCAATCAGCCTGCACGGGAAATCCCGCTTCTTTCCATGCTTTGATACCACCATCCAAATGACAGACATCAGTGTAGCCCATTTGCTTCAGTGCAACTGCAACAAGGGCTGACCGGCCACCGGAAGCGCATTGCAGTATCAGTTTTTTGCTGCGGTCAAATTCAGGTTTGTGGTAAGGCGTGGTTTCATCCGCAAAGAATTCCAGCATGCCCCTTGGTGCAAGAATGGAACCGTCAATGCGGCCATTCACTTTTAATTCTTCTGCTTCGCGAATGTCAATAAGAGTGGCATTGCCTTTAGCTAATTCTTCTTTCACCTCTGCCGGTGTTAAATTGTCTATTTGACTTTTAGGCTCTTTAACGAGGTCTGCTGCAGATTTTGCCATGGTAGTTGGTTTAATGTTTCAAATGAAAGTTAAAAAATTTCTGCAACACCGGAAAGCTAACTTTTGGGAAGCTTACAGTAATCACCAATAAAAGGAAATTTCGCCAATGCTCATTAGAATTACCGAACTCTGAACAGAGCGTCGCAAGTGAAGCTGATAGTAGTAATGCAGGTGGGTATAAAAGAAAAAGATTCCGGGTCAAGCCCGGAATGACAGCAAGATCCCGGAGTGACATTTCGTTTTATTTCAACCTCTCTATAATCCTTCGCTTAACTCAGGATGATAAACGTTCCTTGAAATCAAGCCCATTCTCTTTCAACGTTTCTTTTGCAATATCATAACCCGCATCCGCATGTCGTATCACCCCCATACCAGGGTCATTCCGCAACACTCTCTTCAATCTTGCTTCAGCATCATCCGTTCCATCGGCAACGATAACCATACCGGCATGTATAGAATAACCCATCCCTACTCCACCTCCATGGTGCAGGGAAACCCAACTGGCACCGCCTGCTGTATTCACCAGTGCATTTAAGATAGGCCAGTCGGCCACCGCATCACTGCCATCGAGCATGGCTTCGGTTTCCCGGTTGGGAGAGGCCACAGATCCGGTATCCAAATGGTCACGGCCGATAACGATCGGCGCTTTTACTTTTCCTGTCTTTACCAGTTCATTAAAAGCAAGACCTGCTTTTTCTCTTTCGCCCTGTCCTAACCAGCAAATACGGGCCGGCAATCCCTGGAAAGCAATTTTTTCTTTGGCCATCTGCATCCAGCGGAGCAGACCTTTGTTGTCCGGGAACATATTCATGATCACTTCATCTGTAACGGCAATATCATTCGGGTCTCCACTCAGTGCCGCCCAGCGGAAAGGCCCTTTGCCCTCGCAGAATAATGGCCGTATATATGCGGGAACAAAGCCGGGGAAATCGAAACACCTACCTTTTGTTTTGAGATCTTCCAGGCTGGCCTCAGGATGCTGGTTCTCGAACTCCTGTGCTCTTGCACGGATATTATTTCCATAATCAAAAGTGATGGCTCCCTTATCCATCAGTTGCAGCATCAACTGCACATGCAGGTGCATACTCTCGTAACTGCGGCGTATATACTCTTCCGGGTTTTCCTGTCTTAATACATTAGCCTGTTCATTGCTGAGTGTATGTGGTACGTAACCGATCAGCGGGTCGTGGGCACTGGTCTGGTCAGTCAATGTATCGGGAATAATATCACGTTGTATCAGGCGATCCAGCAGGTCAACGGCATTGCACAACACCCCAATGCTCCGGGCTTCCCCTTCACGGCGGTAATGCGTGGCAGCGTTTATAGCTTCATCAATGCTGGTATGTTTTTCATCGAGGTATTTTGTTTCGATGCGTTTGTCTATGCGCCATTCTTCTACTTCGGCGATGAGTGCTACCCCTTCATTCATGGTAATGGCCAACGGCTGTGCACCACCCATGCCACCGAGACCGGCCGTTACGTTCAACGTACCCTTTAAACTACCGTTGAAATGCTTGTCGGCAAGAGCTGAATAAGTTTCATAAGTACCCTGCACTATCCCCTGGGAACCAATGTATATCCAACTTCCGGCCGTCATCTGCCCATACATCATCAGGCCCTTTTTTTCCAGTTCATCAAAATGTTTCCAGTTGGCCCAGTTGGGTACCAGCTGGCTGTTACTGATAAGCACCCTGGGGGCATTTTTATGTGTCTTTAATATACCCACGGGTTTGCCGGATTGGATAAGTAAAGACTCATCGTTCTCCACAATTTTCAGCGCTGCGATGATATTATCCAGTGCTTCAAAATTGCGGGCCGCTTTTCCTCTGCCACCATACACAATAAGATCATCGGGACGTTCGGCTACTTCGGGGTCAAGATTGTTGAGTAACATGCGAAGGGCAGCTTCCTGTATCCAGCCCTTGCAGCTCAGTTTTGTACCTGTTGGTGTTTTATACTTGATAGCGTCGTAGCGTTTGGTGAGTGTATTCATGTTAGTAGTGATGAAGGATGAATTTTGAATGTTGAATGAAAATACACCGTGACGAGGCATTCAACATACAACATTCATCATTTAACATATGACGCTGCAAAAGTCGTTATTCTCTTTCAAATTAAATATCTTCACCACGATAAACCTTAACCAACATGAGTATCCACATTAGTGCCCAAAAAGGAGAGATCGCTAAAACTGTACTGCTGGCCGGGGATCCGCTGCGGGCCAAATATATTGCCGATAATTATTTACAGGATGCAAAGCTGGTAAGCCAGACCCGGAATGCTTTTTACTACACCGGCACTTACAAAGGGAAACCGGTTACCGTTGGTGCCAGTGGTATGGGCTGTCCTTCCATCGGAATTTATTCGTACGAACTGTTCACCGAGTATGAAGTGGATACGATCATCCGCATTGGTACCTGTGGCGCTTATACCACTAAACTTAAATTGTTTGACCTGGTGAATGTGGATTATGCCGCCAGTGAATCCACCTTTGCTAAATATGCATGGGGCATAAAGGATAACTGTATCCGGCACCAGGGAAAAGCCTTCAAAACAATTAAGAAGACAGCAACAGAATTAAACATAGCCCTGAAGAATTGCAATATTCACTCCAGCGATATTTTTTACCGCAAAGACAGCAAGACACCTAAAGTAGCCACTGCCAATAAATGCCTGGCAGTGGAAATGGAAGCCTTCTCTTTATTTGCCAATGCCCTGCACCTGGGAAAGACTGCCGCTACTTTGCTGACTGTTTCAGATATTATTCCCACTCATGAAAAAATAACAGCGGACCAGCGGGAAACTGCCTTGCAGCCGATGATGGTGCTGGCGCTGGAAACAGTTTTACAGTTTTAATTCCTTCAGCGAAATGAGCATTCCTTTATCAGATAGTTTATCTATCTTGTAAGAGTGGTTATCAAAACTAACATACCTTTTCCGGTTGCTGAAAATTCATCTTCCTGCCCTTCACCTGTATTATACACCAAAAAAATAAAGCTAACATGAGAAGGTTATTACCAATCGGGTTGCTGTTGATCATCAGCTGCAACACCGCCGAAAAAAAAGTAACAGTTAATATGCCGGGTGCATACAAAATGGTATCGCAATCGGCAAAAAATGCTACACTGGATTCAACGATAACTACCGGTCAGCAATTAAAGATCTTTACAGATGATTTCGTGATGTATGCCAATGTGAATCCTGCTGATTCAGTCAGTGCATTTGGGATAGGATCTTATACTGTCAAAATGGATACCGTTATAGAGAACATGATCTATAGGTCTTCTGACACGTCAACCGTTGATACACCCAGTAGCTACACGTTATTGATCAAGATGACAGATAATGGATTCCAGCAGGTCATCCCTGACATGATGATCAACGACCAGAAAACAATATGGACAGAAAGTTATGATGCGGTCGGCAAAGCCGTCAAAACACCGATAGACGGTGCGTGGAAACAAACCAGTTCTTACTTTGTGAAAGGAACGGATACGATTCCTAATATCGTTACCCAGTACAAAATTTATTTTAACGGGTATTGCATCTGGGGGAATTCCTATAAAGATGCCTCTAATGTTAAACACACCGGGGTGGCCTTTGGCACTTTTGAGATGAAAGGTGACAATAAATTCAGGGAATCCATGACAGCCTCCACTTTTTCCCTGGTAAGAGGTCATGATTTTGACATTGACCTTGAACTGAATGGCACCGATGAATTCAAACAAATCATCACAGAAGTTAATGGTGGTAAAACGGTGGAGATCTATCAACGATTGAAAAAATAATAACAGCTAAAATATTGCTGCTGTAGTTTACCGCTGTAACACTTTATATCTCATAAGAAAACCGGTTCAGCCTATCAGCGAACCGGTTTTCATTTAGATTACAATTTTAATACCCGGCAAATCCTTTATTCAGGTTAATATTTTTTGATAAAGCCACCTCATTCAGTTTCTCTACAAATGAAAAATCTTTGATGAGTCCGGCAACCTTGTTGATATCATCTGCAAAAATCCGATCCTCCTCTGCAAAACCGACATACTCCCGTACATAATCATGCGCAAATTCCAATAGCACCGAACTCTTTAAAGGCCTTCTGAATTCAATGGCCTGGCAGGCAGAGAGTAATTCAATGGCCAGGATGAATTCCAGGTTATCTAACACACGGTTCAGTTTTCTGCCACTGATAGAACCCATACTCACATGGTCTTCCTGCCCGAGTGAAGTGGGAATGCTATCAGCGCTGGCCGGGAAGCACAATGTTTTATTCTCCGTAACCAGTGCAGCCGTAGTATACTGTGGTATCATAAATCCACTGTTGAGTCCCACGTCTTTCATCAGTAACATCGGCAAGCCCCATTTGCCTTCCAGTAATAAATAACAACGCCGGTCAGATATATTTCCGATCTCAGCAGCCGCAAAGCAACAATAATCCAATGGCAAAGCCATCGGCTGACCATGAAAGTTGCCACCACTGATCGTATCATCAGCTCCCAAAATAATGGGGTTATCAGTGACGGCGTTCAATTCTATCTCTGTCAATTCTTTTAAATGTAACCATGCATTGCGGCTCGCCCCATGCACCTGCGGCATGCATCGCAGTGAGTAAGGATCCTGCACCCGGCCACAATCCATATGACTTTGCATGATGGCTGAATCATTCAATAACAGACGTAAGCGTTGCGCCACTAATTTATTGCCTTTGTAAGGACGCAGCGCATGCAATCGTTCATCAAAAGGAGCTTTGGTACCGGTAAGTGCTTCCAGGCTCATCGCCCCGATGATATCGGCCGCTTCCAAACAATTGTGCATTCGTTGTACCGCTTTCACGGCAAAGGATAAAATGAATTGGGTACCATTGATGAGTGCCAATCCTTCTTTGGGCCCTAATTGAACAGGCTGAAACCCCCTTTCTCTTAATACTTCGCTTGTATTTTTTCTTATCGTTTCATGTCCGCTCTGAACCCATACTTCTCCCAGGCCAATCAGTGGCAAAAACAAATGCGCCAGTGGCGCCAGATCGCCACTGGCTCCCACACTTCCCTTTTCAGGCACCACGGGTATCACATCATTTTCAATATGCCAGGTGATCCGTTCTAATGTTGATAATTGCACCCCGCTGAAACCCTGTGCCAGCGCATGCACTTTGGTGATGAGCATTATTTTGGCCACTTCCACCGGAATAGGGTCACCCACTCCCACACTATGGCTTTGCAGTATCTTATATTGTAATGTGGCCGTGTCCTCTTTGGAGATGGGAGTATTGGCAAGGATACCAAAGCCGGTATTAATGCCATAGACAGTTTTGTTCTCCGCTACGATCTGCTGTACATATTGCTGGCTGGTTTTTATTTTATTTATCGCTTCTTCACTTAATACCGCTTTCAATTTCCCCGAAGCAATGGCGATCGTTTTTTCAACTGTCAGTTGATCGGTACCGTAGCGAAATGGATTACTCATAACAGGCAATTAGGCCTGCAATTTAAACGATTTGCCGTGACCGTTTTATAATTAATAACAGTCTGATTGCAACCTTTGTCAATTGGCATTTATCTTTATGCAAACTTCCTTTATTTATGCTAAGACTGTTCTCCATATTGGCAGGCTTGTTGATCATGTTAACAACCAGTGCCCAAAGCCTGAAAAAATATCCTGTCGGTAATTCCGGATGTAATGCATATACATATTGTGAAATAAAATACGAATTGAGCAAAAGTGCTGACTCTTCTACCATTTATTCCGGTGAGTGCACTAAGGAAGATATAAACTATGGCATTATTTGTGTAAAGCTGCTGAATCCTATAACAGAACTTCCGCTGGCAGAAGACATGATGATAGCCTATGCTGATTACCTGAAAACAAGTTTTGAGATCACCAAAAGCATGGGATATGGTCGGGGCCACCTGCTGAACAATAAAGAAAATACCCGTGGTATCATCGATTACTGGGAAGATGGAGAAAAGAATAAATGGAAGATAAAAGCCTGGACAGATGGAAAGTTTATCGGTTTCCTGTATGTATACAGTAAAAAGGAATTGCCGGAAGCAAAAGTGAATGCTTTTTTGGATAGTTTCCGGTTGCCGGGGCAGTGAATACGTAAAGAATAATGAATAAAAAAAGCGTCGCGATTATACACCGCGACGCTTTTTTGTGATCCGGATTGGATTCAAACCAATGACCTATTGCTTAGAAGGCAATTGCTCTATTCAACTGAGCTACCGGACCTCCTTTAAAAGAACGGCTGCAAAAGTAATTTTTTTTTAGCTTGCAGCCAAAGTAAAATAGAATGGATGTAAAGATTGATCCCTCGTGGAAAGAAGTGCTGAAAAATGAATTCAGCAAACCCTATTTTGAACAGATCGCTTTACATATAAAAACTGAAAAGTCGCAGGGAAAAATAATTTATCCGCCGGGCAGCCTCCTTTTCAATGCCTTTGATACTACCCCATTTGATAAAGTAAAAGTGGTGATACTGGGACAAGATCCCTATCATGGACCCGGCCAGGCACATGGCCTTTGTTTTTCTGTGCAAAATGGGGTGGCCCCACCGCCTTCTCTCGTCAATATTTTTAAAGAACTTCAGCAGGATATCGGAATTGAAATACCCAATCATGGCAACCTGACCCATTGGGCCCAACAGGGAGTATTTTTATTGAATGCATCATTAAGTGTTCGTGCCGGAGAACCGATGAGCCATTCCAAAATTGGCTGGGCACAGTTTACAGACCATGTCATCAAAACAATTTCTGATAAAAAAAAGAATGTGGTGTTTTTGCTTTGGGGCAAATTTGCACAGGAGAAAAAAATATTGATCGATGAAAAAAAACACCTGATCCTGAAAGCGGCACACCCTTCTCCCCTTTCTGCCCATGCAGGTTTCCTGGGTTGTAAACATTTTTCAAAAACGAATGAATATCTTGTAAAAAACGGGATAGATCCCATTGACTGGAGTTTATAATATGGCACTACTTAAAAACATACTGGGGAGGATACTGGCGCTATGGGCCATGGTGAGTTTTATCGTCACTTTTCTGATCATCTTTATTCCTTCCATGCTTTGCTGGCTGATCCCGGATCCCAAAGGACAGGATATTTTTATTCGCATTTCAAGACTATGGATGAATGTCTGGTTATACCTGGTAGGTTGCCCCTTTACAGTAAAAGGCAAAGAAAATTTCAAAAAAGGAGAAACCTATATTGTTACCTGCAACCATAATTCAATGCTCGATGTACCGCTCTCTTCGCCATTCATTCAAGGTCCTAATAAAACGATAGCCAAATCTTCGTTTGCAAAAGTTCCTTTGTTTGGCTTCTTCTATATGAAAGGCTCTGTACTGGTAGACCGTAAGAATGAAATCAGCCGGCGGCAAAGTTTCGATAAGATGAAAGCGGTACTCCGCCAGGGTATTCACATGTGCATCTACCCGGAAGGCACCCGCAACCGCACCAATGAACCATTAAAAAAATTTCATAGTGGTGCCTTTAAACTGGCCGTTGAAACCGGAACCGCTATTATGCCCGCTGTCATTTTCAATACTAAAAAAGTTTTGCCGGCAAATAAGCCTTTCTTTTTCTGGCCATCAAAAGTAGCGATACATTTTCTCCCACCGGTAAGTACCGCCAACCTCACCGCTGATCAGTTAAAAGAAAAGATCTTCCAAATAACAATGGAGTATTATACCAGTCACCAGGATCAATAACTGGTGAAATATCGGGTACGGTTGATCTTCAGATCCTGCAGCAACGCCGCTTTGGGGCTGATGGAAAAATTAAAGGAACGGGTAAAGCCTACCGGGATAACATTGATAGATAATTGCCAGCAGTGCATATCCCTGTTGATGGACAAAGAAATGTATTGTACTTCTTTGGTATCAATATCATAACTGCCGCTTCCGGACAATTTCCACTTATCCGTAAGATTGAACCCTCCATTAAAACTTATTCCCGAAGTAAAATCCTTTTCAAAACCACTAAAGTCAGGCTTGATGATATTTACAAAAGATAAAGAATAACTAAGGCTCAGGTTCCATTGAATATTGAAGTCAACAAACTCAGAAGAATTTTGCTGCATATAATCCAGCAGCCGCTGCTGATCAGCTAACAACGCAGGATCATTTAACCGTTTATCGGATTCTTTCTTACGTTCTTCTTCCTTTTTGGCATCTTTGGGTTTACTTTGAAAACTGGTAGATACAGAAATATTACCGGTAGTTAACCTTCCCAGTTTGAACTTTCCTCCCTGCCATGCATATTTGGCGATATCATATCCCCTGGCATCTGTTTGATAAGGATTCAAGGTAGTGCTGGCATTGATATTGATCTTCTCCAATAAAGTGGTTCTGAAATAAATACTGATTGGTGACAGGTTCATGGAATCCCTGATAAAATCATAGGAACCGTTAAACCCAAAACCTTCAATGACTCTTATTTTTTTGATCGCCAGTTCGCCGGTATCTTTTTTAGACCGCCATTTCATTTCTACATTATTATCCACACCAAAGTTCATAGCAGCCGACCTGCGGGTAGATGCATTGTAGAGAAAACCACCGCCAATTTCATTATAAAATAAAACTCTTCCCGTGGTATCAACCTGTGTACTTTTTATACGCCTCTTATTAAGATCGGGAGTATAACTGAATCCCATATTGGGTCGTATCACATGTCGTAAAGCCATGATTCTTGACTTTTTGAACTGTACCGTACCAAACACGGCTGTATTAAATCCTAAAGAAACACTTCCCCGCTGATCAATGAACAAACCTTTTGAAGTTATAGTATCCACTTTTTTCAGGGTGGGGTTCCATGAATAATTGGTTGTCCTTTGTATCCAGGTCTGACCATAATTTATACCGGGAGCCACAATGATCCTTCCGCCCAATATCGGCGGCAGGGATAATGTAATGGGAATACTATGTTGTGCAGACCATTGTGCCGTGTCGAGCAGGTATTTTAAAAAAGGTTTTACCCCATTCTTCCCATAGGTAAGTGAATCATAAAAGCTGATATTGTTACTGAAATTTCCTGCATAGGCAACGGCCAGTTTCTCATACCATTTTATAGAACCGGACCCCTTCTTACTTTGAAACGGATAAACATTACCTACCGTAAATGCAGCATTGGGCAGGCTCAGATTGATAAGCCTGAGATTATTATTTTGAGAGTGGGTGGCACTCAGGGACAGGTTAAAAGGTTTATTTTTCCATGTTTTACTGAATGTGATGGAAGATCCCATCAGGTTCTGGTAATTAATAAAGGGGTTACCCGGAATGAGCTGGTTAAATTTAGTTGAACCCGCATTTACATTAGCAGTGAAATTTATTCCCGGTCTTGCCCTTGTATCCAGTGAGTGATTCCAGGTAACATTGTAAACCTGGCTTCTTGAAAAATCAGGGTCACCTTTAAAATTCACTTTGGAAGATCGCATACTCAGGTTAAAACCCCCGTTATACTTATATATTTTTCGGTAGGTAGTTCTCAAACCAAGCGACCATTCTCCATATGAAAAAATATCCCCGGTGATCTGTGCATCCCAGAAATCATTCAGCACTTTATAATATCCAAGGCCCTGCAAACCCAACCCTCTTACTTCATCCGTCATAAATTGTGGCCGGAGTAAGCCTGAATGTCTTCCCTGGCTAAGCGGATAAAAACCAAATGGCAAATAAATCGGAACAGGCACCCCTTCAAATTCAGGGTGAGCCGGTCCGGAAATAGCCAGTTTCTGGTTGATCACTTTCATTTTGGGTGTTACAAATGCAAAGTGCGGTTCATCCAGTAAACAAGTGGTAAATCTTGCCCTTTTAATAAAAGTGGTATTCTCATTTACTTTTTTGGCTACTTCACCTATCACTAATATTTCTCCCTGCTGGGTGTAAGTATTTTTAGTAAGCCCCACCTGCGACTTAAAATTATATTGAATCGTGTCACTGGTAAATTCACTTTCTTCACTTTTGAATTTTGCTGTTTCTATCACTTCCCCGGTACTGTCTTTACTATTGACCGCCGTCACCATTTGCGTTACCTGGTCTACTTCTACTTTGGGGGCTGTCAATACAATATCCTTATACTCCGTTTTGGTTTTTCCATAAAGGATAATTTTTTTGGCCTGCACCAGCACAACAACAGAGTCAGCTGCCTCATATTTTAGCGGCGCTTCTAACGAATCTTTAGAGACTTTGAGTGAGAACGTATCGATCTTTTGTTTTATAATTGAATCAATACCCGGCAATTTTGTTGTATCTGCAGCTGGTAATTTTGCAGTATCTGAACCTGCAACGTTATTGGCATTGATCGCATCTTTTTTAATCAGTGGCTTTACTGTATCTGCGAAGTATGTTAAAGGAGTGTAAAAAAAATGGCCTGGCACACCGTTAGCAGCTGTTTTCCACGTTAGTGTGCAAAATATAACCGCAGTCAGTATCCCGTAAAAAAAGTAAATTGACCTAAATTTGTACAGTTGCTTCATCAGGTAGGAAGCAAATGTAAATCTTTATAGATTGGAGACCTATTGATAAGCCTAAACAATTTGTGAATATTCTGCCACCCTTTGATTAAAGTCCACAGGACGTAAAATGAAAAACTATGATCAAACGAACCTTTCTTGTTTTCCTTGCAGCCGCATTCACCATCAGTTTCTTTTCCTTTAAAGGCGATGACATTTCTACTACTCCCCGGAAACAAAAAGTAGTGAAGACCATTGTCATTGATCCCGGCCATGGCGGCAGCGATGCCGGTGCCAAAGGACAATATTCGTATGAAAAAGATATCTGCCTGGATGTATCGTTGAAACTGGGTAAAATGATCGAAAGAGAATTTCCGGATATAAAACTACTTTTTACCCGCACTTCCGATACTTACCCTGCCCTGCATGCACGGGCCGATTATGCCAATAATAATAAAGGTGACCTGTTCTTATGTATACATGTTAACTCAGCACCGGCACAGCGAAAATCTGAATTGACCGGCTACAAAACAGTTACCTACTACACCGGAAAAGGAAAGAACAGGAAAAAGAAAACCAAACAGGTTCCTCAATACCGTTATTACACTTTACCAAGTAAAGCCAAAGGAACAGAAACGTATATATGGGGTGCCCATAAAAGTGAAGAAAAAGAATTAGCCGTTCGTGAAAACGCACCGATGCTGGCCGAGGAAAATTTTGAACAGAACTATGGTGGCATTGACCCCAACTCGCCTGAATTTATTGCCTTATCATTGCTGAAAACAAAACAATACTTCAAACGCAGTGCTACCCTTGCTGGTTATGTACAGGATGAATTTGTAAAAGTAGGCCGGGTAGACCGTGATGTAAAACAACGTGGGGTGGGTATCTGGGTATTGCAGGCCACCGCCATGCCCAGCGTTTTGATTGAAACCGGTTTTATTTCCAATCCGGAGGAAGAAAAGTACCTGAATAGCCAGGAAGGGCAAAACGAACTATCTGAATGCATTATCAGGGCATTAAAGAAGTATATCGGCTGGCTGGAAGAAAAACAGGAAGATGACAAGAAAGAGGTGAAAGATGATAAAATAACAGAGAGTGACAGAAAAGCGTCTGCGGCCAATACCAAAGCATTTCTTGAAATGGTGGAAGCCAATGAGAAGAAAAAGCAGGCCAAATAATTTCAAACTGATTGATCAGGAAAAGGATGGGCGCTGGTTCATCCTTTTTTCTTTTACTCCACCCCGCTTAACCGTTTAAAAATAATTAGCTAATTTGGCACCCGAAAGGTTTTAACCTTATCAAAAGAACTCGAATGAAAATCAGCAACGAAACCAAAGTCGGAATATTATCCATCGTAGCCCTTACGATACTTATTGTTGGATTTAATTTTTTAAAGGGGAAAGATGTTTTTAACCGCAGTGATAAGATCTATGCTGTTTTTAAAGACCTCGGTACCCTTGAAAAATCAAATGAGGTAAAGATCAATGGACTTCCAATTGGTATTGTCTATGATAAACAAGAAAAAGACAAAAATGTCAGTGCCATTGTGGTAACAATTAATCTTACCCGCAATGTTAATATCCCTAAAAATTCAGTAGCGTTTATTTCATCAAGCCTCGTAGGTTCTTCTTTCATTGTTATTGAACGGGGCGATTCAAAGGAAATGATGGAAATTGGAGACACCCTGGCTACCCGGACTGAAACAGGAATCCTCGGAGATGTAAAAGCCCAGCTGAACCCTACACTGGCCAAAGTAAGAGATGTACTGGATTCATTGCAAAATACTTTAAGCGGTGTAAACGGTCTGCTGAATGCAGAAAACAAAGGACACCTGAAGCAGACACTCACCAACCTCAACAACGCCAGCAGTGCCCTCAATGGTTTACTGGATAATCAAACCAGTGCATTAGCTAAAACACTGAACAATGCACAGGCTATTTCTGAAAGTCTTAAGAATAATACCGGCGATATCACTGCCACCATTGGTAATGCAAAAAAAGCGACGGAAAAATTATCGGCACTTGAATTACAGCCAACCATTGATTCGTTAAATGCAATGATCGCACAGTTGAAAACTACCGCTGCCAAACTTTCCAGTAAGGACGGTACGCTTGGTGCACTGATCAACGATAAAACACTTTATAACAAACTCAATGATGCGATCCTGAGTGCTGAAATATTAATGGATGATTTAAGAACACATCCTAAACGCTACGTTAATCTTTCCATTTTTGGTAAAAAAGATAAAAGCGGCCCGTTAACTTCGCCTGTAAAAAAAGACACTGTTCCTGCAGGGGATAACTAATGCGATACTTGAAAATTTTACCTGGCTTATTATTATTGGGACTCCTATGCAGTCCTTTCCTGTCTTTTTCCCAGGTCTCTCCGAAATTGCCACCGGTTACCACTGTTTCTCCCGTAGCACCGGTTGATACTCTAACTGATGTTGAAATTCTCGGGTCAAGGCACCTGACCATTCTAAAATTAAATGACAGCACCACCCTGCAGATTCTGGCGGGTAATGTAAGACTAAGACAAGGAAAGAGCCTTTTCAATTGTGATAGCTGTGTGCTGAATAATGATAACAAAACATTTGAAGCCTGGGGGAAAGTGCATATCAACGATGCTGATACCATTAATGTATATGCCAATCATCTCCGCTACCTGATCGACAGAAAGATCGCTTACCTTGATGGCGCCGTTAAACTCACCGACGGTAAAGGAACCCTTACTACCCCCGATCTTGAATATGATATGTCGACTGATATCGGTATATACAAGAACGGCGGTAAGGTGGTTAATAAAACAACCACACTGACCAGTAAAGAAGGATATTATTATGCCGGATTGAGAGATATCTATTTTAAAAACAATGTAGAATTAAAAGACCCGGCTTATTTTATTAAAACCGATTCATTACTCTATAACACACAAAGCCAGACCACCCGGTTCATTGCGGAGACCTTTATTAAAGACAGCAGCGGCAGAACGATTGAAACTAAAGAAGGCTTTTATAACATGGCAACCGGCAAAGCCGAGTTTGGTCAACGGCCGGTTATCAAAGACGGGAAAACAACCATCATTGCTGATAAGGTCGCCTTCAATGACAGCCTGGGTACTTCACAGGCCATCGGTAATGTGGTAATTGTAGATACGGCACAGGGCACTACTATATTAGCTGGTGAAGTATACCGCGATAATAAAAGAGACCGCATGCTGGCCACCAGGAAACCATTAATGATCATAAAGCAGGACAACGATTCGATCTATGTAACGGCAGATACTTTGTTCTCTGCCCGTCTCAGTGATCTGTACGGCACAAAAGATTCCCTCGTAAAAGACACGATCAAAGGAACAAAAGTGGTCAATGTAACTAAGAAAGACAGTACGGACCGTTATTTTGAAGCCTATCGTCATGTCCGCATTTTTGCCGATTCCATGCAGGCGGTATGCGACAGTTTATTTTATTCTTTTAAAGACTCCGCTTTCCAGCTTTACCAGGATCCGGTTCTATGGTCAAAAGAAAGCCAGATCACCGGTGACACCGTATTTATTTTTACAAAAAATAAAAAAGCCGACCGGGTAAAAGTATATGAGAACAGTTTCCTGGTTAATAAAACAGACCCGGAAGTTTACAACCAGGTAAAATCCATCCGCATGGATGCTTATTTCAAAGATGGTTCTCTTGATTCTGTGCGGGCATCCGGTTATGCAGAATGTATCTATTATATACAGGATGAAGACAGCGCCTACACCGGCATCAATGAGACCAAAAGTGATGTAATGGATATTTATTTCGGGGAGCAGGCTTTACAAAAAGTTGTATTCCGGAGTAGTGTTACCGGCACTATCTGGCCTATCAAACAAAAATCACCTTCTGAAATGCGTTTGCAAAACTTCCGCTGGCTGGAAGATCGCCGGCCTAAAAATAAATATGAGTTGTTTGAATAGTTTTTAGGGAAAGGAAAAATACCTCCTGACTTTATAGAAAAATGATACACTGCATTGTGCAAGCACTTCCCTGCTGCTTCATCGTAAAATGCTGTTAATTCAAAAAGGCATCAATTATGCTCCTGCCAACTTTTGCATTTTCTTTAGACTTTGATGGCATCATTTTCGTTTAGAATGAAGCAAAACAAATCATCATGAAGAAAATATTTCTTTCCGTTATTGTTATTACCACTCTTAGTTTGGTGAACACCGCCTCTGCGCAGGATTATAAAACAGCATTGGGTGTCCGGCTCAGCAGTTCCAATGCAATGGTCAATAATGCTGTTTCAATAAAACATTTCATCAATGAAAGAACTGCTATTGAAGGCCTGTTATCATTTGGTGATCCGTTAGCAATTGGAGCGCTGGTTGAATTTCATAAACCACTTGCGGCACAGGGATTAACTTATTTCTATGGGGCCGGTGGTTACCTGGCATTCCTGAAAACAGTTAATACTACAACCCAAAAAACATCAACAGACCCCAATATTGGTGCACAGGGAGTAATTGGTCTTGATTATAAGTTTGCGAACATTCCGCTAAACTTATCACTGGACTGGAAACCTGAACTGAATATAGTAACCGATATCAACTTTGAACCTGCTGCTATTGGTTTTACTGCGAGGTTCACTTTTGGAAAATAATTTTCTCCGCTACAAAAAATATATAATTAGAAAGGGGCTGTTTCAAAAACAAACAAATTTGTCACATTGAGTTTATCGAAATGCGAACAAATTTGTTTCCCAATCATTGCCATATTTCGGCTTTGCTCAATATGACAATGATTGGGGCTTTTGAAACAGCTACTTTATTATTGGTCATGCTGCGATTGTTAAAATAACAGCTTTCGCTTTCCCCCATTTTTCCACATATTGCAAATATTATCCGGTTTCTGCGTTTTTATGCAGGAATTTACTATTTTAGTACATCAAAACTGACGAATGCTTAAAAAAGAGAGGCAGGCGTATATTCTGCACCAGGTGAACCTTCATAATAAGGTTCTCTCTTCTTCTCTCTGCACCGAAATAAAGGTGTCGGAAGATACTATTCGTCGTGACCTCCAGGAACTGGCTGAAGAGGGAAAAGTAATAAAAGTTCATGGCGGTGCATTATCACATTCCTTCAATGATGTTTCTCTTCCGTTAAACGGAGTGTATTCCCAAAACCAGAAAAAGACGATTGCCCATAAAGCTATCAGCCTTATTAATAATGGCATGTTTGTGTTAACCAGCGGTGGAACAACCATCATGGAGCTGGCCCGTTCATTGCCCCCCCAGCTAAAAGCCACTTTTATTTCCGGAAGTATCCCGGTGATACTGGAATACATGTATCATCCCAATATTGAGGTAATTCTAATCGGAGATAAAATTTCAAAAAACTCTAAAATAACTGTTGGTTCTGAGGCAATTGCCAAAATAAAACAGATAAAACCCGACCTTTGTTTCCTGGGTACCAATGCCATTGATGTGAAACATGGCATCACAGATAATGATTGGGAGGTCGTGCAGCTAAAGAAGGCCATGATAGAGTCTTCTAAAAGAGTGGTGTGCCTGAGTATCGCCGAAAAAATAAATACCGTTCAGCCAATCCGTGTTTGTGGTATTGATGAAATTGATATATTGATAACTGAATTAAATGAAAACGACCCGGTATTAAGACCATATAAGGATGCCGGATTAAAAGTGTTGTAACAAATTTTGGAACTGCTTATTAATAATTATATCAAAAAAAAACAGCTATGAGAAAAATTCTCCAAGTATTCCTGGCATTATCGCTGATGTTGCTATTGTTGCCGCCCTCTGTGCAGGCACAGGAGCGAACCATCACCGGCACCATCTTGTCAGAGGATAGTAAGTCACCACTGGCTGGTGTTACCGTTAGGGTGAAGGGTACCCGCCGCATTACACAAACAGATGCGAACGGTAAGTTTACCCTCAAAATGAACCCGGGTGAAACACTCCAGGTCTCTTATGTTGGTTACGTAACAACAGATATTAAACCAGGTTCTGGTGATACTGTTGGCATCAGTTTAAAAACAGCCGACAACATGATGGGTGAGGTAGTCGTAACAGCGATGGATATCAAAAGAAATCCAAGATCGCTTGGCTACTCTGTACAAAAAGTAGATGGTGCAGAAATACAGGAAACACAAAGAGAGAATTTCTTGAATAGTTTGGGTGGCCGTGTGGCTGGTCTGACGATGGACCCCACTTCAGGTGTTGCCGGTTCTTCTACGTCAGTGGTACTGCGTGGTTACAATTCATTATCGCTGAGTAACCAGCCGCTGTATGTGATCGATGGTATCATTATGGATAATTCAACTATCAATGAAACATCCGGTGGTGGCCAGGACATTGGTTTAGCCTCTGACAGGCCTAACCGTAATACTGACTACCAAAACAGGATTGCAGATCTTAACCCTAGTGATATTGAAACCATAACTATATTAAAAGGACCAGAAGCTACTGCTCTTTATGGTAGCCAGGCCAGCTCTGGTGCTATTGTAATTACAACCAGGAAATCAAAAACAAACAAACTGGGCATTCAGTATGATAACAGTTTCCGTGTTCAAAAAGTGACCCGCTGGCCGGAAACACTGGATGAATATGAGAATGGTATCAATGGTATTCCCAGTAATGTTTTCACTTATTTTGGACCGGCCTATGCTCCCGGTACCCAATTATTCGATAATAAAGAAGCCTTCTTCAGGAACGGTACTTCGCAAACACATAACCTGGGTGCTGACTTTGGTTTTAAAGAATCAAAATTCAGGGTATCCGGCAGTTACTTTAATCAAAAAGGCGTAGTACCCGAAAACGATTTCAAACGCTATACTTTTCGTATTTCTAATACCACAAAACTGTTTAAGGGAAAACTGGAGCTGTCTCCTTCATTCGCTTACACAAGATCTGATAACAACAAAGTGCTGAGAAGTGCTGGTGGTTATTTACTCAGTTTGCTTATATGGCCATCTACCAACGACATCACATCGTTCGAAGATCCTAATGGAGATAAGCTCGCCTTATTTAATTCAAACCCCAATGCTGATTTCGACAACCCGCTTTTCAATGTAAAGAAAAACAGGTCTTATGATGAAACGGACCGGAAAACGTATTCATTAGGCGTAAATTTCAATCCTTTTTCCTGGTTGTCTTTAACCGGAAGATTTGGGTATGATACTTATGATATGATTGGTTACCAGTTCTACCATCCGCAGTCCTTTTATCTTGCAAGAGGAACCGGCGGAACATTAGATAATTACTGGAGAAAGTATATTGGATATAATCATACGATTACAGCTACTGCCAAGAAAAAAATTGGTAAAGATCTCGAACTGCGTTTAATGGGCGGTACTATGTGGCAGGATTATGAAACAAAAATGTTTGCTATCTACGGTACCAATATTGTTGATTCTGTAGGTGGAGTAACTGGAAAGATGTATAAGAATGGTGCTATATTAACAGATAATGATCTCAGAGGGGTTGTTGGTGATTATATGGATAGCAGCATTACCCGTGTTAATACCAGGAAGCGTTTATTGCAGAATAATTTTGGCAGGTACAATCAAAGTATCTCCCGCCAGTTTGCCGTATTCGGTGAATTTTCTGTAAGCTATAAAAACTATGCCTTCTTCTCTTATACACACCGGTTCGAAGAAGCCTCCACCCTACCGGAAAAAAACAGGAAATATGATTACCCGGGTGGAAGTTTAAGTTTGATCGTGAGTGATATCTTCCCGGCTTTGAAAAAGAACAGTGTGCTTAGTTACTGGAAACTGAGAACCTCATTGGCCGGAACGGCAAGGCTGAATCCTCCTTATTCCACCCAATCTGTATTTGTGAACAATTTTGCCAGTGGTGGTGGTTTCTCTTATGGCTTCTTTAATAATAATGCAGACCTGGCTCCTGAAAAACAAAAGACATATGAACTGGGTACAGAGTTCCGCTTATTCAGCAGCCGTTTGAATGTGGATATGACTTATTATAATACACTTAATAAAGGTCAGATCATTAATGCCTTCCGCCTGAGTTATGGAACAGGTTTCGTTTTAAATACACAAAATGCGGCCACTACCAGGAACCAGGGTTTTGAAGTAGCAGTGAACTTTGACATGTTAAAAAAGAAGAAAGCACTTCAATGGAATATGCGATTAAACTTTAACA
Organism: Chitinophagaceae bacterium; assembly: GCA_041738795.1. Classification (GTDB taxonomy): domain Bacteria; phylum Bacteroidota; class Bacteroidia; order Chitinophagales; family Chitinophagaceae; genus JJ008. The sequence continues at coordinate 715,212 of JBGSPB010000011.1, read as the reverse complement.
AGATGTGGAATAAGGTAGAAGATATGCCACGCAATGTTGCAGAATATTACATAGCAGATACATGGCTGTATGGTAATGCAAGAGGAGGCCTGGTTTTTGGCGGTCCTACAACTACAATTACAGCATTTGGTTATGCGAGGAATAATGCCGGACAGATCCTGATCAACCCGTTGAATGGCTTACCGGTTGTTGAAGGTCTTTTTAAAGTAAGAGGCGACAGGAATCCCAATTTCACGTTAGGTTGGCTCAATAGTTTCAGCTGGAAGAACTGGAAACTCAGCATGCTGTGGGATCTGAAAGTGGGTGGCGATATTTTCAACGGAAATAATATGTTCCTGACACGTACGGGCCGCAGCAAACTAACTGCTGACAGGCTGCTTCCAAGGGTGATTCAGGGTGTATTAAATGATGGGCTTCAGAACTCAGCCACTCCTACTGTCAACACTATAGCTATCACTCCGTACTACCAGCAGGATTATTATACTACAATGCCTGAAGAAGCATTCATTGAAAAAGATGTGAACTGGTTCAGGCTGAGGGATATTTCTTTTAGTTACACTTTTTCATCCAATTTTATTAAAGGGATAAAAAGCCTTAGCGCCTTTGTTACCGGCAACGACCTGATACTGTTGACTAATTACAGTGGTGCAGACCCCATGGTGAATGGTAATACATCCGGCAGCCGCGGTGTGGGTGCTTTTGGTTTCGATTATGGAACCCTGCCCGCTGCTCTCACTGTAAACTTTGGAATCAGGGCATCCTTCTAACCTTTAAAACTTAAGAAAAATGAATAAACTATTTATAAAAATTTGCTTACTGCCGGTGACAGCCGCACTGCTGTTCAGTTCCTGCAGTAAAAAAATTGACGAAGCATTTTTAAATCCCAATGCCACTACCCGTGTACCGGTTGAAACCTTATTACCTGGTATTATAGGAAATTTCATAGGAAGTTCTTCAGCACAGGGAGCTGCCTATGGTATAGCTAATGACGGTCTCTATGTTGGCCGGTATGTTCAGTTCTGGGCGACCAATACTGCATTGAACCAGTACGACCGTATGGGTGGAGCCACCGGTGCCAGTGATGTACTGGGTTCTGTTTGGGCCATGCATTATTATGGAATGGGACAAAACCTGGGAAGAATGATTGACTGGGCTGCAGAAGAAGAAAAATGGGACTATGTTGGTGTGGGCCATGCCATCAGGGCATGGAGCTGGCTGACACTGACCAATATGCATGGTGAAGCAATTCTCAGGCAGGCTTTTGACCCAGCCCGTCTTGTATTTGATTATGACACACAGGAAGATATTTATGCCGAAGTCAGAAGACAAGCCCACCTGGCAATCGAATACCTCAATAAAACAGGTGGTAACGTTAGCCAGGCAAATCTTGCCCTTGGAGATGCTTACTTTTATAACGGCGATGTAAATAAATGGAAAAAATTTGTTTATTCAGTATTGGCCCGTTCCTTTCACTTAACAAATAAAGGCGCCAACTACCGGGCCGATTCAGTTTTATACTATTGTAACCTGGCCATCAACAGTAATGCAGATAATGCAGCAGCAAAGTTTGCGAACACTGGTATCACCGGCACATCCAATTTCTTCGGACCTATCAGGGGCAATGTGGGTGTACTGCGTCAAACCCGTTTTATTGCCGACCTGATGTCTGGTGTTAATTCTATGTTTTTAGGTGTAACTGATCCCAGGGCACCTTATATCATCCGGGAAAATACAAATGGCACCTATAAAGGTGTTCGTCCAACAAAAGGTACAGATGGCCTGGCTGCTGCTGATCAACCGCAAAATTTCTGGGGAGGTAGTTTTGCTTCCACTGCAGCACCCGGTAACGATGATCCTTGCAGGTATATCTTCCAAAATGGAGTTCAATTTCCCGTTATCACCGCTGCAGAAATAGCCTTTACAAAAGCCGAAGCATTATGGTTGACCGGCGATAAACCAGGGGCTCTTACTGCTTATATCAATGGCCTCAACCTTAGCTTTGATTTTTTAACCGGCACACCTGAATTCCATAATAAAGTGCCTGCTGCCATGCAGATCACTCCGGCAACAAGAGCAGCTTACCTTGCCAACCCGGCCGTGGTGCCGGCTGCCGCCAATCTTACATTATCACATATCATGATGCAGAAATACATTGCTTTGTATGGTTATGGATTCATGCAAACCTGGGTGGATATGAGAAGATACCATTACACAGACCTGGATCCTGTTACCGGTATGCAGGTATATGCAGATTTTGCGGCTCCAAGCGGGTCCGATTTATATCCGGATAATAATGGTAAACTGGCATATCGTGCAAGACCAAGGTATAATTCAGAATATTTATATAATGTTGCTGCACTAACAAGTATCGGGGCGATTGCACTGGATTACCATACCAAAGAACAATGGTTCTCTCAACCTTAATAACTAACTAACAAATTGAAAACTTATGAAGTTGATAAATAAAACTATTCTTGGGGTTGCCAGCCTGGCTGCAACGTTCATGTTTTCATCCTGTATTAAAACATTTGATGAAAAAGTGGAACAGAACCGTGATTTTAGCAATAGCAGCTTGCTCCAGGTATATATGGCGACTGTAAATGCGGACCGTAATTATGTATATGTTGATTCTAAACCTGTAAATGGCGCAAAGCTAATACTCGGTAGTGTTTTCCCCTCTACCGGTTTTGCTTTTGCTGTTCCCGGTGGATACAGGGCTTTCATGATCAGGGATACATTAACAGCCACCACACAAACACCTCTTTCTTTTGCACAAAATATGGATGTAGGTAAAAATTATACCATTTTCATGTACGACACCATCAACGCTGCAAAACAGAAAACAGTGGAAACCAAAATTGTTGTACCCGGAGATACTACTGCAAGACTTCGGTTTGCCAATTTTATTTTCTCAAAAAATGCTGTTCCGGCTGTTGACATCTTCTCAAAAAGAAGAAATGTAAATGTATTTACCAATGTGGCAGTTACCGGCGTAACAGATTTCATTCCTGTACCATCGGCATTTACAGATACATTTTTTGTAAGAGAAACAGGGACCACCAATCAACTGGCTGTTTTGAACGGTTTAACTCCCACTGAAAAAAGAAGCTATACTTTAGTATTCAGAGGAAGATATGAAACTACATCAGGCACTATTGCCAGGACATTATCGTCTTTCATTAACCGCTAAAGAATAAAAAAAATAAACGTCGGAAAGGCTGTTCATGATGAACAGCCTTTTTTTTATCCAAAGAATAAATACGCCATCGCAATTGCTGTAATAATACCAGCAAGGTCTGCCAATAACATTGTTGTTACTGCATAGCGGGTATTCTTTATTCCCACTGCACCAAAATAAACAGCGATGATATAAAAAGTAGTATCGGCAGAGCCCCTGAAGACTGAAGCAAGGTTACCCGCAAATGAATCGACCCCCTGCGCATTTAACGTATCAATCATCATAGCCCTTGCCCCGCTTCCGCTCAATGGTTTTAATATGGCAGTTGGTAATGCATCCACTACTCGTATATCGCCGCCAAAGAAGATGAACAGGTTTTTAATCCCATCCATAACAAATTCAAAAGCCCCGCTGTTTCTCAGCAAACTTATCGCTACTAGTAAACCAACCAGGTAAGGAATGATCCGGATAGCTGTTTCAAAACCTCCTTTTGCACCTTCTATAAAAGCATCAAATACCGGTGTCTTCTTGTAAACAGCACCCAGAATGATCAGTAAAAAGATCAACAGGATAATACCATTACTGAGACTGGTAGAAAATAATTGTACCCCTTTTGCATCCAGTGTTTTGATATATAAGATCAGGGCAGCGATAACGGCAGAGATACCCAATACCCAAAGCAGGATGACCGACTGAAATATCCTGATACGTTGCCGGTAAGCAACTATAAGCATAGCAGCGATGGTGGCTGCAAAAGTGGCGATCATACACGGAATAAAAATATCTGTCGGATGCTGTGATTTTAAGGCTACCCTGTCAGCGATAATTATTGTTGGTATCAATGTTAAGCCTGATGCATGCAAACAAAGAAACATTAACTGTGGGTTAGAGGCGGTTGTTTTATCAGGGTTGATCTCCTGCAGGCTTTCCATCGCTTTTATACCAAAAGGAGTAGCCGCATTATCAAGGCCCATCAGGTTTGCAGAAAAATTCATCACCATATGTCCCATAGAAGGATGGTTCTTTGGTACATCCGGGAATATGCGGGAAAAGAATGGTCCGATTATCCTCGACAAGAAGCGGATACCTCCTGCCTTCTCTGCAATACTCATAAATCCCATGAATAGTGCCATGATACCAATCAGACCAATACAAAGATTGACAGCATCTTTAGTAGTTTCAAATATTCCGTTCGCAGGCAATAACCGGTAAGCCCTGAAACCACCATCACTAATCCTGTACACTTTTTCTTTATCCCATATCGCTACTTTCTGGTCGATCAGCTGGCTGTGAACCGAAGCAGGTATAACTGCAGAATCCAATGTTCTTGCCCCAATGGTATCTGTATTCTTTCCTGTAACCAGGCTGCTGAAAATATGCTGCTGCCCGGGTTCAAAGACAAATTTTCCAGCCGCTACCAGTAAGGCTATGATAATAAAAGCTGTCCAGATTCTGCTCAATGCCATGTGACTTCATGTTTAGGCTTTGAAGTTAAAGGTTTGATTTCAATCCTCCATCAGGCTGTTAACCCTTATCTTTGCGCCTCGAAAAATAAAAGATATGGCATTACAAGCAGGAATTGTGGGATTACCCAATGTAGGAAAATCAACTTTATTTAATGCGGTTAGCAATAGTGCCAAAGCACAGGCAAGCAATTACCGTTTCTGTACCATTGATCCTAATGTAGGCCTGGTTGATGTTCCGGACCCCCGTTTAAATAAACTGGCAGAACTGGTAGTGCCCGACCGTATAGTTCCTACCCAGATCGAAATCGTAGACATCGCCGGCCTTGTTCGGGGTGCCAGCAAAGGTGAAGGATTGGGTAATAAATTTCTGGCCAATATCCGGGAAGTAGATGCCATCATTCATGTGGTCCGTTGTTTTGAAGATGAAAATATATTAAGAGATGAAGGAGCCATCAATCCAGTCAGCGATAAAGAGATCATTGACACCGAACTGCAGTTAAAAGACCTTGATAGTGTAGAGAAGAAAATTCAGAAAACAGAAAAGCAAATAAAACTGGATCCTAAATATAAAGCAGAACTGGAAGTATTGATCCGGTGTAAAGAACATCTTGAAAAGGGGAAAAGTATCCGGGAACTGGATTTAGATAAAGAAGAAAAAAACGCTATTGCCGATCTATGCTTATTGACCGACAAACCTGTGTTATATGTTGCCAATGTTGACGAACCATCCATGCATACCGGGAATAAATTTTCAGAAGCCTTGAAGGAGTCGATAAAAAATGAGAAGGCGCAAATGATCATTATGAACAATAACATTGAAGCACAGATCGCTGAAATGGAAAATGGGGAGGATAAACAATTGTTCATGGAAGAATACCATATGGAAGAACCTGCCCTGGACCGGTTGATTCACTCAGCTTATAAATTACTCAATCTCTACACTTACTTTACTGCGGGTGTGCAGGAAGTCAGGGCCTGGACCATTCACCAGGGTTGGAAAGCTCCGCAGGCAGCCAGTGTGATACATACAGATTTTGAAAAAGGATTTATCAAGGCAGAAGTGATCAGCTATGATGATTTTGTTCAGTATGGCTCGGAAGCGGCCTGCCGGGAAGTCGGTAAATTAAGAATTGAAGGCAAGGAGTATGTGGTGAAAGACGGGGATGTGATGCATTTCCGGTTCAATGTATAGCTTGCTCCGATGACATCTGGATTCGTAGTAATTAAAATTATTTTTAATATAAAAAAATTGTATATTTAAATTACACTTATCCTTAAGTACATGTGATTTATCATATTACTTTAAGTTCAACCACTAACTGCAAACTCCTGACTGTAGTACTTCTGCTCCAGTTCTTGACTCTGTTTACCATCAATGCCCAGGGAATTGCCAGCTCTGAAAAAAAAGAAATACCCCATAAACCTGCTATAAAACAAAAAACAGCTGCGGAAAAGCTTGCAACCAGCCTGTTCTGCTTCGATCCGGTTAATGATAAGGCCAATTACTCCATTACACTATGTGCCGACTTACCCGATAACGAAAATCCTGAACGGGTGCATGTGAAAAGTGAAACCGGGCATGTATTTATTATTCTGTCTAAATGGAAAGAAAAAGATACTGTCAACAGTGTATTTGGATTTTATCCCAGGAGGCCTGCATCCAGTTTAATCTTTAAAAATGTTCGTAGTGAAATTCTAAGTAATGACAACCGGGAGTACAATGTATCCCTCACTAAAATCCTGGATGAAGATAATTTCCGGCAGGTTATAAAAACAGCGATAGAACTCGCCAACAAAAAATACAATATCAATAAGTATAATTGTTATGACTATGCGATAGAGATATTCAATTCGATTGCAGGATTGAATAAATTACCGTTCCGTCACATCCGCTTCCCTTTTATTTTCGGAAAAGGCGGTTCACCCTGCGGCCTGTATGCTGACCTCAAAGAAATGAAGAGCAATGGTTCGGCATGGGCGCCTTTCATACAATTCGGATCATTCAGGGCACCTCAAAGTGCCCGTTAGTACCTGGTTATCGAAGTACCCCTCTTAGAAGTATATTTTTTTTTAAACCTTTAAACTAAACTTTATGCGAAAGTTATTATTTCTGCTGAGCAGCTGCCTGATTAGTCAGCTAATGGTGGCACAAATTGAACCCGATTCGAACGGGGACCGTAAGAAAAAGAAAATTGATAATTTCCTGTTCGTTGCATTTGGTCTCCAGTCATGTGGTATTAATGGAGATAGTGAAAGCTATGATGAGGCGTTGATAGGTTTTCATGTCGGTATAGGTATCCGTCTCCTTGAACTAAATGATATCCTGGGCATCCGGACGGAATTAAATTATTCAACACAGGGATCAAAATATTCAGATACTTATGCCTCAGGTAAAGTGATGCTGAATTATATTAATCTGCCTATTGTATTAAGAGGCACCTCCAAAGGTGGTTTTTATGGAGAGGCAGGTGTACAACCGGGTTTTCTTGTCAGCGCAAAGGACAAATACAATGATGAAACGTACGATTATAAAGATTATATCAATAGTTTTGATTTTGGAGGATTGCTGGGTGTAGGTTATCAAAAGAATCGGATTGGTGTTGGTATCCGTTTGGCACAGGGATTATCCAATATCAACAAAGATGAAGAAGATTATAAAGACAGGAATTTTGTAGCAAGCCTGAGAGCAACTTTTTCGTTTTAATTAACGTAAGGAAAAAATTCACTCTCCCCGGGACAGGCAGTTTATCAGCATTTTACTAATACTATTGATCTGTACCCGGGGAGAAATTTATAGCCTGGTACCCCGCTTCACTACCCGGCATCTTCAGATGTACATGATCCGGAAATGGATTTTTTCCGGTTAATTTTAAAATAATGCCGTCACTCCCGCCCTTCCTAAATGTACAGTACGGGATGATCCGGCTTTACGGCCATCGTATTGAAAATTCAACTCCAGGTTATTCATCAGCCGTTTGTTAAAGCCCAGTGACCAAAGGAAATTTTTCCCCGGCAACAGACCATCCAGCATAATATAGCTTACTGTTGTATTGGCCGGAGAATCATAATTAATATTATTAAAAGTAAACTTGCCGGTTAGAGAGCTCCGTTGCAGGATATTATACCTTGATTCAAGATTCAATGAATTGGAGATAGATTTCTCATTCCCGTATAGGGGCAGGTTTTTCTTACTATCAAACTTGTAGCTGCTCACTATCCTGAACTTTGTGCCTTTTATATAAATCACTGAAGGTTCAACAGTATAAACCGAAAGCTGGTAATTGCGGTTGGTAAACTGAGGTGTATATAATGCGTTTATTCCTTTTTTACCGTTTACAGTAAGTGCCAGGCTTCTGCTAATATTCCATCGCCATTTTACAGACCAGTCATTTATTTTCCTGCTCTCGTATCCATAAGTGAGTAATGATTTACCGTTATTACGATAATTGCTGAAATCAAATCCCCATTTACTGCTAAACCGGTTAAAGGAAAGTGTATTCAGGATGGTAGTACTTAAGGTAATTAATGCCGTATCATTTACCCCATATTTGAAGGGATTGAATTCGAACCCCCCGCTGGCAACCGATTTTTTACTGGTCTGAAATGAGGTGAGCAGGTTCAATTTTGACAATAGTTTCTTCGCACCTTTCAGGTTAGGTGAGTTTAATACAGCCCTTGGACTTATATCAAGCCTGTAGTTGAATGTGATATAATTTGCCTTTATAAAATCGTTAGTTGGTGTAAACACCCGGATAAATTTTGCCTGGTCTGGGAAAGCGGCAAGCTCAAATTCGTTCAGTTGCTGAATACCATCATTGTTATAATCGATCCACGCATATTCACCCTGCCCGGCAGGCACTTCTAAATATGCAAAATCCCTGCGCTGTTCCTGCCCTGCCCCTACTTCATATAAAACAGTTCCCGTTAGTAACCCTTTCCATTCATTCATTACATACTCTGCCCGTCCTAAAATAGTTTCGTCTTCTTTTTGTCTGGACAAAGTGGTATTGTACACTTTTAATTTACGGAATGTCGTATTCAGGTAAAACTGGCGTTTGGGGTTTGCGAGTAATTCTGTTTGCAGGTTCAGGTTCAGGCTCCTGTCACCTCTCACAAATTCTTTGCCGACCGGATATTTATCAGACCTTGTAAAGAAGGTAATGCCATATTTATTCTTTTTACTTTCATCCGATTTTAAATAAGCAGAGTAGATATCAAAAGAAAATGCAGTGGGGGTCAATGTATCATTAGTCTTATAACGGGAAGTACTTTGCTCCAGGCTATAGTTAAGCCCCACTCTCCAGTTGTCCATTTTCTTCAACTGTTTACTTATATCAAAGGTTGGTCTTAAGAAAGTTCCTTTATCATTTTGCAGCTTAAAATTCGTAACGGTAAACTGGTTGTTGAACCGCCAGCCTTTCCAGTCAACATTGTGCTTTATTACATTCTGAAATCCATTATAATTATCACTGCGGTTATAATTGATGAACTGGTAGGAAACAGCATGATTATTCTTATCCTTCATACCTGCTGAAACCCTGATGATATTTTCATTAACTGGAACAGAGAAAAGAGTAAGGCCCCAATCCCTTGTGAACTCCACGTTCCGCAATCTTTCCAATGGTTTAAATTTACTTTGTACATATTCATAATCCAACCCGGTTGTTAATTCCAGTTTTTTTGCAGCCCTCAGCATCTTGTTATTACTCAGCTGAACTTTTGTTGCCCATCCCCTGTCATCCCCATCCTGTTTCGTAGAGAAAGTATTCACATCATTATTACTGGTTGCCACTTCTGCTTTTACCAACGTATTTTTATCAATAGCATAATCAATTCCGAGGTTAACTATTTGTTGCCGCCTGGGTGCTACCAATATTTGCACAGGCTCATATTGTCCTTGCCTGATACCTGCAACTGGTGGCAGGTATTTGTATACTTTTCCATTAGCCCCGTTAAATTCAGGTACATAATTACCATTTCCCTGCTTTACATCCACAAAAGACAGACTGAACTTAGCCGTCGCAGGATTTGTGGAATATTGGTAAAAAGAATCCAATCCCACATATATTTTCTCATAAAGTATTTTATCGGCAGCAAAAGAATCAATTAACGCTGTGGGATAAAACGCATTTTGAGTGCTATCACCAAGGTCAGCCAGGAATTGTTTTTGCCTGGTATCCAGCACCTGGTTAATGGGTGAGTTTTTAGCATCATTATTATTGAAAGCCCCTAACCGGATCTTCAGTTTCTGATTGACTTCAAACTCCTGGGATAAATAAAGGTTAATATTCAAATAATTCCGTTCTGCATATTCAAACTCCACCTGTATCCTGCTATCCTTTGTTATCATTCTGCGGGGAGTAAAAGTTATTTCCGCAGAGTTATAATTGATCACATAATCCTGGTCTTCTCCCCGCTGTAACAGTTGTCCATCATAAAATACTCTTTCTGTATTAGCCAATACGACAAAAAACAATTCATTATTCGGTCCCCGCAACCTGTAAGGCCCCTGGTTCCCCTCCAAAGGCTCCAGTATCTGCCGGTTAAATTTCCCTTTGGCAATAGAACCGCTGACCAGGGTTTTGGAACTAATACTTTTTGACAGGCGATTCTCTGTTTGAAAAGAGATACCCTGCAATCTTTTGTAGAAATTCAAAAAATAACTTTGATTCTGCCGGATATCAATATCCCCAAGATTCAACTGCCATCCTCTTTTCTTAAACTGGAGAAACACCTGGTCAAATTCATTTAATTGTTGTGTAGTTCCATCAGGTTGAATAGGAATATTATTATCAGTAATAGCTGCCTGTATTTCAATACTATCACCCAGCATACCGCTGAGCTGCAGGTTAAGCGAAGAGTTCACCACTGCATCCTGGCTGTTACCAAATCCAATTTGGCGGCCAAGGCTCCCTTCAGCTTTTAATGTTCCAAAATCAAACACTCCCTTTTGATTACCGGCTAAACCATTGTTAAATTCAAAGGGCTTCTGATAAAAATTATTCATCACACTATCGTAATTCATTCGCTGGGCTATCGGATTTAGTTTAAAGGGGAACACCCGGTATGTAATGGTGACAGTATCAGCTATTGGTTTCTTTTTCCAGTAAAGTATCGCCTTAACATAATCAATACGGTAATCTTCAACAACCACGTTGCTGATGAAAAAAGTATTGGGGACAATACTGATCGTATCTACTTTAATGCTGTCTGCATCTAGCCTGAAAGTCTTTTTCCGCAGGTTAGAAACAGGGTTACCGGCTACAGGAATTTGTGCACTGCTCCAGAGGGAAGTCAATGCCAGGGTAATAACAAGAAATATCCTGCATAATTGATTCAATAGCAGTGAGTTTAGCTAAAAATCGCAAAATTCGCTGGTTTTATTGTGTGAAAGTTATCCCATGCTGTTAATTCCCCTTAAAAAGCAGCAAATTTGTTGTTGCGGGTCTCATAAATACGTTGAAATACCTGTTTGGTTTGAGAAAAAGTACAATTATATTTTTATCCCATTTTTTAATCTGTTTTGCGTTGCAGGCACAGCAGAACAATAACTGGTATTTTGGTCAGCGGGCAGGCATCCGCTTTTCGGGTTCTCCTGGTCAAGTAACACCTGTTACCCTTACAGATGGAGCAATGATCACAGATGAAGGATCCGCTGCTATTTCTGACAGCACCGGACAATTGCTATTTTATACGAATGGGATAACCGTTTTTAATCGCCAGCATCAGGTTATGTTGAATGGAAATGATCTGAAAGGAAATATTTCATCCTGCCAGGCTGTTATTATTGTTCCCGTTCCCGGAAATGACAGTATCTATTACATCTTTACCACAGATGCCATTGAAAACAATTTCAGCAACGGGTACAATTATTCTATTGTAAATATGAAGCGGGATAATGGCAATGGCGAAGTGGTTTCTAAAAACACACTACTATGGCAATCCTGTACAGAAAGACTAACTGCCGCCAGGCATCAAAATGGTACGGATATCTGGCTGATCACCAATGATAATAATTCCAATATTTTCCGTTCCTGGCTGATCACCTGCAACGGGCTGCAATCAAACCCTGTCGTTTCACAGGCTGGTGTATTACTTACTCAACACCTGCTTACCAATACAGGCTATATGAAGATAAGCCCGGATGGAAAGCAATTATGCCAGACCCATTTCCCGTTATTCGATCCTGATGTAAGCAATCCAAATTTTGTACAGCTATTCGACTTTGATAATACAACCGGACAGGTTTCTAACGGAAGGTCCGTTATGTTTGATAATGCAATGTATGTTGCCTGCGAATACTCGTCTGATTCAAAGATGTTATATCTTGTACGTCCTTATGAAAGAAAGATCGATCAGCTGGAAGCTAGCTTACTTTCCGCCGCTGCTGTCAGTGCATCAACCATCAGCATTTCAACTACTTCCCCGGTATTAACACTACAGCTGGCGCCGAATGAAAAAATTTATACATTCAGACCAGGTCAAAGTCTTGGCGTGATCAATTCTCCTGCTGTTAAAGGTGCAGGCTGTAATTTCCAGGATAACCAGTTGGATATTTCACCATTTTCTGCCCGTTTCGGTTCCCCCTCCTTTATTAATGATGTGGCCTATGATCCCAACAATAGTTTTTCATATGTAATAACTGACAGCTGCAGCGGAAGAGTTCAGTTTACTGCAATCTCGGGCATGCCCGGGACTCTCAACTGGTCCTGGAATTTTGGCGATGGAAATACATCAACCCTGCAAAACCCGGTTCATACATTTACTCCGGCAAATCAATCATATACTGTTACCCTGAATATTTCTTCCTCTGTCAGTTGTGGTAACATTAAAAGCAGCAGAATCATAAAACCCAGTGGTACAATTACCGATGCTGATTTTGATTATGTAGTCAGGTGTGATTCCAATTATGTCCGTTTCGTCAATAAAAGTCTTTTTGAACAGAATGGAGGAGGCCAATATCTATGGGATTTTGGCGATGGCAATACTTCAACAGCTGCAAACCCGATTCATATATATAACCAGGAAGGTTTTTATTCCGTAAAACTGAAACTACTTACTGGTGCTGCCTGTATTGATGATTCATTAATAAAGCAGGTAGAAATAAAGAATTTTTCGGTTACCGCACCACCCGATCAGACAATCACAGTTGGACAATCGGTTATCCTTTCAACCAATGAACCTGCTGATAGTTTCCAATGGTCACCAGACACCTGGTTAAGCAATAGTAACATAAGGAATCCTGTTGCCACTCCACTGGAGGATATTGTTTATAAAGTTACTGCCAGTAACAGTGAGGGCTGTAAAGGTGAAGATTCAGTAAGGATCACCGTTTTACAGTATAATGATATCTATATACCAACAGGATTTACACCTAATGATGACGGGAAAAACGATATACTGAAACCATTTTATCATGGACAAGTAATACTTAAAGAGTTCAGCATATATAATCGCTGGGGAGAACAAGTGTTTTCAACCAGCCTGCGTAATGCAGGATGGAATGGAAAAGTAAAAGGTATGCATCAGCAAGCCGGTGTTTATGTTTGGTTTATCAAAGCCATTGGCAAGTCGGGTGAAACTATAAAAAGAAAAGGTACTTTTGTATTGATCAGGTAATATGCCGGCCTTGATTCACACCCTTATTATGAAAAAGAGTTTTGCCTTATTTCTGCTTTTACTTCCTGTTTCATTTTGTTTCTCACAGACAGGTTTTCAGAAAAAAACAAATCCCGGTGGAAAAAGAAATGTAATTGCAGCAGGAATTAATATTTCGCTGGGTGATTTTTCTAACACTCATTACGGAGGTTTTAGTACTATATATGCCTGGAGCAAAAATCGTTTTGGACAACTTAATTCAATGCCCCAAAAAAAAATTGGATTTACCGGGAATAGTGGTATTGCTTATTACGTTGGTAAGAAGGAAACAACCGGAACCGGTTCTTATCAATATCCAGCTTATATCTTTTTACATGTATTTGCAGGCGCCGTGTATAATGCGGGTAAGAATGTACATTTAAGCCTGACTGCTGGCCCTGCTGCAGGCATATACAATAGCAATGTACAATTCAATACAGGGGCCTCACTTCAGTGTACTTACTATATCTCCACTAAAATAGCAATCACTCCGGGTTTAATCCTGATGAAAGAAACCGGGAGTGATGCAATCTGGTCAGGTTCATTGCGAGCTGCAATGGCCTTTTAGCTGGTTATACCTTCCAGTGCCATTAAGAATGCATATTCCATGGCAATCTGTTTTAAATAATCAAAACGGCCGGATGCTCCGCCATGCCCGGCTTCCATATTTGTTTTAAGTAATAGCAGGTTTTTATCAGTCTTTAAAACCCTCAGCCTTGCTACCCACTTGGCCGGTTCAAAATACTGTACCTGGCTATCATGCAATCCGGTTATCACAAGCATATTAGGATAATTTTTCTTTTCCAAATTATCATACGGAGAATAGGTTTTCATATAGAAATAAGCATCTTTATCAGCCGGATTACCCCATTCATCATACTCATTTGTTGTTAAAGGAATAGTTGGATCTGACATGGTAGTGATCACATCCACGAAGGGCACCTGTGCCACTACTCCATTCCAAAGATCTGGGGCCATATTTACAACAGCACCCATCAGTAAGCCGCCGGCACTGCCTCCCATCGCATACAAATGACCTTTAGAAGTATATTTCTCTTTGATCAGAAATTCACCACAATCAATGAAATCAGTAAATGTATTTTTTTTCTTCATCAACTTACCATCCTCATACCACTGCCGTCCCATTTCCTGTCCGCCACGAATATGAGCAATTGCATATACAAATCCACGATTCAGCAAGCTTAAACGATTGCTGCTGAAGCTTGCATCCATACTGGCGCCATATGAACCATAGGCATATAACAATAAAGGAGCTGATCCATCTTTCTTTGTACCCTTCTTATACACTATTGAAACAGGAACTTTTGCACCATCTTTTGCAGTTGCATATACCCTTTCGGTCACATAATCAGACTTATTAAAATCACCCAGTACTTCCTGTTCTTTCATCATCTTTTTATTTTTGGAATTCATATCATAATCAAAAACTGAATTGGGAGTAGTAAGCGAAGTATAATTGTAACGCAGGTTTGTTGTATTAAACTCGGGGTTTGCACCAACATAAGCAGCATAAGCCGGCTCACCAAAGTCAAGATAATGCTCTTTACCGGAAGCGATTTCCCTGATACGCATTTGCAACAGCCCTTCCTTTCGTTCGGTGATCACCCAATGACCTTTGAACAGATCTATATCTTCCAGCAAAACATCTGTCCTGTGTGCTATTACTTCCTTCCAGTTCTCCCGGGTTGTTTTATCAACAGGAGTTTCCATTAACCGGAAATTTTTGGCTTCCAGGTTGGTGCGGATGAGGAATTTATCTCCCCAATGGTCAATCCCATACAACACATCTTTTATCCTTGGCTGAAATATACTGAAAGAGGCATCAGGTTCACTGGCTTTTACTATCCGGAATTCGCTGGACAATGTGGCACTTGAATAAATTACTATATAGTCCCTTGACTTTGTTTTGTAAACACCAATATAGTTCGAAGGGTCCTTTTCTTCATACACTGTTACATCAGTGGTGGCATCAGTACCCAATTTGTGCTTCCTGATCTTCTCTGATAATAAAGTAACCGGGTTATTAGAAGTATAGAAAAGGGTTTTATTATCCGCAGCCCAAACTGCATTGCCACCCGTGCCTTTTATTTCATCTTTTAACAACTCACCTGTTTCCAGGTTCTTAATATAAATAGTATACTGGCGGCGTGATAATTTATCAATACCATATGCCATTAACTTATTATCAGGGCTAACACTGAATCCCGTCGCAGAAAAATAGCCTGACCCCTCTGCCATTTTATCGGCGTCCAGCAAAATCTCTTCCGGGGCATCCAGGCTTCCTTTTTTACGGCAATATTTATAATACTGTTTCCCTTCCTCTGTACGGGAATAATAATAATAACCATTGTTCAGCACTGGCACTGACTCATCTTTTTCCTTGATACGGCCTTTCATTTCCGCAAATAATTCCTCCTGGAATTTTTTGGTACCAGACATCATTGTATCCAGGTAAGCATTCTCTGCTTTCAGGTAATCAACTACTTTGGTACTATCAGGACCTTTTTTAAAGTAATCATTCATCCAGTAGTACTCATCGATACGGGTATCACCATGCGCTGTCAATTCTTTAATTTTCTTTTCGGCTACAGGAGCAGTTACTCCTTCCGGCCATTTTACTGGTTCTTTTTTCACAGTATCATTATTTTTACAGGAAACAAGTAAAAAAATAGCCACTACCGCAATTGAAATAGATTTTGTGTACATAAAAGTTTTTTATAGAATCTGAATGTACGAATAGTGGCCGAAAACAAAAAAGCCCTTTGTGATAAAGGGCTTATAAATAGTTTAAAACAGCTTATTTGTCGCTGGCCAGCCCTGCCATCATATACTCCCTGTTCAGGCGGGCAATATTTTCAATAGAAATTCCTTTCGGACAAACTGCCTCACAGGCTCCTGTATTGGTACAGGCGCCAAATCCTTCTTTATCCATCTGGGCCACCATATTCATTGCCCTGGCCTGTCTTTCCGGATGACCTTGAGGTAATAAAGCAAGATGCGTTACTTTGGCAGATAAGAAGAGCATAGCTGATGAATTTTTGCAGGCTGCCACACAAGCGCCGCAACCAATACAGGCGGCTGCCGCGAAAGCAGCATCTGCCATATTCTTTTCAACCGGGATGGCATTAGCATCCACCGGGCTTCCTGTATTGACAGAAATATACCCCCCTGCCTGGATGATACGATCGAAAGAAGAACGATCGACCATCAGGTCTTTAATGACCGGAAAGGCATTGGCTCTCCATGGTTCAATCACAATGGTATCACCATCATTATAGGCCCTCATGTGCAGCTGGCAAACTGTGTTCTTTTCCCATGGCCCATGCGGACGTCCATTGATATACATGGAACACATACCACAAATACCTTCACGACAATCATGGTCGAAGGCAATCGGGTCTTTTCCATCACGGATAAGTTCTTCATTCAATACGTCAATCATCTCTAAAAATGACATCTCAGAAGAAATGTTCTTCACCGGGTACGTTTCAAAACTGCCCCGCTCAGCACTATTTTTCTGTCTCCAGACTTTTAAAGTAAGATTCATTGTGTATTGCTCCATAATGCGGTTCTGATTATTCAGTTGATAATTTTATTTATAACTCCGTTGAGTTGGTTTTGCAACTTCAAACTCCAGTTGCTCCTTATGCAGTTCCCAATTACTCTCTCCTTTGTATTCCCATGCTGACACATATGCATAATCAGCATCATTCCTTTTTGCTTCCCCTTCCTCAGTCTGGCTTTCTTCACGGAAGTGGCCACCGCAACTTTCGTTTCTGTTCAATGCATCTATACACATCAATTCACCCAACTCAATAAAATCGGCAACACGACCAGCCTTATCTAATTCAGGATTCATTTCTTTGATAGTTCCGGGAATTTTAACATCACTCCAGAATTCTTTTTTCAATTGCTGTATCTCCACAATAGCTTCCTGTAATCCTTTTTCATTACGGGCCATCCCGCATTTTTCCCACATGATCTTACCCAAACGCTTATGAAAACTTTCTACCGTTTGCTTCCCTTTAATATTCATCAATGTGCTGATACGATCAGCCACCGCTTTTTCAGTTTCTGTAAATGCCGGATGATCAGTTGGAATTGGTTTGGTAGCAATTTCATCTGCCAGGTAATTACCAATAGTATAAGGGATAACAAAATAGCCATCTGCCAATCCCTGCATCAGGGCAGATGCACCGAGACGATTCGCACCATGATCGCTGAAGTTTGCTTCACCCAGGCAATACAATCCCTTTACATTCGTCATCAGTTCATAATCCACCCATAGGCCACCCATGGTATAATGTACAGCCGGGTAAATCCTCATTGGTACTTCATATGGATTTTCCCCTGTAATTTTTTCATACATATCAAACAGGTTCCCATATTCTTCCTTCACTACTTCCTTGCCTAACCGGATCAATGTTTCCATATCAGGATTTTCAATCCCGTGCTTGTTTGCTTCTGCTTTTCCGTATTTATTAATGAGATTGTATTTGAAATCAAGATAAACAGCCTGCCCGGTGGTTCCTACACCATATCCCGCATCACATCTTTCTTTAGCTGCTCTTGATGCCACATCCCTTGGTACCAGGTTACCAAATGCCGGATACCTTCTTTCGAGGTAATAGTCTCTTTCCTCTTCAGGAATATCATTCGCCTTTCTTTTATCCCCTTTTTGTTTGGGTACCCAGATACGACCGTCATTTCTTAACGATTCAGACATCAGGGTCAATTTACTCTGGTGATCACCACTCACCGGAATACAGGTAGGGTGAATTTGTGTAAAGCTGGGGTTACCAAAAAATGCTCCTTTCTTATGTGCTTTCCAGGCAGCCGTTACATTACTGCCCATGGCATTGGTAGAAAGATAGAATACGTTACCATAACCACCTGTACAAAGCAATACAGCATGACCAAAATATTTTTCGAGTTCACCATTTACAAGATTACGGCAGATAATCCCTCTTGCCTTCCCATCCACCATCACCACATCCAGCATTTCATGGCGGCTATACATATGTACATTACCTAAAGCAACTTGTCTTTCCAGGGCCTGGTATGCACCAATCAATAATTGCTGACCGGTTTGTCCTGCCGCATAAAAAGTTCTTTGCACCTGTGTACCACCAAAAGAACGGTTGTTCAGTAATCCGCCATAATCCCTGGCAAATGGAACTCCCTGTGCCACACACTGGTCAATAATATTTACACTCACTTCTGCCAAACGATGCACATTGGATTCCCTGGCACGGTAATCTCCCCCTTTCACGGTATCATAAAACAAGCGAAAGATAGAGTCTCCATCATTCTGGTAATTCTTAGCCGCATTAATACCACCCTGTGCAGCAATAGAATGTGCCCTCCTGGGTGAATCCTGGAAACAAAATGCTTTCACTTTATATCCCAGTTCACCTAAAGAAGCTGCAGCAGAAGCACCAGCCAAACCGGTACCAACTACGATCACTTCCAGTTTTCGTTTGTTCGCCGGGTTCACCAGTTTCACATGTCCTTTATAATCTGTCCATTTCTGTTCTAACGGTCCGGCGGGAATTTTTGAATCAAGCATAACCTCTGATTACTTTGATATAAATGTTTTATTTGCTTTTTTACAGTTCGCTATTAAGATCCTGGTCCTGTAATAACTATTCTACCTTTCAAACAGATCATACCTTACCGCAATTAATTCGTGATGGTCCTTTATACCCATCCCAGGTACATACTTACCGGCATCATTGCAAAAGCCAGTGAAATAATAATTGAGTACCCGATACCTACATTTTGAATAAGGCTTACATACTTTGAATTACTTACACCCACTGTCCGGAATGCACTCTGAAAACCATGTATCAAATGCCAGCATAAAGAGAAGCAGGCAAATACATAAACGATTACTACCCACAATTCCCGGAAAGTGAATTGCATCAGGTTGTACATATTATGCATCTGCACACCATTGATCTTCAATTCTGTTAACTCTTCGTGTCCTATGAAACGGGCCGGTACCCAAAAATGCCACCAATGCAGAATGAAGAACATTAAAAGAATTGTCCCTAATAGTGCCATGCTGCGACTATACCACTTGCTGCCTTTATTTCCCATAGGTACTGCATACCCTTGTTTTCTTTTGCTGCGATTCTGTATTTCCAGCATGTAGCCCTGGAGGATGTGCAGAAAGATACCAAGGAAAAGGCCGATTTCTGCAATCCGTATAAGAACAGTGCTTCCCATAAAATGGGCTGCCTTGTTAAACATTTCACCGCCATCATTCGCCCAGATACAGGCATTGATACCGGCATGCACCACCAGAAAAATAATAAGGAACAAACCCGTCAAAGCCATTACCCACTTTTTGCCAACCGAGGAAGTAAACTGTTCAGACCATTTCATAAGCAATATTCTTAGAGGAAGTAATCAATTTCTGCAAAAGTAATGCCCCGTGACCAAAAACAGATAAAAGTTTTAAATGACAAAAATCATGCGCCCACCACATCTACAGTAACTAATTGGTTAGTCTTGCGGTCAGCTCATTATCGATCTTTTTAAACAAATGAAAAGGCTTGTAGGTTCGCCAGTTGTCCAGTTCCATTAATTCTATATACCTGTTTAGCTTTGCATGTTTAAAGTCGTATTGCGTCTGCTCCGGCATGTTTAAACAAACTATCCAGCCATTTTCGTCCGATAGTTCTTCATATAACTCTTCATAATAATCTTTTCCGTCACTATGATAGTTCAATACATTCTCCCCGATCAGGATGAACTTGTGGATACCCTCGTACATGAATTTCTCCAGCACCTCCCTTTTGAGTTCCATGATGTCATTCTCCACAGCATCATTCCATTCACCGATCAGCTCAATAACAGCATATTTTTCTTCGTAATCTGCCAGCAGAATCTTCAGGTATAATGTACGGCTGCCAAAATCATCCCATTGCGGATGTATGTAATAATTGTAAACAGTCAGGGAAAATTCAAATTCAGAATACTGACGGCCGAAGAAGGGAGAAAATTTATCTTCCTCACTGATATAGATATGACGCCAGTTATAAAAGGGTTCTAAATTATGCATAAGCCTGCTACTCGGTGCAAAGATAAGCTAAGTGATAAAGTAGAAAAAGCAATAATCAGAAAGGCATCTTATTTTAAAAGATAATCCTTGAATTGCTGATAGTCAGGTTTGATTAATTCACTTTGCTTTTCTTTATCCATAAGAGACTGAACAGCAGCTGGCATTTCAATGCGTTTACCAATGCTGCTTTCCACAGCTTCCGGAAATTTAACCGGGTGAGCTGTTTCTAAAAATAATCCGGTTTGACCGGGATGATCAGAAAGGTAACGGTGTAAAGAAAGAAATCCTACAGCTCCATGCGGATCAAGAATATAATTATATTTTTCATACACCTCCCTGATTGTTGATACCGTTTCAGCATCTGTTATCGTATATGCGGATAGCTTATTGTTCAACAATGGAAACTGGTGCTTAAAAATCTCCAGAATACGTACAAAATTACTGGGGTTACCTACATCCATGGCGTTACTCAAAGTGGCAACGGCCTTTTTCGGTTGCAATTCCTGTGTTTGCAGGTATTCACTTACAATATCATTCACATTACAGGCTGCAATAAAGTGTTTTACGGGTAAGCCGGATTGCATGGCCAGTAGACCTGCACAGATATTACCAAAATTGCCACTGGGAACAGAAATTACAGGCGGGTTATTTTTTTCCTGCCATTGCTTGTACGCATAGAAATAATAAAACTGTTGTGGCAACCACCGGGCTACATTTATCGAATTGGCTGAGGTCAAAAATAATTTATCCGTTAGCTCCTTATCCGCAAAAGCCTGTTTCACCATTTGCTGGCAATCATCAAAAGTACCCAGTACTTCTAATGCATGAATATTTTTACCCGGTGTTGTTAATTGTTTTTCCTGTACGGGACTCACTTTGCCGGATGGATATAGAATGACCACCTCTACCCCTTCCACATTATAAAAACCATTGGCAACTGCACCACCGGTATCACCGGATGTTGCCACCAGCACGGTTACTTTTCTTGAATCTCCTTGTACAAAATATCCCAAACAACGGCTCATGAACCTGGCACCCACGTCTTTAAATGCCAGCGTCGGGCCATGATACAATTCTAAGGAAGAAATAGTGTCATTCACTTTCACCAGCGGAATCTCAAAATTCACTGTTTCCTTTACAATGTCCCATAACCTGTCTTCGGGAATCCCGTTACCAACATAAGGTGCGATTATCCTGAATGCTATTTCTTCATTTGTATAGCTGTCAATATTGCTGATCAGATCCTTATCCACAAAAGGAATGATCTCCGGAAAGTATAACCCTTTATCTGGTGCCTGCCCTCTGATCGTTGCTTCTTTGAAATTAACCGATCCTGCAATTTTATTTGTACTGTAATATTTCATTTAGAAAAAACCATTAAATAAATTAATATAAACCTGCATCCTGCTACTCACTGCTCACCACCTCCACCCCTTTCTTATTAATAGTCGTTACATAAATATTGTACTCAATACCGATTTGTTCATATACCTGGCTCATCACATGCCCGACAGCTTTCGCAGTTGATTCATCTGTACTCAGCATGAATACAGATGGCCCGGAACCAGAAATACCACCACCCAATGCTCCTGCCTCTTTACATTTTACTTTCAACTCATCAAATCCCGGAATAAGGATACTTCGTACAGGCTCAATGATAACATCCTCGAGTGAACGGCCTATCAGATCATAATCATTTTTCATAAATCCTGTTACCAGGCCGGCAATATTCCCCCATTGCTTTATTGCATCTTTTAATAGCACCTGTTGTTTCAGTATCTGCCTGGCATCAGATGTCCTTACTTCAATCTGCGGGTGAACCACTGTGACAAATAAGTCAGGTGCCGGAATGGAAACTATATCCAGTGGATGAATGGAGCGTATCAGGCTGATGCCACCCAAAATACAGGGAGCAATATTGTCAGCATGTTTTACACCAGAAGCCAGTTTCTCCCCGTTCATGGCAAACTGCACCACTTCATCACTGGAAAAAATATTTCCTAATAAATAATTGGCTGCTACTGCCGCTCCGGCAGCACTGGCAGCACTGGAGCCAATACCACTTCCTGGTTTGATGTGCTTTTCAACGGTAACTTCAAATCCAATTGTATTATTCATTCTCTCCATCACCGATAATAATACAACTCCGGCTACATTCTTTTCTGCTTCCGTCGGCAAATTAAAGTTGTCTATATTATGAATGATCACTTCAGGCCGGTTAAGCAGCGTCACTTCCATCACATCGTATGGTTCACTCAATGCAAGTCCAAGAATATCAAATCCGCATACAATGTTGGCTACCGTACCCGGGCTATGTACTTTTACTTTCTTCATTTTATACTTTTGAGGCCCTGATAATATCAGCAAATACACCACTGGCTGTCACATCAGCACCAGCACCGGCTCCCTTCACAACTAAAGGCTGTTCTTTATACCGGTCAGTGTAAAACAGAACGACATTATCTTTCCCGTAAAGGTGATACAGGTCATGCTTCGGATCAATATGCTGCAAACCTACTGATGCTTTGCCATTGTCAAATGAGGCAACAAATTTCAATTTGCATCCGGCAATGTTCGCATCTGCTGCCAGTTTTTTGAAATGCGCTTCTTCTTTCAGCATGGCTGCATAAAAATCATCCACTGATCCCTGCATACAACTCGCCGGCATAAAAGAATTATTTACAATATCGTCCATCTCAATTTTCTGTCCTGCTTCCCTGGCCAGGATCATTATTTTTCTCATTACATCCGTTCCTCCCAGATCAAGCCGCGGGTCTGGTTCAGTATACCCTTCCTCCTGGGCCTGCTTTACCACCTCCGCAAATTTCCGGCTGCCATCATAATTATTGAAAACAAAATTCAATGTACCGCTTAGTACAGCCTGGATTTTATGTACCCTGTCTCCGCTATGTACCAGGTCATTCAGGGTAGCAATTATCGGAAGACCGGCACCAACATTAGTTTCAAACAAGAACTGGCTGTTGAATTCCCTGGCAAGGTCTTTTAATTTCTTATAATTACTATAGGCTGAAGAGGCTGCTACTTTATTACAGGCAACCACGGAAATACTTTTCTGTAATAACAAACCATATACCCCGGCCACCTTATCATTAGCGGTGATATCAACAAAAACAGAATTACGGAGATTACGGCTGATAATTTCGTCTGTTAGTTTTTGCAGGCTGGCCGTTTCACCTGTTTCGAGCTTCTCTTTCCAATTTTTTATATCAATACCTTCTTCATCAATCAGCATCTTTCTGCTGTTACTTAAACCAACTACTCTTACCTGTAAATGTAATTGCTCCTGCAGGAATTCAAGTTGCTGCTGTAACTGACCCAATAATTTTGCACCAACATTTCCGGTTCCGGTTATAAAAAGGTTTACCTGTTTGTACGTTGTTTCAAAAAATTCTTCATGTAAAACATTGATGGCCTTACGTACATCGTTGGTAGAAATGACAGCTGAAATATTTTTTTCTGAAGACCCTTGTGCAATAGCTCTTACATTCACACCATTCCTCCCCATGGCACTGAACATACGGCCACTGATGCCGGGATGACTTTTCATGTTCTCTCCAACCAATGCAACAATAGAAAGTGCTGATTCAATTTGTAGCGGCTCAACTTTTTCCAACGCTATTTCATTGGCAAAAGCCGAATCTACCGCTTGTTTTGCCTTTGTTGCAGACAGCGCATCAATACCCACGCAAATTGAATGCTCGGAAGAACTTTGCGTAATTAATATAACATTGATCCTTTCACTACTTAATGCTTCAAATAATCTTTTTGAAAATCCCGGGATACCGATCATACCACTTCCCTCAAGGCTGATCAATGCTATATTGTTGATACTGGAAATACCTCTTACGATATCCCCATCTTTTGTGGCTACTGATTCGATCAATGTTCCTGCATCAGCAGGAGCAAATGTATTTTTCACCCATACGGGTATCCGCTTACCCATCACCGGCTGAATGGTGGGCGGATAAATAACTTTGGCACCGAAATGCGACAACTCCATCGCTTCCTGGTAAGATATATGCGGAATGATCCGGGCATTACTGGTCAGTCGCGGATCGGCTGTCATCATACCACTGACATCAGTCCATATCTCCAAAACGGATGCATTAACAGCGGAAGCAATAATAGCAGCAGTAAAATCAGACCCTCCTCTTCCTAAAGTAGTAGTTATTCCATTTTTGTCTGCAGCAATAAAACCGGGTAAGATAAAAAGAGTGGAAGAAGCTGCGGCAAAGAACTCTCCTGTTCTTTTATTCGTAATCGCAAAATCCACTTCTGCTGCAGTAAAAGTAGAATTGGTAAGAATCAATTCCCTGGAATCCTTCCATACAGCATCGAGCCCTTCTGCAATGAACTTTGCAGCTATAATCTGAGAAGAGATCCATTCCCCATAACTACCAATCCTGTCTTTTGACCTCGGAGTTAATTCCCGTAACAAAAAAATACCATTGCAGATATCTTCAATTTCGTTACATGATTTTTTTACCAGGCTCAATAACTGGCTTTGTTGCGCAACTGGGATCAATTGCTTAACGGTGTCCAGGTGCCTCTGCTCAACCTGTGATAATTTTTCTTTATAGGCTTCATTTCCCTCTGCAGCTATTGCTGCCGCTCCCAGTAATAAATCTGTGATCCCTCCCAGTGCTGATACTACTACTACTGTTTTTCCTTTTTTAACCGACTCCTTTACAATCGCAACAACTTTATTTATATTTTCTGCATTTGCCACCGAAGTGCCCCCGAACTTTAATACCTGCATGACCTGAATTTTGAAAGATTAGAAAAATGTGAAGCGATAAGTGACTCCCGTCATCTTACAGCAAACTGCCCATGTATTGATATGAAAATATACAACCCTTAACGGGTTGTTGTAATAATAGTGGTGCTGGTGAAATTCATCACCGGGGAAGAAGAGATATGATTAGATGTATTTACCACTTGTTTGAATCAGGAGCACAATATACGTTGCAAAAAGGAAAAATAAAATTATCCTGCAAAAGAATCTGCTGCTTTTTTAACGCTTCCGTACTTAAGGAGTAATTCTTTTGCTTTCTCATAATCAGCGATCTTCACTCTCTCCATTAGCATCTTTGTGCCACGGTCAACCAACTTATCGTTCGTTAGTTGCATATTTACCATTTTATTATCTTCTACCCTTCCTAACTGTATCATAACAGTGGTCGAGATCATGTTCAGGACAAGTTTCTGTGCGGTTCCGCTTTTCATCCTCGTACTGCCCGTAACAAACTCCGGTCCAACCACCACTTCAATCGGAAAGTCAGCTGCAGCACTCACTGGTGAATCAGGATTACAGGAGATACTGCCGGTAACAATGCCTCTTTTCCTGCATTCATCCAATGCACCTATAACATAGGGTGTAGTACCGCTGGCAGCAATTCCTATTACCACATCCTTGTCTGACACATTATGTTCAAGCAGATCCTTCCAACCCTGTTCTTTGTCATCTTCTGCAAATTCAACGGCAGTGGTAATTGCTTTTTCACCACCTGCAATAATTCCAATCACTAACCCGTATGGTACTCCATAAGTTGGCGGACATTCGCTGGCATCCACAATTCCTAATCTGCCGCTGGTCCCGGCGCCGATATAAAATAACCGGCCCCCCATCAGCATTTTATCACTGGCAATTTCAGCAAGCTTTTCAATCTGTGGTATTGCTTTTCCTACTGCTTCCGGTACAGTTTTATCTTCATTATTAATGTTCGTGAGTAGTTCACCCACTGTCATTTTTTCCAGGTGACGGTAATTGCTTGACTGCTCAGTAATTTTTTTAAAAGCCATGTGTCCTTTCTTTAACTGTGATATTCTATCAAACCTTCCATCGGGTTCTTCATTACCCTGCCCAATTCAAATTCATAACTGTTGCAAAGTTGCTGCAACACATCTTTAAAACCAAATGCAACACTTCCCGCAAAGTGGATAGGCAAGGTCCATGTTTCGCGGTACTTGCAAAGATGATTGAAGAAAAAATCATTCAACCCGTCTTCAATGATATTCTCTATCATATAATGGCCCCGGTTTTCGGCCAGGAATTTTGCAAAGCCGGCTAAATAGCGATTGGGCAAAGGTTTCTTGTAAACATTCTCCAGTATCTCCGACGCATTGGTTGTATAAGTTAGATCAAATCTTCCCCGTAGCTCATCATCAAATGTTCCGTAGAGATAGTATTGAATTACTTTCTTGCCCAGGTAGGCACCGCTACCTTCATCTCCCAATACATACCCGAGCCCCGGACTGTTTTTTATGATCTTCTTCCCATCATAATAGCAGGAATTTGATCCGGTACCTAATATACAGGCCACTCCTTTTTTTCTTCCGCATAAAGCCCTTGCGGCACCCATCAGGTCATGTGTTACTTCTACTTTTGTATGCTGAAAAACTTTGCTGATGGCTTTTTTTACAGACCTTGCATTGACCGGGTTGGCACAACCTGTACCATAGTAGTAAACTTCGTCTATGTTTGTATCCTTCAGTTTTGGTTTTAGCTCTTTCAATAAAAGATCGGTTATCTGTTCAGTATTGAGAAAGTAAGGACTGATACCCTGGGTAATGATGGTCTTTTTCCTGCCATTCCGAAGTAAACACCATTCGGCTTTTGTGGCCCCGCTGTCTGCAATCAATTTTACAACTGGCATATAAAGATTTGTTGAATTGGATGAGCGACATCTTCTGTTACGTTCAAATCCAGTATTTTGCGTCAAATTACTGAATAAAGGTTTATGATGGGAAATAAAAAATTACAGGTCTGGCTTCCACTTATTTTTTCGCTGGTATTAATAGGAGGAATGTTCCTGGGCTTTAAATTAAGTGACCAGTCTGGATCAAAAAGGGGCTTTTTTTCTTCCAACAGCCGCAGTACCCTGCAAGAAGCACTTGATCTGATAAAAATGCGATATGTTGACTCTGTGCAGATAGATACACTGGAAGGCCGTGCTATTCAGGAAATGATGAACGAACTGGACCCCCACTCTGTGTACCTGCCTCCGGTAGAGCTAAAAGAAGCCAATGAGGACCTGGCCGGAAACTTTGACGGGATCGGTGTAGAGTTCAACATTTTCAGTGATACAGTTAATGTCGTTTATGTTTTCCCTGATGGACCAAGTGATAAGGCCGGTTTAATGATAGGTGATAAAATAACCAGGGTGAACGACTCATCACTTACACGAAAAGGAGTCTCCATTAATGAGATCAAAACTTTGATCCGCGGACCCAAAGGCTCTAAAGCGATTTTACAGGTAATAAGAGGAGCAAAACAACAATCCATTACTGTTACCAGGGGAAAGATACCAGTTCCCTCTATTGAGGCTTCTTATATGATCGATAAAAATACCGGCTATATCAAACTCACAAAGTTCAGTGAAAGCAGCTACGAAGAATTTATGCAGGCGATGGAAACATTACAAAAACAGGGAATGCAAAGTCTTGTTTTTGACCTGCGTGGTAATGGCGGTGGCTTTATGAATGAGGCAGTTGACATGGCTGATGAATTTCTCGAAGGCGATAAACTGATCGTTTATACAGAAGGTGTCAATAGCAAAAAAAGGGAATACCGCTGCAAACGTCCCGGCCTTTTTGAGAAAGGGAAACTGGTTTTGCTGGTGGATGAATTATCTGCCAGTGCCAGTGAAGTTTTAGCCGGTGCCTTGCAGGATTGGTGCAGGGCTACCATAATAGGCAGGAGAACTTTTGGTAAAGGCCTTGTACAGGAACAATACCAGTTGAGAGACGGATCAGCCATGCGGCTTACGGTAGCAAGGTACTATACACCCCTTGGCCGCAGTATCCAGCGACCCTACGAAAAGGGCAAAAAAGTATATATGGATGAATTATGGGAACGGTTCAGCAGCGGAGAAATGGTTTCTGCTGACTCGATGAAAAATCATAATGGATTTCGTTTTACCACAGCATGCAGTGACACATTGTATGGAGGTGGCGGCATCACTCCCTCCATTTTTGTTCCTATTGATACCAGTGTGTCGCAACAAAAAGCAAACAGGCTCACTTTTGCTGCCAATATCAACAGCTTTGTTTACAATTATTACCTCCAGAACAGATTACAGGTTGATAAATACAGCACAACAGCTGATTTCATCACCGGGTTTAACAATACTGAAGGTATTTGGAACGACCTGGTAAAATTCACGGCAACCGACTCTGTAAACTTTAAATCAGTATCGGGAAAAGAAAAAGAGTTAGTGCAGCAAAGATTAAAAGCATTGCTGGCCCGGTACAAATGGAGAAATGCAGGTTTTTACCAGGTGCTGAACAGCAATGATGCTATGGTAAAAAAAGCTTTGGAGACAATTGCAAAATAATAAAGCAACAGCTTTCGCTGTTGCTTCCGGATAATGTGTGTGGTGAGATTATTGCTTGTCTTTATTATCGTCCCACCATTTCTTTTCAATTCGGTAGGAACCAAACAATCCAAGACCACCGCCGATAGCTATAAGGGCAAAGTAAATAGGTACATTTCTGTCACCATGATTGCCGAACTTGTTGATCTCCACTGGTAGCATGTAATTGTCAAGTAAATATGCCAGGAACAAACCGGTACCAGCCCCAATCAGCAATAATGCCCATTTAAGATTTTTATACGGAGCCGGCCGGTTGGCAAACTCTTTCGGGTTCATTCCTTTCTCAATCATTGCCAGGTTCTGGCGGGTTTTTAAATAGTAAATACCAAAGATCATTGCAAATCCTCCTGCAAACATTGTAATCGGTATTAATACTTCTCCTGCGTCCATAATGGTAGTTTTTATTATTAGTAATTTTTGTTTGTTTGTCCTTTTATGACTACCGGTGTTTGATCCGGGTTACAGCCTTAAAGAACTTTTTTTCAAATCGGTTTACAGTAACTATGACTACAGCCGGTGAAACCGGGTTACAGCTTTTTACAAACTTTCTTGTTCCCCCTTCCGGAGATAGGGACAATTAATCGTAATTTGTAGTGTAACCAAACAACTTATCGTGTAGTCTTATATAAGGATGTCTACCGGACTAAATGATAATGAACTCATTAGCAAAGTGCTAAGTGGTGACCACCAGGCTTATGCCGGGCTGGTGAACCGCTACCAAAATTACGTTTTCACACTAACCCTGCGAATGGTGAAAAACAGGGAGGATGCGGAGGAAGTGGCACAGGATGTATTTATTAAAGCTTATAAATACCTGGCCGATTTCCGGGGTGCCTCTAAGTTCAGCACCTGGTTATATACCATTGTAAATAACACCTGTATCAGCTTCCTGAGAAAGAAGAAGCTGGAGATTCATTCGCTGGATAATGAAAAAGTGTTTGAGGTAGCCGACAGCATGGATTCGGGATTCAGGGCAAACCTGGTGGAACAAAAATCAAGACAATCAATGGTACATAACGCTATTGGTTTACTGGGGCCTGACGATGCCGAGATCATTACACTGTTTTATAAAAGTGAACAGTCACTCGAAGAAATTGCACAGATCCTGGGATTGGAGGTTAATACAGCAAAGGTGCGGTTACACCGGGCAAGAACAAGATTAAAGGAAAAGATGGAAACTCATTTTGCACATGAAGTAAAAGATTTAAATTGAATTGTATGAATACGCAACGAAATATCGAAGAACGTTTGTGGGAATTTATTGATGGCCATTCTTCCCTGGAAGAAAAAACAGTCATAGAAAGATTACTGCAGACAGATGCTGAATGGAAAGCAAAATACAGTGAACTGCTGGAGGTAAATGAGATGCTTCAATCATCGGAGCTGGAGGCACCCTCTATGCGGTTTACAAAAAATGTGATGGAAGAAATTGCGAAAATGCATATTGCCCCCGCTACCAAATCCTATATCAATAAAAGAATTATCTGGGGTATTGGTTTATTTTTCATGACCATGCTGGTTGCTATTCTTGTTTACGGGTTTAGCCAAATGGATTGGAGTACGGGTGAAAGCAGCGCCATTGCTGATAAACTAAGCAAAATAGACTACAGTAAATTCTTTAATAATACATGGGTCAATGCTTTTATGATGATCAATGTCTTGTTAGGGCTTGTTTTACTGGATAATTATTTCAGCAATAAAAGAAAACAATTCAGAAAAGAAGCTTAATGATAAATTATCATTAAGTCCGGTAGGCCCCTTCTGGTAACAGGAGGGGCTTTTTTTATAGTGTTAAAAAGTAACAGGCGTTAGGCTATCTTCGCCACTTTGGAGCTTAACATATGAAACAAATCACCACTCTTTTTGCCGGAGTTATTTTCTCATTTGTATTGATGGGGCAGCAAATGATTCCTGTAACAGCAGGCAATGGTTGCGGAAAGATCAGGCTTGGTATGACAGAAAAGCAGGTAAAAGCCATCCTGGGAGATTCGCTGGAAGAAAAAACATTTAAAGAGGAAATGACGGCTTTCTGGCATCATAACCGGACAGTGGCAGTTGACAGCATTACCCAGTTTGTTCTTGGCTTTGACAAATGCTTTGTTCTTAATGACAGCTTAAATAAAGTATGGCCCATATTTAAGATTTACCTGTTGAAAGATAAAGTAAACTGTATGATCGTTACTGCTTATTTACCGGATACTAACCTGGTAAAAACAGTGCTGATAAATAATACCCTCGGATTTAACGATGATGCAGAGAAATGTAAAAAATACTTCGGCGATCAGTTTATCAAAACTCCTTACCCGGGATATGACGAATACCTTTATTATAACAAAGGCATCCACCTGTTATTTAAAGAGGGGGTATTAAGAACCTTCAAACTTTTCAAAGCCAATCCCAGGTTTCCCGTTTTAATCGCCGCAAGAGCTAAGATATTAAAGGCCCAATTCCAGGCTATTGATAAAGAAAAAGGAGGCGGTTTTAACTGGCCCGATTAGATTCAGGATAACATCGTTTTGTAAATTTGCAAATTCAACAAAGACTATGGATATAAAAAACAATATACTCGAGACAATTGGGAATACCCCTTTGATAAAGCTGAATAAAATCACTAAGGATCTTCCCTGTATGGTGTTAGCAAAAGTTGACTATTTCAATCCCGGCAACTCAATCAAAGACCGGATGGCATTAAAGATGGTGGAAGTAGCCGAAAAAGAAGGCAAACTGAAACCCGGTGGCACCATCATTGAAGGAACCAGTGGTAATACCGGAATGGGATTGGCCCTGGCAGCAGTGGTAAAAGGGTACAAATGCATTTTTGTTACCACAGAAAAACAATCCAAAGAGAAAGCTGATATTCTGAAAGCTGTCGGAGCTGAAGTGATCGTTTGCCCAACCAACGTGTTACCGGAAGACCCGAGAAGTTATTACAGTGTAGCAGCCCGGCTGGCCAAAGAAGTACCCAACTCCTTCCACATGAATCAGTATGATAACCTGGCCAACCGCCTGGCACATTATGAAACAACCGGCCCGGAGATATGGAAGCAAACTGATGGAAAAATTACACACCTGGTATGTACCGCAGGAACAGGCGGCACCATTACCGGAACTGCTCAATACCTGAAAGAAAAAAATCCAAACATCCAGATTTGGGCTATTGATGTATATGGCTCTTTGCTTACCAAGTATTTTCGTACTGGCGAGATCGACATGAACGAAGTACATCCTTATATCAGCGAAGGTTTCGGAGAAGACTTTGTACCCAAGAATTATGATATGAGTGTGATCGATTATTTTGAACAGGTAACCGATAAAGACGGAGCAGTGATGGCAAGACGCCTGGCAAAAGAAGAAGGATTATTCTGCGGATACAGTGCCGGCAGTTGCATACAGGGTTTATTGCAATTGAAAGACCGTTTGAAAAAAGAGGACATGGTTGTTTGTATTTTTCATGATCATGGCAGCCGGTATGTTGGTAAAATCTACAATGACCAATGGATGATAGAACGGGGCTTCCTCGATGTAAAAACATTCCGCGATGTGGTAAGTTCCAGAGGCACCAAACGTTTGATCACTGTAGAACCGGGGCAAACAGTTTTGGAAGCAGTTGAACTGATGAAAAAATATGACATTGAACAAATACCTGTAATGAATGAAAATGGTTCTGTTGGTGCCATCAGTGAAGGAGGTTTGTTTCAGAAAATATTTGATAACCCCGAGATAAAAAATTCAAGTGTACAGGAAGTACTCGAACCCTCTTTCCCTATTGTGGCATTTGATACACCGGTTGAGAAACTAAGCCATCTGATTAATAAAGAAAATGGGGCGGTACTGGCTAAAGATGAGGCCGGCAATTATCATATCGTTACAAAGTATGACGTTATCCAGGCATTGGGAAACTAATGCAATAAGCCTTTACTATTGATTTAAAACAAGCTTGGCAACCGTTGCACAGGCTTGTTTCGTAGATCTACGATAAATTAACTGAGTAATTCCGAAATCAGGTAGTGGAGACTTTACGATAAAAAAGGTAAAAACTGTCGTAAAAAAAAGAGGTTATTTTGCTCTGTTTTATTAATGAATTGCCAATTATTTTTGTTCTCCAATCATCCAATACTTATTGAAGAATTAAAAAAACCGAATCCTTAGAAAGACCAACAAGATCCAGATTTCCAGAAAAACCAATTGAAGTCCAGATCCGTTCGAAAAACCAAAGAAGTCCAAAAGAGATCCTTGAAAACCGACCAAGTGTCACCGTGTCCAAATCCCCTTGAAAGAAACTTACGTCCGGAACCCTCCTGCTAAACTAAAATTTAGCAGGAGGCGCGGTGAACCTTTTTCTCCCTTCCTCTTTTCATTTTCAACACAGCTTATTCATCAGTAATTTGCGGTAAAATACTGCATGTCTACTTTTATAGACCAAACAGGCAGAACAATTACCCTGGAGAAAACTCCTTTAAGAATTATTTCCCTGGTCCCGTCACAAACAGAATTATTGTTTTACCTGGGATTAGACAAAGAAGTAATCGGCATTACCCGGTTCTGCGTACACCCGGAACAATGGTTCCGCACCAAAACAAGAATCGGGGGAACAAAGCAAATAAATACAGCATTGATCCACCAGTTGCAGCCCGACCTGCTCATCGCCAATAAAGAAGAAAATATAAAAGAACAGGTAGAAGAACTGGCAACCCGGTATCCAGTTTGGGTAAGTGATATCAATAACCTGGAGGATACGTATGAAATGATCCACTCCATCGCAAATATGGTAGGGAAGACTGTTGAAGGAAAAGAATTAAATGCAAAAATTCAATTTGAATTTGATCAGCTAAAGACGATTGATAATAAAATAAGAACTGCTTACCTGATCTGGAAGGAACCTTACATGACAGTTGGTGGTGACACTTTCATTCATTCCATGATGGCAGCAGCAGGATTGGAGAATATTTTTGCAAACAAGAACCGGTATCCCGAAATAAGTCTTGAAGAAATAAAAGCAATACACCCTGAACTAGTTTTACTTTCTTCCGAGCCCTACCCTTTTCAACAAAAACATATCGATGAACTGCAGGTAGCATTACCCCATACAACAATCATACTGGCCGATGGAGAACTGTTCAGCTGGTATGGAAGCCGCTTACTAAAGGCACCTGCATATTTCAGCAAACTTCGGAATCAATTAAAATAATACGACCTTAGAACCATAATAGCAAAGCGCTATTGACTATTCACAATTGATTATTCACCCCATGAGATTTACTGATAACCAGAATGGCCGGGAAACAAAGGAAGGTGACAAACCTTCCCGGAAAAAACCAATGTATCCTGTTAATGAGAAGCTGCGGAACTATCTTAAAAACCGTGGCCGGGAAGTTAAACTTCCTGTTACCTATAATAACCTGCTGAATTTTACCTGGTCCACTCCTATTAAAGATAAAAACGGCAATGATACTTACTGGGAAAAAACATCGTACGACAGCCGTGACTGGGATTATATCCGTCAAGGACTGGTTAAAATATATGCCATCCTGAAAACAGAAGGTGATTTCAGTTTTATCAGTCACCTCGATGTGGCCAGGATCGATTATTGCACATTCGGCAATTCAAACCCCTTTCGTATCCGGATCGTCAATAAGTTCAACGATAATTACGATCACTATTATATCAAGATCGCAGATGCCTCCAGAATATACGGCCTGGAGCTGGAACATATCCTTTCTCCAAACCGAATCACTTTTTTTACCTGTGATAATACATTGGTAGAAGAACATATTCCAGGCATTCCGGGGGATGTATTTATCAAACAAATGATGGATAGCCCTGAAACCAATAAAATACGATTAGCGAAAGAATTTGTGAAATTCAACGAAAGATGCTTTGTGCGGTTACTGGGTGATATGCGGAGTTACAACTTTGTGATAGGTATTACTCCTGATATTGAGGATTACCAGTACCGGATCCGCTGTATAGATTTCGACCAGCAATCCTATGAAGGAAGAAAGAATCTTTACCTGCCGCAATTCTTCAAAGAGAATTTTGCGTTTGTGGAAATGGCCCTTGCTGTTCTTAATAAAGAATCCATTGAGCAATACCAGGCAGAAGAAAGAACGATGATCACTTTCCGGTTAGCCACCTCCCGTTATCGTATCAAAGACCTGCTCGACATCATGATCGCAGACCAGATATCCCCCCCGGAAAAAGTGGAACAGTTAAAAAAAGAATTGGGGGAATACCTGAATACCAATGTGTATGAGAAATGCAGCTCAATGGGAGAAATTGTAAAAATACATTTGAAGCAAACCCTGCGTAAGAATTTATTACTGGTACAGAAAAACCTGGGTAAGACCAAACGTAAACCACTCTAACACCTGTTCGCATTTTCAATTCAATAAATATTCTATATTAGCGGGCCTTTAACGATTGCCTGCCTGCTGAAAGTTTTTGCCACTTTTAAAAAAATTAAAACTTAATGAAAAAGTACAGAGCCGGTGTGCTGTTCGGTGACGAACTGGAAGCACTCTACAATGATGCCAGGGATAATCAATTTGCTTTACCTGCTGTCAACACGATTGGTACTAACACTATCAATGCCACCTTAGAAACTGCTGCAAAAGTAAACTCTCCTGTTATCGTACAGTTCTCCAACGGAGGAGCCCAGTTTATCGCCGGGAAAGGAATGCCAAATGATAACCTGCAGGGAAACATTTCCGGTGGCATATCAGGCGCCCTGCATATTCATAATGTCGCCAAATACTATGGCGTACCAGTTGTGCTTCATACAGACCATGCTGCCAAAAAATGGTTGCCCTGGATAAGCGGCCTGATCGATGCCGGCGAACAATTCCATAAAGAAAAAGGCCAACCCCTGTTCAGCTCACATATGCTTGACCTGAGTGAAGAACCCATTGAAGAAAATATTCATACTTCAGTTGAATTCTTTAAAAGAATGCAACCGCTGGGTATGAGCATTGAAATAGAACTCGGTGTTACCGGTGGTGAAGAAGATGGTGTGGATAATAGTGATGTAGAAAATTCTAAACTCTATACACAACCGGAAGACGTGGCCTATGCTTACCGGGAATTAAGCAAAGTAGGAAAACTTTTTACTGTGGCCGCTGCTTTTGGTAATGTGCATGGCGTCTACAAACCGGGCAATGTGGAATTACGTCCGGTAATTCTTAACAACAGCCAGGTGCATATTGAAAAAGAATTTAAGACCACCCCAAAACCTGTTTACTTCGTATTCCATGGTGGCAGTGGTTCACCGCAGCACCAGATAAGAGAAGCGATTGGCTATGGCGCTATCAAAATGAATATTGACACTGACCTGCAATGGGCTTTCTGGGAAGGTATCCTGGAAAATTATAAAAAGAATGAAGCCTATTTACAGGGACAATTGGGCAATCCGGAAGGGGATGACAAACCCAATAAGAAATATTACGACCCAAGGGTTTGGTTGCGCAAAGGAGAAGAATCATTCAGCAAACGTCTTGAACTGGCGTTTGAAGACCTGAATTGTATTAACAGGAATGCATAATACTAAAAGCATCATGACAACAAAGCCCTGCACCCGCAGGGCTTTTATTTTTAACAGCCTACACAACCCCGCTCATGATCCGCTGTTATAAATTATGGTAATTTCACAAAGCCGGTAAAGGCAACTATTATGAACCAGGCATTTTACGATCATATCTATACACAACAGCAGGCTATCGAAGCCGTTCCTCCCAATGAAGAGATTGCAGGATGTGTACTGAAATTATTTTGTCTTTTATTCCCGGAGAGAGCTGAATGCGACATGGATTCTGCCGAAGAGGTAGAAGCCGCCTTTGCTAAAATGAAGGCAGAACTAATAAGGATATTCAACGCCACCAAAGCCTGCAACCAGTGCAATAATGTGGAGAAAGCAAATGCATTTTTCAATGCTATCCCGGATCTGTACACTGTTCTTAATACTGATATCACCGCGATCCTCGAAGGCGATCCTGCTGCCCGCACAAGATTTGAGGTCATCCGTGCCTACCCCGGCTTTTATGCTATCTTTTTCTACCGGGTGGCCCACCAGTTGTATTTGCTTGATATTCCCTTACTGCCCCGTATTATGACAGAATGGGCACATTCAAAAACAGGGATCGATATTCATCCCGGTGCAACAATCGGCAATCATTTCTGCATTGATCATGGCACCGGTATTGTGATCGGGGAAACCTGTATCATCGGCGACCATGTTAAATTGTACCAGGGTGTTACCCTCGGCGCACTGAGTGTCGACAAGTCGATGGCGTTTACAAAGCGGCATCCTACCGTGGAGGATCATGCCATTATATATTCCGGCGCCACTATTTTGGGTGGAGATACGGTTATTGGTCATCACAGTATCATTGGCGGAAATGTATGGCTTACCAAATCGGTACCGCCCCACGCTGTGGTGTACCATCGTCCCGATATAGAAGTAGTGGAAAAAATAAAATAATCAGCATGGCAGGCATTGCAGACCTTATTGGAAATACTCCCCTGGTTGAAATAAGAAAATTAAATCCCAATCCCAATGTTACGATCTATGCCAAGCTGGAAGGCAATAATCCCGGTGGCAGTGTAAAGGACCGGCCGGCATTGAATATGATCCGCTCGGCAGTGGAAAGAGGCGATATAAAACCCGGCACGCAATTAATAGAAGCCACCAGTGGCAACACAGGTATTGCCTTAGCGATGATCGCAAGATTATATGACCTAGACATTGAATTAGTGATGCCTTCTTCCTCAACAAGAGAAAGAACATTGACGATGGAAGCATTCGGCGCCACTGTAACATTGCTGGAAAGTATTGAAGTATGCCGTGATTATGCCGACGAAAAAGCAGCCCGAGGAGAAGCTTTTATCCTGAACCAGTTTGCCAACCCGGATAATTATATCGCTCATTACAAAACCACCGGGCCGGAGATATGGAATGACAGTAATCAATCCATTACTCATTTCGTGAGTTCGATGGGTACCACGGGTACCATCATGGGTTGTTCACGGTATTTAAAAGAAAAGAACTCTTCCATCCAGATCGTAGGATGCCAGCCTACCGAAGAATCCTCTATTCCTGGTATCCGGAGGTGGCCCAAAGAATACCTGCCCAAAATATTTGAACCGGAGAGAGTAGACCGGGTAATTGATGTGTCTCAACAGGAAGCTACACTGGTGGCAAGACAACTGGCCAGGTCAGAAGGGATATTTGCCGGAATGAGCAGCGGTGGTGCTGCTTCTGCCGCTATTCAATTAGCCAGTGAGATTGACAAAGGGGTTATTGTCTTTATTGCCTGCGATCGTGGAGACCGTTATCTTAGCAGTAACCTGTTTGGATAAGTTTTCAATACACATATTACACTTAGCAGGCACCATGATATACAACTAACTTTTCATTAGTAGTATACAAAGTGAAAAATCTCCTTTCAGCCTGCATTTTTTCCATTTTACTTCAACCATTATCTTTGCCTAACGGTCGTTAGTCAAAACCATTCGATTAATTGACCATAAACTAATAAACCAACAATTGCTATGCCTGCTAAAAAAATTGCTGAATTACTTGGCGATAAAGCTGAGTTTTTACTGAACCACCAGTCTAGAACTATTTCAAAAGAACAACTGCACCTGCCCGGTCCCGATTTTGTCGACCGTATCTGGATCAACAGCGACCGTAACCCGCAGGTGCTGCGCAACCTTCAAAATATGTATGGGCACGGAAGATTATCCAATACCGGTTATCTCTCCATCCTGCCCGTTGACCAGGGTATTGAACACAGTGGCGGAGCTTCTTTTGCAAAAAATCCCATTTACTTCGACCCGGAGAATATTATTAAACTGGCTATTGAAGGCGGATGCAATGCTGTGGCCACAACCCTGGGTGGCTTAGGATTTATGTCAAGAAAGTTTGCGCATAAAATTCCATTTATTGTAAAAGTGAACCATAATGAGTTCCTCACCTACCCGAATAAGTTTGACCAGATCATGTTTGCTTCCATGCGGCAAAGCTGGAATTTAGGTGCGGCAGCTGTTGGCGCCACTATCTATTTCGGTAGTGATGAATCTGCAAGACAGATACAGGAAGTTAGCAAAGCATTTGAAATGGCACATGAACTTGGGATGGCCACCATTCTCTGGTGTTATCTCCGCAACCCGGCTTTTAAAACAAAAGAAAAGGATTACCATGTATCAGCAGACCTTACAGGCCAGGCGAATCATCTCGGTGTAACGATTGAAGCAGATATCATCAAACAAAAACTACCTGAAAATAATGGTGGCTACCTGGCATTGAACACCAAAGAATCGGCGTATGGCAAAAATGATAAACGCATATATGAGGAGTTGACCACTGACCACCCGATTGATCTTTGCCGTTACCAGGTAGCTAACTGCTATATGGGACGTGCAGGTTTAATTAATTCCGGTGGCGCCTCCGCTGGTGCCAGTGATATGGCCGAAGCAGTAACCACAGCCGTAATAAATAAAAGAGCCGGTGGTATGGGATTGATCAGCGGACGAAAAGCATTTCAGCGACCCATGAAAGAAGGTGTTGAAATATTAAATGCGATACAGGATGTATATCTCGATAAGGATATTACGATAGCGTAAAAAATAACAATTAAAAAAGAACTGTCACACCGGATTTGTTCTGAACTCGTTTAAATTAAAATTCAAATTACTTTTTTCTGATATAAAAAAAGTGACCTGTTGCCAGGTCACTTTTTAAAAATTATAATATTCGGCGCTTGTATCAGGACAGTTCAAAACGATCAAGGTTCATCACCTTATTCCATGCCGCAACAAAGTCCTTTACAAACTTTTCTTTAGCATCTTCACTTCCATACACTTCAACGATAGCCCTTAACTCAGAGTTAGAACCGAAGATCAGATCAGCTCGGGTGGCTGTCCACTTCACAGTACCTGTGGCACGGTCACTGCCAATAAAGCCCTGTTGTACAGGATCGGCTGCTTTCCAGGTAGTACCAAAATCAAGAAGGTTCACAAAGAAATCGTTGGTGAGAACTTCCGGTGTGTTGGTAAACACACCATGCGGCGATCCATCAAAGTTTGCATTCAGCACCCGCATACCACCAACAAGTACCGTCATTTCAGGTGCGGTCAGTGTCAGTAATTGCGCCTTATCCACCAGTAATTCTTCAGAACAGACACCGGCACTTTTGCTTAAATAGTTGCGGAAACCATCTGCCACCGGCTCCAGTACAGCAAATGATTCCACATCAGTTTGCTCCTGTGTGGCATCGGTGCGTCCCGGTGTGAATGGCACAGTTACATTGTGCCCAGCATTTTTGGCGGCTTGTTCTACAGCTGCACATCCTGCGAGTACAATAAGATCGGCCATAGAAATTTTCTTATCCCCTGACTGGCTGTTGAATTCTTTTTGAATTCCTTCGAGTATTCCCAATACTTTGACAAGCTGTGCAGGATTGTTCGCTTCCCAGTTTTTTTGCGGAGCCAAACGAATACGGGCACCATTGGCTCCACCCCTTTTATCTGATCCTCGGAATGTGGAAGCAGAAGCCCATGCTGTTGACACCAGTTGAGATACGGTGAGTCCGGTTGCAAGGGTCTTACTCTTCAGTGCAGCGATGTCATTTTCGTCAACCAGTTTGTGTGTAACAGCGGGAACAGGATCCTGCCAGATCAGTTCTTCAGCCGGTACTTCTGGTCCGAGGTAACGGGAACGGGGTCCCATATCACGGTGAGTGAGTTTGAACCATGCTTTGGCAAAAGCATCTGCAAATTCATCCGGGTTTTCTAAGAAATGGCGTGAGATCTTTTCATAGACCGGATCAAAACGCAGGGAAAGATCAGTAGTAAGCATCATGGGTGCATGACGTTTTGATGGATCATGTGCATCCGGCACTGTACCGGCTCCCATACCATGCTTAGGCTGCCATTGGTGTGCACCGGCCGGGCTCTTGGTAAGTTCCCATTCGTAACCAAATAGGTTCCAGAAAAAGTTGTTGCTCCATTTTGTAGGCGTGGTGGTCCATGTAACTTCCAGTCCGCTACTAATAGTATCGCCGGCATTACCGGTGCCGTAAGAGTTTTTCCAGCCGAGTCCTTGTTCTTCAATACCTGCCGCCGCCGGTACGGGGCCTACGTATTTGGACGGGTCAGCCGCACCGTGAGTTTTACCAAAAGTATGACCACCTGCAATCAATGCCACCGTTTCATAATCATTCATCGCCATGCGACCAAAGGTTTCACGGATATCACGGGCAGCAGCAAGTGGATCGGGGTTTCCATTAGGACCTTCGGGATTAACATAGATAAGCCCCATTTGAACGGCGGCCAAAGGATTCTCGAGTTCCCGGTCGCCGGAATAACGTTTGTCATCTAACCATTCTTTTTCAGAACCCCAATAAATTTCTTCTTCCGGTTCCCACACATCTTCACGGCCACCGGCAAAGCCGAAAGTCTTTAATCCCATAGATTCAAGGGCACAGTTACCGGTTAGGATCATCAGGTCGGCCCAGGATATCTTTTTACCATATTTCTTTTTAATGGGCCAAAGTAGTAAGCGGGCCTTATCAAGGTTCACATTATCAGGCCAGCTGTTGAGTGGAGCAAACCGCTGGGTACCGTTGCCCGCACCACCACGACCATCATGGATACGGTAAGTACCTGCACTATGCCAGGCCATACGAATAAAGAAAGGACCGTAATGACCAAAGTCAGCCGGCCACCAGTCCTGGGATGTAGTCATCAGATCAAAAATGTCTTTTTTAACGGCAGCCAGGTCAAGACTTTTGAATTCCTCCGCATAATTGAATGTCTCCCCCATCGGGTTAGACAGTAAAGAATTTTGACGAAGGATATTTAGTTTTAACTGGTTGGGCCACCAGTCACGGTTTCTTGTACCACTGCCTGCGCTTTGCTTCAGCGCTCCGCCGGTAAACGGGCATTTGCCCTGTGCTGTGTTATTTTCCATACTCTGAAGATTGAATTAATTTACTTGTAATGATTGTTTAATTGTGTGCAATTTGATAAGAATTTCAAAACTACAGCAGCGTTTACAATAAATCAAATTGATTATTTTTATGATCTTATAGTCCCGGTCTATGACATTTACCCAACTTGAATACATTGTTGCATTGGATACGCACCGGCATTTTGCATTGGCTGCGGAAAAATGTTTTGTCACACAACCTACCCTCAGTATGCAGATTCAAAAACTGGAAGAGGAACTGGGTGTAAAAATTTTTGACCGTACCAAGCAGCCGGTCATCCCCACAGAGATCGGGACCAACATCATCACGCAGGCACGCATAACCCTAAGGGAAGCCCAGATGATCAAACAAATGATCAACGACCAGAAGGATACTCTTTCCGGTGAATTGCGCATGGGCATCATTCCTACACTGGCTCCCTATTTATTACCTGCACTTTATAAATCGATGCGGGATAAATACCCGCAGTTAAATCTTATCATTAAAGAGACCATTACAGAAGAGGTGATCTATGAACTGAAGAACAACCGGCTGGACTGCGGCATTGTTGTTACCCCGTTAAAAGATCCTTCCATAAAAGAAGATGTACTTTTTTATGAAGAACTTTTTGTGTACGTCTCCAAAAAGAATGCATTGTCCGGTAAAAAATATGTGCTGGCCAGTGAGATCGACCCCAACGAACTCTGGCTGCTGGAAGAAGGGCATTGCTTCCGGTCGCAGGTTTTAAATATTTGCGAGCTAAAAAAAAGCAGTGATTTTCATTTTAAGTATGAAACAGGCAATATTGAAACCCTTAAAAGAATGGTGGATAAAAGCAACGGCATTACCATTCTGCCTGAGTTGGCGGTGATGGAATTCAGCAAAGCCCGGCTTAAACTCGTAAAACGATTAAAGCAAACAAGTCCCGCCCGGGAAGTAAGCCTGGTTACCCATCGTGACCATATTAAAACAAAACTGATAAAAACGTTGCGGGAAGAAATACTAACTATTGTACCTGTGCAGATGCAGAAATTGCAGCATAAAAAAATAGTGGAAATAAATTATTGACCGGCCGGGCACCGTTCGGATGGATTCCGGTAATGCAGGAATATTACAATCCTGTTTCACAAAACTTACCTATTTTGCATGTCATTTTATTATAAAAAACAACACATGAAATATTTCAATTTTTTACCTGCTTTATTAGTACTGGCCGTTGCAACAGGATGCGGCAATGCCGCAGAGGAAGAGAGCACAACTACTCCAGCAAACACCACAACGGTGCAGCCGGCGACAACTTCTCCCGGTGCGGATACAGCAAGGACACAGCCGGTGCAGGTTCAGCCCGCAGCAGATATCTCAACCCAAGTGAATACCGGCAACCAACCGTCTGCGCCGGTGATCAGCAAAGCCGGTCTCAATCCTGCACACGGACAGCCCGGTCACCGCTGTGATATACAAGTGGGTGCTCCGCTGGACAGCAAACCAACACAAGCGACTGTGAATACAACACCACAACCGGCAACGATAACATCTACCCCTTCACCGGCGGCACCTGTTCTCAATACAAATCCTTCTCCCGGCGTATCGGCAGCAGGATTAAACCCGGCACATGGACAGCCCGGTCACCGCTGTGATATTGCAGTGGGTGCCCCGCTAAATAGTAAACCAACTCAATAATAATTATATGCCCCGCCCCGATCTGACAAGGGTTCCGGAATGGTACCATCGTTATATCGCCCAGGTAGAAGGCGACGATTTGCTCCTGCTTTTAAATGAGCAGCTGACCTCTTTTTTATTTTTCCTGGAAAACCTTGTTGCCGAAAAAAGAGAGTTTCGTTATGGCCCTGACAAGTGGACCATTAAAGAAGTACTGCAGCATATTCTTGATGCAGAAAGGGTATTTGCTTACCGGGCACTATGTATAGCCCGTGGAGAGAAACAGCCCCTGCCCGGTTTTGATGAGAACAACTATGTTACGCATTCAAAAGCAGGTAAAAGAGACTGGAAGGACATGCTGGAAGAATTTAAAGCGGTTCGCTATTCTACTACCATCCTGTTTGCATCATTTGATGAAGAACAACTGGAAGCCACCGGAACCGCCAGCGGATGGACTGTATATGTACGGGGCATAGGATTTATTATTATTGGTCATTTAAATCATCACCTGCATATTATTAAAGAGCGATACCTGTAAACAACAGGGAATAAAAAAAAGCAATGCATTGCTGCATCGCTTTTTTTATTACTGAATATTTTAAAATGCTTTCTTGACAGGTTCTTCCGTTGTTTTACTTTTCACGAGGTTTTGCTGACCGATCATATCATTCATCACTTTTAAGGCCTGGTCAAGATAAATATCTTTTTGCAGGCTCTTCAGCCATTGCTGAAATCGTTCCTGCTTTGGCTTATCTTCAGCCCAGCGGTTTTGTTCTGCAGGTAATGCAGTAACATCCAGTTGCCCTTTCAGTTTCAATAATGATTCCAGTTGTTTTACACTGGACCTGATCTTTTCCTGGTCTTTGCGGTATTTATCCAGTTGCAGGGAATATTTCTTTTCACTTTGTTTGGATAACCATTCTGTTGTTTCACCAATTAACCGGAAAGTGGGATCATTTTCCAATCGCATATTGCTTAACTGCTTGATAGTTTCAAGGCTATACCCGGCATTCCATGTGTTATAAGTTGCTTTGGATATCTCATCCCATGGTAACGCATCTTCGCTGTCTTTTTCCCTCACTTTAAGGTATTCAAGATTGTCCGGTAATATAATATCTGAAGTAACTCCTTTCAATTGGGTGGAACCTCCATTGATACGATAAAATTTCTGCAGGGTAAGTTTGATTGTTCCCAGTTCTGAGTTAGACATGGAAAAACCATTTTCAGGATCCAGCCCGATATTTCTTTGTACGGTACCTTTTCCATAAGTGGATGTACTACCGATAACAATACCGCGGCCATAATCCTGTATAGCAGCCGCAAATATTTCAGAAGCCGAAG
Source organism: Chitinophagaceae bacterium (assembly GCA_041738795.1). GTDB lineage: Bacteria > Bacteroidota > Bacteroidia > Chitinophagales > Chitinophagaceae > JJ008. The sequence continues at coordinate 670,483 of JBGSPB010000011.1, read as the reverse complement.
CACTGAACTCATTGACCATTACGGCCAGCGGACCTGTATACAATACGTTTCTGTCCTTATCTTTTAATACACTGGGTTTATTATCCCTGTCTTTTACCTGTACAATCGGGCCATCTTCTATAAATAAACCGGCCATCTGCACCACATCATATAAAGAACCGCCCCCATTATTGCGCAGGTCGATCACAATACCATCTACTTTTTCTTCTTTCAGTTTGGTTACTTCTTTGGCCACATCAATATAGCTGCGGTTTCCATTGGGACGGTCAAAATCTGCATAAAACTCAGGCAGGAAAATATAACCCACTTTTGAACCGCCTTCCATTACAATCGCACTGCGGGCAAATGATTCGTCCTGTACGATCTCATCACGGACCAGCGACACTGTTTTAACGGTTCCGTCTAATTTCTTCACGGTTAACCGCACTTCTGTTCCTTTTTTACCACGGATCACTTTCACTGCATCTGTTACAAGATAACCGGTAAGGTCAACCGGCTCATCTTTTCCCTGTGCCACTTTCTGAATAATATCGCCTGCCTGCAATTCTCCTGATTTATAGGCAGGACTTCCGGTCAATACGCTGGCAATTTTAATATTGCCATCTTCATACTGCAGGGAAGCACCGATACCGAAGAAGCGGCCGCTCATTTCCTCATCAAAATATCTTTTATCAACGGGGGGAAAAAATTCTGTATGCGGATCCATCGTAGTAGTGATGGCATTTACATACATATTGAATTTATCGTCATCATTGAACTTGAAACGGTACCGTTCAAAAGTTCTGTCCATAATTTTCTTCACTCTTTCACGGGCATCCTTTTCCAGTTCCTCATCGGTTTTTACCACGAAGCCTTCTTTTCCTTTATTCTTTTCCCGGGTGTCCTGCAGGTCTGCATAACGCTCCAGCGTCATAAACTTCAGTTTCTTTCTCCACCTTTCTTTTTGTTCTGTTGCATTAACGGTAAATCCGACCTGGTCGGCATCAAGCAATACTTCTTCATTCACCGTAAAATCAAATGGGGCTGATAATATTTCATTATATAATACAGAAGACTCTTCTACCCTTTTGTTGAAAATCTTTCCGGCAGCCAGTGGGAACTCAACAATAGCCCCTTTTACTTCATCATCAACTTTGTTTTCAAATTTTTTCAGCGCATCAATATCGCTCTGCAGTAAAATATTTTTATCGGGGTCCAGGTCAGTGACAAATTTTTTGAACACTTTTTTGGAAAAGGCATCATTAATGGATTGAGGACTGTAATGACCCTGGGAAAGCATTTCCCCTACCAGTTTCATTATTTTTTCATAGTTGCCGGGAGGAAGGGAACGGGTACTTTTTCCCATGGAATTAAAAGCCAGGAAAGAAGCGGCCACCACCATCAAAATCACAATAGGGAGTCTTTTCATATTCATCAGGTATTTAAATATATTGGACATAGTATCAAAAATAACGCAAAAAGCCTGTTTTTCTTGCTTTTACAGCCTTTTAACAATGGTTTTTGATAAGTGGTTTAATGAGATGAATAGTATTCTTTCGCTACCGGGATTGGGATTATCGAAAGAATACGTTCTTTTATTTTTTGCAAGCATTCCTTTTTCTTATTTTTGCAGCCGCATAATTCGCTGTTCTTTATCCCGGTATCTACCGGCAAAGCGAATAAAATGGTGGTTATAGCTCAGTTGGTTAGAGCATCAGATTGTGGTTCTGAGGGTCGCCGGTTCGAGCCCGGTTAGCCACCCCCTAAAAACCCCGTTTCGTTTGAAACGGGGTTTCATTTTATAATTTTTGTATGAACTATTGGCTGTTTATCATTCCTGTTATTTCTGCTTTTATTGGCTGGGTTACTAACTGGGTAGCGATTAAAATGCTCTTTCACCCAAGGGAACCCAAAAAGATATTGGGCATCACGATCCAGGGCATATTCCCCAAAAGGCAACAACAATTTGCTGAAAAATTAGGGAAACTTGTCAGCGATGAGTTCCTCTCCTTTGAAGACATTGAACAAAAGATCAGCAGCCCTGACAATCTGAAAAAAATAATGCCGATGATAGAAAATCATATTGATGATTTTCTGCGCAACAGGTTAAGCGTTGAAATGCCTGTTATCAGTATGTTCATTGGTGATAAAACGATCACCAAACTGAAAGGTGCCTTCATGACCGAGATTGAACTGCTGTTCCCGATAGTAATGAAACAATATGCGGCTAATCTTAAAACGGAATTGGATCTTGAACATATTGTTATCCAGAAAGTAGCTGGTTTTTCGTCCGACAAACTGGAAGAAGTGCTTTACCAGATCATGTCGAAAGAATTCAGGTTTGTTGAGATCATTGGGGCAGTTATTGGTTTTATTATTGGCCTGGTACAAATATTAATTACCCAGCTTACGATGTAATCATCCCAAATGGGTTGGGAAACCGAACTTTTCCCCTTCATGGTTGTCATACTGCCATTCATCAAGTTGTCATGAGAACGTCAGCAAGTTCAGACACCTTTGCACGTCTAATAAACAAATCAGAGAAATGAGAAATATCATTATTGCATTGTCTTCATTATTAATCACTTATATATCTTCCGCCCAGGTACCTACCGGAACCGGTAACAGGCCGGGTGCAGGCCGCACCCAGGTGACCGGTGCCTTTTACGGAAAGCTGATCGAAGCCAAATCCTTAAAGCCCATTGAATATGCCTCCGTGCAGTTATTGCAAAACAGGTTTGATTCAGTCTCCAAAAAAAGAAAAGAAGTGGTAGTTACCGGTATGCTAACAAAGCATAATGGTGATTTCCGTCTTGAAAATGTTCCTGTGTTTGGTCAGTACAAATTACAGGTAACGATAGTTGGTTTTAAGCCTTATGAACAGACCGTTTCATTCGATATGAAACCCGGTGGTGCCAATAACGGTGATATGACCGCTATGATGAGTGCATTGGATAAAGACCTTGGTAATATTAAAATAGATATTGAAGATAAAGTACTTGAAAATGTAACCGTGACTTCTGAAAAGCCCAGCCTCCAACTGGGAATTGACAGAAAAGTGTTTAATGTAGACAAGAATATTGTTTCCGCTGGTGGAACTGCTGTTGACATCATGAGAAATGTGCCCTCTCTTAATGTGGATATTGACGGAAATGTTTCCCTGCGTAATAATGCACCACAAATATTTGTAGATGGCCGCCCTACTACCATGGAGCTGGACCAGATCCCTGCGGATGCTATTGAAAGTGTAGAGATCATCACGAACCCCTCTGCTAAATTTGACGCTTCCGGTGGTACAGCCGGTATATTGAATATTGTATTGAAGAAAAACAGGAAAGTGGGATACAACGGAAGCCTCAGAACAAATATTGACAGCCGGGCAAGGGTCGGTTTTGGTGGCGATATCAATGTAAGACAGAACAAGATCAATGTTTTCATGAGTGGTAATTTTAATCAGCGCAGATCAATCAGTACCGGAACAACGGAACGTCTCTCCCTGGTTGAAACCCCCAATAATTTTTTATTCCAGGATGACAGGTCAGAATTTGATGGCAACTTTTTATTTGGCCGTGCAGGTATTGATTATTTCATGACCAACCGGTCCACCCTTTCTGCCAGTGTAAACCTGGGAAGCGGTAAATTCAACCCGATCAATATAAGCAACCTGCTGACTGATACATTAAGCTCCCCTGTTGTTTCCTCTCTTACCAAACGTTTTTCAGATATGAACAGGGAGTTCAATAATCTTGGTGCTTCACTGAATTTCAAACATAATTTTCCCAAAGCCGGACGGGAACTTACCGCCGATATTAATTACCGGGGCAGAACAGGACCCAATGATAATTTAATCACTACTGAATTTTACAATCCCGATCTGACAACCATAAAAAATATTCAACAACAAAGACAAATAGGTGACGGGGATAATAAGAGTATCATTTTGCAGGGTGATTTTGTAAACCCTCTCAGTGATAAGTCAAAACTTGAATTGGGTGTAAGGGCTGCTTTTAATGAGAATACCAGTACCAATGCTTTTTATTCTGTAGATCCGGTGACAGGAACATTAACCCTTCAACCCGCTTCACAAGTGGACTATGTCAGCAATGACAGGGTGCTGGCTGCTTACACTACTTTTAGCAACCGGATCAATAATTTTGGATACCAGTTAGGACTTCGAGTTGAAAGTTCAAACTACCAGGGTGAACTGACCAACACCAATGAAAAATTTGATATTGATTTCCCGGTAAGTTTATTCCCCAGTGCTTTCCTTAGCCAGAAATTAAAAAAAGAACAGGAGTTGCAGTTGAATTATTCCAGGAGAATCAATCGTCCTAATTTCTGGCAGTTGTCTCCCTTCACAGACTCAACCGACTTTTTGAACCTGAGCAAAGGAAATCCCGGATTGAATCCTGAATTCACCAATTCACTGGAATTGTCCTACCAGAAGATATTTAAGAACAAGGATAACTTATTGCTCTCTGTGTATTATAAGAATACCAATGACCTGATCACCCGTTACCAGGAAATTCAAACAGAGCCCGGAACCGGAAAAGACCTGATCATTAATACCTATATCAACGCCAATTCCAGTTACGTAACAGGATTGGAAATGACCTTGAAAAATAATCTCACCAAATGGTGGGAGCTTACCAGCAATTTTAACCTGTTTACATCAAAGATCGATATTGACATTCCTTCTGTTCCCGAACAGGATCAGTTTGCCAGCTGGTTTGTTAAGATCAACAACAATTTTAAAGCATCCAAGAACCTGAGCTTTCAGTTATCCGGAAGCTACCAGTCCAAATCTATTCTGCCTCCGGGTGGAAGTGGTGGTGGTGGCGGACGTGGTGGTGGTATGGGTGGCGGAATGTTCGGTCAAAGTACTTCCGCACAGGGTTATGTAAGACCAGTGTACTACGTTGATGCCGCCATCCGTTATAATTTCTTAAAAGATAACAAGGCCTCCTTATCTGTTAACATGAGTGATATCTTCCGGACAAGGGTATCTGATATTCACGCTGAATCTCCTTTTTTCATCCAGGATGTGTTCCGTCGCCGTGATCCGCAGATATTGCGTATAAATTTCAATTGGCGCTTTGGAAAATTTGATGCTTCACTCTTCAAAAGAAAGAGTAACAAAGGCCAGGAAGATCAAAACGGGATGGATGGCATGAACATGAGACCACAATAGAATATTTATAGATTAAGAGTGTAAGGTTTTGCATATTTGCAAAACCTTTTCTTTTCTGGCAACCCTTATTTAATCTTTATTTGAAACGGATCTATTTTACTGTTACCAACGACCTTATTTACGACCAGCGAATGCACCGAATCTGCACGACCCTGGCGGAAAACGGTTATGATATAACCCTGGTTGGAAGGGAACTGCCTTCCTCTCTCCCATTGACAGAAAAAAAATATACACAGCAACGGCTCCACTGCTATTGGCAGAAAGGAAAATTTTTTTACGCTGAATATAATATCCGGTTGTTCTTCTTTTTACTATGGAAGAAGATGGATGCCATTTGCGCCATAGATCTTGACACGATACTTCCCTGCCTGTATATTTCCAGGTGGAAGAAAATAACCCGGATCTATGATGCCCATGAATTTTTTTCTGAATTAAAAGAAGTGATCAGCCGGCCGGGTATACAAAAAGTATGGCAGCGCATAGAGAAGAAAGCTTTGCCAAAATTCAAATGGGGATATACGGTAAGTGAAAGTATAGCAGAAGAATTTCATCGCCGGTATGGAGTAAGTTATAAGACCATCCGTAATGTGCCGGTATTGCAAAAGCTGGATGATTTGGTGCCGACAGAAAAATTCATCCTTTACCAGGGAGCCGTGAACCAGGCAAGAGGATTTGAATACCTTATTCCGGCCATGCAATGGATCAATGCCAGGCTGGTGATCTGTGGCGATGGTAATTTTATGCCCCGGCTAAAGCAACTGATCAGTGACTATCAGCTGGAAGATAAAATTGAACTGAAAGGCATGTTAACACCTGCCGCATTATGGACAATCGCTCAACAGGCGTATATAGGCGTGGCTGTACCCGAAAAAGAAGGTCTGAACCAATACCTTGCCCTGCCCAATAAATTTTTTGATTATGTACATGCAGGATTGCCACAGGTTACGGTGGACTACCCTGAATACCGGAAAATGAACAAACAATTTGAAGTTGCCGTTTTAATTGATAACCTTGCCCCCAAAAGAATTGCCGCTGCTATCAACAATTTACTGGTCGACGATGTTTTACATCAGAGACTGAAAGAAAACTGCCTGAAAGCAAGACAGGAATTAAACTGGCAGCAGGAAGAAAAAAAGCTCCTCTCCTTTTATCAATCAGTTTTTACAAATTGAACAGACATTTACACATAGTATGCCTTGATGTACCCTTACCTGCCGATTACGGCGGAGCCATTGATATGCTTTACAGGATCGAATCGCTGCACCAAGCCGGCATTAAGATCCATCTCCATTACTTCTCCTATAATCACCGGGGCAATCCCAATGAGCTGAACCAGTATTGTGAGTCGATACATATGTACGAAAGAAAAACAGGTCATAAAGGCTTTTCATTATCAAAGCCCTATATCGTTTCTTCCAGGATAAATGAAGAATTGATTGCAAACCTGAATAAAGATAATTTTCCTATTTTATTGGAAGGGGTGCATTGTACAGGCATTTTACCACAAATCAATACCGGCAATAGAAAAGTGATAGTACGTTTACATAATGATGAAGCCGATTATTACAAACAATTATCATCCGTTGAAAAAAATATATTTAAAAAAATATATTTCCGTTACGAGAGCCACTTGCTGAGTAAATATGAACATTCACTGCCACCGCAGTACCTCTATGCCTGTATCACTAAAAAAGATGAAGTACATTTCAGGGAGCAGCATGGATTGAAAAACAGTTTCTTTCTTCCGGCCTATACTCCGTATGAAAAGATAAATGCATCCGAAGGCATTGGTAATTTTTGTCTTTATCATGGCAATCTTTCAGTTCCTGAAAATGAAAAAGCAGTCACCTGGTTGCTGACAAAGGTTTTTTCTAAAATAAAAGTACCCTTTGTCATTGCCGGGAAAAATCCTTCAAAACGGGTAGATAAACTGTCTCATCTGTACCAGCATACCTGCCTGGTGGCAAACCCGACAGATACCGAAATAAATGACCTCGTAAAAAAAGCCCACATCAATATTCTGCCGTCTTTCAGCAATACCGGTATTAAGATAAAACTACTGCATGCCCTGTTTGAAGGCAGGCACTGTGTTACCAATGAAGCAATGGTAAATGGCACTGGTCTTGAAGCGGCTTGCCATATTGGTACCAACGCCTATGCCATTGCAGCTATTATCATGCAACTACATCATCAGCCTTTTACAGCAGAAGAAATCAGGTTGAGAGAAAATTTGCTGGGCAATACGTACAACAATGCGTTGAATACAAAACAGCTTATTCAATACTTATGGTAGCATTGTCTGCCACTCTTCCCCGCTCAGTCCGGATCATACGGGCAGGGAATTTTTGTACCACGATATAATCGTGTGTAGCCATTACTACAGTAGTATTGTAATCCCTTGAAATCTGGAATAGCAGGTTCATAATTTCATCCGAAGTTTCAGGATCAAGATTTCCGGTAGGCTCATCCGCCAGTATAAGTTTCGGAGAATTCAATAAAGCCCTTGCGATATCTATACGTTGCTGCTCTCCGCCACTCAGCTCAAAAGGCATTTTAAACCCTTTTGAACGTAGTCCAACCTTATCCAGCACATCTGCTATTTTTTCATTCATCAGTTTTTCATCCGTCCAGCCGGTAGCTCTGAGAACGAACTTCATATTATCATTCACATTACGGTCTGTCAGCAGTTGAAAATCCTGGAACACCACTCCAAGATTGCGGCGCAGGTAAGGAACTTTTTTCCAGTCAAGGCCCCGCAAGTTAAACCCGGCCACCGTGCCCTCTCCTTCCTTTAATTCCAGTTCACCATATAAAGTCTTTAAAAGACTTGATTTACCGGTTCCGGTCTTTCCAACCAGGTAAACAAACTCTCCCTTGTTTACAGTCAGGTTTACATCCTGTAAAATGAGGTTATCACCCTGGTAAATATTTACATTCTTTAACTCAATGATTGGTTCGGACATCATTTATGGGTTTGTTGCAAAATAAAGCAATATGGGTTAATAAAATCAGAAAACTATCTCCTTCCCAGCATTCAAAATTACCAACTCCTTCTTTACACTTTTCTCTACCCTGCCTATAACCTGTGCCTCCACACCAAAACTTTTTGAGACAGCGATAATAGCATCAGCCTCTTTCTCATTGGTATAAATCTCTAACCGGGTACCCATATTAAACACCTGGTACATTTCCCTGTCGTCAGATTTGCTTGCTTCCTGTATCAATTTGAAAATAATGGGAGGCTCAAACAAATTGTCCTTTACAATCCGGACATTTTCCGGTACATATTTCAGGCATTTGGTTTGCCCCCCGCCGCTGCAATGGATCAATCCATGGATTGCATCAAAATGATTCTCCAGCAATTTTTTCATCACCGGTGCAAATGTCCTTGTTGGTGAGAGCAATAATTTTCCTACTTCAAACTTTATAGCTCCCTCCCCCACTTCATCAGTCATTCTGTGCGGGCCAATGTAAACAACCGATTCATCCAATGAAGTATCATAACTCTCCGGGAATCTTGCTCCATACGTCTTATGCAGCACATCATGCCTGGCACTGGTAAGTCCATTGCTGGCCAGTCCGCTGTTGTATTCCGTTTCATAATCAGACTGTCCATAACCGGCCAATCCCACAATCACATCACCAGCTATTATTTTTTCATTGGTGATGAGTTTCGACTTAGGCCATCTTGCAGTCATCGTTCCATTTACAGCAATAGTTCTTACCACATCACCCACATCGGCCGTTTCACCACCCATAAAGCTGATAGTAACCCCAAACCCTTTCATGCTGTCAAAAAAATCCTGTGTGCCATTAATTACTGCTTCCAGCACTTCAGCTGGAATTACATTTTTATTCCGGTCAATGGTCGAAGAAAAAAGCAGGTTGTCATAAATTCCAACACATAACAGATCATCCAGGTTCATGACGATGGCGTCCTGTGCTATTCCTTTCCATACGGAAACATCCCCGGTTTCTTTCCAGTATAGATAAGCCAGTATACTTTTAGTGCCGGCGCCATCTGCATGCATCACATTCACCCAGGCATCATCCCCACACAATATATCCGGATATATTTTGCAAAAAGCATTGGCATAAAGACCCTTGTCCAGATTTTTGGTAGCTGCATGCACTTCTTCTTTTTGGGCAGAAACTCCTCTTTTTGAATACAGGCTCATAGTGAGATTTGAGCCGCAAAACTAACTATTCCGGGCTAAAGACCCGCAGCTCCTGGCTAATGACTAATATTTATCTTCGCAGCTCTTTATGAAAGTACATTACGACATTGAACAATTACCCGAATTCAGGAATGCCATCATCACCATTGGCACTTTTGACGGAGTGCACATGGGTCACCGCCAGATAATTGACAAACTAAAAGCCGAAGCAAAAGTCAATGATGGAGAAACTGTCATCATCACCTTTCACCCACATCCCCGTAAAGTGGTCTCTTCTGCCATCCTGGGTATCCGGCTGATCAATACCCTGAGTGAAAGAATTGAGATCCTTACCCAATTGGGTATCAACCACCTGGTAGTAGTCCCTTTTACGGAGGTTTTTGCCAACCAGCCTGCAGAAGATTATATCAAGAATTTCCTGGTAGATAAATTTCATCCCCATACGATTATCATTGGATATGACCACCGGTTCGGTCGTGACAGGCTGGGCGATTACCGCTTATTGGAAAAGAAAGCAACGGAATTTAATTACCAGTTAAAGGAGATACCAAAACATGTATTGGAAAATATAGCGATCAGCTCAACGAATATACGGCAGGCGATATTACACAATGATATTGCCACGGCGGACACACTGCTTGGTTATGAATTTTTCTTTTCCGGCGTAGTAGTACATGGAGATAAGATCGGGAGAAAATTGGGCTATCCTACCGCCAACCTGAAAATAAACGATGATGAGAAAATAATTCCCGGGAATGGGATCTATGCTGTTTATGCCCAGCCCGAAGGATATACAGAAAGACTGAAAGGTATGATGAGCATCGGTTTCAGACCCACGGTGGACGGAAAGAAACGGGTAGTAGAAGTAAACATTTTTGATTTCGACAAAGAGATATATGGCCAGACTTTAAAAGTCTTTGTCAAAAAATACCTGCGTGAAGAAATAAAATTCAACGGACTCGAAGAGCTGGTGCAACAGATGGACCAGGACAAGATCAATAGTTTGAATGTGTTATAAACACTGATCAGTAAAAATTAAAAGTGGCTGCCTCAAAACCCGGTTTGATTGTAATATTATCCCGATAGCTATCCGGATATTGAAATATTGGCAATTAAACCATTACTTATCGACAAGCTCAGGCTTACATACCTTTTGCGACAGTATCTTTTATAAAATAATTTATGCGCAGCTGCCTTAATACTCTATTCTGTATTCCAGCTTGGAGGGATCATCAAAGAAATCATCTAAATCAGACGAGATAGTAATTGTTTTTTTGTCTTCAGACAGCCTGATACCTTTACCTTCCACCATTTTTGCAGGCCGGGGCAGGTTGATCACATAATTTGCTTTCATTGACAAGCCCATCGCTGCCGTCTCTTTCATACTTTTCAGGTATTCATCATCAGCAGCCCTGGCAAATTTCTCTTTGTCCAAGGTTTTTGTGAGCAATCCGTTGGAAAAATTAATGTTATAGTAATCATCAAAAGAACTTGGCTCCGGCATTTCGCCTCCCATCGGCATACCTTCTCCCATTTGTTCTTTTAATGTTTCAGACATTATCTTCCCAGAAAGTTTATTATAGACCGCTACTTCAGCCGGAGAGGTAAATGGAAAAGAAAGTTTAGTAAGGAACTTTTCGTTCTTCATATCCATATTAATCCGGAGAGTACCTTTTTTCACCATCTCCTTTTCTTCGGCAGTAAGATTTGGGATACTATCTGCTCCTGCATTCATGGAAATAGTTGAATCAACTACCTGGTTTGCACCTTCCATATCAGCGCCGCCCATTTGCTTAGCCATACCAATAAGAGCACTCATGTCATTTGTATTGCTGATCGTTCCGCTACCATCCTCATTCAGGGTAATTTCCTGTGTAGTCTCGAGACAACCGGAAAGAAGTATGGTGCCGGAAACAAATAATGACAATACTATTTTTTTCATAATTCTATTTAATTGTTCAACAGGATGAATACTAAATTCAAAAAGTTGCACAAAGAAAGGGAAATTAAACTAATGACGGATTTACTGTTCAGTTAAGCATTTTTACCACCATTTCCTTCATCAATGAAGCGTCTTCTGTGGCTGTACTTCCTACACCGATACTTTTCAGGTTGTATTGATGGAGTAATAACAGTACTTTTTCAACGCCGGGATAGGAGTAAAGCCGGGCTGCCTGCATATAATCCTTCATAAAATAAGGATTGACCCCTATACTGGTCGCTATCGTTTTTTCATCGTTGGTACCTGCCCCGAAAATCATAAATACTTTGCTGAAAAAACTATAAAGAGATGGGAGTATCAGTTGTATCGGGCCTGCCTTGGGGTTCGCTTCAAAGTATTGAATGATACGGATAGTACGGGCAAGGTCTTTGGCAGCCAGTGCTGCTTGCAGCTCAAATACGTTGTAATCTTTACTGACTCCAATATATTTTTCAATATCATCTTCAGTAATGTTGGTCCCCTTACCAAGATTAACAGAAAGTTTGTCAATCTCATTTTCTATCCTTGTCAGGTCATTCCCAATATGATCTACCAGTAAAGCCAATCCCCTGGGTGAGATGGTCAATCCTTTGGAATGTACCAATTCCTGGGTCCAGGCCGGTACATCTTTATCATACATTTTTTTGGTAGTAACCAATACACCATTTTCCTTAACCAGTTTGGCAAATTTTTTACGGGCATCCAGTTTTTTCTCTTTGTAAGAGATAACAAACACCGTCGAGCTGAGCGGAGTTTCAATATAGGGTTCCAGTTTTTCGACATCCTTCATTTGCTGGGCCTCTTTAAGCAGCACCACCTGTCTTTCGGCAAACATCGGGTAACGACGGCAAGCATTCAACACATCTGCCCAATTAGCATCTTTACCGTAAAAAACGGATAAATTAAAGGAGGCTTCACTTTCATTCAAAATGTGGTGCTCAGCATAATTTATGGCCTTATCAATAAAATATTCTTCCTCCCCTTCAAGCCAGTAAACCGGCTTAAATACTTTCTTTTTCCAGTCGGAAATTATCTTTTCCACACTCATAAGCTGCTAAGATACAGGCTTTCAGGATGCCTGTGGGTCAAAAAAGGCAAATATTTACAAACAACCGGATTCATTCTGGCACGGTTTTCGGAAAACAGGTACCGGATGATTTTAACACGATTTATCCGGTTCGCTTGCAACCACCTGACTAATTTGCAGCGGATCAATTTAAAAAAGCTACTAATCTAAAATTTTAATTACTAAAATCCCTTTTTGTATGACAAACACGAATTATCCTTCGGCTACCACCACCCCTGAAACGCAGCCGAATAAAAACAGGAACAGCAAAAATTTAATAATTGGCTTGCTTGCAGCAGGTCTCCTGGGCACATGGGGTTATCTTCTCTGGGACAAAAATAAATCCGGAGAAACTATCTCTAAGCAACAAACACAAATAGCCGTTTTGGACTCTGCAAAGACAGATATCCAGATGGAATTTGACAATGCATTAGCAAGACTGGATTCAGTTACCGGTGCCAATAACAATTTGCAGGGTCAGTTAACGGACAGGCAAAAAGAAATTGATGCTAAAAAATCTGAGATCCGGAAGATCCTGAATGATAAGAATGCAACACAGGCTCAGTTAGCCAAAGCAAGGACAATGATTGCAGACTTAAACGATAAGATCACAGGCCTGGAAGCTGAAGTAACCCGCCTCACCGGTGAAAACCAGGAGCTGACTGCAGCAAATACAACGCTAAAAGATGAGAAGACTGTGTTGGAAACAAACCTGACAACTACCAAATCAGAAAAAGAAACCCTTGAAAAAACAGTTGATGTGGGTTCTACGTTCAGCGCTTCGAATATACAAGTAACCCCGGTTGACGAAAAGAAAAGTGGAAAAGAGAAAAGTACTTCAACAGCTAAAAGAGTAGACAAACTTGTAGTTTCTTTTGATGTGGAGAACCGTATTGCAAAATCAGGCCCTGCAGATATGTACCTGATTGTAACAGCTCCTGATGGAAAAGTTATCTCTGATGCCGGAAGTATTTTGAATACCCGCCAGGATGGTGAAAAAACATTCACTGCCAGAATACCGGTAAATTATGAGCAAGGAACCCGTAAGCCGGTTCAGTTCCCGATCAAACAGGAAGATTTCAAGACAGGAAATTATAAAGTAGAAATATATCATAATGGATTTAAAATTGGTGAAGGTGTAAGAAGCCTTAAAAAAGGTGGTATATTCGGTTAAAGCAGATAACTCCTGCTACAAAAAGCCGCCTCGTTAAATACGAGGCGGCTTTTTTATAATTACTGATTTTTAACAGGAATAACATTTAACCACATCTTTTACACATTATTTGTTACAACAAAATAGAATAAAGTAAAACTGCGTGGTATTGTAGTATTTTTATCAGGAAGTAAATTCAAAAATATGCTGCACATAAATTACCGTTATGCGGTATTATCTTTTTTTCTTTTTTCAAACACTTTAGTTATTGTTGCTCAAAATACTGTGCAGCCTAAGTATAATAATTCTTCAGTCTACACAGGAATTGAAGTAGGTTCTAAAGGTGTAAAAATGAGTATCATTGAAATTGGTAAAAATGCACAAAGCACCGGTGCATTTAATATTCTTAAAGACACTTCGGTCAATACTGATTTCATCAGTTTCTCAGACCCAACTTTTACTGCCACACTGGATGGGCTGTATGGCTTGTATACAAAGGCCACCAATGATTATAAAATACCCAGGAAGAGAATATTTACCGTCATCAGCAGCGGCGTAAAGATGCAGGCCGAGAAAGATAAAAAAACAAGAAATGTAAAAGCATTGATTGATTCCTTCCGGCTCAGAATTGGTGAACCGGAAAGAGTAGTGGAAGTGGTTGATGTTATGCAGGAAGCCCGTCTTTCGCACCTGGGTATAGTACCTGACAAAAGACGTTTTACTACTTTTCTGATCGATATTGGAAGTGGCAACACAAAAGGAGGCTTTTTCCCGGATGGCATGAATACAGAAAACTTTAAATTATTCCAGCTTAACTGGGGAACAAAAAGTACTTATAACGAAACGGAGAAGAGATGTGATGGTGATATTAGTATGCCCAATTACTCTAAAAATCTCTCTAGAGTATTAATGAATGCTGAAAATGCTGATATTATTTACGCCGTTAACGCCAGTGGCGCATACCCTCTCAGTGACAATATTGCCGTAAGTGGTGGTATTGCCTGGGCAACTGCTACGTTGATGCATCCTGAATTGATTGACAATCCTGTTATTTCCATCACTTTTGATGAGTTGGTAAAATTCAATGAAAAGCTTTTAAAAAACTTCCCGGCTCTTTCAGCAGATTTTCTCACTTCCACTATTAAAAATCCTGAACAAAAAATGCAGGCAATGGAAGAGATCAAAAGAGTACATAAAGTCTTTGATCAGAAATCGCTGATGTCCGGCGCCGGCCTTTTGTGGAAAATAATGCGCCAGTTTGAATCAGCTTTTGAAACCAAACAATTTTACCTGGTTAAGAACGGACAGGTAGGTTGGGTATCTGCGTATGTAGATGAAACAATCTCTAATTAAATTACAGGTAACGTAATTAATAAACAAGCTTCCACCTATGAAAGATATTAAAGGCTTTTTATTAGTAATGCTTTCTGTTGGATTGGTAGGCACCTGGGTTTACCACCTGTATGACAAAACTCAGTACACTTCAAATAGAAAAGAGATTTTCATTAAAGATTCTATTGCGGTGGCAGAAGCTGTACAGGATTCTTTACAAAAAATTTATACTGCCTCACTCAATAACCTTGACCTGCAGTTGGATTCTACCCGCTCCGGAGCTGATTCTCTCAAAAAACAACTAAATAAAAAATTAGGGGAAATCAATAAGCTGAGAGCCGAAATCAATTCCATTTTAAAAAATAGTGGCGCCAGCCAGTCTGATATGACACTGGCCCGGAAGAAAATAGCGGAGCTCCAGGTACTGGTGGAAGAACTGAAAGGAGAAAAGTCAAGTATTGAAGAAGAGAAAAAGAGATTAGGTGATGTAATGATACAATTGAACGGGGAAATTACAGACCTGCAGCAAACGATGAAAAAACTTGGTGATGAAAATAAGCTGCTTGCAGAAAAAGTAGACCGTGCATCTGTATTTGTGGCTTCAGAGATCAGGCTTTCCCCGGTTGCACTGAAAAATGATAAAGAACAGGAAACCAATATTGCCAAAAAGGTCAGCAAACTAATCGTTTCTTTTGCTGTGCAGAACAACGTGAATGATTATAGTAATACCGAAGTCTATATTATAATTACGCAACCGGATGGCAAAGTATTAACACCGGATGTTTGGGAATCCGCCACACTGATGACCACACAAAACGGCGATAAAAAAAGCTACACCCGGAAAATAAAATTTGAATACCAGAAAGGCGAAACAAAGCAATTAACATTTTCTCTTAACGCTGATGATTACCAGCAGGGCCGGTACACTTTGCAACTTTATCATAATGGACAAATGATAGGGCAGGTTGTGAAGACATTGAATTAATCCTGGCGGTTATTTTAATTAACAGCAAAGTCAAAGTCAGTAATATAATTCCTGAGGACCGATTAAGGCATCGATCAACTTCTTCAGGCATCACAAAGCTTAGGTTTTCTCCAATAAACCCCCGGATAGTATTTCAATAATTGTGATTAAATAAGTACAAAAAATAAGGCCTCCCGAAGGAGGCCTTTATACTTAGAACCCAATTTCAATTCTATTATCAGAACAGGTTGTAACCATAACTGATGTAATACAAACCACCAACTGCAGGGCTACCGAAACCAGTTCTCTGGTATTGATTTCCCAGGTTAGTACCACCAATCCTGAATGTACTCTTCGTTGTTGGAGGACGATAAGTAACCTGTGCATCCCACCAACCGAAGTAAGGCAATGTACCACTTACGAAAGTTCCTTCGTAGTAGTTATTATCCTGCCATTTAAACACCACATTAAAACCGATATTGTTGAATACATTTTCATTGCGCAAACCAATGTTAAAACGATACTTGGGCGCATTGAAGAAAGTAACCACAGTGGGGTCAACATCTTTCAATTGGTCAGAGAATACGTTACCATACAATACGTATCTTTTGATCAGCTGGTATTCAAGACCAATACCCCAACCGATAGATTTTACGTTATCATCAGAGTTCTGAACATATGATACGTTGGTGCTGCTGTATGCAGAATATAATTCAAAATTAGGCCCATTCCTTGATTGTACTACAGCTTCACTTACAAGAAAATCCTGGTATTGACTGTAGTATACATAACCATCTATCAATAACTTCTTGCCGATTATACCTTTATAGCCTAATTCGTAGGATTTAACTGTTTCAGGTTTTACTTCCCTGTACTGAGCTCTTACCAGCCTGCTGGAATCACTCAAAGCACCTGAACGGTATGCTAAGACGCTGGCAGCAGTATATCCAGGCAAAGTTGAATTCAGTTTGTAATAATCCTGGAATTCAGGCAAGCAACCCATCAATACACCCGAACCTGTTACCAGGCTTATATACTGGTTTTGGTTAGTGGGAAAACGATAGGCAGTCTGGTATGATAAGCGAAGGAAATTTTCCTTGGCCACTCTGATAACTGCAGAAAGCCTTGGAGTGAATTTCCCTTCAAAATTGGTTTGTTTATCATAGCGGCCTGATGCAGTCAGCGTCAGCGCATCATTAAGCAACTTTTTCTTTAACTGGATATAGCCGCCATATTCATTAACACGAAGTGACTGCGCTGTATCCGCAAAGATGGTTCCCTGGGAATTCATGATCCACTGCTTCCAGCCAGTTCCTGCAATTATTTCCAGTTTATCGGAGAACCCGATCATATCAGAAATATTGAACTGACCTTCGGTGGCATATAAATCAGACTTATCAAGGAACAAAGCACCGCCCTTTCTTATAGGTGTACTCTTTATTTGTTTTACTGTTGCATCGAACCCAGCGGTCCCGGGAATCAATCTACCTGCATCTGCGGAAGCACGGGCTGCAGAATGCAGGGTAAAATCACTTACTGCTCCGCCATTCAGTCTTCTTCCTTCAGAGAAAGTTCCTATATAAAGAGGAAACCATGCTGAACTAGGCCTGTAAGCTTCGTTAAGGAATGCACCCAAAGCAGAGGCATTATAAGAATCTCCGGCATTCTCCTGGGTTGTATATCCGCGGACAAACCAGTTCTTATGTCTCAATTCAACTTTATGCTGTGCCATTTTCAGGTTGCGCAGTGAATAACGGTCTGCTCCTGTATATACAGTAGTACCAGTACCCATATAAGTGTTGAAAGAAGCTTCCAGCCTGTCATTTATTTTATAATGAAGCCCACCGGTAAATTTGAAATTGATCGTATTATAATCTACCAGGGACTGCTCTTCATAGCCTGTTCTGGAAACACTGGCTTTATTGAAATAACCATTTCTTAACCCGATATAAAAAGGCATCATTTGCTGTACAGCAGCTTGTCCTGTAGGACCCAGAAAACCAAGTCCACCAATAAAGGCCCCTATTTGAGCATTGGTTGGGTAAGCCGGATTACCTATGGCAGTGAAGTAACCATTTGCAGCGTTTACAACGTCAAATGCTCCACCTGTAGCACTAAGAATACTTCTTCTTGTTTGGTCCTGTACAAAATAAGAGAACCCGTTCATATCCGCACTGGTCTCATCTCCATACAAATTGATACCATTATAATTGGGATCATTCAGACGATTTCCGCCGACTACTTTACTCAGGATACCAATCTGTTGTTTGTTACGATAATCCTCAGCTTCCCAGTCCGCACCTTTAACTATTTGTGCGGCCAGTTTGATACCAAGCTTGTTCTTATAAGCCTTTGCCCAACGGAAAGACCAATCGTAGAAGGGTGAGGCATTACGCTGTTTTCCATCTACATGCATAATTCCCTGCTTGATATTATAACTAAGACCCTGGTATTTAAATGGACTTTTGGTAGAGATAAGTACGGTTCCGTTCATACCACCTGAACCATACAATGCAGAGGATGCACCGGACAGGATCTCCACATTATCCACGTCAAGATCAGAGGGGCCCAGAACGCTGCCCACGGAAAAATTTAACCCGGGTGCCTGGTTATCCATACCATCGATCAGTTGGTTCAAACGGGTATTACCGCTGCTTACAAATCCACGGGTAGTTATCGTACGGAAAGTCAAGCTGGCAGTATGTACATCCACCCCTTTCAGGTTACCAATTGCTTCATAATAGTTGGGAGCAGCCACATTTCTCAACACATTGTTGCTCATTCTTTCCACGGTAACGGGAGACTCGAGCAATCGTGTCGGGCTACGGGTAGCAGCCACTACTACCTCCTGACCCAACGCATTATTGATTTTTAAATCAATGTTGAACGGTTTGGAGGCATCAGAGACAGTAATCTCCTGATCTTCATAACCCACTGAGCTAAATACAAGTACAACAGGTAATTTGGAAACTCTAAGGCTGAACTCACCATCTGAATTAGAATAAGTACCCTGGGTGGTACCTTTTACCGAAACAGATACAGCCGGTACACTTTCTTTAGTTGTATTGTTACGAACAGAACCTGTAATGGTAACTGTTTGAGCATAAGCAGCAATCGTAAACAAAACAGCCATCAGCGAGGAAGCTAAATAGCGGTAGCTTTTTCTCATAATAGGGAATTTTGGTTTTGGAATTTGACGGAAAAATAAGCATTGTAAAGTTTATCTAAAAATTTAATTTTTAAGGGGAAAGGATAAATTGTTGAAATCTTCGGGGACTCCGGATTGGTTGGTTTTTAAGGGCAGCTTACTTTCGAAAAATGGCATTTTTTTCATTCCCAAATCAAACGGCATTTTACAAAGGCAAGGTTCGTGATGTTTATAGCATTGCCAACCAATGGCTGGTAATGGTGGCATCTGACCGAATATCCGCTTTCGATGTTATTCTACCCCGTCCGATCCCCTACAAAGGACAAGTGCTGAACCAGATTGCTGCTTACATGCTGAAAGCCACCCGTGATATTTGTCCCAACTGGCTGGTGGATGTGCCGGCCCCCACTGTTTCTATTGGCCAAAAATGCCAGCCCTTCAAAATTGAAATGGTAGTCAGGGGAAACCTCACCGGGCATGCCTGGAGAACCTATTCATCCGGAAAACGGGATCTATGCGGAGCCCCCATGCCGGAAGGCATGCAGGAGAATGATTACTTCCCAAACCCTATCATTACACCCAGCACCAAAGCAGCAGAGGGGCATGATGAAGATATCTCCCCTGAAGAAATTATTAATACCGGGTTAGCCACACCCGGTGAATGGAAAATATTAAGTGAGTATGCTTTGAGACTTTTTGAAAGAGGGAAAGAAATCGCAGCCCGGCAAGGGTTGATATTGGTAGATACGAAATATGAATTTGGCAAAATTGGTGACAGCATTTACCTGATGGACGAAATCCATACCCCCGACAGTTCAAGATACTTTTATGCTGATGGTTTTGAAGAAAGACAGGCAAAAAGTGAGCGGCAAAAACAACTCAGTAAAGAGTTTGTGAGAGAGTGGCTGATTGCCAACAATTTTATGGGCAAACAAGGTCAAACAGTTCCTGAGATGAGCGATGAATGGGTGAATACTATCTCCAAACGGTATATTGAACTGTATGAAAAAGTGATCGGCTCAGCATTTATACCCGAAAAATTAACCGACAAAGAAATATATGACCGGGTAGTATCTTCAATAAATGCACTAACTAAATAAAGGGAAACAGGAATTAAAATTCCCATTTCCCTTTCCCGTCCTGTGCTTGCCACCGACAAGCATTATTTTTTTATGACTGTTGATTTTTTAAATTCTCTTGCCTGATTTTTTCCATATAACGGGCAATAATAATCCAGTGCATATTGTGCATCGGTATAACTCAGCCAGTAATCTGTAACTGTTCCAGTAAATACGATCCCGGATGACCGGTTGTACATATCCTTCGTCCCGGGACTGCTGAAGTTTCCATATACAATACTTCCTTCATAAGGCTTATAACCACCGTAAGACCTGATAATAGTATAACCGTCATATGTCTCCACTACAAAATAATTACAGTATGAATCGCTGTAAACGACCTCTCCCATTTCTTTGGAGAGCCAGTAATTTTCATTATTATGAGGTAATGATTCCCGTACACAACTGCTCAAAAAAACAGCAGTTAATAGTACCGAAACAGAGAGTGTAAAAATTCTTTTCATGGCTTTTGATTTAAAGTTTTAAAATTGTTGTTGCCAATTTATACTATAATAAGACTGTGCCAGAATCAAAAAGGATATATAAGCGTTTGTTAAAATGAAATGAAAGAAGGAAATTCACTTCTTAATAAATACTAAAAATGAAATATTTCCTGTCACTTGTGTGCATTGCCATTTATAGTCTGCAGTCACCTGCACAGGAACATTACCTGGTTGTCGGAACTTATGATTCACCCAAAAGTGAAGGGATCTATGTATATTCATTCAATAGCAGCACCGGCAGTGCCACAGCAGTCAGTCATATAAAATCTTCCAATCCGTCATTCATTGCCATATCCCCGGATAAAAAATTTGTATACGCCGTAAATGAGAATAGTAAGGATGGTAATGGCGGTGAAGTGGCCGCCTTCTCATTTGATCAGCAAACCGGGAAACTTAATTTTATTAACAAACAACTATCCGGAGGTGACCATCCTTGTTATGTTGAAACAGACAAAACCGGAAAATGGGTTTTCGCCGGCAATTACAGCAGCGGCAATCTTGCTGTTTTTCCCGTTAATACTGATGGTGGGCTGTCCGCAGCCAGTTCAACAATTCAGCACAGCGGTTCGGGTAAAAACCGGCAACGCCAAAAAAGCCCGCATGTACACAGTACAGTAATCTCTCCGGATAACAAATGGCTTTTTGCACCTGACCTTGGTATCGATAAAATAATGATCTATAGATTTGATGCAAAGAGTGGACAAGTATCCGCTGGCGACCTGGCTTATGCAGCATCGGAACCAGGTTCCGGCCCCAGGCACTTCACTTTTCATCCAAATCATAAATATGCTTACCTGGTTGAAGAACTCAGTGGCACAGTTGTAACTTATAAATATAAAAAAGGGAAGCTGAATACAATTCAACGTTTAAGTACTCTGCCGTCCGGCGATACCAGTTTTGCAGGAAGTGCAGATATACATGTTTCACCCGACGGAAAATTTCTGTATGCATCTAACCGCAGTAACTCAAATACTATCTCTATCTATTCAGTTAATAAAAAAGGAAAACTTTCTTTACTTGGTCATCAATCAACACTAGGTAAAGGACCCCGCAATTTCAATTTTGATCCTTCCGGAAATTTTTTATTGGTGGGTAACCAGCATAGCGATGAAATCGTAATTTTCAAAAGAGACGCAACATCAGGTTTATTATCGGATAGCGGCAAAAGGATCTCTGTTGGCAAGCCAGTTTGTATCAAATGGATTTCTGCTACCCGGTAAATTCGGCAGAATCAGGCTTATTTAATTGTTGGCCGAACCCGTACTCTTGACTTATTAAAAATATTCTGCCCTTTATCAATTCCCTTTCTAAGTTCTTTTCTTCTTTCTGCCGGAAGATGTATGGTTTCCTGGCATTCCGGGCAACAACAGCCCTCATAAGTTTTTGCACAATCCTCACATTGAATAAAAAGCAGGTGACAACCATCATTCTTACAATTAGTATGTGTGTCAGCCGGCTTACCGCATTGATGGCAATGAGCAATGATATCATCCGTAATCTTCTCTCCCAGCCTTTCATCAAAAACAAAATTCTTTCCAATGAACTTACTTTTGAGACCTTTCTCCTTTATTTGACGGGCATAGTTAATGATACCCCCTTCCAGGTGAAAGACATTTTTAAATCCCTGGTGGAGCATATAAGCAGAGGCCTTTTCGCACCGGATACCTCCGGTACAATACATGATTATATTGGCACCCCTTTTATCTTTCATCATGTCAACCGCCATTGGTAGCTGTTCCCTGAAAGTATCGGAAGGCACTTCAATGGCATTTTGAAAATGACCCACTTCATACTCGTAATAGTTACGCATATCTATCACCACCGTATCCGGGTCTTCCGTAAGTTGATTGAATTGTTCTGCATTGACATATTTCCCCCTATTGGCCATATCAAAAGCGGGGTCTTCAATTCCATCTGCTACAATTTTTTTTCTCACTTTTACATCTAATACAAAAAAAGATTTACCATCATCGTCTACTGCAATATTCAAACGCAAACCATTTAAAGGCTTCATTGAATACAGGTAAGCTTTAAATCTATCGACGTTTTCCGCTGGCACACTTATTTGTGCATTGATACCTTCATTTGCCACATAGATCCTCCCCAACACGCCTATTTCCTTCAGGTCTTTGTACAGTAAATTTCTGAAAACAGCGGGATCATCAATCTTAAAATAGCAATAAAAGGAAATAGTGGTCCTTGGTGTAGGGTCGTTGAGTATACGATCCTTCAGCTCCCTGCGGGAGATACGGTTATGTAATTGCGCCATCTGTTTGAATTTTAATCCTGTGCTTGCAGAATCCCAATTGCAGGTTGGGCAAAATTCTTAAAGCAGGGCAAAGATAAGCCAATAGCGTAACATGTAAAACTGTTAAAGAAAATATCAATTACCGTACTTCCTGAATACATGGGTTAGCAAAACCCCATTCAGATTAGATACTAAAACATCAGGGCCAATCATCTCCCCGCTGCCCTCTAAACCGGCTTAACCCAATCCGGAACCCATTTTGCCATTGCCTGCCATTCTGGTATGATTGTACAAAGTCAATCCGTATTTGTTTAAATATATTATCAAAACCTACAAACCATTCATAGTAGTTCTTATCACTATTAATATAAAAACCATTGGCACCTGTTACCAGGTAAAAATTCAACCTCCTGAAAACGGGAATTTTATTCGTTAAAAATCCTTTCAGATTATATTCAAGATGAGCCAGCGAATAGAATTCGGAAGTATTACTGTATTGGTAAATTGGCAGTAATTGAAAACTATTGAGATATTCTGTTGCAAAAGTGGAAATATTTCCATTGAAATGATTGTAATCCGGCAGTTGTACTTTATCGTCATCAATAAAACCACCCATTCCCAATCTGTAACGGAACAATCCACGAAGTTTCAAATTGATATTATCTGATACGGAAAAACGCCATTTACTGAAATCAGCGTCACTGCCCAGGAATCCATCAAAGCTCCGGATATACTGCAGTGAGAAAACAGGGTATTTTGAACCAATATTAACTTTACGATCCGGCAATTCGATATAACGGGCACCGGGTTGCCAGTTAATCCCCAACAAACTGTAGAAAACTTTATGCGGATGGATATTCTCATTCACTATTTCATTGGGATAATTGGGAGTATACTCTTTATCCGCTCTGTCACGCCATGTATAATTTGTTCTGTTGTCAAGTGGTCTTCTGTCCTGGTACTGGAAGCCGGCGGTAATTAAAAATCCATCCGCTAAACTCATCCGGTAACTGCCGCGGAAATAAACGGCCTCATAGCTCTTGATCCTGTTTTCTTCACTTAGCAAACTGGAAAGTGTATTTCCCCGTTCTCCTATTGGACTGTTGTTGTTAAACTGGAAAACTCTTTTTCCCCCGGACAAACTGATGTTTTTTGCATTTTGTTTACCATAATTATACCTGAAGGTGACATGTCCATTGAGATGGCCATTTGCAACTCCATACCGCAAGGAAGGCGAAATGGATATACTCCGGCGACTGTAAGTAATAGTATCAAGCCGCTTACTCCATGTAAAAGCAGGATTAACCACCAAACCTTCCGCTGCGTTAAAATTCACCTGTTCAAAAAGAGGAATAAAAGTTAAAGTAGTTCGCTTTCGTTGTGATTGAAATGTCTGCCCTAATAATAACACATTCATTACAGTCACTTTATTACGAACCTTACTTATAGAATCTAAATACCGGGGATCCTTCCGGACTATTTCAAGACTATCCTTTCGCTTATAATCTTTCAATTCATCCTGCATCAATGGCACTGGTCTTGTCTTTTCCCAATAATCAGCTGTCTTTTTATTGGAACTGTCTGTATACTTTAAGACTGTGTTGTCAAATATCTTGTTGCCGAACTGAGGAGTAGTATTGACATTAGAATAGATATTTACAAAACTACCATATGCATCAAATCCCAAAATTTTAACGGCAGGATAAATTACCTGGCTTGCAATAAACCAGTTGTCCACACTAACGGGTCGAAATAACTGAACCAGTCTCAATGTATCCAACTGTTCCATCTGCGATTGCTTAGTGAGAACTAAGTCTGCAGAGTGGATCAACCAATCATCTTCCACGATGCTGATATAACCACTAAACAAAGGCTCAAACTTTCTTTTGGGTATTATTTTTATACGACTGACCTGTCTTCCATCCTCATAAAAACTACCTTCCAGTTTGTACCTGTAATAATTCAGTGCATTATCTGAGATTGGAGAAATGAACCCCCTCGGGTTGAGATTGCTGCCAATAGAAATATTATTATCATACAATGAGAAAAACTGAGGTGCCGCCAGTCCCAACCCATCGCTCTGACCACTTACTTTAGAAGAGATCACTTCCACTTTTTCTTTATTGGGTTTGTCAGCATAATAATTGGAGACCGTTTCAGACAGGTACAGCATCTTTTGTTTGCTGGTGTCTCCATCTTCGAAGTCTACTTTCTGACCAAACAATTTTTTCGGATAACTCCTTACCCGCAACTGTCCTTTCGTATATACTTCACATTGAAACCTGTCCAATTGTCCCTGGTGATACTTTCTTTTCTTTATTGCCTGTCGTATAATTTCATAAGCCGGATCTTCACCATTCTTGAGTATCACCTCTCCCAGCATCATTTCCTGTAACGTAAGTTTAAAGTCAACTTTCAGATCATCCGGACCAACAGTTACATTTTTTTCTTCCTTTTTGTATCCCACATATTGGCAAACCAATGTGTACTGTCCCGGAGCAAGTGTGATGGAATATCGGCCTTCACTGTTGGCATTGGTTCCTTTGTTAGTTCCTTTTATGAAAACAGAGGCAAAGGGTAATATTTTTCCTTCTGCATCTGTAATGATACCGGTTATCTTACCAGCATGTAAATAGGAAATGAAAAAACAAAGGAAAAAAGTTGAAAAAATATACCTCATAATTCAATTATCCACAAAATAGATCCAGTAAAATTCTTAATCAATATATTTACTACTGTTAGAAAAGCTTTAACATCAGTCTTTTGCTGAAGAACGAAGGTAGCTGCCACTCATCGCTGCAAAACCAGCCACCAATCCACCTGCAATACCTGTAACCACTATCAGTAATATTGAGTTACCGCCCAATGGTAGTACCGATGCAATTTTCTGTGAAAGGACTCCATTATTTTTCATATCGATCCACCAGGCCAGACCACCCCATAACAGGACTAATCCTAAAAACCCGGCCAGGAAAGCTTTTCCTGCTTTTTGATGAACCAATAATGCCACTATTAATGAAGTAACAGCAAAGCCCCACCAGGGTGAAAAAGATAATAGCCCTGAAATAAAAGCCAGTAATGCAGTTAATATGATCGCAGTTATGAATTTCATAAATATGAGATTATAGGATTAGTTGCTATTTCCGAATTTCATTACCCATTTTACATTTTTATCAGTCTTGTCCCCTTCCCGCATAAACCAGAGTTTATTATATTCACCAGCCACCCATTTATCAATATAATCATCATAAAACCGGCTGCCGGGATTTCCGCTTTGCCCTCCGGGGTAAACGCCATAAGCTTCTGTTTGATTCGTAAGATGAACAATCATTCTCCAGCTAGGACCATGGCTATGCGTAACGGCATTTACTATATTACCGTTACCACCTACATTTAGCCCTTTCCTGGCAAATGCAGGCAACGCATCTTTTAACAGATGGTATACGGTTGGGTTTTTGAACTTTGTCCATTCCAGTTTCCCTTCTGCTTCTTTTGTGGCAAGATCGGCTGACGCTTTCTTCAACGCAGTGGTCACTACATCATAAAGCGTTTCTTTCTGTGGCGTATTTATATTATCAATAAATTTAAGTGCCGAATCTTTTTTTAATAGTTCCATAGTGGTTTGCTCCTCTGGCCATGGCGCCTGTGGTGATACTCTCACCAGGTCATCTTTCCATATTTCTACTTCGAGACTGTCCCACCAGCATTGGTAGACAGTTTGCCCTTTTGAATCAGGAGAAGCCATCAGATCCCAGTTCTTAATTATATCCAGGTATTTTTTCTCTGTTGCATTCAGTACTGTTTCATTCACATATTGTACTAATGTGCTTCTCACATCTTCAGCCAGTGTGTTAAAATAATTACTGTGCAAGGCCATCATATCTTTTGGAGTGATGCCCGACATAGCAGCCAACTTATTTTCAATTGTAATCGCCCTTGGTGTGATATAACTTCCCGGAATAAAATAAGGGTATGTTGAATCAACCGGACGCTGATTGGCACTTTCCAAAAAACCTCTTTCCGGATTTTTTGCATGCGGGTTTTCAGGTTGTGGAATAAACCCCTGCCACATATAACTACTATCCTCCCCCGGCATTACATATAAGCCCTGCCGGTTCCACCTTGCCGGAAATTTTCCCTGCTGCCAGATTGCTATGTCACCGGTCTTGGATGCAAATATAAAATTTTGCCCGGGGCACTGGAATGTCCTGATCGCTTCTGTATAATCATCATAATTTGCTGCCCTGTTCAATTTATAGAATGTCATCCCTTCATTGCTCGGATCATGCGCCACCCATCGTACTGCCAGGTTTCTTTTATTAGAGAAATCGTTGGAAAAACTTTCATCAAACATTACAGGACCGAATAGGGTATAAGCAACAGTATCCAACACATCTTTCCCACCCTTTACTTTTATTAGTTCCGGCTTCTGGATTGTTTTCTCCCATTTGCCATTAAACCAATATTCCTGTTTTGTTTCGTCTTTGAATTTTATTTCATAATAATCTTTTACATCCCGTTGTGCATTGGTAACTCCCCAGGCAATACTGTCATTGAATCCTATGATCACAAATGGGGCACCAGGCAGAGAAACACCATATGCGTTACTACCAGGTGTTTGCAACTGCATTTCGTACCAGATAGAAGGTAACGACAATTCAAGGTGCGGATCATTACAGAGTATTGGCGCACCACTGGCAGTCTTGCTGCCGGCCACAACCCAGTTATTACTGCCATTATTTTTATCCGGTTTTGCAATTTCCTTTGCAGTAACAGTATCCTTTTCCCCAAAGTACAATGAATCTGCAGTAGCAGGTTGTACAGGAATTATACCGGGTGCATCAAATACAGTTCCTTTGGGGACAATCGGCACCAGGGAATCATGCACCTGGGGATACAACATTTTCAACTCCTCCGGCAAAAAGATAGATTTCGCATTGGTATTAGCCAGGTCATTTTCTGTTCCTGAAGAAAGGTCTTTTGCCATCATTTTTAATAACAGTGCTGAACGCAGGTTGCTCCATTTTTCCGGTTTAAAATTGAGCAGTTTATACTCAATGGGCAATTCTGATTCCTTCAGATTGATAATATACGCATTGATCCCATTTGTATACGCATCAAATATTTTCCTGGCAGTCGGATCTTTTTCAATTTCAAGCATTGCATTTTCTGCAGCATAAACCATTCCCAACCGCCGTTGCTGTTTGTCATAATTCACGGCTTTTTCCCCGGCAATTTCACTGGCACGGCCAGCAGCAGCTTTTGTTTGCAGGTCTATCTGAAATAACCTGAATTTAGCATGCAGGTAACCTTGTATAAAATAAAGGTCTTCATCGTTCTCGGCGAAGACATGCGGCACTAATCGCTCATCAAAATAAACCTCTGCCTTTCCTTTGAGCTCAGGAAAATTTAACTCCGCATCAAAACTTTGGCCGGCGGGTTCTGCATTCTGCCAGAAACCATGTTGCGGACTTAAGAACTTTCCCATCGGCGGGATGGTACCCCATTGTTTGTTAAGGGCAAAAATTAATCCGGCGGAAACAACTGCTGAAACAGCAAAAGGTACAATACGCATAGGCAAGAAAATGAATTCGAAAGATAAGAAGAAATGTAACAGGAATTTTATTCCAAATCATGATCTGTCAGTTTCTTTTTGTGTAATTTCAGTATCTCTAAAAACACAACTATGCCAGTATTAATTGTAGTCGGTATTATCGTCCTGATCGTTATTTGGGTTATCAGCTTGTATAACGGACTGGTTCGTCTCCGCAACCGTCGCCAAAATGCTTTTGCCGATATTGACGTGCAGCTTCGCCAGCGGCATGACCTTATCCCGCAATTGGTAGACACCGTAAAAGGATATGCCACTCATGAAAAGGATCTGTTGCTTAAAATTACAGAAGCCCGGACTGCTGCTATGAACGCTACCAGTATTGACGGGAAGATCGTTGCAGAACAACAACTCTCCGCAGCTTTGCAGGGTTTAAAAGTGCAGGTAGAAGCATATCCTGATCTGAAAGCCAATCAAAATTTTTTACAATTGCAGGAAGAACTTAGTGATATTGAAAATAAGCTGGCTGCCAGCCGCCGGTTCTTTAATGCAGCCACCACAGAGTATAATAATGCGGTGGAATCTTTCCCGAGCAACCTGATCGCAAGGAATTTTGGTTTCAACCGGGAGATCCTGTTCGACCTGGGTACAGATACCCGCAAACAAATGGATGAGCCTCCGAAAATTCAATTTTAATTGCTGATGCAATACGTTGGACTAGATAAGCAGATTCGTCGAAATAATTTCAATTCAACCCTCTTATTAATAGCATTCCCGGCTTTATTGCTGGGGATGCTTTATGCTATTCTTTTCTTTACCTCGAGCGAACATGGCGAAGACCCTGACGAGCTATTCCTGCAATCCATGCCTGTAGTTTTAGCAGCTACCGGCATCTGGTTCCTCATTGCATGGACTGGACATGCGGCTTTTATCCGAATGGCCACCGGCAGCAAACCGCTGGAAAGAATGGAAAATAAAAGGGTCTACAACCTGGTAGAGAATCTTTGTATTTCACAAGGAATGCAAACACCTAAAATCTACCTCATTGAAGATGACTCCTTGAATGCTTTCGCCAGTGGTATCGATAAAAGAAGTTATGCTGTCTCTTTATCCAGAGGTATTATTAATAAACTGGATGATGAGGAGCTTGAGGGTGTTATTGCACATGAGCTAACCCATATCAAAAACCGTGATGTAAGGGTTTTGATTATCTCTATCATTTTCGTTGGCATATTTGCTTTCCTGGCTGAATTGGCATTTCGCAGCCTGCGTTTTACCGGCTCGGGAAGAAGAAGTAAAGACAGTAAAGGCAGTGGCGCTATCATTCTTATTGCCATTGTAGTTACAGCCGTTGCCTATTTCATCTCCATCTTATTACGATTCGGTATCAGCCGGAAAAGAGAATATTTAGCTGATGCAGGAGCGGCAGAAATTACCAAGAAACCCTATGCATTGGCTAATGCCTTGCGTAAAGTTTCAAATGACCCTGCAATAGAAGCAGTGGAAAGCCGTGATGTAGCGCAATTATTTTTTGATAATCCCAAACCTTCTACCCACAAGTCTGCATCCTGGGATAATATGTTTGCCACGCATCCATCGGTTGAGAAACGGATTGAGCTACTGGAACAGTTTGCTTAAGAATTCCTGCCTTCCAGCATTGGAACAAAAGAAAAACGATCAAATACTTCTTCTTTCATTGTTCCATTTTCCAGTTTAGTGATGCGTTTCATTAGCTGTACATCACCAGCTCCTACAGGTATCACCATAATACCGCCTGGCTTTAACTGCTCAATAAGTTTGGCCGGCACTTCCGGAGCGGCAGCTGTAATAATTACCCTGTCAAATGGAGCATAAGTAGGTAATCCCTGGTATCCATCTCCGTAAAAATATTTTATGGAAGAATATTTTTTTAGCCACTGAAAAGATTTGTTTGCTTCAAACAATTTCTTTTGCCGTTCTATTGTGTACACCTGGGCACCCAATTCCGCCAACACTACCGCCTGGTAAGCACTGCCGGTACCAATTTCCAATATTTTCTGAAAGGGTTTTATTTCGAGTAACTGGCTTTGATAAGCTACTGTATAAGGTTGAGAGATTGTTTGTCCTTCACCAATAGGAAAAGCAATATCCTCGTACGCTTTTTCATCAAATGCTGAATCCAAAAAAAAATGACGGGGTATTTCTAATATAGCAGCCAGTACCCGTTCATCAGAAATTCCTTTTGCCTGTATGCCTTGTACTAATTTCTTGCGAAGGCCTTTGTGCCGGTAAGTATCTTCTGTTGGTCTCATAAGCGTAGCAAAAATAAAAAAGCAGCATCGTAAAAATGCCGCTTTGATTAACTATTCAAAAAGTTTTTACAACTTCAAATCTGCAATCACTGCCTTTATCTTTTCATCCAGTTCCTTATTCACTTTATCAAACTCCGCTGCCGTATTCAGTTTTGTATTCACACTGAAATAAAACTTGATCTTTGGCTCTGTACCACTCGGCCTGGCAGAAATGCTGCTGCCATCCGCTAAAATGAATTGCAACACATTCGACTTCGGTAATTCTATATTCCACTCCTCTCCTGTTTGCGGATTGCTTCCTTTTTGCAATTCATAATCCAGCAGTTTTACCACCAGTGAGCCATTAATGGTTTTTGGCGGATTATTGCGGTAGCTTTCCATCATCGCTGCTATCTGCTGCTGGCCATCCATTCCTTTCTTTGTAATGGAGATCAGGTGTTCCTTATAAAAACCATACTGCACATACAGGTCGATCATTTTTTCATAAAGGCTGCGTCCCTTTTCTTTTTCATACGCCGCCATTTCGCATAACAATGCTACGGCACTGATGCCATCCTTATCTCTTATCTTATCACCGATCATTAATCCAAAACTTTCTTCTCCCCCGATGATATAGTTTTCTTTCCCTTCTTTCTGCCGGATCAATTCAGCGATCCATTTGAAGCCGGTCAGGACCCGGTAGCAACCCACTCCATTCCCTTCTGCTATCGCATCGATCATCGGTGTGGTAACAATGGTAGTGATCACCATATCATTGGGCTTTGCAATGCCTTTTGTTTTTCTTGCTTCTATCAGGTAGTTGAAAGCCAGTACTGCAGTCTGGTTACCATTCATCAGCACCCACTTACCATTGGAATCTTTTACACCGATCGCAAGACGGTCTGCATCCGGGTCGGTACCGCAAAGAATATCTGCATCCAGTTCTTCTGCCAGTTTCAATCCAAAACTCATCGCTTCACTTTCTTCCGGGTTAGGATAAGCCACTGTGGGGAAATTCCCATCCGGCACAGCCTGCTCTTTTACAATATGGACATTATCAAACCCGAAACTTTTCAATACCTGTGGCAATAAAGTAATACCAGTTCCATGTATAGGAGTATAAACGATCTTCAGGTCCTTATGCTTTGCAATAACTTCGGGATACACACTTAATCCCTTTACCATTTCCATATATTGCTCATCCAGTTCTTTGCCGATGATGGTTATCCTGCTTTCACCCCCGCTCCATTTGACATCATCCACTGAAGCAATTTTATCCACTTCTTTGATCACATTTTTATCATGCGGCGGTACTAACTGGGAACCATCATCCCAATAAGCTTTATAGCCATTATATTCTTTGGGATTATGCGAAGCAGTACAAACCACACCACCCTGGCACTTTAAGTTGCGGATTGCAAAAGATAATTCTGGTGTAGGGCGCAGTGCTTCAAATAAATAAACTTTCACACCATTGGCCGCAAATACATTAGCCGTTGTTTCCGCAAAGAAACGGCTGTTGTTACGACTGTCATGTGCAATAGCTACACTGACGCCATCAGGAAAACATTGTTTCAGGTAATTAGCATAACCCTGGGTGGCCATACCAACAGTATATTTATTCATCCGGTTGGTGCCTACTCCCATCAGTCCGCGGAGACCACCGGTACCAAATTCCAAATTTTTATAAAACGCATCTGCCAGTTCGGATGGATTATCCTGTTGTAATTTTTTTATTTCCTCCTTTGTAGCCTCATCAAAATTTCCATTCAGCCATACGTCTACTTTAGATTGAATTGCAGCGTCCATAATCGATATTTCTGATTTTTGATAATAAAGCTGAAAGTTATTGAATTTTATGTTTTGAAACTGAAAAGAAAGCAGATTCGTAAATTTGATTTTTTATAATAATATCCCCTCAATACTCTGTGCGAAACTTTGTGTCTTCTGTGGTAAAAAAAACAATCATACTCATTTCCTTATTTACTATTACCGGCTACGCTGTTGCGCAGGATAGTACTATTGCAGAAAAGAGCAACCCGTCAGCTGATACAGTTATTGCTATAAAAAATGACCCGGATACTGCATTCCAAAAAGGTTTGATAACCGGAGGTTTTTATAAACCGCTTCCCACCGGACCAAATAAGAAACGGATCTGGCTGGTTGCAGGCGGCAATGTTGTTGCCTATGGTGGCATTATGATTGGCCTTTACAATGCCTGGTACAAAAATTATCCGCAAAGTGGTTTTCATACATTCAATGACTTCCCGGAATGGAAGCAGGTTGATAAGGTTGGACATATCTACAGCGCCTATATTGAGAGCCGTATTAGCATGGAAATGTGGCGATGGACAGGTATAGACAGGAAAAAAAGAATCTGGATCGGCGGAATGAGCGGTGCTTTATATCAAACTGTTATTGAAGTGCTGGATGGCTTCAGTAAAGAATGGGGCTGGAGCTGGGGCGACTTTGGTGCAAATATATTAGGCAGTGGCGCCCTGGTAGCACAGGAACTGGCCTGGGATGAACAACGCATCAAACTAAAATTTTCTTTTCACCGGAAAAACTATGGCGACCCGGAATTAACGCAACGCAGCAATATGCTTTTTGGAAAAAGTGCTGCCGAACGAATGTTAAAAGATTATAATGGTCAAACCTATTGGGCTAGTGTAAACCTGAAACCATTTTTTAAAAATTCAAACCTGCCTGAATGGCTTTCCGTTTCTGTAGGCTATGGTGCGGAAGGTTTATTTGGAGGCACTGAAAATATTGGCAAGGATGATAATGGCAATATCATTTTCAACAGGCCAGATATAAAAAGATACCGGCAATGGTACCTCTCTCCTGATATCGACCTTACTAAGATCAAAACCAATAAAAAGGGAATAAAATTTATATTCACCGTGCTGAGTGCTTTTAAATTCCCTGCGCCTTCACTGGAGTTCTCCAATGGGAAGTTCAGGGTAAATGCGCTGCACTTCTGAACAATTACATGAATTGATGTAAATTAGCTCTTCCTTCCTTTTAATACATAAATGAATTCTGACATATATGAAAAAAATATTCCCCCTGCTAATCATTCTGACAGCAACTTTAGTGATGATTGGCTGCGGCAAAGACAATAATAACAATACCCCACCTGCTGATAGTCCCTCTATCATCACAATCACAGCCCCTACTGCCGGAACGATAATTATTAATGGAAGCACCCTCCAGGTTAGAGGTAATGTGACAGATAACAATGCACTTTCCAATGCCAGGATCGAAATAAGGAATACCACCACCAACGCTATTCTATACCAGCAGAACCAATCTACCGGCAATGTTCTTTACTACGACCTGAACTGGAACTGGACAGTAACCGGTATCACCTCTACTGTAAATGCAATGATCAGGATCACTGTTACAGACAGGTATAATTACCAGGTTACAAAAGAAGTGGCAGTGGTACTGGTTGATTAAATATGTAAAACGGCATTTTTTCAACAATTCGTATTATTCATTGCTGCATCCCGTAAATTAGCAGCTGTAATTAACTGCTATGCAAATTGCCCAACAAATCTTATTTGTCCTTATCAGTGCGGTTTCTGTCTTTTTGTTTTCAAAAAAAGTAAAAGAGATCAGCCGTAATATTAAACTGGGGAGAGACGAAGACCTGAGTGACAATGCTTCCCGGCGCTGGAGGAATCTTTTACTACTGGCTTTCGGGCAGCAAAAAATGTTTCGCAACCCACTGGTGGCGGTGATGCACTTTTTTGTATATGCTGGTTTTATTATTATTAACATAGAAGTGCTGGAGATAGTACTGGATGGCATCACCGGTAAGCACCGGTTATTTGCCGCCCCGCTGGGTTATTTTTATTCCCTGCTCATCAATGCGTTTGAAATACTGGCATTAACTGTACTGGTGGCTTGTATTATTTTTTTGATAAGAAGGAATATTATCAAACTAAAACGTTTTGCCAGTAAAGACCTTGACGGCTGGCCAAGAAGTGATGCGAATTACATACTGGTTACCGAAGTCGTGCTAATGTCGTTATTTCTTATACTGAATGCCAGCGATACATTATTGCAAACAAGGGGTGTTGAGCATTATGCTGCACATCCAACAGGAAATTTTATAATTTCTCAATATATACAGCCTGTATTAAACGGAATGAGTAACAGCAGCCTTGAACTGGTGGAGAGAGGTTCGTGGTGGCTGCACATTGTTGGCATCTTTGCTTTTTTGAATTACCTGCCTTATTCCAAACACCTTCATATTGTATTGGCTTTTCCCAATGCCTATTATGCAAGACTGAAACCAATGGGTGAAATGGAAAATATGCCATCCATTCAAAAAGAGGTGTTGTATGCTATGCAGCCGGAACTGGCTCCAACCGGTGAACAACCAGCACCACAAAGATTCGGGGCAAAAGACGTAATGGACCTTAGCTGGAAAAACCTTATGGATGCTTATAGTTGTACAGAATGCGGCCGCTGCTCTGCTGCATGTCCTGCTAACCAGACAGGCAAACTGCTTTCTCCCAGGAAAATAATGATGGATACCCGTGACAGGCTGGAAGAAGTGGGAAAGAATATAAATGTCAACAAAGAGTTTAAGGACGATAGCAGGAGTTTGCTTCATGATTATATCTCTGTTGAAGAACTCCGTGCCTGTACCACCTGCAATGCCTGTGTGCAGGAATGCCCGGTCAGTATCAGTCCGCTCGATATCATTATTCAACTCCGCCGTTACTTAGTCATGGAAGAAAGTAATTCGCCCCAGGAATGGACAGCCATGTTCAGTAATGTGGAGAATAATTTTGCCCCGTGGAAGTTTAGTCCGGATGAAAGAGATAAATGGGTAAGCGAAATCGAAAGTTAAAATTCAAAAATTGAACATAAAATCATTCCCATTCAAAACACTCAACTGGTCTTCCATTCCCAAAGAAGAGCACAACGGTGAAACAGGAGTAGCCTACTGGCAGGTACAATTGGTAAATGATATCAGGGTTAGATTAGTGGAATATTCTCCCGGGTACAAAGCCGATCACTGGTGCAGTAAAGGTCATATCATTTATTGCCTCGATGGAGAAATGGATACTGAACTGGAGGATGGCCGGGTGACGAAACTTACAAAAGGCATGTGCTATTTTGTGGGTGATAATAATGAAGCACACCGCACTTCCACGGCAAGCGGATGTAAATTATTCATTGTTGATTAACTGGTCATTGATAGTATAATATATTCTCCTGTCAAACATTTAGATAAGCAATGCAAAAACTTATTCAATCAATCTTCGCCTTCTTGCTGATCTATGGAAATAGCCAGGCACAAAATCCTTTTGAACTGGGAGCAGAATATATCCGGTCATCCGGGAAAGGATACAGCACCACCAAAGTAGCGGCAAGAGGAGAATCATTTAACAATAAGAACAGTTTCAGTGCAGGCATTACTTACCAGCTTGCTTCCGCAAAGGCTTACTCGGTATCTACCGGTTTTGGAATGTATGTGGGCTATCGTTATGCCTTTGGTACCAATACAAATGGAAACAATCCTTTCGCCGGTGCCAGGATACTATTCTCACTGGAGGATTTTGAAGGAAAAACAAGACAAAAAAGTTTATTGGTAACTCCCATGGCTGAAGCGGGCTACCACTTCATTTTTGCAAAACGATTTTACGGAGCCCCGTCCGTTGGTTTTGGTTATACCATTGAATTCAGTAAAGGATATAATTCGCTGGATGAAGATGTAGGCAAGCGGTTTATTCCATCCATTTCTGCCGGCTACCGGTTTTAATTTTAATACTGTGCCCCATCATTTAATAGGTTTGTCGGATGGGGTATCCTCCGGGTCAATTCCGAACTTTTCATAGCGTTCTTCAAAATGATGCGCCACTTCTTCCGGGTGTTCCAGTTTGTGCATTGTATCTTTCTTGCGTAATATTTTCCATAGCTGTAACAGCGCTGTCAGTGCAAATATGCCACCAATGATCCAGTTCAATACATGCTGATTATTATTGATCTTTTGTGCAATAAGCAACCCGCCGAAAATGAAAATACAATTACCTAAAAAAGTACCCAGCCCTATACCGACTATATATGAATTGTAATGATCAGTTCTTGGCAATAATACTTTCTTGGTGAATAATACCGTGCTCCAGCCAAACCAGAAAGGTATCTGAACAGGGTTCACAGCACTCATCACAAAGCCCAATACGATCTTTGGCAAAGGGCTGCTTAATACTATATTTTTTTCTACTGTGGGTTGCATCGCAGCATAAAAGCTAAAAGCAGCTAATGCAGCAACAATAAGGAAAGTTACCCAATCAAGGGCTTTCAGGATCTTTTCCTGTTTTCTTACCCAGTCCATGGCTACCAGCGAGATGCGGACATAAATAATTTCGGCGATCAGTGAACCTACTGAAAATAGCATAGCAGCTGTAACTCCATCCGTGATAGATATCTGCATTGCAGCTATATTCAGCGTACCTAACGGTAATGAGCCGATAAAACTGACAAGCATGCCAGTAAATAAAATTCTAAGTAAGGGATGCATGAACTAAAAATACGAAGAGAAGGGCATTAATCATATTTCTCCAGCATCTTAAAATGACGGCCGGATTCTTTAAGGAAATTCCAGCCTTTTTTAAAAGACCAGTAAGGAGTACCATTTTTATGATTGTGACGGCTGATCCTGTATAATGCTTTCCAATGTTCTAATATAACACCATAAGCTTTCCAGAGACTCATTCCGCAATCGTAGATATGATTTGGCTCGGCACCACAACCATTGAATTCAAGAATAAGAAAGTTCTTCCCTTGTTTCAGGTCGTCAATAGAAGTTGTTTTAATATCATACCGGCCATAATAAAAACGGGTATTATGGCTCAGTTCATCAAATACCTGGTGCATCACTTCATTGATCTCATTATGAAGGTTGGTGAATTGTGCTCCCCTGTTATGATTACCGGCATAAGAAAGATAAAATATCTCACCTTCGGGAATCACCCTGTCAAAAAGATGCCCATGCCGGTGCTCCATTTCTTCCAACCGGAATTTGGCCCGGGGATGTTGTTCGACCAGTTGCCTGAGTGTTGATTGCCCGTCACCCTTTACCTGCAATAATTCTTTATGAATAAATCCGCTCACTATTCCTTTTTGTTCTGCGGGGTGGCGATAATAAAAAACACTCACTTCTACCGGCAGATCAACCAGGTCCTGAACAATATATTCTACCGGTACTTTTTCATGATATTTCCGGAGCTGATCAGCATTGTCAATTTTACGGAATAAGATCCCTTTCATCCCCACATCCGGTTTTACAATAAAAGGAAAAGAAAACCCTGCTTCATGTACAATTCTTTCTACGTTTTCATAAGGTAAGTCATGCATAATATAAATAGTGCGGGGAACCAGTTCCATTGGAAGCTGGTCATACATTTCTTTTTTCCCTTCTCCTTCAAACCCACCGAAGGTGATGGTAGGATTTGATGAACTGAAATACCAGAATGACCTGCTGCGCAGGCAATACCATAGCCATACAGGACTTATAGGCAGGTAGAGAACATAAAAATTCCAGAGTTCCCAGTTAACTATTTTTTGAAAAAATTTTTTACTACTCATTGAAAGCTGCAAAAATAACTATTGAGTGCCTTATTTGGCAATATATTCAATATGCTTTACATTTATTCTCAAACTAACTGTCATGAGAATATTACTAATCTGGCTCAGCCTTTTCGGTTGTTTTTTCACTACTGTTATTCCGGCGCAGGCCGCCACTGCGCCTACTACCAATAATAAAATAATTCCTGTTGAAGCGGTTTACAAAAAGATCGCTTCCATGAAAATGAAAGACTTCCGGAAATTGGCCGGGAGAAAACTAACATTGAAAGAGAAAGTATCTATTATATATACTCAAACATAAACTCAGGCAACAGGCTAAAGACAGTGAAAAACAGGGACAGACTGCTTTTACTTTTGGATTGATAGCAGTCGGCCTGCTGCTTCTCGGTCTTTTTGTTCCATATGTTATACTGGGTTCTCTTGTTGCAGCCATCCTGGCCATCGTAACAGGAGCAATGGCTAAAAAAGGTGATGGTGACAACAGGAAAGCAAAAGCCGGTCAATTATTAGGATGGATCACCCTCGGCCTGATAGCATTTTTATTCATTCTTGCAGCGGTTGTGCTGGCCTCCTGGTCATGGGGTTAATGCCAGTCCTTTATTTTTATTCCGTATTATTGCTGCGAAAAATTGATGTGAATTCATGAATATTAAAACAGCAGCTGAATTATTTGCAAACGGTCAACATCCGGAAATTTTATTTTGGGTGGGATGTGCCGGTAGTTTTGACCAGCGGGCACAGAAGATCACCAAAGCGTTTGTCACCATTCTTGATAAAGTTGGTATAAACTATGCCATTCTTGGTAAAGAAGAAATGTGTACCGGCGATCCTGTACGAAGAGCCGGGAATGAATTCATGTTCCAGATGATGGCATACCAGAATATCCAGATCCTGAATAATTACGGGATCAAAAAAATAGTGACTGCCTGTCCCCATTGCTTCAATACACTCAAGAACGAATACCCTGAATTAGGCGGTACTTACGAAGTCATTCATCATACTACCTTTCTGCAAAGCTTGATTGATGAGGGAAAAATAAAAATGAAGGAAGGTGGTATTTTCAAAGGCAAAAAAATCACCTACCACGATAGTTGCTATCTCGGCCGCTCCAATAATATTTACGAAGCACCAAGAAAAGTACTGGAAGCCCTGGATGCAGAACTGGTGGAAATGAAACGCTGCCGTAGCAATGGATTATGTTGTGGTGCCGGAGGTGCACAGATGTTCAAAGAAGAAGAAAAAGGAACCAGCCGGGTTAACATTGATCGTAGTAATGAAGCCATTGCCACCGGAGCCAATGTGATTGCCGCTGCCTGCCCTTTCTGTAATACAATGATGACAGATGGTGTAAAGCTGGCTGATAAAGAAGAGACCGTACAGGTACTTGATGTAGCTGAGCTGATTGCCCAGTCAATGGAATAAATGATTGAATCATTCTTACCCGGAATTATTCTAAATCGGGTAATCACCGGTCTGCAACAATAGCCTTGGTGTACTGCCGGGTGAGTCTCATTTGCACTTCGATAGCTTCCTTTAATTTCCCTTTGGGAATGGGAATATTTATTTTACGCCGATGGTGCCCATTTTTATACAGTATCTCCAGTATATTTAAATTACCTGCCTCATAAATATCGATATCGGCAAAATACTGATCCGGAAAGTTTACTTCGCTCCGGTTTTCATTTATACAGATACAACGGGATGAAATTTTTACTTCAGCACAACCCTTTTGTTTAAATGGGTTTATCAGATGGAACAGGTAAAAAATAAATCCTTTTTTGAAAAAACTCCATTTCAAAAACCTGTTCCATTCGTCCCGGGCATAGGTCCAGTGCGCCAGCAGTTTGTCATTTTTATTTGTTTGTTCCATCAGGATTATAAATTGGTTGTAATTTAGCAGTATGAATCTTGACTACAAATACCTGCTGGAGGGTAATTTTCATCCTGACTCAAAAGTGTGGGTGTATCAAAGTAATCGCCTGTTTTCGCTTGGTGAAGCGCTGGAGATTGAAGAAGTCCTGAAAGACTTTACCGAAAAATGGCAGAGCCACGGTGCGCCGGTAAAAGGGGCTGCTTATCTCTTTTTTGGGCAGTTTATTATCCTGATGGCCGATGAAACAGCTACCGGTGTCAGCGGGTGTAGCACAGATAGCTCTGTACGGTTAATAAAAGAGATCGAACAACGGTTTGGTGTAAATATGTTTGACCGGACCACACTGGCATTTGTAGTGAAAGACAAGGTGCAGTTATTGCCTCTTCCACAATTACAATATGCTGCGGAAAATGGATTTATTAATAATGATACTTTATACTTCAACAACCTGGTACAGACTAAAGCTGAACTGGAGAATAAATGGATCATCCCGGTAAAGGATAGCTGGCTGGCCAACAGGATTACATTTTCAATTCCTGTTGCCAACCTATAAAAGCGGAAGTAGCTCACCTGGTAGAGCGACAGCTTCCCAAGCTGTAGGTAGCGGGTTCGAGTCCCGTCTTCCGCTCCATTGAAATACTACGTTTATATAATTTTTAGTAATGGCCATAATAAATATTACATTGCTCAAACGCAAAATATTGAAGTAAGACTTGCACGACATAACCATGCCTTCGAGAAAGCAACATCTCCTTACATACCCTGGGAAGTCGTTTGTATCATAGAAAAAGATTCCAGAAGCCAGGCTATGATACTTGAAAAAAAGCTTAAAAATCTCAATAGAGTAAAATTGGTCAGTTTCATAAACAAATACAAGTAACGGGCCGGGACGCGGCTTTGCCGGTCCCGGTGCCGACCTTTACGTCGGCATTCGAGTCCCGTCTTCCGCTCCATTGAACTCATTATTACTATGTAATAAATTTTTATTGGCTGGTTATTGTTAATGTTACTCCCGGCTCTACTGTGACTGAAGCACCCGGATTAACGGTAAGTTTTTTTATAGTAGCATTCGATGTTATAAATGGATAATTTGGCATTCCTCCGTTGATCACCACTTCTGATGTTGGCCCCGGTATCTGTCCGCATGCCCAGTTAGAAGGGTTCGTCCACGAATTATCAAAAGCACCTGTCCACACCAAAATTGCATTACTTGCCAGGGTGGAAAATGATATAGTTGTCCATGTAGAACAAAACGAAGTATAATCCGGACCACTGGCTGCCCGCATATGAATATAATAAGCGGTCGAAGGCAATAAGGAAGAAACGGTGGCAGAGGTTGAAGAGGTGGTGCCAGGATTAACAGGATTTGAAGGTGGAGTTGTACTTTGATTAACTACATATTGATAATTTTCTCCCGGTGCAATGCTGTTCCATTCAAAACTAACCTGGTTTGAACAGATTGCCGTTGTATTCAGACCTGTAACCCTCGCCTCATCAACAAAAACTGCATTAGATGTTTCATCACCACATCCTGCTTTTGAAGTTCTTACAGTCCAGGT
Organism: Chitinophagaceae bacterium; assembly: GCA_041738795.1. GTDB lineage: Bacteria > Bacteroidota > Bacteroidia > Chitinophagales > Chitinophagaceae > JJ008. The sequence continues at coordinate 628,761 of JBGSPB010000011.1, read as the reverse complement.
GGCATCCTGCGATGAGGACATAGCAATTGCCAGGCTTTGGTTACCCCCATTTCCACCAATCGGTCCGGAATAAAGGGAGCCATTTCGTAACCAGGAATATTGCTGCGATAGCTCTGAATTAGTAATTCTGATATCAACCAGAGCACCGGTACAATATACTTTACTGGTAACTCCAATTGTACCTAAATCAACAATTGGATCAACAATTGTAGTTTCAGTTATTACTGCATTATTAGAAACATTCCTGCATCCGTTAAAGATTGTTTCTACTCTATAAGTACCGGCTGCGCTTGCATTATATGTTGCGCCTGTTGCACCGTCTATTAAGTTATTGTCCCTGTACCATTCATAAATAGTTGCATTACCGGATGCTGTTAACAGCAATGTATTGTTACAGACATTTCCTGAAGTTGGGCTTAAACTAAAATTGCTGGAAGAAGTGGTGAAAGAAATAGTGGTCCAGTCTCCAAACGAAGAACCAAAATTGCAGGCAGCACGAACATGGATATAGTAAAGTGCCGAAGGATTTAATGATGTAACCGTTATGCTACTGTCCGAAGTCAAAGTCCCGTTACCTGTTGGCAACGATAACTGTGTAACCTCATACTCATAAGTTTGGGAAATACTAACCGGGGCCACCCTGCTCCATTTAAATGTAACCTGGTTGGCACAAATACCAGTTGTCATCAAATTATTGATTTTGGCAAAACCAACATACACAGTACCAGAATATACTACACCACAACCCGGTCTTGTTGACTCTACGTAGTATGCTCCTGCCCGATTTTCTATCATATTAAACTGCAGGCTTTGGTTTCCACCATTACCGCCAATCGGGCCATATACAGCAAGACCATTTTGCCGCCAGGTATAATCCTGTCCTAATTCTGTTACCGGTATTCCTACATTCACGGACTCTCCCAAACAATAAATACCGGTACCACCAAGATTAGGTGGAACTGAACCAGATTCAAGGATTGCTTCATTTGATGAAAGCGTACAGCCCCCAATAGTTGATGTGGCAGTATACACCCCACCGGAAGTAGCATTAATTGAAGAACCGCTTTCTCCAAAAATAAATGAACCATCTTTAAACCATGAATAGCTTGCACCACCACCGGAAGCCGTGATTGTAATTGGAGAAGGATTGTTACAAAAACTACCCGTAGTCGGACTTAATGTTAAATTAGTAGAGGAACTAGTAGTAAATGAAATACTGGTCCAGTTTCCAAATCCTGAAACATCACAAGTAGAACGAATATGAAAATAATACAGTGTTGAGGGAATCAATGATGTAACCGACCTGATACTATCTGCAGTGTAATTGCTATTACCTGTTGGCGAAGAAGACTGAGTAAACTCATACTCATAAGTTTGGGAAATAAATTGCGGGATCACCCGGTTCCATTTGACCGTTGCCTGGTCTGAGCAAACCGTAACTGTTGAGAGGCCGGTTATATCCGGCGATCCTATATAGACAGTATCCGAAACAACACTTAAACAACCTGGCTTTGTTGTTTCTACAACATATTTTCCTGCCCTGCCGGCATCCATAGTAAAATTGTAGCTCAGGGATCCCGCGGTACCATTTACCGGGCCATAGACTGCTACTCCATTTTTTTTCCAGGTATATTCCTGGTCAGTTTGTGAAACCGTCACCCCGATACTTACAGAAGAACCAAGACAATAAACACCTGTACCCGTTATAACGGGAGCTATAGATCCAGGTTCCAAAACGGACACATTGGAAGTAACAAAACATCCGCTTATTAATGACTTTACATAAAAAATTCCTCCCGTATTAGCAGTATAGGAATTACCAGTTACACCATCAATCTTAACATCATTCCGGTACCATTCATATACTGAACCGGGCCCTGATGCAGTTAATATAATTGAATTGCTGGTGCAAATACTTCCTCCATTAGGCGACAATACAATAGAATTGACACAAGGTGTAAAACATACAGCACCGGAAATCGATAGGCCGTCAATGTATGCACCTGTACCTGGAACACTATCATCAGAACCCCGGCGCCACCTTAATACAATGGATTTATTATTGGCCGTAGCTGGTAAATTAATTGTTGTAGTTACCCATCCTCCTGAACTTCCTGTCCATGCTGAACGGTTGCTTAGCGGATTGCCACAGCAGTCACTTATTGTAGCATTATAACCTCCAACTACAAATGAACCACCGGCAAGCAAAATATCTGTGAAGGGCATTCCGCCAATGGATATTTCCAGCACCATGCCGTCATAATTCAGTTCCAGTTCATGGTTCCTCCTGAATGTAATTTGGGCAGAGGCAGAAACTATCTGGAATAATCTTGAATACAAGTATTCATCTGAAACACAATCAGGATCATTAACAAAAACAGAATTAGGCGGACTGTCAGGTGTTGAACTAACCGTTACCCATGGATTTGAGTTAACACAATCCAAAGCAGTAGCGGCCGTCCAGGCTGCAGGTAAAGCCGGAACAGTGACCCCATCAAAATTCTGAGTACAGGAAAATACAGGTGTTGAACAACCAGTGATCGTAATATTATCAATATAAACCCCTGTACCAGGAACACTTGAATCAGTACCACGGCGCCATCTTAAAGCAACAATTTTCCCGTTGGCTGTTGCCGGAAGAGTAACTGTGGTAGTTACAAAAGCACTGGAAGTAGATCCGGTCCAGGCCCTTCTTCCCGCAATTGGATTACTACCGATCGAAAGTGCTGTAGCAGGATAACCGCCGGCAGTAAAGGCCCCCCCGGCAGCAAGGATATCCATAAAACTTCCCCCATCAATTGAAATCTCCAATACCAATCCATCATAATTCAGTTCCAATTCATGTTTTCTTCTAAACGTTAACTGTGCAGCAGCACTGGTAATAGAAAAATACTTTGAAATAAGTACTTCGTCGGATACACAGCCGGGTGCATTGACAAATGCAGCATTGATCCCATTATAAGGAGTATTTGTCGATGTAACCCATGGATTTGAGCTGCCGCAATCAGTCAACGTTACTGCACTCCAGCCATCAGGTAAGGCTGGTGCCGTCACTCCATCAAAATTCTCCGTGCATTGTGCTGAAGCCTTGTTGATAACGGATATTAAAAACAGAAAAATGGCTGTACAAGAAATAAAAATTCTTTTCATCGTTGGTGGTTGTGGTGTTTGTATCAAAAAATGATCATCGAATCAATATCCAGGCTGCCCATTTGTACGGACTTTGCCTGTACTTATTTCTCATTACAGCCTGTGCTTCGTAAAATGATTTATCTATTGCTTTTTGATCAAATACATTTTTATAAAACAACTGCATGAACTCGGCTGTTTCTGCATCTGGTACTTTCCAGAGGCTCATTAACAGGTTCTCTGCCCCTGCCATTTTAAAAGCTCTTTGCAATCCATATACACCTTCACTGCCTTTAATATCACCCAGTGCCGTTTCACAGGCAGACAACGCAACCAGTTTTGTATTGGGCAGGTAAAGATTGGCTACTTCATAAGCTGTCAGAATTCCGTCCTCTTCCTGTTCTTCAGCAGGTTTACCCTTCCAGGTATCGTTGGCGCCGGCAAACAATAATCCCGACCGGAATAATGGATTCTCCGATTGTTGAAATGCTTTCCCGCCTACCGAACTGTCGGCCTGGTTTTCTATTGCAGACTTCTGTGGATCATCAAAGAAAAATCCATGTGTGGCGATATGTAATACACGGGGAGACCCTTTCCCTGTCAACAGTTTTACAGAATCTTCCCTGGCATCCCATCCTTTGATCACAACAGGGGAATACTTTTTTGATTTTCCGGCAATTGCAACCTGGTTCACTTCTCTGGCTGTTCCGGGTAAATAATTAAAACCACTTCTTTTTGCGAGAGGACCGGAATTGAAGGAAGGTTTTGTTTTCGGCGCAACCTGAGCATACTGCACACCACCGAATAAATAAATCTTGTCATCCGGCTTTACATAATCAGCTGTTTGCGCAGTAACAGCGGCTGTTGTAGATACCCGGACCAATTGATACTTGTCACTCAATAATGTGATACTATCTACCGGCAATGCGGCAAATGCAATACGATGTAACAAACCTGCAGGTGCAAAATAAATGGTGTTTACTCCCCTGAGTTTTTCTTCCAGCGGTTTCCAGATAGTGTTAAAAGCCAACCGGGAAAGACTGCTATCAGTTTTTACTTTTAATCCTCTTGTATAAAACGTATTGATACTTTGACTCCCCGATGCCGTTTTTCTCAACAAACTGTCGACCTGTCTTTTTTCAAAAAGGGTGACATATTCCGGCTCCTTCATTCCCTTTCGCAATACAAGGGCCGCATAATAAGTACTGTCCGTGCTACGATGGCCATTGAAATAATTAAACTCAATAAACTCTATGGCTGCATCGGATGGCTTTAATTGTTGTTGAATGTCCTCCCAGCGTATTGATTTTTGTTGTGCTTTTCCAAAAGCAGATGAACGGCGGGTAAGATCTTTTTCAAGCAGATCCGCTTTTTCTTTTATACCCGCTAAATGTTCATTTTTTGTCATATCTCCTTTGGAATAGATCGCAGCAATCTGTTTTTTATAACTGATCCAGGTATCATACGTTCTGGTAAGACTTGTATCCTCACTGGTATAGATCAGTTGCCGGAGTTGTTGCGATGAAGAAAGTATCTGGTTTCTTTTTTGTAAAGAGATAAGGTAAGGCTGCCCCCTGTTTTCCCGATTCATTTTAGTAAAATAAAAGGATTGATATTCATCTTCAGCTCCTGTAATATTTTTCAGGTACAACTGCTTCTCCTCTTCGGAAGTAAAGGAGAAAAGAGATGCTGACTGGAGATGTTGTGCTTCAAATGCTTTTACATACAACTCATTGGCTTTTTCCACGTTATTTTTTCCCCAATAAACCCGGGCAAGACTTAATGAATTCTCTGTGTAAAATGGATGAGATTCTCCAAGACGTTTTTTCCATATTTCCCGGGCTCTCAAAAAGAATTGTTCGGCCTTATCATACTCCCGGAGCGAATAATACAATGCACCCAGGTTATTGGTATTTATGGCAAGATCTCCATCTGCTTCAGCACCTATATTTTTCCAGATTTCCTGGGCTTCCAATGCAAGACTCTCCGCCTCTTTGTACTTACCCATTTCCCGGTAAAGCGCAGCAAGGCTGTTGCAACTCTGGCCATAATAATAACCTTTTCTTGCAGTATCTATTCTTTCTCTTATACCTTTCGCTTCCAGGAATAGCGATTCTGCTTTATTATACAATTTCATAAAATAATACAGGTCGGCAAGGATGTCACAACTTAGAGCATAATCATCATGCTGTTTGGTAAAATAACTCTCCCTTGCATTTTTCGCCTCAATATACAGTGCTTCCGCCTGCTGGTACTTACCCATATCACGGTATATATTGCCCAGGTTTACACAACTGATAGCATATACCCATTTAGGGATTCCGGCTAACCTTCCCCTGATCTCCTTTGCTTTAATAGCTAACGGCTCCGCTTTGTCAATTTTCCCCATGTTCCAGTAAATAGCTGCAAGATTGTTACAGCTCTGTGCATAGGCCGCTTCTTCTTTGGGCAGCAACGCTTCCCGGATAGTTTTTGCTTCAAAATGCTGCTGCTCTGCTTTTTCAAACTGGCCATCATCATTAAAAAGTACCCCAAGAAAATTACAACTGACGGCAAATTGTTTACTATTCCTTGTATAAAGCCGCTCAGTAATTTGTTTTGCTTCTGTATAATAGTTCTCTGCAAGGCGGTACTTTATCAGTTTATGATTCACCATACCCAGGGAATTCGCAATTGCTATATACAAGTCATTCTCTGTCCCGTCTTTTATTTTTATTATTTCTCTTGCCTGCAGAAAATAGGGCTCTGCTTTTGCATACTGACCTTTGCCATTAAAATAAAGGTTGGCAATGGTTGTATCTAAAACGATATATGTATCAGAAGAAAATGAATCTTTTGGCAGCAATTCTTTAGCACGGATGTAATACTCAATCGCCTGGTCTACTTTATTTTGGTCCCTGAATATCTTTGCACTGTCGCTGTATTCCTTCCATGACTGGGCATGCAGACCTGAACCGCAAAATAAAAAAAGGGCAGACAATATAATTCCCGTAAGCTTTTCTTTACAAAGCGTCATAAGATTCAAAATAAAAATAATAGCTGTAAAACCTGAATGCACAAACCTCTAAAGGCTTTCAAAAAAGATTGGATATATAACTGAGGTTATATGGGATTTAAATACAGTTTAACACAAAGGGGAGGAATTAATAGAAAGATAATAAGAAATCCTTAATAAAAGAATACTTTATTTGCCCTTTTTAACTTATCAAAATCGTTACGGATCACTGTTTATGGTTTCACACTATTCTGCTGGCGTTACTTAGACAGATTTAGCACAGGTTTCTTCTGCTGGCTGTTAAAATTATACGCCAGGGTCAGCCGGTAGTTGCGGGTTTGTGTAAGGCTGAAGTTTTCGAGATTAAAATTAGTACCATAGGTGAATGTCCGGCGCTGCTGGTTGGCAAAGGGGTCAATGGTATTGGCAGTGACTACAAGCTTCTTATTAAATAACTTTCGTTGAATACCCAGGTTCATACTGGTATTCCACCGGGCAAAGCCCTGCGGACTGGCAAAACGGTTTAAATTGAAACCGCTGGTAAAACTCCATACATCTGTGGGTGTAAAATTGGAATTCAGGTTAGAGGTAAAAGAACCGCCATCCCTGAATTTTCTAACTGTTTTATCAAATTCACTGTAGACATTATAAGTGTAACTGGCACTGGTATTCACCCGTAATTTTTTAGATAAGGTGATGCCGTTCCAACTGCTGATTTCATATTCTTTTCTGCCGCTGATATTCTCCCAGGTGATCTGCGTTTTACCTTCTTCCAGCAATGTCCTGACCTGGCTAAAAATATCCTCCACGATGTTATAACCAATACCCAGGTTCAGAAAGTATTTTGATTTTGTCCGGCCGGCAATAAAATCAAAATTGTGAGCTGTGGAGGCTTCAAGCTTTTCATTACCAAAACGAACATTATATGGATCTGAAAAATCTATAGTAGGATTAAGGTGATTGATCCCGGGCCTGTTAATACTTCTCCGGTAAGCAAATGTCAGGCTTAATTTTTCCTTCCATGTTTTATTAATATTGGCGAATGGCAGCCAGGTCAGGTAATTGTTCTTTACCTCCCTACCTTCTTTTAATAACTCAAACCAAATATTTGTTTTTTCGGCAGATGTGCCGAGGGTAAAACTGAAATTCTCCCCTAATATCTGCTTAACAGAACCCCGCAGATTGCCAACAGTCTGGTGAAACCAAAAATCATTACTCAGCAATGCTAATGCTTCCATGGTGCCTTCAGGTTTTTTCTTATAACTGGCTTCTACAAGTACATGATTATTGGACCGGTTATAATAGGACCCAAAAGAGATAAATGTTTTTTTATTGGACAGCATTTTATCATAACTCAGCCGGAATGTATGTCCATTGATCTTTGTATTATTTTCTTGTCGTTGTAAGGAGTCCACACCAGTAGGAATATAATCAGGATTGAAAAACTGCTGGTAAAAATCCCTGTCACTCTCATTCAAAGAAAAATTAAAACTACTGATGAACTTCAATGTTTCTCCCGGCTTTCCTTTTAAGGTATATGCAAGACTGAGATTGGGGCTGTAATTTTTTCCTATACTACTGACTGTTCGCTGACTCAGCCGCCATAGCTCTTCAAAGCGATTGATATTTTTAAACTCAGTGATATTATTATTATCAAACTTGTTTTGGTTAAAATTCAATACCATGTTCAGCAGATTATTCTTATTGATATCATAATCTACATTCGCCCTAAAATTGGGTCGCCAGCTTTTGTTCGTATAGTTATTAGTGGTGTTGAAAAAATTAGATGAATCAGCATATATATTATTACGGATAGAATACCCGTTACCAAGAAAACGATTATAACCAGCACCGGCATTGATACTGATGGCCAGCCCCTGCTTCCGGTAATTAAAACTTCCGTTCAGCGAAACTTCACCCCGGGTGCCCCCCGACATGGAAATCCTTCCACTCCTTCCTACTTTCCCTTTTTTAGTGACGATATTAATAACACCTCCCTGTTCGTTGGCATATTGGGGTGGCGGGTTGGTCATCACTTCAATTTTTTCAATAGAACTACCGGGTAATGATTCCAGCAGGTCCTGTAATTGCTGCAAATTCAATTCTACCGGTTTATCATCAATAAGGATTTTGGGTTCCTTCCCCCTTACCGTAATTTTTCCATCTGCATCTTTAGCTACCAATGGCACTTGTGTAAGCAGGTCGCTTGCATTGCTGCCTGCTGCCAGTGCCGATTCACCAGCGTTAAAAGTAATATTGCCATCCTTGGATTGAATCAGGGGTTTTTCAGCATAGATGACCACATCCTCCAGTAATTCTGTGGATTTTGGTTTCAGCACTATATCCGTAAGATTGAAATCGAAACGTTCTGTACGGAAATGAATGCTGTCAATGGTCAGCACCTGCAACCCCACATAACTGATGGAAAGTTTATAATAACCGAACTGGATAGATGAAAAAGTAAATTCGCCAGCCTTATCCGTTGTTACTGACCGCTTATTCAATGTATCGGAAAACGAGATCAATTGTACCGAAGCCCCTTCCAATGCTTTATTTTTACTATCCATGATATTCCCGGTAAGGATGCCGGAAATGGCTTTATCCTGGCCCATAGCACTAAATACCAATAAAATGCTGGAAATGGTAAAAAGGAAGATTTTTTTCAACATTGACCTTTAGACGCCAAATATACCTCATACCTGTTGATGGTTTCAGGCTAATTTACAGCAATGGCAAGGGCAAACGTTTGTGATTCAACCATTCAGCTAATTATGACATACTGTCATTATCTGACCGGTTTTGGGTATATTTGCTGTCCAAAAAATTTGTTTGAATGCTTGATTTGATGACAGATAAGGTGCAGGATGAAACAAGGCAGGGTGAGGCTTTTGCCCCCTTTGCCAATGATCCAAATCAGTATAAGAAGCGATTCTATATTGAAAGCTACGGCTGCCAGATGAATTTCGCAGATAGTGAAGTCGTTGCCTCTATCCTTAATAAAGAAGGGTTCGGGGCCACCCGGAATGTAGAGGAAGCCGACCTGATATTTCTGAATACCTGTTCTATCCGTGAAAAAGCGGAGCAAACTGTTCGCAAACGCCTTACCAAATTCAGAAAACTGAAAGAAAACAGAAAAGGAATGCTGGTGGGTGTGCTGGGTTGTATGGCAGAGCGGTTAAAATCAAAATTCCTGGAAGAAGAGAAACTGGTTGATATTGTTGTTGGCCCTGATGCCTACCGGTCATTGCCTGAATTGGTAATTGAAGCATCCGGCGGACAAAAAGCAGTAAATGTGCTGCTGAGCCGTGATGAGACCTATGCAGATATTTCACCGGTGAGACTGGACAGTAATGGTGTTAGTGCATTTGTCAGCATTATGCGGGGATGCAATAATATGTGTTCCTTCTGTGTGGTTCCATTCACCAGGGGCAGGGAAAGAAGCCGGGATTTTGAAAGTATCATTCACGAATGCAAGGATTTATTCCAGGCTGGTTATAAAGAAGTAACATTATTGGGGCAGAATGTAGATAGCTATTATTTCGTCGATGAAGCAAAAAATGAAACGATCACTTTTGCCAGGTTGCTTGGACAGGTAGCTTTAATATCTCCCCTGCTCCGTGTTCGTTTTTCCACTTCACATCCAAAAGATATCACCGATGAGGTATTACATACGATGGCGAAGTATGAAAATATCTGCAACTATATTCATTTACCGGTACAAAGCGGTTCCTCCAGGATCTTACAACTGATGAACCGCACCTATACAAGAGAATGGTATATGGCAAAGGTGGATCGTATCCGCCAGCTCATTCCTGATTGTGGTATATCATCAGATTTTATTGCCGGTTTCTGTACAGAAGAAGAAAAAGATCACCAGGATACACTGAGTATAATGGAATATAGCCGCTACGATTTCAGCTATATGTTCTTCTACAGCGAAAGACCCGGCACCCTGGCACAAAGAAGATACAAAGACGATATTCCGGCAGAAGTGAAAAAAAGAAGGTTGCAGGAAATAGTGGAAGTGCAAAACAGGTTGTCGTTGGAAAGCAATAAAAAAGATATAGGTAAATCATTCAAAGTACTGATAGAAGGCGACAGCAAAAAAAATGAGGCAGAGTGGAAAGGAAGAAACAGCCAGAATAAAGTGATTGTTTTCCCCAAAGGAAACCATGACCTGAAGAAAGGAGATTATGTAACTGTGAAAGTGAATGATTGCACACAAGCAACATTGCTGGGAGAAATTATTAAATAACATAAAAATCTGTCGGCTACAGCCCCGGTAATAACCGGGTGCCGATTGAAGAGGATATGGAGATTCAAATAATAAAAAACAGATTTGGCATCATTGGCAACTCCCCTGCACTCAATTATGCATTGCAAGTGGCGATACAGGTTGCCAATACTGATCTCACCGTTTTAATTAATGGCGAAAGCGGCGTTGGAAAAGAAGTTTTCTCGCAGATCATTCACTCACTATCTGCCAGGAAACACAATCCTTTTATTGCTGTAAACTGCGGTGCCATTCCCGAAGGAACGATCGATTCAGAATTATTCGGGCATGAGAAAGGTTCTTTCACCGGTGCGGTGGATGCAAGAAAAGGATATTTTGAAACAGTTAACGGTGGTACCATTTTCCTGGACGAAATTGGTGAACTACCATTAGGTACCCAGGCAAGGTTACTGAGAGTATTAGAAGCAGGAGAATATATCCGTGTGGGTTCATCCAAAGTACAAAAGACGGATGTTCGTGTAATTGCAGCCACCAATAAAGACCTGATGCAGTTAGTACAGTCCGGAAGGTTCAGGGAAGATCTTTACTACCGGCTTAGCACGGTGCCTATCCGTGTGCCGGCTCTACATGACAGACCAGAAGACATTCATTTGTTATTTAGAAAATTTGCTGCTGATTTTGCCAATAAATACAAAACATCACCCGTACAACTGGATGATGAAGCAAAACAACTGTTAATAAACTACCCCTGGCCGGGGAATGTCCGTGAATTAAAGAATATTGCAGAACAAATTTCAGTTCTTTCACAGGACAAGATGATAACGGCAAAAGAATTCAATAAATTCCTGCAACCCTATTCCAATAACAGGTTGCCGGTGCTGGCTTCAACCGGCGGACACAGTGCTGAGTTCTCCAATGAAAGAGAGATCCTGTACAAACTCTTTTTTGATATGAAGAAAGATGTTACAGAATTAAAAAGAATGTTCCTGGATGTGTTGCAAAACCCGGAAATGGTAGCCCAGAATCAGCATTTCATTAATGAGCTGAAAGAATTGAGAAGCCAGGGACAAGAAGTGATACAACCCATGCCTTTATCGATCAGCACTCAACCTGTCACACAAACGGTACAGCCAGTTATGATGCGCAGTGATATTCATGACCATGTAGAAGTAGAGGAAAGCCTGAATATCATGGATAAGGAAAAAGAACTTATCATTAAGGCATTGAAAAAACATAAAAGCAAACGAAAAGACGCAGCCCTTGACCTGGGTATCAGCGAAAGGACCTTATACAGGAAATTAAAAGAATACGACATCGAAGAATAATGAATACACTTAAAAAAATATTTCTATTTGTTGTCATTGGCATTTTCAGCCTCACTGCATTGTTCAGCAACAGCAGCTGCGGCATTTATAAATTCAATGACGCTTCTGTTCCGGATAGTATCAAAACCGTTAAAGTCAACTTTATTGAAAATAAAGCTACTTATATCAATCCGCAGCTGAGCCCGAGACTGACAGATAAATTACGTCAGAAAATAGTTGGCCAGACAAAACTTACTCAAACCAATAACGACAATGTGGATTGGGAAATCAGCGGAACAGTCACCCAATACAGCTTCAGTACTTCTGCCATCACCGGTCAACAGGCTGCCAACAACAGGCTAACGGTAGGTATACAAATGATTTTAGTTGACCATAAGGCTGATAAAACAGAAAAATTTGATGTGAGCAGAAGTTTCGAATTCAAAGGCAATCAATCTTTTCAGCAGGCTGAAAACGACCTGGCTGAAGAAATGATAAGAACACTTACTGACGACATTTTCAATAAGCTTTTTTCTAAATGGTAGACCAGTAAAAACCAGGTTTTAATCAATTTTACACCTCTTTTTACTTAACTTGTTACTATGAATGTCCGACTTAATCAATTGGTAAAATCACTGCTGCAGAAAGACTCGCTGGACCAATGCAGCCTGCCGGAGTTAACAGCTTTTGCTGAGAAGAATCCTTATTTTGGTGCTGCACAATTACTACTCACCAAAAAAGTACAAACAGAACAGCCGGAAAAATATGATGAGCAATTACAGAAAACATTACTTTTTTTTCATAACCCCTTATGGGTAGAACAATTGCTGAATGATACCGGCCTGGCTGAAATAAGCAAGTCAAAAAAAGAAGAAGAATCCGTTTCACAGCAACCAGAGAAAAGTACCGCTATCGCACCAGCATCGTTACAAGATTCAATCTGGACCGACGAATCAATACCTGTTATTTTTGCTACCCCGCAAACTGAAGTCACAATAGCTGAGGCTACAACTTCTGTTGCGGAAGAGACTCCGGCAATTGTTCCTTCTATACAAACTGATGTTACTGCAAGTACGGCACCAGAGCTAACATTTGAGCCCTTCTTTACGGTAGATTATTTTGCTTCACAGGGTGTCAAGTTCAAGGAAGAAGAAAAACCGGTGGATAAATTCGGACAGCAATTAAAAAGTTTTACAGACTGGCTGAAAGCAATGAAGCGGTTACCTGTGACTGAAATGGCTAAATCCGTAGAAACGCAGGCTGAACAAAAGGTTGAACAGCTGGCTGGACAATCCATTGCTGACAGGGAAGTAGTAACAGAAGCAATGGCCGAAGTGTGGGAAAAGCAGGGAAATGCGGCCAAAGCCATAGAGTTATACAGCAAATTAAGTTTGCTCGAACCCTCTAAAAGCCCTTATTTTGCAGCGAAAATTGAAGATTTAAAGAAAACAAACTGATATGACGACTTTATTTGTGATATTGATTATTCTGGCCTCTGTTGTACTTGGCCTGATCGTGTTAGTGCAGAACCCAAAAGGTGGTGGCCTGGCCGGAAATATTGCCGGTTTCAGCAACCAGTTTATGGGAGTTAAACAAACTACCGATGTACTGGAAAGAGGTACCTGGATATTTGGAGGTGTTATTGCTGTTTTATGCCTCTTGTCTGTTCTGTTTATCTCTAAATCCAGTCCCAGTTCCGGACCTGACAGAACTAAAGATGCGACCGGGGCTTCTGTTCCTGCTACACAACCGCAGCCTAATAACCAGAACACATTGCAGCTAAATCCGCAAACAAGTCCTGTTTCCCCAGATTCAACTAAATAATAAGTAACTATAATATTTATTTAACCCCGGTCTCATTTGAAAAGAGATCGGGGTTTTTTAATTAATTTGAGCATCGGGTATGAGCAAGAAAAAAATTATTACCGGAGTCTTTCTAATCCTTCTTATTGTCGCGGCATATATCGGGTACAAAATAGCAGGCCCTGCCGTTTCCGCAAAAAAAGAAACCTACTTCTATATAAAAACAGGTGAAACCCTGGAGACAGTGAAAAAAAACCTGGTTAGTCAAAAAATAATAACCGGCAAGGCCTGGTTTAATCGGGTAGCCGGCTGGCTAAAATATACTGTTGTAAAACCGGGACGATATGAAATTAAAGACGGGATGAGTCTGCTTGCTTTGACAAAAATGCTCCGGAACGGAAAGCAGGCACCCGTAAAACTGGTACTTGTTAAAGAGAGAACCAAAGAACTCTTTGCCGGAAAGATGGGACAGAAATTTGATACTGAATGTGATTCATTACAGATGATCAATTTTCTCAATAGCAATGATTCGTTAAAAAGATTTGGGGTGGATACTACTACAGTGATGGCCATTGTAATGCCTTATACCTACGAAATAACCTGGAACAGCAGCCCCGGTAAGATCGTTCAGCAGTTTTACACTGCCTATAAAAAATTCTGGACAGAAGAACGAAAGGTGAAGGCAGACAGCCTGCGCCTTACTCCTTTACAAGTATCCGTATTGGCTTCTATTGTAGAAGAAGAAACCAATAAGAAAACAGATAAATATAATATTGCCAGCACTTATCTTAACCGGCTTACAATCGGTATGAAACTACAGGCCGATCCAACTGTAAAATTTGTAACCCGGAATTTTCAATTGGGAAGAATAACCGGTGTTCACCTTAAATTAGAATCGCCGTATAATACCTACTTAAATACCGGCCTCCCACCCGGCCCGATCTGCACTCCCTCTGTTGAATCAATTGAAGCTGTATTGAACGCACCAAAAACTGATTACCTTTTTTTCGTTGCCAGTTACAAGTTTGACGGGAGCACTATCTTCACCAGTAATTATACAGATCATACAAAATATGTTAAGCTTTTTCATGCCGAACAGAACAGAAGGTCCGATTCGTTAAAGAAATTGAAGGCTAAATAAAAATGCCGCTTTTAAAAAAAATATTAACACGTATTGAAGCTTCTCCACCTGTCGCTTTTATTATCAAAAAAAGCAAGACCACTTCCCTGCCCGGATTCAACGGCATATCGCTGTTTGATGTGATCAATTTTTTTATCGGGCAGATAAAAACAATCGGCATGACAGAAAGAGCCTCTGCGATTGCCTTTAACTTTGTTATGGCGATACCACCGGCTATTATCTTCCTCTTTACATTAATCCCCTTTATACCCATCACAGATTCATTTCAGGAGGAAATGTACAGCCTGATAAGAGATGTGATACCCGGGGAAAAGGATAATGCAGTATTGATAAAGTTCCTGGAAGATTTTATAAATAATCCCCGTACCGGTTTATTATCATTCGGTTTTTTATTATCCCTGTTCTTTTCATCCAATGCCATGATGGGCATCATGCGTTCATTTGACAAAAATTATATCGGTTTCAGAAAAAGAAAAGAATTTCAAAAAAGGATGGTTGCGATAAAAATAACCATGCTGCTGTACCTGTTTGTTTTTGTCTCCATTTTACTGCTGGTTGCCCGTGGCGCTGTATTAGAATGGCTGGGTCTAACAAATAAAACAGCGATTTTTATTATCAATAATCTCCGCTGGATAGTGATTATCCTTTTGTTTTTTGCCTGTATCTCATTTATCTACCGCCATGCTCCTTCAGTTCATAAAAAATGGCGGCTTATCAACCCGGGCTCAATACTGGCTACTTTCCTGATGCTGTTGATGACTTTTGCTATCTCCTGGTGGGTATCCCATTTTGGTAACTATAACCAGATTTATGGTTCCATCGGTACTATATTAATAATCATGGCGCTGATCTTTATTAACTCCCTTGTACTGCTGATTGGCTTTGAACTCAATGTCAGCATTTCCTCTCTTAAAAAAATTGCAGACGAACGGAAAGATAGTCTGGCAGGCGGTGAAGGAATATCCGCCTGAATTACCGAAATTTATAGTCCTAAAAATATTGACTATGAAAAAAATATTGTTTTCAATACTGCCGGTTGCTGCCCTGGGGCTTGTTACTTTAAGCACTGTAAGTGAACCCTTACCTATCGGAGCTGCAGCGCCAAATGCGGATCTGAAAATGAAAGACATCTCAGGTAAAGAAGTATCATTGAATGATGCGAAAAAGAAAAATGGATTGCTGGTCATGTTTAGTTGCAATACTTGTCCCTATGTTATCAAGAACCAGTCCCGTACCAATGAAATAGCCAAATATGCACTGGATAAAGAGATTGGTATTGCTATATTGAATCCCAACGAAGCTTACCGGGATGACCAGGATTCTTATGAAGCCATGAAACAGTATGCGGTTGACCAGGGTTATGCCTGGTATTACCTGGTTGATAAAAACCATACCATGGCTGATGCATTTGGCGCTAACCGTACACCGGAATGTTTCCTTTTCGATAAAAACGGGAAGCTTGTATATCATGGAGCTATTGACGATAGCCCATCGGATGCAAGTGCGGTAAGCCGTAAACACCTGAAAGAAGCAATTAATGAAATCACGACCGGAAAAGATGTCTCCGTTAAGCAATCAAAATCGGTTGGTTGTACTATTAAGAGGCTTAAATAAAAACGCAAAATCTTAATCAGACCTGTTCCCCTCACGGCGAACAGGTTTTTTTTTATGAAATCGTTATGGAAATCCCGGCAGGATGCATCAAAGTCATTATTCCGCATTCATAAACCAAAAACATTGCTTATGCTATCCCGCCAAACACTCAACCGGATCATCATTATCGGCTTTATGGTTTTAGTAGGCTTTGCCCTTGCCAAAGCAATTTATCATAACAGTATATTAGGAATCATTATGGCACTGACAAGTCTTGGTGCCGGTATTTATTTTCTGTATCTAATGGTAAAGGCCAAAGAAGAGATGGAGGCCGGGGATGCATCCCGCTAATTCATTCAGAGTATAGCCATGATTTCTTTTTTCAGTGCCTGGTGAGAGAGCTGTTCTTCAAAAAATTTCCGGTAACCTGTTTTATTATTGATAAACAGTGTTGCCGGAATTGCTCCAGACCATTTGGGATCAACTTTAGGACAGAAGTAATCAGCATTCGTTTCGTCCAGCCATAAAATGGTGGCGATGATCTTTCTTTTTGCAGCAAAAGATTCAACTCCTTTTGGAAATAATTCTTTAAAGTCAAGACTTACAAGGAGCAGTTGCACACTATCTTTTTCATGATTTTTTGCTTCTTCAATAAAATAGGGGATCTCTTCCACACAAGGCATACACCACGTAGCCCAGAAATTGACGATCAGCGGTGTTTTACTTTCCGCAATGATCTTTTCCAGCTCTGTGATCTTTATTGATCTGACTGGCTGCGCCTGCAGCATTCCGGCGACAATAGTAAAGATGGTAAGTAAGTATAGCCTTTTCATTCTTAATTCTTAATTCATAACTCTGCATTATCTTTCAACTCCCACTCCTCCAGCAATCCCTGCTTCATGACGTGGTCCATATCTTTCCGGTTGTAATGTCCTGCATTATTCTTTTGCCGGAACGCTTCATACAATGTTACCGCACAGGCCACACTGATATTCAGTGACCGGATAATTCCTACCTGCGGAATAATAAAATTTCCATCCGCCAGCGCCCTGATCTCATCACTCACCCCGCTGTGTTCATTGCCAAAGACCAATGCAATAGGCTGTGTCATGTCTATCTGGTATAAACCTACAGCATCACTGCTTAAGTGTGTTGTTAAAATTTTGGAATAACGTTTTCTGAGTGATGAAAAACATTCCGCTGCATTTTCAAACTGGTGAACGGTCAGCCACTTGGCCGCACTGGACGAACTCCTCGCTCCCCATTTTTTATGCCTTGGTATTTTGGTATTGAGAATATATACTTCCTGGATACCAACTGCATCACAGGTACGCATTACCGCCGAAATATTATGCGGATCAAAAACATTTTCCAGCACAACGGTCAGATCAGGTTGTCGTTTCGACAATACCGTAATCAATTTATCTCTTCGTTCCGGTGTCATTGAAATTGAAGTTGTTAGCTTGTAATAAGCGGCAAATTAAGTATATTTATAATTGATGGAATACATAAATATGTTTTGAAACACAAAGACTACAAGACACGGAGGCAAGGGGAAGAAAACAACTTCTTTCCCAGGTCTTTCCTTTGTGTCTCTGTGTTTCAAACTTCCTTTTAGAACTAATTAAAATGAAACTTACAATATGAAATATTCTCCTGTTCAGAATTATATCAACGGACAATTTGTAAATGCTTCTTCAGCCCGTACATTACCCGTCATTTCTCCCATTGATGGTAACCAGTTGTCAACGGTTCCCATGTCAACCGCGAAGGATCTGGATGAAGCGGTGAAAGCAGCCAGGGCTGCCTTTCCGGCCTGGAGCAAAACCCCGATCAAAGAAAGAGTGCAGGTCTTTTTCCGGTATAAATATTTATTGGAAAAACATTTAAAAGAATTGTCTGAACTGGTGCAGGAGGAAAATGGAAAAACCTACGGTGAAGCAGTGGCCGAAGTGGAAAAGAGTATTGAACTAACTGAGTTTGCTACCTCCCTGCCGCAATTAATTACGGGTGAGATACTGGAAGTAAGCAAAGGTGTTGAATGCCGGACAGAACATGTACCGCTGGGAGTCGTTGCATCAATCGTTCCTTTTAACTTCCCGGCGATGGTACCAAACTGGACGATACCGAATGCCATTGCACTGGGAAATTGTATGATCATGAAACCTTCGGAGAAAGTTCCGTTGAGTACTGCAAGACTAGCCCGGTTATTAAAAGAAGCAGGTCTGCCTGACGGTGTTTTTAATATTGTGAACGGTGATAGCGAAATAGTTACTGCCATCTGTGACCATCCCGGCATTGAAGCAGTTTCCTTCGTCGGCTCCACCAAAGTTGCGAAGATCGTTTACCAGAGAGCTACTCAAAATTATAAACGGGCATTGGCATTGGGCGGGGCAAAAAATCATTTGATGGTATTACCCGACGCCATTCCGGGTATGACGGCGCAGAATGTGGCTGCATCAATGAGTGGTTGTGCCGGACAACGTTGCATGGCCGCATCTGCTATGATCGGTGTGGGCAATGTAGATAGTATCATTGATAAAATTTGTGAAGAAGCCCGAAAAATTATTCCCGGGGAAAATCTCGGTGCTGTTATCAGCAAAGAAAGCAAAGAACGGATTGAAAGATATATCGGCGAAGCAGAAAGAGATGGTGCAAAAATTTTAGTGGATGGCCGCAATGCAAAAGTAAAAGGAAAAGAAAACGGCACTTATGTTGGCCCAACGGTAATTGATTATGTAACACCAAACATGAGTGTGGCGAAAGAAGAAATCTTTGGCCCTGTTATTTCCATAATGCGTACCAACACCGTTGATGAAGCATTAGCCATTGAAAATGCCAACCCATATGGCAATGCAGCTTCTGTGTTCACCCAGAATGGCGGCATGGCCCGTTATATCATTGACCGTGCCAGTGCCGGTATGATCGGCGTGAATGTGGGTGTGCCCGTACCAAGAGAACCGTTCTCCTTCGGTGGGTGGAATGAAAGTAAGTTTGGCGTTGGTGATATTACCGGGAAAAGTTCGATTGAATTCTGGACAAAGCTGAAAAAGAGCACCACGAAATGGAATCCTGAATCGGGAGTGAACTGGATGTCTTAATAATTCAGAGTTTAGAGTTATGAGTGATGAATACTTTTAAAAACTCATAATTCTTAATTCATAACTCATAACTACAAAAGAATGTCACAAACAAAAACAATTTCTGAAGCCACAGAAATAATTCAGAACAATTCAGATTATACACTTTTCTCCTGGTCCAAACAAAAAGGCATTGCCCCTATCGCTGTAAAGCATGCCGAAGGGGTGTACCTCTATGATTACGATGGCAAACGTTATATTGATTTCTCCTCCGGGCTGATGAATGTGAATATTGGTCATGGTAACCAACGGGTGACGGATGCGGTGGTAAAACAAATGCAGGAAGTGGCCTATGTAACGCCGAGTTGTGTAACCAAAGTGCGGGGAGAATTGGGAAAGAAGTTAGCTGATATCTGTCCCGGTAATTTGAACAAAGCATTCTTTACGTTATGTGGCGCTACGTCCATTGAAAATGGGATCAAACTGGCAAGGCTTTATACCGGCCGTCATAAAATACTGACCCGTTATCAATCTTATCATGGTGCATCTTACGGTGCCATGAGTGCAAGTGGTGATCCGCGACGCTTACCTATGGATACACAGCAGGCGCCCAATTTTGTGCATTTTGATCTGCCTTATTTATACCGCTGGGAATATGGCGAAGAAAATTTATTGAAAGAGTCCGTTGCATCATTGGAAAGAGTGATCGCTTATGAAGGCCCGGCCAATATTGCTGCTATTTTATTAGAAGGTGAATCCGGTTCATCAGGCTGTTTGAAATATCCTGTTGGTTATTTAAAAGCTGTAAGAGAAATATGCAACAAGCATGGCATCCTTCTGATCATGGATGAAGTGATGAGTGGCTTCGGCAGAACGGGTAAATGGTTTGGTTTTGAAAATCATGGCATCATTCCCGATATGATCGCCATGGCGAAGGGACTTACCTGTGGTTACTTACCTTTTGGTTGTTTGATGGTGAGTGATACGATCGCAGCTAAATATGATGATACTGTTTTGTCATTAGGTCTCACCTACTCTGCCCACCCGGTTAGTTGTGCAGCAGCACTGGAAACCATAAAGATCTATGAAGAGGATGGGCTGATTGAAAACTGTGTCGCGATGGGTAAATATGTTGAACAGCAGGTGGAATTATTAAAACAAAAACATCCGAGCATTGGTGATTTTAGAAATACCGGCTTGCTGGGTTGTATAGAATTGGTGAAGAACCGGAAAACCAAAGAACCCATGGCTCCTTTCAACGCCAAACCTGATGAAATGACCGTGATGAATAAAGTGGCAGCAAAGATAAAAGAGCTGGGAATGTACACCTTTGTACGCTGGAGTTATATATTCATTGCGCCGCCTTTATGTGTAACAAAAGAACAGATCTATGAGGGATTGACGATCATCAGTGAAGCAATAAAGATTGCAGACGAAAATATCAATTAAGAATTTAGAATGATGAGTTATGAATTGAAACCTCAATTCATAATTCTTAATTCATAACTCATAATTATTGCTTTGCAAAACGACCAGATCATACACGAAGCTTCTTTAACGAATGAAGACCTGGCCCCTGTTCCACTGGAAAAAAGAACCTGGGGCACCTGGAACTATGCGGCCTTATGGATAAGTATGAGTTTATGTATCCCCACGTATATGCTGGCCAGTTCATTGATCGGTGGAGGCATGAACTGGTGGCAGGCTATTCTCACCATCTTTCTTGGCAACACGATTGTTTTAATTCCGATGATACTGAACGGGCATGCCGGTGCTAAATATGGTATCCCCTTTCCTGTTTTTGCAAGAGCCAGTTTTGGTACGCAAGGTGCTAATATCCCTGCGATGCTACGGGCTATTGTGGCCTGTGGCTGGTTTGGCATTCAAACATGGATCGGTGGTGATGCATTATATCATATTCTCAAAGCATGGAACCCATCTTTAGCAGAAGTGGATACACAGTCTTTGTTTCCGCAGGCATTACCGATGATCTGTTTCTTCGCTTTCTGGCTGTTGAATATGTTCATTGTTTATCTCGGCGTGGAAAGCATCCGGAAATTATTAGTGTTCAAAGCGATCTTTTTACCGTTGGCGGCATTGGCCTTATTAGCCTGGGCTATTACTGCAGCGAAAGGATTAGGACCGATATTAGAACAACCTTCAAAATTACATGGCAGTGATTTCTGGAAATATTTCTTTCCGGCACTCACGGGAATGGTTGGTTTCTGGGCAACATTATCATTGAACATCCCGGATTTTACAAGGTATGCCAAATCACAAAAAGCACAGATCAGCGGGCAGGCAATTGGTCTTCCGCCATCAATGACACTTTTTGCTTTCATTGGTGTTGTGGTTACGTCTGCAACTCCTATTGTGTACGGCAGCACTATCTGGGATCCGGTACAACTGGCCGGTAAATTTGATAATAAACTACTGGTAAGTTTTGCCATGCTGGCGGTGATCATCTCCACGCTGGCAACAAATATTGCTGCCAATATCGTCAGCCCTGCCAATGATTTTGCTAACCTGGCACCAAAGAAAATAAATTTTAAGACCGGCGGTTATATCACCGGTATTATCGGTATCCTGATCTTCCCCTGGAAATTAGTTGCCGATCCCAGTGGTTATATTTTTACCTGGCTGGTGGGCTATTCAAGTTTGCTGGGCCCGGTCGGAGGAATTCTGATTGCTGATTATTATTTTAAACGCAAACAACAACTGGCGGTAGATGAATTGTACAGTTCAAAAGGACGTTATCATTTCAGTAACGGCTTCAATACATCAGCTATCATTGCATTACTCGCCGGCATCTTACCCAATATCCCCGGTTTTTTGGTCACGATCAAAGTAATAGCAGCTGATGCAGTACCATATTGGATCAGCAATCTCTATAATTATGCCTGGTTTGTTGGCTTTTTAGTCAGTGGTTTTATATATTGGATATTGATGAAGAAAATGAAGAATTCAGAATTATGAGTTATGAATCCTTTACAGAAATTCATAATTCTTAATTTATAACTCATAATTGAACTATATGTCAGCACTAATAAGAAACGGAAGGATCGTTACAGCAACCGATGATTATGTTGCTGATATTTTCATAGAAGGCGAAACCGTGAAAGCCATCGGGAAAAATTTAGCTGTAAAAGCAGAAAAAGAAATAGATGCTGCTGGTAAATTAGTTTTTCCGGGTGGTATAGATCCCCATGTGCACCTGGATATGCCGTTCATGGGAACATTCTCTTCAGATAATTATGAAACAGGAACAAGGGCGGCCTTGTTCGGCGGCACCACGATGGTGATCGATTTTATTTTACAGAAACAGGGAAACTCCCTTCGCTCTGCGTTGGAAGAATGGAAAAGCCGGAGTGATAACAATTGCGTAGGGGATTACAGTTTCCACATGGCGGTCACTGATTTCAATGACGATACAAAAAAAGAAATACAGGAAATGATAGAGAAAGAAGGCATCACTTCTTTCAAAACATTTATGGCGTATAAAGGCGCCTTAATGATCGACGACCGGCAGATGATTGGCCTGATGCAGGAAGTAAAGAAACATGGCGGCCTGATCAATGTACATGCGACCAATGGTGATATGATCGATTTCCTCATTGCCAAACACCGGGCTGATGGCAAACTCTCTCCGCTGTATCATTATTTATCCCAGCCCGAAGTAACTGAAGCAGAAGCCAGCGGACGGTTTGCAGA
Source organism: Chitinophagaceae bacterium (assembly GCA_041738795.1). Taxonomy (GTDB): domain Bacteria; phylum Bacteroidota; class Bacteroidia; order Chitinophagales; family Chitinophagaceae; genus JJ008. The sequence continues at coordinate 605,771 of JBGSPB010000011.1, read as the reverse complement.
TATGGCGAACTACACAGGCTGTCCCGGTTATATTGTTCACCTGACCTGCGAAGGAGCATTGAATGCCGTAAGAAATGCCACCAGAAGAAATCAAAAAGTATTTGTGGAAACCTGTATCCAGTATTTGATTCTCGATGCCAGTTTATATGAACAGAATTTTGAAGGCGCTAAATGGGTCATGAGTCCGCCGTTGAGAGAGAAAAAAGACCAGGCTACTTTATGGGCGGGTATCAACCAGGGCCTGGTGCAGGTGGTGGCCACCGACCACTGCCCTTTTATGTGGGAACAAAAATTAATGGGCAAAGATGATTTTTCAAAAATTCCCAATGGTCATCCGGCCATTGAGAACCGGATGGAATTATTATACAGCGAAGGAGTACACAAAGGAAAAATTACGTTGAATAAATATGTCGAAGTCGCTTGTACCAACCCGGCAAAAATATTTGGCATGTTTCCTCGTAAAGGAACGATCGCTGTAGGCAGTGATGCCGACATCGTCATCTTCGACCCGAATGAAAAACATACACTCTCCGCCAAAACTCATCACATGAATGTTGATTACAGTGGTTATGAGGACTGGGAAGTTACCGGCAAAGTAAAGACTGTGATTTTAAGAGGACAAATAGCTATTGAAAACAATGAATGTAAATTGAATAAAGGGTATGGTAAATTTATAAAACGAAATAAAGTCTTACAAAATATTTAGTTAGGCTTAAGTGTAAAACTGCTATTTCCCAGTGGCGGCGAAATTTAAAAGTGTTGAAAAAAAGTATTTGAATAAATTACTGGAATAAGCAAAAGAAAAGGGGAAACTTAATAAAAACTAAATCATCTCAATTTTTTAATCATGAATAAAACGTTTCTCCTCATAACATTAATGTTATTTGCAGGCTTTGCAAAGCCACAAACATTTCGCATTCAAATTTCTGCTGAATTAAAACAGGAAATACTGGATGGAAGGCTGCTCTTATTGATTTCCTCTAACAACAGCAAAGAACCCAGGTTTCAAATAAGTGATGCCCCCAATACGCAAATGGTATTTGGCAAGGATATAGAAAACTGGCAAACCGGAACCTCTCAATTGATCAGCGAGGATGCATTTGGATACCCTATAGAGCGGATAAGCAATATTCCTGCCGGCGAATATTATGTACAGGCTTTGATGCATAAGTATGAAACGTTCAAATTAAAAACCGGCCATACCGTAAAACTGCCCATGGACAGAGGAGAGGGTCAGCACTGGAATGAGGCACCGGGAAATATATATTCTACACCAGTAAAAATTCATATTGACCCAAAAGCATCCAACGAAATATCCATTACCCTCAATAAAATTATTCCTCCCATCAAGGAGCCTGATGATACGAAATACATCAAGCATATAAAAATTCAAAGCAAATTGCTCACCGAATTTTGGGGAAGGCCCATGTACATTGGTGCACATGTACTTTTACCAGAAGGTTTCGACAGTCATCCAACTACAAAATATCCGTTGGCTGTTTTTCATGGGCATTTTCCTGCAGACTTTGGAGGCTTTCGTACCACCCCACCCGATCCGAATTTAAAGCCTGATACCAATGACCGTTTTAAAATTACCGGGTATAACAAAATTCAACAGCAAGAAGAATACGATTTTTATAAACAATGGACAGGTCCTGATTTTCCAAGAGTGATTGCTGTTGAAATACAGCATGCTAATCCGTACTACGATGATTCGTATGCAGTCAACTCTGCTAACTTAGGTCCTTACGGCGATGCGATAACCTATGAACTCATACCCGAAATAGAAAAACGTTTTCGAGGTATTGGACAAGGCTGGGCAAGATTTCTGTATGGCGGATCTACTGGCGGATGGGAAGCACTGGCCGTTCAAGTATTTTATCCGGATGAATACAATGGTAGTTATGCGGCTTGCCCTGATCCAATCGACTTTCATCATTACGTTACAGTTGATATTTATAATGATAAGAATGCCTATTATGTAAAAAGTGATTTTAAAAACTTACACCGTCCCGGTCATAGAAATTACTTGGGGCATGTAAGTGCAACTATCAGAGAAATGAATCACCGGGAATTGGCGTTGGGAACACGAAGTAGAAGTGGTGATCAGTTTGATATATGGGAAGCTGTCTTCTCTCCTATGGATACGGATGGTTATCCCAAACGTATTTATGATAAGTATACCGGTGCCATTGATACAGCCGTTGCCAGGTATTGGCGGGATAACTATGACCTGACACATATCATTAAGCGAGACTGGCAAAAGCTTGGAGACAAGCTAAAAGGAAAAATTCATATTTACGTTGGCGATATGGATAATTATTATCTGAATAATGCAGTTTATACTGCTGAAGACATGTTAAAAAAATTGAGCAATCCGTCATGCAATTGTGAGGTAACCTATGGCGACCGGGCAGTACATTGCTGGAACGGAGATCCTACACAACCAAATTATATCTCCCGCCTTCGCTATAACCAAATGTTTATAAAAAAATGGGCAGAAGAAATAAAAACAAGATCACCAAAAAATGCCGATCTTAAGTCATGGAGATATTAGCAAAACTATGAGGGTAACATTTCCTTCAGCATAAATCTTAATAATCAAACTCATCTCAGATATGCCAAGAATTATTAAATCAGGATTAATCCAAATGAGTCTTCCAAAAACAGAAGGCGAAGGAACAATTGCAGAAATTAAAGAAGCAATGGTGCAGAAACATATTCCCCTGATCGAGGAAGCCGGGAAAAAAGGAGTGCAGATATTGTGCTTCCAGGAAATTTTTAATACCCCCTACTTCTGCCCCGGCCAGGATAAAGCCTGGTATGAAAGTGCAGAAACGGTTCCCGGCCCCACGATTGAACGGATGCAGGAATATGCAAAGAAGTATAATATGGTGATGATCGTTCCGGTCTATGAAAAAGAACAGGCAGGTGTATTGTATAATACTGCTGCTGTTATTGATGCCGATGGAACGTATCTCGGCAAATACCGCAAGAATCATATTCCGCATACGAGTGGTTTCTGGGAAAAGTTTTTCTTTAAACCGGGCAACCTTGGTTATCCTGTTTTCCAGACCAAGTATGCAAAAGTGGGTGTGTACATCTGTTACGACCGTCACTTTCCGGAAGGTGCAAGGGCATTAGGCTTGAATGGTGCAGAAATAGTTTATAATCCGTCAGCAACAGTTGCGGGTCTATCGCAGTATTTATGGAAACTGGAGCAACCGGCGCATGCAGCTGCCAATGGTTATTTTATGGGCTGCATCAATCGTGTCGGTACAGAAAAACCCTGGAACCTCGGTAAATTTTATGGCAGCAGTTATTTTGTTGATCCAAGAGGACAAATTTTTGCACAGGCATCAGAAGACAATGATGAATTACTGATCGCAGAGTTTGATTTGGATATGATCGAACAGGTAAGGTCTACATGGCAATTCTTCAGGGACAGAAGACCGGAGACATACGGAAAGCTTACCGAATTATGATGAATGTTGTATGATAAATGCTAAATGGTTTTTCATTCAACATTCAAAATTTAACATTCAACATAATGATAAAGCACAACAGATTATCAAGTGAGCAATATGCTGAAAATTTCAGCGATATTCACCCGCCGTATGAAAGTATAACGGCTGCCAAAGTGGATGCCAACCGTTGTTTGTTTTGTTATGATGCTCCCTGCATGAAGAGCTGCCCTACCAGTATTGACGTACCCAAATTCATCAAACAGATCGCTACAGAGAATATAAAAGGTTCGGCCAAAACAATTTTCTCTTCCAATATTATGGGGGCTGGTTGTTCTAAGGTTTGCCCTGTTGAAAAATTATGTGAAGGGGCTTGTGTATATAATTTACTGGAAGAAGAACCGATTCCCATTGCCAGATTGCAACGTTACAGTACAGAAATGGCGATGAAAGAAAAATGGCAATTATTTCAACGCAAAACTTCAACGGGTAAAAAGGTGGCTATAGTAGGTGCAGGCCCTGCAGGCTTAAGCTGTGCCCATGTATTATCAAAAGAAGGAATTGATGTAACGATCTATGAAAAAGAAAGTAAAGGCGGCGGACTGATGACCTATGGCATTGCTGCCTATAAAGTAACCCCGCAGTTCTGCGAAGATGAAGTCAACTATATCACATCCATTGGTGGTATTGAAATAAAATACAACCAGGAACTGGGAAAGGACATCACATTGTCACAACTGAAAAAAGAATATGATGCTGTTTACCTCGGCATCGGTGTTGGTGTGGCAAGGCAATTAGAAATTCCGGGAGAGAAACTGGAAGGTGTGGTTGATGCAATTGAATTTATTTATGATATACGGAGCAAAGGTTATCCATCCGTTCCCGTTGGTGACAAGGTAGCCGTGATCGGCATGGGCATGACAGCCATTGATGCCGCCACACAGGCCAAACGCTTAGGTGCAAAAGAAGTAACGATGCTATACCGCCGCACTGAAGCTGAAATGCCCTGCACCAAACATGAACTGGATATTGCCATGCTGGATGGCTGTGAAGTGATCTGGCTGGCAGCGCCGCAAAAAATAAAAGGCAGTGCAGGAAAAGTAAAACAACTCGTTTGCAGCAAAATGATACTTGGCGAACCCGATGCAAGCGGCCGCCGCTCCCCTGTTGATACGGGTGAAACATTGACACTGGAAGTGGATATGGTCATCAAAGCAGCGGGACAAGTACCGTTTGAAAAACTGGTTGGGAAATTAAAAATTCAAAATTCAAAAGGAAAAATATCTATCGACAATAATTATTCGACGAATATAAAAGGTGTCTTCGCAGGCGGAGATGCAGTGAATGGTGGTAAGGAAGTGGTGGATGCCGTGCAGGCAGGAAAAGATGGTGCTGAAGCGATTGTAAAATATTTAGGGCTTGCGTAGGTTTCACGCAAAGATGCCAGGGAGCAAAGGCGCAAAGGGTTTCCTGGCGGCTTGGGTTTTACTCTTTGTGGCGTAGCGTGAAATAAAAGGCTTAAAAGATTAGTTGCAATTTAAACATGACAGAAAATGAAATTGCAAAGCTGGTAGTTGACTTATGTTTTAAAATTCATACACAGTATGGGCCGGGGCTTTTTGAATCAGTTTATGAAGAAATATTTTGTTATGAATTGGACAAGAAAAATATACCATTTTTCCGTCAGCATCCGATTCCATTGGTACATGAGGAAATAAAAATGGATGCAGGATTCAGGGCAGATGTGATGATAGGGAACAAAGTCATTATCGAATTAAAGTCAATAGAAGCATTAGCGCCGGTTCATTATAAACAAGTACAAACATATTTGAAACTGACAGGATGTAAATTAGGTTTATTGGTAAATTTCAATGTAGCTCTTATCAAAGATGGAATTCATAGAATCGTAAACAAGTTATAGTGATTTCACGCAAAGACGCTAAGAAACCAGGGTGTCAGAATTTTCTTTGCTTCTTGGTTTTAAACTTTGCGGCTTTGCGTGAAAAATCTTTGTGAAAAAACAACAACATGGCAGACATCTCATCAACCTTCCTCGGCATCCGCTCTCCCAACCCTTACTGGCTGGCCAGTGCGCCGCCGACGGATAAAAAATACAATGTACTCCGGGCCTTTGAAGCCGGCTGGGGCGGTGTGGTCTGGAAAACACTGGGCTCGCAGGTAAAAAATGTATCTTCAAGATATTCCGCTGTTGATTTTGGCGGGCAGCGGGTCATGGGATTTAATAATATTGAACTCATCAGCGACCGGCCGCTGGAGATCAACTTAAAAGAGATCGCCGAATGTGTCCGCTTATTCCCCGACCGGGCCATGATCGTTTCCCTGATGGCGGACAACGATAAAAAAAGCTGGCATGAACTCATCAAGAAAGTAGAAGACACCGGTGCCCATGGACTGGAGCTCAACTTCGGTTGCCCGCATGGCATGACGGAAAGAGGCATGGGTGCTGCCGTGGGACAAGACCCCGAGATCGCCTGCATGGTGGTGGAATGGGTGATGGAAGCCGCTACCCTGCCCGTGATCACCAAACTAACACCCAATGTACATTCGGTTGTGCCAACAGGACGTTCGGTGGTGAAAGCCGGAACAAATGGCTTGTCGCTGATCAACACGATACAATCGGTGACCGGAATTGATTTGGATACGCTGGTGCCCAATCCCTATGTAGCGGGTAAATCAGTCTTTGGTGGTTATTGCGGCCCGGCCGTAAAACCCATTGCCTTAAAAATGCTCACCACCATTGCACAGGATGAGCTGACCAAAAAAGTACCCATCAGCGGTATTGGCGGCATCAGCACCTGGAAAGATGCCGTGGAATTTATGCTGCTCGGCGCCAGCAATGTGCAGGTATGCACGGCGGCCATGAAACATGGTTTCCGCATTATTGAAGATCTGTGTGAAGGGCTGAATAACTGGATGGATGAAAAAGGTTTTACAACCCTCGATGATTTTATCGGCAAATCGGTGCCAACCATTACGCATTGGGAAGACCTGGACATCAATTATCACCACATCGCAAAGATCAACCAGGACAAATGTATTCACTGCGGCCTTTGCTATATTGCCTGCGAGGATACCTCGCACCAGTCCATTAATCTTACCTATGGCAAACCTTACAATACCTACACGATAAAAGAAGAAGAATGTGTGGGCTGCAATCTTTGCCAATTAGTTTGTCCGGTGGATAATTGCATTACGATGGAGGAGCACCGTGTAGCACCGGAGTATTTGAATTGGGTGGAGTTTCAGAAGCGGGGATTGTCATTAAATGACCACTGATGCTTTGTCACCCTGAGTTTGTCGAAGGGTGATTATGTACCCAACTGTAGTGCTACTATTAAGCTTCCGTTGCGTCGCACTCTTGTAAGTTCTGGGATTCTATTCTGCATGGCAATCCACAATGCGAAATATATTAAATTCTTTACATGACAAACAAAAGTATGAAGTGCATCCATTTGTGTAGTTTAAGAAATGTTGATTTTTCGGACATAGTTGAATTCTCATTTCGATTTATGCATATTCATAAACCCGAATCAGTTCCCTTACTTAACCCAAACTATTTTAATGAAATCCTATTAAAGCAAATTGGGAATTTGGCGCTTCTACAATTTACTAGGAATTCTTTTTTTTCGATGACTGAAGATGCAACAGGAACACAAGAGGAACTTATAGAATTACATCGTATATTTAAATCTAGGGTTAATCACTTTTTGAGCTACTTATGGTTTAGCAAAGATAATAGCACAAATGCATTAGATATAATTTCTCATTATCACAATCCCGTATTATTTGTAACGCATATGTCCGCTGGATTGAGTGATTCTTCAGGCGAATTCAAATCAACGAAATTCAACATCGATGAACTTATTCACACAAAAAATATATACGAATCAATAGTCAAAATCCTTCCTGACAATGAAGCTAAATCAAAGCGTAGAATCGAATTAGCCGAAAGGCCGATAGTAATTGAATCAGATTACCATTATATAGATCATTCGAAAACTAACAAAATTGAACGAGCATTAAGTTTTCTAACAATGGCAAGAAGTCAATCATTTCTTCCATTAAAAATTTCACTCTATGTAGCAGTTCTTGAATCATTATTTACATTGGAAGGCGGCGATATCGTTCATAAAGTTTCAGAACGAGGGTCATTGTATCTTGGCGGAACTTATGAGGAAAAGCTAGAGAATTATAAAAAAATTAAAGCTGCATATAATGTAAGGTCAAAGTTTTTTCACGGGCAGGCTCTTGAAAAAAAACAAGCAACACATGCTGTCATGCAAAAAATATCAAATGAAGTGGATACAATTCTACGAGCTATTTTAAATAAGGTAATACTTAAAGATTCAATGGTTTTTCTTGATTCAAATGAAAATTTGACTACCTTTTATCACAAACTGATTTTTGAATAGACAATATTCAACTTCCAGTATTATCTTCCCAACCTAGTCTTCTAAAAGATACTCAGCGCATAAGGTTCTTAGAATTCTGAAAATGAATTAACTTTCTCCACAAGAATCAATGCTGACAATAATATGGAGGCTTTACTCTTGTTAATTTTAGCTGTTGCGGCTATGGCATTTAGTCGTTGGGAGTTCGAAAAGAAACGTAAACGCCGTCTTGACTATTACCGGAACGACTACCTTAAATCAGATGCATGGAAACGGAAACGTTATGTTGTGCTCAAGCGAGATAATTGGACTTGTGTTTACTGTGGTGGCCGTGCTACTCAAGTCCATCACAAGAGATATGCAAAAAGAAATATTGGTAAAGAGCCGATAGACTGGCTTGTTTCAGTCTGCAAATCTTGTCACGACTCCATACATCAATAACTAAAGAATAGCTAATGAGAAAGAAATCAGAACTGCAATTTCTCCGAACAATTAAAACAGGTAAAGGTCTTATCAAACTTGTGAAAAGTCTTAGAAAAAGTCGGCGGAAAGCAAATGAAAGTTTTAAAGGAAAAAAAAGATCATCACTTACAAAAGCTCAACGCCAACGAATTTTGGAAAAGACTAACTCGAGATGTCATGTTTGTGGAATAGAAATTGACTTAAATGGGTTTCACGCAGATCATGTAAAAACTCATATTTCGGGAGGTGAACACAAAGAAAATAATTATTTACCTAGTTGCCAGACCTGTAATAGTTATCGATGGCATTTTGCGTCCGAAGAATTACAAATAATACTGAAGCTTGGTGTTTGGGCGAAAGGACAGATGTTACGAGATACTGAACTTGGATTACATATCGCAAATGAGTATGCTAAACATGAGATGAATGTTAGAAAACGACGTAAGACATAGCCATAAAGATTCTCTTAGCGACTTAATACTCTTTGAGCCTTTGCGTTAACAATCGAACCAACGGACAACAGTTAACTTTGACGAACAATAAAAAACAGAACCTTATGCGAAAAATAATTTCCTTCATGCACCTATCGCTTGACGGATTTGTAGCTGGCCCGAACGGAGAAATGAACTGGATCAAAGTGGATGAAGAAATCTTTGATCATGTCGGTAAGCGGATAAGCCAGGGCGACACGGCCTTTTATGGTCGGGTAACTTACGAAATGATGGAAGGCTACTGGCCCACCGCAGTCAACAAACCGAATGCCAGCAAACACGACATGGAACATTCAGCATGGTACAGCAAAGTGCACAAATTGGTTTTATCAAAAACAATGAAAGGAGCGGATTTAACTAACACAACAATTATCAGCGACAACCTTACGGACAGCATCAATGAAATAAGACAACAGGCAGGTCCGGACATCTTACTTTTTGGCAGCCCGACAGCCACCCATTCTTTGATGAAACTGAACTTAATTAACGGCTACTGGCTATTTGTTAACCCCATCATTCTCGGGCAAGGCATCCCTTTGTTTGCAGATGTCAAAGACAAAATAAAACTCAACCTGCAGTCTACCCGGCCATTTACCTGCGGGGTAACTGAACTGAATTACACAGTGGACAGACAATAAACCGCTTTCTTGAACCACGGAGACACAAAGGCACAGAGTAACACAGTGAACCTCCATGCATCACTGTGTCACCGTGCCTCCGTGGTTCAAAAACAATACGCTATTTAGCAGGCAAGCAGGTCTAAAAAAGACAGATATTTGTCAAAACAACCGATCATGAACCGAAGCATTTGCAGGCTTGCCGTATCAGCTCTCCTTGTATTGTACCTGCCCGCATCGGCACAGGAACCAGCAAAGAAAAAAAATATCATCTTCATCATTTCTGATGACCATCGTTTTGATGCACTGGGCATTGCGGGAAATACAAAAATCACCACTCCCCAACTGGATGCCCTTGCCGCCACCGGTTTTTATTTTCCGCAGGCAACGATCCATAGCCCGCAATGTTCGCCCAGCCGTTCTACTTTTTTATCAGGACAACCTGCGCATCGTCACGGGGTCTTCTCCAACGATGTATTAAAAGAAGCAAAAGATTCGTCCCGCTTTTTTCAGCAGCCTACCCTGCCACAACTGCTGCAGTCGGCCGGCTATCATACTTTTCTTTCCGGCAAGTGGCATGTGCCCGCCGATCCCTGGAAAATAGGTTTTGAGGAGGTGCGCTACTGGATGCCCGGTGGCGCCGGCGCCTATAAAGACCCGCAGCTGGCTTTTGGCAAGAGTAAGGAGAAGAAAAAGACGATTGGCTTCACCAACGAGATCTTTGCCAAAGAGATCATTTCATTTTTAGAATCACCGGGCGCTAAGGAAAAACCCTTTTTTGTTTGGTTCTCCGCCACAGCGCCGCATGCCCCTTACAAACCAAACCCGAAGAGAATACAAAATATTTATGAAGGAAAGACAGCAAAACAACTATTGCCCCCTGCTTTTCCTGAACAATATACTCCCGGTGACTTTCTGCATTACTACCAGGCCATCAGCTTTCTCGACGAACTGGTTGGACGGATCATGCGTACACTGGAAAAAACACAACTCAGCCGGGAAACGATCATCGTCTTCATGGGTGATAACGGGTATATGATGGGCAGCCGCGGATTGAAAGGAAAAGTAAATCCCTATGAAGAATCCGTGAGAGTGCCGCTGATCATCCGGCTTTCTCAAAAAAATGACTCTGTACAAATAATTACTTCCCCGGTTTCAAGCCTTGATATATCTCCCACCCTTTTAGCTTTGGCCGGTGTGAAGCCGCCTGTGTCCTGGCCCGGAAGAGATATCTCCGGCTGGCTGGAAAATGGAAAGAAGAACCCGTTGGATTATGCTATTACCGAGTGGGCCGACAACGAACATGGCTATGCAGCCTACCGGCTGATCCGCACAAAGGATTATAAACTTATTGCCTGGGAAAATCTTTCAAAACCAATGGAACTCTACCACCTGGCCAACGATCCGCAGGAGACAACAAATCTTGCAGGCAAGGATGAACATAAAAAGATCCAGCAAGAATTGCTGAACCAGTTAAAGCAATGGATGAGCAGGACGAATGATCCGGCACTGAACTGGAAAACTGTACAGAAAAAATAATCCGTGTTGCTGCCTGGTCAGTAGCATGGAAGGCATCTGTCTCCTTTAATCGCATTCAACCACTATGTTGGGAAATGCTGTATTAAATTTTCGCTCCGAGACTGCAATTTTTCCTCCACCAACCAACTCATAAAAAACCTATTTTGCAGAAATGAAAACAACCAATGTATTCTTCATTTTTTTAGTTCTGTGTTTGGTTTCATTCACCTGCAAGGATAATAAGACTCCTACTGCCATTTTTGATTTTGAATATGATCTTACACCCGAACAGCGATCCCAGCTTGACAGTCTGTATGCATCGCATGAAAAGAAGACAACAAATGAAATAGCCCTGGTTACCACCAATGATTATGGCCCTGATACAAGTATCTTATTTTATTCTGTTAATATGGCTCGAAAACTAGGCGTAGGCAAAAAAGAGAAAGATAATGGAGTGTTAATCGTTTTCAGTAATCAGATGAGACAAACCAGGATTGCTACTGGCTATGGAACCGAGAAAGTACTTACCGATGAAGTGGCGAAAGCCATCATTGACAGCGTTATGATTCCAAATTTTAAAAAAGGGAAAACCTTTGATGGGCTTTGGGCAGGCAGTTTATCTATTGTCGAGTTTCTCGAAAGACCAGAGAACAAGATCCCTTTAAAAAAAGAATAGTTTACTCCACCCTGGCAGGCCTTCCAATAAAATAACACGCCGTGATCGGTCTCCTGAGCGAAGTCGAAGGATCTCCACCGACAATACCTTCGCCCTGGTTCGTTTCAATAACAAAATAAAGAAAGACATGATTCGTGAGACACGAACCACGGCGGTTGATGCAGTGTCAGTTACGCTACAACGGATTTATCTTACATTTGGAATATGCAAATTCCAAAAAACCTTATTTAAATTTAATCTTATGAAACCCGCAAAATGTATCTTCTTCATTGCAGGTTTGTTTTTATTCCCTTATAACAAACTATATAGTCAAAGCCTGTCCAATTTTGTTTCAGTAAATCCCACTGCGCAAACAAGCAATTTTATATTCCCCTCTGCTACACACCGGTTTCAAAAAATAATGGAACATGGTGATGTGCTTCCTGTCGGCACCATGATGGATAATTTTGATTTCACAGGTTATATGCCCATTGCCGGCTCCTCAATCAATGGGTACCTGAGTATTAATCATGAACAAACGCCGGGTGGTGTTACCGCCATGAATGTTTCGTTTAATCCCATCACCAAACTCTGGAGTAAAAACGGGGCAACAGCAATAGATTTTTCTTCCGTAGCCGGTACGGCCCGGAACTGTTCCGGTGGTTTAACTCCATGGGGGAATATCATAACCTGTGAAGAAGTAATATCAACAGCTGATGTAAATGCAGACGGTTATAACGACCTGGGCTGGCATGTAGAAATTAATCCTTCCACTAAAACAGTGGTGAGAAAACTATGGGCCATGGGATGCGGAGCCAAAGAAAATATTGTCATTCATTCAAACAGGAGAACGGCTTATTTTGGCAATGATGCAAATCCCGGATACCTGTATAAGTTTGTTGCCACTACTATGGATGACCTCTCTGCCGGATCATTGTACGTATATACAGGACCCAAAACCGGAAATGGTAATTGGGTGCTGCTAAATAATACAACCCAACCAGACAGAAATAATACCATGGCATTAGGTAATGCTGCAGGGGCTACGGTTTTTAACGGCATAGAAGATGTGGAGATTGGCCCCGACGGTAAAATATATTTTGCCGTAAAAGGTGAAAACAGGGTATACCGGTTCCTGGATGCTGATCCCATTTCCGGAACCACCACTTCTGCCATGGAAACTTATGTAGGCAATGCATCGTATAATATTACCCATTCAGGGGGAACCGTATCCACTCCCTGGGGAACCGGAAATGACAACTTAGCATTTGATGAGCTGGGTAATTTATGGGTGCTCCAGGATGGGGGCAATAACTATATCTGGGTAGTGATGAGTAACCATACCCAGGCCGTTCCCAATGTAAAATTGTTTGGAATTGCCCCGGCAGGAGCAGAACCAACAGGAATTACTTTTACCCCGGATTATAAATTCCTGTTTATTTCATTTCAGCATCCGACTGCAACCAATAATTCAGATATGCAAATTGATGCTGCCGGAAACAGCATTGGCTTTGAAAAAGATATTGCGATCGCAATAGGAGTAAACAGTGAGCTGGGATGTATTACTGGTGATGGTTGCTTTGTTGCAAATAATACGAATAACGTTGGTGTTGGTACAGATAACCCAAAGGCAAAATTGCAGGTAAGAAATGGTGATGTATCATTAGAAACTATTGGTACAGGCATTATTCTGAAATCTCCTAATGGCAATTGCTGGAAAATTACTATTAGCAACACCGGTGTGATTTCTTCTGTGGCTGTACCTTGCCAGGAATAAGTACTGTAATGGCTCTCCTATTTCTCCGGGCTCCCTGGCTTAGCTTTAACTGCCGTATTGTTAATCCCAAACAAATCGTATGGCTTCTTTTCAAATTCAATCTGTAAAGTGAACGCAGCAAGAATTATACTGGCGATAAATGCAAGCACTATGAGTAACTGTACCGGGGATGTTTTCTGGATGTCCTGTCTTGCTTTTACATCACAGATCTCACCGGGGCAATACTGTGCTTTCTCTTTATAAAACAACGGATAAAATTTGCAGCCAAGGCAAATGCCAAAAGCCGCTTCAAAAAAGAGGAAGGCCAGGCAAATAAGGCAGCCGATACCGGTGATCGGGCTGTAAGAATTTACCAGCACCATGAAAATAAACATGATCGCCGAAAGGCCCACTCCTATTTTCCACGCAAACTTTTTTTGCCTCGCCCCTACATATTCGGGGTTCTGATTACGTACAATAAACCTGCCCATAATCAGCGTTGGGGAATACAGGGGGCTCACAAAAACACGGATGAGAAAATCGGCGAAAAAGAATGTAACCACATATTTGATGGGTACAAAATTTCCCCGGAATACTATAAACATTAAAGACAGAAAGGTGGCAAGAAACAATATTCCGGCGGCTGCCCTTATTTCCCGTTCGTTCAAAACGGGGATGTTATAACCTTCCACTTTTTCCCCGAACTGTATTACTGCTTTTTTCTTTTTCATAATTATTCTCAATATAATAAAAACCAACTTTATGTACCGGGCAGCACTTTTTTAACAGCTGCAGATATTCAGTAACAGCGTGGCCGTCATCAATGTAACAATAAATAGTTTCATACTGGTTGTTTTAAATGTTATCATCATTCAGGCAAATGCCTGTATCGGGTACAAGAATATTTCATATTAGTAAACCGTACAGGCTATCACCGATGAACAGCAGCATATCGCAGACAAACGACAGCCAGACGGGTATTCAAAGAACAGCTGCGGCTATCCCGGCATTGGTTGACGCAAACCGGTAGTTGGTGCACTACAATCATCAGTTGGTGAAGAAAAGTACCTGTACAGAATAATTTACCGAAATTTAAGGGCTGCACATACAATGAAAAAAAACATCACCAAAGAAAAAATTCAGTTTTATCTCAAACTGGTCCTCGCCTTCTTCCTGCTGAATATGATTGGCAGTGTTATAACAGAGCCGGAGATATTCTTACAAAGAGGTATTAACCATACCTGGTGTCTTTTGTTCGTAGTGCCTTTGCATTATATATTCCTGGAGTACACCCTCCCCTCCATAAAATTATCCCTGAAAAGTATCCTTACCGCTCTCCTGCTCATCGTCATTCATTTAATGCTTTATTCGTTAGGCCTGTACGGGTGGAGAGAATTGGGCGTCCTCCTGCATCTGTATACACCCATACAAGTATTTGCCAAACCCTGCGATGGGGTGGCTTTTTTCATGGGTTACAGCATGGCCTCTCTTTTCTTTTTTGGCATTATACGGCATATCTATAACCATATAAAACTAAAACAGGCAGAACAAAAGCTGCGGATTGAAAAGCAGGAAGCCGAACTGAACTACCTTAAGTCACAAACCAACCCGCATTTTTTATTTAATACACTAAACAATATTTATTCGCTTACCAGGGATAAAAGCGATTTGGCGCCTGAATCCATTCTTCGCCTTTCAAAGATCCTGCGATTCATGCTGTATGAAACCGGGGGGAACTATATAGCTATTGAACAGGAAATAAAGATCATCAGTGATTATATCGCCCTTGAAAAACTCCGGTATGATGAATCGCTGCATATAAACTTTAATTACGATATTGAGGATATGAAACAGGCCATACCACCGCTATTGTTGATCCCGCTGGTGGAAAATGCATTCAAACATGGTGTGTCTGAAACCCGGCAAGACCCGTATGTGGATATTCATCTTTTCTTGAAACAACGGCAATTGAAGTTTACTGTAAAGAACTCCACAGAAGCCGCAACAGCAAGTAACAACGTGAAAGAAAATATCGGGCTATCCAACCTGAGGCGGCAACTGGAATTGTTATATAAAGATTTCAACTTGTCCGTACAGCAGGGCGAAGCTGATTTTACTGCAGTGTTAACAATAAACCTGGGCACCCATGTCTGACATTAAATGCATCATAGTTGAAGATGAGCCGCTGGCTGCCAAAGTACTGGCGGATTATATATCACAGGTTCCATTCCTGAAACTGCAGGGAAAATTCAAAGACGCTATTCTCGCTACCGATTTCCTGCACCACAATCAAACGGACCTGATATTCCTGGATATCCATTTACCAAAACTGAAAGGAATGGCATTTTTGAAAACACTCACACATCCCCCGGCCGTAATCATCACCACCGCATATCACCAGTATGCCATAGAGGGATTCAACCTGAATGTGACAGATTACCTGCTTAAGCCCTTTGAGTTTGAACGGTTCCTGGTGGCAGTCAACAAAGTAAATACAGCTTCATCGCTAAAAAATTCCGGCAACGAGTTTATTGAGTCAAAGGATTATATGTTTGTAACCGTGCAGAAAAAGAAAGTGAAAATTTTGTACGCCGACATTATTTATATTGAAAGTCAGCAGGAGTATATCAAGGTGGTTACGACCAAGAAAACATATTTCTCCAAACTCACTACTTCGGAAATGGAATCGCTTTTACCTTCTCATCTTTTCAAACGTATTCACCGGTCATATATCGTTTCCATAAACAAAATTGACTCCTATACAGCTGATGCTGTAGAAGCAGGCGGTATATCCATCCCCATTGGAAGGAGCTTCAGGACTATATTTAAAAATTTATAATTATCATATTTTGCCGCCTTCTCCCCTGCAGGGTCTTCTCCTTTAGATTTATGCCCTAGTCGGTATCCTGAGTAAAGTCGAAACATCTCCACCGACTACTCGAACTAATCAGCTTTCCTGCACAGTTCTCCGCAACTACAACTGAATAAATCATTAACTTCCTGTACAAGAAATTAGCTTTACTTAATAGTAATAATTAAAATGGATAATCACAGAGTATTTAAAATGTCATTTGCCGGTGTCTATCCGCATTATATTCAAAAAGCGGAGAAGAAGGGACGTACAAAAGCAGAGCTGGATACTATCATTTGCTGGCTCACCGGCTATACCCAAAAACAATTGCAGCAACAGATCGACCAAAAAAAAGATTTTGAAACATTTTTCGCCCAGGCACCACAACTAAATCCCAATGTGTCAAAGATCACCGGTGTCATTTGCGGCTACCGGGTTGAAGAGATCGAAGATAAACTCATGCAAAAGATCCGTTACCTGGATAAACTGGTGGATGAACTGGCAAAAGGAAAGGCTATGGAAAAGATCTTACGGAAGTAAGGAATACCGGGTTCCGACACAGCATCTTACTGCTGAATGACCCCTAAGTAAGATTACTTTCTCTTTCTGGCTTCATATTTGCAATTTTGGGGGTCAAAACCATCACAAGCAACCTGTTATGAACAAGAAACTGAAGAAAATTGGAAAGATCACAGGTTTCACCCTCCTGGTACTGATCGCCGCAGCCTTTTTAATTCCCCTTTTATTTAAAAAACAAATAACGGAGCTGGTCAAGAAAGAGATCAATAATAACCTTATCGCCAAAGTTGATTTCAAAGATGTAAGCCTTTCCCTGTTCCGTCATTTCCCCAAAATTTCAATATTGCTGGAAGACCTGTCTGTTGTCGGCACAAACGAATTTGCCAGCGATACTCTCCTTTCCGCTAAAACACTGGATGCATCTGTCAATCTTATCAGTGCCATCAGGGGAAAAAATATAAAAGTATATGGTGTGTATGTGCAATCACCCCGCATACATGCATTGATCAATAAAGAGGGAAAAGCCAACTGGGATATCGCCAAAGAAAGCACTGACTCATCAGGCAAAGCAGACAATTCTCCTTCTGAATTTAAAATGAACCTGCAGCAGTACGAGATCAGTAATGGATATGTTTATTATAAAGATGAAAGCATTGATTTGAGTGCCGAAATATCCGGCCTTGAGCATGAAGGCAGCGGTGATTTCACAGAGGATGTGTTCACACTTTCCACTAAAACCAAAGCAACATCAACTGATTTTACTTATGCTGCAGTTCCTTACCTGGTAAATGCCCAAACAGACATTGATGGAGATATACAGATTGACAATACCAACAGTAAATACAGTTTCAAAACTGAGGCGATCACGGTCAATAAACTGAAATTAAATGCTGACGGTTTCTTCCGGTTCGTGAATGATAGTACGTATGACATGGATATTAAGTTCAAAACACCGTCCAACGATTTTAAAGATATCCTCTCGATGATCCCCGGTATTTACAAACAGGATTTTGCAACTATTAAAACCAGCGGCAATGCTGCCTTTAATGGTTTTGTAAAAGGAATTTACAGTCCGCAGCAGTTACCGGCTTACGATGTGAACCTGGAAGTGAAAGATGGTTTCTTCCAGTATACTGATCTGCCCAAACCGGTAAAGAATATCCAGCTGGCCATGCATGTCAGCAATCCCGATGGTAAAAAAGATAATACGGTAGTCGATATTTCCAAAGGGCATGTGGAGATGGATAATGAACCTTTTGATTTCAAACTCTTATTCAAGAACCCCGAAACGGCCCAATATATTGATGCCGTAGCGAAAGGCAAACTGGATCTTGCTAACCTTTCGAAATTTATAAAATTAGAAGCCGGAACCAAACTGTCAGGACTGGTCTGGGCCGACCTTTTTGCCAAAGGCAATATGTCTGCGTTGGAAAACCAGCAGGGCAATTTCACAGCAGGTGGTTTCCTGGATATTAAAGACCTGTTCTATTCTTCTGCTGCATTCCCGCAACCCCTGGAAAATGGAAATATAAAAGTGCAGGTAGAAAATAGCGGTGGCATTGCCGACAATACATCCATAAATATAACTACCGGGCATATTGAAGTGGGTAAAGACCCTGTTGATTTTAATTTGCAACTACGCCACCCGATGTCTTCTGTTGATTTTACTGGTGCTGCCAAAGGAAGATTTACTTTAGATCATATCAAACAGTTTGTAACACTTGATCCAGGAACCAGCATCAGTGGTATCTTGAATGCTGATCTTGGTTTCAGTGGTAATAAAACAGCGATAGATAAAAAAGAGTATGACAAGATCATCATCAACGGTACAGCCGGATTGAATAACCTCAATTATGTATCGAAGGATTATCCAACAGGATTGAGTGTAACGAATTCAGCACTCAGCTTCCAACAAAAAAATGTAACACTGAACAATCTTGCCGGTAATTACCTGAACACAAATTTCTCGGCCAACGGTACATTCAATAACCTGGTTGGCTATGCTATGCAGGACCAGCCGCTGGCGGGAACACTGAATATAACCGCCGATAAAATGAACCTGAATGACTGGATGGGAACAGATACCACGACGACAACAACTACATCATCTGCATCAGCCGATCCGTTTGCCGTTCCGGCCAATATGAACCTTACCATCAATGCAAAAGCGGGGAAGGTAAAATATGATAAAGTTGATTATAATAATATCACCGGAACCTTATTGCTGAAAGATGAGACGGTGAAACTCCAAAATGTAAAAACAGAAGCTCTTGACGGCACCATAGTATTTGACGGTTCCTATTCCACCAAAAACAATAAAAAGGATCCTGCCATTTCAATGACCTACGAGGTTAAAAATATTGATGTTCAAAAGGCATTCTTCTCCTTCAATACGATTCAGAAGCTGATGCCTGTAGGACAATTCCTGGCAGGTAAGCTTAATTCGCAGCTGACCATGAACGGAAACCTGGATGGCAATATGATACCTGACCTTAGCACATTGAATGGAAAGGGAAATCTTTTACTGATAGAAGGAATATTGAAAAAATTTGCCCCACTGGAAAAAATTGCCAGCACACTTCAGATCGATGAATTGAAATCGATCTCGATAAAAGATGTAAAAAACTATATTGAGTTTGCCAAAGGCAAAGTGCTGGTGAAGCCCTTCAGTGTGAAAGTAAAAGATATTGAAATGCTGATCGGTGGTATGCATGGGTTTGACCAGTCTATCGACTACGTGGTGCAAATGAAAGTACCGAGGAAATACCTGGGCAATGAAGGAAATAATATACTCAATAACCTGGTGACACAGGCTGTAAATAAAGGCATCCCGGTGAAACTGGGAGAAACGGTTGATCTCAGTTTCAAAATGGGTGGCACTCTTGCTAATCCGATTTTAAGAACTGAACTGAAAGAAGTGGCAGGTGATGCTGTCAAAGAAATGCAGCAGCTGGCGGTTGATTTTGCAAAAGCAAAATTAGATACGGCGAAACAAACCATAAAGGACAGTCTTACCGGTGTTAAGAACCAGGTGTTAAATGATTTGAAAAAAGAAGCACTGGACAGGATGTCAGGCAATAAGGATTCAGTAAAAACCAACCCGGCTGATAGTTCTAAAAAGAAGTCAGAGCAGACCATCAGGAATACGATCAATACGCTTTTCAATAAAAAGAAAAAAACAGCCAGTGATACAGCGGTGAAGAACTAAACAAACGCTGTTTATTTACGGAGTTTTCAACCGGCAAGCTGGGTTCAATTTTTCTTCTCTCCTGTTTCTTTACAACAGGAGCAGGAAATAAAGTAATTTTATTTCAACCAATCAACCGAATTTCTATTAAAGTATGAGTACTAAAAAGAAATTATCAGCAGCTCAATCCCAGGAAATGCTCAGTACCTTAAAAATCCGTTTTGAGAAAAACATAGATCGCCACAAAGGCATAGAATGGTCCAAAGTACAATCAAAGTTGGAGGCCAACCCGGAAAAACTGTGGTCACTGCATGAAATGGAAACATCCGGTGGCGAACCGGATGTGGTGGTCCCGATAGCTACCGGGAATAAAAAAATCAGTGAGTATATTTTTTATGATTGTTCAGCAGAAAGTCCCGCTGGCCGCAGAAGTATTTGTTTTGATGCCGCAGCACTGGCATCCCGAAAAGAAAACAAACCCAAACACAGCGCCATGGGCATGGCAGCGGAGATGGGCATTGAACTATTATCCGAAGAGGAATACCGGGCCCTGCAACAGTTCGGCGAATTCGATCTAAAAACCTCCAACTGGATAAAAACACCGGACAACATACGCAAACTCGGAGGCGCCCTTTTTTGTGACCGTCGTTATGCCACAGTCTTCACCTATCACAACGGTGCAGAGTCATATTATGCTGCAAGGGGATTCCGTGGTTCGTTAAGGGTTTAAATTAGTTTTCCTGGGTTTGCTTGCTTATAAAAAAAACTGTACAGGCTTCACTTGAGGAACAGGCGATAAATGCTAAACCCGCTGTGAATGCTGTGTAAAAACTTAGTGCCCTTTGTGGTGTGGTTTGTCTTTAGAAAAGTGTAGAGTGATCAACCACAGAGTACACAGAGGAATACATCACTAAGAATACTGAGGAAGTTTTTACTTCTATAATTTATCAAAGCATCAATTTGAAAAACGCTTTGTCCTCAGTGTAAAAACTTAGTGCCCTTTGTGGTGAGCCTTAGTAATAAAGGTCAATCCCGGAAACTATTCATCATCAATTCTATCTTAGTAAACAATTCACCCACCCCTAACGAAGCCCAGAGAATGAAAATGCCCAAAACGATTTTTACTATTCCCAATTTAGGGATTGATAAACCTGTCAGTTTCCGGAGTATGGCATTTACCGGAAGAAAGTAAACCAAAGAAAGAAGCAGCAGGAACACTCCAAAACCTGTGTCGTTTCCCCAAAACAAATTCACCAGGCCGATGGCAACAACGACTATTCCGAATAACCAGCTGATGATATTCGTAACATTTGATTTTCTATCCATAAATATTTCTCTTTTAAATTTTTCAAATCCTGTTTAAAAATTAATAAAAAGTACTTTGTGTTACAAAGTAAGTATAATTTTACCACCTTACCAATGAATTTTAAAAAACCTTTACCGGCTTTTCTGGTATAAAGACAAAGCAGTTTCGTTTCGCCGATTAGCTAATTAGCTTTACATTTGCAGCCCGGTTTGTTCGGGACGTAGCGCAGCCCGGTAGCGCACTTGCATGGGGTGCAAGGGGTCGCTAGTTCGAATCTAGTCGTCCCGACATTTTTAAAGACTCCTGATTATTTCAGGGGTCTTTTTTAATTTTGCTTACCGGCTGATCATTTCGGGATGTAGCGCAGCCCGGTAGCGCACTACGTTCGGGACGTAGGGGTCGCTGGTTCGAATCCAGTCATCCCGACTAAATTTAAAGCCTGTTCTCACAGGCTTTTATCTTTTTTCTGAACCGAATACAAGCTTTATCTTCGCCCCTTAATGAAGCTACTCATTAAGCAAGCCAAAATTGTTGATCCCTCCTCTCCTTTTAACGGACAATCAGCAGATATTTTAATTGATAACGGAATCATTTCCAAAATAGGTATTGCTTTACCAGATAAAGCAGATAAAGAAATTGCGATAGAGGGGCTTCATGCCTCTCCCGGATGGGTTGATGTGTTTGCCAATTTTGCGGATCCCGGCTATGAATTCAAGGAAACCCTGGAGACAGGTGCTGCTGCTGCTGCGGCAGGCGGCTACACAGATGTGATGGTGATCCCGAATACTAATCCCACCATCCATAATAAGGCCGGTGTTGAATACATAACACATAAAAGCAGATCACTTCCGGTCAACATTCATCCGATAGGTGCCATCACTAAAAACACCGAAGGGAAAGAGCTGGCAGAAATGTATGATATGAAGTCCAGCGGTGCCGCCGCCTTTTCTGACGGCATAAATTGTGTGCAGTCTGCCGGACTTTTAGTAAAAGCTTTACAATATGTAAAAGCCTTTGACGGTATCCTGATACAATTACCCGACGATAAAAGCATTAATCCACATGGATTAATGAATGAGGGGATTGTCTCCACTCAACTGGGTTTACCCGGCAAACCAGCTATGGCAGAAGAATTGATTGTAGCCAGGGATATTAAACTGGCCCGTTACGCTGAATCAAGGTTACATTTCACCGGGGTAAGCACTAAAAAATCGCTGGAGTACATTAAAAGAGGGAAAGAAAGCGGAACGGCGGTGAGTTGTTCCGTCACTCCTTATCATCTTTTCTTCTGTGATGAAGATTTGACAGATTACAATACCAATCTGAAAGTAAATCCGCCACTACGCAGCAAAGAGGACAGGGCGGCTTTGCAGCAGGCAATACTAAATGGAACAGTTGATAGTATGGCAACTCATCATCTGCCCCACGAATACGACAGCAAAGTGATAGAGTTTGAATATGCAAAATTTGGTATGATTGGCTTGGAAACAGCTTATGGTGTGCTTGCTACTGCTGTACCAGGGATAACTGCAGCAAGATGTGTTGAACTGCTGGCTGTTAATCCCAGGAAATTATTCGGCTTAGACCAGGCCTCCATTAAAGAAGGAAATCCTGCAACACTTACTTTGTTCAGTCCGGCTGTAAAATGGACTGTATTGCCAGAAAATATTAAATCAAAATCATCCAACTCTCCTTTTATCGGCAGGGAACTGACCGGTAAAGTGGCTGGTATCATCAACGGTGATAAAATTGTCATTAGCTAAATCATTATTCATGCAGTTAAGGCTTTCACCTGCTATAAAAGGATTAATTACTGCTGTATTGATGGTAGCGGTTGCACTGGTTATTGACGCAAAAAAAGAAGCAGCTGATCCGCGGTTACAGTACCTGATTTTTATCGTTTACGGAGCAGGTATCATCTGGACCTTGCTGAGTTTCCGGCGATCTGCTGCTTTCACCGGAAAGTTTGCTGAACTTTTTAGCCAGGGATTTAAATGTTTTATTGTAGTTACTCTTATTATGGTGGCATTTACGGCAGTGTTCATACAACTGCACCCGGAGTTTGCCCTGCAGGAAGCCGCTTATCAAAGGGAACAACTGGTTAAGCTGAACGATAAAACTCCATCCGAAATTGAAGACCTTGTTGCAAGGGTGAAAAAACAATACCCGGTAAGATATATATCCGCTTCAATTTTCGGATATTTGATACTTGGCGCAGCTGTTACAGCAGTCGCTTCGGTTCTATTAACAAGAAGAAGATACTAACCATGGACCTATCCATCGTCATACCACTTATAGATGAAGCAGAATCACTGCCGGAATTAACAGCATGGATAGAAAAAGTAATGAAGGAGAATCATTACAGTTATGAGGTCATTTTTGTAGATGATGGCAGCAGTGATAATTCATGGGAAGTCATTGAAAACCTGAGAGCCAAAAATGCGGGTATCAAAGGGATCAAGTTTCAACGTAACTATGGCAAATCTGCCGGGTTAAATGAAGCTTTCCGGGCAGCCAGTGGTGATGTGGTCATTACAATGGATGCTGACCTGCAGGACAGCCCGGATGAAATTCCTGAGCTGAGAAGAATGATCATAGAGGATGGCTACGATATGGTAAGCGGATGGAAGAAAAAACGTTACGACAATACACTCACAAAAAATATTCCTTCTAAGTTTTTCAACGCCGTTACCCGAAGCATGTCGGGCATTAAGCTACACGACTTTAATTGCGGACTGAAGGCCTATAAGAACAAAGTAGTGAAAGGCATTGAAGTATACGGTGAAATGCACCGATACATTCCGGTACTGGCTAAATGGGCGGGGTTCAAGAAGATTGGTGAAAAAGTAGTAGAGCACAGGGCCAGGAAATACGGCGTGTCAAAATTTGGCTGGAGAAGATTTGTAAACGGTTTCCTGGATTTACTCTCTATCACATTCGTTGGCAAATTTTCCAAAAGACCGATGCATTTTTTTGGATTATGGGGTTCTTTGTTCTTCCTGGTTGGCCTGGGCATTTCCATTTATCTTATTGTATCAAAATTTATAGACAGCAGTTTTGCACTCACCAACAGGCCCGGGTTTTATTTAGCACTTACTTCGCTCATTATAGGTATGCAGTTATTTCTTGCGGGTTTCATTGGCGAACTGATCTCCAGGAATTCCTCCGGCCGCAATACCTATCTTGTTGAAACCAAAACAGGGTTATAATGACAAAAGTGGTCATCATAGGACCCGGCCATCCGTTGCGGGGTGGATTGGCTACATTCAACCAGCGGCTGGCAAAAGAATTCAATAACCAGGGGTTTGATTGTTCTATTTATTCCTTTTCATTACAATATCCCTCCTTCTTGTTTCCGGGCAAAACCCAATACAGTGATGACCCGGCCCCGGAAGGTATTACAATACATGCAGCAATAAACTCTGTTAATCCATTCAACTGGATCCGTGTTGGTAATAAACTTAAAAAAGAAAGACCAGACCTGGTCATTGTTCGTTTCTGGCTTCCCTTTATGGGACCCGCCCTGGGAACAATTCTCAGAAGAGTTAAAAAAAACAGGCACACAAAGATCATTTGCATTGCAGATAATGTGATACCTCACGAAAAAAGGTTTGGTGATAAGCCTTTCACAAAATATTTCCTGAAAAGCTGTGATGCATTTATCACCATGAGCGAAAAAGTGATGAGTGATTTAAGAATATTTGAAAAGACAAAACCTGCTCAGTTAGTATCACATCCATTGTACGATAATTTTGGAGCTATTATTTCAAAAGTTGACGCAAGAAAACACCTCGGCCTTCCGGAAAATGAAAAAATAATTCTGTTCTTTGGTTTTATCCGCAAATACAAAGGACTGGATTTACTGTTTGAAGCAATGGCAACTGAGAGAATAAAGAATTCGGGAATAAGGCTGCTGGTGACAGGGGAATTTTATGAGGATGCAAAACAATACCAGGAGCAGATTGAAAGATTGGGTATAAAAGATCGGCTGATTTTAAAAACAGATTTTATTCCTGACAGTGAAGTAAAATATTATCTCTGCGCAGCCGATGCAGTGATACAACCTTACCGCAATGCCACGCAAAGCGGTGTAACCCCCCTCGCCTATCATTTCGAAAAACCAATGGTCGTCACCAACGTAGGGGGATTACCCTCACTGGTTCCTGATAAGAAAGTTGGTTTGGTCGTAGAACCAAATCCCGCAGCGATTGCAGAGGGTATCCTGAACTTCTACCAATTAGGTGAAAATTATTTTATTCCGCATCTTCGCAATGAGAAACAAAAATATAGCTGGGCCACAATGGCCGGTACTATTTCTCAGTTAGCAAATGATATACAGAAGTAAAGCCCCTTTAAGGATTGGATTAGCCGGTGGCGGCACGGATGTAAGCCCATACAGTGACCTGTATGGCGGAGCCATTTTAAATGCCACTCTTTCCCTTTATGCCAACGCCACTATTGAACCGATAGCAGAGAATAAGATCATACTAGAAGCTATTGACAGGAATGAGATACAACAATTTGACTGGACAAAAGAATTACCTGTTACCGGAACACTTGACCTGTTAAAAGGTGTTTACAATCGTATCCAAAAAGATTATGGAATTAAAGAACAGGGCTTTCGTTTATCAACCTATGTGGATGCACCTGCTGGTTCAGGATTAGGCACATCGTCCACTCTTGTAGTAGCAATCATCGGGGCTTTTGCAGAAATGCTCCGGCTTCCATTGGGTGAATATGATATGGCGCATTATGCCTATGAAATTGAAAGAAGGGACCTGAACCTGGCCGGAGGCAGGCAGGATCAGTATGCGGCCACTTTCGGTGGCGTAAATTTTATGGAGTTTTATGCTGATGACAAAGTGATCGTTAACCCGCTGCGGGTAAAGCAGCAACATTTATTTGAACTGGAAAATAACCTGGTATTATACTATACTTCCACCAGTCGTGAATCCGCAGAGATCATCAGAAAACAAAGCAAGAACGTTACTGATAACAAAGAAAAATCCATTGAGGCCATGCATCACCTGAAAGAGCAGGCCAGGATGATGAAAGAGGCATTGCTGAAAGGGAGGCTGAATGAAATTGGTGAAATACTCGATTATGGCTTTCAGCAAAAACGACAGATGGCAGAAGGGATAAGCAATCCTTTGATGGAAGAGATATACGAAACAGCAAAAAAAGCCGGTGCCACCGGAGGAAAGATATCTGGTGCTGGCGGTGGTGGATTCATGATCTTTTATTGCCCCATTAATACAAAATACAAAGTGATCAAAAGTTTGGAGAACTTTGGTGGGCAGGTCAGGAACTACCAGTTTACTGAGCATGGATTGAAGACATGGACTATATAGTTGGCTGGTAATGGTAAATTCGTTAATTGGGTATTATGGAAAAGATTAAAAGCATAATTGAAGCGTCAATAAAAACAAAGCAGCAAATACTGCAGAGTGATGAGCTCATTGCCACGATTGAAAAAGTTGTTGAGGTAGTTACCAATGCATTCAAAAATGGGAATAGGGTCTATTTCTGCGGCAACGGGGGAAGTGCTGCTGATGCCCAGCACCTCGCAGCAGAATTTTCAGGTCGTTTTTATACTGACAGAAAAGCACTGCCTGCTGAAGCATTGCATTGTAACACTTCCTATTTAACGGCTGTGGCCAATGATTACGGGTATGATGTGGTGTATTCAAGAATGATAGACGGCATTGGTGAAGCGGGTGATATATTGATCGGGCTTTCTACGTCAGGGAATTCCGGTAACATCATTAAAGCATTTGAAGTAGCAAAGGATAAAGGGATCATAACTGTCGCCTTTACCGGTATTACCGGCGGACAGATGAAAGCCATCAGCGATTATCTTATAAATGTCCCTTCCGCTGATACACCAAGAATTCAGGAAAGTCATATTACTATCGGGCATATCATTTGTCAGCTGGTCGAAGAAAAATACTTTGCACCCCTCTAAATCTCCACTTAATGGGAGACTTATAACATCCTGCATGATCAAAGAGGCAATAATATTAGCTGGTGGCTTAGGAACAAGATTAAGGGAATCTGTACCTGATCTTCCTAAATGCATGGCGCCTGTTGCCGGACGACCATTCCTTTTTCATGTTATCAATTACCTGAGAAGCCAGGGAGTAGAAAAATTTATTTTTTCACTGGGCTACAAACATGAGCTGATCGAAGATTATTTATCAATTCAATTTCCAACACTCAGCTATCAATGTGTTATTGAGGACGAACCCCTGGGAACAGGCGGAGCAATACTATTGGCCTGTACAAAAGCAGCTGAAAAGAATATTGTTGTTACAAATGGGGACACCCTGTTTAAAGTTGATCTGCATAAAGCAGCGATGTTCCATAATCATAATAACGCAGAATGTACCCTGTTACTGAAACCGATGACCAGGTTCGACCGCTATGGAGTTGTGGAACTTGATGAGGAACAATTGGTAAATAGCTTTAAAGAAAAACAGTTTTATGAGTCGGGTAATATAAACGGGGGTGTTTACCTGCTGAATAAGGACAAATTCCTGGATGAAGAATTTCCGGCTAAGTTTTCGTTTGAAAAACATTACCTGGAAAAATTTTATCCGGTACGGCGCATTTATGGATTAATCCAGGATGCTTATTTTATTGATATCGGCATACCGGAAGATTACAACCGTGCACAATCAGAGCTCAGTCGCCCCCCGCTTGACTTGTCAACTGTTGATAAAAGCTGGACGCTATTTATTGACCGGGATGGTGTGATCAATCATGAAAAGAAAGAAGATTATATTCTCAATTGGGGTGAATTCCGGTTTTATGAGGGTGTTGAAAAAGCATTTCAAAAACTGGCGGAAAAATTTGGAAAAATCATCATCGTGAGTAACCAGCGGGGAGTAGGTAAACAATTGATGACAGAACATGACCTGAGAACGATTCACCAGAATATGCAGGAAGCGATAGAAGCCGCCGGGGGACGGATAGATAAAATATACTACTGTACAAGTACCGATAATAAACACCCCGACAGGAAGCCTAACCCGGGCATGGCTTTCCATGCTAAAAATTATTTTGATTCAGTTGATCTTTCCAGGTCTGTTATAATTGGTAATAAACCCAGCGATATGCTATTTGGCAAAAATGCCGGCATTTATTCTGTTTTCCTGGCCACTACAAATCCCGATGTTCCTTTCCCCCACCCTGATATTGACCTGCGGTTTGATTCCCTCCCTGATTTTGCCAAAGCTTTATAAGTCTTCACAAAATTTTACAACCCTTTTAGCGTTATCGGCATCTGTATTAAGCTGTAACTTAGCATGACTATGACAAAAACCATCGTGGTGAAGAAATTACTGATTCAAATAGCTTTCATTATTCTTTGGCTGCTATCCTTTTCGCAGGTTGCCCTGTCACAAAAAATTACCCAGGCCGATCTGAAAAAGCTCAGCGCAAAAGAAGACACACTAAGTGAATATTCAGAATACCTGAACACAGACAGCCTTCCGGAAGACAGGATGATTGCTGACAGTGCATTTACTAAAGTACTGGTAAGAGCCCTGCAGGTTAAAAATTCATTTTACTACCCTTTTGATTCAGTGCTGGGTGTTTCTAAATTATATGCTCCTGATACCAGTTTCCGGATCATCACCTGGAATATCAATTTCGACGACTATTACTCCCGGCAAAAGGGTGCTATACAATTCCGTACTGCCGATGGTTCGCTGAAACTTTTACCCCTGAGAGACGTATCTGAGTTTACGGACAAACCCCAGGATTCTGTACGCAGCAGGCAAAACTGGATTGGATCTATTTATTATAATATCATCAAAACGCAACACAAAGGGAAAAACTATTATACGCTTTTCGGATTTGATAATAACAGTGCACAAAGCAGTATGAAGTGGATTGAAGTACTGAGTTTTAATGAAAAAAATGAACCGGTCTTTGGGGGTCCTTTTTTCTCTTTTGAAAAAGATTCTGTTCCCAAACCGCCTAAGTACAGGTTAGGCCTTGAATTTAAAAAAGGTGCCCGGGTGCTGGTAAATTATATTGAAGAACTTGGAATGATACTGGTGGATCATTTGATTTCTGAATCGGATCAGCCTGAACTTGCCTGGACCTATGTACCCGATGGTGACCAGGAAGGTTATAAGTGGGAGAATGGTAAATGGATGCATATTGACAAAGTATTTACGTTAAAACTGGAAGACGGACAGGCGCCGGTTGGCGATCCGCTGATGGATCCGAAAGGAAATAAGAACGAACAAAAACTGCAGGAAAAAACGGATAAAAACAAAGCAAAAGAAGGCAAGCGAATTCCACTCAATTACGATAACTAAACTGTTCGGTTAAGTCTTTACGTTTCAATCTCCAATGGGTATCTTTACAACTCATGGAGAAGTTCATCACCCACATACTACCGCCCAATCGTTTTTCACTGGGATTAAAAGAACTTTGGCAATACAGGGAGCTTTTCTATTTCTTCACCTGGCGGGATATTAAAGTAAAATATAAACAAACCTATCTCGGTATCCTTTGGGCTTTGTTGCAGCCATTAGGAATGATGGTACTTTTTACCTTACTATTCTCTAAAACCTGGAAAATTGATACAGGCACCATTGCCTACCCCATTTTTGTTTTATCAGGGCTCATTCTCTGGAACCTGTTCAGTTCATCAGTCTCACATGCCGGAGAAAGCATGATTCAGCATGCAAACATCATCAAGAAAATTTATTTCCCCAGACTGATTGTTCCAGGTTCAGCTGTATTGGTAGCCCTTTTCGATTTTATGATGGGGCTGATCATCTTCTTTGTATTCTGCTTCATTTACAAACAACCGATGCACTGGTATTCAGTATTCTATTTTGCAGCAGGCATACTGATCATACTCTTAGCCGGTTTCGGTACAGGCACATTTCTCGCTGCATTAAATGTGAAGTACCGTGATTTCAGGTATACCATTCCCTTTTTACTGCAGGTACTGTTCTTTTCATCACAGGTTATTTACCCGCTTTATTCAGTGCAACAAACCTGGCTGAAATATTTATTAGCTATTAACCCCGTTAACGCAGCTATTGAATTATTCAGGGCAACCTTATCAAATCATCCCATTGATACAACAACAATATCAATTGGGCTTACCAGTACGGTTATCATTTTTTTCGTTGGTTTATATTATTTCAGAAAAACAGAAGCATACTTTGCAGATTTAGCATAATGAAACCTGCTATTGAAATACGGAACCTGGGCAAAGAATATAAGCTGACAGACACTCAACCTTATGTAGCATTGAGGGATGTTATTACTCAATCAATAAAAAGAGCTTTTAGCCCCGGTAAAAAGAAAGTTGACAAATTCTGGGCATTAAAAGATATCAACCTTGATATAATGCCCGGTGAAAGGATTGGTATCATTGGGCGAAACGGGGCTGGAAAAAGCACTTTATTAAAGATCATCAGCCGCATCACTCCCCCTACTACCGGCGATGCCATTATTCGTGGAAGAGTGGGAAGTTTACTGGAAGTAGGAACAGGTTTCCATCCTGAATTAACCGGAAGAGAGAACATTTACCTGAATGGTTCCATACTTGGCTTAAAAAAAGCAGAGATCAATAAACAATTAGATGCCATTATTGATTTTAGTGGTGTGGAGAAATTCATTGATACACCGCTCAAACATTACAGCAGTGGCATGCAATTGCGACTTGCATTTTCTGTTGCTGCCCATTTAGAACCAGAAATACTTTTAATTGACGAAGTACTTGCAGTTGGGGATATGGAATTCCAGAAAAAATGTTTGGGCAAAATGGAAGAAGTGAGTAAGAATAATGGCAGGACTATTCTTTTTGTAAGTCACAACATGAGTTACATTTCAGGATTGTGCAACAAGGCTGTTTTACTGGACGAAGGCCAGCTCATAAAATCCGGAACCACAACAGAAGTCATAAACGAATATATCAGTAAAATCACAAGTATAACATCCAGTGGCGAAACAAGTAAAAATTCTGTAGGAAATGAAATCGTCAGGCTGAAAGGTATCAGAACAATAAATTCAAATGGGAACACAAAAGACAGTTTCAGCACAGGTGAAAAATTGGGAATTGAAATGCAATATGAAGTAAAAGAGCCTGGTCATGTACTATGGCTGGGTTTCAATATCCACAATAAAGATGGCGTGAATGTATTTGACACACACAATGTAAATACCCCTTTATACAATGAACCTCATGAAAAGGGTAGTTATAAAGCTGTGGCATGGATACCTGAACATCTGCTGAATACTGGTTTTTACTTTGTGAGTTGCGCTGTATTCAATCATCTGAAACAAGTGATCCATTTTCATAAAAAGGATATTGCTGTATTTAACATATATGACCTGTTTGACAAGGAAACTGCCAGAGGAATGAGTCCCGGCGATTTTCCCGGTGTGATAAGGCCTTTGCTTCACTGGAAAATAGAAAAAACATAAAATGACTAAGGATTGGACTGGCGAAAGGCTGGAAACACATGTTACCAACGAAACCATGCTGGAACATTTACATCGCTATGCAATAGCCATGGAATTTGCAGAAAATAAAAATGTTTTGGACATTGCCTGTGGCGAAGGGTATGGCACCTGGCTACTTTCACAACAAGCAAAAAAAATCACCGGGCTTGATGCAGATGAAAGAACGATCAACCTGGCAAAAAAGAAATACGAAAAAGATAATATCATTTTTGTCACTTCCTCAGCCCTTCAAATTCCAGTTGAAGACAATAGCTTTGACCTTATAACCTGTTTTGAAACATTAGAGCATATTGGCGACCATCATGCATTTCTGTCAGAGCTAAAAAGAGTTTTAAGGCTTGACGGAATTCTTATTATCTCAACACCAGATAAAAAATATTATAGTGATAGTTCAGGATATAAAAATCCTTATCATAAAAAAGAATTGTATGAGCAGGAATTCAATGACCTTCTAAACCATTTCTTTACAAATACTGTCTTTTTAAAACAAATGTCTTTCTCCGGATCCCTTATTATAAATGAGCAGCATCTGTCCATCAGTAAGATTTACAGTGGCAGCTATACAAGTATTAAAACTGATTCCTCATTACCGGCATTATATATGGTAGGAATAGCATCAGAGACAGAATTGCCCACTGCAAAAACAAGTATCTTCAGGCATACAGAAACAATTGCCCAGATACAGTTCAAAGAAGGAGAAGCTGTTAAAAAGACAATTACTTACAGAGTTGGAAAATATATATTAGCCCCTCTCAAGTTCATTTGGGATCTATTCAAAAAATGAAAGTGCTTGGCCTCATATCATCCTCCACTGATCCAGCTTCACGGTTCCGCATTATACAATACAAAGAGGCTTTGGCAAAGGAAAATATTTCGTTAACTCCCCGTTATTTCTCACCCCCCAGGGACCAGGATCCTTTACCATGGATGTACCAATTTAAAAAAATAGCCGGTATAAATGAATGGAGAACAGCGAACACTTTAAAACTCGTTTCCAGGCTTCCTTTACTATTCCAACAATTCCAGTACGATATAATCTGGCAAAACAGGCTTATTCTTCCCTATTATAATTTCATTGAGAAAAAATACAAAAAACCATTAATCTTCGATTATGATGATGCAATCTGGCTGAATGAAGGGGCCAGGCAGGTTAAAACAACGATTGCAAAAGCAGCTATGGTTTTTGCCGGGAATGAATATCTCGCAGATTTTGCATTAAAGCACAACAAGAACATTAATATTATCCCGACAACTGTTGATACTGGGAAATTATTCCCTCTTAATATAATATCTGACAATTTTACAATAGGATGGATTGGTTCCAAAAGCAATACTCCTTATCTCGATATTATAAAACCGGCACTACTTGATTTCCTGGCTGTCAGCAAAAACTCCCGGTTAATTATTGTTTCGTCAGAAAAGCCATCAAATTTTGTTTTTGATAACGAAAGAATTGTTTTCAAAAATTGGTACCCTGAAATGGAAAATGAAATCATCAATCAATTTACAGTTGGTATAATGCCGCTGGCAGACAATGAATATACAAGAGGTAAATGCAGTTATAAAATGCTTCAATATATGGCCTGCGGCAAGCCAGTGATTGTATCACCAGTTGGCATGAACAATAAATTACTTGCAGAGGATACCGTAGGATTGGCAGCCAATACTAAAGAAGAATGGGTTAATGCATTGACAACAGTAAAAAATGATATATCCCTTTCAGGAATATTAGGCACCAATGGAAGAAAAATGGTTGAAAATAATTATTCGCTAAATAAATATGCCCCCATCATTTCAGAGCATTTCAGAAACATATCAGGATAACAGCTGTTGATAAAGATTACGGTATGATCCAACACATTTTTTCATATCAAACTTTGAAAAGGCAGCTTTTGCCACAATTTTGAATTCTTCCCTTTTCGCAGGATTACTATACATATAATTCAATTTTTCATAGAGTTGTTTTTCATTTAGGTGCTGCCCATCAAAATCAATCACATAACCGGCTCGTTCACCGGTAGTCTCGTCTGTAATCATTCTTTCAATCTCCCCGACATTGGTTGCAACAACAGGAAGTTCGCAAAACAAAGCTTCAATGATAACAGTTGGCAACGATTCGAATGGATACAAGGTTGGCAAAACAAAAACATCCATCTGCTCCATCCAGCTGATGGGGTCTGCCTGGAAACCTGCAAAGATTATTCTTTTCTCAATGCCATATTTTTTCTTTAACCCTTCAAGATAATCTCCCCCACCTACAAGTAATAAACGGCAATCACCAGGTAGTTTCAGAAAAGTATCGATCAGTATTTGCCATCCTTTTTGCTCCGTCCCCCTTGCCACCATGCCGATGGTAAAACTTTCTGCTGTTTTGATTTCAGGCATTGAAATAGCAGGCGAAGGAAACCCGTTATATATCTTTTCAATACAACTATCAGGAATACTCATTTTCTCTTTTAAAAATGAACGTTGCTCTTCAGCTACCACCACCCAGTGGTCAACATTGCTGCATAGCTTTTTCAACTTGCCATCAAGGTTCAGCCATAATTGAAGTTGCCCTTTCTGTGAAAGTGCATACTGCGATGAGTAGTCCCCATGCACAGTCACAATATGTTTGAATGAAAATTGCCTTCTGAAGGAAGTTACCAGGTAATCCACCTGTATATAATGTGTGTGGACTATATCATATTCACCCGCCAGCCTCTTTAATTGTTTAGCCTGTAAAGAATATTTGATTGAAAAATCAATGCCCAGATACCTCAGTACTTTGTCTGTAAAAGCAATTAATGAAAAAAAAGGAAGCGAAAAACGTTTTATTGGTACATCTGTAAATTGGGCTACCATTTCTTTATTCTCGTATTGTTCATTCAGGCTGACAACCAGTACTTCGTCCCCGGCTGCCAGTAATCCTCTTGCCAGCCTCAGCACAAACAGTTCTGCCCCGCCTTCATACAATGTTTCAGTAACAATCAATACTTTCATGTGTTGCTTGTGCTATATTTATTCCTCAAATTATTCCAAACTGTCCACAACAGCAAAACATATAGCAATCTTATGCTCCCGGCTTGATCTGCCGGGTGGTATCGAAAGAGCAGTTGTCAACACTGCCAATCTGTTTAGCGAAAAGGGCCATTCTGTATCATTGGTAATATTAGATGAAACAAGGAACAGCTTCTATCCTGTTCATCCCTCCGTTGAAATAATACACCAGTCGTTGTCATTTGGCATCACTCCCGAAGGCAATGTGATCTCCCGGAAAATAAAATTATTGACAGATGTACTGAAGCTGAGAAAACTTTTGAAACAATTGCATCCAGATATTGTCATCGCATCCGAATATCCTTTTGCTGTCGCAATTATTTTATCCGGGTCACATAAAATTGCAAAAGCAATCTCATGGGAACATCATCATTTCTATGAATTAAAAAGAAATCGATTCTGGCATAAAATATTCAAACTGACTTATCCCTGGCTGGAGACAGTGGTTTGTCTCAATAATGATGAAAAAAAGCTCTTTGAGACAATCAACCCGAAAACAACTGTCATCCCCAACTTCATAAATGCAGCAGCCAGATCAGAACTGGCCAATCAAACAATCCTCACTGTCGGCAGGCTTACTGCTGTAAAAGGAACTGACCTGTTATTACTAACTGCAAAGCTGGTTTTACATCAACATCCCGGCTGGCAATGGAAACTGATCGGTGATGGCGACCTGAAAGATGAAGTACTGCATTTTATCGAAAAAGAAAACCTGCAAAATCAGCTTATCATTCAGCCCCCCCTCCATCATGATTTAAAACAGGAATACCAGAATGCTTCAATGTATGTGATGACTTCCCGGAATGAATGTTTCCCGATGACATTGCTGGAGGCACAATCCGCCGGCCTGCCCTGCATTTCTTTTGATTGCGATTCCGGACCAAGGCATATTATCAAAAATGAGGAAAATGGTATACTCGTTGAAAAAGAAAATACTTCACAACTGGCTGCAGCTGTTTCTTCGCTGATCATGGATGATGCAAAGAGAAAGAAAATGGGAGAATTAGCTCTTAATAATATTCAGGAATTCTCTCCCGGTAAAATTTACCAGTTATGGAAAGAGTTGTTCTGATCAAATGAAGTTTTCCCGCTGATTATACAGATGCTTGCCGCAGATGAACACCGAGAAAACCATCGGAATCAGCCGGAAAATAAAAAAGGCACCATTACTGATGCCCATAAATATATTTCCCGTTTATTACACACTACTCCTCAAATCAATCATCCAGCTTCAACACCGCTAAAAAAGCTTCCTGCGGCACTTCCACATTTCCTATCTGGCGCATCCGCTTCTTACCTTCTTTCTGCTTTTCCAACAGTTTACGCTTCCGGCTGATATCGCCACCATAACATTTGGCGGTTACATCCTTACGCATCGCAGAGATATTCTCTCTTGCTACCACTTTAGCACCAATGGCAGCCTGAATGGCAATCTGGAATTGCTGTCTTGGCAATAATTCTTTCAGTTTCTCGCAGAGTTTTCGTCCAAACTCCTGTGCCCGGCTGCGGTGAATCAATGCACTCAATGCATCTACTTTATCATTGTTCAATAAAATATCCATCCGTACAATATCCGCTTCCCGGTAACCAATGGGATGATAATCAAACGATGCATAACCCCTCGTTTGTGATTTCAGCTTATCGTAAAAGTCAAAGACAATCTCTGTCAATGGCATTTCAAAGATCAGTTCCACCCTTGTTGTCGTCAGGTAGCTTTGGTTCATCAGTATGCCCCGCTTACCCAAACAAAGCGTCATGATGTTTCCGATATATTCCGGCTTACTAATGATCTGTGCCCTGATAAAGGGCTCATCAATATGATCCGTTTTTACCGGGTCAGGGAATTCGGTTGGATTATTAACGATCACTTTCTCTCCCTTTGTTGTATAAGCGATAAAACTTACGTTAGGAACGGTTGTGATCACCGTCTGGTTAAATTCTCTCTCTAATCTTTCCTGGATGATCTCCATATGCAGCAACCCAAGAAAGCCGCAACGAAAACCAAAACCAAGGGCTTGCGATGTTTCCAGTTCATAGGTCAGCGAAGCATCATTCAATTGCAACTTATCCATACAATCCCGTAGCTCTTCAAAGTCATCCGTATTCACCGGGAAAATACCGGCAAATACCATCGGTTTCACTTCTTCGAATCCTTGTATGATCTCCTGGGTTGGATTGGCCGCCAGGGTAATCGTATCCCCCACTTTTACCTCTTTCGCATTCTTGATGCCGGTAATCAGGTAACCCACATCGCCGCATTTTAGTTCCTTTTTTTCTGTCATCTTCAGTTTCAGGATACCCACTTCATCCGCATCATATTCCTGGTCAGTCGAAACAAATTTCACTTTATCACCTTTCTTTATCGAACCATTTCTTACGCGGAAATAAACAATAATGCCACGAAAAGGATTGAACATACTGTCAAAGATCAACGCCTGTAATGGTGCATCCGGTTTACCGGTTGGCGCCGGAATCCTGTTTACAATAGCATTCAGAATCGCCTCCACACCAAGACCGGTACGGCCGCTGGCATGCAGAATATCTTCCCTTTTACATCCAATCAGTTCAATGATCTGGTCTTCTACTTCCTCAATCATGGCACCTGCCATATCGATCTTATTGACCACAGGAATAATCTCAAGATTATTTTCAATTGCAAGGTATAAATTGCTGATAGTCTGCGCCTGAATACCCTGTGTAGCATCCACTAACAGCAGGCAGCCTTCGCAGGCAGCCAGTGCCCGGCTCACTTCGTAACTGAAGTCAACGTGGCCGGGAGTATCGATCAGGTTCAGGATATATTCCTGCCCGTCGGTATGTTTATAGTTTATCTGGATGGCATGACTTTTAATAGTAATGCCCTTTTCCCTTTCCAGGTCCATATCGTCCAGCACCTGGTCCATCATATCCCTGTCGCTGATGGTACCGGTACTTTGTAACAAACGGTCAGCCAGGGTGGATTTACCGTGATCAATATGGGCGATAATGCAAAAATTGCGGATGTTCTTCATGTACGTTTAACCTCATTTTTCGAGGTGGCGAAGGTACGGGAAAACGGTGGTTCCGGAAGAAGCCTTTCCTTGTACTATTCACTGTTTATTAGGGGCTTTCTGCAGTTGTGCATATATCGGCTGTGTTTCCGGCTGTACGCTTCAAGTCCTCACCCTTCGGGTTGCGGGCTTTCCGCTTCCATCCGGCAGCCCTTCAGCTATATATCGCTGATCAGCAAATGCTTTACGCCCCATCATCTCAGCATCTTTCCTTATTTTCGAAAAAACCGGTTCCTTATAATGAGCCTCTTTCAAAAACTACAAGCCGCAAAAACTGAAGAAGATGTAAAAGATATTTACATCAAGGCCCTCGGACTAAAAGGCTACAGCAAAAATCTCATAGATATTCAAACCAAAGAAATATGGTTTGAAGCTAAAGAAGGTTACAAGAGCAGCACTTACCAGATGTTCACCCAATTGCTGCACTATGTGCAACAGGCATTGAATAATGGCGAAGAAGTTCCTCCCTTTCTCTGCGTGATAGATACCCGTAAAGCCGCTATTATGAAAACAGCGGATGCGCTGCCGTTGCTGAGCAATAAAAAGCAACCTATTAAATGGGGCAAATCTGCCAGCGGCTACACACAGGAAGCACTGGATGTGGTATCCGCCTATATCGGTACTTACTTAGTGAGTTTTAAAATTGAGACCCACGAAGAAGAATTTATCAGCACTATTAAAAACGCCATTAAAAGCGGCGATATTATCCGCACTCAAATAACGCCGGATAACCTGAAACAGGTATTTGATAAATGGGTGCTAATGATTGGTAAAGAAATAAAAGGAGTGGCCGAAGAAGAATATGCCCTTTTGTTTTTTGCAGATATCATGAGCGATGGTACCGTAAGTACCCATGCCAACCTTCCAGCGGAACTGCTCCATAAAAACGGCGCACCCGTATTTAGCCTTGCTGGAAAAATATATGAGCTGGGCAACAAAGAAGGCTACCGCCAGTTTTGGGCCATCTACCACCGGCCACCACAGCAGGAATACAGAAATTATTTATTAGAAAGAAGAGATAGCTTAATACCGCTGGACGAACGCAGCTTTAAAGGAGCTTACTACACACCGCTGGCCGTGGTGGACAAAGCATACGATAAACTAACGGAAACACTGGGCAAAAACTGGCAGGAAAGATACATCGTTTGGGATATGTGCTGCGGTGTGGGCAACCTGGAAGTAAAGCACAGCAACCCCCGGAACATTTACATGAGCACCTTAGACCAGGCCGATGTGGACGTAATGAAAGCCACCAAAACCTGTGTGGCAGCCACGAGGTTTCAGTATGATTATTTGAATGATGACATAACCGATGATGGCAAAATAGATTATACCCTTACCAATAAAATACCAGCTGGTTTACAAAAAGCCATTAAAGACGGAAAGAAAATTTTGGTATTGATTAATCCGCCGTATGCGGAATCGGGGGAAACAGTTGGAAGCGAAGCAAAGACTAATGTAGCAAGCACAAGAATAGCAAACAGTATGAAAGATTATGGATATGCCTCAAGAGAGTTATTTGTACAATTTTTAGTTCGGATTTCCAACGAAATTCCAACTGCTACTATCGCAATGTTTAGCAAATTGAAATATGTGAATGCGTCAAACTTTGAAGAATTTCGAAAAAGATGGAATGCAGAATATCTAGGAGGGTTTGTTGTTCACAGTAAAGCGTTTGATGGATTAACAGGGAATTTTCCAATTGGTTTTTTGGTTTGGACGACAAATCAAAATTCAAAGAAAAAACAGGTGATTGATGAAATTACTACAGAAGTTTTAGATAGAAATGCAAATCCAATTGGAGAGAAAAGCTTTCAGAATGTTGCTAATGAAAAATTATTAAGTAATTGGATTATCAGGCCCAAGGCAAATAAGGTTGATGTTATTCCTTTAAAAAATGCAATAAAGCCTGCAACTGCAACTAAAGATTTGAGAGGAACAAAGTGGGCTGATAATGCGATTGGTTGTTTAATAATAAAGGGGCCTGACGTTCAAAATGCAGCAACTCAGGGGATAGTATCATCTGGTTATGGCAGTGCGGGAACAATATTTACAACAACTGAAAATATTTGGCAAATCGCAATTGTATTTGCTGTTCGTGGATTGGTAAAACATACATGGATTAATGATAGAGACCAGTTTTTACAACCTATCGAACTATTAACTGATGAGTTTAAAAGCGATTGCTTAATATGGATGCTGTTTAATGGTGGCAACCTTACCGCCAGTGCCAACAATTTAGAATGGAATGGAAAGCAGTGGAGTATCGTCAATCATTTTATTCCTTTTACTGAAGAAGAAGTAGGTGCACCCGACCGCTTTGAAAGTGATTTTATGGTACAGTACATGGCGGATAAGAAATTCAGCGATGAAGCCAAATCTGTACTCGCCGAAGGCAAAAAAATATGGCAGGCCTACTTTGCGCATACCGATGTGCATAGCGTAAGGGAAGAATTAAAACTTAACAGAGCCGATGTAGGCTGGTACCAGGTAAGAAAAGCCTTGCAGGCCCGTAATGCCAGCGGTGATTTTCCACCTGTTTCGTTTGCAGCATTTGAAGCAGCTTATAAAGCACTCACGGAAAAGTTGCAGCCGATGGTTTATGAGTTGGGCTTTTTAAAACAATAATGACATCCGGCAGCACCAACCAGTTATTGATTCAATTTGCAGAATAATATCATGGGACACAGAGCTAACTTAA
Organism: Chitinophagaceae bacterium; assembly: GCA_041738795.1. Lineage (GTDB taxonomy): Bacteria > Bacteroidota > Bacteroidia > Chitinophagales > Chitinophagaceae > JJ008. Next base: position 565,246 of record JBGSPB010000011.1, on the reverse strand, counting down.
TTCTAGTAGAAAATAAAGAGCCAAAGATTTATTATTCACACAGGGCTGCGCAGAATACACCTGAAATCCTTGCGCAGGGACTTGCATTTTGCGACAACTATTTCAAACAATTTAATGAAGATGGCTGGCTGATGGACAATGCATTTGCTGAAGGTGGTATCCTTATTGACAAAGACAATAAACGAGTGCTGATTTTCGGAGGTGGTGATATAAGTTATACCCCGGCATTGCAAAGACTTTATGCAAAATACATGTCCAAAACCTGGCAAGACTGGATTGTTGAATGGTCGGATAGCGGAAATGTTGGTTTTGCTGAATACTTAGGCCTGATGGAAGATAGAATTCTGGCAGATGGCACCCAACCAGATTTTTTCGACAGACCTGAATGGTCTTATACTATGGAAAAGGACAGAAACCAGGACGAGGTCATCACCATCATTGACAAGGGAATTATAAAAGACTATAAGCAAGACTGGGGATTAGATGGAATAGAGATGTGCCTTGTAAAAGGAGAAGTTTTGAAAGATATAATACCTGAAGAACTTATAATTGAAAAGTGGCACAATGAAATTGAAACAACCGACTGTATGCTGGCAGATTATGATTCCAAAAAAATATTTGTATGCTGGGGAAGTGAGAAAGATAAAAGACACGATGATGAAATCAGAAGAATCTGGAAAGGCTGGGAAGTGAACAGGCAGACGGATGGGCTTATTTTTCACTTTGAATATACTAAGCGGGATAAATCTGTCATAGAAATGACAAGCGAACAATTTGAAATGTACTGGCAAAAGAACAGATTGTTTGAGTTTGATCCTGAAAAATAAAGGTTTCGTTCTTTTTATCTTTGTTGAAGTTCCAAAAATTGTTCGCCGCTGTTGGAAGTGAAAGCTTGGTTTTTCTTTCACATTCCGGGATTAGAAAGTGTGTTTCACTGCTTTATTTTATAGCCACTGTCTATCACTATCAGAAAAAGATACCGGATCAAGCCCGGTATGACATCGCTCCGTAGTCATACTCACTCATCATTCAGCTCTGCAAAAACTTGTTATGAGTTTACCGAAGTATCCCGCAAACATATCCCATAACTTATAGCCATATATTAACGGCTTCCATTAAAATCACTCTGCGTTTCTAATTCCATAAAATAATCAGCAACAAAGTCCTTAACATTTCTTTTAACCCATTTTGGCACACTGGCATTGGCTTTGAATTATACTGATTAACCGGGTAATAAAAACAAATTGTACCGCAATAAACCCGGCGATTGCTGTACCCATTTTTAAATTGTATTACCATGAAAAAGATCTTTACACTCGTAACAGGATTATTGATTGCCGCTGCTGTAATGGCTGCCGGCCACAAACCGGTGGTATCGCTCAATAACAGCAAAAACTACAAAGTGGTCATCGATGGCAAAACTTACTTTGGCAGCGATATGAACATCAGGCTGGCCAGTTTCCACAAAGGCATACACCATATCAAAGTGTATGAAATGAGACGAGGCTTTTTTGGAAGAACGGAAAGGCTGATAGATTCCGAAACATTCTTACTGGGCCGCAAAGATGTCAGGATCCTCATCGATCGTTTTGGCAACATCAATATCCGGGAAGTAAAGGCTAACCGTCGTATTGGTAAAAACGACAGGTATGACAGAGACTGGGATGATGACGGACCTGCCAGGAGATTCTAAAAGCCATGACAATAAAAACTGTCCCGCCAGCGGGGCAGTTTTCTTTTTATAGATTCGCTAACAGGTAACTGTTCTTAAAAAATCTGTATGATCCTGGTTACAGTATCCCTTACCCCATTTATTTGTGAACTGTATTTTATCGTATAATCACCCGGAAGAACAAACTGGATAATAGGATCCCTGCTGACATTAATAATGCAATTGCCAAAATCCCAGACTGTATTCGTCGAAAGCGGATTTATGGTTTTAAATGAAAATGCAACCGGGGTTCCGGTACATTTTTCAGCTAAATAAGAAAAAGCAGATCTGTTGACTGCAGGCGGCGCTTCAATTGCAACAAGTTTGCAGACTGAATCTGTTCCGCCGGGACCTGTCACTTTCAATTTTAACAGGTATGAACCGTTAGCGTTATAGGTATGCGTAGGATTGAATTCTGTTGAAATGGAACCATCGCCAAAACTCCATGTATATGCAGTCGCATTTTGTGAAGTATTGATAAAAGTGATGGTAGTTGGTGAAGGCAATTCAAAGCCCGAAATAGAAAAACTTGCTTTTACAGCCGGGCCGGGCGAATCGTCATTTCTGTTGCAGGACTGTATCACTAGCAACCCTGCAACCACAGGCATAAGGAATACTTTTTTCATACTGGTATTATTGATATTTCAGAAAGTGAAGTTATTAGTTTTCCTGATAATACGGATTTGAAACATATATGCCTCAGGTTGATAGCCTGCCCTTCGCACAAACATCTATATAGAAATTCATAAATGCATATTTTTAATATAAAATAATTACCATCATGAGAGTAATTCTTTATTTCTTTCTCAGCTTTGCACTACTCACTCTTTCCTGTAAACAGAAAGAAAAGAAGAAAGAAAACCCGGAAGCCGTAATAATTTCTGAATTAACAGAAAAAACGGCTTGCCTGCTTTCACAGATTGCTTATTGTACTGATATAGATTCTGCCATTCCTAAGTATATGCCGGGTTGGAAGCCCATTTGGGAGGCAGCTGAGCTAGGAGGTAATCATGCATTTGTTGCCAGTAATGGAAGAGAATTTGCTTTGGCCATCAGGGGTTCATTAATTAATTTCAGCTGGGCAGCTTTTCAAAACTGGATATACCAGGACTTGAATGTAACCTCACAGGAAAAATGGGCTTTCACCAATGATTCCTCCAATGCAAAACTGGCACAGGGTGCTTATGATGGCTGGCAAAACCTGTGCAGGATGACTGATAAAAAAACGGGTCAGTTACTATTGCCTTTGCTGGAGAATGTATTAAAGGATAACGCTCCCCTGCTGATAACCGGTCATAGCCTGGGTGGCAACCTGGCTGTCACATATGCCTCTTACCTGTGGCAAATATTTAAAGCTAAACACCATCCGGTTCCCAACATTAATGTCATCACCTTTGCGGCACCCGCTACAGGCAATGAAGCATTTGCCAATGATTTTAATAAAAAATTTCCTGCTTCCATTCGGGTGGAAAATAAAAATGATATTGTACCAAAGTTTCCCAGTGCAGCTAAGATCACTGCCCTGGGTAGTTTATACAATGACTCATTATCTGCCGGGAAAATAGAAGTTGGCTATAAGAATCTGACGGTTTCGCTCAGTACAGTATTCACAATGTTGAAGGCGGCTATGGTACTGCTTGAATTTACAAATGGCATCTCCCCTTATGTACAAACCAATGGAAACGGTAAACAGGTAAACATCCCCCTTTCCGGCAAGAATACGGGGAATGATATTCTGAACTGGCTCGGCGAAGCGGGTTACCACCATAGCATTGCTCAATATGCTGTATATGAAGGCGTGCCATTGGTTGAGTGTACACAGTAGCAGCCTTTTTTGGTCGTTTCAAAAAAAATTGTATTTTAACACAAAGCTTGCGTTATGAATACTGTTCAACACAGTGAATTTTTGAATTTTGCCAATTCCCTTCAGCAGAGAGGTCTGAGTTATGACGAAATAACCCTGCAACTCAAAGAAAAGGGAGCCCCGGAAAATCTCTTACAGGAAACCATTCAGCAGTTAAAAAATTTACGGCTCATCAAAAAAAGAAATACTGGTTTTGCCTGCTGTGGTATTGGCGTCGCATTGTTGATTGTAGGTTGCATGCTCACTATCTTGCTTTATAGCAGCGGAGGGAATATCAAATGGGCCATGTACGGCCTCACTACTATTGGTGTTGTATTTACAATTAAAGGTATGGCTGACATTATGGGGTGGTAAGTTTCACCAGGTAACCAATCAACATTACTGCAACGGTCAGTTAAATTATTAACAATAGAAATCATGCTTATAAGAAAATTTTCTAGTGCTGTTATTACCATCTCCCTATCGGCTGTTTCCTGCCAACCTGGAGTTGCTGACCAGAAGGAAAAAGCCAAACAGGAAATCAACATGGCCGAAAAAGAGTTTGAAAAAATGGCAGCTGAAAAAGGGATAGCAGAAGCATTTTGGTTTTTTGCGGATTCAAATGCTGTCATCAAACGACAGAACGATACCCTTATAACGGGTAAAGAGAATATTAAAAAGTACTATTCAGCTGAATATTTTAAATCTGCCTCAGTCAAATGGTCACCCGACTTTACAGATGCAGCCGATAATGGTGATATGGGATATACATATGGAAAATATGTGTGGCAATCCATAGACAGCACTGGCAACACCAATGAAGCACGGGGTGTTTTTCACACCGTTTGGAAAAGGCAGGCTGATGGAAGCTGGAAATATGTATGGGATTGAGTATCCTGCTTAAACAATTGTAAATCGTTCCCGCAACTCTCCCATCACCAGCCAGTATATGCCATCCGGCATTCCCCCAACACTAAGTGAAAACTCCCTTGCAGGATCAGATATTTTCCCTTTTCTGACAAGTTCACCCCTGTCATTGACGATATGATAACTATCAGCGGCAAACATGTTTACCGGCGACTGTACTGTTATAGAGGCATTGGAGGGCACCATGTTGGGTGAAACAACAAACTTCGTTTGGTTTTTCATATTATCTGTGTCTTAACCTGGGCTGGTGAATCCCTTAAAGGATATATGGTGCGTCACAAATAGGTGCAAATAAAATGCCATGTACAGCTAACAGGGGTAATAACAGTAGAAATGTGAATATCTATTTCTCATTGTCAATATTTACTTAGTAATTAAAGCAGCAATCCTACTTCGTTATATTTCCCGGGCCATCAATACCGGAACTCCTGTTTGCAATTACAATGCAAGAATCGCTTTTAATGCTTCTTCACTTACCGTAAGAAGTTTTACTGCCGGTAAACGTCGTGTCAGCTCTTTCCAGTTCTTATCTTTTGCAAACACTTTTCTGAATATGGACAAAGATTTATTTAGCTCCTTATTATTGGCAAGAGTAACGGCTGTCCAGTATTGCATTTCCAGGTTACCGGGCATCATCTTCATGGCTGCATTATATTCATTCATGGCAATTGCCATGTCATTCTTTTCCACAGCAAGGTCTCCTTTATTCATATGCTCATATGCAATACTGATTGTATATAACCGGCGAAGCTCTTTCACAGGCTCTTTATGATCATCGACTCTTATGTCCACCGTTCTTTCATCCCAGGGCTTGCCAGCCGAACTGCCGGGAACAATCAATAACGCAGCCGACTGCTGACCACGGATATCCCCTCCGGCCCTTTGTGCTGCTTCTAAAGCTAAAAGCATTCTTTCACCCAATGGCTTTCCGTTATTTTTTTCAAATGTTTCTTTCATAGCACCCGGCACTCTATTTCCAAGCATCATATTCGACTGTACTGAAAACTGATTTCCCTTTACATGTGATGCATATTTTATACAACCACTGCCTGTATGGGTAGCCACATTACCTTTATTATCAACAATAGCGACCTGCCTGACTTCTCTACCCGCATCATCTGCCAATAAAGAATCTAATGCCTGTTGGGCAGTCAGACCACTTTTAAGTAAAGCAAGTCCTCTTGGTCCGAATGACTTGTTTACAAAAGACTGGGTAGCTACAGCCCCAACCCCTGCCTCCGCCCAGCTTACAGCCGTTCCTACAGAAAACCAATGACTCTGTACAGCCACTGCCATCTCTCCTGTAACAGAATCCCTTGCTACAATAGAATAGGTATGCACCAGCGGACCATCTGTTTTATAAACCTGGGCATGTACAGAAAGCAAAATAAAAGACAGGACGACTAACAGGCTATGCTTTTTCATAACTACCATTTTTTAAAAGTTCTTCTATTAGCAAATGACAACTGTAAATATGAAATATTGTTCAAGACAAAAGGCAAAAAAACCTGTTTATCAGTCAGGCTTTTTTTACTACAGGTTATTTATAATTGGCAATTCAACATGAAAAGTAGTTCCCTTCCCCTGCGATGTTTCAAACCAGATATTTCCTTTCGCTTGTTCCACTATCCCTTTGCACATTGCCAGACCCAAACCTGTACCAGATGATTTGGTAGTAAAGTTGGGAACGAATATTCTTTCCTGCATTTCTGGATCAATCCCTTCGCCATTATCCTTTATACTGATACGCAATATATTCTCCTGCCTGCTTTCATTTACTTCAATAAGGCAAAAAGAATTTCCATTGCAGGCTTCCACGGCATTCGCAAACAGGTTAGTAAAGAGGCGGTTCATTTGGGTCTTATCTGCCTGAACGAAAACCTTATCCTTAAGCGGCCTCCAAACAAACCTTACATTTTCATCTGCTGCGTACAACTCACGCAGGGAACCGATAACGTCATGCAGATCGAATGTGCTTACATTAGTGTTTCCGATATTGGCGAACTGCGAGAAATCGGCTGCAATTTTAGACAAATGATCTATTTGTTCTACCAGGGTATTTGCTACGTTGGCAGACAATTCTTTTACATTGGGCTGGTTATTATTAATTGCTTTTTGGAGGTACTGGATACTAAGCTTCATCGGCGTCAGTGGGTTTTTAATTTCATGCGCCACCTGCCTGGCCATTTCACGCCAGGCTCCTTCCCTTTCACTTTTAGCCAGGGCTGCGGCACTTTCACCAAGTTTAGCAACCATTTTATTATACTCATGCACCAGTTCGCCAATTTCGTCATTACGGCTCCAGCTGATTTTTTCATTCACCTTACCAAGATTAACTTCCTTCATTTTATCGCTGATCAACGAAAAAGAATCTGTGATCCGATTTGTTATAAACATTGCAATTAAACCTGCAATCAGGAAGATAAAAGCATTCAGGTTGATAATGGTTACTAAAAAATTAGATATCTCCTTTTCCAGTTCTGGTTGTGAAGTAAAATACGGAATATTGATATAGGCATATGCCTGGCCATCTGCATCACGAACCGGGCTGTACATACTGTAATAAGAGAAATTACCAACCCTTTCCGTTTGCAGGTGCTGCACTTTACGAAGTTCGTCAAGGTAGTAATAGGCAACAGGATCTATCTTTTTACTCAACACCCCTTTGGTATAAACATTCGCCTCTGAGGAAACCTGCAGATTTCCTGACAGGTCATATACATTCACATCTACTCCATGAATTTCTGACACTTCATCCACAAGGCCTTGCAAACCCGTATTTGAGACCGAATCATAAATTTTGATCACATCATCAAATGTGTTATGATCAGCCATTTTCTTTTCCATTTCATTCACCATGATCTTCATCGTCCGGCTTAGTTTCTCACTGTTATTTTCCTTATAGCGGTTAATGAAAAAGGAGATTGTAGCAGCCCCAATGACCAAAAAAGAAAAAATACTGACGAATATGATGGTACTATGTACCTGTCTCCGGATATTAAATTGCAATAGCCTGCGGATACCTGCCCAATTGGTTCCGATTTTCAAAACAAGTGAAACCAGCTTTACAAAAGCCACCATAAAAAGGAAAGAGCAGAAAATATAAGAGAACAAGGTAATGGCCTGGATAAAAGTTTCCTTTTTCCGGGCAATTACCACCACTTTCTCATTACCCGATCGATGCCAGAGTTCATCAAAATCTCCGTTTGATCTTTGCAGAAACTCCTCCTTTGGAACTTCCACATCTATTAGCCAGATAGGGAAAGGATAATTAACCGGTGGAGACATAAGGCGGCGGCCGGCATAAACTGCAATAGAATAAATAGGTGAGCTTTCCGGATCTGATTTTTTGAACTGCCTGAAAAGCTCCGGAAATAATGCTTCATTACTGAAGTTTTTAGGATTGGAAACAATAAAAAAAGAACCAATCCTTTTATTTGCTGTATCCCTAACCTCCCGCCGGGTTATATAATTAAACTTGTCATAAGAAGTCTCATAATAAAACAATCCCTCAATTTGTGTAGGCTTTGATTGTACGGAAAGAATTGTATTCAATGACTCATACGAAGTGGCATCTTCATTATAGAGGGGTCTGTTATATTCATCATATACATAAAGCCGGGTATCATATTTATTAAGATAACCCCTGTAATTATCAGTAACGATACTGTCCCGGAACTCTTTCCCATTTTCGGGATCACTGAAACGATTGAAATTCTCGCGGAGAAAATCATTATCAAGATACTGAATAGCAATACTCATCAGCATCTCGCTTGATTTATCCGTTTGCACAGAAAGTACATCTGCCATCCGCTTTCTTTTTTCCCACTCCACTTTCTTATTCTCTGAGAGCATGATAACAGCAACAGAAACAGAAAAAATAAATAACCAGGAAAGCATTCCCCCGATATTGATACGAATACGTTTAAAGATGATACCCTGGCGATGAATCAGCCATGTATAAATGAGCAACCATAGTAATACCGGCAGATAAAAAAGCACCTCAGGATTGCCCGAACGGAAGGTCAGGTAAAGTAATCCGGTAAACCCAATTGAGAAATAAATAAAATAATTCCTTCCTGCAAACAAAGGGAAAATAAACCGGAACAATAACTGCGAAAGATAATAATAGGACAAAGAAAGACAGGCCAGCACAACAAAACCGGCTACTGTATACCAGTCCAGGCTGAAAAAGTTAGTGACGTCAAACGATATTTTTGAATCAGATACAAGACTCCGCACCACATTAGCCAGCACAAAAGATGAGTAAATGAGCGTACACAGGGCCAATAAACCCAATAACCAACGCAACTTTGGCGATAATCCGGATACAGGGTTCCCAATATAACGGAGCTTCGACCATGCAAATAATACAACCCAGCATAACAGCAACGCATTAATAAGCAGATCTCCCAACGAACGCTGAACCACATCAGCTCCATAAATAACCGGGTTAAATATTTCAAACTGACGCAGGTTTAATAAGGAAGGAAAAAAATAGGAGACCAGCCGGATACTTAGTAAAAACAGGACCAATAAAGCAATTGATTTCCAAGGGCCATGTTTTTTTGAAGTTGACTCTGCTGCCAGATGAATAAAAAGGAATAAAAATAACAACGCCCCGAAACGCAGGAAAATAGTCAACAGGTCATTAAACGGTACAGCCCCGGAAATTTTCTTATCCAGGTAAAAAAGTGTTTTACCCGAAAAAGTTTTCACCGGAAACTCGGTAACAGCGTCACTGATCCGTACCCATCTGGCGGCTGTATTACTATAAGTAAATTTCTGGGGAAGATAATCTGTTTCAATAAAAAACTCAGACCAGACCGGGATCATTGCAAAAGCCAGCGTTCCGGCTGAATTACCATTTTCCCCTATACTTTTCTTGATTATATAATAATACCCATTGGATAACTGGGTAAAATATTCTCCGTCTTCTGCTGAAAGCATTTCCGGAGGGGGGACAATCAACTGATCACTCCAGAATTTCATAGTCACATCATAGAACTCATTGACGGAATAAAGAAAGATACCATATTTTCTGGCCGACAAATTAGTCAGCTCACTTAAAGATTCTTTTTTATTGAGTAACCTTCTGATTAAGGCGGTATCAGTTAACAGGTCAGTAAAATCCTTCTGTTGATTGCGGATATATGTTTCTGCAAGCCCTGCCTCCCTTGTAACAGAAGAACGGCTGGAATAAAGTTTATTAAAAACAAAAGAAAGGGTAAAGAACAGGACTGCGAGTACCAGAAAACTGAACTTACTCCAAAATATATTTTTAAGTTGTGGCTTCACTTATTGGGGCCGCTGTTGTTTGATGGTGTTCCAAATGGCATCCATTTCGGTCAGGGTCATGTCATTCAGATTTTTTCCTTGTTGAAAAGCTTCTTGTTCCATTTGTGTAAACCGGTAAATGAATTTCTTGTTAGTTCTTTCCAGCGCATTTTCGGCATCTACCTGCAAAAACCGTGCATAGTTTATAAGAGAGAATACTACATCCCCCAATTCATCCTCAACATCCTTTTGGAGTTTTTCAATATCCCCGCTCATTTTATTCCCCTCACGACTTACCACCGCAGATTTGAGCTCCTGCAACTCCTCTTCAACTTTTTCCCAAACCTGTTCTTTATTATCCCATTCAAAACCCACTTGTTTGGCCTTTTCCTGCAAGCGCATGGCCTTTACAGTTGCTGGCAATGATTGCGGCACCCCGCTGAGAACTGATTTTTTACCCTCTTTTAATTTAAGCTTTTCCCAGTTTCTTTTTACATCCTCCTCATTTTCCACCTTTACATCGCCATAAATATGCGGATGTCTTGCTATCAGTTTTTCACAAATACCATTAATTACTTCATGTAGTTCAAATTGTTGTTTTTCACTACCGATTTTAGCATAAAAAACAATATGAAGTAACAAATCTCCCAATTCTTCTTTTACTCCCTTCCAATCTTCTTCCGTAATGGCATCAGCCAGTTCATATGTTTCCTCAATTGTCATCTGCCGGAGTGATTGAATAGTTTGTTTTTTATCCCATGGACATTTTTCACGCAGGTCATCCATTATTTCAACTAACCTGGAAAAAGCATTTTCATTTTTAGTCGGCATAAGTATTGTTATATTTCGAAAACTGAAAACAGAATAAAGGCAGCAAATAATACAACCAGCATAATAATTCCGGATATATTCAATAGTAAGAATTTAAAAAAGGTTTTTAAATGCCTTTGGCCATAAAATCGCTTCATCGAGATATATAAATATACTCCCCCGGAAAGGAATATCAATCCGGTAAGCGCATTAAAAACTTCCAGGCCCGTTACTATACTGAGTTTATCCAGCCCAAAAACGAATAATAAAAGGATAAAGCTGAAAATATAGTGATATATACTAAAAATGGCATGATCAGCATAGTAAAAATTCTTTCGGCGGATATACAGCAATTTTAAGATCAATGCAAACAAAGGAAGTGAAGCAAATAACAGGTAAGGAAGCTTGTGCAAAAAAGTATTTCCCAATGTATTAAATCCTTTTCCCGGGTCGCTCCGGTACTTTTCTTTGAGCTTCAGGTTCTTTCGCTGAATAGTTCTTTGCAGCCAGCCATCCCTTTCCACAGCAGGAATAGCTTTTTGCAATGAATCATACTCTTTCAGGTTGGTATATTTTTTACCACTCAGGTTGATAAACTCAACATCATCCCAATATTTTATCATATCCTCCTCGGCCAGTACTTTAGTGGTATCCTTTAGCATTTGCAGCGCCTCCTTCCACAACTCACTTGCAGTATCTTTCAACAATTCCTGCTCTCCGCGATTTATATATTTAACCCTTTGTTCTTTTGTCAGTTCAGTAGTAAGATTTAATTTAACCACATCGCCGCCTTTAAAGAAACCAAAAAAGATCAAAAAGAACACAGCAGAAGTAAAAACATATTTTTTGACGGGATTCAGGTAGCTGGCTCTCCTTCCCTTTATATACTCCTGGGGTAAAAAGCCAGGTTGCAACAGCAGGAATTTCATCGAATCAAAAAACTTACTGTCGAAATGGGTAATATCATATAAGAAATGCTTTACCATATGCCAGAATGTTTCATGAGGAACTACATTTTCCTGGCCGCAATTCTGACAATAGTTCCCTTGTACGATTGTTCCACAGTTCAGGCAGTCTTTATCTTTTCGCTGAGGAATGTGAGACACTGTAAATTTTTCTTAAAAATAAGTACAAAAAATACAGGGAACCATTCTTTTTCGTTACTGAACAATTAAGGTAACTTTGAACTGTAAAACCCATATCACGACATGAAAATCCTTTTATTACCCGTTACTCTCCTTACCTCTTTCGCCCTGCAGGCACAGTATTACTATAACGATATAATTGGCACACAGGAAACTAATAATCTGATGAAAAGCTATATAGTGAACAAAGTAAAAACTGTCAGGGCCACCGGGTATGATAGCCGGGGTGTAAAAGCAACCGATTTTTCAGAACTTCAGGAGGTAAAGGAAAACGGCAGGGCCCTAAAAAACTCCTCTATTACCAGTTTCAATAAAACAGTTATTTATTCCATGTTTGACGAAAAAGGCCGTGTAATAAATATTACTGATTCTTCAAGAGCTATTCAGAGTATCACGAATTATACTTATGATGCAAATGGAAGAGTTAGCCATATACTGAATGTCGTAAAAGACTCTGCCAGTGACTTTGATCATTCAGAGACACATCAATGGTTTTACACGACATCCGGGAAACCTGAAAAGATGTGGCGTATCCTGAATAATACAGGGGCTGAAAATACCATCGACACTCTTGAAGTACGTTTTATCACTGACGAAGATGGAAATACAGCTGAAGAAAAAACCTTCAAAAAAGGGGTGGAAACCAGCTACCTCTATTATTATTATGATGACAGGAATCGTTTACTCGATATTGTCCGCTACAATACCAGGCTCAGGAAACTGATGCCGGACATCATGTTTGAGTATGACGAAAAAGATAATATAGCCCAGAAAACGACCACTACCTCCAGCCTTCACCTTGGCTACCTGATCTGGCGCTATATCTATGATGAAAAAGGTCTTAAAACCAAGGAAGTGCTTTTCAACAACGATAAACAGATCACAGGGAAAATTGAGTTCAGTTATACTTTCGGTCAATAATAATAGATTCGGCTGACGCGGCTCATAGATAAACCTGCAGGATTATCGTTATTTAGCAGGTACAGGCAAGGGCATATAGCCAGGCCGGTTTGTGCATATGAACAACGCAAACCCGATATTAATCAATTGGCGAAAAGAGCAAAAGGTATTTGACGAGAATCTTTCATTGCTCAGAAAAAAACTGGATAAGGAAGCTATTCATGATCTTAGAGTGGCTATTAAAAAACTCCGGGCTTACTTTGAACTATATTTCCAATTAAAAAAAGGGATTGATCCGGATGAAGCAGGACAGCAAGGGTTACTGGATAAAACAGAAGAACTGTTTGATACTATTGGCCGGCAACGGGATGTAGAAATCTGCCTGGAGGTATTGACATCTTTTAAAGAAGAAATAAATTATTCCTACCCGCAACTCACTCTTTATTTACAAGCCGTTTTAAAAATTACAAAAGCATGGTCCAACCAGGAAATTCATCGTTACAAGAATAAAGAGACAAAAAAAATTGCATTCATATTGAAACAGGACAATGAAATTGAAATTACCGGGGAATTGAACCAATATATACAATCTATTATCAGGCACTCTGTCGGGGAGACAAAAGCACAATTCAAAAAACCTCACCTGCTTCGCAAAAACCTGAAATCAGTCTACTACTGGATCAACTTAGTAAATGACCATAGTGAATATCACCCGGAATTAATACATAATATTCTTGATGACCTGGGTAGCTGGCAGGATAAAGAAATTGCATTGCAAAGAATAAAACATTTCAGGAAAGATTACCTGCCCAAATCTTTTGATGAATATAACAAACTGAAAGAACTGGAAAAGTATATTGATGAAAAGAAAAGTATGCTGATAAAAGCAGCCTGTAACAAAACGAGAAAATGGATTAAGACGATACCTTTATCATAAAAAAAGCGAAGCAAGTGCTTCGCTTTGTGCCCGAGACTGGATTCGAACCAGCACACCGTTTCCGGCGCCACCACCTCAAGGTGGTGCGTCTACCAATTTCGCCACCCGGGCATCCCTTTATCAATAATTCGGGATTAAGGACTGCAAATGTAAGCTGTTTATTTTTTCAGAACAATTCTGAACGTAGTTCCTTTTCCCAATTCTGAGTGTTTTACAAAAATCTCTCCTTTATGATAATGCTTAATGATACGCCGGGAAAGACTTAAGCCAAGCCCCCATCCCCTTTTTTTTGTAGTAAAACCCGGCTTGAAGACCCTTGCAGTATTTTGTTTACTGATCCCTTTACCGGTATCTGTAATATCAATATGGACCGATTTTGCATCTTCATGAATATCTACTGTGATGGCACCCTTCCCTTCCATAGCATCCAGCGCATTTTTCAATAAATTTTCAATCACCCAATCAAACAACGGAGCCGACACCCGGCTTATTATTTGTTGCTGCCCATGAGCATTTACAGTAAATATGATCTTACCGGCAGCTCTTTTTCGCATGTAATCCACCATACTATTGATCTGGCTCACCAGGTTGGTTTCTTCCAGTTGTGGAGTACTGCCGATTTTACCAAACCTGTCAGATACTAAACGCAGCCTGTCTACGTCCTTTTCCAACTCTTGTGCTATTTTTTCATTTCCGGGTTTTTCTTTCAGCATTTCCACCCAGCCTTCCAGCGAAGAAACAGGAGTTCCAAGCTGGTGAGCAGTTTCCTTTGCCATTCCTGCCCATACCTGGTTTTGAACAGAACGATAGCTACTTCGTAATGACAACAAAGTAATAGCAATAAATAGTGCCACAATACATAATTGTACTATCGGGTAATAACGGACCTCATTCAATAATGTGGATTCGCCATAATAATACCTGTTGCGGATTGAGGGGTTTTGCGGGTCTGTCCATTCCACAGCCTTATTTTGAGACTTAAATTGCCGGAGCTTTTGCTCAACATAGTTACTATTCTTTGCTACCTGACCAGAATCCAGGTTAATATAGTTAGTGATGCTGTCTTTTTCATTAGTTTCAATAATAGGTATCGATTTATTTTCTGTAACTATTCTTGAGGCAAAAGTGATATCAGCATTAATAGGTGCATTGATAAGGAATTTACCCGCTTCTACCCATTGCTCCACTTTTTGCCGTTCTTCCCTGGCTATTTTTTTAGCCAGGTATTGTGAATAAAAGATAGTACCGCTTACAATAATAATGGCAACCAAAGCAAGCAATGTTCTCCAGTTTAAAATTTGCCTAAACATGTCTCGAATTTAACGAGGATAAACCGGCTTCCCTTATTTTTGAATAAATATTTTCACTCCCTTGAACCCCTTACCTAAAGTAGCCATAGTAATACTGAACTGGAATGGACAAAAATACCTTGAACAGTTTTTACCTTTTGTTGTATCCACCCATTATGCCAATTTTGAAGTGATTGTAGCCGACAATGGATCTGCAGATAATTCGGTTGACTTTCTCCAAAAAAATTATCCCGGGATCCGTATCATTTGCTTTAAAGAGAACTATGGTTTTGCAAAGGGTTATAACGAGGCGTTGAAACTGGTGAAATCAGATTACTATGTGCTGTTGAATTCGGATGTTGAAGTACAACCCAGCTGGCTTGCGCCAATGGTTGACCTATTGGAAAGCAATTCTAATATAGCTGCCTGCCAGCCAAAGGTTCTCTCCTATAAGAATAAAAAAATGTTTGAATATGCCGGGGCGGCAGGGGGCTGGTTAGATAAATATGGTTACCCCTTTGCCAAAGGGAGAATCTTTGATATATGTGAGGAAGATAATGGCCAGTATGACCAATCAGAGCCAATTTTTTGGGCCAGCGGCGCCTCGTTATTTATCCGTTCTTCTGTCTTTCACGAGGTGAAAGGGTTTGATGAATATTTCTTTGCACACCAGGAAGAAATTGACATGTGCTGGAGAATACAACTGGCCGGTTATAAAATTTACTCCTGCCCGGCTGCAGTAGTGTACCATGTCGGTGGCGGCACTTTACCCAGGGGTAATTCATTGAAGACCTATCTCAATTTCAGGAATAACAGGATAATGCTTTCCAAAAACCTTCCCTATTCCAAAAAAATTTGGATTGTTCCGGCAAGAAATTTCCTCGATGCACTTTCTGCCTGGAAAGGATTACTGTCAGGAGATGGCGGATATTTTATAGCAATAATCCGTTCCCTCCTTTCTTATACAAAGTGGTGGTTTTTTTATCAGCACAAAAGTGTATTTCCGGTAACAAAAAAAGGTAATCTTTCAGGTTACTCTGAAAAGAACATGATTTGGCAGCATTTTATTAAAAAGAGAAAGCATTTTGATGAAATTATGGATGAAACAAAATGATTTTTTGGTTTGAACCCTTATTTTTGCAACACAAAAATCTAGTATGACCCATCACCAGGAATACCACGAAGAGCTACAAAAAGTACAAGACAAGGATTTCGCCCACAACTGGGTTTCTTCTTCAGGTTTTCTTTTTTACCTGCAGGTAGCTTGTATTGTTGCCTTTGTTTTAGGTACTTGTACCATCTTATATAATAAACGATACAGCAAGATTGATGTTCCTGTGCAGGAGAGCAGCCAGTACACACCGAAATACAAATAATTAGTTCAAAAATTTTTTTAAAAAGGGCACTTGCCCTATTTTTGCGTCCCGCCTTCAGAAAAAATGATGGCAACAAGGGACCAGCAGTTCTTTTTAAAAAGCGGAAGTAGCTCATTTGGTAGAGCACGACCTTGCCAAGGTCGGGGTGGCCGGTTCGAGCCCGGTCTTCCGCTCAGAAAGTCCTCTTGCCGTTCCGGCGGAGGATTTTTTTTACCGGTTGCCCTGGTGGTGGAATTGGTAGACACGCAGGACTTAAAATCCTGTGGCCAGCAATGGCCGTATCGGTTCAACTCCGATCCGGGGCACTTTAAAAGCGATTCAATAAAATGAGTCGCTTTTTTATTTTATGCATTTTGTATATATACTTTACTCAGAAAAATGTAACCGTTATTATGTTGGTTTTAGTGCTGACGTGGAAGTAAGGCTGAACAGGCATAATATGGGTATCGTTCCAGCTACAAGAAATTGTATCCCTTATAAACTTTGTGCTTTTAAGCAATTTGACACTGAGGCCGGGGCCAGAAGAGAAGAATTAAGAATAAAGAAACAAAAAAGCAGAATTTATATAGAGTCGCTTATTGCCGGAAACTGGCCAAACTACCCTAAATAGGTAATTTATCCGGTAATGGCCTACCCCGATACAATCGGGGTCCGGGGCACTTTAAAAGCGATTCAATAAAATGAGTCGCTTTTTTTATTTGTAAATTTGAAACTAAAGCCGAATTAATGCCTACTGAAATAAAATGCCCGAATTGCGGTCACCAGTTTGAACCAAATGATGCTATCAGGGAGGAAGTAGAAAAGGAGCTCCGCAGCAAAGCAGCAGACTGGCAGAAGAAAAAGAACGAAGAGTTTCAAAATAAAATGGATGAGGAAAAGAAGCGACTACAACAAAGCCTCGAAGAAAATATCCGCAAAAATATCGCTGCCGATTTTGAGAACAAACTAAAGATGCTGGAACAGAATAATAAGGATAATGAAGAAAAATTAAAACAAGCCCGGCAACAACAACTTGATTTCCTCAAAAAAGAGCAGGAACTTATTAATAAAGAAGCGGAACTGGAATTATCTGTTCAGAAGAAACTCCAGGAAGAAAGAGAGAAACTTTCCATCGAAATAAGAAAGCTGGAAGAACAACGGAATGCTGCGAAAGAAACAGAATTTCAGTTGCGGCTGAAAGAAATGGAAGAGAAACTGGAAGCGCAGCGGAAACTGGCTGAAGAAATGAGACGAAAAGCGGAGCAGGGCAGTATGCAATCACAGGGAGAAGTACAGGAACTGCTGCTGGAAGAAATGCTGAGAACTGCCTTTCCATTTGATCTGATTGTGGAAGTTGGTAAAGGCGTCCGCGGGGCAGATTGTATTCAAACAATTCGTAATAGTTTTGGGCAGGAATGTGGTAAAATCATATTTGAAAGTAAAAGAACCAAAGATTTTTCCAATGACTGGATTGAAAAATTAAAAGCTGATATGCGGAGCCAGGGGGCTGATGTGGCTGTAATTATTACCCAGGCATTACCTAAGGACATGACGAGCTTTGGGGAGAAAGATGGAGTGTGGATCTGTTCATTTGCAGAGGCGAAAGCTGTTGTTCATATGTTGCGGGATGCAGTAATTAAGATAGCTAACGCTTCAAAAAGCCAGGAGAACAGGGGCGATAAAATGCACCTGCTTTATAGTTACCTGACCAGTCGTGAATTTGCTGAACAATGGCAGGCCATCCGGGAAGGATTCATGAGCATGAAACTTTCTATACAAAAAGAAAGAGATGCAATGGAAAAATTATGGAAACAAAGGGAGAAACAGTTGGAGAAAGTTTTACTCAATGCGGCTCATGTACGTGGTTCTATTGAAGGTATTTCCGGAACTGATGTAGACCTGAATTTATTGGGAGATGGCAATGATGATCTTCAGTTAGACTAATCTGTTTCTACATCTCCTGTATCTTTTTAAAAAAAGCCACCAGTATATTGGTGGCTTTATTGCTGGCAAATAGATCTTTATTACTTCACACTATATGGGAATTTCTTAGATGCATTTCTCATTAACGCATTCACAAGGTTCTCTGCAGAAGAGCCAACTGATCCCTGGGCCTGGTAGTCATACTTCCAGAGCAGGTTACCAGTATTACCATCATGTATATTAATGGTGGTCTGTACACTATTGGTACTTCCCCACGTACCAAAAATAACACCAACTGCTACAGCGGCTCCGTCAGACATAGGCTTGTCCATACTGGTCCTGTCCTGCAGCACTGCATCTACACCGAGAAGTTTTGCAAGTTCAGTTCTGTCTTTAGCAGCCAGGTCGTTATAGCCAATACCTGCTTGTTTTAAAAGGGCATTTGTTCTTGTAACGTCCTGGAATGTTACTGTGTACTGGTATTTATCTGACCGGCGTAAAAACCAACTGTACATTTTATCCTGGATGGCAAAACCGGTTTTCTCATTCATTTCCGCCAGTTGTTCTGCAGTTACTTTTTTGGCTTCATTCGGTCGTAAACGGGTACTTACATCTGCAGGAAGAATAGCAACCGTTTTATGCCGTGCAAGTGCAGTATCAAATTCTGTGGATTTGTAGATCTTCGGGCCGCAGGATGCCAGTACCAGACTGGTAAAAAGGATAAGGGTGATTTGAATCTTCATATATAATTTTTTACAAATAAAAAAAGATGGTCTGTAATAGCCAAATAATAATTAGTTAATAATCCATGAAAGTACCAAATCATTATACCAACGGTAATGAATAGTTAGTTCCGCTTCATTTTTAGAGAAGAAGCAGTCTAACGTCTCTTTTCCTTCCTGGTGATTTAACAAACGGATATGCTTCTTAAAGTCAACATTACCTTGTCCATACCATTTAAAAACAGATTCTTTGGCAGACCATAAAAGAGTCAGTAAATGATAGTCGGTTGCCAGTGATTCTGTATTAAACAAATGCTGCTCCTCCTGGCTAAGGTATTTGTCTTTGATCTTTACAATTTTATTTGTCGTCAATTCCACATCAATCCCCACCCTTTTATCCCTGCTTACAATTGCTGCAGCGTAATCCCCGCAATGCGAAATAGAAAAATGATACTGTTCTTCCGGAAGAAAAGGCTTATTGGTATCAGCAATCTGAACCAGTTCGTATGGAAAGTCCGGGAACAGGAATTGTAATAAGAATCGTCCGGCAAGGTGCTGCAACCGTTTGTGAGGATGAGTTACATGACGGTGCTGGGGCACATTGCCTTTGAAGAATGCTTCTGATTCTTCGATCTTCCATACCCCCAGTCGGGTATTTTCGTTGATTTGATGTTGAAAAAAAACCGGCATTAGTTCTTCATTCCTGTTTACTTTGCCATCCTAAATAAAACCGAAGATATAAAATGATACTTTCTGATACCCGGATACTGGAAGAAATGGAGAAAGGCACTATTAAAATCACTCCCTATAGCCGTGAATGCCTTGGCAGTAATTCATACGATGTGCACCTGGGGAAAACATTAGCAACGTACAAAGAGCACATGATTGATGCAAAAAAGCACAACCAGATCGATTACTTTGAAATTCCTGATGAAGGCATCGTTTTGTATCCCCATATTTTCTACCTCGGCGTTACAGAGGAATATACAGAAACACATGCCCATGTACCTTTCCTGGAAGGTAAATCATCGACTGGTCGTCTCGGGATAGATATACATGCTACAGCAGGAAAAGGAGATGTTGGTTTCTGTGGCAACTGGACACTGGAAATTTCAGTAAAACAACCGGTGAAAGTATATAAAGGTATGCCGATTGGTCAGTTGATCTATTTCCCGGTGGATGGGGAAATTGAAGTTAAATACAACCAGAAGAAAAACTCAAAATATAGCAATCAGCCGGACAGGCCTGTGGAGAGTATGATGTGGAAGAATAATTTTTAATCCCCCGTTAGATTGATAAGAATGATTATAAAAAACTGCCCGGTAAACCAGGGGGCAGTTTTTTATTTATTAAGTTGCCAGATTGTAAAATTCAAAATCGTTGCAAAACTCACCCAACTGATATAAGGGACCAGTAACCAAGCTGCAGCCTTATTCACTTGTGCAAATGCAAAAATAGTGAGCAGAATAAAAACCCACATGGCTACTATTTCAACCAGGGCCCAGCCTATTTGATGCTGGTTAAAAAAAATAAAGGACCAGAAAAAATTCAGGACAAGCTGGATTGCAAACAGCGCAATACCTATTTTTTTTAATTCAACGCTGGTATCCTCTTTCCAAACAAGAAATAAAGAAATACCCATCATAACGTACAAAGTAGTCCATACCGGGCCAAAAATCCATCCGGGGGGATTCCATGTTGGCCTGGCAATAGTTTGATACCAGCTTTCCACTCCGGTAGCTGTAAAAAAACCACTGCTGCCGCCAACAATTAATGGAATTGCAATAGCAATTATGAGCTTAAGGGTATTATTCATATGTAAATATACAACTACAGTGAAAAATTTGTTTACAATGCCATTGTACCAAATTTTTTATAATAAGCTACCAACCAGGACACCACTTCATTGTAGCTTCTTTTCCCGGCAGGCTGGTTATTCGCTTTCAGAAAATGACCATATCCCCACATGATCAGATCTTCAACGGGATTATTGTAGCGCCGGTAAAAATCCCTGAATTCTTTCTGGTCTTTGATAATTTGAGGGTGTGCTTTATTCTGGAAAGATCTGGCAAGGGAAGTATCCCTGCGATACACTTCACCCAATGCATAGTTATACATATCCAGGTACATAGAATACCTGAACACGTTAGAAGGATAAGTACGACAGGCGAGGAACCCGGCAAAATTGGCTTCGTTTTCTTTTGCATATCCAATCTGGTGCGCAACTTCATGTGCCGTTACAAACGGTTCTAAGAAACGGGGAATAGTTGTATTAACCTGCCCTTCACCTGAAAATGGATTGTAGTAACCCTGGAATCCAAGATAATTACCCAGGTAGCTGAACAAAGATGGCTTAATCGACTTTGGTGAATACTTTAGAAATGAAAATTGTTTCGCTGCTTCTTTATAGGCTTCTGCTGTATTACTGAATAGCGTTCTTTTCCTGTCGAATGAATCCCGCTGCGATTCGGTCACAAAGGGGGCATACCCATTTACCCGATTTTGAAGAATGTTTGTTAAAGTGTCAAGGTCTGCTAAAGTATACCCCTTCATCTGTAACTCTAATTGATCAGCGATCCCCTTCCGGTTATAATTTAGCCCCCAAAGAAGATTAAAAAATACATATACAAAAAGTAAAAAGAAAATACCCTGTTGCATCGCTATTACGAAAAACTGTCTTGTCAGTTTTCGAAGAAACAGCAATTTGAAGAATTTATAGGTGCGGAATACAACCACCAGGACAAGGAATCCGTAAAAAAGATCACCCACACTAAAAGGAATCCATCCAAACAGGAATCTTTGTACACTGGATATAACCGGATAAACTCCCTGGCTGTAATTTATTTCGACCCAATCCGGATACCAGGATACCCATTTTATCAGGATGGTCAATATAATCAGGAGTACCCAACTCCAGCTTTTCATAAGACGGCCAAATAATCGTGTCAAAAACTGTTGCAAGTGATGAAAATTTAATTACCTTCAAAATCAGGCTGTTAGGCCTTTATAATAGTGCGAAAATAATCGAAATACAGCCATTAACTTTCCAATTATTCCCTTACCTTTGCACACTCTTTAAAAAGTTGACAAATGAGCCGCCGCCGGGAGTTTGAGATAGCTTATGTGGGATTAAAACCCGGGGTTCATGAGTACAACTATGAGATCAATGATAAGTTCTTTGAGGCATTTCAACAGCAGGATTTCCGCAATTGCAAGGCCAATGTAAAATTGTCCCTCGACAGGAAAAGCAGCTTTATGCTGCTGAAATTTGAGATTGGCGGCACATTAGAGGTCACCTGCGATCGTTGCAACAATAACCTGCCACTCAACCTATGGGATGAATTCAACATCACCGTAAAAATGGTTGAAGAGCCGGAACTGATGAATAACCAGGAAGAAGATCCTGATGTTTATTATATCAGCCGTGGGGAAAGTCATATTGATGTGGCAGAATGGATATATGAATTCATCAGCCTGAGTCTTCCCATGCAAAAGACCTGTGAGTACGAAAAGATGGATGGCCCTTATTGTAACAAAGCGGCGTTGGAAATGCTGAAGAAAATGGAAGTAAAAGAAACCGGGAAAAAAGATAATCCAATCTGGAAAGGACTGGAAAAGTTTAAAGATTTAGAGTAACCTGTTACCTGTCCCGGTATGATCAAAGAAACTGATAAGTATAAATATATTTTTGAATTTTAATAGTTGAGTTATGCCAAATCCGAAACGCAGACACAGTCAGCAAAGAAGCGCCAAGCGCAGAACACATTACAAAGCTACTGCTGCAACATTGACAACAGACAGCGCAACCGGCGAAACACATGTTCGTCACCGTGCACATGTAAGTGAGGGTAAATTGTACTACAAAGGAAAAGTAGTTGCTGAAAAAGCACCTCTCAGGGCACAATAAACATTGTCCGGTTTATCAATATTTAATTCCAAATCCATTTAACGTAACCGTTATGATGGAATTTGGAATTTGTCGTTTTGTAATTTACTTGATATGACTATCGGCATTGACATGATGGGTGGTGACTTTGCCCCGCTGGAAGCAGTTAAGGGGATCAATCTTTTTTTATCTAATCATAATATTCCACCCTCACTTCTCCTGATTGGTGATAAAGAACAGGTAGAAACCCTGCTGGCAGAACATAAAGTTCCGGTTGCAAATATCAAGACAGTTCATGCAGAACAGGTAATAGACATGCATGAGCACCCCACCAGGGCTTTAAAGGAAAAACAAAAATCTTCCATTGCTATTGGTTTCCATTTATTGGCCTCCGGCAAAATAGATGCTTTTATAAGTGCCGGTAATACCGGTGCCATGCTTGTAGGAGCTTTATTCAGTATAAAAGCAATTGAAGGTGTTATACGACCTACCATTTCTACCATCATCCCTAAAATTGGCGGTGGCAGCGGCTTGCTGCTGGATGTTGGATTAAATGCTGATTGCAAGCCGGAACAGTTGAACCAGTTCGCCATTATGGGCTCAGTTTATGCCCAGCTTATCCTGGGAATAGATAATCCAAAAGTTGGATTGATAAATGTGGGAGAAGAAGAAGGGAAAGGGAACTTACTGGCCCAGGCTACCTATCCCCTGTTGAAAGAAAACAAACACATCAACTTTATAGGCAATATTGAAGGTCGTGACGTACTGATGGAAAAAGCAGATGTAATGGTTTGTGAGGGATTCACAGGTAATATCATTTTGAAACTGGCAGAATCACTTTACGAAATTGCACAACAGCAAGCCGTCAACAATCAATATTTCGATCGCTTCAATTTTGAAAACTATGGTGGTACTCCGGTATTAGGTGTTGCCAAACCGGTTATCATTGGTCATGGCATATCAGGCGCCAAAGCCTTCATGAACATGATATACCTTGCCCAACAGATGATAGAGAAGGATGTGATGAAGAAGATGAAAGAGGAACTCAGCTGATCCGGTAATTTTCGCCTTTCCGCCGAAATACCCTTTTCCCGGTATAAAATAATTCAAAAGCAATATTATCTTTAGGAAAATTCGAGCAGTGAAGTATATCATTTTCATCCCGATATTTATTTTTCTCAGCTTAA
Source organism: Chitinophagaceae bacterium (assembly GCA_041738795.1). GTDB lineage: Bacteria > Bacteroidota > Bacteroidia > Chitinophagales > Chitinophagaceae > JJ008. The sequence goes on along the minus strand of JBGSPB010000011.1, from coordinate 541,334 downwards.
TATCTGCACATGCACAGGAAGGTGATAATTCAGTATCAGTATCTGCTGCACGATATATCCCTTCCCGGACATCTATTGCTTTCCAGGTAGGTAATAGGAAGATTCCCATTACTGTCTTACAATATGGCGAGGCCAATGGTATTGTATGTATAAATGTGCATGATAACGAAACTGCATCAGTGGAGGGAGCTAAGGCTGTACTGGAAATTACAGGCGGCACTTTAATAAAAATTGAAAATTACAAACAACGGGTGATCCGTTTTAAATTAAATGGCATCTCCTATGGATTTGATCCAAACAGGATATACTCCAGGGTTGGTATTGGTCAAACGCTTAGAGATAACCGAAGGGTAAGTAAGCCGGCAATGGATGAAATTGAAAAATTTGCACAGCGGGTACTGGAATTAATTCCTGATTCTGCATCCTGTATAGTTGCTTTACATAACAATACAGAAGAAGCCTTCTCTATCAAAAGCTATATGACCGGCGGTAACCGGCAAAAAGATGCGAGGGCCGTTTATGCAAATGATCAGCAGGATGTGGATGATATTATTTTAACTACCGACAGCCTTTTGTATCAGAAAATGGCCGATGCCGGCTACAACAGTATCTGGCAGGATAATGAACGAGCAAAAAAAGACGGTTCATTGAGCATTCACTTTGGAGAAAGATCCCGCCGCTATATCAATATTGAAACACAGCATGGCAAAGTAGAACAGTATAAAGAGATGTTTGAAAAATTGATGGCGATACTGGCAGAGGAAAAAGAAAAGTCCCCCGGCGAACCGAAGGACTCTTTGTGATCCCGCTGGGACTCGAACCCAGGGCCCCAACATTAAAAGTGTTGTGCTCTACCAACTGAGCTACGAGATCAACCCTTTCCCTTTTTGGGAGTGCAAAAATACGGTCTCATGGCTTTCATTCCAAAACTTTTTCAATCAATTATCAACATAGTTTCTCCCACCAACTTACCAGGGCGTTTTAAAACAACTGAATGCCTTTTACAATTTGCACATTTTTGAAGTAGGTTTGTGGCATAATCAATCATCATGTCAGCATATTTTAAAGATAAAGTAGTAGTTGTAACCGGCGGCACAGATGGCATTGGCAGAGCCCTGGTGGATGCTTTATTAAATATGGGTGCCAAAGTAGCCACTTGCGGACGCAACAGTGATAAATTATACCAGTTGCAGGCACATTATCCTTCGTCTTTTTTACATACAATGGTTGCTGATGTAAGCAATGAAAACGACTGCCGTCGCTTTATGGAAACTACCATTAAGGTTTTTGGAGGAGTAGATATCCTTATCAATAATGCCGGTATCTCAATGAGGGCCATATTGAAAGAAGCCAATATTGAGGTCATTAAAAAAGTAATGGATATTAATTTTTACGGTGTTGTCTACTGTACCAAATATGCCCTCGACTCAATCATAGAGAGAAAGGGAACTATCGTTGGGGTATCATCTATTGCCGGTTATCGTGGCCTGCCGGGAAGAAGTGGTTATTCTGCCAGTAAGTTTGCCCTGCAGGGCTGGCTGGAAGCGATCAAAACAGAACTGATGCAGGATGATGTACATGTAATGTGGGTTTGTCCTGGTTTTACCACCTCCAATATCCGCAATGCTGCACTGAACAAAGATGCTGACTCGCATGGAGAAACACCAATGGATGAAAGCAAGATGATGCCGGCCGAAGAATGCGCTGCACATATTTTAACGGCCATTCGTAAAAAGAAAAGGACACTGGTGCTGACATTTACGGGTAAACGAACGGTGTTCCTGAATAAGTTTTTCCCGAAACTGACAGATAACATGGTCTATAAGTTCTTCTTTAAAGATGGAAAGCTGGTGAAGTAGATACGTAATATTCCCCTTTACTATTTTTATATAGATTATTTTGCATGCCTAAATGCCTTTATTAACCCTTACATCAGATATTGGAAACCCGGATTACCTGGTGGGTGCAGTAAAGGCACAGCTATTGCAAACTAATCCTGCGTTTCAGATCATTGATATTTCGCACAATATTCCTCCATTTAATTACCCGCAAGCTGCATATGTATGCCGGAGTGCTATTAAAAATTTTCCTGATTTCACTTATCACCTGATACTGGTAAACCTGTTTGAGAAAAAACCCGAACAGTTATTACTGGCATTTCATAATAACCAATACTTTATTTGTGCAGACAATGGCCTGCTCACTATGATACTGGAGGATAATCCTGAGATCATTATCGGTATCCCGCTCGATAAAGCTGCCATAAAGAACACAATATACCTGACATCAGTAATGGGTAATGTTATTAATAAATTGGTGAACGGGGAATCAATAAAGAATATTGGTTTGCCGGATGTTCAATACCTTGAAAAAAGACACCTGCGGCCCATGCTGGACAACAATTCCATTGAAGGCCAGATCATATTTATCGACAGCTTTGAAAATGTGATTGTCAATATTACCCGTGAACAATTTGAAGAACAACGTAAAGGCAGGGGTTTCAAGATCATCTTCAAACGGGATGAAACGATTGATCATATCAGCGAAAGCTATGCAGATGTACCCGAAGGAGAAAAACTGGCATTATTCAATAGTGCCGGTTACCTGGAGATTGCAATAAACAAAGGCAATGCAGCCGGATTATTTGGATTGAAAGGCTTCTCTGAAAAAATGAGGCAAGGCCAGCTCTCCTATCAAACTGTAAGGGTTTATTTTGAATAAATAGTATTTCTTCCCCCTGGCATTACTCATCAAGATCCTGCTGTTTACCCTGGCATATACTCATCAGAAATCAGGTATATTTTAAAATTGCTAAAACTGGATTTCGGGAACAAAAATCTACCCCTGAAACCCTATTTTTGCTGTCTCCCGGCCACGAAAACTATCGTGGCCTGAGGAAACTATCAAAATCAACTATTTATGAACTTCAGAAAAGTCAATAACATTACAGGCTGGGCTATTTTTCTTATTGCCCTGGCAACCTATTTTCTTACCCGTGAGGCAAGAGGAAGTTTGTGGGATACAGGTGAGTTTATTGCCAGTGCCAAAGGTGTACAACTACCCCACCCTCCCGGTGCACCACTGTTTGTGCTGTTGGGACGGTTCTTTATTATACTCTTTGGAGATAATGGCCAAACTGCTGCCAGTGCCGTAAACTTTATGAGTGCACTTGCCAGTGCAGCCACCATTTTATTTCTCTTCTGGAGTATCACTCACTTTGCCCGTAAAATGTTTGTAAGTGCAGGCGAACAATTAACCGCACAACAAACTTTTACCACGATGGCTGCAGGTGCAGTTGGTGCATTGGCATATACATTCAGTGATTCATTCTGGTACAGTGCCGTGGAAGGTGAAGTGTATGCATTATCCTCATTTTTTACAGCATTGGTGTTTTGGATTATGTTAAAATGGGAACATGCTGATGAGCATGCAGGCAATGACCTGGATGCAAGGGCTAAAAGCGACAGGTGGATCGTACTTCTTTTCTTCATGATGGGTCTTTCAATAGGCGTTCACCTGCTGAACCTGTTGACCATCCCTGCCATTGTGATGATTTATTATTACAGGCGTTATGAAGTAACTACCAAAGGTGCTATAGTTGCCTTTTTAATCGGCTGCCTCATAACAGGTATAGTTCAAGTGGGAGTTATTCAATACTCAATGAAAGCTGCCGGTCAGTTTGATGTATTCTTTGTCAATTCATTTGGACTACCCTTCTTCTCTGGTTTTGCTATTTACTTCATCCTATTATCTATTTTGATTTTATGGGCACTCCGCTTTAAAGAGAAATCATTATCCCATACAAAACTTATTATTTGGTTTGTGCTCTTCCTGTTCTTCTCTGCACTGCCATTTGTAATTGTTCCGGGTGATGGTCTCAAAATATTGCCTTTCCTTTTACTCATAGGTGGTGCTGTTGCTTTTGGTTATTTCTTAAAACCTACCGCACTAAAAGTTATAAAGCTTTCCCTGTGGTGCTATGCCTTTATCATGCTGGGATACTTTATGTATTTCACTGCTCTCATCCGTTCCAACGCCAACCCGACCATTGACATGAACAATGTTGACAACCCGATAAGTCTGGTTTATTATCTCAGCCGTGAACAATATGGCAGCGCCCCGATAGTGTATGGCCCTCATTTTGCCGCTTCTGTACCGGAAGATCTTGACGAAGAACAACCACTTATTGAAAGCGAAATGAAATATGTGAAAGGGGAAGACAAATATGTGCCAATTGGAAGAACAAAAGAATACAATTTCAAAAGTGATGTAAAGCAATTATTTCCGAGAATCTGGGACTCAAGCGATGACCAATACCATGCTCAATTCTATGCCGAATGGCTTGGACTGGGACAAGACCCGCAAACCGGAAAATATGAAGCCCCTTCCTATGGTGATAATATAAGATGGTTCTTTGGTTACCAGATGAGTCATATGTACTGGCGCTACTTTATGTGGAATTTTGCAGGTAAACAAAATGATATCCAGGGATTGGGCAATAAGAGAGATGGCAACTGGATAAGCGGTTTCTCCTTCATCGATAATAAAAGACTGGGTGATCAGTCACAATTACCTGATAGTATTAAAAACAATAAAGCGCATAATCAATTATACCTGTTGCCTTTTATTCTGGGTATTATCGGTTGTGTGTATCAATACCTTAAAAATAATAAAGACTGGATCGTCACTTTCCTGCTCTTTTTCTTCACTGGCATTGCCGTAGTACTTTACCTGAACCAACCCGGCAACCAGCCCCGTGAACGGGACTATGCGTATGTAGGTTCTTTCTATGCTTTCGCCATCTGGATAGGTCTTGCTGTTGTTGCCCTGGTAAGAATGGCCCGTGAAAAAGCGGACCAGTTAACTTTCAAGAATATGCTTACCTATGGCAGTGTATTGACTTTTGCTATCACATTCATGAGTTGCTTTCCCGGTAGTGGTGATGGAGCCCTGATGACATCCCTATTTGCTACTGTTTTATATGCTGCTGTTACAGCCGGTGTTACTTTCCTCGCAAGAGCTGTCTCTTCGGCAGGAAAAAATGAAAGGATAGTCAATCTGAGTACAACAGTTGTTTGCCTTGCTGTACCGGTACTGATGGCACAACAGGTATGGGATGATCATGACAGAAGTAATAAGACCACTGCCCCGGATATAGCAAAGGATTACCTGGAAAGTTGTGCACCCAATGCAATCATTTTTACTTTTGGTGATAATGACACCTACCCGCTTTGGTATGCCCAGGAAGTGGAAGGAGTACGTCCGGATATCCGTGTTATTAACAATAGTTTACTGGGTATTGACTGGTATATCAACCAGCTTCGTTACAAGGTTAATGAAGCTGATTCAATAGACATGATATGGGATGCAGATAAAATAATGGGTAACAACAGGAATTATGTTGTATACAGCCCGAAACCCGGTATCTCACAAAATGCTTTCTACGACCTCTATGACATGATGAAAAATTATGTAGGAAGCGATGACCCTTCTAAAATGGATAACTCAAGAGGTGAACCACTGAATGCTTTCCCTGTAACTAAAGTAACTGTTCCTGTAGACAGGGAGGTTGTATTGAAAAACGGAACTGCCAACCCAACAGACAGTATCCTGACTGAATTCCGTTTTGAATTACCACAAAGGGCATTGATGAAAAATGACCTGATCATTTTGAATATCATTGCTGCCAACAAATGGAAACGCCCAATCTATTTTACCTCCCCGATCGGTGAACTCGGTTTTGGACAATACCTCCGTAAAGATGGTATAGCCTATCGGCTTGTTCCGGTTGTCAACAAATTTTCCCAGATGAATTGGGTGGTGGATCAATCGCTTCGTCAGAATGGATTAGGGGGCACCCAGATAAGGGATAATAACAGCGACCTGATGTTCAAAAACCTGATGACCAAATATGAATTTGGCGGAGCCGATAAGAAAGGCGTTTATTTTGATGAGGAAAACCGCAGGCACATCCTGAACATAAGAGCCATTTTTGGAGAAGCGGCAGGCAACCTGGCAGATATCGGACGAAAAGAAGATGCGCAGAAATTGATTGACAAAGTTGAAACAGGGATAAACCCGGAGAATCTTCCGTATGCGATGGCCAGCCGTTATAATAGCCATAACCAAACTGCGCTTGTTTACCTGGAAGCTTGTTATAAAGCCGGAAAAACTGAACTGGCAGAAAAAGTAAGAAAGGAAGTGCGGAAAGACCTGGAACAGCAAGCAAAATATTACAACTATATCAGGGATAACAAACCAGATTTCTGGGGTGGCTTTGAAAGATCTGAAGCGCCTATCAATGAACGCTTATTGAGAGTACTGGGAGATATAGAAGCAAGATATGCACCTCAAACACAAACAAAACCGGTTAACGAAGGCCCAACGACTATTCAAAATACAGCCAAACCGGATAGTAACAAAGCAAAAGATTCAGGTAACCAACCTTAATTCATTGCCACTATGGTAAAGAAAAACCCTCCATGGAAGGAGGGTTTTTCTTTTAAACTTATGACAGTTTAAGTTGTTGTTAAGATGATGAGACAGCAAGGTATTTGTCGTAAATTGTATGTTCAATGAAAGGTTTTCATTTCACAAAATTTGACCCCGATAGTGAAGGTAAAAGCAGGTTTGAGCAATTGCTTGACCTTTTCATGCAGTTACTCACTTACACCAGTGGTGATGTAACTGAAGCCATGCAATGGATGAATGAACTTGATAAAAAATACCAGTTGACCGATGATGAATATGGTATGGGAGATTTTATAGACGAGCTGAAGGGAAAAGGTTATATCACCGGGGATAATGAACAGGGACAAATAAAGATCACTCCTAAAACAGAACAGGGCATCCGTAAAAAAAGCCTGGAAGAAATTTTTGGCAAACTTAAAAAAACAAAACAGGGCGATCATCATAGTTTCAAACCCGGGCAAGGGGATGAACTGAACCCTGAAACAAGACAGTTCCAGTTTGGCGATATGCTGGAGCAAATCGATTTCACAGAAAGCATCCGCAATGCACAGATCAATCATGGTATTGACAGTTTCCGGATGCAGGAGGATGATCTTAGCATTAGAGAAACAGATTTTAAAGCACAGACATCCACCGTACTGATGATTGACATCTCCCACTCCATGATCCTGTATGGTGAGGACAGAATTACTCCTGCTAAAAAAGTAGCGATGGCATTGAGTGAACTGATAAAAACAAAATATCCCAAGGACACTTTAGATATTGTTGTATTCGGTAATGATGCATGGCCGATTGAAGTGAAAGACATTCCCTATTTACAGGTTGGTCCCTATCACACCAATACTGTAGCCGGGTTAGAACTCGCCATGGATATCCTGCGGAGAAGAAAAAATCCGAACAAGCAGATATTCATGATCACCGATGGTAAACCAACCTGCTTAAAAATCGGCAAGCGGTATTACAAGAACAGTTTCGGACTTGACAGGAAAGTAGTGAACCGGTGTATCAACCTGGCAGCCCAATGCAAAAAGTTGAAAATTCCTATCACCACTTTTATGATCGCTACCGACCCTTACCTGCAAAAGTTTGTACAGGAATTTACGGAGACGAATAATGGAAAAGCCTTTTTTGCATCCCTGGATAAATTAGGAGCATTTATTTTTAAGGATTTTGAGAGTGGAAAAAGAAAAACAGTTTATTGAGAGTTGAATGCAGATCAGTATGATCGGTAAGAGTTATGAAGATATTTTACCCAATCATAAAAATTAGAGTACCTGCGTTCCCAATTATTGAAAATATGAATATCAAAAAGATAAAGACTTTAGGCGAACTGAAAGCTTCCGGCTATCAGCCAAAAAGCATCAAAGAAGAGATACGCCAAAATCTAATAGCAAAACTGCAAAAGAATGAACCCACATTTTCAGGTATAGTGGGTTATGAAGACACGGTGATTCCTGATGTGGAAAGGGCATTGCTCAGCAAGCACAATATTTTATTCCTTGGACTCCGGGGCCAGGCCAAAACAAGAATGGCCCGACAGATGACCGAGCTATTGGATGAATACATTCCCTGTGTGGCGGGCAGCGATATCAATGATGATCCGGTGAACCCGGTATCAAAATATGCACAGGAAGAAATTGCCACCCATGGTGACGAAACGGCCATTCACTGGATACATCGCAGTGAACGATATGGTGAAAAATTAGCGACCCCGGATGTGAGTGTAGCTGACCTGATTGGTGATATTGACCCCATCAAAGCGGCTAACCTTAAGCTAAGTTTTGCTGACGAAAGAGTATTGCATTATGGCATCATCCCGAGAAGCAACAGAGGTATTTTTGTTATCAATGAACTACCTGATTTACAGGCCCGAATACAAGTTGCCTTGTTTAACATTTTAGAAGAAGGAGATGTGCAGATCAGGGGATTTAAACTTCGTTTGCCGCTTGATATCATGTTTGTATTTACGGCCAACCCTGAAGATTATACCAACCGCGGTTCTATTGTAACACCTCTAAAAGACCGTATTGAAAGCCAGATACTAACCCACTATCCCAAGTCGCTGGAAAATGCACTGGAGATAACTGAACAGGAAGCAGAAATAAGTGAAGACCAGAAAGCAAAAGTAAAAGTGAGTGACCTGATCAAGCGTTTGATTGAACAGGTAGCTTTTGAAGCCCGCAGCAGCGAATTCGTGGATAAGAAAAGCGGTGTAAGCGCAAGACTTACTATTTCCGCCTTTGAGAATGCAGTAAGCTCTGCCGAACGGAGAGCCATCATCAATAACGAAAAACAAACACAGGTCTGGATGAGTGACCTGGTTGGTATCATTCCTTCCATCACAGGTAAAGTGGAACTCGTTTACGAAGGTGAACAGGAAGGTCCTTACCAGGTAGCCATGAATCTCGTTGACAAAGCCATCCGTTCTCAGTTTGCACAATACTTTCCTAATCCCGATACATTAAAAAAGAGAAGAAATACCGGCAAACCATCGCAGGAAGAACAAAAAGATGATAATCCTTATCGCCCTATCACCGGATGGTTTGATAAAGGCAATAACCTGAACCTCTCTTTCAACACCAGTGATAAAGACAAAATGCTGTTATTGTATAAAGTGGATGGACTGAATGCACTGGTAAAAAAATACTTTCCAAAGTCGAATGAAGAACAGGCGGCCTTACTGATGGAATTCGTTTTACATGGCCTTTCATCCTATTCATTGATCAGCAAAAAAATATTTGAGAATAAGATCGAATTCAAGGACCTGGTGGGAAGTATGATGAACTTCAGCGAGAAGGATTTTGAATTTGATGAAGAAGCTTAATTACCAGCTGGTAAGCAGGAGTAAAGAAAAGTATTTCTTACCTGCTTATCAGTTTCCCGGCATAACTAAATAATATTGACCTCTCTTTCCAGTGTAATGCCAAACTTGTCTTTCACACTTTGCAGTATTTCTTCACTGAGATTGTATATCTCTGTGCCGGTAGCATTGCCATAATTTACCAGTACCAATGCTTGTTTTGTATGACATCCGGCATCACCTTTCCGGTATCCTTTCCAGCCACATTGTTCAATTAACCAACCGGCGGCCAGTTTTACAGTGCCATCAATATTTTCATGCCCTGCCATATTCTCAAACCTGGCTTTCAATGATGCAAATTGCTCATTTGTAACAGATGGATTCTTAAAAAAACTCCCTGCATTCCCAATCTCTACCGGGTTGGGGAGTTTGGAAGTACGGATATTTATTACAGCAGCTGAGATAGCTTTTAAAGAAAGTTCCCTCACTCCCATCCTTTCGAGTTCCTGTTCAATAGCCCCGTAACTGGTATTGAACCGGGGTTTCTTCCGCAACTGAAAAGTAACATTCAATATTACAAACTGGTCTTTAAATTTTTCTTTGAATACACTTTGCCGGTAGCCAAATTCACAATCACCCGGGGTAAACGTAACTACCTTCTTATCCTTTTTATGAAAGGCTTCCAGGTCCCAGAACACTTTATCAATCTCCACGCCGTATGCACCAATATTTTGCATGGGCGATGCCCCCACATTGCCGGGAATCAATGACAGATTTTCTACTCCAGCCCAGTTTCGTTCAATACAATACAAGACAAACTGGTGCCAGTTTTCGCCTGCTCCTGCTTTTACATATACATACTCACTGTCTTCGTGCAATTCAGCAATGCCCCTGATCTCATTTTTCAGAACCAGCCCATCATAATCTTTGGTGAGCAAAATATTACTGCCGCCGCCGAGGATAAGGTTTGAGGTTTGAGGTTTGAGGTTTAAAGTTTCCGCAAGTTCATCAGTGTCATTAAAGGTGGCGAAGTATCTTGCTTTCGTATCAATCCCGAATGTATTATACGGCTTCAGTGAAATATTTTCTTGCAACAACATACTGCAAAATTCATGTTTTTTTCGTTATAAACAGATGAACTAACTTCATAACCAGTTATTAATTGTCTTTTGCTTTAAATCAAAAAATATGAAAAAGGTCTTTTTATTGCTTTTACTCCCTGCTTTCATTATTTCCTGCAAAAGTAAAGCACCGAAAACAGAGACTACAACAGAAACTGTTGTTGCCGCACATCCTGAATGGATCATGCAGGGTAACATTTATGAAGTAAATGTCCGCCAATATACTCCTGAAGGCACCTTTAATGCCTTTGCCCAACATCTCGACCGGCTGAAAAACATGGGCGTACAAACCCTGTGGTTCATGCCAGTCAATCCTATCAGCAAACTGGACCGTAAAGGCACACTGGGCAGTTATTATGCAGTAGCTGACTATACTGCTATTAATCCTGAATATGGCACGATGGATGACTGGAAAAAACTCGTTACTACCATTCACGAAAAAGGAATGAAGGTTTTGATCGACTGGGTACCTAATCATACCGGCGCCGATCACCCCTGGTTAACCACTCACCCTGATTTTTTTGTAAAAGACAGCACAGGTAAAGCTGCAATTATGTCCGACTGGACAGATACCCGGGTACTGGATTTTAAAAACAAAGAGATGCAGGACAGTATGATTGCTGCGATGAAATTTTGGGTAACCCAAACAGGCATTGATGGCTACCGGGTGGACGTAGCCTGGAATGTACCGGGTGAATTCTGGAAAAAATGTATCCCTCAGCTAAAAGCCGTAAAAAATGATTTGTTCTTTTTAGCCGAAGGAGATAAACCGTACTTAATGACCAGCGGTTTTGACGCCTATTATCCCTGGGAAATGTTTCAAATGATGACGAAAGTGGCAGCAGGCGAAAGACCTGCATTTGCGCTTGACAGTGTCAAAGCTAAATATGATACTGTATACCCGAAAGAGGCTATCCCTATGTATTTTACCAGCAATCATGATGAGAACAGCTGGAACAAATCAGACTATGGCACTTTTCCCGGAATTGTTCATGCTCCTTTTGCAGTATTCAGCCAAACTATGGGAGGAACCGTTCCCCTTGTATACAGCGGGCAGGAAGAACCTTTACTGCGTCCTTTGAAATTCTTTGAGAAAGACCCCATAGTATTTGGGAAATTTGAAAGGGCTAATTTTTATAAGAGCCTCCAGGATCTTCGTAAAAAGAACCCCGCCCTTGCTGCTGATGCATCTTTCAAAAAAGTAAACCTTGGTAATGACACAACTATTTATGCATACGTAAGGGAAAAAGGAAATCATAAAGTATTGGTAATCCTGAACCTGACAAAAAAAGAACAGGATATAAAAATCACTGATAAGAGTTTGCAGCGTTTGGCTTACAATATTTTCACAGGTGTGAATGAGCAATTAAGTGAGAAAAGAAAAAGTTTACCCCCATGGAGTTATTTTGTGTATGAATATCCTGTTGCCGGTGCAAACTAAATAATCGGGAAAAATCCCTGACGCTTATTAAATAAATGATCCTTGTATGAGGGCAACAGTTATTGGTGCAACGGGGCTTATCGGCAGTCACCTGCTGGAATTACTGCTTGCTGATGACAATTTTGATTCAGTGAGGATACTCCTTCGCAGGCCATTTGATCTTACTCATCCCAAACTGGAGAAGAAACTGGTTGACTTCTCCGATATGGAAAATTTCCGGCTGGCACTGGAAGACAGCGATGTGATCTTCTGTGCAATCGGTACTACCCAAAAGAAAGTAAAAGGCGATAAATCTGCTTACCGTAAAGTTGATTTTGATATTGCGGTGAATGCAGCCCAACTGGGCAAGCTTTGCGGCTGTGAAATATTTGTATTAGTATCTGCTGTTGGCGCTAACAGTCAAAGTAATAATTTTTACCTGAAACTGAAAGGTGAAACAGAGGATGCTGTGAAAGCAACAGGGATAAAATCCATTCACATTGTTCGTCCCTCCTTGTTGCTGGGCGATAGAAAAGAATTTCGTTTGGGTGAAAAAATGGCGCAATGGGTGATGCCGGTATTTTCGTTTTTGATTCCAAAAAAATACAGACCAATCCATGCAAAGAAGGTGGCTGAGATGATGATAAATGCTGCAAAAAAATAACCGGCCCGAACAGATGAAGGGAATAAATACATTATTACTGTTGATAAGCCCGGAAGAACCCTACAGAGTGTAAAGAAAAAATCAGGAAAAAAAAGATCAGGAAAATTACGGAACAGCGGCACTGGAAGAAAAATAAAGCTGCCTCCCCCATTCTCTTATCAGGTATTATTCCCCGCACCAGGAGGTTCTGCTTGCTTATATCTTTTAAGCATCCAGCCATTAATCGCAAGACAACACAATAACGGCAGGAAGAGCATGACAAAAAAGTTAAAATAAGAAACAGTAATAACAGGCCGGGGCAACACTTCTATAAAAACCTGTTCCCCGATCGTATTGCCTGAAAACACAACCATCTGAACTATGTTCCAGCCGAAATGAATAGCTACCGGCACATACAATGAGAAAGTTTTCGCATAACCATAAGCCAGTACCAATCCCATAGCACCGGAAGTAAAAAATTCGATAGCCATTTGAACAGGGTTCCCCCAAAGCTCATGAGAGAACCAATGGTACATGCCAAATGCTGCTGCTGAACTGAAAATAGCTTTTGCAGTACCAATTTTTTTAATAAGGATATAGAGCAATACTCCCCGGAAGATCAGTTCTTCAAACAGCACTGACTTTATAACAAACCAGGTCCCTTTCATGATCAAAAAGAAACTTATATCAGGGTTTAACTGCCAGCTTTGCCTGGCAATCAGCATTTGCATTAAAAAACTGAGAACAGAGCAAGCTGCTGTGATACTAAAGAACAAACCAAAGTCAGTCAGCCTTTTTTTAGCAGGCAGTAAACCAAGGCAATTCAAATTACCTTTTTCAAACAACCATACTACCAGCCAGGAAACAGCGAGTTGAACGATAATGCCGATCATGAAAGTAAAGTACGAATAAAAGTGAATCCCACTCACTACACACTTTTTTTACACCGCATCCACATCCGCTACAATCGTCACACTCCGAAAGCTTCTATCCTGGTGCAGGATGGCAATCTGTTCCAGCAGATCCTTTTTGCACTGGTTGATTGTTTTACCATCACGGGGCAATTTCAACAACAATTCCATCAGGAACTGGTTTCTTATACGACCGATAACCGGTTCTGCCGGACCAACGATGTACTGACCGTACCTGTTCTTTAATGCGTCGGTGTAGTTATGCGCCGCTCTTTCCACCACTTCTTTGATCTTATGTTTAAAAGTGAGATGAATGATCCTCGAAAAAGGCGGGTAAGCAAACTCCTTTCGTTTCTTCAGTTCTTCCGCAAACATCATTTTATAATCATGCTGCTGTACAATCTGCAACAACGGATGCTGCGGTTGCGAGGTTTGCACCAACACTTTTCCAGTTTCTTCTTTCCGCCCGGCACGGCCACTCACCTGCTCCATCAACTGGAAGGCCCGTTCATTTACCCGGAAATCTGCAAAATGCAATAAGCCATCTGCATCTAATATGCCAACAAGGTCCACGTTATCAAAATCAAGTCCCTTCACCACCATCTGGGTACCTACGAGTATATCAATCCGTTTTTGTTCAAATTGCTGTATCAGCACATCATGGGCATTTTTTCCCCGCACTGTATCCATATCCATTCTCGCCACTTTCGCATCGGGGAAAGTTTCCTGTAATTGTTCTTCTATTTTCTCTGTACCAAAATTTCGTTGAGCAAACTTATCGCTGCCGCAGGCTGCACAGGTATGAACGGGAGGATAGGTGGTACCGCAATAATGACAAACCAGTTTGTTTGTGAGTTTATGAAAGGTAAGCGACACATCGCAATATTTACATTGCGGTATCCAGCCGCAGACACTGCATACCTGGTAAGGTGCATAGCCGCGGCGGTTCTGGAATAAAATCACTTGCTTACCTCTCGCCAGCACTTGATTCACTGCTTCCACCAGTTGTGGAGAGAGCATCACTTTCGATTTATCCTTTTGAATGATCTTCCGGGTATCAATCATTTCGATTGGCGGCAGTTTCAAATCGCCATATCGTTGCAGCAATTCCACCAAACCATATTTACCGGTGGCAGCATTGTAATAACTCTCCAGCGAGGGAGTGCCGCTTCCCAATAAAGTTTTTGCTTCAAACAGTGATGCCAAATAAATAGCTGCATCTCTCCCATTATATCTTGGTGCCGGTTCCTGTTGTTTGAAAGAAGTATCATGTTCTTCATCACAGATCACCAACCCCAGGTTTTGGTAAGGCAGGAATACAGAGGACCTTGCTCCCAATATCACTCTAAGCTCACCATTCTTTACTTTATTCCATATCTCCACTCTTTCATTCTGCGAGAATTTGGAATGATAAATTCCTATATAACCACCGAAGTGTTTTTGGAGACGCCGGATCACCTGGGAGGTCAGTGCAATCTCCGGCAGCATGTACAGGACCTGTTTACCCTGCTTAATGTAATCTTCGATCAGTTTTATATAAATATTCGTCTTCCCACTTGAGGTAACGCCATGCAGCAGGCATACTGCTTTGCTTTGCAATTGTTCTTTTACCTGTTCAAAAGCCTTATGCTGGCCTTCACTGAGCTCAAAATCGATGGTTACATTCTTAGGCAGGTATTGTATACGGTCAATATTTTTTTTCTCGGTACGCAGGATATTTTTTTCAACCAATCCCTTCAACTGTGCATCCGAAGCACCTGATTTTTTTAACAAGGAGGATTTTACCACTTCACCTTCCGTTTTTAATAAATGCAGGTAACTGAGCAATAACTCCATTTGTTTGGGAGCTTTCGTCCAGTTGTTCAGCAAGTCCGACAACTTGTCTTCATTACAATAAGCAGGATTCAGTAACACATACGTCTCTTTTTTGGGGGCATAGGTTTGTTTCAATGCTTCCCAAACAAAACAAACCTTTTTATTGATCAGCCGGTTGATGACAGGATAAACATGAGAAGAATCCAGTAATTGCTGGACCTCATTCAGGTTAAGTTCCTTTTTTAGCAATAATGCTTCCCCGACAATATACTCATCATGGTCCAGTGCAGAAAAATCATCGCCATATTCTTCATTATAAACTAATATCGTTTCACTGGAGAGTTTGAAATGAGCAGGCAGCGCCGCCGCCATTACTTCCCCTTCACTGCACATGTAGTATGAAGCTATCCATTCCCACAGTTTTAATTGCTGTTCAAATACCACCGGCGCTGTGTCCAGTACATTAATAATATCTTTAGTCTCGAAGAACTCTGGTTTCTCTTCGTGCAGTCGTTTAATAATGCCGGCATATTTCTTGCTTTTTCCAAGGTTCACTTCTACCCTGCAGCCCACTTTTACTGTTTCCAGCAAATGGGTGGGTACAGACCATGTATAGTTTTTGGGTAATGCCGCGGGTATGATAACTTCTGCAAACAAATAATTGAATTTGGAGGCTCAATTTAGCTGAAAAAAGAATACTACTCCTTTCGCCAGGCTGCGCCATATTCAATCAACTTTTTTTCCATGATGGCATACACTTCATCCTTCAATCTTCCCACTTCATTTAATGTATACCCGGTAACCGGAATTTCATCCAGGTAAAGAATGCGGCTGTAACCGGGAGCCAGGGAGAATAAACTCCTGTAATGCATCCGGCGATAGGCATCCAAAAAAAGAACAGGTTTAACGGGAGTTTGTGTTTCGATCGCCACCCGGAATGCGCCATCGTAAAAACTTTTAAGCGGTGTTGTTCCCATATTAAAAGTTCCTTCGGGAAAAACCACCACAGAAATGCCTTTATTAATTAAAGACTTCAGTATCCTGACACTTTCGGCCCTGTGTTCAGCACTGCTTCTATCCACTGTTACTATAGCGTTACGGTAAATAAATCCAAACAGCGGCACCTTGCTCATTTCTATTTTACCCAGCGGCCGTATAGGTTGCCGGTATGCTTTAACAATGATCGCAGCATCGAGGTAAGAAATATGATTACTGACAAAGATGTAAGCCATCTTTTTATCATGCGGCCTTTCATATATTTTCTTATGCCAGATAAAAATCAATGGGAACCAAATATCTGCCCAGAGCATACATAGTCTTATCATCATGTTGCCACCTTTAATGCGTCCGAACAGACTGGCAATAAAAGCAAAGGGAAGTATCAGCAGCATGATCGCTATAAAAGTGATGAAAGCATAAATGCTGTAGATCCATTGCAATGGTTTCAGTACTATGTTCATCAGTTCCGGTTTTTATATTTATCGTCGTCACCGGGGCAGTCGCATTTAAAATCAGTTTCCAGGTCAATCACCGTCACTACTGTTGTTGACTCATTGCATTGTGCATATACGATCCTCACCCGTTGATCATCACTGGTCACCCCTTCAACAGCATAACGGGGACATCTTGCATTGTCGAGATCACTTTTGTTATAGTTGATCTTTCCGTCTCTCATGATCTCCTCCACTTCCACCTGTGAAATTTTGCGGCACTGCATCCTGCATTTTGCATGATTACTGTATTTCAGGTATGAAGTCCTGCGATCAAAACCCTTGTCCCTGTCAGTGGGATTGCTGGCGGGGTCTTTCGGCCGGTCATTGTCAGTAACTTTTGGTTTAGGAACAGGTTCCTTACTGCTTTTGTATTGATTAATAACAAAAAGAGTGATAGCCAAAAGGGCAATAATGAGATATGGTACCCATTTCTTGTTCACTTTCAAACATTTGGCTAAAAATACCTGAATTTAAAAAATCAGCGAAATCAAACTTAATCCAGTCATTCGTGGTTTATCTTTGCCGGCTCTATGGCAGAATCAAGAACAGTGGCATTTCATACACTCGGCTGTAAGCTCAATTTCTCCGAAACATCTTCCCTTTCCCGTATGCTGGAGCTGGAAGGGTTTGAGAAAAAGGAGTTTGATGACCTGGCAGATATATATGTGATCAATACCTGTTCAGTAACAGATAATGCAGATAAAGAATGCCGTCAGCTCGTTCGCCGTATTCAGCGAAAATCACCGGAAAGTCTTGTTGTGATAACTGGTTGCTACGCACAGCTTAAACCTAAAGAAATTTCCGAAATACCCGGAGTTGACCTGGTGCTGGGCGCTGCGGAAAAATTCAATATTGTCCAACATATCCATGAACTGGCAAAAGGAGATTCAGCAAAGATCTGCAGTTGTGATATTGAAGAAGTGTCCGGTTTTCATTCTTCCTGGTCGGTGAACGACCGGACAAGAACTTTTTTGAAAGTGCAGGACGGTTGTGATTATAATTGTTCCTTCTGTACCATCCCGATGGCAAGAGGTAAAAGCAGGAGCGACAGTATTTCCAATGTGGTTCACAATGCTGAACAGTTGGCGGCTAACGGAGTGAAAGAAATTGTATTAACCGGGGTGAACCTTGGCGATTTCCGCCCTCCAACCTCCGCGGGAGGAGATTTGGCAGCCTCCACAAAAGAAAATTTTTATAGGCTCATACAAGAGCTTGAAAAAGTTTCAGGAATTCAGCGATACAGGATTTCGTCTATTGAACCTAACCTTTTGACAAATGAGATCATTGAGTTTGTAGCCAACAGCTCTACGTTCATGCCGCATTTTCATATACCGCTGCAAAGTGGCAGCAACAAAATACTTGGTTTGATGCGTCGCCGGTATAAAAGAGAACTGTATGCCGAAAGAGTGGCCCTCATCAAGACACTGATGCCGCATTGTGCTATTGGGGTGGATGTAATTGTTGGTTTTCCCGGAGAGACAGAAGAAGAATTCAACGAAACATTTGAATTCCTTCATTCATTGGACATTTCTTACCTGCATGTGTTCACGTACAGTGAAAGGGACAATACCCATGCTTTAAGCATGAAACAAGTTGTACCAATGCAGATCCGTAATGAAAGAAACAAAACGTTGCGCAATCTGTCCTATATGAAAATGCAGTATTTTACCCAACAACATTCCGGACAAACCCGTAAAGTATTGTTTGAAGGGCATGATAAAACAGGTATGATGGAAGGATATACAGACAATTATATCCGCATCACCACTCCATTCAGGCCGGAATGGGTGAATGAAATAGTGGAATGGAAAATATAAGCAAAGCTCTTATTTTTACACCTATGGAACGTTAGCTCAGTTGGTTCAGAGCACTACTTTGACAGAGTAGGGGTCACTGGTTCGAGCCCAGTACGTTCCACTCTCCTTTTTACACCTAATAACTTTCTTTTTCTGCCCGGTGCAACTTTCCTACATTTAAGTTGTCATTTATAATAATGCAGAAATACCAGGTGACCATACAGTTTGACATGAACGATGAGTTTATGGATTTGGTTCCTCCTCACCGCACTTATATCAACTTCCTGATCAATAAAGGAACCATTGACCACTATGCTGTGAGCATGGAAACCCAACGATCATGGATCACACTGAATGCAGAAGACAAGAAAGAAGTAGAAATTATCCTGCAAAAGTCTCCCCTTTTTAAATTCTGGACCTTTGAAATTGATGAACTGTTTGTACTGGACGGACAGCATTACCGGCTGCCGGAAGTAAACCCGAATTAAATCAAAATTCACAAGTCAAAAAAGATAGCCTATCGAATGTTGATTTTTAACTTTCTACTTCTCTAACCACTTCGGTTTATGTTTCATCACTTTTTTATATACCGGGCAGCCGGCAGTATGTGCACCGGGTAAATAACCGGTACTCATTAAAAATTCATTGACAATTTCACCACCGGTAAAACGAAAAGTCTGCTTAAAAATCTTTACCCACTCTTCTTTTGTTTTTGGATGTTGTGCATCTAACCAGCTTTTAAAAGAGCCTGCTTCTTTCCGGATCTTTTTAATTGCATTGGCATTATGAATAGTTGCCTCTATCTTCAACCTGTTTCTGATAATACCGGCATCCTGCATCAGTTTCTCTTTTTTCTTATCCGTATATCGGGCTACTTTATCAATATTAAAATCATCAAATGCCCGGAAGAAATTATCTTTCTTTTTCAGGATCGTTTCCCAACTCAATCCGGCCTGGTTGATTTCTAGTACCAGCCGGGCAAATAACAGGTTGTCGTCTTCTATCGGAAAACCATATTCATGATCATGATAATACCGGTGCACGGTTTCTTTCCCTGCACTTTGCACAAATTCGCAGTAAGTGGTTGCCATACAGTCAATTTTGCCTGAAAATAGATAAAAAATATTTTGTCTGAAAAGTCCTGCACCCGTATCTTTGCCGTCCCGAAAAAGGGAGTTTAGCTCAGCTGGTTCAGAGCATCCCGACTTAAGGTCGGGAGAATCGGCGGTTCGAAAATAAAATTGAAATAATTGGGAGTTTAGCTCAGCTGGTTCAGAGCATCCCGACTTAAAGTCGGGAGAATCGGCGGTTCGAAAATAAAATTGAAATAATTGGGAGTTTAGCTCAGCTGGTTCAGAGCATCTGCCTTACAAGCAGAGGGTCGGCGGTTCGAACCCGTCAACTCCCACACCTAAGCCTCTTTATCGAGGCTTTTTTGTTTATGTGGACAGTCTACATAATTTATTCCAGGATTAAAGATCGGTATTATACAGGTTTTACAGGTGATTCTATTAATGAAAGAATCAGAAAACATAACACCAGGCACTCGGGGTTTACCGGTGGTTCCGGAGATTGGGAACTCCAATATTCTGAAACTTTTACTAATAAAGAGGGTGCTTCAAAAAGAGAGCGGGAAATAAAAAGCTGGAAGTCCAGGAAAAAGATTGAAAAGCTTATTGGGGAAGGGCACCCCGACTAACAGTCGGGAGGGTCGGCCCCGATACAAATCGGGGTCAACTCCCACACCTAAGCCTCATCATTGAGGCTTTTTTATTGCAATAATAATCTGAAATAAATTTTTACTTTTACACCCTGAATGAAAGCTACAGCAACAAATACGGATACATTACAATCGGAAGAAACGGAGGTGCTTACCCTTACCGAAAACACTTGCCGGCTGATTGTATGGAATGATGAAGTCAATACTTTCGAGTGGGTAATTGAAACCCTGATGGAAGTATGCGGACATGCCCACGAACAGGCTGAGCAATGCGCCTATATCATCCATTTCCAGGGCAAATATGCAGTAAAGAATGGACCTTACGATGACCTGAAGCCCCAATGTGATGCGATCACAGAAAGAGGGATCAATGCTACCATTGAAGTCATCGCCGTATAATTCATTTCTGATCCATGGCCATTTTCGCCCTTGATAAAGAACTTGTTTTTCCACCGGTTCATTTATCAGAACCTGATGGATTGCTGGCAATGGGTGGTGATCTTTCTCCGGAAAGGCTATTGCTGGCTTACCGCCATGGGATCTTTCCCTGGTACGAGGGTGAACATATACTCTGGTGGAGTCCTGATCCGAGATTTGTTTTATTTCCCGGCGAATTAAAAGTGAGTAAAAGCATAAAGCCATTACTGAAAAGAAACGAATTTGATTTTACCATCAACAAAGCCTTCCAACAAGTTATTCTTCAATGTAAAGAAACAAAAAGACCCGGGCAGGAAGGAACCTGGATAACCAACGAAGTAGAAAGAGCCTATTGTAAAATGCATGAATCAGGATATGCACACAGCGTTGAGGTATGGAAGAATGGCGAATTAGTTGGCGGACTTTATGGGATCAAAATGGGCAAAGTGTTTTTCGGGGAAAGTATGTTCAGCAAACAAAGTAATGCGTCACGGTTTGCTTTTACCAGGTATGTTCAGCTGCTAAAAGAAGAAGGTATCCTGTTAATAGACTGCCAGGTCTATACAGAATACCTTGAAAGTTTTGGTGCCCGGATGATCCCGAGAAAAGATTTTATTCAGCTGCTTCAGAACTTGCTGCCCAGGTAGTGCGGCAACATAGCCCTCCAGGTATCCCAGTCATGCGGCCACTCTTCACCCCATACATCCAGTTCATACCAGATTCCCTTATCATATAATATTTTGGCAAACTTACCGCTGCTGGAAGGATCCTCATACGAACCGCTACCGGTAACGATATGAATATTCTTACTCCTCCTGATTTGTTCCAGTACCGAATGATCACCCAGGTTAGGCATAAAATGCATGGGGCTGTTAAAATACACATCCTCATCATAGTGGCCTTTGGTGTATTCAGTTAAATCATAAACACCACTCATGGCGATTACACCATTTATAATATCTGGTCGTTTCAGAAATAAATTCATACTGTGTAAGGCACCAAAAGAAGCGCCACAGGTAATGATCGGTGTATCCGGGCTGGTGCTGTTCCGGATAAATGGCACCACTTCGTTAAACACATAATCATTCCATTGCTGATGACGAACAGACTTATGCCGGGGATCCATATGATTATTCAGCCAGCTTTCATTATTGATACTATCAATGGAAAACACTTTTACTTTTCCCTGTGAAATGAACGGAGCAATATGATGCATCAGCTGAAAACGTTCATACTCGAGGTAATCGGCAGCAGCAGTAGGCACCAGCAATAATGCAAATCCATAATCGCCATAGGTGGCTATCGGCATTTCTTTATTTAAAGAAGGACTATACCAGGAATTCAATTCTTTTTTCATTGCAATAGGTTACATTTTGTTTTATGATGGAAATAAGGAACGGCAAAAGTCAAACTCTTTTTTGACATTCATTTCAAAATTTGCTTTTTGCTGCAACTCCTGCTCTTGTTATTCAGTCAAGTACCATATCGTAGATTTACGAGGTATATTTTTGGCAATATTACTTGGTATAATAACAAAGTAATATTACTTTTAGTTTTCAGTATTTTTACTGTTTTAGGACAATTTTGAATTTTGCTTTAAATCCAGCCAATTAGTTCAAGCGGGTTGGCTTTTTGAAGGCTACCAACCTGGCATTATCATCCAAATCCTTACTGATTTACCATTTATTATGGGCCTGGCAAGCCGTTTCTGTGTAAAAACCTTTTCCCAAAGCATGGCCTCCATGTTTATAGATTATGTAGCAACTTAACTGGTTTGATTATGAAGAATGACTATATCCGTATCATGCTGGTTGATGATCATCAATTGGTTCGTGAATCATGGAAATTGTTACTGGAAAATAACCCCCGTTTCCAGGTTATAGCAGATTGTGATAATGGCAATGCAGCACTAGAAAAGTTTCAATCTCACAACCCGGACATTATGCTGGTAGATATAAACATGTCTCCTGTTAATGGGTTTGAACTTACCAGGCGCATAATCGAAACAATGCCGATGGCAAAGATCATTGGACTCTCTGTTCATAACCAGCCGAAGTATGCTACCCGGATGATGGAATTAGGGGCCAGGGGATTCCTGACCAAAACGTCTCCTTTAGAAGAAATTAATAGAGGTATCCTTGCTGTTCACAGAGGAGAACACTATATCTGTGAGGAAGTAAGACTAAACATGCCTCCTTCTGAATAGAACATCCCTCTCATCATATCTCCTGCTGTTTCAATTTCTACCTAAAACCCGGTAAATTTGCGGCCTTACATGTACTGTGTAACCATTACAGAGGTTACTTCATTTAAAACTGTAAGCGAAGTAGTATGGAATTGAGCAAGAATTTTGACCACAGTGCCGCCGAACAGAAATGGTATCAGCATTGGTTGGATAAAAAATATTTTCACAGCGAACCGGACGACCGGGAGCCCTATACAATAGTCATACCCCCTCCCAATGTAACCGGTGTACTGCATATGGGGCATTGCCTCAACAACACTATTCAGGATATTTTAATCAGAAGAGCCCGGATGCAGGGAAAAAATGCCTGCTGGGTTCCGGGAACAGACCATGCTTCTATTGCTACCGAAGCAAAAGTAGTACAGATGCTTCGTGAAAGAGGAATTGCCAAATCATCACTGAGCCGGGAAGATTTTTTAAAATATGCCTGGGGATGGAAAGAGAAATATGGGGGGATCATTCTGCAGCAGTTGAAGAAAATGGGTTGCAGTCTTGATTGGGAACGTACCAGTTTTACAATGGATCCCGATTATTACCAATCGGTCATTAGTGTATTTATTGATCTGTACAACAAAGGTTATATCTACCGGGGCAAACGAATGATAAACTGGGATGTAAAAGCAAAAACAGCATTAAGTGATGAAGAAGTAATAAGAAAAGAGACGCAGCAAAAACTTTATCACCTGCGGTATAAGCTGGATATGCCCGGTGATGAATATATTGTAATTGCTACGGTTCGCCCTGAAACAATAATGGGTGATACAGCTATTTGCGTTCACCCGGATGATGAACGGTATAAACACCTGCATGGCAAATTCGCCTTCGTTCCGTTAATTGACCGTCGTATCCCCATCATTACAGATGACTATGTAACCATGGAATTTGGAACCGGTGCATTGAAAGTAACTCCGGCGCATGACATCAATGACAATCAACTGGGGCAAAAACATAACCTGGATGTAGTTGATATATTTAATGAAGACGGAACACTCAATACCGAAGCGCAGATATATATTGGTGAAGACCGGTTCGAAGCAAGAAAAAAAATAGCTAAAGAACTGGAAGAAAAAGGTTTCTTACTAAAAACAGAAGACTACACCAGCGAAGTGGGCTACAGTGAAAGAACGGATGCAGTAGTTGAACCAAGGTTATCTCTGCAATGGTGGGTAGATATGAAAAAAATATCAGGACCTGCATTGTCTGCCGTTATGGACGATGATGTAAAATTCTACCCTTCCAAATTCAAGAACCTTTACCGTCACTGGATGGAGAATATCAAAGATTGGTGTATTTCGAGACAACTGTGGTGGGGTCATAGGATCCCGGCATGGTATGATAACGAAGGAAGGTTTGTAGTGGCTGCAACAGAACAGGAAGCAAAAGAATTATTCAGTTCGCAACACGGAGTAAGTAATGCTGTTTTAAAACAGGATGAAGATTGCCTTGACACCTGGTTTTCTTCCTGGCTTTGGCCTTTTGAAGTGTTTAAGGGTTATAGTAATCCCAATAACCCGGATGTGAATTATTACTATCCTACCAATACATTAGTAACAGCACCGGAAATTATCTTCTTCTGGGTTGCCCGTATGATTATGGCCGGTTACGAATACAAAGGGCAAAAACCTTTCAGCGAAGTATACTTCACCGGAATCGTTCGTGATAAACAGGGAAGAAAAATGAGTAAGAGCCTGGGGAATTCTCCCGACCTGCTTGAAATGATCGATAAAGATGGCGCTGATGCTGTCCGGTTTGGCATCATGATCTCTTCGCCTGCCGGCAATGACCTGATGTGGGACCCATCTGGTAATGACCAGGGTCGCTTCTTCATTAACAAGATGTGGAATGCATTAAAGCTGGTGAAAATGTGGTCCCTCCGGCAAGCCCAGGATGACAGCCTGGCCGCTAACAATTTTGCTGTGGAGTGGTTTGAGAACCGGTTGAATGAAGTAAGAATTCAGTTAGATGAGCAGTTTAGGGATTTTCGGTTGAGTGAATCATTGAAAACGCTGTACTCACTTATATGGGATGATTTCTGCAGTTGGTATTTAGAATGGGTGAAACCAGGTTTTGAGCAGCCAATTGATAAAGGAGTTTATGAGAAAACAATCAGTTTCTTTGAAGAGCTTATGCAATTGCTTCATCCTTTCCTTCCGTTTGTAACAGAGGAGATTTATCACCAATTGAAAGAACAAAACGATGACTTAACTGTGAAGCGATACCCGGCTGTGAGAACTACCGGTAAAACAATACTTTCGGATGCTATATTGCTGAAAGAAGTTATTACTGCTATCCGGGATGCCAGAAATAAAAACCAGCTAAAACCAAAAGACAGCATCCGTCTTCATATCCAGACGGACAATACGGATACATATAAAGTGATTGAAAGCATTCTGCTCAAGCAGGTAAACGCTGAATCTATCTCTTACACATCTGATTCTGTTGTTAACAGTATAACAGTAGTAGTCCAGAAAGATAAATTCTTTATTGAGACAACCACTTTACTGGATACTGCTTCACAAAAACAACAATTACAAAAAGACCTTGATTACCTGAAAGGTTTCCTTGTATCTGTTGAAAAGAAACTGGGCAACGAAAGATTTGTACAAAATGCCAAACCAGAAGTGATAGAAATTGAAAGGAAAAAGAAAACTGATGCAGAAGAAAAAATAAAAGTAATAGAAAATAGCCTGGCCGCTTTATAATTTTCAACGCTGCCAAACAAAGAAAAACGGTTACTCAGGTATAACGCTGTGTAACCGGAATATGCCGGAATTTAATTACCTGGGAATTATACTTACGGGTAATACAAATTCAAATACAGTTCCTTTAAATCCGTCAAACTGGTCCTGGTCAAGCAGACGGCTGATCCTGAAACCAAAAGTCAGTGGGTACTGGTTCCACCATTTGGTATCAACAAATACTTCACCACCCACACTGCGCTGATCCCTTGTTTGTGTTTTATCTCTTGAATATACTTTGGTGAAATCATAAAAAGCATTGGCCCTTATCCGTTGCAGGTATAATATATTACCAAATCCCCAATCCGGATAGATCAATGGAAAATGATAGTTTGCAGACAACCTCCACATCCGGGAAAAATATCTTCCGGAATAACCCCTCGAATAAGAAAAGCGATTGGCAAAAGAAACCTGTGACAACGTATCTCTCTCCTGCCAGGAACCTGTCAGTAACAAATTGTGCGTGGAAAGCAAGCCCGGAATATACAACGAAACGTTGCCATTGAATTGCGAGGCTTCGTATTTTGTAATCGCATGGCGATAGGAAGATGATACAGCATAAGCAAACCTTGGATAAATATGCTGTACCGCTCTTTGTACCTGCTGGCTCCAGGATATGGCATGTGATAAATAACTAAATGATGTATTCCCTAATGAATCCTTGTAAAATCCTTTATTGAATTCATTCCGCAATACATAATAGCTGCTGATATTAAAATTCCTGAAGGTCTGACCCTTAGTATAGCTTAATGGCACAATTAACCCGATGCGGCTATCCAGTTGATTCCAAACCCGCAGACGGTTACCGATCACATCCTCCCTGTTAAAAGTAAGCTCTGAACCAATATTGAGGTATGGAAACATAGCGCCATATACTGTTCCAAAGCCAACAGCACTGGTCTTTTCATTTTCATTGTACAGGTAATAGAGCTCTGTCTGCAAAGTATTGAGCACATTTTCTCCATAGAGGGAAAAAGTAAAGATCGGGTCTTCATAATAAGGCCTCCAGCTATGAAAGTTCAGCAGCCTTGTTCCTTTTTTATAGTTACTCACAGCAAAATTCCTTTCCGGAACAGTGCCCAATAATATATCTCCGGTCTCACTGGCACTACTCACCGCAAATTTTTCTGTAAGACGCTCAGCAGTTGCAGCACCAATCTCATTCCATACAATATCCTTTTCAGCCACTTGTTGTAACTGGTAGCCTTCGGCCGTAAACGAAGACCAGGTAACTTTTCCGTTGCCGGCATTTACATAATAGTTACCCAATGGGCCGCTGCTGATCTTAAATATCTTCTTATCACTCATCCGCAAAGCAAATACATCATCATTCCCTTCATAGGTGGCTGTGAAATAGATCATGTCCTTGCTTACACTGGGATAGCCAACTACATTAAAGGAAGGAGGTGTAAGCCTTATTGTAGTACCGGTAGCAATCTCAGCGGCAGCCAGTGTCATTCTGCCATCTTTTAATCTCACAGCACTGACAATTGAATTATCATCTATGAATTTGGGATCAGTAAACAAACTTATTTCTGTTGAATGGATCCGTTGCAGGATTTCCCCATCTTGTACATTTAAGATATGTAATTCGCTTTTGCCATTTGTACCCACCTGCACAGCCACTACTTTTGAGCCATCTGCTGAAACATCGGGAGTAAAATACCTCGTTCTTTTTGTTAGTGTCTTTTGCTGTCCTGTTTGTACATCCAGCAGTTTTATCACACTGTAATCCAGCCAGCCCCAACGGGGATTATTTTCATAAGCTGCATAAACGATCTTACCATTGCGATAGGAAAATTGTTCATCGATAGAGATATCCCTCATTTTCAGCTTATGCTCTCCATTTTTATCTTTAATATAAAATGCGGGCCGTTGCCGGTAACTGGCTTTTAAATAGATCAATGAATCATCACCTGCGCTATAAGGGAAATAATAACTGGTAACATAATTGTTTTTTACAGGCAGCAGGAAATCATTTCTGGACACTGATACCCGTTGTACATCTTTTTGATAATGAGCAAATGCATCCTTCCTGAAACTTTTATAATCTACCCCGGCATGTTTTTTAACGGCAACCTGGAAAGGATAAAATAATCCTTTAAAGGCACTGGCATCCTTAGTCACTTTTGCCCAAAAATCGGTACCAAATTTTTCCCTGCCATAGTTCACCAGTAAATAACCAAGGTTATAATGGTTAGGCACATAATCTTTCAACGAGCCATTCCTTAATTTCATCCAGGAATACTTCTTTCCGGCTTGCCATATTGAAGGATAACTATTCAAAAAAAGTGGTATCCTGCCCCTGCCCTGCTTGCTGAGTACAGTCTCATTATAAACAGCGTCCCCTTCATAAAACCAATCAGGAATAGAGGCATTAATAGCCAGGGCAAATCCCTCCTCACCAAACAAGGTTTTCATGACCTTACTAAGCCCATTATTGAAATTATTGAACTGCTGAACATGCCTGTACTCATGCAATGCTAACTGGTCAGTCCAGCTAACACTACCTTGTCCAAAATTATTCATGTCAGGTGTGAGAAAGAATTCACTGCGATAAGGACCAAGTTGTACATATCCGTTTGGTATGACCGTCTGGTTTTGCAATACAATATTTATCTTCTTCAATTGATCACCAAGCGACACAGGTTTCTGCTGAGCCATATAATGAACGATTGCAGCTACCCGGTTCGCCTGGCTATCCATACCTGCAGGAAAAATGATCCGGGCAGAATCTGTATTGATCTGCTGCCATTTCGTGGAAGGAGGATTTCCTCCAAACTGTTGTGAGAAAAGGGAACTGTAAGCAAATAATGAAAAAAAAAGAAAAAAAAGCTTTCGCATGATAGTGGAAATTTATAGCGGAAGTTACGCAGGAAAAAGTGATTATAAAGGTCCCGTCCTATGAACTGTTACTTGATTTATGTACACAACATTGGCTCATCGTGCCGCCTTATCTTTGCATAATGGCAGAAGATTTACTAATAACAACAGGTGCAAAAGCTGAACAATACCAGTCGCTTATTCCTCAACTAAAAGGACTACTGGAAGGCGAGACGGATCTCGTCGCCAATATGGCCAATGTAGTTGCAGCCTTGAAAGAACAGTTCGGCTGGCTATGGGTAGGATTTTATGTGGTAAAGGGTGATGAGTTAGTACTGGCCCCCTTCCAGGGACCTGTAGCATGTACAAGAATAAAAAAAGGAAGAGGAGTATGTGGTACCAGTTGGGCGCAGGCACAAACGTTGATTGTACCGGATGTTGAAAAATTTCCCGGACATATTGCCTGCAGCAGTTTATCAAGATCTGAGATTGTGCTGCCTGTCATCCGTAATAATGAAGTGGTGGCTGTATTAGATGCGGACAGTGCTGAGCTTAACCAGTTTGATACAATTGATCAGCAATACCTCGAAGAGATCCTGGCAATGGTCAATTTTTAAATCTATGCATCACACGATCTCAATAACTGTAAGTGGCAAAGTACAGGGTGTGTTCTTCCGGCAAAACACCAAAGAAAAAGCAATAGCACTGGGTATAACCGGATCGGTGCAAAATCTTCATGATGGCAATGTGCATATAACAGCTACTGGAACAAGAGAACAATTAGACGAGCTCACAGCCTGGTGCCGGCAGGGACCCCGGAGAGCAATTGTAAAAAATATTATAACAAAAGATCTCCCTTTACAATCATTCAACGATTTTTCTATTGACAGAACCCACTAGTTTCAATGAAACCTCAATTTTATTTTGTTATTCAACTGGTATCTGATAAAATAAAAGACGATTGAATTGTGCCGTCGTAGCCAGGTTCCCCGTAAAATCCGTTTTTTTATCAGGTTTATTTCAGGTTATCAAACATATCTTTCGTCATAGCTGCCAGGTCATATTCTTCCTTCCAGCCCCAGTGATTTCTTGCCACCGTGTCATCTATACTTTGCGGCCAGCTGTCAGCAATGTGCTGGCGATAATCAGGTTTGTAGGTAATAGAAAAATCAGGGATATGTTTTTTTACTGCTGCCGCAATCTCTTTTGGTGAAAAACTCATACCCGATACATTATAGGAAGTACGGATTTTTATTTTATCCGCAGGAGCTTCCATTAACTCAATAGTGGCCCTTATCGCATCCGGCATATACATCATCGGCAGGTAGGTATCTTCTTTCAAAAAGCATTCATATTTTTTTTCTTCCAGCGCTTCGTGAAATATCTCCACGGCATAATCGGTGGTACCACCACCCGGTGCAGACTTATAAGAAATCAAACCGGGATAACGGATGCTCCTTACATCCACAGCAAAGCGCTGGAAAAAGTAATTGCACCAGAATTCTCCGGCGTATTTGCTGATCCCATAAACGGTAGTCGGCTCGATGATGGTTTGCTGAGGACAATTCTGCCTGGGTGATGTGGGCCCGAATACAGCGATGGAAGAAGGCCAGTATACTTTATGTAATTTCTCTTCTCTTGCAATATCCAGTACATTCAACAGGCCTTGCATATTCAGGTTCCAGGCAAGACCGGGGTTCTTTTCGCCGGTGGCCGAAAGAATAGCAGCTAACAGGTATATCTGGGTAATATTCTGCCGTATTACCTGCACATGCAGCATTTCTTTATTCATTACATCCAATGAAACATAGGGGCCGGTACCTTCCAGTAAGGGATTCTGTTCCCGCAGGTCGGAAGCGATGACATTTGAATTACCATATATTTTACGAAGGGCTAATGTGAGCTCCACTCCTATCTGACCGGAGGCTCCGATGACCAGAATTTTTTCTTTTATCATAGCAAGCTATTGTAAAGCAAAGATTAAATAACAAATTTCAAATTCCAACTTAAAAACCAAAACTCAGAACTTAAAACTATTTTTGTGACATGGAAAAATTTTTGAAAGAGCTATTTTCAAATCAACAATATGATGAAAATAATTTCTTCCTGATGGCGGGCCCCTGTGTGGTGGAAAGTGAGGAGCTGGTAATGGAAGTTGCAGAAAAAGTTGCAGGTATTTGCAAAAACCTGGGTATCCCTTATATTTTCAAAGCATCATACCGTAAAGCCAATCGTACAAGCGCCTCTTCCTTTACAGGGCTGGGTGATGAAAAAGCGTTGGAAATTTTGCAAAAAGTAAGAAATAAGTTCTCCCTTCCCGTTGTTTCCGATATTCATGCACATGAAGAAGCAGCACTCGCCGCAAAATACGTGGATGTATTACAGATACCTGCTTTCTTGTGTCGCCAGACAGATTTATTGATCGCAGCCGCACAAACAGGAAAAGTAGTGAATGTAAAAAAGGGGCAATTTCTCAGCGGACCAGCCATGAAGTTTGCAGCAGAAAAGATCAGGCAGGCAGGAAATGATAAAGTGATGCTAACGGAAAGAGGGACAACTTTTGGCTACCAGGACCTGGTAGTTGATTTTAGGAATATTCCCTGGATGAAGGAACATGGAACCCCGGTGGTGATGGATGTGACACATTCTCTTCAACAACCCAACCAGGCAACTGGTATTACAGGTGGCAATCCCCAATTGATTGAAACAATAGCAAAAGCAGCAGTTGCTACCGGTGCTGATGGTTTGTTTATTGAAACCCATCCCAATCCATCTGTCGCAAAAAGTGATGGAGCTAATATGCTGAAATTAGACTTGTTAGAAGACTTATTGCAAAAATTAGTAAAGATCAGAAAGGCGATAATATAAAAAGGGACCCTGCTTAAAGAATCCCTTTTTCAATATCATTAATAAAGATCATCTCAGATCCTCAACGATCACTCCCGGGTATTTGCTTTTGTCAAAAACAAACTGGTTGTCAGGAGCAGGGATGTTTGTCTTCATTGAGTTTACCGTATAAGAATACCTGTTCCCTGCATTTTCCAGTACTTTGGTACTATATATGGTCTTTGCCGCTTTATCTATCTGGAGGTATACGGTATGGAAAGATTTGCTCTTATCAACTGGTGTCATCTGTATTTCCTGTACTGTTTTAGCACCAACCTTTTTTTCCCCATTCAGGGTATAATAGAAATCTTTATCATAAAAATTGGAGAACAATTTTTGCGGGGTGATCATACCACTGGAAGCATCAAGGTTATTAATGGTCACTTCGTTTGCAGCTTTGTCGAAATTCCATACGGTAGTTCCATTGCAAAATATCTCCTGGCCGCTAAAACTCAGCTTGTATTTGGTACCCTTCATCAAAATAGAACCTGTTTTAGCAGATAGTGCTTTACCGGCACCATTCTCTACTTTATAAGTAAAGTTGGCCTGAACTGTAGAAAAGGTCTTAAATTTTGCACTGACAGCATCCAGGATCTTCTTGGCTTCAGGATCATTTTTGGTTTGCGCAAAGGAAAAAGTGGTTAACAGAATACTGAATGTGGTAAGAAAATATAACTTCTTCATTATTTGGTGTTTGTGTGGCTACCGGTTGCGGCGGCGCAAAGATAAATGAATTACAGGAATAGGATTGCCAATGACTCGTTTGGGTTGCATTTGAGTTCTTTTCTTAACAAGCCACTAACGGATTGAAGCTGTAGATATCAACCGATTATATCTAGATGTTGTTGCAATTCCATTTCGGTTTTTATTAATACGTCCCTTGCTTTACTCCCCTGGCTGGGGCCAACAATTCCTGCTGCTTCTAATTGGTCCATCAGGCGACCCGCCCTGTTATAGCCGAGTTTCATCCTTCGCTGCAGCAAGGAGGTGGAACCAACCTGGTTTTGAACGATCAGCCGGGCAGCATCTTCAAACAGAGAATCCCGGTCAGACATATCAAAATCCCGGCCTTCCAATTCCTTTTCATCCACATACTCCGGCAATAAAAAGGCCTGCGGATACCCCCGCTGACTGCTGATAAAGTCGACTATCTTTTCCACTTCAGGTGTGTCTACAAAAGCGCATTGTAAACGGGTCAGTTCCCCGTTATGGGAGATAAGCATGTCACCCTTTCCTATCAGCTGCTCAGCACCTCCGGTATCTAATATCGTTCTGGAGTCAATTTTGGAAGATACTTTAAAGCCAATACGGGCAGGGAAGTTTGCTTTGATAGTACCTGTTATAATATTTACCGATGGTCGTTGTGTAGCAATGATCAGGTGGATACCAATAGCCCTTGCCAGCTGTGCCAGACGGGCAATAGGCATTTCAACTTCCTTTCCCGCCGTCATGATCAGATCGGCGAACTCATCAATGACCAGTACAATAAACGGAAGGTATTGATGCCCCTTCTGCGGGTTAAGTTTTCGTTTTATAAATTTTTCATTGTACTCTTTAATATTCCTTGCCCCGGCTTCTTTCAGCAGATCGTACCGGTTATCCATTTCAATACATAAAGCATTCAGTGTATGGACTACTTTTTTTGTATCAGTAATGATTGCATCTTCTTCACCGGGTAATTTGGCCAGAAAATGTTTATCTATATGCCGGTAAATACTCAGCTCCACTTTTTTAGGGTCTATCAGTACAAATTTTAACTGCGAAGGATGCTTTTTATATAAAAGTGAAACAAGGATAGCATTTAAGCCAACTGATTTACCCTGGCCTGTAGCACCGGCCATCAGAAGGTGCGGCATGCTGGTTAAGTCAACTATGAAATTCTCGTTATCGATCTTCTTTCCAATAGCGATCGGCAGGTTGAAATTATTATTCTGAAACTTATCAGACGATAACAGGGTTCTCATACTCACCACGGTCTTCCTCACATTCGGTACTTCAATACCAATGGTACCTTTTCCGGGAATGGGTGCTATGATACGAATACCAAGTGCTGCCAGGCTTAATGCAATATCATCTTCCAGGTTTTTAATCTTTGATATTCTCACACCGGGTGCCGGTACTATTTCATAGAGTGTTACAGTAGGACCTATCGTCGCACTGATCTTTTGAATTTCAATGGCATAATTTCTCAGCGTAGCAATGATCTGGTTTTTGTGATTTTCCAGCTCACTGGTATCCTGGATTATTTTTTCACTGCCGTGCGTCTCCAGCAGGCTTAAGGTGGGATATTTATAATCCCTCAGATCAAGAGTCGGTTCATAAGGAGGCAAATTCTCAATAACTGATTGCTGTTCTTCTTCAGCCTTTTCGGGTACAGCTTTTATTTCCAGTTGCAGATCATCCTCTTCCCATTTTGTACCTGGCTTTTCTTTTACCGGCTGAACGAATTCCTCTGCTGCGGGTTTGATTGGCTTTGCAGGAATTTCCAACTCATGGGTATGCAAAATATCACTCACTATTTCCTTCTCGAATGTGGGCTGGCTTGCTTCAATTTTTTCAATTACTTCTTCCAGCGGCTCTTCTTTTTCAATCACCTTAAGATCATGCAGTGGTGTTTCATCAGGAAAATTGATAACGATACCGGAATCTGATTTTATGGTATTTGTTTTCTGGCCGGTATTCCCGCCATAGAGTTCATTCACTGTTTGACCTGCTATCACCGGAATATCCTCTTCGAGTCCTTCGGAATCAGCTTCTTCCGGTACACCTTCCTGCTTTTTCTTTGGCAAATTAAAAACCGGGTTAAATTGCCAGATGAAATAGCCCGCTGCCAGCAGTATCAATATTGCTCCTGTTCCTACAGTGCCAACAGCTCCATGAAGTTGGCGGTTAAGCATGTCTCCAACCCCACCCCCAAAGGGGAATTCATTTTTTGCAAAAACAAAAGACAATGAAACCGAAAGTACCATCAAGCCAACGGTTACATATTTCAAGTTGCGCCAGATAGAAAATACTTTTCTGCGGAAAAGCAGGTTTATTCCCACCACAAAAAAGAATGTACAGATAAGAAAGGAAGCAACTCCAAAAGCTTTAAAAATGAAGAAATGAGAAACGACTGCTCCCAGTCGTCCCAGCAGGTTCGCCACGGGTTTATCATTATCCAGCAAGGCAGAAAACCCCTGCTGCGCTACTGCCTGGTCTTCTTTCCATGTAAAAAGATAGGATGCAAATGCGATGAAAAGGAAAATTGAAATAAGCAAAAAAACTGTACCCACGATCTTCCAGGTCCGTTCATCCCGGGCCAGGGCCTTCCAATCCACCGCCTCTTCCTTTTCAGCCTTAAATGCCTTTATATCAGTGCTGATAGATTTTTTCGCAGGATTAGCTTTTGTTTTCCTTTTCCCCTTATTAGCCATAGCCGCAAAGATAATTAGTTTGCTGTTCAAGTTACCTTTTCCAGTGCAAAGCCCTACTAAAAGTGAATATCAATACTTCCGGAAAATATACCGGAAAGTGGTATGCCGGTTATTGGCAAAACCAAAAACGATGTATTACATTTGGAGCTAACCGGCTGCATGAAAAAAACAACTGCTCTCCTCCACCTGCTTCTAACAGTTGCTATGGTCTTTACAACAACAGTAAAGGCCCAGGATAATCTTGCGGGAAAGTATACAGATATCAGTAAGGTTGTAGTGGAAGAAAAAATCCATAACACGGTAAGCAGTTATTTTACAGATGACAAAGCCGGTCTTACCCAAATTATAGCCAAAGCACAGTTCAAGCCCATCGTAAAACAAACAGTCTTAATTCCCAATAACAGCGTTACGAAAAAAATATTTCTGAAATTCAATATTTGCAACTCAGTTGATTCAGCCATATCCGTCTTTTTCTGTCCTGGTTTTTATTTTGACAAAATAAATTTGTACAGACTGGAACAGGAAGGCCTAAAAGTAATACCTGCTGTTCTGCCATCTATAACAGTAGGAACCGGTTATCGGCTTATAAGTCTGCCCGCCCATGATTCTGCAACAATAATAGCAGAGTTAAGTGCTGTAAAAACGTATAATAACGGACTTAATCCCAGGCTCATTGGCAAAGACAACCTGCAAATATTTCTGGCAAAACTCCACAGTAATTACAACGAGACCAATCTGATCACTTATGTCTTTTGCGGACTGCTGCTGATGATGATCCTCTTCTCTATCACCAATTTTTTCCAGGGAGGCAACCGGGAGTTCTTGTATTATTCCGGTTATGCGTTGTTCCTGGGAGGTTTATTATTTTTTCAAACTATCTACCATCTGCATTCCAGTCAATTTGGCTTCTTTCTGGAAGGCTATTTAGATTTTATAATGCAGGGGGTGGGTATCATTTTTTATATGTTGTTCATGAAGAAGTTCCTGGACACCAAAAACAACCATCCTTTTCTATCTACGCTATATAACGCCGGCATTATTTTGTTATGCTGCTCCATGTTTATTTATACATTTCTTTTCTATTTCAGCAATAATTATAGTTTAGCATTCCTGGTAGAAAACCTGACGAAGATCTTACTGCTGTGTATGATCCTAATATTCCTTGTTTACAGTATCCGTCACAGGAAAGACAAGCTTCTCCGGTATTTATTCTGGGGTAATTTATTTCTCTTTATTTTTTCGTTTATTTCACAGTTGGGTATTCTGATGGCCCAGCAATTCAAATCTCTTCCCGGCATTTTGCGCTCCTCACTTGTTTATTACCAGGTTGGTTTATTCCTTGAGCTGGTATTTTTCCTGGCCGGCCTCAACTATAAAAATCGCAAAAATATTATTGTACAGACAAAAGAAAGAGAAACCCTTAAAGCCCAAAATTTATTGAAAGAATATGAAAAAGAGATAGCTGTTTACAAAGCCCAGCAGGAAGAAAGGCAACGTATATCTGCCGATATGCATGATGAACTGGGAGCCGGAATGACTGCGATCAGGCTGATGAGTGAAATTGCCAGGAATAAAATGAAAGAGAATACTCCTGTTGAAATTGATAAAATTTCACACTCTGCCGATGATGTACTGAATAAAATGAATGCTATTATCTGGAGCATGAACAGCGGCAACGATACCCTTGATAACCTGATCTCTTACATACGATCCTATTCCATCGAATATTTTGATAACACTCCGGTGCACTGCAAAGTAACCGTACCCGTTACTATTCCGGAGAAAGAACTGACAGGTGATAAACGACGCAATATCTTTTTAAGCGTCAAGGAAACACTTAATAATGTACTGAAGCATGCTGCAGCCTCCCTTGTTACAATAGAAATAGAAGCGAATGCTACGCTCCATATTGTAATAAAAGATAACGGCAAGGGTATTGATATGGAAAAGCTCCGCCAGTTTGGCAACGGGCTAAAAAATATTGCCCGTCGTATGGAGAGTATCGGAGGTACCTATAAAATTGAAAATAATAAGGGAACAATAACCACTCTTACACTTCCTCTTTAGTCATTTTTTCTTGTCACAGCAACGAGCAATAATAACCACCCGGCTATAAAGAATAAACCTCCTACTGGCGTTATGGGACCCACCCATTTCGTTTCAGCGCCCTGTATTTTCAGTACAGTCAGCAGGTACAGCGACCCTGAGAATAAAATCATACCGGTAATAAAACAATTCGCCACCCACCGGAGCCAGCGATGGGAAAATTTTTCAAATAGTACAGCAACGGCCAGTAAACCCAGCGCATGATACATTTGATATTGCACTCCTGTTTGGTAACTATGTAAAATTGTTTCGTCTGAAGTGATCTTTTGCAAACCATGAGCCCCAAAAGCCCCTAAGGCCACAGCCAGTCCGGCAAAAAATGCTGCAATTGCCAAATAATTTTTATACATGGAATATCTTTTCTATTAATTTTTCTAATTGAACAGGTTCTTCATCAATTGCAATATCGGCCTGTTCGTAATAAATCCTGCGATCAGAGAATTTCTTTTGAATAAAATTCCTCAACTGTTCATCTGTAAGGTCTTTAATCAGCGGCCTCTTATCTTTTTCTACTACTAATCGTTTGTGCAATGTATCCTGCGGCGTATTAATCCAGACTGTCGTGCCGGCAGTATTCATGTATTCAATATTATTGAAATAACAGGGAGAACCACCACCGCAGGCCATTACAAAATTGTCGTGACTTTCAGTGATGATATGCAATACATCTTTTTCCAGTAGCCGAAACTGTTCCTCTCCTTCTGCCGAAAATATCTCCGGAATGGTTTTCCCGGCATGCTCAGTCACCTGTTCATCCAGGTCAAAAAAGCGGATACCAAGCTTTTCACTCAGCAGGCGGCCCCAATGTGTTTTACCGGAGCCCATGAAGCCAATGAGGAATATCTTCATATGCAAATTTGCATATTTGCAGATATGCAAATTTTATGATTTGGATGAACTAATAATTTTTCCTAATACTTTTAAGATCGAGACTATATCTTCAAGTAATTTTCCTGGCGCAAGGTAATTTTCCGACTGATCGCATAACTCAAGCCAATATCTTGTTTCTTCTGCCTCTTTATAAGCAATTTTCATTTTATGTATGAAATCACTTTTACTTTCACAACCCTGTGCCTCCCTGACATTTGCTCCTATCGAAGTTCCGCTTCTGAATAATTGATTTGCAAGATTAAACTTCTTTCCCTGCTGAAGTTTTTCTGTAAATGTGATTATTTCTAAAGAAAATTGAAAAGAGAGGTCTAATATCAAATTATCTTTCTTCTCCATCTGCATATTTACATATTTTCAAATTTGCACATCATTTAAATGCATTCAACCCGGTCACATCCATTCCTGTAATCAGCAAATGAATATCATGTGTTCCCTCATAGGTGATCACACTTTCCAGGTTCATCATGTGGCGCATCACAGGATACTCTCCGGTGATACCCATACCGCCAAGCATCTGCCTTGCATCACGGCAGATATTCGTTGCAATGTCACAGGAATTTCGTTTGGCCATGCTTACCTGCTGTGGTGTGGCCCTGCCTTCACTCATCAATACCCCAAGCCGCCAGTTAAGCAACTGTGCTTTGGTGATCTCTGTGATCATCTCCGCCAGTTTCTTTTGTTGTAACTGAAAACCACCAATAGGCCTGCCAAATTGTTCTCTTTCTTTTGAATAACGCAGTGCTGTATCATAGCAATCCATGGCCGCACCAATAACACCCCATGCAATGCCGTACCGGGCTTTTGTCAGGCAACCCAACGGACCTTTTAATCCTTTTATATTGGGGAAAATATTCTCTTTGGGAACTTTTACATTATCAAAGACTAGTTCGCCTGTGGCAGATGCCCTTAAACTCCATTTACCATGTGTAGTTGGGGTGGTGAAACCTTCCATTCCTCTTTCCACTATTAAACCCTGTATTTCGCCGGCCTCATTTTTTGCCCATACAACGGCAACTTGTGAAAAAGGTGCGTTACTGATCCACATTTTGGCACCGTTCAGTATTACATGGTCACCGGCATCTTTAATAGTAGTGAGCATACCGCCGGGGTCGCTGCCGTGATTGGGTTCTGTTAATCCAAAACAACCGAGCCATTCGCCACTGGCCAGCTTAGGTAAATATTTTTTACGTTGCTCTTCGCTTCCATACTGATAGATCGGGAACATCACCAGGGATCCCTGCACGGATGCGGTAGAACGAACACCACTGTCTCCCCTTTCCAGCTCCTGCATCATCAATCCATAGCTGATATAATCTAATCCGCCACCACCATATTCAAAGGGAATGGTTGGTCCAAAGCAACCGAGGTCGCCCAACTGCTTAACTATTTGCTGGGGAAACTCTGCTTTTTGAGCATAGTCTTCTATGATGGGAGTAATTTCTTTCTTGACATAGCTACGGACGGATTCACGGATGAGCTTATGTTCTTCGGTTAATAATTCATCTACCAGGAAATAATCCGGACTGTTAAAAAGGTCTGTACGGGCTGCCATCGTTATTTGAGATTTTTGATTTTAAGTTTTAAATTTTCCCAGGCAAAGGTATGAAAACAGTAGCAGCGACTATTCTTAGTGAAAACAATCCTTTATTTTTATGCTGCAAAAGCAACAACATGAAAAAATCTCTTTTTCCCCTTGTTTTCTTTTTATGCTGTACAACGGTAGCCAATAGCCAAAAGGATTCCATAAAAACAAAAGACGAACCCCGGGTAAAGCAATTCTGGATGGTGATATTGAAAACTGGGCCTCAGGACAAAACAATTACTGATTCGACACAACGGGCAACATTATTTGCCGGTCATTTTTCCAATATGGAGAAACTGTACAATGATGGCTTATTAAAAGCAGCCGGGCCTTTTGGTAAAAACGATTTTACCTGGCGGGGACTGTTCATTATGGATTGTGGAACCAGAGAGGAAGCGGAAAATCATGTAAAAACCGATCCAACGGTTGCAGCCGGAGTTTTTATTTATGATATTGTGCCCTGGTGGAGCGAACCGAGCGGAAGTTTTAAATCGGGGAAACCGGATAAATAGGAAGAATGAGCTACCCGGTAAAAGAGATAATAAGGAATTTCATGTCGGTAGTAGCCGGAGTGCTGATTGCATTAATAGTTGTTATACCTATTGGCTTAATAGCAGGGCTATTAGTCTTCTCAGATGCGGCAATCCCCAAATCACAAGAAATCCTGTCAACACTTTTGCTATTCGCTGGATTTGTAGTCGGGTGCTTGCTTGGAGGTTATACAACCGTTAAGATTTCAACAAGAAGAGACCTTATTCATGCATTTATTACCGGCATAGTATTGACTTTTCTTTATGCCCTGGTAAACGATTTTGAATTTGACTGGCGGTATCCGGACACAGGTATTGCTTACGTTGGATTCATCCCGGTTGTGATGATTGGCGGAATAATAGGAGTAAGAAAAAAACGTACTAGATTAAATAACCACTCATCTCTTCCTGGTACTCCTTAGCAACTTCTCTCGCCTTCTCCGAAAAATCTTCTCCTCCGGAAGCATAAATAATAATCCGGCTTGCATTTACTAATATACCGCAGTCTTTGGTCATTGCCTCCTCAGATACTTCTTTCAGGCTGCCTCCCTGGGCGCCTACACCCGGAACAAGATAGAAATGGTGGGGAGTAAGCTTCCTGGCATTGCTTAATTCGCCTGCCCTTGTAGCGCCGATCACAAACATCAAATTTTCTTCCGTACCCCAGGTAGCAACAGTTTCCAGTACTTTCTCATATAAAAATTCACCGCCTGTATGCAATAATTCAAAATCATTGGCTCCTTTGTTGGAAGTTAGGCCCAGCACAATGGCCCATTTTCCTTTGTGCTGTAAAAAGGGTTTTACACTGTCTTCTCCCATATAGGGGGCCACAGTAACAGCATCAAAAGGCAAGGTTTCGAAAAAAGCCTTTGCATACTGATCGGAAGTGTTGCCAATATCTCCTCTTTTGGCATCAGCAATTTTGAAATGTTCATTACCAATATAATGAACGGTCTTCTCCATCGCCTGCCAGCCTTTTACTCCCAGTGCCTCATAAAATGCAGTGTTGATCTTATAGCTCACACACAAATCCTTTGTGGCATCAATAATAGCTTTATTAAAAGCAAATACAGGATCTGGCTCCGCCAAAAGATGTTTTGGGATCTTTGTAATGTCAGTATCCAAACCAACGCAGAGATAAGATTGTTTTTCCCTGATCTGTTCAACAAGTTGATGCCTGGTCATGGTGCAAAAATACAGTTTGAGGATTGAAGTTTATGTTCGGATGTTATCCTTCAATGCTGTACTTGCTGAATGATCTGCTGATGCAGGTCAGGATTATCCCAGTTTTCTCCAATATTTTCCAATTTCATTATGCCCTGCATGATCGCTTCCTGCATCTGCCCTCGTTTCAGGGCCTCGCTGTAACGGATATGCGGACTGAATGTAACCTGTGAATAAGCCGGAATCCATTTCTCCGGATATTTTTCATGGAGTCTTGCTTCTATCTTTTTTTGAAGCAAGAATATCGGGTCGGCGGTCCTGTCCCTCATCTCGGTAAAATTATTAATGGCAAGATCTGCAATCGCATCCCCATCAGGTTTACGCAAGGTTTGGTATTGCTGCAAAATAGATGTCCAGTCGTCCCCATTCTTTTCAATCAGTTCATCCAGCACCCGGCAATCTTCAAATCCGCAATTCATTCCCTGCCCGAAGAAAGGTACAATCGCATGAGCCGCATCACCGATCAGTGCAAATTTATCCTCCCGTATCCAGGGAAAACATTTTACGGTAACCAGGGAGGAAGTAGGATTGGTAAAAAATTCATTGATATAATCCGGCATCAGCGGTACCGCATCCGGAAAAGTTTTTTCAAAGAAATTCTTTACATCCGTTTCAGTTTTCAGCTTATCAAATGAGGCTTCTCCTTCAAACGGAAAGAATAAAGTGCAGGTAAAGGTCTTGTCAAGGTTGGGTAATGCGATCAGCATATAATCCTTCCGTGGCCAGATATGCAGGGCATTTACTTCCATGGCAAAATTACCATCAGCCGTTGCCGGAATCGTCAGTTCTTTATACCCGCAGTCAATATAATATTGCTGGTAGTTGAACTTGTCATGGCGCAACTGGTGCTGCAACCTGGCAGCAGAGAAAGCCCCGTCTGCAGCAAAAACAAGATCTGCTTTTGAAGAGGGAATACTTACACCGCTCGTATTTTCAAATTCCAGCACATCCTTCTCCCAGTCCAGCGTGTTACATTTTTCATGAAAGAAAATTTGTACACCATGCTGTTCAGCCAGGTCCATCAGTTTCATATTGAGTGTTCCCCTGGAAACTGAATTGATATACTGCCCTTCTTTGCCATAAGGCTGGAAAGCTATACTGCCATCCGGGTTATGGATAGACCGGCCATGCATGGGAATAGATATCTTTTTGATCTCTTCTGCCAACCCCACTTTTTCCAGTGCA
Organism: Chitinophagaceae bacterium; assembly: GCA_041738795.1. GTDB lineage: Bacteria > Bacteroidota > Bacteroidia > Chitinophagales > Chitinophagaceae > JJ008. Next base: position 499,101 of record JBGSPB010000011.1, on the reverse strand, counting down.
AGCAAACCCCTGTCACTTAGTGCCAGGTTGATCGAACGACCGGCACTCATTTTTTCTTTCCGCATATCCCCGCGACGTTCATAGATCCTTACATTATGTCCCCGTTTGGAGAGGTAAATGGAAAGCAATGAACCAACCAGGCCCGCCCCGATAATTGTAATATTTCTTTTCATTTTGTCCCGAAAGCACAAAGGCCCGAAGGAGCACAAAGACTTTTTTATACTGCTTTGTGACTTCGTGTCGTTGTGGCTATTTTAAAATTGAACGTATAATTTCTCCAAACCTGTAAATATCTTCAAACGAATTGTACAGTGGTACGGGTGCCACTCTTATCACATTCGGCTCCCGCCAGTCAGCTACTACTCCCTGTTTTGTTAACGCATCAAAAATCTCTTTGCCTCTTTGCAGCATCAGCATCGACACCTGGCAACCTCTTTCCTTTTCATCCGCCGGTGTAATGATCTCAATTACTTTTTCAGGCTGCCGGTCATTAATATCATGCAATACAAAATGCAAATAAGCGGCTAATTGTTTACGTTTGGTATGCAAGCGGTCCATTCCGGCTGCTTCAAAAATATCCAGCGAAGCTTTATGCGCCGCCATTAATAATACCGGGGCATTACTTAATTGCCAGCCTTCCGCTGTTGGAATCGCCTCAAAACCTTTCTCCATTTTGAAACGGGTATCTTTTTTATATCCCCACCAACCGGCAAATCGTGGCAGTGTTGTATCAGCAACATGCTTTTCATGAATATAAGCACCAGCAATACCACCGGGACTACTGTTCAGGTATTTGTAAGAACACCAGCAGGCAAAATCCACTTGCCAGTCGTGCAGGTGCAATTCCACGTTACCGGCCGCATGTGCCAGGTCAAAACCGGCATAAGCCCCTACTGCATGTGCAGCAGCAGTGATGGCTTTCATATCAAACAACTGGCCGGTATAATAATTGATACCGCCAAATAAAACAACAGCGACACTGTCATTATGTTGTTGTATTGTTGAAATAATATCTTCTGTCCGTAGTATATGCTCTCCCTCTCTTGGCGCAACTTCTATCACGGCATCAGCGGGATCAAAGCCATGATACTTTGCCTGTGTTTCAAAAGCATACTGGTCGGAAGGAAAAGCTTTGGCTTCGCAAATGATCTTATACCGTTGTTTAGTGGGACGATAAAATGTCACCATCAGCAAATGCAGGTTCACGGTCAACGAATTCATCACCACTACTTCGTTCTCCCGGCAACCAACGATCTTTGATAATTGTTTCGGAAAAATTTCATGATAAGGCATCCAGGGATTTTTTGCCTGGAAATGTCCTTCCACGCCCAACCTGGCCCAGTCATCTAATTCCTGTTGCAGATACTCCGACGTTGTTTTGGCTTGCAGACCGAGAGAGTTACCCGTGAAGTAAACACAATCATTCCCTTCGTGCTGTGGAATGAAAAAATGCTGGCGAAAAGATTTTAATACATCCTTTGCATCAAGATCCCTGGCAAACTCAAGATTATTTTGAAAACTCATATTAATTGTTTGAAGTTCTAAGTTTGAGGTTTGAAGTTCTTTAACATCGAACATCAAACGTCAAACCCGGAACTAATCTATTGTCGCTATCACTTTCAATTCAATCGCAATCGGCGTTGGCATACTTTTCACTTCCACGGTTGTCCGGCAAGCCTGTACTGCTGTGAAATAGTCAGCATAAATTTTATTGTAGACCGGAAAATCCTTTTTCATATTGGTCAGGAACACGGTCACATCAATGATCCTGTCCCAACTGCTGCCGCTGGCCTCCAAAACTGCTTTTACATTGGCAAATACAGCATGACATTCGGCTGCAATATCATACTTCACAATATTTCCGTTTGTATCCAATTCCAATCCCGGAATGGAATTGTCTTTTGGATTTCTCGGACCGATGCCGGAAAGAAACAACAAGTTTCCAACTTTTCTTGCATGCGGATAAGCACCTAGAGGAGTTGATGCATTTTCAGTATTTATGATTTTATTACTCATTTTTTTGCCACGAAGGCACAAAGGCTCTAAGTCTTATTTCCTAAAGCGATTAATGCCATTTTTGATAAGTGAAACATTAAAATTTATAAGAAATCCAAGCTTCATCCCAGTAAGCTGAAGATGGCTGATTATTTGCGCCTTCCATACTTCGTTTAATTCGTCTTTTGCTTTAAGCTCACAAATTACTAATCTGTCAACCCAAACATCAACCCTTAAGCCTTCTTCAAATACTAACCCATCGTATGTTATCGGAATATCAACTTGCCTTTCAAAAGGTATTCCTTTCTTTGTTAACTCATGACAAAAACAAACTTCATAAACTTTTTCAAGTAATCCCGGCCCCAGTTGCTTGTGAATTTTGTAGGCACAGTCAACTATTTCTTTAGCCAAAAATTCCTCTCTATCCTCTCTATCCTTTCTTTCTATCTCAGTCATAATTTCTATTTGTGTTCCTTCGTGACTTTGAGTCTTAGTGGCCTATATCTGTATACAAACATTCTTCGCCTCTGTAAAAAAGCGCAATGCCTCCCAACCTCCTTCCCTTCCCACCCCGCTGTTTTTCATTCCTCCGAAAGGAGTTCGTAAATCACGAAGCAACCAGCAATTGATCCAGATAATACCACTCTCCACTTTAGCTGCTACCCGGTTTGCTTTTGAAATATCCTGTGTCCAGATCGTAGCTGCCAGTCCATAACTTGTTGCATTGGCCAGTTGCAACGCTTCTTCTTCTGTTTTAAACGACTGCAGCGTTACCACCGGACCGAATATTTCTTCCTGGTTGGTCTGGCAGTTTGGGCCTAATCCCTCCATAACCGTTGGCGCTATAAAAAAACCATTCTCACATCTGCCGGTTAGATTAACCGGGTTACCGCCACATAAAATTTTTCCGCCTTCCTGCTTTGCCGTATCAATACATCGTAAAATTTTTTCAAAATGCATTTTACTTACAATAGCTCCCTGCCTGGACTCATTCTCCAGCGGATCACCAACTTTTAATTGCTTAGTCCGCTCCACAAACTCAGTCTTAAATTTATCATACACCGATTCCTCGATCAAAATACGACTACCGCATAAACAAATTTCTCCCTGGTTGGAAAATGAAGAACGGATCGTCTCTGTCATCATTTTTTCCCACTCACAATCTGCAAATATGATAGCGGGATTTTTACCGCCCAATTCCAAGGAGAGTTTTTTAAACTTAGGAGCTGCTATTGCTGCAATTCTTTCGCCGGCCCTTGTGCTGCCGGTAAATGAAATAGCTTTTACTTCAGCATGCGAAACAATGGCTTCACCGGCACCGGGACCTGTACCATGAATAATATTCAGTACTCCACCCGGCAACCCGGCTTCTATACAAATCTTAGCTAATAAAAATGCTGTAACAGGAGTCACCTCCGATGGTTTTGCAATCACACAATTTCCAGCCGCTAGTGCAGGTGCAATTTTCCAGGTAAATAAATACAACGGCAGATTCCACGGAGAGATACAACCCACTATGCCGATCGGTTGACGAAGCGTATAGTTCACCGCCTTATCTTCCATGTTATGACTCTCCGTAGAGAAGTGCATGATACCTGTTGCAAAGAACCTGAAATTGGCTGATGCTCTTGGTATATCAACCTGCCTGCTCAACCAAAGTGGTTTACCGTTATCATTTGTTTCAGCCAGCGCCAGTTCTTCAAGATGTGCATCAATCAGTTCTGCAATTCGGTTAAGTATCTTAAATCTTTCCTCCACCGGGCTTGTACTCCAGCCGGGGAAAGCCAGTTTGGCCGCCTGTACAGCAGCATCCACATCTTTCTTATGCGAATCCGGTATTTGTCCAACTACTTCTCCCGTGGCAGGATTAATATTATCAATAAAATTGCCGCTTAACGGAGCAATTAAATGTCCACCGATATAATTTTCTAAGTGATATGGAATCTCAAGTTTCATTAAATGGAACGCTGATTATTATGATTTTCATGATTATCGCAGATAAATCATAACAAATCTAATCATCATGATAATCTGCGTTCTGCTCTAAATACTTCCTGTTCTTCCTCCGTCTACAGGAATGCTTACCCCATTGACATAAGAAGCCGCCGGCGATGCGAGGAAGGCTGCCACGGCTGCCACTTCCGAAGCTTCGGCAAAACGTTTCATCGGCACTTCTTCCATCATATTCTTTTCAACAATATCCACGACTGTATTTCCTTTTTTAGCCATAGTATCAATAAGAGTCGCCAACCGTTGAGTAGCAGTAAAGCCGGGTAAAATATTATTAACGGTGATTTTAAATTGTCCCAACTCGTTAGCCATCGTTTTTGACCAGCTGGCCACTGCACCCCGTATCGTATTTGAAACACCAAGATTTTTCAGGGGAATTTTCACTGATGTGGAAATGATATTGACGATTCGCCCATACCCTTCTTTCTTCATCGAAGGGATGACCGCTTTTGCCAAAATATGATTACAGATCAGGTGCTGGTTGAATGTATTCAGAAATGCTTCTTCGGTGGCTTCGGTGATCGGTCCTGCCGCCGGGCCGCCGGTATTATTTATAAGAATATGCACCGGGCTTTTGGCAACATGTGCAGCAATTACTTTTTTAAGTTCATCGGGTTTACTGAAATCAGCAACCAGGTAATTATGTTGCTGCCGCAATTGCGTATCGAGTTTTAAAACTGCCTCCTTCAATGCTTCTTCATTTCTTGCGATCAATGTACAACTGGCTCCCAGAAATGCCAGTTCTTCTGCAATGGCCAAACCAATGCCCTGGGTACTGCCACAAACGATCGCTTTTTTTTCTTCCAAAGACAGATTCATATCGTCAAACCTACGGTAAAAAGTTGTAATTTTTCCACCTCAATACATCAATAAAAACTTGCTATATGGCCGTGACTGCTCCCTTCAACCTGAAAAAATGGATCGATGAACATCGTGACATGCTGAAACCGCCGGTAGGCAATCAATGTGTATACAAAGACGCCAGCGATTTTATTGTGATGGTAGTCGGCGGACCCAATGCCCGCAAGGATTATCACTTCAATGAAACAGAAGAGTTATTCTACCAGCTGGAAGGAGATATCACTGTAAAAATTGTAGATGACGGAGTTCCAAAGGACATCCACATTAAAGAAGGAGAAATGTTCTTGTTGCCGGCCCGCACTCCCCACTCCCCGCAACGTGGGCCCAACACGGTTGGACTCGTTATTGAAAAAGTGAGAAAGGACGAAGAGGACGGCTTTATCTGGTTCTGCGAAAAATGCGGCAATATGCTGTATGAAGAAAAATTAGTGGTCAATGACATCGTAAAACAATTACCACCGGTAATGGAAGGATTTTATAGTGATGAACAGAAGAGAACCTGTAATAAATGCGGAGCGGTAATGCTGCCACCTGTTAAGAAAGTTTGATGTTTGACGTTTGAGGTTCGATGTTTGAAGTTGTTCTCTACTGAAATTCTTTATTATGGCCACGATCACAAGGTTTGAAGATTTGGAAATCTGGAAACTGGCATTGCAGCAATATAAAGACTTTGACTTATTGGTTGAAGAAACTGCACTGGCTAAAAATTTTGAATTGCGCAACCAGATGGATGCTTCCTCAGGTTCTGTAATGGACTGTATTGCTGAAGGCTTTGACAGATCAGGGAACAGTGAATTTAAAAACATGCTGATCATTGCGAAGGGATCGAATGCAGAATTTCGTTCGCAATTGTATCGCTGTCTTAACCGAAAACACATAACGCAGGAAAGATTTGACCTGCTCACCGATAAAAATATTCTTTTAGGAAATAAAATAATGGCTTTTATATCGTACCTGCAAAAAACCGTTTATAAAGGACAACGCTATAAAAGTGGTAACGCTCTGCAACCTCAAACCTCAAACACTAAACCTCAAACTTGAAACTAGATATTCACACTCACATCATGCCCGAACACATGCCAAACTGGACACAAAAATTTGGCTATGGCGAATTCATTCACCTGGAACACCGCAACTGTGAGGCCTGTATGATGAAAGGCGACAAGGTCTTTCGGATGGTGGAAGCAAATTCGTACCAGGCAGATGCACGGATCAAAGAGATGAATGAAACAGAGGTGACTATGCAGGTGCTTTCCACCATTCCTGTTTTATTTAATTACTGGGCGAAACCAGAGGATGGTTATGAAACAGCAAGATTCTTCAACGACCATATTGCAGAGACGGTGACAAAAGAACCGAAACGATTTATCGGGCTGGGTACAGTGCCCCTGCAGGATATTGACCTGGCGATTAAAGAAATGGACCGCTGTGTAAATGAATTGAAAATGCCCGGGCTGGAGATCGGCTCCAACATCAATGGAAAAAATTTATCGGATAAATATTTTTTCCCGTTCTATGAAGCGGCTGAAAAAGCAGGCTGTGCTTTGTTTGTTCATCCCTGGGAAATGATGGGCGAAGACCAGATGCAAAAATACTGGCTGCCCTGGCTGGTGGGCATGCCTGCAGAAACGGCAAGAGCTATCTGCTCAATGATATTCGGTGGAGTGTTTGAACAATTCCCCAAACTAAGAGTGGCTTTTGCACATGGCGGAGGTTCCTTCCCTTTCACCATTGGCCGCATCAAACATGGATTCGATGTGAGGCCTGACCTGGTGGCTGTTGACAACTCAGTCTCCCCGGAAGAATATATCGGAAAATTCTGGGTGGATAGCTTAGTACATAACAAGAAGTCAATGGAGTTCCTTATTGATGTGATGGGTGAAGATAAGATCTGCCTGGGCAGCGACTATCCATTTCCTTTAGGTGAACATCATCCGGGTAAACTGATTGAAAAAATGAAACTGGGAAAAAAGACGGAGAAGAAACTACTCTATAAGAATGCAGAAGACTGGCTGGGGATAGCTGAAAAGTTGATTGGTTAACTAGTTAATAAGTTTACAGGATGGGGTGTTAAATCGAAATCCTGCGACAAAAGGCAATTCCCTGGTCAACTAATCAACATCCGTTAAAACAGATCAGGGTAATCAGTAATGATCCCATCCACACCCATCTTCTTCAGCTCCCCGATCTTTATTTTATCATTTACGGTCCACGGAATGACTTTGATATTCCGGGTGTGACATTTGTTTAACAGGGCTTCATTCACCAGTTGATAAGCCGGGCTGTAAATGGTTGGGGTGAATCCTAATGCCTGCAACTGCTCCTCCAGTGTACGTTTATCGTAATCTTCTATCAGCATGGCTGTCTTAATGTCCGGGTATTTCTGATGCAGGTATTGCAGGGTGCGGAAATCAAAAGATTGAATGATCACATAATCTTCGATCTCTTTTTCTTTGATCACTGCCATCAGCAGCTCTACAAACTCTTCCGGTGCAGGATGGTAACTGTTATCAGTAGCCGGCTGTGTTTTTGTTTCAATATTATAAAACGGGAATGGCCTTCTCCGGGTCATCATATCTTTTCTTACACTGTCAATCACATCACCCAGCAAGGGCTTCACCGCTTTTATTTTTCCCTGCCCGGGAAACCGGGGATGCGGCTTCAGTCCCACATCGTATTTCAGCACCTCCTCATAGGTCAGCTGGTAAATATTCAGGCTTTTCTCCTCCGCTTCGGTTACGTATTTGCCATCGGCTTTGGTTGTGATCTCATGATTAAAGAAAGGCTCATGCGATAATATCACTTTTTTGTCTTTGGTGATCACCACATCCATTTCCAGCGTGGTGACACCCATACCCAATGCATATAGCATGGCAGGCACTGTATTTTCCGGCAGCAGCCCCCGGCATCCACGGTGACCTTGTTTATCAAATTCAGTTTGAATGGCCGTGCTTGTACCCAGGGATTTCTTACTAACCTGGCAGGCAGCAAAAAAACAAATCATCAGCAACGTGTATTTAAAGATTCGCTTTCTGTTCATGATCCAATAATAACGATATGAGCGACTTCTTTTCACGGTTTGTCTTTAAATAATTGTGATCTTCTTGCCCGCATCTGGCCGGCAATATACTTTGCGGCTTCATCCTGTTTTTCCAATTCAGTGATGATCGTATCATAGCTTTTTTCATCCCTGTCCTGGCTGAGCTTAAATACATGTTGCAGGTCGGTGATTGCCACTTCAAAAGGAACAATGGCCTTCATCATTCGTTCCGTGTATTCGGCAGGTAAATTATCAAACACGGTTGTGGAGGCAGCATTACCGTTCTCATAATGCAGAGTAAGGCGTTGGAGAATAGATCTCAATTCATCCGTATCCCCAAACCGTATGGCGCCATGTGCATGCACACTCATATAATTCCAGGTACTGCCCACCGGTTTGGTGTACCAGGTAGCACTAACATACTTATGCGGCCCGGTAAATACGGCCAGCACATTTTTATTTTGTTCAAAAGCTTTATGATGGTCTGTATTACGCATGATATGACCAGTCAAAAAATACTTCCCGTCTATCTCATCGATAAAGACAGGAACCTGTGTAGCCACCGGATGCTGCGCAGCATCCGATCCTGTTAAAAAAACAAAGGGATGGTCTTTCATAAACTGAATGACGTCCTCCTGGTTAATTCCTTTGTGATGTGGCAGATTGTACATGAGATAGTTTGATGTTGAAAATTGGATGTTGGCTATTAATCCTTCTTCCGTGGTTTACATTTATTTTTTGAAGATTGCAGGTAATCCAAAAAGGATTTGACTTTATTACCAGGCATTACCGAAAAGTCCAATCTCATCTTTAAAACTTCCTCAGTAATATGTCCTCTGTCAAATGCCCTGTATAATTGAGACCTTACTTCACCATTCGAACCCTTTGAAATAATAAGAAACTGAGAAAATTCTTTATTGGAAAATCTCCCGAATCCTTCCGCAATATTATCCATTGCAGAACCGGCAGCAGCATTAATTTGATTCTTAAGATCAAAATCTTTTGCAAAACTGCCTTCCTCAGTTAATTTATAAATCTCTTTTGCCTGTTCCCTCGCCAGCTTCCAGATTTCCAAATCTTCAAACCTCAAACTTCAAACATCAAACATCAAACCTCAAACTTCAAACCTCAAACCTCAAACATTTACACCGTCTCCGCAATCTTCTCCGCACTGATATTCGCATTCCGCATGGATATACTTCTCACCACAAAAGCAGCGAAGTCTTCAAATGCTTTGCGGGTCACCATATCATCACTCATCATGATGGGCACTCCCTGGTCACCACCTTCCCGGATGCTTTGCACCAATGGTATCTGGCCGAGGAAAGGAATATCATACTCATCCGCCAGTCTCTTTCCTCCTTCCTTTCCAAAAATGTAATATTTATTATCAGGCAGTTCAGCCGGAACAAAATAACTCATGTTCTCCACCAGCCCGATGATCGGCACATTCATTTGTGCCTGTCCAAACATCGCAATCCCTTTTTTCGCATCGGCCAGGGCCACATCCTGCGGGGTGGTAACGATCACTGCTCCTGTAACCGGAACAGTTTGCATCAATGTCAAATGTATATCACCTGTTCCCGGGGGCATATCCACCACCAGGTAATCCAGTTCATCCCAATACACATCGGTAACAAATTGTTTGATCGCACTGCTCGCCATCGGGCCTCTCCATACAACAGCATTCTTTTCATCCACCAGTAACCCGATACTCATTAGTTTAATGCCGAACTTTTCCAGCGGAATGATCATGCCTTTGCCTTCAATATCCATCATGATCGGCCGTTCTCCCCGAACACCAAACATGATGGGCACACTGGGTCCGTAAATATCAGCATCCATCAATCCTACCTTGGCTCCGCCTTCTGATAAGGCCAGGGCAAGATTTGCCGCCACCGTTGATTTACCCACGCCACCTTTTCCACTTACTACAGCGATGATATTTTTTACTTTGGGCAATACTGCTCCTGCATCGGTACGTTTGGTAGTAGTATTGGAGGTGAACTTCACATTTACGGTGGCTTCTTTGTTCACCAGCAGTTTTATCGCATTCACACATGCATTTTTTATCATATCCTTCATCGGGCAGGCAGGTGTTGTGAGCACCACGGTAAAGGTGACGTAGTTTCCTTCGATCTCGATATCCTTTATCATGTTCAATGTCACCAGGTCTTTACCCAGGTCAGGCTCCTGCACATTGCTCAATGCTTCCAGTACTTTTTCTTTTGTCATTTTCCAAGTATTTGTTAAAATCAATAAGAACGGCAAAGTTAACCATTGTACCCAGCAATTTGTTTTACGAAATCAGCAACTTGTCTTTATTTTTGACGCAGTGAAGAAAATTATACTTTTTACTGGTTTACTGTTCCTGATCCTGCCCCAAACTGTCAAAGCCCAGTTTGAAACCTCCCGTGATTCAGTCGTTCAATTATTCGGTGTGATCATGACAGCCGACAGCCTCGTGGGCATCCCAGCAGTCAGCATCATGGTAAAAGGACAAAACAGGGGAACGATCTCCAATAACCAGGGTGTTTTTTCTATCGTTGTATTAAAAGGGGATGAAGTGGAGTTTACCCACGTCTCTTATAAAACCAAACTGGTCAGGATCCCCAAAAATCTCGAAGGCAATCAATACAGCGTAGTGCAGTTGATGGTTGCCGATACTATTTACCTGCCGGCCACCATCTTAAAACCACGGCCCACCCCGGAACAGTTTGCCCGTGATTTTGTGAATGTGAAAGTTCCGGATGATGAGTATGAGATAGCCCGCAAAAACACCAGCGCCGCCAAACGAAAAATATTAATGCGTACCACTCCCGGTGATGGTGGTGAAGCCACCCGTATCCAAATGAACCGTATTGCCAACCGGGCCACCTACCAGGGCCAGGCCCCTCCGCAGAATATCTTCAATCCTGCTGCCTGGGCCGAATTTATACAGGCCTGGAAACGGGGAGACTTTAAGAATAAAAATTGAAAATCGAAAGTCGAAAATCGAAATAGCCCGTTTACTTTCCTAGCTTATCCTTTGCTGTTTTACCGGATGCGGTTAAAATAGCCGTTATTTCCTGTGCTTCTTTCAATAATGGCTCCAGCCTGTCCTTACCAAACACACCTATCTCTATCATTATTTCCAGCCAGTAACAGGTTTCATCAGCTTCCACTTCCGCCACTGTAATTTTTGAAATAAAGTCAGGTTTGCTGCGGGCTCTTAAAGCTGAACGATAATTAGCACCTACAGAGGTGGCAGACCGGACAATCTGCCTGATTAAAATATCTTCTACTTTATTTCCTTTGATCTCTTTCACCATTTTAATCACCCTGACACCAAAGGCTTTTGTTCTGTCTTTTAATTGCTGGCTCATGATCAGTTCTTTTTGGGGGTTTGTAAAATACTTTCGATTTTCGCTTTTCAACTTTCGGTTTCATCTAAATTTACGTCAATGAATACTATCGCAGTCATCGGCGCCGGCACCATGGGTAACGGTATCGCACATGTATTTGCACAGCGGGGCTTTAAGGTAACCCTCATCGATATATCGCAGGAACAATTAGACAAAGCCGTTGCTACCATTGGCAAAAACCTGGACCGCATGGTGGCCAAAGAAATTATCCGCCCGGAACTGAAGGAGCAAACACTGGGCAATATCACTACCAATACTTCGATAGCGGATGGTGTGAAGAGTGCCGAACTAGTGGTGGAAGCGGCTACAGAAAATGTGGACCTGAAACTGAAAATATTTCAGCAGGCAGATGCGGCGGCGCCGGCCGGTTGTATTCTCGCTACCAATACCTCTTCTATTTCTATTACTAAAATAGCAGCGATAACCCACCGGCCGGAACTGGTGATCGGCATGCACTTTATGAACCCCGTGCCGGTGATGAAGCTGGTAGAGATCATTACCAACCCGGCGAATAAAAAAGAAACCACGGATACTATTGTGGAACTCAGCAAAACACTCGGCAAAGTGCCCTGCGTGGTGAATGATTTTCCCGGCTTTATAGCCAACCGCATTTTAATGCCGATGATCAATGAAGCCATCTATAGCCTGCACGAAGGCGTGGCCGGGGTTACAGAGATTGATACCATTATGAAACTCGGCATGGCCCACCCCATGGGCCCCCTGCAACTGGCCGACCTGATCGGGCTGGATGTTTGCCTCTCTATTATGCAGGTATTGTACGATGGCTTCGGCAACTCTAAATACACCCCCTGCCCTTTATTGGTAGATATGGTAAAAGAAGGGAAGCTTGGTATAAAAACCGGAGAAGGGTTTTATGTGTATGCTGCTGGAAGTAAGGAACTGGTAGTGAGTGAAAGGTTTAAATAAATGAGATTGATAATTGTTAGCATTTAATAGTAGTTACTCAAAATATTTCGACAATTTTAATTCAAATAACCAAGCATTATTTGATGAGCTATGACAAAATAACTCATCAAATAATGCTTGAAACTGAAAATGAGAATATCTCATAGACAACAGATGATCCTACATTTTCTGCTAACAATCTAACTAACTTCGTTAAGTTTTTTGGATGTAAAGCCAACTTAAATACTGAAAATGACTTGTCAGACAGAATGAGTGAAGCATTCAAACATTAAATACATAAATTATTTTAATCAAAACGTGAAACCAAAAGAAGCATTTTAAATTATAATACTTTTTGTAGATGACTCTAAAAGAACTGAAACCTAGAAAGGCACTTAATAAGGCTTTTTTAAAAGTAAAACCCAACAGGACAGAAATTGAAGGTTTCAAGACTAATCTTATTACTTTACTCGACAGGACAAATGACACAGAAAGCGAAGAGTTTCATAAAAACCTTGTCATTGATTTTTTAAAGAAAACGTATTTCGACCCTAACCATTTTATAAATACCAAAGGCCGAAACGATCTTGTTATTCATAATGGGAACACTGCCAAAAGTTCAGTTGGAGTTATAGTTGAAGCTAAAAAGCCGATCAACAAAACTGAAATGATAACAACCAAAAAACTGAACGCAAAAGCGTTTCAGGAATTGGTACTTTATTATTTACGAGAAAGAATTTCACACAAAAACCTTGAAGTAAAACATTTAGTTGCGACTAATATCAACGAATGGTTTATTTTTGACGCTACCCTTTTCGATAGACTCTTTGCTCAAAACAAAAATCTTGTAAACCAATTCAACGATTTTGAAGGAGGACGTTTGGCAGATTCTAAAACCGATTTTTTCTACAAGCAAATAGCCGAACCTTTTATTGACAGCATCACATCAGAAATTGAATTTACTTACTTTAACCTGCAGGATTACCAAAAGCCTCTTCGGAATACCGACAAGGCTGATGACACCTCATTGATAGCCTTGTTCAAATTGTTATCACCTGAACATCTTTTAAAACTTCCCTTTGCCAACGATAGCAATAGCCTTGACAAACGTTTTTACAGCGAGTTACTGCACATTATCGGATTAACTGAAACAAAAGAAGGAAGCAAAAAACTAATTGGGCGAAATAAACCTGGTGAACGAAATACCGGCTCACTGCTGGAAGACACAATCATTCAATTAGACAGTTTAGACAAATTAAGCCGGGTAGAAAAGCCACACCAGTTTGGTGAAACTAAAGAAGATCAACTTTTTACTATAGCCCTTGAACTTTCCATTACATGGGTAAACCGTATCCTTTTTTTGAAATTACTGGAAGCGCAATTGATTACCTATCACAAGGGCGACAAGTCATATGCTTTTTTCAATCTTAACAAGATCAGTAATTATGACGACCTGAACAGCTTGTTTTTCCAGGTGCTGGCACGCAGGTATGAGGAGCGAAACGAAGATGTAAAAAAGGCATTTGCTAAAATTCCATATCTCAATTCATCACTTTTCGAACCTACAGATCTTGAACAGGATGCTTTGTTTATCAGCAACCTGAAAGATGATAAAACCATACCTGTTTTTCCGCAAACCGTACTAAAAAACCTGCAAGGCAAGAAATTGGCGGGGCAATTACCTGCATTGGATTATCTGTTCAGATTTTTAGATGCTTACGATTTTGGTGCAGAAGGTGGCGAAGAAATTCAGGAAGACAATAAAACACTCATCAATGCCTCCGTTCTGGGGTTGATTTTCGAAAAAATAAACGGTTACAAAGACGGCTCATTTTTCACTCCGGGTTTCATCACTATGTATATGTGCCGGGAAACAATACGCAAAGCCATAGTGCAGAAATTCAACGAAAGCAAAAAATGGAACTGCACCAGTATTGAAGAACTCTATGACAAAATTGAAGATAGAAAACAAGCGAACGAAATAGTAAACAGCATTAAAATTTGCGACCCTGCAGTTGGCTCAGGACACTTTTTGGTTTCGGCGCTCAATGAAATAATCGCCGTTAAAAACGACTTAAAAATTTTGCAGGACCGTGATGGGAAACGCCTGAAAGAATACCAGGTGGAAGTAGTGAATGATGAATTGATTGTAACTGATGAAGAAGGTGAACTGTTTGAATACAACCCTACCAGTAAAGAAAGCCAACCCATTCAGGAAACACTTTTTCACGAAAAACAAACCATTATTGAAAACTGCCTTTTTGGGGTCGATATCAACACCAATTCAGTAAAAATCTGTCGTCTGCGTTTGTGGATAGAGTTGCTGAAAAGTGCCTATTACAAAAACACGACCGAACTGGAAACATTGCCAAATATTGACATCAACATAAAATGTGGAAACTCGTTAGTGAGCCGTTTTTCCATTAATGCTGACTTGAAAGAAGCTCTGAAAAAAAGCATATGGACAATTGACAGCTACAGGTTAGCCGTTGCCACCTACCGCAATGCAGAAAGTAAAGAACAGAAACGGGAAATGGAAAAACTGATTGAGGCTATAAAAGCTGATTTTAGAAGTGAAATTTTCATTAATGACCCAAAAAGAAAAAGGCTAAGGAAAATAAAAGACGAACTGGTAAACCTCACCAATCAAACAGCCCTTTTTGAAATGAGCAAAAAGGGAAAAGCAGGGTGGAACAAAAAAGTAGAGTAACTCTCCGAAGAAACTAAACAATTAGAAACCGAAATTGAAGTAATAAAAGCCAACAAGATTTTTGAAAATGCTTTTGAATGGCGATTTGAATTTCCCGAAGTGCTAAATAATGATGGCAATTTTATGGGTTTTGATGTAGTTATTGGGAATCCGCCTTATGGCGTTAAACTAATTGATAGAGAAAAAGAATATCTAAAAAACAGGTTTATTGCAACAAGTGGAGAAGTAGAGATTTATACGTTCTTTATTGAACTTGCAATGGCTAATTTATTAAGGCTTAATGGCATATTTTCATACATAACAACAAACACAATTTATTATCTCGATAAGTTCTCTCAAATTAGAAAGAAAGCATTTTTGGGAAATCGAGTTATTTCACTTTTAGAATTAGAAAAACAGGTTTTTGCAGATGCACCAGACATTGTTCCTGCAATATATGTTTTACAAAAAAATGTAATCAGCGATAATGTTATTAAATTATACAAATCCACCGAAACTAAACGTGTTTATGACTTAGTTGAATTTGAAGGATTTAAAATAAATAGTATCGAGCAGAATAAATTTGAAACAAAAGCTGACTTTGTTTTCAGTCTTTCAACAAATGAAGCAAAGGAAAATTTACTAAAGAGAATTTCACAGTTAGAGCCAATTAAAAAGTCATTTAAAGTTGTTTACGGTATTAAAACAGGTGATAATGACAGGTTTATTTCAAAGGAAATTACGGGAACTGAAAATTGGAAAAAATGTGCATCATCAGCAAAGAACATTAAGAAATACACAATTGATTGGCAAGGCGATTATTTGAATGTTTGTAGTGATTTGGCAGGTTTAAACAACATAAATTATGAACAGCCAAAAATTTTAATCCAATACATCAGAAAATTGAGTATGCCTATTAGATTAGTTTGTGCTCTTGACGTAAATGGTGAATATTATCCTTTGAACAATTTTTCATTTGTTGTTTCTGAAAATGGTAACTCATTAAAGGCACTTTTAGGAATTATCAACTCAAAACTTATGAATTGGTATTTTTCAAATTGCTTCGTGGACTATAACATAAAACCTAAATACATTGAACAACTACCATTGCCGACAAAAATTAATTCAAAAGAAATTGAAGCTAAGGTTTCAGAAATAATTGCCATAAAAGCTAACGACAAGGAAATAGATACAACAGATTTAGAAAACCAAATAGACCAATTGGTTTACCAACTATACGAGTTGACCGAAGAAGAAATAAAAATAATTGAGAACGCATAAAAGTATGGAGTTAGACTACTTTTTGATAAAGGAAAGAATCAAACAATTGGAGACCACTTTCATAAAAGATGGTTGGTTAACTATTTACGAATCATCGGAAGACGACTTAATTTATTGTTGTTTAGTCCATAACTCAAAGATTGAAGAATACAAATCAAATACTGATTGGGTGATAAGACCATATTATGAAGGCAAACCAGCAGTTTTTGGTGATGGAACATATAAAACCTATTCAGAAGATGGCTATGAGCCATTTATTTACATTAAGCATTTTAACTTCAATAATGGCGATGAAAAATATATCGACATTTCAGAAGAATTTGTTTTATACTTTAAACTCTATGAAAGAGCCGAAAACAAACAAAATAGAAAATACTTTTTCATTGATGAACTTGGCGACTTAGACGAAGTAATTAATGTTGAGCCAAAAAGGATTAAAATAAAACTGAAATATCTTAAAGAATACATCACAGTTCGGCAACTACATTTTGCCATATGTTTCGATTTTATGAGAGTTGGCAATATTGATATTTCAGAAAACAAAATTGAATTTATTGATAAAGATTTTAAAGGAGAAAATTATATCTACAATCATCTGATAAGACCTTTAGATGGAAAATTTCAGAGTTGGATACACGGCAAAAAGATTATCAGTTTTGACCCTTCCAAATCAAAAAGCTATCATTTTGATTATGAGAATCAAGTTTATGAAAGTTTTATTACGGGCTATGATCAAGAAGGAAATGAAGTTTATCAGGATTGTAGCAAAACCAATGACAAATACTTTGTAGTAACGTATTTTAAAAAAGATGTTCTAAATAAATACTACAACGAACCACAGAAATATGAAGTTGACGGTTGGCACGTAAAATCAAATTTCTTTTCCCTCAAGATTGATAATAATAACGAAGATTATGTCGCAGTATTTCTAATTGAATTGGGCTATTTGCCTTACAAGGAGCAACTACATTGGAAGCATTATAATATTCAGCCTCAAAAGGGAATTAGTCACGCATATTATCAAACAATGATTGAAGGTAATTGGGTTGACCATCCCGAAACTCCTGATTTATTTTTTAAGCACAAGTTTGAGCAATTCAATAAAAAATGGGAAGCGAAATTTGGTTGGCGATTATACAAACCTTTGGCAAAAGAAGATGAGCATCTATTTAAGGCTTTACACATTCCAACATCTAACAATGTGAAATCCTTTTGCGAACAAATATTGTCAATTATCAAAATCACCATTGACCGACTTAACGAATCTGAATTAGGAAAGCAAATAACACTAGATGACAATGATAAGGGAATTACAAAGCTTGAAAAGTTTCTTGCAGTTCATCAAATGCAAATTCCTGATATGATTACATTTTTACGACACTTATGGAATTTGCGTTCGGGTCTTTTAGCACATAGTTTCAGTAACTCAAACGATAAGTGTAAAAAAGCAATAAAATATTTCGACATGCGAGAAGACAATTATATAGAAGTTGCCAAGGAGATATTTACAAAATCAATTTTCACACTTAACACATTAGAAAATAAACTGCTTAGTGACGAAAAAATAGAAACAAAATGACACCAAAGCCAACGCTTCACAGCCGCACACATTGCCAAGTCGCACCAGCCGACCCCCCGCTCTTCGAAACTTCCAGTTTCGCAGTCCTGGTTTGTCGCTTCCTGCCACAAACTAAAATTTCTCCACCTCCACTCCTCTCAATTCTTTCAAACGAAATAAGACTTCATCGAGCCTGTTCTTAGGTACCCCGATTTCAATAGAATAAAAAAGTTGAGTTTCCTGTTTCAGTACCGCACAATCAAAATGCTTTACCACTTTCATCACGTCATTCATTTGGGTATAGTCAAACTGCAGGCGGTAGGTGAGCAGCACGGGTTTTTGCACCACGGGTGTTATTTGCAGGGCCAGGGAGGCAGCCGTGCGGTACGCATTGATCAGCCCCGGTACACCCAATAAAGTACCGCCGAAATACCGTACCACTACAATGAGCACATTGGTCAGTTGTTTGCTGTCTATCTGTCCCAGTATAGGCCGCCCGGCTGTACCGGAAGGTTCGCCATCATCACTGACCCGGTAATTGTTTCCGTCAAGTCCGAGACGATAAGCAAAACAATGATGTACGGCTTTGGTATGTTCCTTTTTTATTGCAGCCAGCTTCTCTTTAAATTCATTTACATCTTTCAGCGGATACACATAAGCCAGGAATTTGCTGCCCCTGTCTTTGAATTCAGCCACAGCCGTTTTTTCTATCGTATTGTAATAAGCGTCGTTATCCATTGGTCGTTAATCAGTAGCAGGCTGTTCCCCTGGTTTATATATCTCTATTTTATCTGATAAGAGCTCTTGTTCTTCCGTCATCACTGCATTCATCAAAACTGGTGCATTCAATCCGTTCTTAATGCTTAGTGCTGCATTCGTAATTATCCTTGCTTCATCCCATATCCCTTCCTCAATAAAAGATAGCAGCAGCCTTGCCCCGCCCTCAACCAGCACACTTTGTATATTGAGTTCATACAAGGCTGTCATTAACTGAGGTAGTAGTTTTTTATCAGTATCCAGTTTATAATAAACGAGATTTTGCTTTTCTTCTTTCTTTACGTTGTTAAAAACAATTGTCTTTACTTCTCCATTAAATAATTTAAGTGAGGCGGGAAGCCGGAGATTCAAATCAATCACTAATCTTACCGGCGAATTACCTGGCCACAATCTTGTGGTCAGTTCGGGATCATCCAGCAAGGCTGTATTCGTTCCCACCAATATGGCTGCTTCTTCACTCCGCCATTTGTGAACTAAACGATTGGAGTACTCATTACTGATCAACAATCTCGCCGGTTGAGGTGCTGAATCCACCCTTGCGGGGGGCGGGAGGGCAATCTTTCCATCAGCTGTCTGTGCCCATTTCAAAATTATATAAGGTCGCTGCCTAGTATGAAAAGTAAAAAAACGTTTATTCAGTTCCTTACACTCTTTTTCCATCACTCCCGGTACCACTTCTATTCCTGCTGCCTTCAGTTTTTCAATACCACGACCATTCACTTCTTTAAAAGGATCACGGCAACCGATCACCACGGTTGGGATCTTATTCCGGATGACCAGGTCTGTACAGGGGGGGGTTTTACCAAAATGCGAACAGGGTTCCAGTGAAACATATAAAACTGACTGAGCAATAAAGGCCCTGTCTTCCTCCTTCACCGATGCGATACAATTGACCTCTGCATGTGCTTCGCCAAATTTTTTATGCCATCCTTCCCCGATGATGCGGTAATGATGCACCAATACGGCACCCACCATCGGGTTAGGCGCCACCGCACCGGCTCCCAATAATGCCAGTTCAAGGCAACGCTCCATATATTGTTGGTGAGTTGTCACTATCAGTCTGCAAATATAGTTAAGCTTACTTCTTACTTCCTACTTCCTACTTCTTACTTCCCACTTTCCCTTCGTATGTTTGTTGCTATGACTGCACGGGAAGGTTCTCAATATATTATTCAGCATTTAAAAACGATCTGCAGCGAAGGTGAAGCCACTGCCATCAGCCGGCTTGTACTGGAAAACCTTACCGGTGGTACACCATCACCCAAAGAAATAGAACTGACCCCGGAACAGGAAGCCACACTAAAAACAATACTGCAACGATTAACAGCCCATGAACCGGTTCAGTATGTATTGAATGAATCCTGGTTTTGCGGATTAAAATTCTATGTGGACAAAAATGTTTTAATACCAAGACCTGAAACCGAAGAACTGGTGGAGTGGATCATCAGTAATTGTAAATTCCCGGTAGATGAATTGACAATACTCGACATTGGTACCGGCAGCGGCTGCATACCCATTGCCTTGAAAAGAAGGATACGGAAAGCAGTGGTATGGAGTTGTGATATAAGTGATGCCGCATTAACTGTGGCTAAAAAAAATGCCGCTGCATTAGGAACCGCTATAAATTTTGTACAACTTGATTTTCTTGATCAACGCACCTGGTCACAACTCCCCTCGTTTGATATCATTGTCAGCAATCCACCCTATGTGCCGGAAAGAGATAAAGAAACGATGCAGCCGAATGTGTTGGATTATGAACCGCATACGGCCCTTTTTGTTCCGGATAATGATGCCTTGATCTTTTATAAAGCGATTGCAGAATTTGGGAAACTACACCTGCACAAAGGAGGAACTGTTTACATGGAAATACATGAAAGTTTGGGGGAGGCCACTACAGCGATATTCCGGTCTGCTGGTTATCAAACGGAGTTGAAAAAAGATATGCAGGGTAAAGACAGGATGGTAAAGGCTGTATTGGGGTAACGTACTGTCAGGCAGTCCCGATAGCTATCGGGATGCCGAAGCCGGGTTAAGGAACGAGGATGTCAGGCTGAGTTTACCGAAGCCGGGTTAAGGAACGAGGATGTCAGGCTGAGCTTGCCGAAGCCGGGTTAAGAAACGAGGATTGTCAGGCTGAGCTTGCCGAAGCCGGGTTAAGATTTCGTTCATCACCTTTCGATAAACTCAAGGTGACAGTAGGATGTCAGGCTGAGCTTGACGAAGCCGGATTAAGGAACGAGATTGTCAGGCTGAGCTTGACGAAGCCGTATTAAGGATTACGTTAGTCCCCCTTCGATAAACTCAGGGTGACAAGAAACATTTCGTTCATCACACTTCGATATACTCAGTGTGACAGAAGGATTGTCAGGCTGAGCTTGTCGAAGCCGGATTAAGGATTTCGTTCATCACCTTTCGATAAACTCAGGGTGACACAAAAAAAACGTCAGGCTGAATTTAGCAACGTACTGTCAGGCTGAGCTTGTCGAAGCCGGGTTAAAGATTTCGTTCATCACACTTCGATATACTCAGTGTGACAGGAAGATTGTCAGGCTGAGCTTGCCGAAGCCGGGTTAAGATTACGTTCATCACACTTCCCTTCGTTGCACTCAGGGTAAACTACTCAGGGTGACACAAAAAAAACGTCAGGCTGGTTTCAAAAACGTACTGTCAGGCTGAGCTTGACGAAGCCGGGTTAAGGAACGAAGATGTCAGGCTGAGTTCGCCGAAGCCGTATTAAACATTTCGTTCATCACCTTTCGATAAACTCAAGGTGACAGTAGGATGTCAGGCTGAGCTTGCCGAAGCCGGGTTAGGACTTGGATTCCGATTTATTTGATTTTGCCAACTGCGAAATCAACGGCCAGTCCCTGACAAATAATGCTTCTTTCTTTTTTCTCGACCATCCCTTCAACTTTTTCTCCCAGGTAATAGCTTCTTTGATGTGATGAAAATGTTCTTCATACATCAATTCAACAGGTCTTCGTTTAAATGTAAAACAACCCGGACGGTAACCGTCATTGTGTTCAGCTAATCTTCGTTCAAGATCGTTTGTAACACCGGTGTAATATAAACCGTCAGCACACTTTACTATGTAGACATAATAGTTATGCCCGCTTTTCATATATAAGGTTTAGTGGTTTCGTTAGTCCCCCTTCGATAAACTCAGGGTGACAGAGTGGTTTCGTTAGTCACCTTATCCTTTATAAAAGTACAATTCAAGAACGAGATTGTCAGGCTGAGCTTGACGAAGCCGTATTAAGAAACGAAATTGTCAGGCCGAGCTTGACGAAGCCGGGTTTAAGATTTCGTTCATCACCTTTCGATAAACTCAAGGTGACATGAAGATTGTCAGGCTGAGTTTACCGAAGCCGGGTTAAGGATTGCGTTAGTCCCCCTTCGATAAACTCAGGGTGACAGGAGGATTGTCATACTAAGTTTAGCAACGTACTGTCAGGCTGAGCTTGTCGAAGCCGGGTTAGAATTACGTTAGTCCCCCTTCGATAAACTCAGGGTGACATAAAAATTACATTCATCAATCAATCCTCGCCACTACTTTCGCGGTATCTTTTTTGGCTAACCGCATGATGCGGTACACTTCTCCATAAAAGGCGGCTGTATCGGCATTGATAACTACTGTAGGTGTATCAACAAACGCCTTGTATCGCCTGATCTCGCTGGAGAGGACAGAATCAAACTGCGACGCATCGATCTGTTTAGCGCCCAGGAAAAAATGCTGGTTCTTATCAATGGAGACCATGATGTTTTGCTTCGCCTTGGTGTCTTTTGTACCTCTTGGCAACCCCACTTTTACCACATTGGGATTGGCCAGTGTGGCCACAATCAAAAAGAACATCAGCAGGATGAACAAAATATCATTCAGCGAATCGGTGAAAACTTCTGAGTCCTCTTTATGTTTTTTTCTAAACTTCATTCGGGTGGTTTAACGGGTAGGTTCTTGTAATATATCCAGGAAATCAGCAGAGGCCGCTTCCATCTTATTCGAGGTCTTATCAATTTGTGTGTTCAGGTAACTGTAACCGAGGTAGGCGATCAAACCGATCACCAGGCCGGTAATAGAAGTGATCAGTTTGGTATAGATACCTCCTGCAATCGTACTTACTTCAAATTCATTGGAAGTAGTGATACTGGAAAACATCTGCATCAATCCAACCAGGGTACCGACGAAACCAAATATGGGAGCGGCTTTAGAAATAACCGATAAAATACCGAGATTTTTTTCCAGTTTGTACATTTCAAGCACCCCAACATTATCCATACTTTTTTCAATACTGTCGATCGGCTTACCGATGCGCTGGATACCTTTGTCAATGATACGGGCCACCGGGTTATTGGTATTTTTTGCAAAATTTCTTGCCGCCGTTACATTTCCGCTTACGATATTATCCCGTATAATATTCATGAAATTACTATCGATCCTTGCCGCATTGCGGATCGCTATGGACCGTTCAGCAAATACATACACAACGGCCAGCAGCATTACACCCAATGGCAGCATTATCCAGCCACCGGTGGTCAGCAATTCCCAAAAACTTAAATATCCGTCATTGTTACTGTCGCCGGCTACTTTTTTGGCAACATTTGCAAGAGTGTCTGTCATCTGTAAAAGGTCGATCATATGTATTGTTCTTTAGGTGTAAAAGTAGGGCTTGCCTGTTGTATTTATTTTCATTCGTTTTCAACAACTCTTAATAACGTTACCATGAACGGGAAAAACAATGCCACGTTGTATGACGGTGGCAAGTTTTAGAGTTCTTTAACAGGAAGTCCGGAAGACACTTCAATAAAGGTGAAGTTTCTTCCGGACCTCTGTATTTATTTATTGCAGTTCTTATTTATGAATATCTGAAGTGCCGGCCTGTTTTACCATCAGTGCCTGTATCTGCCGCATCGTGGCTTCCATCCCATCGGGACTACCATCCAGGAAGATAACATTGCCTTTGCCATATTCGGCAAAGTTTTTAACGGCCTCTGTCCACATACTGAATAAGATCACATTTGTATCCAGGTTAGCCTGTTTCATTTGTTCTGCTGCTTCAGACATACCTGCTGCCACTTCCATACGGAACAATGCTACACCCTGTCCGCGGAGACGGGCGGCTTCTTTTTCTGCTTCGGCCGCAATCTTTGTTGCATTACCATCTGCTTCGGCAGATTTTGTTTTAGTGATCAACAGTGCCTGTCCTTCATTTTCTGCAGCAGCTTTCAGGTTATTTGATGCCACCACTTTACTCATGGAATCGAGGATCACTTTGTCGAAAGTAATATCATTGATCTGCAGATCCTGCAGGTGATAACCCCATTCTTCCAGTGAATGATCCACTTCTACTTTTACATACTGCACTATCTCCCGGCGAAGTCCGAGCACTTCGGCCTGTTTCTTTGTGGCCACAAATGAACGGATATTTCCTTCAATAGTTCTGATCAATGCCTGCATCAGGTCTTTATCGGCGATGAACTTAAATGCTACTTTCTTGATCGTTTCTTCATCTGCATTCTGCACAGAATACAACAGCATACTTTTGAAATACACATTTGCCTGGTCAGCCGTTACGGCCTGGAACTCCAGTTCCACCGAACGGTTCTGTATAGATACTTTCCGGTACACGGTTTCCAGTATAGGAATTTTAATATTCAGTCCCGGACGAACAATACGACGGTATTTACCAAACATCGTTACTACCCCGATATAACCCTGGTTAATGGTAAACAAAGAACCAAAGAATACAACGACCAGAACAATGACCCACCAATTCTGTGAAATCCAAGTTTTAATATCCATGATTTAAAATTTATGATGCAAGTTACTATTAACTTTTCTCTTCGCAGATGCAGGTTAAATGTACCATTGTTTCTACCGCTTTATTCATGTCCTGCACACTGATAAATTCCAGTTTAGAATGTATGGCCTGCTCTCCGGCAAACAGGTTGGGGCAAGGCAGACCCATAAAGGACAAACGGCTGCCATCTGTACCGCCACGGATGCTTTCCATTTTCAACTTCAGTCCTGCCCTGGCAATCGCTTCTTTGGCAAAATCAACCACATGTGTATTTACATCCAGTATTTCTTTCATGTTGCGGTATTGCTCGGTTACGGTAAACTCAAAGGAGGCTTTGGGATAAGTTCGCATCCTTTCTTCGATCTGTGTACGCAGGTAATCTTCTTTCTTTTTCAAACCCTCTGTATCAAAATCACGGATGATGAAATCGATCGTACATTTTTCAGCAATGCCTTCTACCCTTACCGGGTGTATAAAACCTCTTTTCCCATCTGTTGATTCAGGAGAAAGCCGGTCCTTCGGTAAAAAAGCCAATATTTCACCTGCAATCTTCATGGCATTTACCATCTTATCTTTTGCATAACCCGGATGAGCAATCACACCGTGAATAACGACCTGCACCCCATCCGCACTGAATGTTTCATCTTCCAGCGAACCGGCATCTCCCCCATCAAGTGTATAACCAAAATCGGCACCTAATTTTTTTAAATCCACTTTAGCCGTTCCTTTACCCACTTCTTCATCCGGAGTAAAAAGGATCTTTATTTCTCCATGCTTCACCTGCTTATTAGTCATCAGGAAATTAGCCAGGTCCATTATTTCTGCCACCCCGGCCTTATCATCAGAGCCAAGCAATGTCGTTCCGGAAGCAGTAATGATATCATGCCCGGTTAATTTTTTCAGGTAAGGATACTCACTCATTCTCAGAACCTGAGTTTTATCATCGGGCAATATAATATCCTGTCCCTTGTAATTTTTATGAACGATCGGTTTAATATTTGTCCCGCTGCAATCCGGTGCCGTATCCACATGGGCGCAAAAACAGATCACCGGTACTTTTTTAGTGCTGGTTGCGGGAATCGTGGCATACACATAGCCCCATTCATCCATGTGTGCATCTGTGATGCCCATTTGTTTTAATTCTTCTGCCAATATCCTGCTTAAATCCTTTTGCTTTTCCGTAGTCGGGTAAGAAGAAGATTGGGGATCACTTTGTGTATCGATCTGCACATAACGCAGAAACCTGTCTGCTGCGGTAAATTTATAATTCTGAAACATACTTGTAATTAAGGGCATCGAATATACGACTAAATGAGGGCAAGAGAAAAACACTTGACAAAAAGGTAGAATATGTCTATCTTTTATACTTCAACAAAACCAACAACATGAAAAAATGGTTAATCGGCTCCCTGGTCGGAGCTATTCTCGTTTTTGCATGGCAATTTCTGTCATGGACAATGCTAAAGTTGCACGAAAAGGAAGCAAAATACACTTCGGGTCAGGACAGTGTATTGACTTATTTAAGTGCTGCATTAAAAGAGGATGGTATTTACATGCTCCCTACCGTTCCACCGGGCACTCCTGAATCGGAAGCAATGGAAATGGGCAAAAAAATGGATGGTAAGCCATGGGCCACCGTTATGTATAAAAAAGCTTACACTTATGATATGGTCCGCCCGATGATCCGCGGATTCCTTGTCGACCTTTTCCTGGTGTTTTGCCTGATCTATATATTAACAAGAGCTGGCACCCCCACCGGTATGAGAATTTTCGCCGGTTCGGTTGCGTTAGGCCTTGTTACTTTTCTTTGGGGTCCTTATACAGCACATAACTGGTTTCAAACACCAACCGAAACGTTGACCGGGCATTTGATTGATTCACTGGCAGCATGGGGACTGGCAGGATTGTGGTTAGGCTGGTGGCTGAATAGGAAATAGAACAATAATAAAATGATAATATAAAAAAAGTTCATAGTGTGTACTATGAACTTTTTTATTCCAGGCATGGCCTGTTACATATTTACCTGTTGCTTGTTGCCGGTTCGCTTACGGCATAATAATCAACGGGCTTCCGCCAACAATTTCAACCAGCTCCAGGTCAAAGATCAGGTCTTGACCGGCCAGTGGATGATTGGCATCCAGCATCACTACTTCTTCTTTGATTTCTACAACCGTTACCTGGAACTGCTGACCTTGTCCGTCACTCATCCCTATTGGCATACCTACTTCAATTTCCATATCCTGCGGAAATCTTTCTTTCGGCATTTCGATCACCATTTCGGGATTCCGGGGACCATAGGCTTCATCAAAAGGTATATTGATGGTCTTCTTCTCTCCTATTGCCATTCCGGTAACACCCTGGTCAAAACCGGGGATGACGCTTCCACTACCTACTTCAAATTCAAGAGGTTCACGACCCGCTGAAGAATCAAAAGTTTCACCGGAAGTTAATTTACCATGATAATGCACTTTTACTTTATCACCGCTTTTTACCTGGGACATACTATTTGTTTTAATGTTTGTTTTTTTAAATAAAACCGGGGTGCAAGTTAGGCCAAATCCGTCAATGCAACCGTTTAAATATGCAATACAGTCTGTATTAATATTTTACATTATTTTACTGCAGATTTCAACATTAAAAAAACTTCCATGAAACGATTTGCCCCATTGCTGGTTTTTCTCCTTGTACTCATTTCCGGGTCAGCTCAACAAACAGAGCAGAAGATACTGTCTGGTGCAGACAGGATAAATGTATACCTGCCCCTGATCAAGGGACATACCGTTGGCATATTTGCTAACCAGACTTCGATGGTAGGTAATACTCACTTAGTAGACACATTAAGAAAATTAGGTGTTGATATCAAAGTCATATTTGGCCCGGAACATGGTTTCCGCGGCACTGCTGATGCCGGCGAAAAAGTAGGCAATTATATTGATGATAAAACTGGTATTCCTGTCATCTCCTTATATGGCAACAAACGGAAACCAACAGCCGAAGACCTGAAAGATGTAGACTTGCTGATTTTTGACATCCAGGATGTTGGGGTACGGTTCTACACCTTTATTTCTTCGCTGGAAGAATTTATGGAAGCTGCATTTGAACTCGGAAAACCACTAATGATACTGGACAGACCCAATCCTAATGGTCATTATGTGGATGGTCCTGTACTGGATAAAAAATATAAATCATTTGTAGGCATGCAACCTGTACCCATCGTGTATGGTATGACCATGGCTGAATATGCGATGATGATCGCCGGTGAAAGATGGTTGAGTGAAAAAGCCAATGCAAGACATGACTATTATAAAACAGCGAAGAATTCTGTTGACACCCCTTTTCATTTCCAGGTCATTAAAAATGCCAACTATACGCACAAGAGCAAATCTGTTTTACCAATAAAGCCCTCTCCGAATCTTCCTAATATTCAATCCATCTACCTGTATCCGTCTACCTGTTTCTTTGAAGGCACCGTATTAAGTGAAGGAAGAGGTACCAACAAACAGTTCCAGGTGTTTGGCCATCCATCATTGCCAAAGAATCTTTATTCTTTCACGCCCAACCCAAATGAAGGGGCAAAAAAATCCAAACTATATGGACAGGTTTGTTATGGCTTGGACCTGAGTGGTACCCCGGAAGAAGTATCAGCGAAAGTTGATAATAAAGTACAATTAAAATGGCTGATCGAAGCATATAAACTCTTTCCGCAAAAAGACAGTTTCTTTATTGTTCCCAAATCAGGAAACATGGAACAATCATTTTTTACCAAGCTGGCCGGAAATAATGAATTATGGCAACAGGTAAAGGCCGGTAAATCAGAAGAAGATATCCGCAAAAGCTGGGAACCCAAACTAACCGAGTTCAAAAAAATCAGGAAAAAATATTTGCTGTACGAAGATTTTGAGTGATCACTTTCCGGAAGGTATTCTTTTAATACGGATGATTTCAAACTCCGCTGGTTTAATAGCAGCATAACCAACAATAAGTATCTTATTGCCGGATGCTATATCCTGTGCCGTCATTGACTGTGGCCCGATGTTGACATAATAAGCATCTGCCGGCTTTGTACCTTTTAATTTACCATCCCGGTAAAAAGAATATAAAAAGTCACTGGCTTCCAGTTTAATCTTTGACCATACTGTTTGTGTATTTGGCTGTTCTGTATATTTATCCATTAGATTGTTCAACCCTGATTCTATTTGCTGTGCTACAGAAAGGGCCTTTAGTCCGGGTCTCACCTGGAGCTGCTTCCCAATCCTGCTGAACTCTGGTTTTTTGATGGTATCATTAACCTGGATGTTTGTATGGTCCCGTGCAGTGGCACTAATTCCCTGGATCATAATCATCAAAAGTATTATCAAAATCTTACCCATATTTACCTTCCGGTTTTTTAAACGCTACTTGTTGTCCAGGGAGATCAGTTTGTGATAAAATGCAAGTTTCACCAGCTCTGCTGTATTCCGGGCTGGCATTTTTGCCAGTAAGTTTTTCCGGTGTGTATCAACCGTACTGGCACTGATAAAAATTTTTTCAGCGATCTCGTTATTTGTCATTCCCTCCGCAATCAGCTCCAGTACTTCTTTTTCCCTTCTTGTTAATACAGGTGTTGAATCATCTTCATTCTTTCGCAGAGAACGGGATACCTCATCACTCAGGTATGTTTTTCCTTTCGCTACCATCTCAATGGCTTCCATTAACTCCTGCTGGGTGGCATTCTTGAGAACATACCCGGATGCCCCGTTATCCATCATTTTCTGGATGAAGCTCTGCTGGTTGAAAGTGCTGAGCCCGATAATAAAGATCCGCGGATACGCTTCTTTCACTTCTTTGCACAGATCAATACCACTTTTATCGGGCAGGTTGATATCCATTAGTATAATGTCCGGTTGCTGCTGCCGGAGAAAAGCAAAACAGGAAGCCGCATTCATGGCATGCCCTGTCCATTCCACATTCTTCTCATTCTGCAGTAAAGAACGTATCCCTTCAATGACCATATAATGATCGTCCACTATAAAAACTTTGATTGCCATTTATGTATTTAATTCTATATGAACAGATGTTCCTTTACCCGGTTGTGAATCCACATCGAGAGTCCCTTTAAGAAACTCCACCCTGTTCTTTATATTATCCCAGCCTATTCCTCTTACCTGGCTCAGCACAGCCGTATCGAAGCCCTTCCCATCATCCTCTACTGTTACCGACAAGATACCATTTGTTCTGCTTACCTGTACTATTGCATTTTTAGCAGCGGCATGTTTCATGGTGTTATTAATAAGTTCCTGTACTATACGATAAACGGTGATAGCGGTTGTTTGCTCAATAACAGATGCTTCCATTCCGATGGATTGGTAACTTACATTCAATGCTCCTGTCTGGTTAATATCAGCACAAAAGTCTTTCAAGGCCGTATCCAGTCCAAATTTTACCAATGCCTCCGGCATCATATTATGGGCCACCCGGCGCATCTCCCGGATGGAACTGTCCAGCATATCCATGCTTCGTTCAAAAGCCTGATGGTTTTCAGGTGTCATGATAAGGTTTCCTTTCATAGTCTGAAATGAGTATTTAATGCCTGACAACATGCCTCCCAAACCATCATGCAGGTCTTTTGCCAGGCGGGTTCGCTCCTGCTCTTCTCCTTTTAATACTGCTTCTGTAGCAGCCAGTTTTTTTTCTGTTTCGAGTTCATAGATACGTTGCTGCTGTATTCGTTGTTTCTGCTTGTACGTTCTGAAAGAAAGCAGTGAGATGATAAGAAGGGTGGCTGCACTTCCTATCAGGATATAATTAAATGCATTCTTCCGTTGTATCACCGCTTTCTGTAGCTTTATCTGGGTATCTTTTTTTTCTGTTTCAAACCTTACCCGCATACCAGCTTCCCGCTGCTTTACGGATTCATTAAAAACGGCACTTTGAATTTTTGCCTGCTGCGACTGGTAACTGAATCCTTTACTATACTGTCGTGTTGCAAATGCAATATTTGAAAGCACTCCAAGGGCTGCAATCTTTCCATCATCAAAACTTTGTTTTTCGGCCAGCCGCAGTACCTCATTTGAAAGTTCTTCCGATCTTTTGAAATCATTTTTATAGAGATAATAACAGGCCAGAATTGTTTTTGCATTCATGACCGTTCCATCATCTTCCAGTTCATTTCCGATAGAAAGACTGCGCTGACCATAAGTTCCGGCGAGTTCATATTCTCCTTCCCGGATAGCAATATCAGCCAGGTTATTCAGCAACATGGCTTCTACTGCCCGGTAATTTATCCTGGTGGCAATGTCCAGCCCTTCTTTATACACCTTTTTAGCATCATCTGTTCTGTTTACCTCCGCATAGCTCAGGCCAAGGTTATTAAGTGCATTCACAAGAGGTTGTTTATTTTCCAATCGCCTGCCTAAAGCCACCGCCTTTTCTCCATGCTGAATAGCTTTGTCATATTGCATCAGGCTCATGTAAAGTGACTGAAGTCCGTCATTCAATGAGCTTTCAATATTATCATATCCCCTGCCATCCAGAAGTCTCGCTCCTTCAAGGGTGTATTGCAATGCACTGTCCAGGTCAAACAGATATCGATATGCAATTCCAATATTAAAATGTGCGGCACCGATATTGAATGAATCGTTTTGCTGCCTGGCAATATCCAGTGTCAACTTATTATAATAGATAACAGAATCAAATTTTGACTGAAAAGAATAGATATAGGCAAAATGCCGGTAGCCCCTCATCAGTCCGGTATGGAAACTGAGTTGCCGGCTTAGTTCTGTTGCCTGCCCGATATAGAGGATGGCTTTGCCCGGCTCATTAGTTTCATACTCATCTGCTATCCGTAAGAGCAGGTTCACTTTATTGGTGTCTGCCTTTGCTGTTTTCAAAATACCCAGAAGGCTATCCTTTACAGTACCCGTTTGTCCGTTCACAGGAAGTATAAATAAAACAAAAGCAATCAGTATAACAAACACTTTACTCATCCGGAAACAATTTATATCAATATACCACAAATTAACAGCAGTATCTACTTGCAGCACTCCCCTTTTTCCATGATTTTTCCCGTTTTACAAAATATCCTGTTTTTAAGGGATAAAAATTAGCTGGCGATTAACTCATATTTACTGAATGAATTATTTGAGTATGAAAAAAATAATTATACCTATAGCCTGCTGCTTTTTTATAACAGCTGCTATAGCACAACCAACACCCAAGCAACCATCGCAAACCGACATGAACAAAATGCTGGAGGATGCAATGAAAGCAGAAGGCATGAGCAAAGAAGAACAGGCGGAAATGAAAAAAATGATGGGAGATGTCATGCCTGCCATGGCGCAAAAGAATAATAGCATGGCTGGCTACACCGAGTTCTCAAATAACAAGGTATTAATTCCCAAAAAAGATATTGCCTATATAAATAGCATCCCTAAAAAAGCACTTACAAAAGCAGATGTAACAACAAATGTGTCACAACTGTATAACAAACTTATGCTGAAATCAGATCCAGCAGAAAAGGCAATTATCAACAAAGTGCTGGCAAAAGAAAAAAAAGCCTCTGCCTTAATGGGTGCATCTATTACAGCTTTTTTACAAGGTCATAGCCAGGCAGCGATGGGTTTAGCCATGAAAGCGGTGCAAACCAATGCTGATAATCCAATTTATCAAAACAACCTGGCTGCTATTCTTTCACAAAGCGGTTATCCTGAAAAAGCCATCCCTTACCTGCGAAAATTACAACAACAGTTTCCCGGCAACAGCACTGTTTTAACTAATCTTGGTTTTGCCTGGCTCAATCTTGGAGAGATAGATAGTGCAAAACAATTTTATTCACTGGCAGCAAAGAGAAACCCAGCCAATCCTGAAGCCATGCTTTGTAATGGCTTATTTAAAGAATTAAAGGGGGATATAAAAAAAGCAACTGA
Organism: Chitinophagaceae bacterium; assembly: GCA_041738795.1. GTDB lineage: Bacteria > Bacteroidota > Bacteroidia > Chitinophagales > Chitinophagaceae > JJ008. Next base: position 466,878 of record JBGSPB010000011.1, on the reverse strand, counting down.
CAATTATGTGAAATCCTTCGAAGAAATAGCGAATCCGTTTGCTGAAAGCATGGTAAATAATCAAAAAGCGGGTAGCCGATTGGAAAAACTTGATTTCGAAAAATTGAAAACCCGGATCACTATCCATGAGTTTTTTACTAATGAATGGATAAAACTACCCTCTTTTTCAAATTCTGTAAATGGTTATGTAAATGATGATGCACTTGTAAGAGGTTATGATGATATGTACGAAATAGTGGAGAATAAGTTAGAGACACTGCAAGAATCTGCCGGAGCCGAACTGGAGGCACTGTTTAACAAAGGCGAAGATGCATTTGTAAAAACAATGATGAAGGAAAACATCAAAGGGCTGAACATGATGAGCAAGCCGGCTACGTATATAATGAAGATCCTGGCAGTTCACCAGATGGAAATGACTTCGAGGTTTGTAAAAGAATACCAGCAATTGCAAGATTTCATTGACAACGAAAGAAAAATAGCTACTGCATCTGGTAAGAATGACAAATGTCCTGACTTTGACAGAAAGAACAACGATTTTCTTGAAAAAGTAAATCCTAAAATAAAAGAGTTTTATACAAAACGGCTGGATGAGTACCGCACCTGGCTCAATGCATGGTGCACCTGGCGATGGTATATTACCGGCGATCCTGTAAACTCTGTACTCACTGAATGCATTGGATGGGTGAAATCCTTTGTACAGATACATAAAGACGCTGTAAATGCATTCAGGTATGAAAGAAAGTCCTGTGTTGAAACAAAAACCGGCATAGCAAAAAGTATCGCTGAATTACCTATCCCAAAATTTAATTGCCCTGTTGTTGTTAAGATGCCTGTTGGTCTTGAACAACTACGGTTTAGTGCAGAAGCAAGTAGTCTTGATGCAAATAGCTTTGGCATTAAACTAGCCGGTGGATATATGCCCAATGCTTCCCTTACGATGGGTGCGGGCAGTGGTTATATTTCCGAACCGGGATTATACGGAAGCCCGTATATAAAATCAGCTAATGGCAGTATCAATCATGCCGGAATAAATTATGCAAACAGTTCTGCGGATGAGATGACTCCACTTTCAAGGATTCCCCCACAGGATGAACTAGCACCGCTTGACCCCAAACTTTTGAACAAGAACAAAAAACCGGGTCCCGGCGATATTGATAAACTCAAACGGGCAAAATTCGCAAGGGACTTGCTGAATAAGATGATGCAAACTAATTGTAAAGGTGATAAACAACCACTAATAGTAGAATTGGGAGAATTGATTTTAGAAGATGAATGGGAAGTGGGCCTGGGCCAATTAGAAATCTGGGATGAGGAAGCGCAAGAATGGATATCGGCAGAAGAGATGGATGCGAGGGACAAATTTACAGTAGGCCTCGGAGAATTGATAGTAGAAGACATAAAAACAGAAGGCCTCCAAACCACCATTACAAATGGATTACAGTTCGTTGAGAGAGGAATAAATTTTATAAGAAATCTTTTTAATTAATTATTCAGCATTAAAAAACAAATAAGACATGAAAAAGAAAACAATCCTGGTTATTTTCCTTTTGGGGACTCTAATTACCTCTGCCCTCAAAGTTGTTGACGACATTATTGAACGCCTTGGCATGGATCATAAATTCACACAAGGTAATATCGTTAGCAATCTCGTAGGAAGCTTTTCATCGGGTCCAATGAACTCCTACGAAGATGCCGGAGGCTTTGCAGGTGACCAGGAAGCAAACTTTAAGCTACCCTATGTTCCTAAGCTTAAGCTTTCAACAATTATTTCTGGTGATAAAGCCGCTGCAGCAAAAGAGCTTTGTGAATATGTAAAAAAGTATATCAATAGCGAAGAGTTCATCACCGAGTATAACAAACAAAGACAAAGTGCAATGCCGCTAACTGATAATGGCACCAGCCTTAGCACACTTCAAGGCAACAAAATTGTGCATCAAAAAAATATCAACAATTATAAAACAGATACCAAATACGTAGCTGAGCAGCAAAAAGAACTGGATGAAACGCAGAAAAGAATTGATGCGCTGATGGAAGCTGCTAAAAAACCCTTTCCTGGGAAAGCCAATTGGGAGAAAAGATATCCAACCGACCCTTCTTCTCTTGTAAAGAAAAGGTTACAGGAGTACCTGCAACTGGCAGCTACCGTAGATTTCAATGCGGCATTAACAACTCCGGACAAATACAATATCAAAAAATTCGTCAACCCGGCGTTTGAAAAGAAAAATCATAAATGGAAAGCAATTTACAGAGCAGGCAAAGAAGTAAATGATGTAGTAACTTTATTTATAAAGGAATGGCTAAAAGGTGAAATAATTTCTGCCAATAAAACAAAAATGACAGCGAGCATATCCGGTACTCCGGCAAATAATAGTGGCCCTAAGACAACTACAACTGAATCAGTAAACACAAATAGTTCAACAACTACTCAACCTGAAGAATCAATAACTTCAACAACAAGTAATAAACCTAAAACGGATTCAACCAAATCAAAAAAGTCATTGCTTAATAAAGTGAAAGGGAAAATTGGGTTTTAAATTTTTCATATGAAAAAAACGGTCCTTCTACTATTGCTTATAGGGAGCATCAATGTGCTGGCACAACCAGTATACATTGACCGTATTGGCTTTACACACGAAAGCATTGCTGATATGGATATTGGCTGGATGAAAACATATAAACAAACTACACCTCCAAAGGGAAAAACGGCGGGCAACAGAGTATATAGTGCCCGACAAATAGGATATACCCAGCAATTTATGGAGTGGATGCAACAATCGTATTTGCCAAAAGGATGTTTAGGAGATATAGGTTATTTTCAGAATGCAATACCAAAATTCAGTGGCACTAACAGTGCCCTGGGCAATGCAATAAACCAGCACCTTGCAGCACTGCCACACTTGTATGGCGCATTCTCAAAAGTGTATATGTTTTTAAAAAAAGATGCTGCCGGAAAATTTGTACCACAGAACAATTTTGCTGAGTACTGGCATATAGAGGCAAATCAGCTTCAGTACATCAGCGCCCCTGTATCTTTTATTTCTTCGCCAGAGCAATACTATTTTGTTATGCCACATTATCATAGTGGAGCAGGCAATAATTTTGCAGATGGTAAAGCAGGTTACGAGTTTTTAGGGTTTAGTACTCATAAAAACATTCAGCCTTATACCCGCTTCTACATTCCACCCAAAGCAATTAACGACTATCCGCACTATATTGTTATAATGACTAAAAATGGAGAGCTCCCATTTGAAAATGTGACCATCGGAGAGTTTTTTGAGAGAGCAGAAGAGCAATTACCCGTTTGGCAAAAGGCTGGAAACTATTCAGCAGAAAACCTGGCAATGGCCAGGCAAAACCTGGCTCGCCTAAAAGAAAAATATAAAAAACAATTAAATGAAATTGCAACATTAGGCTATCCCTTTGGTCAAATTGGTTTTATAGATTTTGTATATGCCAGGCCAAACAACAGGGACTTTTTTGACGAATCGGAAGGGAGCAACAAATTTCCGATACAAAAAGTAAGTAAAGCCGCCATGGAACTTTGCAAAACCGACCAGCCTCAATGGATTACCATCAGGTGGACATTAGGAATGCCAAATAGTGCTTTCAATGTACATATGATGGAAAGTATTCTTAATAATTTTAATTTCGAATATGTATATAAATACTTCTTTGGTACTACTAAAATAACAGAACCATACAAACCACTCCGTTCACCTACCCACAAAGAGCAGGCTGTATCTGAAATGGCATCCAACGAAGCAAAAGCCGCTGCCACTGATAAAAATATTTTCTACTTTGACGATTTTTCTACTAATGCCTTAAACAAACCAGTCAATAACTGGAATAGCAGCTTGCGAAACGGTAAAAAAGCTGAAGTAAAGCAAATAGCCGGTACTAATAAAAAATGGATGGAGCTACAGGGACGGGATGCATCTCCGAAAAATATTCAATACCCTCTGCCACAAAACTTCGAGTTGTCATTTGATGTTGCAGCACCGAAAGATATTCCCTGGGGTGCTAAAGCTTTTGAATTGTACCTGGGGACGAAATCAACCTACGACCAAATGGTATCACCGGCAATAAAACTGAGAATAAAAGCCGGCTACTGGGGCAGACCCGGAGAAATTTCAATTCAAGGCAAATTTGCTGATGGCTATTTTGCTAATGTAAAACCATACTTTGAGGCTACCGGATTTTCCAACGACAAAGAATTGAATACTGCAAAAATTACATTAAAACGAAAAGGAGAATTGTTGGAACTATATATGGGTGAGAATAAAATTGTTGAAATTCCTACAGCTATTCCGGCAACTACTTCTTTTAATTCCTTAAAGTTTATACACATTAGCAGTGATAGCGACCTGGAGAAATATTACATAAGTAATTTTAAGATCACAAAACAGTAAGACAGCACTTCTACAACTAATCTATATGAAAAATATTCTTTTCCTGCTGGCAGTTATTGTATGTGCCTGTCAGACGGAAGTAAAAAGCCAATCCATAAAAGGTAAATATCGTTTTGTGGCAGATAGTGATGGTAAAGAAGCAAGTGCAAAAGCGATCATCACACTTCAATTTCTCGACAATACGTTCAAGTTAAAAGCTGAACAGCCTGGTAATATTGTTACCGACGAAGGATCATACCAGGTAAGCGGAAGCAAAATCACCATCACTTTCAAAACAATGGAGCAGGGAAAGAAGACCGGGAATTTCACTTTTCAAAATGGCACACTTACGCTACCATTTAAAATGCTCAATAATGCTGCAGGAAGTTCTACCTGGCTAAGTACTGCAATTGTTTCACCAAATACAAGTACTAAAAAACAGGTTATTGACAATGCACTGGCAGGTTCCGTTACAAAAGCAAAACTCTATAAAGAATTGGACAGCAGGGCCGGCAAAAGTGCCGGAACGCTTAAAGGAGGTTTAGCAGAGGCGTACTATGTACAGGCAACGCTATATTATTTCAGGAACTACAAATGGGAATCGCTCTATGGCTTTGCAAAAGCATCGCAATTACAAGAAACCAATGCACTTTACTTAAATAATTTCTCTAACCTTTTATTAGAGTTGGGCAGAATTTATGATGCCAAAGTACTGACAGAGGAACTTACAAAAAGCTTCCCCAATCTCGCTTCTCCCTGGGCTAACCAGGCTTATATCTATATAAAATTGGGCAATGTAAAAGAAGCTGACGAAGCCATTCAAATGGCCATGCGATTAGCACCAGACAATGGATTGTATTGCTATACCGCTGCAAAAATTGCTGAGGAAAAAGGGAATAAAAAAGAAGCTGAGAATCTTACTGCAAAAGCCTGGCAACTTGGCTATGCCGGTAATGGCCGTGAAGCTCAGGCCAATAATAGCAATGCGAACAATGCCAGTCCTGCAAAAAATAATAACGCAAATCCTAATTCTAAAAACGCAGCAAAACCTAACGTAGCAAAAAAACCTCCTACTGGTTACAAAATTTCTGACTGGCAGGGTAATTACCAGGCCAAAAATATTTCGGCACGCAGTGGAGAAAATGCAACTGATGCCAATACAAAATTTGGAGCAGGAATGGCAACTACGATTATCAACTTGCAAACATTGGCCTGCGTCAAAAATTTCTCCATGCAAATTTCTGCCAGTGGAAATATAACCGGCAGCGGCGAAATTATGTATGTGTACCAGGGCAATGCTGCAAATGCGGTAGCCGGTATGATGCCATCTGCCTATAGTTACAATGGATTTTCTACCTACATCAAAGACGGCTTTCAAATAAGACCTTGGAATTTTACCGGCACCGTTACCGATGATGGCCGTGTAGAAATACAAGGACTCCCGTCTGAAAAACTAGATCTTCGTAATGTAAATGAATGGCAGAAAATAACTCCGTGGAGTCCTCTCCCACCCGATGCTGCCGGGGCTGCCATGAAGGGACCGTTTCATTTACAGTTATCTATGAGTGATAAAAAAGAACCCTTCATTTATATAGATCAATCGCTTGCACTGAATGATAAGCTTATCAAGAAGGTTCACTACACCGGGCTTATTGTTAAAACAAATGAAAGCATTACACCCACCTGTTCCACTTTTGAACCACCGGCACCAGAAAAATGTCCTGCTACAGAGTCTATAAAAACTAAAATTGCCATAAGTTCCAAAGATTATATTTTTATTGACAACTCCAACACTTATACAAAAGGAGCCGATGGAAAAGTGAACAAGCAATCCGATACCAAATTAGCCAGTCCTAAAGAAGTATCTACTGGCGTATCTGTTGGTGTGGAAGCAGGTATGCTATCCGGCGGAGCTGAATTTAATACCGATGGAAGCTATGAATTTTCAGTTGGTGTAGGCATGGATGCTGGTTTATTTGGAAAAGATAGCCCCGTAAAAATTAATCAAAAATTTGAACTCATCTACGATTCAAAATGCGGATGGGGAGCAAGAGGCACGGTTGGTGCAGGTGCAGGCGGAATTGCCGAAGCTTCTGTACAAGGTGTGATATTTTTCAACAAGGGCTTGTAATTATTTTACAATCTGCATTACTGTTATAGTTGTTTGTGGCTGCGTACACAGCAGCGATAGGAACACGGCCTGGCATTAGCTAAAATTTCTATTAATCTGAAAATATCCTGTTTTTCAGGGATAGGTAGCAATACCATCTTATGGTATATTTACATTCCTAAACTAAAGTGGATTATGAAAAAGATGCTCATTCTCACTTTTATGTTACATGCTGCGATTTTCAGTGTTGCGCAAAATGCAGACTCATTATTTCAAAGAAGAAATAAAGCTGTAAAACAACCAGTTTCACAAACCATGAAACCGAAAAATATTATTAAAAATCAACCGCTTCAGGAATTGCTGCCAGATTTAGTCATTACCAGGGCTTCAATTTCGAAGACATCCACTGGTTATACTGTTAACTATACCATTACCAATACAGGAACAGCACCTGTAAAAGTTACTATTAACGGTATCCGCCTATTCGGCAGAGTTAAAGATAATGGCCTCGAAATGTCAAGCAGCTATAGTAAGCTCCTCCAGGATGGTGCCCTATTAAATCCAGGTGGCATAATAGACAATCAATTTACAATTAGTTCCTCTGTTCTCAATACACTTGTTAATGGCATACAATATAAATATTATCTGACTGTAGATCATATTAATGATATTCCTGAATTAAATGAAACGAATAACACTTTTGAAATTAATTTCAGATATGGTTATTGATAGCGGACGGGATAGTAACAGAATTAAAATAATACTAATGAAATATTGCTTATCCTTTTTGTTTATTGTAGTAAACTTTTGTTCCTACTCTCAGCAACAAAGCTTTGATATTACCAATTTCACTGCTCCCAAAGGCTGGAAAAAGCAAACAACCGGGTCTGTACTGCAATTAAGCAAAGAAGATGCAACAACCGGAAGCTATTGTATAATTACAATATCAAAAGCCTTACCCGCCGATACCGACTCAAAAGCCAACTTTGATGCCGCCTGGGAATCAGTCGTAAAAAAAATGGTTACAGTGTCTGCAGCACCTGAAATGCAACCACCGTCTGCAGAAAATGGTTGGGAAGCTCTAAGTGGCTATGCCACTTTTGAAAACGAAGGCAGCAAAGGAATCGCCCTGCTGATTACTTCTACGGGATATGAAAAAATGGTAACCATGCTGGTGCTTACCAATACTGATGCATACGAGAGTGAAATGTCAGCATTTTTAGAATCGGTGAGTCTTAAAAAACCGAATACTACTGCCACTATGCAAAATACAACTGCAAAAAAGCCTGCTCAACCAGTAACAAAAAAGGATGGTTTTGCTTTCAACACAACCAACTTTGATGATGGATGGACCAGCACCGTACAGGAAGACTGGGTGGAAGTGGTTAAAGGAAACACTAAAATACTGATTCACTATCCCAATAAAATTACCGATGCATATAATCCGAACTTGATGGATGGGTTAAAAAATGCCTGGAATGTTTTAGTAGCTCCCCGGTATAGCAGTGCCGGCAATTTTGAATTTAAACCAATCACCGGCTGGCAATCCATCGAATTTGCAGAAGCAGATATGGTAGAAAAATTGACCGCAAAATCTGTTCATGTAGTCCTATTTAAAATGAATTATTCTAACGGCAGTGGAAAATATTTAGAATTTATTACTCCTGATAAAAATTCTTTTGAAGAGCAATTCGGTGCGTATCACCCCGAATCTTATGGCTGGGAGAAAATGGAAAGGATGGCGAATTATAACAAATTTGCAGTTGCTGCCACTGACCTCCAGGGCAAATGGACAAGTGATTTTTTCGAGCTCACACAATATGTCAATGCTTATACAGGAGCCAGTGCAGGCGCAAACTCCCATGCTTCTAATGAATCTTTTGAGTTTATCTCCGGCAATACATACAAATGGAACCTTGGGGTTGCCAGTGGTTTTGTAGGTAATATTAAATTTCAAAGTGTAAAATCAAATGGTAAGTTTTCTATGTCCGGTAACTGGCAAATAAACTTTTCAGATATAGAAGGAAAACCAAAAACGTCTGCTGTACATTTCACCTGTATAAAGAATGCAAGAATTTTATGGATAGGTGAAACAGGATTCGGGAGAGCAGAGTAATAAATTTTAAAATAACAAATCAATTCGGTATGAAAAAAATATATTCATTCTGCTGGTTTATTATATCCCCAATAATAATAGTTGCCCAGCAGCAAACATTTGATATAACAACTTTCACTCCGCCAAAGGGCTGGAAAAAACAGGCTACCGAAAGTGCGGTACAGCTAACCAAAGAAGAGGCAGCAAAAGGTACCTATTGCATTATCACGGTACTAAAATCAATCCCGGGATCGGCTGATTCAAAAGAAAATTTTGATGCAGCCTGGGAAACGGTGGTAAAAGAAATGGTAACTGTTTCAACAGCTCCTGAAATGCAACCCTCCTCCACTGAAGATGGCTGGGAAGCACAAAGCGGCTATGCACCATTTGAGAACGAGGGCAGCAAAGGAGTGGTAGTGCTGGTTACTTCCACCGGTTACCAAAAAATGGTCAATATCCTTATCCTTACCAACACTGATGCATATGAAACCGAAATGACCGCTTTTTTAGAATCAGTAAGCTTTAAAAAAACAAAAAATCCTGCTGATAAACCAGCTAAAACTATTGTACAGCCATCACCCCCAAATACAACAGCCAAAAAAGATGGATTTGCTTTTAACACTACCAACTTTGATGACGGATGGACCAGTACAGTGCAGGAAGAGTGGGTAGAAGCAAAAAAAGGAGATATCAAAGTACTCCTTCATTATCCGAAAGAAGGGACCATTTTCCCTGCCGATCCCGAACCATTAACGAATGGCGCCTGGAATATTCTTGTAGCACCACGATACAAAGATCTTAAAAACTATAAAACAACCTACATCAGCACTTATAACAGGCCCTACCTTGGGATGGGTTATGCCACAGAAATTGCAACAGGTAAAGAAGTATATATTGTATTTTACCGGCAGGGTGAAACGGGATGGCTGGAGTTTATTACCCCTGATAAAAACTCTTTTATCCAGCAATACAAATTTGACCCGGAAACAATACAATGGGACAGCGAAACGGATCTCATGATACCTTTAGCCAACATGGTTGGACGCAATAAGTTTGCGGTCGCTGCTTCCGATCTAAAAGGAACATGGACCAGTGATTTTACAGGTATCCAGCAAATGTACCATGTGTACACCGGCAATTACGCCGGCATGAATATACATCAGTCGAATGAAGAATTTATTTTTAACGCAGGTAACTCCTATCACTGGAAATTACTGGCCGTAAACGGCATGGTGGGCAATATGAAATTCGACCAGGTAAAATCATCCGGCACATTTTCGGTGCAGAATAACTGGCAGATTAAATTTTCCAAAATTGAAAACAGGGCAAGAACCTATCATGCCTTCTGGTCCTGCATAAAAGGAGCAAGAATTTTAAACCTGCTCGATGCAGATTACCCGGGATCGGGTATTTACACAAAATATGGATTAGCCAAATAAAACATTCACTTAAAAAAAAATTATGCGTACAATTATTTTAGCAATATTATTTATCCCTTTTGTTGCATTAGCACAAAAAGGCCAGACTGTTTATTTAAAACTGACAGATGCATCTGGCCAGCAAATTAAAGGTGATGCCATGACCAAAGGATACGAAAGAAGTATTGAAGTTTTGTCATTTGCCAGCGCCGGGAAAAATAATTCACAGCTTTCTTTCAGTATGAACATAACCGGTGCCTCTGCCGATTTAAAAAAAACTATGGGTAATGGTACACTGTTACCGGCCGGAACACTTTCAGTTCTTCAACCAGGTGGAACCGGTGGTCCAATTGTTATGTACACCATAAAAATGGAAAACATAAGGGTAAGCAACTGTGCCGAATCAATGGGCTGCAATGGTGTAATAACTACCACATCCGTTATTGCTGCCGGCCGTATTGGCTGGACATATTATCAGACAGATGCCACGGGCAGGCAAACTGTATCCCGTAAATATGGCTTTGATAGTGATTCAGGTAAAGAATGGACAAATTTTTAAACTTTAAAATAGCAGGAATATGAAAAAAACACTTGCCTTATTCAGTTCATTATTGATGTTCGCCGGATTAAAAGCACAGACCACCCCGGCACCGGTTGTCAAAAAAGAGACCGTTAAACCGGTTATTACTATGCCGTCCATTACAGATACTGTCAATGCAGTAAAGCCGGCTAACACGATCAAGCAAACCACAAAAGCATTTAAGTATAACCAAATAAAAAAGGGAACTACGGTGCAAATGAAAGAGAATGTTCCATCTGCAACAAAGCCTCACAAAGAGTAATGCTTTCCCTTTTTAAGCCAAAGAGAATACTTCAACCAACTGGTATAGAGATAAGGCAAAGCCCTATCAATGATCGTGGGGTATTTGCCACCAGGATTTTCAAACCCGGAGCTGTTATTGAAACAGCTCCGGTAATATTATTAGACCGGCAGGAAAGAGAGCTCTTACAAACCACTATTTTATTTAACTATTATTTCCTCCTGGCAAATGAAATAACTCCCGTTGCACTTGGTCTGGGCTACAGTTCCCTGTACAATCATTCTTACGATGCAAATGCTGATTACACTATTTCTGTAAACAACAAATGTCTTATTGTAAAAGCTAACAAAATGATCCATCCGGGCGAAGAGATCACCATTAATTATAACGGAAAAGCAGATGATCATACTCCTGTTTACTTTCAGCCCGGCATCACTGCATGAAAACATCATTATACATAAAGCAAGTAAAAGGTAAAGGCCGTGGGGTATTTTGCAAAGAACGCATTTGTAAAGACCAGGTATTTGAAACAGCTGCAGTACTCGTACTTCCCGCCCGGGATTATGAAACGGTTACTTCATCGCATTTGGCAGATTATTTTTTCAATTTTGACAAGGAAGCCGGCACCCTTGCACTCGTACTTGGCTTTGGCTCCTTATATAATCATGCTGTATACTCCAATGCAGCATACAGCCTTGACATGGAGACAAGAACAATGTCATACTATGCCCTGGAAGATATACCGCCCGGTACAGAAATATGTATCAACTATGCCGGTGAACAGGGAAGGGAGTTTAAAGAATGGTTTGAGACCCGGAATATCGATTTTAAAGACAGTTAATTCATCATTGTTTAGTATCACTGAATTATTGAATTTACTTTGTCACTCTAAACCAGGTTATATTTTGCCGCCAGTTTAATCAAACTGGCAGTATTATTTACTGCAAACTTCGTCAGGAGATTCTTTCGGTGGCTGTCAACCGTATGCAGGCTTAAAAACAGCTTTGCCGCAATTTGCGGATTGGTCATGCCATCAGCAATTAATTGCAATACTTCTTTTTCCCTGCTGCTGAGCACAGGCATATTATTTAATTCCTGCTTATCCGATGAGGTAAGGTTGATATCGAGACTCATGTATAGTTTTCCTTCGTTCACACTCAGAATAGCTTCTTCAATTTCCTCTTTTGAGGCACTTTTTACCAGGTAACCGGATGCCCCGCTCTGTATCATCTGCGAAATATAGCTGCGTTCCTTGAAAGTACTCATCGCCACTACCCTCACAGCGGGAAATTCTTTCCTGATCTTAACGGTCAGGTCAATACCACTGACTTCTGGCATATTAATATCGGTAATGACGATATCCGGCAGATTGACCTTTATCATCTCTATGGCATCAAAAGCATTCGATACAGTGCCGGATATTTCTACAAAACTAATTTGCGCCAGCATGGAACGCATACCTTCCAGCACCATCGGGTGGTCATCCACTACCAGTACTTTGATCTTATCCATTATCTTCAATTAAACAGTCTATATGAACAGATGTTCCTTTACCCGGTGTGGATTTTATATCCAATTGCCCTTTCAGGTAATCCACCCGTGATTGGATATTCTTTAAACCTGCACCTTGTAACTGTGTTTCCTTTTCAAAACCTTTTCCATTATCTTCTACCGTAATGGAGAGACTGTTCTTTTGGCGCATTACCTGTGCAAGAATGGATGTGGCACGGGAATGTTTTACCACATTATTCAGCAACTCCTGTACAATTCGATAGACTACAATCTCCACCGATGATTCCAGTCTTTTCTCCAGACCATAAAACTCTGTATTGATTGTAAAGGGTTGCGATTCGGCTAACCCGTCACAATAATCCTGCAGTGCCTGTTGCAAACCCAGTTTCATTAATGCTTCGGGCATCATATTATGTGCCACCCGCCGCATTTCGCTGATGGATTCATCTAATTTGCCCAGCGCATTATTAAAAGTGCGGCCATGCTCTTCTGATAAAATTAAATTTCCTTTCATAGCTCCTAATTGAAGTTTTACACCACTCAGCAATCCCCCGAGACCATCGTGTAAGTCCTGGGCTAACCTGTTACGTTCTTCCTCCTGGCCTTTTACTATGGACTGAGTGGCAAGCAATAATTTTTCTTTTTCCAGTTCTGCTATTTTCTGTTCCTGTAATTTTCTTTTTTGCTGGTAAGTCCGGTACGAAAGAAAAGAAATCAGCAATAAAGCTGCCACCCCGGCAAGTAAGATATAATTCAGTGTGCTTTTTTGGCGAATGGCGGCTTTCTGTAAAGCCAATTGCTGTTCCTTCTTAGCCGTCTCATACTTAATTTCCATCCCATTGATATTGGATGTGTTTTTTTCATTCAGTAAGGAATCATTAAGTGCAACAAATTTTTTATGCCATTGTAATGCGGCAGCAGCATTTCCAGTTGCCTCATGCAGTTCAGTGGCCCTGAGATAAAGGTCTTTGAGTTCAATCTTGGTTCCCAGCTTTTGGGCCAGCATGATCCCTTCCTCGATAAATGGCTGGGCCAAGGGATATTTTTTTATTCTGAGCAGCAGGTCAGAAATACCCATATACCCGTACAATTTGTATTCGGGAGCACCGATCAGGTCAGCAGTTTTCATAACATTACGGTAATACATTTCTGATTGCTGGAACTCTTTTGATTCTTTGTAATTATCTGCTATTCCCAGCCACCCGTCCATTATTATTATATCATCTTCCATTTTTTTTCCCAACGATTCCACTTGTTTGAAATACTGCAGCGATTCATCATAATGTTTCAGAAAGAAATCTGAAGTAGCAATATTGATGGTGGAAGAAGCTACTGCATAATCGTCTTTCATTTTTTGGGCAATAAGTAGTGATTTCCCTGCATACTGTTTCCCCTTTTCGTATTGCTGAAGAGAGTTAAACACAGAGGCAAGGTTATTATTTGCCACCCGCTGAAATTTATCATTCCCGGTCTCCTCAGCCAGCTTAGCAGCTTCCAGATAGTATTCAGCGGCTGTTTCCAAATCAGATAAATATTGCCATTCACTGCCGGTATTGATATAAGCTGCGGCCAATTCATTTTTAGTGCCAGTTTTTTTTAATTCTTCCAGCAGATTGGTACAGAGCGATAAAGCCTCTCTGAATTTTCCCTGATTATTAAGAACAACAATAGCATAGCTCACATAAGCGGAAATCCCTTTTCTAAACTTCAATTTTTCCGCCAGCTCTCTCCCTTTCTGATAATAGAAAAGGGCACTGTCCGGGTTTTCCGTTTCAAAGGTCTCTCCATACTGGTAAAAGGTAAACACTTTTGTTGTATCACCCGTTTGCGCTGTAATCAAACCTGTAAGGCTATCCCTGGTCCGGTTGCTTTGGGCATAAGCCTCCTGGAATAATAAAATAACAGCTGTTAATACCAGTTTTTTCACCTGTAAAAAATTAGTGTACTTATAAAAGTAACCTAAGGCACCGCATATTTCCAAGTTTTCCGGCAAAATCCCCTGAACAGGGGACGGCAAATACAGGTGTTCGGGGGATTGTTTCCTTTTCTATTTAATTGAAGTTTTGTGTTCACTTAAAGCATAAGTTATGAAAAAGATTTTTTACCTCTTTATTATCATACTTACAATAACAATACAGCGCAATTCACAATGCCGGGCAAAAAAATCTGCAGGTAGTGCACAAATACTTGCATTAAAAAATGACGGCACTTTGTGGGCATGGGGTGGCAACTTCTTTAGCCAACCGGGTTACGGAACAGATACAAACCAAAATCAACTCCGCCTATGTCAAGGCTGTTCTTTCCATCACTTCAGTTAAAATCAAAATTTATTTTATTATGAAAAAAAATATATCCCTTTTAGCTCTGGCAACTATACTTTCTTGTCAACTGATTACAGCCCAAAATTTCGTCACACAATGGAACCTTGCCACTGCAGGCTCTGGTGCTACACAACTATCTATTCGTACTGTTACCAGCGGCACGGTCAATTACACCTGGCAACAAATTCCATCCGGTGCATCAGGCAGCGGCTCGTGGAGTGGTACACCACTCACTATAACTGGTTTACCTGCTGGTGCTACTATTCGTTTACAAATAATTCCTGCCAACTTTCAAAGAATCTTTATCAATTATGATGCAGACAGACACAGGCTTACCGAGGTAGAACAATGGGGCAGCACATCCTGGACAAGTATGGCAAATGCATTTCAGGGTTGTACAAATCTGCAGGTAACTGCCACCGATGTACCGAATCTGTCGGGTGTGAATAGTTTATCACAAATGTTCGAGGGATGTACCAACCTGAATTCGCCTGCTAATATTAACACCTGGAATATAGGTACTATTACCAATTTGTCATACATGTTTGCATCAACAAATGCCTTTAATCAAAACATCGGCTCATGGAATACCGGTGCTGTTACCAATATGCAGGGTCTTTTTTATCAGGCAAGTGCTTTTAATCAAAACATCGGCTCTTGGATTACCGATGCTGTTACCAATATGTTCCTGATGTTTTACAGAGCAAGTGTCTTTAATCAAAACATCAGCTTATGGAACACCGCCGCTGTTACAACCATGGAAAGCATGTTTTCAGAAGCAAATGCCTTTAACCAAAATATCGGCTCCTGGAATACCGAGGCCGTTACCAATATGTCATTTATGTTTTCAGGAGCTGATGCATTTAACCAAAACATCGGCTTTTGGAATACCGCTGCTGTTACCAATATGCAACAAATGTTTCAGCAAGCAAGTGCCTTTAACCAAAATATCGGTTCATGGGTTACCACTGCTGTTACCGATATGAATAATATGTTCAGGGAAGCAAGTGCCTTTAATAATGGTGGAAGTAATACTTTCAACAACTGGAATACCATTGCGGTTACTAACATGTCATTTATGTTTGCGGGAGCAAGTGCCTTTAATCAAAACATAGGTTCCTGGAATACCCTTGCTGTTACGGATATGAAAAATATGTTTTGGTTAGCAAGCGCCTTTGATAATGGCGGAAATAATTCTATCATCAACTGGAATACGGCTGCTGTTACTGATATGTCATCTATGTTTTCCGGAGCAAGTGTCTTTAACCAAAATATCGGCTCCTGGAATACCGCTGCTGTTACCGATATGAATAATATGTTTAACGGAGCAAACGCCTTTAACCAAAACATAGGTACATGGACATTAAACCCGGCAGTTGATTTGAGCAATATGTTTGACAATAGCGGCATGGATTGTAATAATTATTCTGCAACATTGATAGGTTGGAATGCTAATCCATCTACACCAAATGACAGAAACTTAGGAGTTGATGGAATGCAATACGGCACCAATGCTGTAGCAGCAAGAACTAATTTGACAGGAGCAAAAGGATGGACAATTACAGGCGATACACCGTCTGGCTTTTCCTGTGTGCCGATAAATAGCAATGATTTTGTGACTGTTTGGAATCTTAGCGAGGTACCTGCGCCCAACAACCAAATAACTTTTGGTGTAGCCACCAATGGAACAGTAAACTACACCTGGGAAACTATACCTGCTGCTGCTTTCGGTTCCGGAACTTTTACAGGGTCAACAGCAACCATTACAGGATTACCGGCATTTGCCATCATTCGTCTATCCATTCAACCCGCCAACTTTCAAAGAATCAATATCGACCAGGGAATAGACCGTGGCGGACTAACCCTGGTAGAAAACTGGGGCACCACGGCCTGGACAAGTATGCAAACTGCATTTAGGGGTTGTTTTAATCTACAAGTAACTGCCACCGATGTACCCGATTTATCAGGTGTTACCGATATGTCACAAATGTTCGGAGGGTGTACCAATTTGAATTCGCCAGGTAATATCAATACGTGGAATACAACTGCTGTTACCAATATGCAAAATATGTTTGATTTTGCAAGTGCTTTTAACCAAAACATTGGGGCGTGGAATATTGCTTCCGTTGATAATATATCAGGGATGTTTGCCGGGGCAAGTTCCTTTAACCAAAATATCGGCTCATGGAATACCGGTGCTGTCACCCTTATGGCAAATATGTTTAACGGAGCAAGTTCCTTTAACCAAAACATTGGATCATGGAATACGGTTGTGGTTGATAATATGGCATCTATGTTTTCCGGGGCAAGTTCCTTTAACCAAAATATCGGCTCCTGGAATACGGCTGCAGTTATCTATATGAATGATATGTTTAACGGGGCAAGTGCTTTTAACCAAAATATAGGATCCTGGACATTAAACCCGATAGTTGACTTGAGCAATATGCTTGACAATAGCGGTATGAATTGTAATAATTATTCTGCAACATTGATAGGTTGGAATGCCAATCCAGCTACTCCTACTGGCAGAACCTTAGGAGCTACCGGAAGGCAATACGGCAGCATTGCTGTAGCTGCAAGAACTAATTTGACAGGAGCAAAGGGATGGACAATTACAGGCGATGCACCGTCTGGCTCTTCTTGTAGTGTAATACTACCCGTTACCTGGCTATATATAAATGGTCAATGGCAAAACAATGCAGCACAGATAAAATGGGGCACCGCTTCTGAAACTAATACCAAATATTTTGAAATTGAACACAGCAGTAATGGAATCAGCTATTCAAAAGTTGGTACAGTTACAGCTGCAGGAAACAGCAGCCTGACGGAACGCTATGAATTTTTACATACCTCTCCTACCCTTGGTAAAAATTATTACCGCATTAAACAAATTGATTTGGATGGCAGGTTTACTTACTCCACAATAATTGTTTTACAGAAAAGTGATTTGCTAACGAACACATTAATTGCGCCCAATCCAGTGCATAATGAGACCACAGTCTATTTCGGCGAAGAAGGAAGTAAAACACTGCAATTGATAAATTTAAATGGCAACATACTGCGTACCGATAACATTGGTCCATCAATCAACAGGTACACCATTAAGCTTGAGAAATTGTCACCGGGTTTATACCTGCTGCGTTTACAAACAACAAACGGAACAACAACACATAAAATCATTAAACAGTAAAAATGAAAAAGAAAGTCTTCCTGTCATGTATATGCAGTGCAATGATTTTTATTGCTGCTGCTCAAAATGTAGGCATTGGCACTACCACACCACATGCACCTCTCCAGTTTGGTAATACGCTTAACAACCGAAAAATTGTTCTCTGGGAGGCCGCAGATGACGACCACCAATTCTATGGCCTGGGTATGGGCAATTCGGCTCTTCGTTATCAAACTGCTTCTGTGAATAACGATCATATTTTTTATGCCGCTGCATCCAATACCGCCTCCACAGAGCTGCTCAGGATTAAGGGGAATGGGAATGTAGGAATAGGTACTGATCCTGTTTACCGGCTGGATATAAAAGGGCGGATCCGCATCCGTAGTGAAGGAAGCAATGCCAGCAGTGCAGGCATCTGGCTCAATAATAATGCAAACAATTTAAGCCCTGCTTTTATTGGTATGGAAAGCGATAATATAGTTGGTTTTTATGGTGCTGGTTCGCCCAATGGATGGGGATTCACGATGAATACGGTTTCCGGAAACATAGGTATCGGCATGTCAGCGCCGGGGTTTCCATTAAATTTTCCCAGTACAGTAGGCGACAAAATTTCATTATATGGGGAAAGCGGCACACATTATGGATTTGGAATTCAAGGAAGCCTGCTTCAAATTCACACTTCCACAGCTGGAGACAATATTGCGTTTGGCTATGGCAGCAGCGCCTCATTTACAGAAAGGGCAAGAATAATAAATGAGGGAGAAATTGGAATGGAGATTACAGGACGCTTACGCCTGAAGACCGGGACTGAAACGGCGGGAACCTGGCTCAACAATTCGCAGAATGCAGCCAGAGCCTTTGTGGGACTACAATCAGATAGCACCGTTGGTTTCTTTGGCAATAACGGATCTGGCTGGGGGTTTTTTATGAATACACGAACCGGTGCTTTGTCGATTGGAGGAGCTACCGGGCAGGGTCAGGCAGGCCAGGTTCTTACTAATAATGGCAACAGTGCTGCTGCCTCATGGGCATCTCCCACCCGTGAGCTCTATAACAACACAATTAAAATACAAGGCGCTTCAGATGTTTATATTGACCAGGGCTTTACGTTTATAGACGTTCCCGGCTTAAGCTGGACTTTTACCATAGCTTCAAATGCCAAGGTTTTAATTCATCATAATGTCTATGCAAATTCTGTTGTTTGTAGTAATTGTGGCGGGATAGGAAACAGGATTGATCTTCAATTATTCGTAAACGGAAACGGTCTGGGAATACATAAGTCCCTGCTGCCATATGGCGATCAAATGACAATTTCAGGTGTAAGTATGACAACCCTATCGGCCGGAACCTATACCGTGAATGTCAAGGCCAGAGCTGCAGGCTCATTGGGTGTTTGGTTTGGCACCAGCTTTTCAGATTATGAAAATAATATTATCCTCCAGGTTATTCCGCAATAACCTTTAGAAGATAAGAATCAGATAAATCAACCTTGCAAAAAATAGTCAATATGAAAATATATTCTATTCTGTTTTTATTACTTATGCTATCTGTATTTTCTTCGGGTCAGCAAAGAAAATCTTTTGATATTTTTTCCTATTCAGCACCTGCCGGTTTTGTGTTAAAAGAACAAAAGCAACGCCTGCTCTATGAGAAACGAGAAGGCAACTCGTTCTGTCAAATACATATCTGGCCGGCACAGCAAGGCTCATCAGACCCTGCTGCAAATTTTAAAACCGACTGGGAACATTTTGCAGTCAAACCTTATAACCTTTCAGAACCACCGACCACCCAGACAGAAAAACAAAATGGTTGGGAAGTAGTAACCGGTGCAAGCCAGGCTGCCATGGATGGAATACCATTTATTATTGCAGTTTCAACTTTTACTCAAAACGATATTAGCTGGTGTGCCGTTTCTATTTTTAATGACGAAGAATATGCTGCCGTTATCGATAAATTTATATTGGGGATAAAAGCAGATAGCAGAAAACTGGTAAGAAAGCCAAATCAGGCTACTCAGCAAAACAATATTCCTGTGTCAAATAATAACACCGGTGGCATCACTAATTCCACCACCAACTTTGATGATGGCTGGACGGCTACCGTCAACAATGATTATGTAAAACTTACCAAAGCAGGCACGGAACTACGCCTGCATTATACAGACAAAGCATTGGATGATGCCCGGCCCAACACAATTGATGCACCAGAATATTACTGGAGCAAATATGTAGAGCCCTATTTCAATGTTAGTAACGTACAAAAATGGAGCGGCGTACAGTACCCTGTTATTTACCACATACAAGCAAATGCGATAGAAAAGAAAACCGGTAAATCCTGTTTCGTGGCTATTAAAATTGTGTACAGTGGTGGAGCAAGACCGATAGTAGTCATTGCTCCTGATCAAAACAGCTACCAGCAGCAGTTTCCTCATCCCAATGATATAGACCCTATGCTGAATGCCAACCGGTTTGCCCTGACTGCCAATGATATTATTGGCACCTGGAAGGGAAGCGGTGGCGGTGGCGTGGAATATTATAATGTTTACAGTGGTACGTATGCAGGCATGAGTGCTGTATCATCTACTGATGAATTTACATTTAACAGCAACGGTACTTACAGCAGCACCTACCGCAGTGCCAGTATGAATAATGGCGGCGCACAATTTGGCGGGCAGGATTTTAAAGGAAAATTTTCTGTAACAGATTGGAGCATTACTGCCACTAACCGTTATAAAGGGAAAACCACAAAATACAATGCACAACTGATTGCAGTTAAAAATGGTTTCCTGCTTTATATGTCAGACCCGGAAAACAGCTCCATGAATTATACTTTATTCAAAACCAACTAATAGTTCTACCGATGAAATACAATCTGATTGCACTTCTTTGTCTGATTACTTCCACCCTTACTGCCCAGCAAAAAGTTGACTGCAATACACTGGATGTAAACAAAGTACCCGGCAAATGGGTTTGGGAAAGTAAAGCACCTTCCTTTCAGGATCCAATCCCCGCCAGCCAATGGAAATTCAGTGAACCCATCCGGAAAGAAATGCAGCGAATTATGCCAGTTGCTTTAGAGGGTTTGTATGCCACTAACAGCATTGCCTTTCCAAAAGGAAAAGCATTATGGTCAAGCCCTTCAAGCCCGGCTGCATATGAAAATTATTTAATGCTGAAAAAATATGAATGCCTTAAGGGTTATAATGAATTGAAGCCTGAAGCAGTTACAGGATGCTGGGTTTATTTTTCCGTAAATCAAATGGGCGGGGAAAAATTCCCCTTACCGGAACAGGGAACCGGGATCATTTTTAATGAATCAAGAATAAGGGTCACCAATATCGAAGTGCAGACCGATGCCGCGGGCAATAAAATCATCTACTCCAACTACAGACCGGATGAAATATTAAGACATTGCTACTTTTTTTCGGGGAGAAAAGATTTGCCCTGGCGAAAAATGACCAACAAAGAATTATTTACCTCTTACAAAATACATCATGAAAAAAGGGTTAAACAAGAAGTACTCCGTTTTGAAAAGTTGGTAGTGGATGACGAAAAAAAATATAATGGACTTTCTGCCACTGAAAAGCAAAATCAAAATTATTGGCCCGAAATCATTAGAAAAAATAAAGAAATCTTAAAAAAGCACAAAGACGAACTAGAAAAAATATCAAATTGGTATAATGAAGCCATGCAGCAGTCAACCATTAATGCAGTTGCTTATGTAACCAGTGTAAACGAATCTCATTTTTACCCGGAAAGATTAATGGCAACTCCCGGAAATGGATATAATGCATGGGTGGATAATCTCGATTTTTTTGATAAAACTAAACCAAAAGACGAACCGCAGTGTATCGCCTTTTTTGTAAGAAGGGATGATGATGACTTACCCAAAAAGAATTTTATGGATTTATTCCATAGCCAGTTCAACATGGATGTGCTGGCGAAAATGGTGGGAGAACCTGCAAAAAAACCAAATGGAATAAATAATCTGAATGCGTCTGTCACAGAAATTAAAAAGGAAACAAATTCCAAACAGGAAGATAAAGGGCCCGTAACCATCAGTTTTGATAATACAGCAGAAGGACAATTCCCTGCCGGATGGCTGGGCATGAAAAACGCAGTAGTGCAAACCAACAAAGGCAGTAAATGGCTTACTATAACAAAAGATGGATACTGGTATCCCCGCCAGTATAATAAAGAGATAAAAGACCAATTCAGTTTATCGTTTGATCTGCAATGGAATGAAGACATTGCCTATAACAGCGGTTCATTCACAGTAACTCTCGGTGATATTGATTATGATAATACCGGTGAAAGGTACCGGCTGGATGATAACCAGGAAATGTTCTGGAGTTTATATAATGGATATGCCGGCAACTTTAACCGGGTTATCCTTTGGTTCGATCCTTACTGGAATGGAGGAGGTACACTTACCGTATACTCCTATGATAAAAGGGAATCCCTGACATTCAACAAGCGCATAGTATTGCCGGATTTTTATAAAGATAAAAACAACCACAAACTGCAATTACAAAGAAAAGGAAACGGATTAGTGGTCATTGATAATGGCAAAACGATCGCCGATCTGCCGGATGTTTTCTTAACAACAGCCCATTACAATATTTACACTTTCAGCAGGTACAAAGGTGAATACAGCGATAATAAAAATGATGTCTTCTATCTGGGCAATATTAAAACAACCTATGAATAGTAATACCGGAACAGGCTATTCGAAAAATAAATAGATATGAGAAAAATAATTTTCTGTTTCTGCCTGGCTTTTTTTAGCAATACACTGTTTGCTCAACCTCATAACTTCTTATTGGAAGGAAGATGGACAGGTACTTATGGCAACAATGAGAAAGATAATCCTTATTACTTCTCGTTCGAATTTTTGCCAGGAGGAAAAATGAACGTAGTAAACCAGAATAATAAAATTCTGGCAGAAGGCACATATTCTGTAAAAGAGGATAATGTCAGGATCGTCTATAAATACGTTAATGATGTGCAGCAATATGCCTGCGGCGGCGATATAAAAAAAGATAGCAACATAATAAGTGGGTACTGGCAAAGACTGGAAGATGCAGGCAGTAATTCAAAATTTACACAGCGGGGCAGATGGACCATGAAAAAACAGGAATTGAATATCAATCCCGCCACCAAGAATGATTCACTTCTTGTTTTTAATCCTGTACGTAAAAATAACATAGTTCCAGTGAAGAAAAAAGACTTCGACTTGAGTTACCCAGCCACCTGTACCGATTTTCCGCCTGTGGGGAGCAGGCCGTTGCCAGCCCGTATTCCCACAAACTATATTGCGCAATATAAAATAAATACAGACGGAACTGTTTCACCCTTTGCTTTTATCCGTCAGTCATTAGCCACTTACACTGAAAAAATGTGGGAGCCGGGAGAAACCATAACGGTGAGTTTTGATATTGTAGGAGGCAGCATCTTCCTCATCGACCTGGTAAAACAATATGCAAAAGAATGGGAATTGTATGCCTATATAAAAATTGAATTTGTAACCAATTTGGCCGACGGAAAAATAAGGGTAGGATTTAAAGAAGGTGCCGGTTCCTATTCTATGATAGGCCGGGATGCACTGCTTGCACCTGTTACACAAACCACTATGAATTTTGGTTGGCTCACCAGCCTGCCTGCAGGGTCACCTTTTATCAGGCAGGTGATATTACATGAATTTGGCCATGCCCTTGGTTTTGTACACGAACACCAAACTTTTGGCACTGCCATTCCGTGGGATAAAGAAAAAGTGTATGCCCATTATGAAGCTGCACCCAATTATTGGACCAGGGAGCAGGTGGATCAAAATATCTTTAATAAATTCTCCTATACTTCCACCAACTACTCTTCATTCGACAGTAAATCCATAATGCTGTACCCTGTTCCAAAAGAATTTACTACAACCGGTGATAGTATTCCATGGAACATGGATTTTTCGCCCACAGATAAACAGTATGCCGGCTTGTTCTACCCGTTTCCTACTCCACCTCCTACTGCCAGCGGCATATTAAGAACAGGTGATGATTGTGACGAGATTGCCTTTGTAGTGGAATATGATGTGATTGACAGGGACAAAGTGGAGTTTGTTTTTCAATTAGGAGAAATCAATGGAAAAAAAGTAAGTTGGTGGAAAGAAATAGGCATACCTATGATAAATTCGAACCAGGAAGCCAAATTGTGGATTCAAAATCATTCATTAATACCTTCTGAGAACCGGGCCCTGGCTTCGGGCCAGTTACCTTTTGCTGAAATTAACAAAAATGCCAGTATCAGTTTTGCAAAAGCTAAAGTGTTGGGGGCGCATACACCCCTATCCTATAAATGGAATGTTTTACAGGCATTAAAGGGTGGATGCAGGGTAACCTTAACCTGGCGAAAAGATAGTTGCCTCTGATTTTGAAGTTATTGAAAGTGAAAATTACAACATAATTTTTCCTTGTATTGCAATGCTTCCCACGTCATATTTTTACTTCTTTGCAATACCTTCGCATCAATGATAGAACAACAGATCAAACAAAAAGACATTGGGCCCAATACGTTTAACCTTTCACTGGTTTCTTTAAGGATTGTTTTTATGGGTACTCCTGAATTCGCTGTTGCCTCTTTAGATGCATTGGTGAAAGCAGGTTATAATATAGTTGGCGTCATTACTGCTCCTGATAAACCTGCCGGCAGAGGTATGCAGCTACAGCAAAGTGCTGTTAAGAAGTACGCAGTGGAACACAATTTAAAAGTTCTGCAACCAGAAAAATTAAAGAACAAGGAATTTATAGCTGAACTAAAATCACTAAACGCCAACCTGCAGATAGTGGTTGCCTTCCGGATGTTGCCGGAAATAGTCTGGAATATGCCTTCCATGGGCACTGTCAATCTTCATGGGTCTTTACTACCCCAATACCGCGGTGCTGCACCTATCAACTGGGCTGTGATCAATGGTGAAAGAGAAACCGGCGTAACCACTTTCAAATTGAAACACGAAATTGACACCGGTGATATTTTATTGCAAGAAAGTTTTGCAATTGGTGAGGATGAAACAGCCGGAGAAGTACATGATAAAATGAAAGACATCGGTGCACAACTGTTGGTAAAAACAGTAAAAGGGTTGGCCGATGGAAGCTTACAAGAAAAATCACAGGATCTCATAATTCATAATCTGCAACCAGCTATTGACAATACAAGAGTTTCTCATCGTCAAAAACAAATGCCAGTTGAAAGTTCCTTTTTAAAGCATGCACCTAAAATAAATACTTCCACCTGCCGGGTAGACTGGAGCTTACCGGCTGAAAGAATTTACAACCTGATTCGTGGTCTTAGCCCTTATCCTGCGGCTTTCACGATACTGAATGAAAAGATGCTCAAAATCTTCAAAGCAAAGAAAGAAATCATCTTCCCAAAAGTGACCGAAGGAGATTATGAAACAGACGGAAAAACCTTCTTAAAATTCGCCTGTGAAGACGGGTATATTCACTTGCTGGAACTTCAAATGGAAGGAAAGAAGAAAATGGAAATCACGGAGTTCCTGAGAGGTTATCGCTTTAATGGTAATCAGTAATTAATCTTTACGATGAACTTATCCTGTTCAGTCACCTGCAAAGCCGTAGCAGCTGCATTACTGATACGGATATTATATCCCTGGTTCTGACGGATACCACTCATTTCTCCCAACACTTTGGCGTAAACAGCTTTACTATTAGTAGGATTTACAATTTTGATAATAGTTCCCGGAGCTACTGCATCTATTAATATGTAATATTTTTCATCCTGCCAGCCACTGGTTGTTTTAAAGATACCGGCAGTTACGGTTTCATCCTTAGTGATTGGGGATTTCCTGATCTGCTGCTCAAAATGTGACCTGAAATAACCCTGGCCGCCTGGTATGGTCTTCTCTTCTGTTTTCACTACTGGCTTATCTTCCACTTTCGGCTCTGCAACAAAAGGCTTTTCCTCTTTTTTAACCACAGGTTCTTCATTTTTTACAACTGGCTTATCTTCCACAGTTGGTTCAGCCACCACTGGTTTTTCTTCTTTATTTACAGTTGGCTCTTCGGTTTTTGGCCTGGTGCCGATAGTAATGGTTGGCATTTCTTTACTCAGTAAAAAACCCACTACAAGTTTCTTTTTATCCCCAGCATTATCTCCGGTAAGATTGTTCCATGCCCTCAGGTTTGCTAATTTAACATCGTTGTTTGCTTTACTTATTTTCATCAGCCCCTCATTAACATCCGCTTTGTAATAGACAGGTGTGCCGCTATTACCCTTTTGTGTAAAATTAGTATCCGTAAGGGGTATACGAAGCTTTTGGTCAATCTGAAGCCCTTTGCCCATATCCAGGTTGTTAAAAGAAGCGATAAATTTGGGATGGACATTATACAGACGGCCAACTGAAAAAAAACTCTCCTTTGCTACTACTTTATGTTCAAGGAACAAGCCCTTATCACCATTTTTCACCATCAGATCACCTTTCTGGGCCACTATAAAAGAGACAGAAATAAATAAGGTTAAAAAAGAGAGAACAAACTTCTTCATACCGACAAGATTTGATTACAAAGATGTGGATTTTTTGCCTTTTGAAGCCGTTTAAATATCCTTTAATATCCGCAATTCTTTGGGGTAGTAATTATTAACCCGGTTGGCCAAAACATTTAACCAACCCAAAGGATGCCCGCTGTAACTGGCCAGCTGCCAACCCTTTGTTGCTGTATGCAATTGAAGGTCTTTACGCTGCAAATATTTTATTGCCTCTTGTTTAGTTAATTCAATATTTTCTATAGAATCAGCAACACTATTACTCATTGCCAACGCATGTTCAGGCACCAGTTTATCCCGCACCAATTCCCCAACCAGTATCCCGGAATAAACAACCCTGAGTTTCTCTAATAAAAAACTGAATTCATTTTCAAGCAGCTCAGGCCATGCATAAACCGTATTCAGGTGTTTGATGAATACCTTTCCCTCTTTCTTAATCCATTTCTCCACGATCTCCATCTCCTTTTTATTTAACTGCTCCGGCCTGTTCCTTATTTTGAATGATAATTCTTCTCCACCTTCTTTTTTTTGAAAGCAAGCAATAAAAAAACCCTCCCCCATTACTTTATCTGGCCAGAAACGATAGCCTCCGCCAGAAGCTACAATTCCACCGGATGGTTCAAAGGATAATGGGCAAAGGGCAACCGGCAATTCCTGCAATAACCATTGAATAATATCTTCGTCTTCTTCTTTCGAGTAAGAACAGGTGGAATAGATCAGCATCCCGTTCTTCTTTAAAGCAGGCCATACATCTGCCAGTATTCTTTGCTGACGCTGTGAACACAATTGTACATTATTCTCACTCCACTCGGCTATTGCATCTGGATCACGGCGAAACAGGCCACTTCCACTACAAGGTGCATCCACCACAATCACATCAAAGTATCCCTCCGTCTTTGCGAAATCCCTTGGATCATTATTTGTAACCACTACATTTTCACATCCCCACTTGATAATATTATCTTTTAAAACATTAGCCCTGGAACGGATCACTTCATTGCTGACCAGCAGGCTTTCCTTTGAAATCAATGACTGGATATGCGTGGACTTACCACCCGGTGCCGCACACAGGTCTAGTACCTTAAGTGGTTTTGACAGGTCAACGGTTTGTTTTAATGCTTGCTCAAGGAACATACTTGATGCTTCCTGTACGTAATACGTACCGGCATGAAATAAAGGATCGAACGTAAAGGAGGGACGTTCTTCAAGGTAGAATCCGTATGCAGTCCAGGGTATTTTTGTTAATTGGTGAATGGGCTGATCAGTTATCTCTTCTTGGGGTTTTAAAGGGTTTAAACGCACCGAAGTCACCTGCTCTCCAGAAGCATGAATTCTTTCAAAGGCATTTTTATCAAAGCCCCTGGCATTTTGTAAAGCGTCCAGTAATATAGCAGGAAGTTGCACTACGCAAAACTATGAACTATCAGCTAACCCGGAAGAATATGCTTATAAACTCTTGATCTCTCCTACCAAATCCTGCAATACTTTTTTAGCATCGCCGAACAACATTGAAGTCTTAGGCTGAAAGAATAAATCATTTTCAATACCTGCATATCCTGGTTTCATACTTCTCTTCACTACAATTACAGTCTTAGCTAACCCCACATCCAGTATCGGCATTCCATAAATGGGAGAAGAAGGATCCGATTTAGCAGCAGGATTCACCACATCATTAGCGCCCAAAATGAGTACCACATCCACCGCCGGAAATTCTTCGTTGGCTTGTTCCATTTCAATCAATTTGTCATAACTAACATCAGCTTCGGCCAGCAGTACGTTCATATGACCGGGCATACGGCCTGCTACGGGGTGTATAGCATACTTTATCTCCACCCCTTTTGCTTCCAGCATTTTCTGTAGTTCATGACAGGTATGTTGTGCCTGTGCCACAGCCAAACCATACCCCGGAACGATCATTACCTTACTGGCATAACTCATTACGACAGCCGAATCATTCAGTGAAATTTCTTTATAGGAACCCTGTTCCTTTTTATCACCAGCCGCTTTACTGCCCCCAAATGATCCGATCAAAACATTGGTCAGTGAACGGTTCATGGCTTTACACATCAAAACAGTAAGAATAGTACCGGCTGCCCCAACCAATATACCACCGGTAAATACAACTTTATTGTCATACAGGAATCCACCGCAGGCTGCAGACAGACCACTTAGTGAATTCAATAACGAGATCACAACGGGCATATCGGCCCCCCCGATCGGGAAAACAAAAAAGATTCCATATACCAGAGACAATAGAAATACCGTATAAAACAGGATCGTTGTATTGGCCCCCTGGAGGTTGGAAGTTATATAAACGGATAAAGCAATACTGATAACAAGTAATAAGATATTCAGGATATGCTGACCTTTAAATGCAAAATCCTTCACCATGCCGCTTAGTTTACCCCAGGCAATCATACTTCCTGAAAAAGTAATATTTCCAAGTATAATACCAGCAAAGAGAATTGCCATTATTCCGGGAGTTGCACTTTCAGCCGGAAAGTTCAAATCAGATAAGTGATTAAATTCTACCAGGGAAATCAACGTTGCACTGGCACCCCCTAATCCATTAAACAAACTCACCATTTCAGGCATGGCCGTCATCTTCACTTTTTTTGCCGCCAGCACCCCAATGACTGATCCGATCAATATTCCCCCGAAGATCCAGATATGATTCTTTAACAAGTAGCCATCTTCATTCCGGTACAAAAAAATGGTTCCGATAATTGCCGCCAGCATACCAAGGCCCGCAATTATGTTCCCTTTCCTTGCCGAAGCAGGATCAGACATCATTTTTAAACCGGTAATAAAAGTAACGGCACCGATGATATATATGATACTTAAAACTGAAACTCCCATGTTAATAATAATTTAAGCCTTTAATCAAAAAGTATTTTGCTGACTAACATTACTTTTTTTTCTTTTTAAACATTTCCAGCATCCGGTCTGTAACCACAAAGCCGCCTACTACATTGATAGTGCCAAGTATCACAGCTAAGAGCCCTAATGCCAGTGCAGCATAATTATCGGCATCTGCCCTGCCCATTACAATAATAGCACCCATTATTACAACACCGCTAATGGCATTGGCATGGCTCATCAATGGCGTATGCAACACGGCAGGCACCCTGCTAATAACGATAAATCCAAGAAAGATGACCAATACCAGGATATAGATCATCTGCTCATTGGCATAAATCCATTTTAATATACTTTCCATACCTATATAATTTATTCAACTATTAATTGCCTTTTACTCTTTCATGTATCACTTCTCCTTCGTGTGTGATACAACAACCTTTTACAAGGTCATCCTCCCAATTAAGATTTATTTTCCCTTCCTTATCAATTATTAACTGTAAAAAATTCAAGACATTTTTGCCATACACTTTACTGGCATCCGATGGCATGGTGGATGGTAAATAGGAATTACCTACAATACTCACACCATTAAAATTCACCGTTTCATTGTTTTTTGTAAAAGGAGTGTTTCCTCCGGTAGCAGCGGCAATATCTATGATGACGGAACCATTCCGCATTGCTTTAATCATTTCCTCTGTTATCAAAATGGGTGCTTTTTTACCGGGAATTTGTGCAGTAGTAATAACGATATCAGCCTTGGCAATACTATCCGCAATTTTTTGTTGCTGTTTTTGTTTGTACTCTTCGGTTTGCTCAACCGCATATCCACCGGCTTTACTGGCATCTGCCGCTCCTTCTACCTCCACGAATTTTGCTCCAAGGCTCATCACTTCTTCTTTTACCGCCGGCCTTGTATCAAATACTTCCACGACGGCACCCAATCTTTTGGCTGTGGCAATAGCTTGTAAACCTGCTACACCGGCACCTAATATCAGTACTTTGGCAGGTTTTATACTTCCCGCAGCTGTCATAAACATGGGAAAATAACGGGAATAAAGATTGGCAGCTGTTAAGACAGCTTTATACCCGGCAATATTTGCCTGGGAGCTCAACACATCCATGGCCTGTGCACGGGTAGTACGGGGTAGCATGTCCAATGAAAAAGTGGTCAGGCCTTTTACTGCCCAGCTTTTCATTTCTTCCACATTGTACAATGGCTGAAATACACCAATGATAACCTTTGATTTCAGGCGATCAATTTCTGAAGGATCTGGCTGAAATATACTTAACACAATATCAGCAGCTGTCAGCACTTCACTACGGCTCTTGATTTGTGCCCCGGCATTTTCATACGCTGCATTACTGCAAAATGCCTTTTCACCTGCACCGCTTTCTACCAGAACTGTTACCCCTTTTTTGAGCAGCGAAGGCACTAATTCGGACAGCAGGGAAACTCTCGTTTCGTGGGCGGGTTCTTTTAATACACCAATCGTCATATAGAAACTGAATTATAGAAAGAAAATTATATTTTCCGATAGGTGTGAAGATATTGATTTTTTGGGGAGCAGCAGAAGGGAAGAAACTGATTTTCTTCAGCCAGGGGCATGTTATTTATCATCTTAATAACGGATAACAAAATGCTGTTTTTCATGAAACTCCTGTCGAAAAAAGACAATTCCAATAAAAAAAAGATCAATGGTACAGTGGACAGAGGGATGATTCCTGATCGTCTCCCAGGCCTGTTCCATTTCCCGGCTCCAGTGGATGTCGTCGAATACCAGGATAGACTCATTATTAATTTTTGCTAACAGCTGTGAAAAATATTTTTCTGTTGGTTCTTTTCGATGATTGCCGTCGATAAACGCAAAGCAGACAGTCGGCAACCCCTCTAGTACAACAGATAAAGTATCATCGAAATTCCCTTTCACCACTGAAATATCCTGAAAGCCTGAATCCAATAATTTTTTTTCTGCAAGGGCTGCTACTGCCCCTGCTCCTTCCAGGGTGAATAGTTTCGCATCTGGTTTTGCCAATGATAAATAAGCAGTGGTAATCCCAAGCGAAGTACCAAGTTCCAGTATAGAAGAAGGCTGATACAGCCTTACCATTCTGAAAAGTAACTGGGCAAGTTTTTTTGACTTGGAAGCATTTTTTGCAATAGAAGCTACTGATCGCTGGTTTGTCTTCGATACCGATGACCCGGCTCCAAAATCCTGTATGGCGAGTACAGTCCGGTCGTTCAAGAATTGTTGCCGTAATTTTTCAACTTTGTCATATTCCTTGTACTGTGTATGATCATTCAGCACCCGGGTGATAAATTGAAAAATAAAAGGAGAATGAATGCCATGGCCCTTACCATTGGAAGCGGTCAAATAATAACGAAGGTATTTTATGGCGAGTTGCGGGGCAGAATACATGAATGAGAAATGTTCTTAAGTTATCCTACTCTCTCCCAAACCTGGAAAGAATAATTGTATGCATTTTTTCCATCTGCTTCATGGTTACGCTGGCTTACCAGGTACCATTGCTGAGGATCTAATGAAGGGAAAAAGGTATCGGCCTCAGGTTCTGCTTCCACACGGGTGAGATATATCCTTTTGGCTTTATCAAAAAGGGCCCTGTATATTTCCCCTCCACCAATTATCATTACTTCATTTGCATCAGCTTCTTTGGCAACAAACAATGCATCATCAATACTCTTTACTGCCACAGTTGCTGCTGCCTTCCAGCCTGATTGACGGGTAATGACAATATTTTTCCTGCCGGGTAATGCTTTCCCCAGCGAATCAAACGTTTTTCTGCCCATCACTACCGGCATACCCCAGGTAACATTTTTAAAATGCTTCATATCATTGGGTAAATGCCAGGGCATTATTCCATCTTTACCAATTGCATTATTAGTGGCTGCAGCCACAACCAGAGAAATAGTCATTAATCAGGAGTCTTTAGTATTGAGTAAAGATACCAATAGTTCTATACTGCCACCGGAGCCTTTATAGGCGGATGGCTTTGATAATTTTCCAGTGTGAAGTCTTCAAATTGAAAAGAGAAAATATCTTTTACTTCCGGGTTCAGCTTCATAACCGGTAAAGGAAACGGATTCCTGCTCAATTGAAGGTTCACCTGCTCCTTATGATTACTGTAAATATGCACATCCCCAAACGTATGCACAAACTCGCCGGGTTCAAGATCACAAACCTGGGCAATCATCATGGTCAATAATGCATAAGAGGCAATATTAAACGGAACTCCTAAAAAAACATCTGCACTACGTTGATACAATTGACAGCTTAGTTTCCCATTGGCCACATAAAACTGGAACATATTATGACAGGGCATCAGGGCCATCTCCGGTAAATCAGCCACATTCCACGCACTGACAATCAAACGGCGGCTGTCGGGGTTCTTTTTTATCTGGGTGATCAGTTCTGAAATCTGGTCTACAACTTTTCCATCTTTACCTTCCCAGCTTCTCCATTGTTTGCCATACACAGGCCCGAGTTCACCTTTCTCATCTGCCCATTCATCCCAGATCTTTACACCATGCTCTTTCAGGTAGGCGATATTGGTTTCACCTTTTAAGAACCAGAGAAGCTCATATATGATACTTTTAAGATGAACTTTTTTTGTAGTCACCAGGGGAAAACCTTTTTGCAGGTCAAACCGCATCTGGTAGCCGAATACACTTTGTGTACCGGTACCCGTCCGGTCAGTTTTATGCGTACCGGTATCTATAATATGCCGGAGCAGGTTGAGATATTCTTGCATAGCCGCAAGGTACAACTAAGCAGGTGGGTGAGAAAGCACAAGTTGCCAGTTGTGGGGAAACTGTGGATTGAAACCGGCTTCTGCTTTTTTAATTCATCTGTTCCAAATCTATATCACCCAGCAACAACTTATCTTTTACTTTCAAAAAGGCGAAGCGAATGATCTTTTTTCCGCATTGTAACGGCTGAACAATCCAATATCCTTCTGATTCTTTATCAGCCTGTAGCTTGCCGAAAGTAAACCCGCTGCAATCTGCCATAGCCCGGTTAACATTTCCCATCATTTCAATCGCCAGTTTGGCCTCCGTTGCATCACTCATATTAACCGGCGATTTCCATGCCCGGTTTTTATCATCCCCGTTATAAACCAAATTAGAACCAAAATCTTCCTGCTTGTTGTCTTTTGTGTAGAGCAGGAGCTCAGTTACTAACTTCTGAACAGCTTGTGGAAACTCCGGCTTTTCCAGTTCAAGTGCCACTTTTGCCTGGGAACTGTTTACCATTGAACTATCTGTCATTAAAAAAGCACTCAATGGGTTAGGAATTTCCAATAAATAACTTTCATTATTTTGTTGCTTCACTATCAAAGTTACATCGTCCCAGGTTTTGCCGTTATAGTCATAAACAATAACCATTGCCTGCATTACACTTTGCTGATAGGGATTATATACCACCGTTTCTTTGATACTTATCTTAGCAGGATCGATTTTACCATTGGTCAGGTTTTCCTGCATTTTTTTCCAGCTCTCTATAAGCTTTTGCTTATTAAGACTTAGAAATGAATCGATCTGCGTGTCTGTACGGCTTGCAATATCTTTTCCAAGCGATTTATAAAACTCCCGGGTGGGCAGATATTTGTCAAGTACACTGAATTTACCATCCCGAAAGGATTGTAAGAAAGCCTGGTCAAGACTGGCGGGTTCCTGGTTCTTCTGGCAGGAAGCAAAGAAAAAAATCATCGATAATACTGGCAACAGGAAGGGCTTACAAATCTGCATAAAGAATTTTAATATAAAGAAAATCGATGTTTAAATAAATTCTATACCCATTACCGGGTATTTATTCCTGGAAATTGACTTTTGGATTCCGGTTGTATGCAGCCGGCTCCCGGTTATTGCCAATCAAACCAAAGCATGCATGCAACGAATCAGCCTTTGCCTGTATCTTTGATTCAGATTAAAAAAATATCATGAGCTCCATTGTAAAAGCCGCTTTTTTCGCATTTAATATACTTATTTCTTTCCAGACTGTTTTTTCACAATCTGGGCTATCCGATACAACCCGGCTCGAAAAACAAATTTCAATTCTAAATGGGAAGGCTTATGCCAGTTTCCCCGCCTCTGCTGTTGTTAGCCCGAGGGTAGCCGATATTATGGCTGCTGACCCGAACGAGAACAAAGAAACAAGAATCATCTTTGATATTGGCAATATGAAGCTGGTATTGTTTGCACAAGAACTTTTTTCACTCAGCGGGGAAAGATTATTTGAAGACATATCGAAGGAAGAAGAGCCTTCATTTAATTTCCGGCGAAAAGAGCTGACCAATTCGGACTCCTTCATTACCGTACTTTCTACTCCTGCACTTTTCGATACCAGTGCCGGAGCAATTTTAGTGAACAGCCTGTTGATAAAATCACCCGATAATACAGTTGCCCGGATCGATGCGTACATTAATATTAATGCGTTCTACCTCAAAGATGAATTCAGCAAGCTTACTGAAAATATATTTAAAACGTTGACAAAAGGCAACAGAAGGATTTCCCTGGAGGCAAAAGAAGAAACTTATAAAATTCCCGGAACCTCCGCCACATTTAACTTCACACTCCCTAAGAATTATTTTGTATCGCTGGATGAAAAATATGATTTCTCAATTTTCAAAATAAATAAGTATAAAAATCTTTCTGATACAACCTATACCAGTATTACCATTTATACAGGAAGATACCCCACTTTTTTTCATAAAGAATACGGGTTTTCAGACTCTGTCGCTTTGAAAGCAAAAGGAACATTCCTGCAAAAAAATATTGAATGGCTTTACTTTAAAGAAGAGGCCCAGAGTTTCTTCCTGAAAGAGCAAATAATCCCCGCAGACGAACTAAGCCAGGGGCTGGTGATGCATGTAGCTGTACTAAGTAATAAAAAAGAACAACTGGAAGAATTATTAAAAGTCGCAGAGAGTATAAAAATCATCCGGTAAATATTTTTCACCTCATTTTTTGTCTTGAGCAGATCAACTCCCCTTTTATATAAACAAAATTTGACAAACAACATCAGTTTAGCTGATTAATGTCAATTAATTTATAGCTGTAGCTTTCTTATTTTTAAGTATGCTTAATTCAAGGAGATTTTATAAAGAATTGGGTAATCTTTTTTATGCTATTGCAGCTGCCGATAAAAAAATAAGACCGGAAGAGAGAAAAATTTTGCATGAAGAAATTCTGTTTGCCTGGAAACACCACGATCACAGTATGGATCGCTTTGGGTCTGACAGGGCCTTTCTGATTGAGTTTGAATTTGAAACAATGGAAGATGAGTTTGAAACAGCAGAGAATGCCTTTTTATCCTTTGTAAGATTTTTTAAAGAGAATGAAAACGAAATCGATATAGCCAACAGGATCAAGATCTTCAACAGTGCCAGGCATATTGCTGAAAGTGTCAGGAAAATCAATGCTGATGAACTGGGCTACCTGCTACGCCTGAAAGAAATGATGAAACTATAAACTTCAGGGATTTCTCCGTTTTAATTCTTTTTTGATCAAACCCAGCTCCCTCCCGGTTTGCCCTTTCACAGAAGTATTCTCCTGAGCACGGCGCATAAGGTAAGGAACAACATCCTTAATAGGTCCAAATGGCAGGTATTTACTCACAGAACAACCTGCATGTGCCAGGTTAAACGTTATATTATCACTCATTCCAAATAACTGGCTCCAATGTACATGCGGATGATTTAGCGGCAAACCTTTCTCCATTAATAGCTGGGCCGCATACAAATTACTGTATTCATTGTGTGACGCCACCACCAGTGAAACCCTTTCAATATTATCAATACAAAACTTCACTCCCGCATTAAAATCACGGTCAGTATTTTCTTTATCAGGATGTATTGGCGAAGGATACCCTTTTTCTTCTGCCCTTCTTCTTTCTTTTTCCATATATGCACCACGAACCAATTTGGCCCCTAATATGAATTTTCTTTCCTCAGCAGCTTCATAACTATCCTTTAAAAACTTCAAACGGTCATGGCGATAGTGCTGTAATGTGTTAAAAACAATGGCAGTTTCTTTATTAAAGGAGTCCATCATCAGGATGGTCAGCGCATCAACCGGATCCTGTATCCATGTTTCTTCCGCATCAATGGACACACCAATTTTCTTAGCGGCTGCTGCCTCACATACCCGCATAACTCTATGGCGGATGCGTTGCCATTCCTCTTTCTCTTCTTTTGATAAACTATCAACAGCCTTCAGGTATCTTTTCATCAATGAACCTTCATGGGCATGCATAATGGTATCCAGCTTCTCCAATAAGGAAAATCTTGCGAAGCCGGTCACTTTCACACTCATAAAAGGAATATTGGGCTGTGTAGCTGCATAATTGATGACACGGATGAATTCTTCACAAGCCTGGTCAAAATTATTCTCCCCCTCTTTACCTTCTACTCCATAATCCAGTATGACCTGTACATTGTATTTACCCAGCATGCTGGCCACTGCCGCAGTTTGCTCAAGTGTTTCACCACCCACAAACTGAGAAAAAATTGTATTACGTATAATACCTTTTACCGGTAACCCGGCATTAATAGACCAGGGTGCCAGGCGGGTTCCAATCTTTACCAGCCAGGGTTTCCCCATCATAGAAAAAAGAAAATGGGCTTTCCTTAATTGTTTATCGCTTTTATACTCAAAAGCAAATTCCGTGTTATCGAAAGAAATTTCGGGATATGACTTTTCCATTTGGCAATTGTTGGTCCGATCACTATTGATTGCCGCAAAATTAATTGAAAGTCGCTAACTAACTGAATGAGTTTTATCAGATAGCCTGATGATTAAAAGGCTGCAAAACCATTTCACTCACAACACCGCTAACAGGCTGCTGACA
Source organism: Chitinophagaceae bacterium (assembly GCA_041738795.1). Taxonomy (GTDB): domain Bacteria; phylum Bacteroidota; class Bacteroidia; order Chitinophagales; family Chitinophagaceae; genus JJ008. Next base: position 429,768 of record JBGSPB010000011.1, on the reverse strand, counting down.
CAAAAACCAGATGGCTTTGGCTGCTTCTTCAGCCTGGATCATTTTTTCCCGCTGAACCCGCAGTTCAATAGTATCCCAGAAAGGCGAATCCACCCCTCCCATGAAAATATTTGTGATCCGTATATCGGTTCGCTTGATTTCTTCACGGATACTTTGCATCATTCCCACCAGACCAAACTTACTGGCACTGTATGCGGCTGCACCCGCCATCGGAACTTTGCCCAGCACACCGGGGATATTAATAATTAAACCCTTTTTGGCCTCTTTCATTGCTGGCAGGAATGCTTTAACCAGCAAAAAAGGTCCATACAAATTATAGTTTAATGTTCTCAGAAATTCATCCCCGCTTAGGTTCTCAACGGGCTTAATGATACCAATACCAGCAGCATTCACCAATATGTCAAGATTTGGAAAAACTGAAAAATAATTTTCCTTCAATGCTGTGACCTGCTCCGGGATTGAAATATCCAGGACAAACGTTTTTTCAACGGGAATCCCTATATCCTTTGCAACTATATCCAGTTTTTCTGCATTTCTGCCGGCCAGGAAAATGTTGGCACCACTGCCAGCAAGTAATTTAGCAGTTTTTGAACCAATGCCGCCGGTGGCACCAACAACCAGTATGTTTTTCCCTTTTACCGATTCCATGGATAAATTTTATTGATAAACAAAGTGATAGTTATTTTGTTTACTCCCTACTAAATATTATGAAGGCTATTTCCATCATCTTTCCCCACCAACTGTTTTCATCCAATACTTCTATTGACCAATCAAGACCAATATACCTGGTAGAAGAAATGTTGTTATTCAACCAATATTCTTTTCACAAACAGAAAATACTCCTGCACAGGGCTTCCATGAAAAAATATGAGGAAATGCTGTTGAAAAAGAAATTGGACGTAACGTATATCGAAGCAAAAGACAAATTATCAGATATAAGGAGACTTATCAAGAATCTAGCTAAAAACAAAATTGAAGAAATCCATTATACTGACACTGCTGATAACTGGCTTGAAAAAAGAATACAACAATCTGCAGCTGAAAATGAGATCAGGCTGCTAATGTATCCAAGCCCTAATTTTTTAAACCAACCAGTAGATACAGAAGAATTCTTTGCAAAAAGGAAAACTTACTTCCAGACCGATTTTTACACCTGGCAAAGAAAGAAAAGAAACATACTTGTTGGGGGAACCGGGCAACCAACAGGAGGAAAATGGACATTTGATTCTGAAAACAGGTTAAAAATTTCAAAAAATGAAACAATCCCAGGCATTCAATTTCCTAAAGAAAACAAACAGATTAAAGAAGCAAGAGAGTATGTCAATAAATTCTTTGCCGCAAATTATGGAGAAATTGAAAATTTCATTTACCCGACAACTCATGCAGAAGCAGAAAAATGGTTAGATGATTTTCTGCAAAACCGATTTAATAAATTCGGTATGTATGAAGATGCAATGGTCAAAACTGAAAGTTTCCTTTATCACTCAGTGCTCACTCCCATGCTCAATATCGGATTACTTGACCCTCAGCAAATAATCAATAAAGCCATTGAAGCAGCTAATCTGTATAATGTGCCGTTAAATTCTCTGGAAGGTTTTGTCCGGCAAATTATAGGCTGGCGGGAGTTTATCCATATTGTTTATGAAAGAGAGGGTATAAAACAAAGAACAACAAATTATTGGGGCTTTACCAGAAAAATTCCCTCCTCCTTCTGGACAGGTGAAACAGGCATTCACCCAATTGATACTGTGATCAAAAAGGCGCTGAAGACCGGTTACTCACATCACATTGAACGATTAATGGTAGTTGGCAATTTTATGTTGCTTTGTGAATTCGATCCTGATGAAGTATTTCGCTGGTTCATGGAAATGTATGTGGACAGCTATGATTGGGTGATGGTGCCCAATGTATATGGCATGACACAATTTGCAGATGGAGGGCTAATGACTACCAAACCTTATATCAGCAGCAGTAATTACTTATTAAAAATGGGCGACTGGAACAAGGGACCCTGGCAGGAAGTATGGGATGGACTATTCTGGCGGTTTATGCATGTGCACCGGGATTTCTTTTTAAAGAATCCAAGACTGGGGATGCTGATAAAAACTTTTGATAAAATGCCTGTTGAAAAAAGAAATACTCATTTAAAAAATGCAGCACAGTATTTAGAAAGTTTAGCAGATGAAAGCAAAGAAAAAAGCTGACTTACCACAAAAAACCTGCATCATTTGTAAACGACCCTTCACCTGGCGAAAGAAGTGGGAAAAAATCTGGGAAGAGGTGAAATATTGCAGTGATAAATGCCGGGCAAACAAAAATAAAATCACTGCCTAACGCTTGCTGATTTTATTACCGGATATAGCTTTTTGCCGGCTGCACTTAAACCGGCTGATGGCTGCATTTCTCAATTGCCTGTGTTTTGCTGTTCGTCCACACATCCTCTTCCTCCACATTAGAAAGCTGGACGTTTTCATTTCTTTCCGCATCAGTTCGATGACCTGCTTTTCCCCCAGTCCAAACTGATGGAATATTGCTTCAAATGGAGTCCTGTCTTCCCATGCCATTTCTATAATACGATCGATTTCCGGTTCTGTTAAAGAATAATTCATAGAAACCTTTAAATTCTGCAACAAAAATTAAACGAAGTTGAATATTACAACCAATCAAACAAGTTTTTGTTATTAAAGATTCAAACTCCGGATATGCATTTCCCTGCCAACTACGATGAAATAATGGATCGGATTGACAAAATTGATCCTGTACAATACAGCAAAACAAGAAACTATATAAATGGGAATATCACTTACCTCTCTCCTTATATTTCCCGTGGTGTAATATCGGTAAAACAGATGATGGAGGCAGTATTGGCAAAAGGTTACAAACCTTATGAAATAACTAAATTCATCCAGGAACTTGCCTGGCGGGAGTATTTTCAACGGGTATGGCAGTACCTGGAAGATGATATATTTGATGATATCCGTATAACAAGGACAGGTATCCGCCACCGGCAAATTCCGCAGGCTATTATTACTGCTAAAACCGGGATCGAATCTATTGACACTGCTATCTATGATTTATACCACACGGGTTACATGCATAACCATATCCGTATGTATACAGCCAGCATTGCCTGTAACATAGCAAAAGGACACTGGCAACTACCTTCTCAATGGATGTATTATCATTTGCTGGATGGTGACCTGGCCAGTAATACCTGCAGCTGGCAATGGGTGGCAGGAAGTTTTTCTTCCAAACAGTATTTCTGCAACCAGGAAAGCATCAATAAATACACATATAGCAAGCAGATAGATACAATCATTGATAAATCATATGATGAAATCTCTTTGATGGAAATTCCTGAAATATTGATACATACTTCTTCATTGCAATTAACCACAACCTTACCTGGAAAAACCAAACCCACTCTTGATCATAACTTACCATTAGTGTTATACAACTCCTACAACCTTGACCCCATATGGAGAAATGATATTGCTGCCAACCGCCTGCTGGTTTTAGAGCCCTCCCATTTCAAACAATACCCGGTAAGCGAAAAAGTGATCCGGTTTATAATTGAGCTGGCAGCAAACATTAATGGCCTGCAGCTTTTTATCGGAGAGATTAACGAGATTCCTGATCTGGCAAAATTCCCTGCTATTTATTCAAAGGAACATCCGGCGTTTAATTACTACCCCGGTAAAAAAGACGAAAGAGAATGGATGTTTCCCGGCGTTACCGGAATGCATAGTTCCTTTTTTAGCTTCTGGAAAAAATGTGAACAGCAATTAAAGAATATGAAAGCCATACAGTTGGAATTGATCAGAGCCTGAGCTTCCACGGCTTTCCCTGCTTATCTTTGCCCAAACACAGTATATGGAAGCAAAAAAATCTGCTCAAAGCCTGACGATTATGACTGAAATAGTATTGCCTAATGACACTAATGTATTCGGCAACCTGATGGGTGGACGGTTGATGTACTGGATGGATATTGCGGCTGCCATATCTGCCCAAAAACATTGCAATGCTCCGGTAGTAACAGCTTCCGTTGATAATATTTCCTTTGAAAACCCGGTCAAATTAGGCAATGTGGTGCATATTGAAGCGAAAATAACAAGGGCTTTTAATTCCTCTATGGAGGTGCATATGAAAGTATGGGGAGAAGATCTTACCCAACAATATAAATATAAAAGTAATGAAGCGTACTATACATTTGTTGCATTAGACCCCAATAGAAAGCCCCGCCCCGTTCCCCAACTGATCCCTGAAACAGAAGAAGAGAAAAAATTATTTGATGGGGCATTAAGAAGAAGGCAATTAAGATTGATCCTCGGAGGTAAAATGAAGCCGGATGATGCACTGGAATTAAAAGCACTATTTATCAAAGACTGATTTATTCTTTACTTGTCTGTTGTTTGCCAGTGATGCTTTCCCATCAGCATGTATTTTTTACTTTGTTCGATAGAATCCATCAGTTGTGCTAATATAACTTCAGAGGAAGCTTCATAGTCAATTACAAGAGGTTTTTTAAAAGTAACTGACAACACAGAACCTTTCTTTTTAAACTTCAGCCCTTTCTTGTTAAAAGCCCGCCAGAAGCCGCTGATTACAACAGGGATCACAACTGGCTTCATCTGTTTAATGATTAAAGCTGTGCCCTTTCTGCCGGGTGCGAAGGGCTTGGTGGTTCCCTGGGGAAAGGTAATAACCCAGTTACTTTCCAATGCCCTTGTAATTTTTCTTGTATCAGAGGGATCAAGACCACGTCTTACTTCCTTACCTTCTGCCCGCCAGGTCCTTTTTACAGTTAGCCCTCCGGCCAGCAAAAATAAACGACTGATAAAGCTTCCCTTCATGGTTTCTTCAGCGGCCACATAGTTTACTCTCGTAAAAGGATTCAGGAGGTAATAAGGAACACCCAGACGATTCATTTTACCCCATTTTACTGCACAGAAAATATGCAGAAATGTAATTACATCTGCAAAATAAGTCTGGTGATTGCTCACAAATAATACTTTTTCCTTGGGCAACCCTTTGAGATTCTCCGTCCCTGCTATTTTTAGCTTATTGATAATGGCTAATCCCGGATACGAAACAGCACCCACTACAAAGTAGACCAGCTTTCTTACCGGGTTAAAATGCTTTAGTCGTTCAATAATAGAAGTCATGCGTTAGTTTTGACAAGCAATTCACATCTCAAATTAAGGAATTGTAGATGAAGTAAACAAGATTGTTCATTTTATCCTTGTCCGGGAATGCAATGATTGCATACCCGCCGGCAGTAGAAGAATTATAACTTACTTAGAGATCTTATGAGCGAATATTTCATTATTACTCTTGTCTGTTATCCGGATAAAATAGAAGCCGGAAGGTAATTTACCAACACCGGGTATAGACAACTGGTTCATACCGCGGTTAACACTGTAAGCTGTATTCAGGATAACCCTGCCGGAGTTATCAAGCATATGAATATCAAGGGTTGAATTTGCAGGAGCATCATAAGAAATCTTCAGGTCAGTAGTAAACGGGTTAGGCCACAGATTTATTCCGGAAATTTTTAATAACCGCACAGGTACAATATTGGAAAAAGCATAATTTGCCCTGTTATCTTCTGCTTTAACCCGGTAATAAACAATGCTTGCCGGTAAATTAAAAACATCATCGGTAGCGTTATACTCTGTCAGAATATTAATTGGCCCGGATGGATTTTTAAATCCTATATCAGTATAATTAGCTCCATCAATACTTCGCTGGATCACAAATCGTTCTGTATTCATTTCATTCTCAGCAAGCCATTTCAATTGTACAATATTTTCCTTAAGCGTTACCGACAGTGAAAAATTGTGCAAGGGCAATATCCCCCCACCCGTATCAGGCCGGGCTGTATAAATTGAAGAATTATCAAGTAAACATTTATCTCCGGTAAATCCGGATGTTGTACTTCCAACAGTTGTATGCCCCCTTGAAATAAAAAAAGCCAGGATAAATAAGATAAGAAAGCTTACTCCTTTACTATGAGCCAGTATTCTGTCAGTAGAAAAAAAACGCAGCATGGACATGATTTTTTGGGTACGAATAAAAGCTCTTCCGGATATAAGATTCAATGTTTTGCATTCAGTGATCAAATAGCTTTCCTTACATTAGTAATCCCTTTTAATAGCTTCTGAATACAAACCGGTACACTTCAAAGGATGGAAATACAAAGAAAATACTCTGCATTAGCAAATGCAAGCTTCAGTACAAAAATTTTCATAGTAATTATACGAATATTTTACCCTTTTGTGTTAAAACTACGATTGAAAAGATAAAAAAAAGGCTGCCCTATTCTGGACAGCCTTATTATAGAGATTAAACCCTCTTATTCCGATTTGGGTTCTTCTGAATTTCCTTCCTCCGCATTACCCTCCATCTTCTTCTTCAGATCAGCCAGAACACCTAAATCTCCAAGAGTTGCTTTTTCTACTTTACTCTGTATGTTCTTAACTGCTTTTTTGGTTTTATCAGCTTCCGCTCTTACTTCTTTTTTAACAGCTTCTGCTTCTTCTACCTTACCCTGTTCCCAGATACGGGTATGAGATACCACAATACGTTTTTCGTTGCGGTCAAACTCAATAACCATAAACTGTGCGGTTTCGTCGGCACCGATACTCTTACCATCTTCCTTTGCCAGGTGACGGTTAGGAGCAAAACCTTCAAGACCATAGGGAAGTTGAACGGTAGCACCCTTATCATCTCTGCGGATCACGGTACCCTCATGCAAACTTCCGATAGCGAAGGTATCCTGCAGTGTATTCCAGGGATCTTCCTCCAGTTGTTTATGTCCCAGTTGCAACTTGCGGTTCTCTTTATCGATACCCAGGATAGCAACATCGATATTAGCGCCCACTTTAGTGTACTCTGTTGGGTGATTGAAACGCTTCAACCAGCTCAGGTCACTGATATGGATCATTCCACCAATACCAGGAGCTAATTCTACAAATACGCCGTAGTTAGTAATATTTTTAACTAACCCTGTATGGCGGCTGCCTTCAGCAAATTTGGTTTCAATATCATTCCATGGATCGGCAGAAAGCTGTTTGATAGACAAACTCATCTTACGACTATCCTTATCCAGTGTAACGATCTTCGCTTCATGTTCATCTCCTAATTTGAAGAACTCTTTAGCATTAATCGGGGTATTGGCCCATGTAATTTCTGAAACGTGGACAAGACCTTCCACACCTGGCTGAATCTCAAGGAATGCACCATAGTCTTCGATATTCACCACTTTTCCTTTTACAACATTTCCTTCCACAATATTCTCACCTAAAACATCCCATGGATGCGGAGTCAATTGTTTCAATCCAAGGCTGATACGTTTTTTCTCATCATCAAAATCAAGTACCACTACATTTATTTTCTGATCAAGCTTCAGCACTTCTGATGGGTGTGAAATACGACCCCATGAAATATCGGTAATATAAAGCAGGCCATCTAATCCACCCAGATCCATGAAGGCACCAAAGTCTGTGATATTCTTCACAGTTCCTTCCAATACCTGTCCTTTTTCCAGTTTGCTCATGATCTCAGCTCTCTGCGCTTCGATATCACTTTCGATAAGCGCTTTGTGTGATACAACGGCATTCTTAATAGTCTCGTTGATCTTAACTACTTTGAACTCCATTGTTTTCCCTACAAACTGATCGTAATCAGTTACCGGTTTCACATCAATTTGTGATCCTGGCAGGAATGTTTCCATTCCAAATACATCCACGATCAAACCACCTTTGGTTTTTGAGGTAACAGTACCGGTAATTACTTCACCAGTCTTATGTACTTCAACAATTCTTTCCCATGCACGGGTAATGCGTGCCTGGCGACGGCTCAGGTTAAGGTGTCCGTCCCTGTCTTCTTTCTCTACAATCATCACTTCCACTTCATCACCGACTGCAAGGTTTGGAAGGTCACGGAATTCATTCAGAGAAATCAATCCATCACTTTTAAAACCAATGTTCAGCACAACGTCAGTCTTTGTCAAACCTACAACCAGTCCTTTCATCATCTGCCCGTCATCCAGTTGTACAAAAGTGTTATCATACACTTTGTCATACTTTTCTTTTTCTTCTTTGGAGTAAGAAGTAAGGTTTCGTTTGTCAACACTCCAGTCAAAATCATCATGTGCAGTAGCTACTGCTTCCACAGGTGCAGTTATTGTCGCTGTAGCTGCTTCTGAAATATCAGTAGCAGACTCCTGTGCATCAGCGTTTAGTTGTTTTTTAATAATGTTTTCAAACATTTAATTTGTCCCGAAGGGTTTTATTTTCGGGGGGGCAAAGATACGCTAAATAAATATTTGATGATGGTTTCCGGGGCAGAGATTTTTACGTTTCACCCCATCTGTAAAGCCTTGATTCAGCGTCCCTTGCGAAGCCCTAGCCAAGGTTCTGTTCGCTCTTCATCTCAAATAATAACTATATTCACCAAAAACTAAGTATTGCTGTACAATTTCATCAGACTTTTGGCCCGGCTGGCTATAAAAATATTTTGCAGAAAGATTGTTATTAATAAGCCGGAAATGCTGAACGAAAAAGGCCCGTTATTACTGGCTTGCAATCATCCCAACTCTTTTCTGGACTCTGTCATACTAAATACTTTATTCGAACAACCAGTGTGGTCACTTGCAAGAGGTGATGTTTTTAAAAAACCATTTTATGCAAAGTTGCTTACCGCTTTAAAAATACTGCCGGTATACCGTACAAGCGAAGGTGTTGAAAATCTATCTGAGAATTATAAAACATTTGATGCCTGTATCCGAATTTTTAAAACCAATGGCATAGTAACAATATACAGCGAAGGAAAATGTATCAATGAATGGCATCTTCGCCCTTTAAAAAAGGGGACAGCAAGACTTGCTGCAAAAGCCTGGGAAGAAAATATTCCACTCGCCGTTTTACCGGTAGGTCTCAATTACAATTCATTTCGCCTCTTTGGGAAAAATGTATTTATCAATTTTGGGGACATTATAAATCAAGATTACTTTAACCAAAACGAACCAGATGGTTTGCGTCATCAGTCATTCAATAATAAATTGCAACAGCAGCTCGAAAAGCTTGTTTTTGAAATACCCAAAATTGATAAAAAGCAAAAACAGAAGCTTGTTATAGATCAGCCATTATTAAAAAAAATAATTCTTTCTATTCCTGCTTTGCTGGGATGGATATTTCATATACCGCTATATATACCAGTAAAAAAATTAGCTTTAAGCCGCACCAGGGGAACTGACCATTTTGATTCTGTACTTGTAGCTATATTGCTTATTACCTATCCCCTGTATATAATTCTTATTATTGCACTGGCATGGATTATCACAAAGTGCTGGTGGGTTATTTTCATTTTACTTGTTGCACCTTTCACAGCATGGTCTTATGTGCAGATAAAACCGCAATTAGACAAATAACTGATTAAATACTTTGCGCTGCTATAGTTTTCGCTGCAATATAGCCGCTTGTCCATGCATGTTGGAAGTTAAACCCCCCGGTCACTCCATCCACATCCATTATTTCCCCGGCAAAAAAAAGGTTAGGTACTTTTTTACTCATCAGGGAATTATGATCAATTTCATTCAGTTTTAATCCTCCTGCTGTTACAAACTCTTCTTTGAATGTGGTCTTTCCTTTTACATCAAACTCACAGGCACAAAGATTCCTGATAAATTTATTCTGCTCCCTGGCAGGAATATCAGCCCAGCGTTTCTCATTGTTCACCCCGGAACGATCCAGTAAATATTCCCAAAGACGTTGAGAAAGTCCAAATGGATTTTTATTCACTATCTTTTGTGAAGCCAATTCAAATCGAAGTGATTGAAATTTTTCCGCTAGTTGCTGCTCATTGAAAACAGGTAACCAGTTTATAAGAATTTTAAACTCATAATTCATGGCAGACAATTCTTTTGCCCCCCATGCACTCAGTTTTAATATTGCCGGACCGCTTAGCCCCCAGTGTGTAATTAACAACGGCCCGGTCTGTTCAAGTTTGCTGCTGACGATTTTGACCCTTACATTTTCTACAGTTATCCCCATTAATTTTGTGATCGGATGTCCCGGAATATTAAAAGTGAACAATGACGGCACAGGGATTTCAACCGAATGCCCCAGTTCTTTTATCCATTCAAACATAGAAGATTTAGGATAACCACCACAGGCAATACATAAATAGTCAGTAGTAAGAAGGCGGTGACTTTGGGATGCGAAGCCGGAGAGCCTTAGTTCAAAACAATTATCCTTATAAAGAACACTTTTAACTTCCGCATTCATCATTATTTCCACACTATATTTATTCACTTCTTTTAAAAGACAATCTATAATAGTTTGAGAGGAATCTGTTGCCGGGAAAATCCTTCCATCTTCCTCGGTCTTTAGTTTTACCCCCCTGTCCTCAAACCATTGAATAGTATCGGTTGTAAAGAATTGATGAAATGCTTTTTTGACAAAATTACTACCCCGCGGATAATTTTTACTCATTTCAGTTATATCGAAACAAGCATGCGTAATATTACAGCGGCCACCACCACTCACTTTCACTTTCGATAATATTTTATTTGTCTTTTCAATAATGACAACCTTCAATCCCGGATTCAGTCGTGCTGCATTTACGGCACAAAAAAAACCTGCTGCGCCTCCGCCAATAACAACGAGTTTTTTTGAAGATGACATAAGTGAAAAACAAACCCCTCAGGCGAGGGGTTCAGCTATTTGAGTTTGAGTAAAAAGATTTGTATTTGCTCTTTCGGCTTTTTCGATAATGCTATAATCCGATAGTATATCCGCCTTATTCTTTCTGACACAAACATCATGTTCAAAGTGTACTGACGGTTTCCCATCTTTTGTTCTTACGGTCCAGCCATCATCTTCCGTGTAAATATCTCTTCTGCCAAGATTAATCATCGGTTCTATTGCCAGTACCAATCCTTCTTTTAGTTTGGCCCCGCTTCCCCTCCTGCCATAGTTAGGAACCTGCGGATCTTCGTGAAGATCTTTACCAAGTCCATGCCCAACCAATTCCCTGACCACACCATATCCGTATTTTTTCTCTGTATGTTCTTGAATAGCAAACGCAATATCACCTACCCTGTTTCCGGCAATTGCTTTTTCAATACCCTTATATAATGACTCCTTTGTCACCCGTATCAATTGCATTACTAACTCACCCGGGTCGCCAATAGCAAACGTGTAGGCATGGTCACCATGCCAGCCATTTAGTATAACACCAATATCGATAGAGATAATATCTCCTTCCCGAAGCTCATACTTGCCCGGGAAACCATGTACCACCACATCGTTTACGGAAATACAGGAATTAAACGGATAACCATTATAGTTTAGAAAAGAAGGAATCGCCTGGTGGTCCCTGATAAATTCACCAATTGCTTTATCAATAGATAAAGTTGTTATGCCAGGTTTGAGCATTGCTGTCATTGCTGCCAGGGTCTTGCTTACCAGCATAGCGCTTTGTCGCATCATTTCTATTTGCTCGTCAGTTTTATATATCAGCATAGATTAGCAAATATCCTTAAAAAAGCAAAACCCGGCAAGGGATACTTACCGGGTTCTGTATATTGATAATTTTATTACATCTGAACCGCAGAAGTTGTTTGTCTTCCCTGTATTCGTCCACTCTTCATCAATCCATCATACTGGCGCATCAACAGCTGGGTTTCAATCTGCTGTAATGTGTCAAGAATAACACCTACCATAATAAGAAGGGATGTTCCTCCAAAGAAAGTTGCGAACTGCTGCGTAACACCTAAAAGCTGCGCAATACCCGGCAGGATTCCAACAAATGCGAGCATGAGTGCACCCGGAAAAGTGATTTTATCCATTATTGAGCCAATATAATCAGTGGTAGGTTGCCCTGGTTTAACACCGGGTATAAAACCATTATTCTGTTTTAAATTATCTGCAATTTGTTTTGGATTAAAAATCAAGGCCGTATAAAGGAAAGTAAAGCCAATAACAACAACAGAATAAATAAGCATGTACCAGATATTAGTATGATCGGTAATAGCTCTTAAAAATCCGCTTGCCTGTGTATTATAATTGGCAAATATTGTAGGAATGAAAATGATAGCCTGCGCAAAAATGATGGGCATAACACCTGCACTATTAACTTTTAAGGGTAAAAACTGACGGGCACCACCAAATTGCCTGTTACCAACTATTTGCTTGGCATAGTTTACGGGTACCTTTCTCACTCCCTGGATCAGGAGAATACAACCCATAATTATTGCGATCAGAATAGCAATTTCGATTATAAAGACCAGTATCTGGCCATTCCTTACTGATTTGGCACTTAATTCCTGAAGGAATGATTGAGGTAAGCGGGCAATGATACCAATCATGATTATAAGGGACGTACCATTTCCCAAGCCCTTATCAGTGATCTTCTCACCCATCCACATTACAAATAAGGTACCTGCTGTAAGAACAACAACGGTAGATAACCAGAAATAACTGGCATAGCCTGCCATTATTCCGCCTGTCTGCTGCGTCATTCCCTGCAAATAAGATACATAGGCTGATGCCTGGAGTATAGTGACAATTACAGTAAGATAACGGGTGTACTGGTTAATTTTCTTTCTGCCACTCTCCCCTTCTTTCTGCATTTTTTGAAAACGGGGAACCAGCACTGTCATCAATTGCATAAAAATTGATGCCGAAATGTAAGGCATAATACCTAATGCAAATATAGAGGCCTGGTTAAAGGCTCCGCCAGAAAACGCATCAATAAGGCCCAGTATACCAGTATTGCTTTCAGCACCTGCTTCCATTTGATTTGGATCGATACCAGGTAATACAATATGTGCACCCACCCGATAGATAGCGATCATCATCAGGGTGAACAAAATCTTACCACGCAGTTCCTCAATGCTCCAGATATTCTTAATTGTCTGTATTAATTTCTTCACGGGGATTATAAAAGTTTAAAGCTCTTAAAACGTAAAAGACGCATTTAATGCGTCATTGCAATGTAGCGAAATTTACTTTACTATCTCCACCGAACCTCCTGCTGCTTCAATTGCCGATTTGGCTTTTTCACTGACTGCATTCACTTTAAATGTGAATTTTCCTTTTAGCTCACCATTGCCAAGTATCTTAACACTGTCCGTTTGGGCAATTAAACCATTGATGTAAAGGTTCTCAAGACTGAATTCAGTAATGTTATACTTTTCAGCCAATTGCTCTACCTGACCCAGATTGATTACTTTGTATTCAACACGATGAGGATTTTTAAATCCACGTTTTGGAATACGACGCTGAATAGGCATCTGGCCACCTTCATGGGCCATTTTATTCTTAAAGCCTGTACGGCTCTGAGCACCTTTTGTACCTTTTGTTGATGTGCCTCCATGTCCGGAACCATCACCGCGACCAATTCTTTTTACTTTGTGAGTTGCCCCTTTTGCGGGTCTTAATTCGTGTAGTTTCATGTTGCTTTTATTTTTTACTCATCGCCCCGAAAGCATTCGGGGCTCGCTTTAAAATTTAATTTATAACTGAGAATTCCTCAATTATTTCACATCTTCCACTTTCACCAGGTGATTAACTTTACGAAGCATACCCAGTATTTGCGGAGTGGCTTCTACTTCTTTTGTAGAATTTGTCTTATTCAAACCCAGCGCCTGCACAGTTAATTTCTGACGTTCTGGTCTGTCAATAGGACTTTTAACCAATGTTATTTTAATCTTTTTCATAATTCAATTCGTTTGTAATCGGAATTAACCGTTAAATACTTTCTTTAAACCAAGTGTACGGGTCTTAGCTACATTAATTGGTTCACGCAATAAAGCCAATGCTTTGAAAGTTGCTTTTACCACGTTGTGCGGATTAGCTGAGCCTAAAGACTTAGCCAGTACGTCTGTAACACCGGCAGCCTCCAATACGGCACGCATTGAACCTCCTGCAATTACACCAGTACCATGGGCAGCTGGCTTAATTAAAACTTTAGCAGCACCCTCTTTAGCCCACTGATCATGAGGGATAGTACCCTTCATTACAGGAACTTTAATCAGGTTCTTCTTTGCATCCTCAATTCCCTTAGTTATTGCTTCCTGTACCTCTTTTGCTTTACCAAGGCCATGACCTACCACGCCATTTTCATTACCTACAACCACTAATGCTGAGAAACTGAAGGCACGACCACCCTTTGTGGTTTTTACAACACGGTTTATGGCAACAACTTTGTCTTTCAACTCGAGGTCACCTGCTTTTACCCTGTTTACGTTAAACTTTGACATTTATACTGTAATTAAAAGTTTGAATGTTTTTTTAGAATTGAAGACCACCTTCCCTGGCTCCATCAGCTACTGATTTCACACGACCATGGTAGAGATAACCTCCACGATCAAATGTTACATCTTTAATACCCAGCTCAGTTGCTTTTCGGGCAATAGCGGCTCCAACCAATTTGCTCTTTTCACTTTTTGTTAGTTTTTGTGCCGCAATGTCTTTATCCCTTGATGATGCAGCGGCCAGCGTTTCTCCTTTTGTATCATCAATCAGCTGAGCATATATATCAGCATTACTTCTGTACACAGACAAACGGGGTTTATTTGTTAACCCGCTTATTTTTCTGCGAATGCGATAGCGGATATTTTGTCTTCTCTGTGATTTAACTTTTGGGTTCATCTCTTTTTTATTTACAATCCTTCCCGATAGCTATCGGGATGCCAGGATTAAATTTTACTTTAATTATTTACCTGCAGCTTTACCGGCTTTCTTACGTACCACTTCACCAACATAGCGGACACCTTTTCCTTTGTAAGGTTCAGGCTTACGGAGGCCACGCAATTTTGCTGCGACCTGGCCAATCAATTGCTTGTCTATCCCTTCAAGAGTAATGGTTGGGTTCTGACCTTTTTCCTGAGCTGTTGCAACTTTAAGTTCTTTAGGCACTTCAAAAATGATATTGTGCGAAAAACCTAAAGCAAGATCAAGGACATTTCCCTGGTTAGCAGCTTTAAAACCGACACCAACCAACTCCAATTTTCTTTCATATCCGTCAGTAACACCTTTTACAAGGTTAGACACCAGTGAACGATACAAACCATGCAATGCACGGTGACGAATCTGGTCAGTTGGACGGGCAAAAGTGATCTGTCCGTCTTTTACTTCTACCGTGATATCACGGTCAATTGCCTGCTTCAGCTCCCCTTTGGGTCCTTTTACAGTTACCACATTATCTTTCCCTACACTTATTGTGACACCACTTGGAGCAACTACCGGCTGTTTACCTATACGAGACATAATTACTTATTTTATCTTTTTTTATTTATCGTTTACTGACCGGTCAGCTTAGTATAGTTTCAGCTTAATGTATCAGTAACATTTTCTATTAATATATGTAGCAAAGAACTTCACCACCGACGTTTTGTGATTTAGCTTCCTTGTCTGTCATTACTCCTTTCGAAGTAGACAGGATAGCCACACCCAAACCGTTTTTCACACGGCGAAAGTCAGCAGGTTTTGCATACTGACGCAAACCCGGACGACTTACTCTTTCCATGCTTTGAATAGCCGGTTGTTTTGTAGCAAGGTCATACTTTAAGGCTATCTTAATAACGCCTTGTTTGTTATCATCTTCAAATTTGTACTTCAGGATGTAACCCTGGTTGTACAGGATTTCTGTCATACGTTTTTTGAGGTTTGAAGCAGGAATATCTACCACACGGTGACCTGCCATCTGTGCGTTACGGATTCTTGTCAGGAAATCTGCTATAGGATCTGTTACCATATTTATTGCCCTCCTACGTTCCGTCTGGGACGGAATAATTGGAAAAGTTTAGTTTATTAATTTAATTTCTTACCAGCTTGCTTTTTTCAATCCGGGAATCTTGCCATTCAAAGCCATGTCACGCAGTGCTATCCTGGAAATTCCAAAGTAGCGAACATAGCCTTTGGGGCGACCGGTTAACTGGCAACGATTCTTCAACCGAACTTTAGAAGAATTCTTCGGCATCTCATCGAGAGCTTTCCAATCGCCAGCTTTTTTCAGCTCTTCTCTTTTAGCTGCATGCTGGGCAACCATCTTTTCTCTCTTTTTCTGCCTGGCCTTTACTGAAGTTTTAGCCATAATTGTTTATTACTTTTTAGTTAGCGTTATTTTTTGCGTTTTTGAAAGGAATTCCAAGCTCTTTCAATAATTCATATGCCTCTTCATCAGTATTTGCTGTTGTCACAAAAGTGATATCAAGCCCTGTGATCTTATTAACCTTATCAATATCAATCTCCGGGAAGATGATTTGTTCTGTTACACCCAGCGTATAGTTACCACGACCATCAAAAGCTTTTTCATTTACTCCTTTGAAGTCACGAACACGGGGAAGTGCCACAGCTATCAAACGATCCAGGAATTCAAACATCTTATCGCCACGCAATGTTACCCTTGCACCGATGGGCATATTCTTACGCAGTTTGAAATTTGAAATATCCTTTTTTGACATGGTAGCAACAGCTTTCTGACCACTGATTGTTGTTAGCTCATCAAGAGCAATATCAACCAGCTTTTTATCAGACACTGCACCATTTACACCACGGTTCAGGCATATTTTCTCCAATTTTGGAGCCTGCATTACTGAATCGTAACCGAATTTTTTTACCAGGGCAGGTACAACTTCTTTTTTGTACTTGTCTGCCAGTCTTGGGGAATATGTTTTTGTACTCATATAATTCACTTATTACTACAAGTAAGAATTAGATTCTTTCACCTGATTTTTTTGATATTCTAACAGTTTTGCCATCCTCTCTTTCTCTCTTCACTTTGGCAGGAGCTTTTGCCTTCGCATCCCAGAGCATTACATTACTGATGCTGATAGGGGCTTCCTTTTTCACAATACCGCCTTTGGTATTTTGTGCTGAAGGTTTTGTGTGCTTGGTAATGATATTAACTCCTTCCACAATCACTTTACCTTTTTCTACCAAAACCTCTTTTACCGTACGGGGCTTGGATAAATCTTTATCATCGCCGGTAATGACCACCACGTTGTCGCCTTTACGGATGTTATACTTTGGTTTAAATCTTGCTTTCATTTTATCTGTCGTTAATGGGTTTTACCCTTTTAATTTTATAATACTTCTGGTGCTAAAGAGATAATTTTCATATAACCTTTATCACGAAGTTCTCTCGCAACAGGCCCGAAAATACGGGTACCACGAGGCTCATCAGACTGGTTTAATATCACCACTGCATTGTCATCAAAACGGATATAAGAACCATCCTTACGACGAAGCTTATTAGTAGTGCGGACAATTACTGCTTTGGCAACGGTACCTTTTTTAATACCCCCGGCAGGCAGAGCATCTTTTACAGTTACTACAATCTTATCGCCAATCCTGGCATAACGCTGACCGCTGTTGCCGAGTACACGGATACAAAGCACCTCTTTGGCACCACTGTTGTCCGCAACATTTAAACGGCTTTCTTGCTGAATCATTTTTCTTAAGCTTTGAGCTATCAGCTGCGAGTTGCGAGCCTTTAGCAATTAATAACTATCTTTTATCTGATACGGTTCCTGGCTCTATGGCTAGTAACCGGTTGCTTTCTTACTTCACTTTCTCCACCACTTCCACCAGCCTCCAGCGCTTTGTCTTACTCAGCGGACGGGTTTCCATGATTTTTACCACATCCCCAATGCTGCACTCATTTTTATCATCGTGAGCATGGAACTTGGTAGTCTTTTTTACGAATTTACCATAGATAGGGTGTTTTACTTTTCTTTCTACCGCAACGGTAATGGTCTTTGTCATCTTGTTGCTGGTTACAACACCAATCCTGGTCTTTCTTAAATTTCTTGCTTCCATTTTTATAGCTTTATTATGCTTGCTGTTGCTTTAACTTCAATTCCGTTTTCAGACGGGCAATCTCCCGGCGCAGTCCCCGAATGGTCATGGGATTCTCCAGTGGAGAAATAGCATGCGCAAACTCGAGTTTTTTCAAACGTTGTTTATCTTCCTCCAAACGAGCCTTAAGGTCCTGCTCATTCATCCCGTGAATACTTTTTACAAAATCTGCTTTCTTTGACATATCGCTTTACGATTTATTAATTATTACGCTGAAACCAAATCACGGCGTACAATAAACTTTGTTTTTATAGGCAGCTTACCGGCAGCCAGAGCTAATGATGCACGGGCAACCTGCTCACTTACACCATCGATTTCAAATAAGATACGACCCGGCCTTACTACTGCAGCCCAGAATTCCAGGTTACCTTTACCTTTACCCATCCTTACTTCTGCTGGTTTGCGGGTTATAGGCTTATCGGGGAAAATCCGTATCCATACATTTCCTTCCCTTTTCATTTCACGGGTCAATGCCTGACGGGCAGCTTCAATCTGACGATCAGTTATCCAGTGCTGATCCAGCGCCTTTAAAGCAAAAGAGCCAAATGCAATGGTAGTACCTCTTTTAGCATCGCCTTTCATGCGACCTTTCTGCATTTTCCTGTGCTTCGATCTTTTCGGTTGTAACATTGTTTATAATTTCGAGTTACTTGCCTGCCCACGGGCAGACAGGATTCTTGTTTATACAATTAATTTCTTCTGTCTCTTCCACCACCACCTCTTCTCTCGCCGCCACCTCTTCTGTCATCACGACGATCACCACCACGGTTATCATCCCTTCTTTCTCTTCTGTCGCTTACTTCATTTTTACCACCTATGAAATTGGGGTTCAAATCCCGCTTTGCTAAAACCTCACCTTTACAGATCCATACTTTGATACCGATTTTACCATATACTGTTTGTGCAAACACATTGGCATAATCAATATCCATACGGAATGTATGAAGGGGTACACGGCCTTGTTTGAATTCTTCGCTACGGGCAATCTCAGCACCAGCCAAACGACCGCTTAATTTGATCTTGATACCTTCAGCACCCATACGAAGTGCAGAAGCAATAGCCATTTTAGTGGCCCTTTTAAAATTGATACGGTTTTCGATCTGACGGGCAATCGTATCACCTACAATCATCGCATCCAGTTCAGGACGGCGAATCTCAAGAATGTTGATCTGCACATCGTCTTTACCCGTTAATTTCTTCAACTCTTCTTTAATACGATCTACCTCGCCACCACCTTTACCGATAATGATACCCGGTTTTGATGTATGTATAGTGACAATCAGTTTACCCAATGTTCTTTCAATAACAATCTTTGAAATACCACCCTTATTGATACGGGCATTCAGATAAGTTCTGATTTTGTGATCCTCGATCAGTTTGCCGGCATAATCTTTTTTTGTGGCGTACCAGTTTGATTCCCATCCACGGATGATGCCTAACCTGTTACCAATCGGATTTGCTTTTTGACCCATGTTATTGGTTATTAATTCGTTTAGTTTTTAGATTCTTTTGTGTCAACAATTACTGTTACATGATTGCTGCGCTTGCGTACACGGTAACCTCGTCCCTGCGGGGCAGGACGCATTCTCTTCAAAGTCCTGGCACCATCAACAAAAATTGTTTTTACCACAAGTTGACTTTCATCACCCCCTTCATTCTTCTGCTTCCAGTTGCTGATTGCACTTAACACCAGTTTACGCAGCGGTACTGCAGGATGTTTAGGGCTATGTTCCAGCTCAGCCAGTACTTTTTCAACTTTCTGACCACGGATAAGGTCAGCAAGTAACCGCATTTTGCGGGGTGATGTCGGGTAATTTCTCAGTTTAGCTACTGCTTCCATTGTTATTAATTTCTAGATTAACCTTCTTTTTTAGAGTGTCCTTTGAACTGGCGGGTTGGTGCAAATTCACCTAATTTATGACCAACCATAAATTCGGTTACATACACGGGAATAAACTTGTTACCATTATGCACAGCAAAAGTGTGTCCCACAAAGTCAGGTGAAATAGTAGAGCGGCGGCTCCATGTCTTGATAACACCCTTTTTGTTTTTGCCTTCATTCATAGCCAGCACCTTGTTTTCAAGATGGGTTGCTATATAAGGACCTTTTTTAATCGAACGAGCCATGTTTATGTCGTTGTATTGTTAAATAGTTTTATTACTTAGCCAACTTACTTCCATTCTTACGCTGAATGATCATTTTATCGCTTCCCTTTCCTTTTGTTCTGGTTTTCAAACCTCTTGAGTATTGTCCGTTCCTGCTACGAGGCTGACCACCGGAAGCTTTACCTTCACCACCACCCATCGGGTGATCCACAGGGTTCATTGCCACACCACGGTTTCTTGGCTTGATCCCTTTCCACCTGTTGCGACCTGCTTTACCCATACTTTGCAGGAAGTGATCGCTATTACTTACTACACCTACCGTTGCCCAGCAATTGATCAATACTTTTCTCAATTCACCGGAAGGCATTTTGAGAATGGCATATTTTTCTTCTTTGTTAGTCAGCTGAGCAGAAGATCCGGCACTGCGGGCTAATTTACCACCCTGACCAGGTTGCATTTCAATATTGTGAATATTAGTACCCAAAGGCATGTTCTTCATCGGGAGAGCATTTCCAACCTCAGGAGCAACATCAGTACCACTTTCTACTTTGGCACCAACCTGCAAACCTTGCGGAGCCAGGATATAACGTTTTTCCCCATCAGCATAATTCAGCAATGCAATGAAACCTGTACGGTTTGGATCGTATTGAATTGATTCAACAGTTGCAACACCGGTTTTATTTCTTTTGAAATCAATGATACGGTACTTCTTCTTATGTCCACCGCCTCTGTAGCGCATGGATAAGTGACCAGAAGAGTTACGACCACCTGTTCTTGGCTTAGCTTCTACCAGGCTTTTTTCAGGAACATTGGTAGTAACCTCAGCATAAGCGTTACCGATTCTCCAGCGGGTACCGGCTGTAATAGGTTTAAATTTTCTTAGTGCCATTTTTCAATTTCTTTTTTAGTTCAACATTAGCGGCTGTTGAAGCCATTCATTAATAAGGATTAAATATTTGAATACAGATCAATATTTTCACCCTCAGCTACAGTTACAAAAGCCTTCTTGTAAGCAGGTTTACGACCTGAGATTACACCAGACTTGGTAAAGCGGCTCTTATTTTTACCGGGAACCACTGCGGTGTTCACACCTGTTACAGTTACCCCGTAAAAGCTTTCTACTGCTTTTTTGATTTCCAGTTTGTTTGCCTTTCTTGCCACTTTAAAAGCATAACGGCGCAGCTTATCCTGTTGCGCATTCGCTTTTTCTGTCAAAATTGGTTTTATTAATACTTCAGAAAGTTTCATCTCTTACTCTTTAAAATGTTTTAAATTAAGCTTCTGCTTTTTCATCATCAGCAAAAATCTTTGCTGCACTTTCAGTTAACACCAGTACTTCAGAATTTACAATATCGTAGGTATTAATATCACTCAGCAATACACCGAGAACAGAAGGAACGTTACGGATTGATAACTGAACGTTGTCGTTGTACTCCGGCATGATGAACATAGCTTTTTTATCAGCCACCTTAAGGCTACCCATGATATCCATGAAACTTTTTGTTTTTGGAGAATCCATGGTTATATCTTCAACAATAACTATTGCATTATCCTTCGCTTTGTAGCTAAGTGCAGATATTTTTGCCAGGTCTTTAACTTTCCGGTTCAATTTGATATCATAACTGTGCGGCTTGGGGCCAAAGATCGTACCACCACCCTTGTATAAGGGGTTACGGATATTACCCTTACGGCTACCACCGGTACCTTTCTGACGATGCAGTTTGCGGCTGGCACCCTGTACTTCAGCACGGGTCTTCACTTTATGTGTACCCTGGCGCTGTGCAGCCAGATATTGTTTTACAGCAAGGTAGATTACATGGTTGTTAGGCTCGGCTCCAAAGATTTCTTCGGGTAGCTCAACCGATCTGCCTGTCGCCTTTCCTTTTGTATTTAAAACTTCAACTTTCATTTTCTTATCTTTTATGTGAACCAATCACCGCCAGAACGGGAATTGAAATCACTGTCTTATTTCTGAATTAAAACAATTGAACCAATATGACCTGGTACAGAACCACTAACCAGGATATAATTCTTCTCAGCGAAAATCTTGACCACTTTCAGGCCTTTCATTTTCACTCTGTCATTACCCATACGACCGGCCATACGAACACCTTTCATAACACGGCTCGCATCAGAAGAGTTACCGAGAGAACCCGGAGCCCTTTGACGGTCGTGCTGACCGTGAGACTGTTGCCCGACACCATGAAAACCATGACGTTTTACAACACCCTGAAAGCCTTTACCTTTTGTGGTTCCAACTACTTCTACTTTATCACCTTCAGCGAAAATGTCAAGTGTAATAGTTTCACCAATATTTTTTTCGAGAGAAAAATCACGGAATTCCTTAGAGAATTTCTTTGGAGCTGTTTGAGCTTTTGCGAAGTGATTTACTTCGGCTTTTGTGGATTGCTTTTCCTTTTTATCACCAAAAGAAAGCTGGAGAGCATTGTACCCGTCAGACTCCTTGGTCTTTACCTGGGTAACTACACAGGGACCTGCCTCAATGATCGTACAGGCAGTTTGTTTGCCGGAAGGATCGAAAACACTGGTCATCCCAATTTTTTTCCCAATAATACCTTTCATGTTTTACAATTTATGCCTGCAGGATTATTGGGACATTCTTCGTTACAGTGATAGAGTCACTTTGTGTGCAACGAAGGGTCAATCCCCGTTTGCCACCGACCTTTTCCTTTATGGGGAAGTACCGGTAGTAAACAAACCCTGAATGGCTTGTTTTATGTTTAACCGCCAGAGCTCTTTTTTCACCTGCCTGCCGGCAGAAGATTGAGAGATAGCAAAATTTTAAATCAATTTATAAGAACTAACTGCGGGAGGCTAAATGCCTCTTATTCTACGCTTTGATCTCAACTTCCACACCACTAGGCAAATCAAGCTTGCTCAGTGCATCTACAGTACGGCTTGAAGACGTGTAAATATCCAATAGACGCTTATGCGTAGCTAACTGGAATTGCTCACGACTTTTCTTATTTACGTGTGGTGAACGCAATACTGTAAAAATTTTACGGCGTGTAGGCAAAGGAATTGGACCTGTTACTACTGCGCCGGTACTGCGTACCGTTTTTACGATCTTTTCGGCAGATTTATCTACCAGATTATGATCGTAGGACTGTAATTTGATTCTGATTCGCTGCGACATGTGTGAAAACCCAATTTTCTTTTGGGAGTGCAAAGGTAAGGGTGAAGCCTATACGTTCCAAATACTTAGGAAAGAATTTTATCGTCTGTGGACAAACTTATTTAAAACCCCCGGGAACTACTTTATCAACCTCATTTTCAGGTTTAAAGTAGCAAAACCGCCCAACTCCAGGTGCTCTACCCTGAACTGGTGTTTCCCACTGATAATCAATGGGATTCGTCGGTTTGGTGATTCATCAAATTTGAATTTGAAAGGCTCCCATTCGTTTAAAATGAGTTTGTCATCAATATAAATCCTGACAGCATCATCCCAGGTAACTGAAAGTTCATATTCCCCTTTAGGAAGAATCGCTGAAGTTGTTGCAACTGTAATAAACTGCGGATAATTTATTCCATTTGCTTTTATCCCGCCCCACCATGCATATTCCAGCCTGTCGACACTATCTCTTTTAAAGGGAGCTTTCTTTTCATATACCGAAAACAATTGACCGGTTTTTAGTGGGTCATGACTGTTTGTATCCAGGGCATAAAAAAGAACTTCCCAATTCAATGGCTGAAAAAATTTCCGGTAAGAAAAGTTGTACGCTTTTCCAGCCTTGATTTTTTCACCAAAAGGTGTTGTAATCTTATCTCCGGTATATTCCAGTTCAATAACAATATCAGATCTGCCCACTTCTATTTTTTGAGCAGTAATGGTAGCCGGAAATCCCCCGCTCATTGCAGAAAGGTTATCTACTCCCTTATAACTTTTCACTTTCCATTTTCCACTTGGACCAATTAAGTCAAATTTCATGGTCATTGAAGTATCTGTTGGATTTGTATTCCAAATTATGGGTGAACGAAAATCATAAGGTCCCCATTCAGTAATAAGAATATTCTTTTTGCCACTCAGTTTACCATACCCTTCAAAAGGATCCATTGGATTACCAACCTGAGGTATTACAAAATCCTTGGATGAAGAAAAAAAGTCACTCCACCGCTGGTTAAAAAGTGTATCAAGGTGGGTAACAGATGAATCTGTTTTATATATTGTTACCGTATTTCTTGAATAAGTATTATCAAAAATATTCAGCGAATCTGTTCTTGTGATATTATAAACCAGCTGGTGATCATTAAAACTGTTTGATGATATTACATAGCCAACACTCCTGGTATCCCTGTATTTAGCATATCCCCAGTCTGCGGGTTGCTGAGGCCTGGACCATAACCTGACGGCCTCTTTATCTCTAATAAAAAGATTATGATGGATATTATTGTGCTGTCCATGTTCAATGGCGATAGCAATCCTGTTATTTCTAAACTGGTTCTCAGCGATAGTTGTATTATGACTATACCCTCCCCAAATACCATGGTCGCATTCAAATATTTTGTTTGACAAGATTGTATTCCGGCTAAATGTAGCTTCAATTCCATTCGTAGGGGCATAGGAAAAATCATTACTCAGAATGATATTGTCATTACACCCGCCCTTTCCACTATCCATCGTTGTTTGGCCGGCCCAGAGAAAGAAACCGTCACCCCCATGTGTTACATTATTTTTATAAAAGAGATTATTACTGCTTTGCTCAAATACCAACATACCTGCACTATCCTGCCCCCTGTTGTACACTCCATGACTATAACCCCGAACATTAAAGACAACCCTGTTGTACATAATATTGTTCCTGTTACTTTGATACATACCGATACCAATACCCGAGTTGAAGGAGAAATCATTGTTGTAAATCATCCCATCCTTACATTCCATCAACATTAGTGCATTTTGACCCCCGGTTACTTTACAATTCTTTATAGTCACAAAATTGCACCCCCGCAGGTACATCGCAGCACCATATCGCAACCATTCATCTTTTTCATTATGGTGATAGCTCATCCAGTCAGATACATCTTCTTTTTCCTGTGTACTGTTGAGATGCTGCCGGTAGTTGTAACTGAAATCACAATTCTCCAATGTAAGTTTCTCTACATTTCTTGCCAGTAAAGCTATTTTATATCCTCTTGTTTTTAAATTCCTGATTGTAACATTCTTACTATTGCGAATGAGTAGGGCTACCCCGGAAAATTCTGCAGGATTCTTATCCTGTTTACTGCCATTCATTTCAGCATTATTAAAATCAATAGTAATATTATCTCCTTCAATAAAAAGTACAGGTTTTGCAGTATCAGCCGGGGCTTTTATCTGGTAAACCGCTTTTTTGATCTTCATTGTCCGGAGTATCTTCATACCTGCTACAAGAGGTTTATCCTGCCCATAACACATACCAGCACTAAAAAAAAACAGAATAAAAGGAAGAATTCTTTTTATCATCAATTTGAATTTACTTGCAGCAATTTACTGCAATAATGGGCAAATCAAAGAACACCCAATCTAAAACCAATAAGCTGCTTAAACTGCTACTAAAAGTAATCATCACAGTGGTCTGCCTTTGGTATGTTTCCGGAAAAATTGATTTTGCAAAAGCAGGTAATGCGCTAAAAAATACCAGTTGGTTTTATTTGTTTCCGGCCCTGTTTCTATTTATTTTTTCTAAAGTTATTTCTGCCAAAAGACTGAATATCTATTTTAAAAATATCAGCATCCACTTGCCGGAATGGGAGAATATAAAACTATACTGGCTGGGTATGTTTTATAATTTATTTCTTCCCGGTTCCATTAGTGGCGACGCCTATAAAGTGATTATTCTGACTAAAAAGTATAATGTCCCTTATAAAAAAACTACAGCTGCGGTTTTGCTTGATCGGTTCAGTGGCTTACTGGGCCTGGGATTGGTATTGGCAGCTTACTCGATAATTACGCTTGATAATAATTTGCATATCACATTTCTGGTAATTGGTTCTTTACTTGCAGTGCAGGCATCCTACTTTATCATTAAAAGATACTTTAAGGATTTTATTTCCAGTTTTGCCCCTACGCTGTTATTAGGCATTATTGTACAGGCCTCCCAGGTTGTTTGTGTCTATTTAATAATGGCAGCTTTAAAAATACCTGCCCATTCCACAGAATACATTTTTATTTTTCTAATTTCTTCAATTGTATCTGTGTTACCATTAACCATAGGTGGATTGGGAATCAGAGAGGTAGTGTTTTTGGAGGGGTCAAAGTACTTTGGATTATCACAGGAAACTTCTGTTGTAATTAGTATACTATTCTATCTGATCACCTTGTTCACTTCTGCATGTGGTATATATTATGTTTTCATAAGTCCTCTAAAAGAAAAAGGGTTCAGTGATGAACCCTTAATCTCTTGAACTTGTGTTTTTCATAATCTTGAAATCAGGCCTTTAACAGGAACTTGAATCCTAAACGGGGAAATTCCGGTATTTTATAACAAACACAATGCCATAGAACTATAATAGGATTGATTTAAAACAATATTTTCAATTTCTAATAAAAAAACCCCGGCTCAGGCCGGGGTCGAAAAGTATTAATTTCATTTACTATTAAGCACTCACTTTGCCTTTTACCTTCGCTATCACTTCTTCAGCAATATTGGTTGGTGCCGGTGAATAGTGAGAGAATTCCATGGTAGAGGATGCTCTTCCTGAGCTTAATGAACGGAGCTGGGTTACATATCCAAACATTTCACTCAATGGTACTTTGGCCTTGATTACTTCAGCACCAGCACGGGTATCCATACCTTCGAGCATACCACGACGGCGGTTAAGGTCACCCGTTACATCTCCCATGTATTGAGCAGGAGTAATTACTTCTACCCGCATGATTGGTTCCAATAAAACAGGTTTTGCCTTTCTGGCTGCTTCACGGAAACCTTGCTTGGCGCATAGTTCAAAAGACATGGAGTCAGAGTCTACAGCATGGAAACTACCATCAAATACACGGATCTTCATATTGTCGACAGGATAGTTAGCTAATACACCGGTAGTCATGGATTGCTCAAAACCCTTCTGGATAGCGGGAACAAATTCACGGGGAATTGATCCACCAAACAGATCATTAACGAACTGATAGTTTTTGTCCGGATTTTCTGTTTTCCATTCTGCATCTATTGGACCGAGGCTAAACTGAATATCGGCAAACTTACCACGGCCACCCGTTTGTTTCTTCAATGTCTCTCGGTGTTCCACTGTAGCCTGGAATGCTTCTTTATAAGCAACCTGCGGCGCACCCTGGTTTACTTCAACTTTAAACTCCCGGCGCATACGATCAATAATGATCTCCAGATGTAATTCACCCATTCCACGAAGGATGGTTTGCCCTGTATCTTCATCCGTATTTACTCGCAACGTAGGATCTTCTTCAACCAGTTTTGCAATGGCCATACCCATTTTATCAACGTCAGCCTGCGTTTTAGGTTCAACTGCCACCGCAATAACCGGTTCCGGGATGAACATATTCTCCAGGGTGATCGGGTGGTTCTCGTCACAAAGTGTATCCCCTGTTTTGATCTCTTTGAAACCAACAGCTGCACCGATATCGCCAGCCTCGATGAAATCGATTGGGTTTTGCTTATTGGCAAACATTTTCATAATACGGCTGATCCGTTCTTTCTTACCACTTCTTACGTTTAATACATAAGAACCAGCGTCCAGGTGTCCTGAATAACAACGGAAGAAGGCCAGACGCCCCACAAATGGATCTGTCATGATCTTGAAAGCCAAAGCTGCAAATGGCTCTTTCGGATCGGCTTTACGGCTGATCTGCTCACCAGTATCAGGATTAGTACCAATTGTATCAGGAATATCTATTGGTGAAGGGAGGTAACGGCAAACTGCATCAAGAGCAGTTTGTACTCCTTTATTTTTAAAGGAAGAACCGCACATCATCGGAACGATGCTCAGGTCAACCGTTGCTTTACGGATCGCTTCATGCATTTCATCTTCGGTGATACTGTTGGGATCATCAAAGAATTTTTCCATTAACTTATCATCGTACTCAGCTACTGCTTCAACTAAACTGGCTCTCCACTCCTTAGCTTCTTCTAACATATCTGCGGGCACTTCTATTTCATCAAAGGTCATACCCTCTGTTTCCATGTGCCAGATAATACCTTTCATTTTTATCAGATCAACCACCCCTTTAAAATCATCTTCAGCACCGATCGGCAACTGAAGGGGCACTGCTTTGGAACCAAGCATTTCTTTTACCTGCTTTACCACCATAAGGAAGTCAGCGCCGGCACGATCCATCTTGTTTACAAAACCGATACGGGGAACGCCATAACGGTTAGCCTGACGCCAAACTGTTTCAGACTGTGGCTCCACACCATCAACAGCAGAAAATAGTGCAATCAAACCATCCAGAACCCTCATTGAACGCTCAACCTCAACCGTAAAGTCAACGTGACCGGGAGTATCGATAATATTGAAAGAATATTTTTTGGTTTCGGGAGTTGCTTTTCCCAAAACCGTAGGAAAATTCCACTGGCAACTAACAGCTGCAGATGTAATGGTAATACCTCTTTCTTTTTCCTGTTCCATCCAGTCAGTAGTGGCAGCGCCATCATGCACTTCCCCAATACGGTGGATCATACCAGTGTAACGAAGAATACGCTCCGTTGTCGTGGTTTTACCGGCATCAATATGAGCGGCAATACCAAAGTTTCTTTGAAATTTTAAATCTGCCATGACTGCTTTATTTTCAGTTATTTAGATACAATTAAAAAACCATACGGTTTTGGAGGCGCAAAGGTAAGGGAAAAACATGGAAAACAAAGTCATAATACCCACTTAGTAACTACTGTGGATAAAATGAAAAATGTCCTCTTTAAAGAGGACATTTTTCATTTTCTTATAGGATTCACTTATTTATAATAACTCAATGTCAATTCAGAACGGCGGTTTTTCTGACGACCTGCAGCTGTTTTATTATCTGCAATTGGTTTTGTCTCCCCATATCCCTGCGCAGAAATACGGCTTTCCTCCACTCCTTTGCTAACAAGATAAGCCTTTACTGAATTAGCCCTGTTATCACTTAATACCTGGTTTTTTTCATCACTACCAACATTATCTGTATGCCCGTCAATATTGAGACTCATACCAGGATTATCTTTCAAAATCTGAGCAACCTCATTCAATCCCTTGAAAGATTTTGTTTGCAATTTGGCACTACCCGTAACAAAAAGAATATTGTTAGCTGCCATGTTCACTTTCTTTTTGACTTCTTCAGATATAACAGGGCAACCAAAATTCTCCCTTGGCCCGGGAATTGTTACACATTTATCTTCTTCATCATTAACTCCATCACCATCAGTGTCTGGTATTGGACATCCCTGGTAACGGGCAACACCTGCCACTGTGGGGCACTTATCTTCTTCATCATTGATGCCATCTTTATCAGTATCAGGAATCGGGCATCCCTGGTAACGGGCAAGACCGGGTACAGTCGGACATTTATCTTCTTCATCATTGATGCCATCTTTATCGGTATCAGGAATCGGGCAACCGTCATACTTTGCCAACCCTTTTACAGTCGGGCATTTATCAAGGCTATCAATAATTCCGTCACCATCAGTATCAGCGGGTGGCTTTGGAGGTTCAATAACTACTGGTTCTTTCTTTTTACCCAACCGACCGGCAATACCAATACTATGTTGTAAATGATAGTTTGCTGTTTCGTTGGTAACAGGTACCCTGTAAGTAGACGTTACAAAAAGGTGTGCCTCATCAAGAAAATTTACCTTAAGACCAAGGCCCAAAGGCAGGAAAGCTCCATAATAAGAACGGTATTTATGAGCACCTACTCCTGCGATCAGGTAAGGTTGTACCCAATATTTCTCAGTTGTCATCTTCAGGTTAATGGTAGCATTACCCTCAAGAAGTAAATTATTGTCTGCAAAAGATTTTCCGGGCATCGGATAACGAAGAAATGCAGCCCCGAGAGAAGCAGCGATATCGATATGCTTTCTGATACCTTTAAAATAAGTAACAGCAAGACCCGGTGACATTTCCTTAATTTTTGCCATACTCTTATCACTGAGAACCTGGCTCAATGAAGTAGTACGTATTCTTTCAGGAGAAACGAAATCGTTTAGAAAAAAACTGACGCCAAGAGCTTTTGGTCTTATTTCGTCATCCTGGGCTCTGGCAGCAGGTACAAGCAGGTACAGCGCAATGAAAGCAGATATTATCTTCTTCATAAAGAGATAGTTTGGTTTAAATCTGGGCAAAAATAACAGGTATGTTCAATATCCTAAAATAAATTATTTACTTAATATTCACGGGTTTGGAAGACTTTTTTTTCAAAAAAGACTGTTTTCATTTGCACAAAGGCTTAATAATGGCTTGTTTTATCTCATTTACCTGCAAAAAATCTCTCCCTAAGCATTTTATCTTCACCATAAACATCGTCGAAAAACACAATATTCCCGTTTTGCCCTGCACAAGTTATATAACGTATATAGACCGGTATTTTATTCCTGATCGGAATACTTCTTTTCTGTTTATACTTCAGCCAAGTTTTTACTGAATCAATTTTTGCTGCCCCGCCGCCAGCTCCCATACTTTCATTTTGCAGGATGTAAAAGGCCAGCTTTTCCCACTCCTGTACCCGCACACAACCATGACTCAATGAACGCATCGCATTAGCGAATAAATACCGCTGGTTAGTATCATGCAGGTATACCGAGTATTTGTTATCAAAAACAAACTTCATTATACCCAATGCATTGGCATCACCACTTCCCTGAACAATGCGGTACGGAATATTATTCCCGTACCTGGACCAGTCAACGGAATATGGATCCACCTCATCTCCATTTTTGTCTAAAAGACTGAATCCTTTCCGTGCCAGGTAACCAGGATTCTTTTTCACCGCCGGTAATATTTCTTTACCAACTATACTGGGAGGCGGAACCCATTGAGGATAAGTGATAAGCGAAGAGATAACACTTGAAAGAACAGGAGTTCTTGTTTTAGGCTTTCCGCAAATAACCCGGGAAGATATTTTTACTTCATCGCCATCTATCAACTCCAATAGGTTACCAGATGCATTTACCCATATATATTTTGATGGCATCCTTTCCGGAAGCAATTTATATTTATCCATACTAATGGCAATCCGGATAAATCTCTCTCTATCATTTACATTCAGCATTCTGATTGTTCCCTCCCCTGCCCTGCCATCAACAGTAATGCCTTTTTTGTTTTGAAACAATTTTACAGCAGCCGCCAGTTGGGCTGAATCAGCAGCTATACTATCGAATGACATAAATCCTTCTTCGTACAACCGTTTTTGCAATAACCTGTTGAATTTTTGCTTGTCCTTTTCAGGATATGGCACTTTTGTAAACTGACGATAATTGGCAGTAGCAAGAAATGCTTTAATACCTTCTTTCAATAAACGATACCCTCTTTGATCGGGTTCCAGTGACTGAACTACCCGGGCTAACCCCGATTTTTGTAATGCACTTAATTGTTGCAGATAAAACTCATCACTGAGCACAGAATCCTTTCTGAGTGTTACACTATCATTGGGAAGACGTCCTAACTTTAAATCCTTTACGATCCGAACAAATGCATCAGTAAGCATGATATCAGCTTTTGCCCATAAAGCAGCATCCTTTCTGTCATTTTTTGTAAGGCTATCAATATAAAATTTTGTCCTGATCTCTTTCAATTGAATTGCATGATAATCTTCGGGAAATAACCCATAGAGTTGTGACTGTTCAATAAAGTCAAATAATGAATCCCCAAAGGGCAACCATGTTTGTTTAGCAGACCAAATGGGGGTATAGTCATTTTTTGCATATAGCATCCGGGTAAGGTTTGGCTGACCTATTGTGATTGCCGAATCAGCCAGGAATCCTTTTTTGTCAAAAGCACTCCCTGCAGAGCTCCGTATCAGTTCCGTTGTTTTTTGCTGCAACTCTTCCGGTGAACCTGCAATTGTATCCTGCCCTTTACCGGTTTTCCCATTACAGGATGCAGCGACGATATAAAAAATAAAACTGCTGATGAACGGGTATACTATTCTTTTCATCATATTGTGGTGTGGTGACTTTCAGAAATTTATCGGGTATTTATACTAATTTTTATATAACCCTAACTCTAGGTTACAAAATAAGAAATCAATTCAATATAATTTAGTGTGTACTGTAGATTTCCTCAATATTTCTGCTCAATAGCCCGGATATAACTGATACCGGTTTCACCTGCCGAACATAACGGATAAATACGAGACCTGTAAACAAAAGAGGCTGAGTAACTATAAAGCGATAATTTCAATAATTGCATCCAGGTTAATCGGTCCGTAAACATGAGGAAATGTATCCTGAGTAGATGGCGACCAGTCAAAAACAAATTTACTGGTAAGTTTATCAGTATCAATCACCAGTTTTACCAAATCAGATTGTCCTGCAAAATACCTTTCCAGTACCCCGGCTACCTGGTTCGCCTGTGAGCAGTGTATGAAGCCTTCATCATTTAACGAGGGGTGCTCATAAAAACCGTTTTTCTTTGCAACATTCCACTCTGCAGCTTTAGTAACATGATAAATAACAGGCATTACAATACTCTTTTTATTTTTTGTTCCAATAACATAAAATCAGCAATTACAATAGCGGCTACTGCTTCTACAATAACCGGCGCCCTTAAGGCTACACATAAATCATGACGTCCTTTAATGGAAAAATTTTCAGTTTTACCGGTATCCCAATTCAAACTATTTTGTTCTTTCGGTGTGGATGATGTGGGCTTAACAGCCAGCCGGAAAACCAGTTCATTCCCATTACTGATACCACCCACGATGCCCCCTGCATGATTAGTCCTGGTTTTACCTTCTTTGGTTTCAATGGCATCATTATGCAGGCTACCAAACATTTTTGCAGCAGCAAAACCAGTTCCGAATTCCACACCTTTTACTGCAGGAATAGCAAAAAGAAGATGTGATAATACTGACTCCAATGAATCAAAATAAGGTTCACCCAATCCAACAGGTAATCCTTTTACTTTGCATTCCACAATTCCGCCAACAGAGTCTCTGGCATCAATCGCTTTTTGCAACCCTTTCTCCAAGTCTTTCTCGCCCCCTATTTCTGTAACATCAGCCTGTATGCTGATTTCTTTCATCAATTTCTTTGCAATTACTCCTGCAGCAACAATCCCGGTAGTGAGCCTTGCACTGAAATGTCCGCCACCCCGGTAATCTTCATTCCCTCCAAATTTCTGATTTGCCACCCAATCAGCATGACCCGGCCGCGGAATACTTCTTTGTTTATTATAATCTTCACTGCGTATATTCTTATTTTCAAATAAAATAGTGACAGGAAATCCTGTTGTCTTTCCGTTAAACACACCACTCTTGAAGATCGGGTAATCATCTTCCTGCCTTGGTGTTGTCCCTTTTTGAGTACCCCCTTTTCTTCTTCCCAGGTCTGGCAATAAATCTTCCGCAGTTAATGACAACCCTGCAGGGCAGCCATCTATTGTTATACCGGCACATTCACCATGCGATTCTCCAAAAATAGAAATGCGGAATATACGGCCAAATGAATTCAAAGCTAAAAAGTTTACAGGTTGAAATATTGATGCGGTAAAGATACTGATGCCCCAAGAGATTTTAAATCATTGTAAAAATCCGGATAAGATTTTTTAACAGCCTGGGCTTCCTCGATCACCATCTCACTATCGGACTTTAAACCGGCAACAGCACAAGCCATAGCTATCCGGTGATCATGATGCGAATGTACATCTGCTCCTTTCACTATTCCACCACCGTATATGACCATCATGTCTCCATTCAGTTCAATAGTTACTCCCATCTTATCAAACTCATCCTGCAAGGTCAATGCCCGGTTGCTTTCTTTATGTAATAATCTTGATACACCTTTGAGAGTTGTCTTTCCTTTGCAGTAGGCAGCTAATGCCACAAGTGGAGGAAACAGGTCGGGGCAATCAGTTGCATCAAAATAAAAACCATCCATTGGAGTCGGATGCAATTGTATCCCTTTTGCATCCATGGCAATACCAGCATTTGCTGCCATTAATGCATCAACAATAGCTCTGTCAGCCTGGGTAGAAGTTAAATCTAAGCCTCTTACTGTAATTGGTCCAGCGATAGCACCGGCTACGAGAAGAAATGCTCCTCCGCTCCAGTCGCCCTCTACGGTATACACAGCCCCCCTACCCCCCGCAAGGGGGATTAGAGAAGAGTCAGTATGAAAAATAAATTCTTCATAGTTTATATTCTCGGGTACTCTTAAACCAAATTGTTTCATTACATCCAATGTCAGGTCTATGTATGGTTTGCTTTTGAGATCACGAACCTTTATAGATACTATTGAGCTATCGGAGTTTAAAGCCCCTCCTGCGGACGGGTTTGGGGAGGCCCCATATGCCATCAACAAACCAGTGAGAAACTGTGAACTTAACGAACCATCCACTTCAATATTTGCAGGTTGTAACGGACCTTTTATAACGATAGGAAGTTTGCCATGGTTGCTTTTTATCTTTACTCCAAGTTGTGGAAATATTTCATCAAAAAAATGCATTGGCCTGTCTAACAGACTTCCTTCTCCATTAATAGTAATTTCCTTTTCACTTAATGCAATGACAGGAGCAAACATCCTGATGCCCAAGCCGCTTTCACCGCAGTTTACTTCGTTTGTCAGGGGATTAACACCATTACTTTCTATTATCAATTGATCCCCGGTACTATCTATTACAGCCCCCATGGCTTCAATTACTTTCAATGCTGCTTTATCATCGTTGCTATGACCGGGATTATTAATGATACATTTACCTATAGTTAATAATCCAGCAGCCAAAGCTCTTTGCATTGAACTTTTGGAAGCCGGCGTTTGTATGCTTCCTTTTAATTGAGACGGTTGTATTGTAACCTTCATATACTGGAACACAGATTTTTCTGATTGTGAAGATAGCCGCTGATAAAATCATAATAAACCATTATAATTATGATTATCAGGGTTCTTTTATAAATCCTGAATAATTTTTTCTAATCGCTTCAACGATATACTTTTCACCACTCCCTTCCCAATTCTTTCCAGCAGCACATAATTTATTTCTTTTCTTTCCCTTTTCTTATCCATTTTCAGCACATCAAAAACTTTTTGTTTATCGAAAGAAGCATAGGTTGGCAGGTTGTATTTTTCCAAGACAGCTATCACTTTCTCTGTTTGTTTGAACCCCGCCAGTTGCGCTGAAATATGACAGGCATAGGTCATACCGATTGAAATAGCCTGCCCATGCAGTAATTCATACTGGGTTTCCAATGCATGCCCCAGCGTATGACCAAAATTCAGTAGTCGCCTCTCTCCTTTCTCAAATTCATCTTTCTGTACCACCCTTGTTTTTATCAAAGCGTTTTTCCGGATTATTTCGCAAATTGATTTTTGTCTGCCCTGGTATGTTTTTAATGAATTCTTTTCCAGTTCCGCAAACATTACCGCATCTTTTATACAGGCATGTTTGATAATTTCTGCAAAACCGTTTTCCCATTCCTGTGGTGGCAGTGAATTCAGGAAAACCATATCATGCAAAATGAAGGAAGGCTGACGGATAACCCCTACCATGTTTTTATACACTCCCACATCAAGACCATTCTTACCACCGATGGAGGCATCTACCAATGCTAAAATAGAAGTAGGTATAAATCCAAACCGCAATCCTCTCATGTACACTGAAGCCACATAGCCGGTGATATCTGTGATCACTCCGCCGCCAACACCCACCAATGTGGTCTTACGGTCAGCTTCCATATCAATCAGTTTTTCAATAAGTGCATCGGCGGTTGCCTGCACTTTAAACTCTTCTCCGGGTTTCAGCACAATAGTGTTCCAACCCTTGAACCTTTTCGTGTGGGCTTTGTAAACATTTTCATCCGTAATCAGCACTGTTGCGCCAGGATCAGTTATCTTTTTCAGATGACTGATTCCGTAAGCAAAGTAAAAATCAGTAGATGAACCGGAGAATTTATAGTTGAAATGTTTCATTTTTTTGCAGCATAGAATTACTAAAGGTTAAGAGTACAACGCAAGAGCTGATGATAGTAGCACTACTAAAAGGAATAAATTGCCTATACACTTTTCACTTCTCACCGGTTACCTAACTATCCAACACTTTCTTTTGATGATTGATACTCTCCATATGCACGGCATCCAGGTACTTAGTGATGAATTCTTTGCTCAAGCCAATCTTGTCGCCCTTTACACTGGCTCTTTCAATGATCTCATTCCAGCGACTGGTCTGAAGGATTGTGATATTGTTTTCTTTTTTATACTTACCAATTTGTTCTGCAATCTTCATCCGCTGACCCAATATCTGCATCAGTTCATCATCCAGGTGATTGATCTTCTGACGCAGTGCTTCCAGTGCTGCATGATATTCTTCAGAATTCACATCTTCCTTTCGCCAGATGATACTATCAAGCATTTCTGCCAATCTTTCCGGCGTTACCTGCTGTTTGGCATCACTCCATGCATTATCAGGGTCTATATGACTTTCAATCATCAACCCATCATAATCAAGGTCAATTGCTTTCTGCATCACCTCCAGTAAAATTTCCCGGCGGCCACAAATATGCGAGGGGTCATTGATCAACGGCATACCCGGATGTTTCAGTTTCATATCAATAGCCAGGTGCCACATGGGTGCATTACGGTATTCTGAATTACCATAAGAACTGAAGCCCCGGTGTATCAATCCTATTTGCCTGATACCGGCTCTTGCAATCCTTTCCACAGCTCCGCTCCACAATTCCAGGTCAGGGTTGATTGGATTTTTGATCATCACCGGAATATCCACACCACGTAATGCATCTGCTACTTCCTGCACACTGAAAGGGTTCACAGTTGTCCTGGCACCAATCCATAATACATCCACATCAAAGGTCAAAGCATCCTGCACTTGTTTGCCCGTTGCAACTTCCACGGTTGTTGGCAAACCAGTTAATTTCTTTGCCTGTTGCAACCAGGGCAACCCTTTTGCTCCCACCCCTTCAAACATACCAGGTTTGGTACGAGGTTTCCATATTCCTGCCCGCAGCATATCCACTTTACCTGTTGCCGCAAGGCGCTGTGCTGTTGCCAAAACCTGGTCTTCCGTTTCCGCACTGCAAGGTCCGCTTATGATCAGCGGCCGTTTATCCCAGGCAGCCTGTACTATTTCATTTGTTGTTTGTTCTGCTGATTGCATTTGACAAATTTAATTTATTTAGTCTTCGTTCTGTACTTTACTCAACATTTGTTGTGTCCTTCCCGGTGAATATCATGGATCGCACCATTCAGGATTCTATGATTCTGTTCATCATAAACCTGAATCTTTCTTCAGTCATTTCAAATTTTATTTCTCCTTTTCCATAGATACCGGTTTCACTCCAACCATGCTGACGATAAAATGTTTCTGCTCTTGTTCCCGGGCTTGTGCTCAACCATACTGTTTCTGTTGTTTGATTAAAGTACCAGTTCATCATCAATTGATGCAGTTGTCTACCGATCCCTTTCTTTTCAAATGCAGGATCTACAAACAAAGCCCATATATTATGATCAACAATATCTGCAATAGCAAAGCCGACAATAATACTATCAATTTCACAAACCCAACCTTTGCCTTTTTTTGTAATGTACTCTTCTACATCAGTATCAGTTATTAATGCCGGGTTGCTCAATACATTTTCCTTTACCGCATTACGGACGACCTGCAAATTCCTTATATCACTCACCAAGGCTTCCCGAAAGATCATTTTAATATCCTCCTAATTTTATTAGCATCATCAATCAGCTTCATTAAATAGGTATCGTCATTTTTCTCAATACTTTCTTTGAAACGCTGTAACTGGGCAATATGTTCTTTCAATACATCCAGAACATTTTCCTTATTCTGCATAAAGATAGGCACCCACATTGCCGGGTTACTTTTTGCCAAACGGACCGTACTTTCAAAACCGGCAGATGCTAATTCAAAAATGGCATCCTCTTCTTTTTCCTTTTCCAACACGGTGTTGGCCAATGCAAATGAAGTAATGTGTGAAATATGACTTACATACGCGGCATGCAGGTCATGTGCTTTCGCTTCCATTTCCAATAAATGCATACCAATTTTTTTATACATTCCTTTTACCCATTCCAGGGCATCAGCATCGCTTTCCTCTGCGTTACAAATAATAACTGCCTTATTTTCAAATGCACCTC
Source organism: Chitinophagaceae bacterium (assembly GCA_041738795.1). Lineage (GTDB taxonomy): Bacteria > Bacteroidota > Bacteroidia > Chitinophagales > Chitinophagaceae > JJ008. Next base: position 391,532 of record JBGSPB010000011.1, on the reverse strand, counting down.
TAATAGCTGCCTGGGGCCCGCTGTATTCTGTTCCCCACATGGGGTGTGTGGCCACATATCTTCCCCTCTTGGTATGATTTTTAATTACTTCGATAGACTGCCTTTTGGTGGAACCTAAATCAATCACCACCTGCTGATCTATTTTATCCAAAATAGCAGGCAGCAAAAACAACACTTTATCAACCGGAATAGCCAGCACTATCACGTCAGCGGCTCCGATTGCATCTTCCAGGCTCATTATTTCATCTACCAGTTCCAGTTCCATCGCTTTTTTAGCATGTTCTTCATTCACCTCTACACCAATAAGCCTGGATGATAATTTCTTTTCGTGCAACTGAATCGCAAGCGAACCACCGATAAGCCCCACACCAACTATCGCAATCTTTTTCCTTTCCATTTTATTTACAATTTTTTATGCGCTGAATGGCCTCTTCAAATTTTTCTACTGTGCTGCAGAGACTAACTCTTATGTATTTTTCACCGGCATTTCCAAAAATTCCACCGGGAGTTATAAATACTCCGGCATTGTATAGCACTTCATCACTTAGTACAAACCCATTCTTGTAAGCTGAAGGTATGGCCGCCCATATAAACATTCCTGCCTGCTCTTTTGAATACTTGCAGCCTAACAGATCAAGTAAACCCAACACTTTATCCCTTCTTTTTCTGTAAACCACATTCACTCCTTCATACCATTCCTTACTTAATGACAAAGCTTTGGCAGCCGCCAGCTGCACCGGCAAAAACATACCACTGTCCATATTACTTTTAAACCGAAGCACTTCGTCAATCCTATTTCTAGCCCCGCAGAGCATTCCAACCCGCCAGCCGGCCATGTTATGACTTTTACTCAACGAGTTTAATTCTATCACACAATCTTTGGCCCCTTTTGCACTCAGCAAACTAACGGGGTTATCATTCAGAATAAAACTGTAGGGGTTATCATGAATGATCAGAATCTCATGCTTCCTGCCAAATGCAACTAGCTTCTCAAAGAGTTCCATTGTCGGCAACTGTCCTGTTGGCATTTGCGGATAGTTAACGAACATCAGCTTAACTTTCTTCAGTTTTATTTTTTCCAGCTTATCAAAATCAGGTTCATAATTATTCTTTTCCTTCAATTTATACTCTGTACATTTTCCTCCGGCCAGTTTCACCGCACTTCTGTAAGTTGGATAACCGGGATTGGGAACAAGCACTTCGTCACCTTTATTAAGGTAAGTCATGCATATATGCATGATACCCTCCTTGCTGCCAATCAGTGGCAATATTTCTGTTTCCGGATCCAATTCAACATTATACCAATTCTTATACCAATCCCCCATTGCCTTTCTTAATACAGCCGAACCTTTATACGACTGATATGCATGAACATTATGCCTCGCTGCTTCTTCCTGCAAGACACTTATTACTTCCGGATGCGGAGGCAAGTCGGGACTACCAATACCCAGATTGATAACACTCTTTCCTGCCTTATTCAATTCGTCTATCTCTCTCAGTTTTTGTGAGAAATAGTATTCACCGATACCATTTAACCGTTTTGCTATTTCCATAATCCTCTTTTATATACTCCGTAAATTTTAATTGCTGCCGTCATCGGCCTTATTACTTCAATCACCTTATTAAACTGTGCTGCGGAATCAAATTCCATATCAGCATGAAAGCTGTACTTAAAATCACTACCCGGAATCGGAAAACTTTGAAGTTTACTCAGGTTGATATTTCCTTCGGCAATTTTTGTCAGCACTTTTGCAAGGCTCCCTCTTGAATGGTCAGTATGAAAATTGACTGACGCTTTATTGGCATTTTCAATGTTTATTGTTTCCCCCTCTCTTTGTAAAAAGAGGAAACGGGTATAGTTATTTTTCAAGGTATGAATATTGGGAGCAATAATATTTAAGTCATATAATTCCGCAGCCAGTCTGCTCGCAATTGCAGCCACATGTTTGCTTTTATGCTGGTGGATATGTTTTGCACTCAATGCAGTATCATCTGTCTCAACCAGTTTCCATTTGTACTTATCTAAAAAGCCATAACATTGCTGCAATGCCATGGTATGCGAATGGACCTCCTTAATATCTTCCAGCTTCACTCCCGGATTGACCAGCAGGTTTTGTCTTATCTGCAAATAAATTTCTCCGATAATTTTCAGATTGCTTTTTTGCAGCAGGTTGTAGTTTGGCAAAATACTACCGGCAATAGAATTCTCAATCGCCATAACCCCACCATCACTTTCTTTTTTATTTGCTGCAATCTTTACTACATCCCGGAAAGTATCGCAGGGTATCACTTCCACATTCCTGCCATGAAATAGTTGCGCAGCCACCTGGTGAAAACTGCCTTCATAGCCTTGTATAGTAATTCTAGTACTCATCGTATAAAACAAGAGTCCCGGCCTGTTGTGGCCGGGACTCTTTATGTTGTTGTTTTTTAGTTGTTCTATTTTGTTTTCAACAAAAGCATTCCCGGCTTCATTTTAAAAAAGAAGTAATAAAAGTAAAAACCGAAATATGTCTTTGTTGCTGTCATCTGTAAACAAATATAGCTTTCTTGTTCAGTATAGCAAATTTTCCGATTAATTAATTATTTCTTTCTGCCACCACCCGACTCAGCATCATTCATACGGATTTTGCGGCCACGATAGTTCTTCCCATCAATTGCCTTTATCATTTTCTTTCCTGCTGATGGCTCAATCTCAATCCAGCTCGTCATTTCTTTCATATCTATCCGGCCCAGTACTTCTTTCTTTAAATCACTCATATCTAATATAAACTGGAGAAAGCTTGCCTTATAAAATCCATCTTTTGTCCCCAGGTTTACAAACAGTCGTTGGTAATTTCCTCCGCCACTAAAACTTCTGCTTTTTGCATCCCTGTCTCTTGAAGCAGGTCTGTCACCTCTTTCCACCCTATCTCCCCTTCGTTCAGTTCTTCTGTCTTCTGTCCTCATATTCAGGTCTGCCGCATTTTCATAATACTTAAGAAAGCGGTCAAACTCTAATGCAGCCACCCGCTGTAAAATCTCTTCTTTTTCAACTGCTTCAAATTTCTCTTTAAGTATTGGCAGGTAAGTTTCATACTCACCATGACTAATATCAGCCTGAAGCATTTTATCTATAAAATGGAAAAACTGTTTACGGCAAACATCTTTACCGCTGGGTATGTCCATTTTATGAACCCTTGAATTCAAAATCCTTTCAATTTGACGAAGTCGATAAACTTCTTTAGGCGTTACAATGGAAACCGACACACCACTTTTTCCAGCCCGGCCTGTACGGCCACTGCGGTGGGTATATACTTCTACATCATCAGGTAATTCATAATTAATAACATGTGTAATCCCAGTTACATCAATGCCTCTTGCTGCTACATCGGTAGCAATCAGCAACTGTATGCTTTTATCCCTGAAAAGACCCATTACTTTGTCCCGTTGCTGCTGAGTGAGGTCACCATGTATCGCATCAATATCATAGCCTTCTCTTGTTAGTCTTTCTGCAATATCCTGTGTATCAGCTTTGGTTCGGGCAAAGACAATTCCGTAAATACCTGGATTGAAGTCAATGATCCGCTTTAATACTTCGTACCGGTTGTGGTGCTGGGTAGCGTAATACTGATGGTCAATATTGGCAGCCCCTTCGTTTGTTTTTCCGATAGTGATTTCAAAAGGCTTATCCATGTACCTTTTGCTGACCTGTCGTATCTCCGTGGGCATGGTGGCGCTGAAGAGCCAGGTACTCTGCCGGTTAGGTGTATTCTTTAATATGAACTCTATATCCTCTTTAAAGCCCATGTTCAGCATCTCATCCGCTTCATCCAAAACAACGTAATGAATCTTTTCAAGATTAATTGCTTTACGTTCAATAAGGTCGATCAATCTGCCTGGAGTAGCCACAACAATATGTGTTCCCTTTTTCAGATCCCGTATCTGCATGGTGATAGAAGTGCCCCCGTAAACAGCTGTTACATGCACATTCGCTTTTTTGTTCTTAAACTTTTCAAGGTCGCTGGTTATTTGCAAACAAAGCTCCCGGGTAGGGCAAACAATCAATGCCTGCGGAAAACGGTCTTCTTTATTTATTAGCTGTAAAAGGGGTAAGCCGAAAGCGGCAGTTTTACCAGTGCCGGTTTGGGCAAGACCAATAAAATCTTTGGTGCCCTGCAAAAGAACTGGAATAGCTTTTTCCTGGATAGGTGTTGGCTGGGTAAAGCCTAATACCTTTATTGAATTGAGCAAGCCCTCTTCAATACCCAAGGCTTCAAATGTGTTCACTGATATACTTTTTTGTTGATAATAAAGCGGCAAAGGTAGCCTTTAAAAAGGGGAAAGGCTAATGTATTTTGATTAAGGAACTGCTAGAAAATAAGAAAGCCTCCCCTTACGGAAAGGCCTCTGACAATTGCTTGCCTTATAAAAGCATTACAATTAGTTTAATTACTTAGACGTGGTGTCTTTAGTAACAGTCTTAGTCATTGTTGAATCACCAGCTTTAACAGTGGTGTCAGTAGTAGTTACAGTAGTAATTGTGTCTGTACCAGGAACTACAGTTGTAGTTGTGTCAGAACTTTCTTTCTTTTCAGCTTCGTTGTTACAAGCTACCAGAGTAGTGGCAGCGATAAAGGCAATTGCAAAAAACTTCTTCATTTGTTTGAGATTTTTTGGGGGTTGTTTGAAATATTTCGTTGTTTATACCCAAATTGAAAAAAGGTAACCCGGAGTTTTAATTTTTTTTTTCAGGTGGCGCAGGGTTACTATTTTTAAATTCCCGTATTAAACTAGGGAATGTGAATTCAGAGAATAACGAAAAGGCCCTTTTGCAAGGATTAGCTACGAACGACAAAAAAGCCGTTGAAACCATTTACCGGGAGAACTACAATATGGTTCAGTCCCTGATAATCAATAACAACGGTTCAGCAGACGACGCTAAAGACATATTTCAGGAAGCAATGATTGTGTTGTACGAAAAAGTGAGATCCGGAACATTTGAGCTGAACTGCCAGATTAAAACATACGTTTATTCTGTAAGCAAAAGACTGTGGCTCAAAAAGTTACAACAATCAAGCCGATATTCCCCACCTATAGAAGACCAGGAAGCTTCCGTACCAGTTGATGATGAAATAGCTGAACATGAAAAAAGGGATGCCGAGTTTGAAATGATGGACAAAGCCATCAGCAGCCTTGGAGAACCTTGTAAAAGTCTTTTGGAAGCTTATTACCTGCAAAAGCAGAATATGCAGGTTATTGCGGCAAATTTTGGGTATACAAATGCCGATAATGCAAAAAACCAGAAGTACAAGTGCCTGATGAGATTGAAGAAAATATTTTTTGCTCACTATAAAAACGAGAACGGTGATGGGTGATATTAAAGTTTTAGAGGCAGTTGAACGCTACATCCGGGGCGAAATGAATCCTGACGAAAGGTTACATTTTGAAAATCTGAGAAAGACAAACCCCGAAATTGACCAGTTAGTGGTTGAGCATACTCTCTTTTTGCAGCAGATGAACAGGTTTGGCGAATGGAAAAAATTCCGCTCCTCTCTTAATGATGTTCATACAGACCTTGCTGAACAGGGCAAGATTGATTCTGCAAGACTGAACGGGAAAGCCAAAGTTGTTTATCTCTGGAAAAGATATAAAAGAGTGGCCGCTATTGCAGCTTCTATTGCTGGTATTACAACATTAACTTTCAGTGCCCTGGTATGGTCAATTACACCGCAAACACCAGCAAGCGAAATCGATCTGCTGAAAGGTAAAATCAATGTCATTGAGAATAAAACAAAGGAGCAGGATAAAGAGATCAACAAGGTTAAAAATAAAATCAACACGGCTGATAATACAATTGTTTATACAACCGGCGGTACTGGTTTTATTATTGATGCAAAAGGTTACCTGGTCACTAATGCCCATGTGGTGGAAGGTGCAAGAAATATTGCCATCCAGAACAGCAGAGGGGAATACATGGCCAAAGTCGTTCACATAAATATGGAAAAAGATATTGCCATCCTGAAAATAGATGACGAAAGTTTTAAACCATATGCGTCAGTACCCTACACGATCAGCCGGTCTGCAGGCAAACTGGCAGAACCCATTTTTACATTGGGCTATCCCAGAAGTGAGATTGTATATGGCCAGGGTTATTTAAGTGCCAAGACAGGCTTCAACGGAGATACACTAAGCTGCCAGTTAGAAATTGCTGCCAACAGGGGAAACAGCGGCAGCCCGATATTGAACAAAAAGGGAGAGGTCATTGGCATCCTGAATGGACGGCAGAGGAACATTGAAGGCTTTGCTTTTGCAATCCAGGGCAAGTATATTTATAATGTACTGGATGAACTGAAAAAAGATTCAATCTATCAAAAAGTAAAAATTTCTTCTAAATCCTCGATTGCAGGTCTCGATTTCCAGCAGCAGGTTGAGAAAGTGGAAGACTATGTCTTCATGGTTAAAGTGAACTAACAAGACACTATCCCTATAAAAAAAGCTATCCGTCTATGATGGATAGCTTTTTGCTTTTATCAATATTAATTTACCGCCAAAGACTTTCAGGATACTCTCCTTTACTTATCAATTCATTGAGGCTTTTCTCTACAAACGGCGCATCTTCCTTGTACGTGACACCAAACCACAATGAAGTGGTTGGGATAATTTCAACCTTATTCCCATCCTTAATAAACTGGTCGGCTACAATGGGGATAAAAAATTCCGACTTAAGTTCAGTTCCATATTTTTCCAGGAACTCAATAAACAGCTTTTGCGTGTACGAAAAGAAAGATGGTGCAAAACACCAAAAATTCATTGAAACCCTGGTTGCCGTTGATAGCTCAACCGGCTCTAGACCGTCATTACAAACAATTTTACCTTCTTTTTTTTCTATGTTTATCCGCTCTGTAATGGTGGCCAGGTTACCCTTGTCATCCAGGCCACATACTCCCCTGTTTACAGTTCCATGATCGGATAATGTACTCAGCAGGTCATAACCAATAATTGCATAACATTTGTCAGTACAGGAATTATTTAAAAAATCAGCTGCATTTTCAAAAGCATTTCTGCCATAGAAATCATCCGCATTGATCACCGCAAAAGGTTCTTTCACTACATCTTTTGCACAGAGTACCGCATGTGCAGTACCCCAGGGCTTGGTTCTTTCTTTCGGCGCTTCAAATCCATTCGTAAATGAGCCCATTTCCTGGTAAACATATTCCGTTTCGATCCTGCCTTTAAGTTTCGGTTCAAATATGGCTCTAAAATTATCAGCAAACTCTTTGCGGATAATAAAAACAACTTTTCCAAATCCGGCACGGATTGCATCGTAAATCGAATAGTCCATGATCGTTTCACCTGATGGGCCAAAGCCCTGTACCTGTTTCATACTTCCATACCGGGAAGCCATGCCAGCAGCTAATATTACAAGAGTAGGTTTCATTATTATTGTTTATAAAATTGCAGGGCGAAATTAAAGTAATTTTGTCAGCCGGACATGAATTATGGAAGATATAAACCTAAACAACATTACTACGGATATACTTTCAACACCGTTGTTTGAAAAAAGACAACTGGAAGTATCCATCCTCCGGCTGGATAAAATCCATCCGCTGATTTCCGGTAATAAATGGTTCAAACTTCGGTTTCATATCGATGAAGCAAAGAAACAAGGCAAAAAAAAAATTCTGACTTTTGGCGGTGCATGGTCTAATCATATACTGGCAACTGCAGCTGCCTGCAAACTTTATAACCTGTTTGCAATTGGAATTATACGGGGTGAAGAAGCTGCTGCACTTTCCCCGACTCTTATTCAGGCAAAAGAACTGGGCATGCAACTGGTATTTACCTCCCGTGAAGAATATAAACAGAAGATGATCCCGAATGTATTGAACGATGAAGATTGTTACATTGTAAGTGAAGGTGGCTTCGGTGCCAGAGGAGCAGAGGGAGCTGCATCAATCCTGGCACACTGTAAGAAAAATGTGTACAATCATATTTGCTGTGCTGTTGGAACAGGAACTATGATGGCCGGCTTGATCATTAGTGCAGTACCGGGAACAAAAGTCACTGGCATCAGCGTACTTAAAAATAATAACGAGTTACAGGATCAGGTTACAACTTTGCTGCCCGAAAAGAAAGAGGAATTCGAAATTATACATGATTATCATTTTGGCGGTTATGCAAAATATAAACCGGAACTACTTGCTTTTATGAATTCATTCTACCGGCAAACATCGGTACCAACCGATTTTGTATATACCGGTAAATTATGTTTCGCCGTTAATGACCTGGCAGAAAAAAACTTCTTCCCCCCTGAAAGACGCATTCTCCTCATTCACAGTGGTGGTTTACAAGGTAATCAGTCACTAAACAAGGGAACGTTAATATTTTAATTTTTCCGGATCACTGCCTTATCTTTATTTGCATAAGTAAAAGAATCCGATATTTTTGTCATTCATACTATATGAAAAAACTGACCCTATTTTTCTTTTTTAGTGCAATATCTATCACCGGCAGTATTGCTTATTCGCAGGATACTTTGCCAAAATTTTCACTTAAAAATGTGGGAAAAAACCGGATAGTAATCAGTTGGGTCAATAATTTTCAAAATATCCGTCAATTAAGTATCCAGCGTTCGTTCGACAGTTTAAAAGGATATAAAACTATCCTTACAGTTGCAGACCCCACTTCCCAGCAAAACGGATATGTGGATGGAAAGGCAACTAATGATCATATGTTTTACAGGTTGTACATTATGCTGGAAGGCGGAGTGTACCTGTTTAGCAAGGCCAAAAAACCTGTTCTGGATACTGCGACCGCCCCAAAGACTGAAATTACTTCGGTAGTTGATTCTCTTCTGCGGGTAGATTCTGTTACAAGAGTGAACCCGGTAGTTTTCAGGATAGATAACCTGCAACCAGGAGATTCTGCCACCATTCCCAATCCGGTAACAATAAAAAACAGGCCAACTGCATTTGTACCCTCGCTTTATATTTATACTCATAAGGATGGTTATGTCAGTGTCAATCTCCCTGTTGAAGAAAAAACGAAAAAATACAATATTAAATTTTTTGAAGAAGACGAAACACCAATCTTCGAATTAAAAGATATTAAAGAAAGAAATTTTAAAATTGATAAAGTCAATTTCTACCATGCCGGATGGTTTCGCTTTGAATTATATGAAGATGGCAAACTGGTAGAAAAACACAAATTTTATTTAGAGAAGGACTTCTGATACCAATTCTGCTTCAAATACTCTTTCAAAATTTGATTTCACTTTCTCTTTCACTTCCTGCATATCCAAAGAGTGCCCCAGCTCTTTTTGCATCGAAGTAACCTGTTTGTTCACGATACCACAGGGAATGATATTATTAAAATAGGAAAGATCGGTATTTACATTAAATGCGAACCCATGCATAGTGATCCAGCGACTGCAACGAACACCAATAGCACATATCTTTCTTTCTTTTCCAGGCACTCCCGGTTCTATCCATACACCTGTTTCACCAGATGACCTGTCCCCTTTTATGCCGTATTCTGCCATCGTCAGTATGATCACCTCTTCAATATTCCGCAGGTATTTGCCAATATCAGTATAAAACTTTTCCAGGTCCAGTATCGGGTAACCAACGATCTGTTCAGGGCCGTGAAAAGTTATATCGCCTCCCCGGTTCGTATGAAAAAACTCAATATTGTTTGCCTGCAATTCATCATCACTCATCAGGACATTATCCATGTTGCCACTCTTGCCCAATGTATAAACAGGGGGATGTTCCACAAAAAGTAAATGATTTACGGTGAGCTGTTGCCCCCCCACTGTTGACTTTTTCTTTACATTTTCCTGCAACAGCTTCTCCTGGTAATCCCAGGCTGCCTGGTAAGGCATTTTTCCTAGGTCTTGGAATATTATCTGCTCTTTATTCATATTGAAAAGCAAATTTACCAACAAAAAACCATCCTTTACCTTTGCCGCTTATGCAGAACGAATTGGAAAATGAAAATCCCGAAATACAGGATAGTAGTGATGAGCTCTATGAACGGTTCACTATCACTATAGATAAAGGCCAGGAACCGCTTCGGATTGATAAATTTCTGACCAACCGGATTGAAGGCGCTACCCGTAACAAACTTCAGCAGGCTATTAACTTAGGAATGGTAATGGTAAATGGAGCTTCCGTGCGGCCAAACTATAAAATTAAGCCGCTCGATTCTATTATAGTTTATTCAGATATGAGCCCGGACGAAACAGATGTTGTTCCGGAAAAAATGGATTTGAATATTGTATATGAGGATGCAGATCTGATGATTATCAATAAACCGGCAGGTATGGTGGTACACCCGGGAAGTGGTAATTATTCGGGTACGCTTTTAAATGGAGTTTCTTATTATTTACAACAACAAAATCCTGCTATTTCTGAAGACATTCTGCCAAGATTTGGCCTGGTTCACCGGATTGACAAAAACACAAGTGGCCTTTTGGTCCTTGCCAAAACAGATAAGGCCATGCGACAACTGGCCAAACAATTCTTTGATCATACAGTAAAAAGACAATATGTAGCATTGGTGTGGGGAGATATGGAAAAAGACGCAGGGACCATTATTGCCCATGTGGGCCGTAATCTGCGATTCAGAAAATTATTTGAAGCTTACCCGGAAGGCGATCATGGGAAAGATGCTACGACTCATTACAAAGTGATCGAAAGATTTGGTTATGTTACCCTGGTACAATGTATTCTGGAAACCGGACGCACCCACCAGATCAGGGTGCATATGAAATATATCGGGCACCCCCTTTTCAACGATGATTTTTACGGAGGTGATAAAATTGTAAAAGGAACAGTATACACCAGGTACAAACAATTTGTAGATAACTGTTTCCAGATATGTCAGCGTCAGGCACTGCATGCCAAAACGCTGGGTTTTACTCACCCGACAAGTGGCAAAGAAATGTTTTTTGATACAGAACTTCCGGAGGATATGGAAAAGGTGATTGAAAAATGGAGAAAGTATGCTTCTACAACTGGTAATAAAAAATAGTTAGTTGGTGAAATCAAAAAGCGTTGCCGTAAACAAACCTCTTTCCCTTTTCTTAAAAACCACGTCCCAGTTGCCAATGTATCGTAGCAATTTAGGAACAAGATAATCACCAAATTTTGTCATCTCCACTTCCATGTGGATGTCAAAATCATATACACCGGCATTATAGCTCATGTCATAATTACGGGCCATTACTTCCATTGTCCTTGTATTAAACCAGGTTACCATACTGTCAATAACAATCTTATCTGTTTTGCCCCCTATTTCCTTTTTCGCTTTGATTGAAAAAACATAACAGGACTGACCTTCATAATCCCCGTAATCAATTAAAAAGTCATAATACGCTGCCCTTTCCGGATCGAATATGTCAATTTTGTCTCCTATGAAAGGGATGCCGGGTATTTTTTTACCAGGATTAAAAAAAAGCATTTTGAGTTGTTCTTTGTGTTTCGCCAACCCCTTTTGTGAACGGGGCCTGAAATCAATTCCATTTACAATATTGGTTTCCCCGCAAACTGAACCTTTAGTAAAAAATAACCCTGCATACAGTTCTGCGGTATAATAATTATAACCGCCATCGCCCTCATAAAAATCACCGCTGGTATTTTCATTCAATATATCCATAGACCGGCAGCCATTAGCCCTTGTTTGCTTTGTCTTACTCATCAGGGCTGCTTTAATATTCCCCTTTTTATCTTTTATTCGTATATCATTCCAGGCTGTAAATCCCAGCAGGTGCAGGTTGCGAAAGGCTTTATAAAACGTAGTGTCATTCTTTACCTGGTTAATGAACCTGGCCACATTCAGATCTGTACGGATAATAACTTCGGAAAGACTGATCATTTTGGCCAGTCGCTGGTCATCAAGAGAATCTTCTTCCTGTGCAACAGAAAGAAAACAGTTTACTATAAATAGTAATAAGAGGAGGAGATGCTTCATAATGATCAGCCGGGGAACATCATCTTGTAGTCCACATTCACTTTGCCTTTAGAAATATCATTGAGTTTGCCCTTTATTAATTTTCTTTTCAACGGTGAAATATGATCAATAAAAAGTTTCCCTTCAATATGATCGTATTCATGGAGTATAACCCTGGCAGAAAGACCAGTAAATGTTTTCGTCAGCTCCTGAAAATGTTCATCACAATAATGCAGTGTCACACTCTCCTGCCGGTAAATATCTTCCCGGATCTTTGGAATACTTAAACATCCTTCATTATATGGCCATTCATCACCCTCCAGTTCTGCAAGATGTGCATTAATGAACACTTCTTTTATTCCCGGGGCATCCGGGTATTCCTTTTGCTCCTCTTCATTCATGCCATTAAACATCTGTATTGTATCAACAACAAACAGACGGATATCTTTATTCACTTGGGGAGCCGCCAGGCCAACCCCACTGCTGGCATACATGGTTTCCCACATATCTGCAATGAATTTATCCAACTGAGGATAACCGGATGTAATATCGGTGGCTAATTTTCTAAGAACCGGGTGACCGTATGCTACAATAGGTAAAATCATTTTGCAAATTTACCCTGACCGGTGCAATTAACCAATTGCCCGCATATATTCCTGTAACATGATGGTGGCAGCGATTTCGTCCACCAGGGCCTTGTTCCGACGCTGCATTTTTTTGAGCCCCATTTCCAGCATAGCGTCTTTGGCCATTTTGGAAGTATAGCGTTCATCCACTTTTTTAATGGCCATTTCCGGAAAATGCTTTTGCAGATCCTTAATACATTTTTCTACCAAGGCAGTGGCATGGGTAGCAGAATCATCCCAGTTGGTGGGCCAGCCAATTAAAATCAGTTCTACTGGCTCCTTTGAAAAATAGTCCTTAAGAAAAGGGATCAACTCTTTAGGGTGAATTGTAGTAAGGCCTGTGGCAATGATCTGCAGGGGATCTGTAACGGCAATGCCGGTTCGTTTAAGGCCGTAGTCTATACAAATTATACGAGGCATACTGATAAAGTAAAAAGTAAAAATTCAAAAATTGGGTTATGCATTTTGATTTTTGAATTTTTAATTAATAAAAAGATCTGCTATAACAAAGATGGCGAAAACTACTGAAGCAATGCCATTGGCGGTCATAAATGCAAGGTTAACTTTTTTCAGATCAGTTGGCTTCACAATTGAATGCTGATAGAGCAGCATACCAATAAATACAACCGTGCCTGTCCAATACAGCCATCCAAAATGACCGTAAATACCTGCATAAACAACCACAGCCGCACTACATAAATGAAGCAATTCAGAAATCCGAAGTGCTTTTGCTTTACCCAGCCAGGCTGGAATAGAATAAAGTTGCTGCAATCTATCAAACTCTTCGTCCTGCAGGGCATAGATAATATCAAAACCACTGACCCAGAAAATAACAGCCAGCGAAAAAAGAATGGGTAATAATGCAAACTGACCTGTAACGGCGAGGTAGGCCCCTATCGGCGCCAGGGATAAACCAAGACCAAGGATCAAATGACAAAGCGGGGTAAATCGTTTGGTGTAACTATAACCAAGCACCACTGCCAGCGCAACAGGTGATAAATAAAAACACAATTTATTTATAAAATAGGTGCAGGCAATAAAAAGCAAGCTGCTGATAATAGTAAAGATCAATGCATTCTTTGCAGAAATAACCCCTGCCGGTATTTCTCTTACCGCAGTCCTGGGATTCTTAGCATCATATTGCCTGTCGAGATAACGATTGAACGCCATAGCTGCGCTGCGGGCAAAGACCATGCAAAGGATGACGAGTGAAAATAGAAATGCCAATTGCAACCATGCATCTTTTTGTGGAAATCCCTCAGTAAAACCAATACTTTGATTCAGATTCCATTGTCCAACACCATAAACAACTTCAGTTTTTAATGGAAGAAAAAAACCAATCAACGCAAATGGCATTGCGAAGATGGTATGGGTGAATTTTATCAGGCTTAAATAACTTTTTACTTTACTCATTCAACATTTACAATTTATCATTCAACATAATTCTGCCCCGTATCAATTCCCACAATACCACTCCCGCTGCAGTCGCAATATTCAAGGAATGCTTCATTCCTAACTGAGGAATCTCCAAACAGCCATCGCATAAAGCAATCGTGGATTGTTCTACCCCTGTTACTTCGTTTCCAAAAACAACAGCAATTTTTTCATCAGTTTCAAACCCGATCGCATTCAGTTTATAACTGCCTTCGGCCTGTTCGGCTGCGTATACATTAAACCCTTTGGTCCTCAATTCTTCAATAGCTTCTGCAGTAGTTTTAAAATACTTCCAGTCCACTGTTTCCTCGGCTCCGAGGGCCGTTTTCTTTATTTCCTTATGAGGAGGTTTAGCTGAGTAGCCAATTATATAAATGGCTTCTACCAGGAAAGCGTCTGAGGTACGGAATACACTGCCTACATTATAAGCACTGCGGATATTTTCCAGTACGACAATAATGGGAGTTTTATCAGACGCTTTAAACTCCTCCACGGATTTTCGCCCCAGTTCCTCCATGCTCAGTTTTCGCATGGCGCAAAAGTAGGGATTAGTTAAAAAGTTAATTGGTTAACCGGGTAAAATCTCCCAATCAACCAATTAACAGTTATCTACTAATTGACCCGCTATTTCAGGTTCACAATCTTTTTATCCTTCGGATATTTCACACTGTAACTGAATCTTACTTTTTTACTTTCCCCGGGTTTCAGGTCGATCTTCCAGGTAAGCACACCGGTTTCGGTATTTATCATGGCGTCACTGCCATCCTCCAGCGTTACAACCACCTCTTTGATATTACTAAGCGGGAACTGGTCCTTCAGTAATAAATTCACATCTGTCACTTTATTATTCTTCACCAGTATCTCATAGGTAAAAACCTGTTTTGTATTACCACCGCTTGTTTTTAAACTACTTTGCTCTTTCACCAAAGAACGTTTAACCGCAATCCGCTTGTCTCTGCCCAATGAAAGATTTAAAGTATCAGCCGTAGTATTGGGATCAATTACCGATTTTCCAATATAGGTATCATCCATGATGATATTCGCATCGCCGGGCAGCAGGTCAAGATTTTGCCAGTCGGCAACTTCGGCCAGCAGGTAGGCGTCTTTATCCATTCTTGGTACGGCATAGTTTTTAAGGATACAGGAAATCCCCTGGTCCTTAATCGTTACACTGTTCAACTGGCCATCACTGGCAATATCATAAGGCAAATCAATTTCAAAACTGGTATTCAATTGTCCCTGTGTAAGGGTGGTATACTGCTGCAGTGTGCTTGGGTCAATGGTTTGATCCTTCAGTGTTTTTACTTTATACTGCCCGGCCGCATCTGTTACCACTACTTCGGCAAGTTTTTCATCTTCTGCATAAGACTGAATTATATTTCTAGCTGCATTGCCCTGTGCTGCCCTCCTTTGCAGGTCCGTGTAGAGACCCGGCACATATAATTGAAGATACCAGGGTGTAAGAACAGGGGCGGATACACCAAAGTTGGGAGTTCCTGTACTTAAGGTGAGCTTTGTTTTCTTCCAGTCAATACCAGTGGTTTGTGTCAATGATGCTTTGTACACCATTTTCACTTTATTGGTCTTTGAATTTACCCTTACATCATACATGGCGGTCCATCCTGCATTGGTAGTATAATAAGACAGCGCAACAGGAATTTCACCTGAACGCTTACACATCACCTGCAACATTACCTGGCCATACGGTCTTTGCTTAACAGGCGTCACTGCAGTAATGCCAGCAATCCTTTTTCGGATCTCTGCAATGCGGACATTTAATTGGTTGATGGTTTGTTTATTGTTATAAATATTGGTCTTTGATTTTTCAATTTTGGCTGTGTAGTATTCCAGCAACTTCAGTAATTCATCGCTGGTAACAGGCTTTTCATTTGTTTTATTGACAGTAGTTTCTATCAGTAATCCTGTTTTGGTCAGAATTTCCTGGTCAATCACAATCAAATTATCCAACCGGCTGATCTCTTTTTGCACCAGCAGGATACTATCTTCCAATCTTTCCACTTCTTTTACTTTTACTACAGGTGGTGGTACTGGATAAAATACACTGTACCGTTGTGATAAAAGCGCAACATCTTCAGGCACACTTACCTGCAGGCTGTTTATATCCACATTGGTACTAAGCTGGCTGATGACAATTATTCTGGTGGACGCATCCACTTTGACTTTGGATTCATGGGTCAGTTCGGCGCCATAGCCAAAATAAACAGTAGCGTTATTCATACCGGCATCGGTTCTTACTGTATCCCATTTTTCGCTGGGAGTGTTTTGGGCGTTTGATATGGCACAGGAAAGTACTATCCCGGCTAACAGGAGAAATTTCTTCATGGCAAATTTTATTTTTTAACAGATGCAGAAAGAGAAAATCTTACATAAACACTTCCTTATTTTTGTCGTCTCCCGATAAACCGGGACATGCAATGGCGAAAACAGCGAGTTCCGATACACCAATGATGCAGCAGCACCGGGCCATCAAGCAGAAATACCCCGATGCTATCTTGCTGTTCAGAGTAGGAGATTTTTATGAAACCTTCGGACAGGATGCGGTGCTGGCTTCACAGATACTGGGCATTACTTTAACCAAAAGAAATAACGGGGCGGCAGCTTCATCAGAATTGGCAGGATTTCCCCACCATGCCCTGGATACCTATCTGCATAAACTGGTTAAGGCCGGACACCGGGTGGCTATTTGCGACCAATTAGAAGATCCAAAACTCGCCAAGGGCATTGTAAAAAGAGGAGTGACCGATATGGTGACCCCCGGTACCACTGTAAATGATAAATTGCTCGAGCATCACAGCAATAATTTTTTAGCAGCCATTCATTTTGCAGATACTTCGACCGGTGCTCAGTACGAACAATATGGATTGGCTTTTCTTGATATTTCAACGGGGGAATTTTTTATTGCCGAAGGCGACCGGGAATATGCTGATAAATTGCTGCAAAGTTTCAAACCTGCAGAAGTTGTTTTCCAGCGGCATCAGCAAAAGAAATTCAAAGAATATTTTAATAGTAAGATCTACACATATACTTTAGATGAATGGATTTTTGATTCATCGTATGCAGAAGATACACTACTGAAACATTTTCAAACCCATTCCTTAAAGGGATTTGGTGTTGAAGAACTGAAAAATGGTTTGATTGCTGCCGGGGCCATTATCCATTATTTAAAGGATACCGAACATCCCAACCTGCAGCACATTATTTCATTACAACGGATTGACCGTGATGATTTCTTATGGATGGACCGGTTCACTATCCGGAACCTTGAATTAGTGTATGGGAACTCTGAAGGAAATCATACGCTGCTCAGCATCTTAGATAATACCGTTTCACCAATGGGTGCCCGGTTGCTGAAACGGTGGATTGTTTTCCCGTTAAAGGATATCCAGAAAATAAATGAACGGTTAGACACAGTTGAGTACCTGATAAAAGAAACGGATCTGCGGAACAAGATCAGCCTGCACATCAAACAATGTGGAGATATCGAAAGATTAGTTTCCAAGATACCTATGAAAAAAATCAATCCCAGAGAGGTATTGCAACTGGCAAGGGGCCTTAAACAGGCAGATGCAGTAAAACAAATCTGTTTATCATCTGGCAATGAATACCTGAAACAACTGGGCGATGCGCTGAACCCCTGTCCTTATATAGCAGAAAAAATATTTAAAGAAATCGTTGAGAATCCTCCGGCCCTTGCTGCTAAAGGGGGTATGATGAACAGCGGAGTAAGCAATGAACTGGACGAACTCAGAAAAATTGCATTCAGTGGAAAAGAATATTTAACGCAACTGCAATTAAAAGAAGCAGAGAGAACAGGTATCGGTTCGCTGAAGATTGGATTTAATAATGTTTTCGGTTACTACCTGGAAGTAACCAACTCCCAAAAAAATAAAGTGCCGGCCGAATGGATGCGCAAGCAGACACTGGCCAATGCTGAACGTTACATTACACCCGAATTAAAAGAATACGAAGAAAAAATCACGGGAGCCGAAGAAAAGATTTTGAAGATTGAAGGGGAGTTATATGAAGCATTGCTGAATGAGCTCTTTGATTATCTGGCACCTGTACAGACCAACGGCAACCTGCTGGCCATAATGGATTGCCTCTGCTGTTTTGCGCACAATGCCATCCAGTATCAATATAAAAAACCACAATTACACACCGGCGATGAATGGATCATAAAAGATGGACGGCATCCTGTAATTGAAAGAAACCTCCCGGTTGGAGAACCATATATCAGCAACGATCTTGAACTGAATAAAGCAGAACAACAGATAATTATACTGACCGGGCCAAATATGAGTGGTAAATCCGCCCTGCTGCGGCAAACGGCGTTGATTACACTCATGGCACATACAGGTTCTTTTGTTCCCGCAGCTGAAGCCAGGATATCATTAACGGATAAGATATTCACCAGGGTCGGAGCTTCTGATAATTTATCCGGCGGCGAGTCCACTTTTATGGTGGAGATGAATGAAACTGCTTCAATCATTAATAACATTACAGGCAGGAGCTTGATTCTGTTAGATGAAATAGGAAGAGGCACTTCCACTTATGATGGTATTTCTATTGCCTGGAGTATTGCTGAACATTTACATAACTCGCCGCATCAGCCGAAAACGCTTTTTGCCACCCACTATCATGAATTGAATGAACTGGAGGATAAGTTTCCGAGAGTAAAAAATTATCATGTCACCAATAAAGAAGTGGGGAATAAGATCATTTTTCTGCGCAAACTGGCCCGTGGCGGCTCTACTCACAGTTTTGGTATACATGTGGCTAAAATGGCCGGGATGCCCCCGTCTTTGATTGACCGGGCGAATGAAATACTAAAACATTTGGAAAGTATCCATGAATCAGGAAAGGCAGAAAATATGGATGAAAAAATAAAAGGAATATCAGCCCCAAAAATGCAGCTTTCCATTTTTGATGCCCATAGTGAAACATTTGACGAGATCCGAAAATTGCTGGAGGGTACTGACATCAACCGGCTGACCCCGGTGGAAGCTTTGCTCAAACTGCAGGAAATAAAAAGTAAGCTCAAATAAACAGTTTACTCACAGGGTTTTACCTATTTATTGAAAAGTATTGCCATTTAGAAAAACTTCTTATTTTTACCACAAATACCGAAAATCATGAAATTGATAAAACTAACCGCTTTACCCCTCCTTTTATTTTCATTTTTACTCGTAATTACATCTTGTGAACCAGATGCTGAACTGAAAAAAATTACAGATTTTCAAAAGAATGGCATAGTATTAAGCGGGGCGCAGGAAACCCCTGCTGTTCCTTCTTCGGCACTCGGTTCAATGGACGTATTCTATACAAAAGAGACAAGGATATTGACCTATACGATAAACTGGTCTGGTTTGACTGGTGCCGTAGCAGCCATGCATATTCACGGATTAGCCCCTACAGGTTTTGCAGCTGGTGTGGTCCAGACCTTTTCCACTTCGGCTATTATAAAATGTCCCACTATTAGCATTACTTCCTGTGGCACATATAAAGGAACTTTGTTGGTAGATGGTGTTGTGGTAAAAGAACAGGATCTGTTGAATGGCAACTATTATGTAAACATTCATACAGCTGCCTATCCCGGCGGCGAAATCAGGGGCCAGATCAGGTTCCAATAAATAACTTATTCAGGGAAATATTTTGACCGTTCCGAACAATAACCGGAACGGTTTTTTATTGCATTTCAAACCAAACAGGTGTTGTATCATTCCAGTCACCATTGTAATTGATAAACAACTGCTCTCCTGCTTTTACCGGCCTCATCGTCTTTATACTTATCTGTTCCTGTTCAAAATCCATTTCGTATTCACAATTGCTTTCATAAGAATGGTTATAAACCGGTACATAGCCAAGCGCCATGCAGCACATGTCTTTATTTTCTCCCCATTCAAAGATATAGTCGTGTAAAAGCGTCTGATCAAGCAACTCCCTCTCCTTCCTGCTCATAATAATAACGGGTGATATCTCTATAACAGTGCCTGCAGCTATGTCTTCTGATGTAAACATGCCTCTGCCCCTCTTTTCAGATGGAGCCACAAATAAGAAGGGAAGAACCATTATTATTTAGTTTAGTGTATACGAAGTAAGTATATTTCTTAATAGTATCACATTCTTCGGTTTCTTACTAATAACGCTGTAGTTCGTATTTTTGAACTATGTCATTAGAACTGGAACAACCCACTTTTCAAGAACAATTTGAAGCAGTCATTAAAACAGAAGACAAACTTCAAATAAGGGATTTCCTCGATGACCAGAATATCAGTGATGTGGCTCAATTAGTCGATGAGTTTCCTGACTATGAAAGCCAGATCATTGCCAATATGTCTGTGCACCGGGCTGCCAGTGTATTTAAAATCCTTGACCTCTCATTTCAGAAAAGAATTATTCATGAACTGCCCGCCAATACCACCGCCTCTCTATTAAATGAACTGCCTGCAGACGACCGTACCGATTTTTTGGAGGAATTACCCAGTAATGTGGTCAGAGAACTGATCAAACTACTTGACCCTGAAGAAAGAAAAATCACCCTTTCATTACTGGGTTATCCTGAAAATAGCATTGGCCGCTTAATGACTCCTGATTATGTATATGTTTACCCGTATAACACCATTGAAGAAGTATTCACTACGATACGTAAATATGGAAAGGACAGTGAAACTATTAATGTCATCTATGTTATCAATGAAAAAGGTGAATTGATTGATGATATACGCATCCGGGATATTATACTAAGTCCGCCTGATAAGAAAGTGACTGAATTAATTGACGAAAGATTTATTGCCCTCCATCCGGAAGACGACCAGGAAACCGCCAGTGAAGTTTTTAAAATGAATAACCGGGTAGCCCTTCCGGTGGTTAGTAAAAGCAATAAATTACTGGGAATTGTTACCATTGATGATATTCTCTGGGTAGCCAGCGAAGAATTCAGTGAAGACATGCAAAAAATGGGAGGTACTGCTGCTTTGGAGGAGCCTTACCTTGATGTCCCGCTTTTTAAGCTTTATAAGAAAAGGATAATCTGGCTGATCATACTTTTTGTAGGCGAAACGCTTACCATTGCAGCTATGTCCGGCTTTCAAAAAACACTGGAGCAAGTCCTGGTTCTATCAACGTTTATCCCCTTAATCATTTCCAGCGGAGGTAACAGCGGTTCACAAGCTGCCACTCTGATTATACAGGCTATGGCACTGGGAGAGATCACTGTAAAAGATTGGTGGCAAATTGCCCGCCGGGAAATCCAATCGGGCCTCTTCATGGGAATAACACTTGGCGCCATAGGTTTTCTGATAGTATTTGGGGGTCACCATATTTTTGACCTGTTTGGAGAACATTTTATTCGGATAGCTTTTGCAATTGGAATTGCTATTATCGGTGTAGTATTATGGGGTACAATCATGGGCTCTATGCTGCCGCTATTACTGAAAAGATTAGGCGCTGACCCTGCGACATCTTCTACCCCATTTATAGCCACTCTTGTGGATGTAACAGGACTGCTCATCTATTTTGGCACAGCCTTCCTTTTACTCCGGGGCGTTCTCCTTTGAGAACCAAAAAATGGGTATAGACCTTGTATTCATAAATATTCATTTGTTTTATTTTTTTGCAACCGGTCAAACGTTTGCATGTTTTGAAATTGATACCTTTGCTGCACTAAATCAAAAACCAATGTGTGGAATAGTCGGATATACAGGCCCAAGAGAAGCTTATCCTATCATCATTAAAGGACTAAAACGCCTTGAATACCGTGGCTATGATAGTACCGGCGTTGCCCTGCAAAACGGCAGTGGGCTTAAAGTTTACAAGAAAAAGGGTAAAGTAGCAGAACTTGAAGACAGTATCGTTGGCAAGAACCTTCATGCCAATGCTGGTATTGGACATACCCGGTGGGCCACTCACGGCGAACCCAGCGACCGGAATGCACATCCCCACCAATCTGCCAGTGGCAAACTGGCCATGATCCATAATGGCATTATTGAAAATTACAACCAGCTGAAAAAGGAACTTTCTAATAAGGGCTATACATTCAGCAGTGATACAGATACAGAAGTCTTGCTGAATTTTATTGAAGAAATAAAGAAAAACAATAACTGCTCATTGGAAGAAGCTGTCAGGGTGGCATTAAAAAGAGTAACCGGAGCTTACGTAATCCTTTTACTGGATGCCGATGACCCCGAAACTATCATTGCAGCCAGGAAAGGAAGTCCTTTAGTTATCGGAGTGGGCAAAGGAGAACATTTTCTGGGCTCTGATGCTTCCCCTATGCT
Organism: Chitinophagaceae bacterium; assembly: GCA_041738795.1. Classification (GTDB taxonomy): domain Bacteria; phylum Bacteroidota; class Bacteroidia; order Chitinophagales; family Chitinophagaceae; genus JJ008. The sequence goes on along the minus strand of JBGSPB010000011.1, from coordinate 369,241 downwards.
GGAGTATACAAAAGAAGTAGTCTATGTTAACGACTATGAACTGGCTATTGTAAAACCCGATGAGCTTATCCTTAAAAACCTGGGCAATGAAAAAATAACTCCTTATGTTCAAAAACTGGATATAGAACTGGCAGCGATTGAAAAAGGCGGGTACGATCATTTCATGTTAAAAGAAATTTTTGAACAGCCACAAACCATTTATGACTGTCTGCGGGGAAGGTTAGATGCAACAGAAGGCACTATTACCATGAGTGGCATTCAGCAATATGCTGAACAGATCATGAATGCAAATCGTATTGTCATGGTAGCTTGTGGCACCAGCTGGCATGCAGGTTTAGTAGCTGAATATGTTTTTGAAGAATTATGCCGCATAAATGTTGAGGTTGAATATGCATCTGAGTTCCGCTACAGGAATCCGGTTATCAATAAGGGAGACGTCATCATCGCTATTTCACAAAGTGGAGAAACTGCGGATACTTTAGTAGCCATTGAAAATGCAAAATCAAAAGGTGCGATTATCTTAGGAGTGGTCAACGTAGTTGGCTCATCGATTGCAAGAATGAGCCATGCAGGTGCTTATACCCATGCTGGTCCTGAAATAGGTGTGGCATCAACAAAAGCATTCACCGCACAACTTGCCGTACTCACCATGATTGCCCTTAAGATCGGCTATATAAAGGGTACTATATCACAGGAACGTTATATGCATCTGTTGAAAGAATTACAGGAAATTCCGGAGAAAGCAGCCTGGACATTAAAACACAGCGATAATATTAAAACATTAGCTGAGAAATATAAAGATGCCGGGGATTTTCTTTACCTGGGTCGTGGCTATAATTTCCCCGTTGCCCTGGAAGGTGCTTTAAAATTAAAAGAGATATCCTATATACATGCAGAAGGATACCCTGCTGCCGAAATGAAACACGGACCTATTGCGCTGGTTGATGAAAATCTTCCGGTGGTTTTTGTAGCTACAAAAGATACCTTCCATGAAAAAGTAGTCAGTAACATACAGGAAATTAAGGCAAGAAAAGGCAAAGTGATATCGGTAATTACTGAGGGGGATGAGACGACAGCTTCCTTATCAGTGGATGTAATGATCATTCCGGAAGCAGATGAAATAATGGCTCCTATGCTGAGTGTCATTCCACTGCAATTACTGGCTTATTATATCGGGTTAGCCAAAGGGTGTGATGTTGACAAACCAAGAAACCTTGCCAAATCTGTAACGGTTGAATAAAGCAGTACCAATAAAGCATGAATCACATTAATAAAAAAGCAATCTCTTCCCTTGGATATGGCTTTATTCCAAAAGAATTTATTCCTAAAGGAAAAAATGAGTATCACCTTCGTAACATACAGAACAGAAGCGGGATCAGGTACCGGAAACTAACCACTGCAGAGATAAAAGTGCTTGAAAAAAATGATAACAGCTCCGATAACTGGGCTAATGTACTTGTATCTGATTCCTTTGATCCTAAACTTGTAAAACGCTGTTCTTTCTTCGGGTTAGTCAGGATTGGGAAGCTGGAACCCTTTTTTCATGAATTCAATAATTTACGAATGCCGGTGGGTTTATATAACAGCACCATCATCAGCAGTGATATTGGCGACAATGTTGTTATTGATAATGTAAATTTCATGAGCCATTATATTATCGGTAATGACACCATGCTGGTAAACATAAATGAATTAGCGACAACAGACCATTCTAAATTCGGCAATGGTGTTCTAAAGGACGGCGAAAATGAGGCTGTCCGTGTATGGATGGAAATTTGTAATGAGAATGCCGGAAGAAGTGTACTCCCTTTTAATGGTATGCTGGCGGGTGATGCATGGCTCTGGTCAAAATACAGGGACGATGAAAAATTATTGCAGAAATTCAAAGAATTTACCGATAAAAAATTTGATACCCAAAGAGGTTACTATGGAAAGATTGGCGACCGGACAGTAATAAAAAACTGCCGGATTATTAAAGATGTTTGGATAGGAAGTGATGCCTACATTAAAGGTGCAAATAAATTAAAAAATCTTACCATCAATTCTGCTCCGGAAGCAAAATCGCAAATTGGTGAAGGGAGTGAACTGGTAAATGGTATTATTAGTTTTGGTTGCAGGATATTTTATGGGGTAAAAGCTGTTCGCTTTATGATGGGATCCAACTCACAATTGAAATATGGTGCAAGATTAATCAATTCATACCTGGGAGATAATTCAACCATTTCCTGTTGTGAAGTGTTGAATTCTTTGATTTTTCCTGCCCATGAACAACACCATAATAACTCATTTTTGTGTGCAGCAACTGTATTTGGTCAAAGCAATATGGCTGCCGGTGCCACTATTGGTTCCAATCATAATTCAAGGGGTGCGGACGGCGAAATAATTGCCGGCCGGGGATTCTGGCCAGGGCTATGTGTAAGCCTCAAACATAATTCAAAATTTGCCTCTTTCACGATCATAGCCAAAGGTGATTTTCCATCTGAATTAAATATACCATTTCCCTTTTCTTTAGTAAGTAATGATATCAGCAACGATAAACTGGTAATAATGCCCGGCTATTGGTTCATGTATAATATGTATGCTTTAGCCAGAAATGCGGACAAATACACCAGTCGTGACAAAAGATCAGACAAAACACAGGAAATAGAATACGATTTCCTGGCTCCTGATAGTATAAATGAGATGTTTGAATCACTGGAACTGTTCAAAAAGTTTACTGCACTGGCCTTTGCCGGAAAAACAAATAAACAAATACCACCAAAAGACTTATCTAAAAAAGGTGAGGTGCTATTGGAAAAAAAAGGAGTGGAAACTGAAGAATTGGAAATACTGGCAGAGGGTTTTGAGAACAGCAGACGGAAAGTTCAATTGATAAAAGTACCCGAAGCCTATGGACTTTTTAAAGAACTTATAACCTATTATGGAACCAGCCAGCTACTCCGCTTCATTTTATCACAAAATATCACAAGTTGGGAAAAATTAGTTGCCAGCTTGCCCCGCAATCCAGAACGTAATAAATGGAAAAATATAGGAGGACAACTAATACCGGACAAAGCTATCAGTTCTCTTACAAGATCAATCCGCTCAGGGAAAATGACAGGCTGGGATGAGGTACATGAGTTTTATAATAAAAAAAGTAAATCATATCCAACAGATAAATTCAATCATGCGTTTGCTTCTTTATTGGAAATACTGAAGCTAAGCCCGGGTAAATTCACCAAAAAGGCATTTACAAAAATTTTACACCAGGCTGTTGCTACCCGGGAGTGGATGACAAAAGGCATATATGATTCAAGAGCCAAAGATTACCAGAATCCATTCCGTACTATGGTATATGATACACAGGAAGAAATGGACAAAGTAATTGGCAAACTAAAAGACAACATCTTCATCCTTCTGCAACAGGAACAAACAATTGGTTTTAAGAAACAAATTGAAGAGATTATAACCCGTTTAGAATTGTAACAATTCAGCCATAGTTTGATTAATAAGATTTTACCTAAAAAATAACCCCGGACAATCCGGGGTTATTTTTTAATTTCTTCAAACTTATTAGCAACTATATTCATAGTATTTTCAACCATTTTAACAGCAGTATCTTTTACTTCTTCAACTTAACTTTCAACAGCACCTTTAAACTATTTTTTTCTGAAAAAAATACGTACTGGAACCCCGGTAAAATTAAAATTCTCCCTTAACTGATTTTCGAGATAGTTTTTATATGGCTGCTTTATATCGTCGGGGAAATTACAGAAAAAAGCAAAGGAGGGTACTGCAGTCGGCAATTGGGTAATAAACTTTATTTTGATCGGATTTCCCCTAACTACCGGCGGATGATAAGATTGTATTGCTTTAAGCATTATATCGTTCAGTTCAGAAGTGGAAATTCTTTGCTGACGATTATCATAAACCTGTAAAGCTATTTCTATAGCTTTAAATATTCTTGTTTTCTCTTTTGCGGAAATAAATAAGACAGGAACATCACTAAAAGGTGCAAACCGTTTCTTTAACTCCTTTTCATACTCAATCGCAGTATTAGTTTCTTTTGATACAAGATCCCATTTATTTACCAGTACAACGATACCTTTACCTTTTTTTGCAGCCAAACTGAAAATATTCAGGTCCTGTGCAGCAATTCCTTTCTCAGCATCCAGCAGCAATAAACAAACATCTGCTTCATCAACAGCTTTTATAGCACGGATGACAGAATAAAATTCAAGATCTTCGTGAACCTTAGCCTTCCGGCGGATACCGGCTGTGTCAATCAAAACAAACTCTTTTTGAAAAAGATTGTAATGAGTATGGATAGTATCTCTTGTAGTACCTGCAATGTCACTTACAATGGTCCTTTCTTCACCTATCAGTGCGTTCAATAAAGATGATTTTCCTGTATTAGGCTGACCAATTATAGCAAATTTTGGCAAAGCTGCTATCTCCTTTGTTTCTTCAGATGCATCTTCAGAAATAAGTTCAGCTATGGCGTCTAACAATTCTCCGGTACCACTTCCACTAGCAGCCGCAATGAAGAAAATATTATCAAAACCAAGACTATAAAATTCTGATGCTTCCAATAACCGTTCATTTGTATCAACTTTATTGACGGTGAGAAAGACAGGCTTGGTACTCTTCCGTAAAACATTAGCCATGGAATCATCAAGACTAGTCATTCCGGTAGCAGCGTCAACCATAAAAATGATGGCATTGGCTTCTTCAAGAGCTACTAATACCTGTTTGGCAATTTCTTTTTCAAACACATCTTCACTTCCCAGAACAAAACCACCTGTATCAATTACATTAAACGTTTTTCCATTCCAATCGGTAACACCATACTGCCTGTCGCGGGTAACACCGCTGATATCATCTACGATGGCTTTGCGTTGTTCCAGTAAACGGTTAAAGAGTGTACTCTTGCCCACATTGGGTCTTCCTACTATTGCTACTGTAAATGACATAAAAATATTAGTTAATAACCGTATTCTTTTAAGTATAGATCATTCTCTCTCCACTTCGGTTTCACTTTTACGAATAATTCTAAAAAAACTTTCTGTTGAATAAATGCTTCAATATCCTTTCTTGCTGCAGTGCCAATCTTTTTTATCATGCTCCCCTTATCCCCTATTAATATCGCCTTCTGGGTTTCCCGGTGAACGATAATATCTGCAACAATTTTCACCAATGTCGTCTTTTCCTGGTACTCTCTCACTAATACAGCTGTATGGTAGGGGATCTCATCTTCTGCGAGTTCATAGATCTTTTCCCGGATAAGTTCACTTACAAAAAAACGGGTATTTAAATCACTTATATCATCGCCTTCATAAAATGGCTCTCCCTCCGGCAAAAATTCAAGGATCGCATTGATCAGCTTTTTCCGGCTTATACCCGACAAAGCAGAAATTGTTATGACTTTTTTGCAGTATGCTTTTCCCGTAAAAAAGTCTACTGCTTCTTTAATTTTTCCTTCACTCGCCAGGTCTATCTTATTAATAACTACAATAGCCGGAACCTTTAATTGCAGTGCTGAAAATATCTGATCGCATTCATCCCACTTTTCTTTAACATCTACCATCAGCATGGCGAGGTCCGCATCTTCCAGGGCACTTTTCACAGCCAGCATCATTTTTTCGTGCAGTTTGTATCTTGGTTCTATAATGCCGGGAGTATCTGAGAAAATGATCTGGTATTCCTTTTCCGTCAATATACCTTTAATGCGATGTCTCGTGGTTTGTACTTTAGGCGATACGATAGCCAGTTTCTCACCCATCAATGCATTAAGAAGGGTGCTTTTACCGGCATTGGGCCGGCCAAATATATTTACAAATCCTGATTTCATGATATACCTGTAAGTGCACACTTCAGGCAGCAAGAAGATGAGGAGGTAGTCAATCCTTTGCCAGTTGAAGGTGCAACTGTTTCGGAAAATTTAAAAAAGCCATCTGCAATGCGGATGGCTTTCTGTTGTTGCGAAGGGGAGGATCGAACTCCCGACCTTTGGGTTATGAGCCCAACGAGCTACCGCTGCTCTACTTCGCGATGTTGGAGGGCAAAGGTAACCGTATTGAACAAACTTTCCAAAGAAAAAACGCCCCAATAAAATCAGGACGTTTTCTCATGGCTGTACTTATGAATAAACAATTATCCCCGGGAAACACTGCTGGAGCCGCTGCTTTTAATATCACGGATAGTTCCATTGCCTTTATACTTTACATCACTGGCACCACTTGCCTGTGCGGACAGTTCTTTATTGACGGTAACTTTTATATCGCTGGCACCGGAAGCCTTTGCATCACAGGTTTCAGTCACAAGGTCGTACCCTTTAAAATCACTGGCACCACTTGCTTCCACTGATAGCTGCGTGGCCTTACCTGTTACTGTCATATCCGAAGCACCGCTTAAATCCACCTTTAGTTTAACAACCTCCAGTTTACCTTTGATATCACTTGCTCCAGATTGATTTATAGATAAATTATCAGCTTTTAATATACCTGCAATAAACACATCACAAGCACCACTGACCGTCAAGTTATCTATTTGCTTAAAAGAAATATAGGCTTTCAGTTTCTTTTTTCCCGTATTCCATTTCGAGTCTTTATGAAGTCCCACATACAGGATACCATCTTTGACCTCTACAGTGATCATTTCCCGATCTTTGACAGATGCTGCACTTACCGCAACAGCCTCATCATTACTTTGATTAATATAAACATCAAATGCATTGGAGACATTGATACCATGAAAATTTTTCACTTGTCTTACCTGTGCATTCGGGTCATTTATCTGGGCAGAAAGACCCAAACTGAAAATAATTCCCGCAATCAGTACTGCAATCTTTTTCATAAATTATATATCTTAGAAGGTAATTAAATTTTTGATACAGAGCCGCCGGTATTAGTTTTTATTTCCCTTATTGCGGCATTGCCTTTATACTTCACAACTCCCCCGGTATTTGCTTTTACCTGCAACTCTTTTTCTGCCATTACTGAAACAATAGCACCAGTGCTGACAGTAACATTGCAATTGGCCGTATTCATATCCTCTCCTTTAAATTTACTGCCTGTATCTCCATCAATATCAAGTTTGCCCGCCCTGCCTGTAAGCGTAACTTTTGATCCGGTATTCTGACTTACTTTAAGTGTAGTAATATCCACTTTACCATTTACCAATGCGCCTGTATTTGCTTTAAGGTCCAAAGTCGATGATTTAAGCACATCATTGATCTCTACTTCAGCGCCTGTAGTAGCATATAACAAATCAAGTGTTTTGTATGACACATAAGCCTTCAGGCCTTTGCTCTCTTTCCGTTTATTTACAGCACCTAATTTGGAATCATAATGGATTTTAAGTATACCATTCTCCACTTTTGTAACTATTTTATCTCTGAACTCAGCAGTAGCAGCACTTACTGCCACATTTTCGGAACTACCTTCTGTTAAAATCAATTTAATTCCGGTAGCTACTTCGATGCCGTGAAAGCCACTTACATTTCTCTTTTCGGCTATTGGATCGTTAATTGTTTTTTGAGCTAAGAGGAATGAACTGGCACCCAGGACCAACAAAAAGGATAATAATAACTTCTTCATAAACTATGGTTTAGATGTGATACGAAGGACAGCGTAGAAATGTTACATATCTAATAAATATTTTCTTCTTACTTTTACACTAGTTCTTGGCCTTTTTATCAAAAGGCTTTGATTTTCAGTGTTTCCCGGGGTGTTTATTTTGCCAATTGGCGGAATAATCTGAGATCATACCCGTAGAACCTGGTCAGGGTAATGCCTGCGAAGGGAAGGAGTTACGATTTGTCCTTTCTCCAACAGCGTTTCCCTCTTATTTTTTAACTATTAAATGTAAAAAAATGAAGAGGATTATTATGTTCGGCTGTTTCTGTTTTTCAGCCATTAATGCCTTTGCACAACAAAAAGAGGAAGCAAAAGACAGTTTTTACACCTTAACACCTGTTGAAGTAAAAGCTATTCGTGCAGGCGAAAACTCACCTTTCACCAAAACCAATCTTTCAAAAAAGGAAATTGCAAAAAACAATCTCGGTCAGGATATCCCCTTCCTGCTAAACCAGACACCGTCTGTAGTTGTACATTCTGACGCTGGCAATGGGATTGGTTATACAGGTATCCGCATCCGGGGTACAGATGCGACGAGAATCAATGTTACCTTGAACGGCATTCCTTATAACGATGCGGAGAGCCAGGGGACTTTCTTTGTCGATCTGCCTGATTTCTCCTCCTCAACCGGCAGCATTCAGATACAACGAGGGGCAGGCACTTCATCCAATGGAGCTGGTGCATTCGGGGCCAGTATTAATTTTAGTACAAACGAAGTCAATAAAGAAGCATACACAGAATTTAATAACAGTTTTGGCTCATTTAATACATGGAAAAATACGTTGAAATTTGGAAGTGGCCTGGTGAATGGGTTTACTACAGATATCCGCTTATCAAGTATTAGCAGCGATGGTTTTATCGATCGTGCAAAAAGCAGCTTAAAATCCTTTCATTTTTCTACCGCCTATATAGGAGAAAAAACATCATTGCGATTAAATGTATTCTCCGGAAAAGAAAAAACATACCAGGCCTGGTATGGTATTGCCGAAACTGATCTGAAAGCCGGTAACAGAACCATCAACTATGCAGGCACAGAAAAGCCGGGAGAACCCTATGATAAGGAAAGCGATAATTATACCCAAACCCATTACCAGTTTTTCTTTAACAAGTCCATTGGTAAAAAAATCAATCTTAATTCTGCCCTATTTCTTACTAAAGGGAAAGGCTATTATGAACAATACAAAGCAGAGGAGGATTATTCAGCATACGGAATGCCGTATCCTGTTAATGGACCTGATACTATATTTTCTTCGGATTTCATCCGGCAGCTTTGGCTGGATAATTATTTTTACGGTACTATTTTTTCTCTCCATTATAAGGCCGCAAAAACTGAATTAACACTTGGTGGCGGTTATACAACATATGATGGAAATCATTTTGGAAAATTAACCTGGGCCTCAAATGGTCTCACCTCTCTGAAAAATTGGTACGATAACGATGCATTGAAAACTGATTTTAATATTTATCTGAAACAACAAACACAATTGAATAATTACTGGAATTTATTCTATGATTTACAATACAGACATGTTAACTATAAAATAGATGGATTCAGAAACAACCCCGGTCTGATTATAAATAACAAATTCAGTTTTTTCAATCCCAAAGCCGGGATCGTATACAAAAAAGACGGCTGGAAAAGTTATTTATCCTTTAGTGTCGCAAACAAAGAACCCAACCGCGATGACTTTGAGGCAGGTAATACCCAACAACCAAAACCCGAGCAATTACAGGATTTTGAGCTGGGTATTGAAAAAACTAGTAAACAGCTGAACTGGTCAGCCACCTTTTATTATATGAAATATAAAGACCAGTTAGTGTTGACCGGAAAAATAAATGATGTAGGAGCATATACCCGAACTAATATTCCTGAGAGTTTTCGGGCCGGGATTGAACTGCAGGGTGGTATAAAATTCAATTCATGGATTAACGCAACAGCCAACCTTACTTTAAGCAGAAATAAGGTTATTGATTTTGAGGAATACATTGATGATTATGATAATGGAGGCCAGAAAATAAACAGCTTTAGTTCTGCAGACATTGCCTTTTCACCCAACATCACCGGTGCCGGCAGTTTAAATGTATTACCTTTCAAAAACACAGAAATAAGTTTTATAAATAAATATGTAAGCAAACAATTTCTAGATAATACCGGGAACAACAGCAGAAGACTCAATTCATTCTATGTACAGGATATAAGGGCTATTTACACAATAAAAAAGAAGTGGCTCAAGGAAGTAACTATTACAGGGCAGGTAAATAATTTATTTAATAAAGAGTATGAACCCAATGGCTATACCTACAGCTATATCTGGGGCGGAGAAACAATTACAGAGAATTACTATTTTCCGATGTCAGGGACCAACTTTATAATTGCAGTAAATATCAGGTTATAATACCAGGTAGCTTTAAGCCGAAAATTGAAAACAGTATTTTCAATTTTCGGCTTTATTTTCCGCTGCCAAATTTTTCCTGCCAGGCCAATACACCACCTATCAGGTTCTTTGTATTTTTAAACCCCAGTGTATCCAGAAACATACAAGCCATCATACTGCGTTGCCCGCTGCGGCAGTGAATAATTATTTCTTCTTCTTTCAAGTCCTCAATCTCTTCTATCTGCATCCTTTGAATTACTCCCAACGGTATCAATTTAGCACCAATATTAAATTCTGCATACTCAAAAGGTTCGCGGCAATCAATAAGATTAAGTTTTTCGCCGGCATCTATACGGGCTTTTAATTCCTCAACGGTAATAATATCCATTCGCAATAAAAATTAAATTTCAGTTGTATTTTTTGAGCTATCAGCAATAGGCTTTTCTGCCTGAAGCCATATATCTATCAATTGCCCTGAACGAATACGCTGTATTCTTTTTTCGTCATCCAATCTTTCCGGGCTTTGCTTATATATCCATGCACTTATGGTATCAGAAACATTCGCATCCAATACAATGGCACCAATTCCAACACCTGCCCTTTCCAATAAACTTTTTGCTTCTCCGTATGTCATACCGGTAATGACAGGTACCACAAATTCCATCTTTCCGATACCATCACCCATTACCAGCGAAACAGCACTTCCTTTTCTGATTTTTGTTCCCGGTGTTATCATTGCCCCTTCATACCATTGTTCGAGAATGGCATTCTTTGCAAAGTCAGGCTTGAAAGTTGTGTCACCGACCCGCAGGTCCATACTACGCAAAACCATTTCTGCATTCCTGTAACTATAACCTATCAAATTAGGCATCTCTACCAATGGCGGCACTGCTCTGCGGATTATAAGGTAAACAGTTCGATTTGACTTAACCACTTCGTCCGCATCCGGGATCTGCCTGATCACTTTCAGCGGCGGAATAGAATCTACATAAACTGAATCTTGTACTTCCACATCAAAACCTGCCTTCCTTAGAATAGACCTTGCCTCCTCGTAACTCTTACCCGCTACAGAAGGCACCGTGGCAGCTTCTCCGTGACCGGTAAGCCAGTTTAAAGAAAGCAGAAATAATGCAAAAATTCCAATCGAAAGCAAAATACCAATAATGACATTAAGCCATAAGGGACGATGTGTGATAAATTTAAACATTAGCCTATAAATAAATTATGAAAATAGCTCTCAGGAATAAAAGCATTCCTGAACCAATTTAGTATAAAACTCTTTTAAACTCCAGCCCATTGATCTTACTTGTTGCGGTATTATACTGGCTTCACTTTGTCCGGGTATGGTATTCACCTCTAACATATAAGGACTCTCTTCTTTTTCATTATAGATAAAATCAATTCTTACTACCCCCCTGCAATTAAAAACAGTGTACACTTTCCTGGCAGTTTCCCGAATTTTATCAGCGATAGCCTCGTTTACTTCAGCCGGAGTAGTTTCGGTTGACTTCCCCTGGTATTTAGCCTCAAAATCAAAGAATGCCATATCTGCATGTGCTTTTACTTCAGTAAGTGGCAACACAATTATATTTCCCTCAGATTTGAAAACACCAACTGTGAATTCCCTTCCTTCAATCATTTCTTCTACCAACACCTGGTTATCCTCTTTGAATGCTTTTTCAATGGCATGATTAAGTTTATCTGAAGGAGTATCAACTTTGGACATCCCGATACTGGATCCTCCATTATTGGGTTTTACAAATACAGGGAATCTCAGATTCGCAATTACATCATCAGGTCTTCCAAAATTGTTTTTTATCAAAATAACAGATTTTGCTACCGGCACCCCAGCTGCCCCAGCAACTGCAGTTGCATACCTTTTATTGAAAGTAATAGCGGAGGTCGCAGCATCACAACCCGTATAAGGAATTTTTAATGTATCAAAATACCCTTGCAGTTTGCCGTCTTCTCCCGGTGTGCCATGCATACCTATAAAAACGGCATCAAATGTCACTTTTTCATTATCTAATTGAAGGGAGAAATCATTCTTATTCACTTCAAGTTTCCTGCCATCCGTTAACTCGTAGAACCAGCCCTGGGAATTGATGTCAATTTTGTAAACATTAAAAAGATTTCTGTCCAGGTTATTATCGATAGTAACTGCGCTTTTGTAAGAGATTACTGCTTCTCCCGAAAATCCGCCGGTCACCAGGGCTATATTCTTCTTCATCTATTTAAGTATAATGGGTTTTATTACCGTTTAAACGGGACATATTATGCAAATATTGCAGAAAAAATTAAGATGCCCAACGTAAAAAACAGTTATCAGATAGCATTAACAAAAAATATCATAAAGCTTTCATTATTAATAACAGAGATAGGGGGTTTACTACTCCTGCCATGCTGCTTTTTTGGGGATAGAAAATAAGAAAGGTGAAGGCCGTTTCTCCTTCACCTTTTTACGACGGGACATATCACCCGCCACTCATTAAGCAGCTTTCGCTGCTGTGTATAGTGAGATATGTTTGTAAGTTATGAAAAAAACATCCAATACCGGTATACGGGTAGAAGAAATTATGCACAAGCTGAGTACAAAACTAAATATGCAGCTTATCTTTTTTGGCCATTAACTGTTCAACAGTTTCCTGGTACATATCATCAGGTACACAGCAATCCACCGGGCAAACTGCAGCACACTGGGGCTCCTCATGAAAGCCCTGGCACTCCGTACATTTATTAGGGGTAATATAATAGGTATCCACGGATACTGGCGCATTTTTTTGTTCTGCATCCACTACTGTTCCATCAAGTAATGTATAAGAACCTTTTACAGTTGTGCCATCCGCTACTGCCCATTCCACGCCACCCTCATAGATAGCATTATTTGGACATTCTGGTTCGCAGGCACCGCAATTGATACATTCTTCAGTAATCTTAATAGCCATAGTAATTAAATTATTAGGTTCGGGGTTACTTTTGCTTTACAAAATTAGTTGACAAGAATGAATTTACAACATCGAATTTATTTATTATCAAGGCTGGGCGAATATATTTTATCAACCGAAGTTGCATGGCAAAAAGCCAAAGAAAAAGCTAATTGGGAAAACGGATGGTTTATCCCTGAATTTGTTGAACTGGCTTCAAAAAATATTGCCCTGTCCTTTTTACAGAAGGATATACTGGAAAAATGGGCGGCCAGCCATCAAATCCCGGCTTCTTCTACCAATAGCAGAACGATCGGCATTGTAATGGCCGGAAATATCCCCTTGGTGGGCTTTCATGATTGGTTATCTGTTTTCATCAGTGGCCATAAGGCCATCATAAAACTTTCATCGAAAGACCGGGTACTTATTAAACATCTCATAGAAAAACTGTCAGAATGGGACCCCTCTGTCAACCAATTCACATCATTTTCAGAAATGCTAATAGGCTGCGATGCATACATCGCCACCGGAAGCAATAATTCCTCCAGGTATTTTGAATACTATTTCAGGAAATACCCCACCATCATCCGCAAAAACCGGACTTCAGTTGGTATTTTGTCCGGAAATGAAACGAATGAAGAATTGGGAAAACTGGCGGACGATGTATACCTGTATTTTGGATTAGGTTGCCGCAATGTGACAAAGATTTATGTTCCTACGGGGTATGATTTTATCCCTCTATTGGATGCTTTTAACAAATACCGGCACCTGGCTGAGCATCACAAATACAAAAACAATTATGACTATAATTTGGCCTTACACCTACTGAATAAAAAATATTACATGACCAACGGCTCGATCTTACTGGTGGAAGAAACCGCATTTTTTTCACCTATAAGCCAACTTAATTATGAATATTATTCGGATACAGACAAATTGTCGGAAAGTCTGAAAAATCATCCTGAATTGCAATCGATTACGGGTGAGGGACATGTGCCTTTTGGCAAAAGCCAATTTCCCGCTATATCAGATTACGCAGATGGGGTCAATACGCATGAATTTTTGAACTCCCTGTGAACCAGAAGCAACGATGAAACGTAAATAATTATAGATTCACAGTAAAAAAGAAGTACGAAATCTTTAGTAAAGATTTGTTAAACTAAAGTATTGGTTGACAAAGATGAGCTGACAGTTTGTTATTTTGTATAACAGAGGCATATGATTTGCAAATGAACCTCAAAATATAACCTATTAAAAGAAAAAAATCACTATGAAACTTAAACAGCTATTTCTGATTATCGCCGTAAGTGCAGTTTCTGCTGTGAGCAGTGTTTGGATTTACAGCAAAGTGGCTGCAAAACAGCAATCTTCGATCTTCTCCCAATCCAATGAAGGTAAGGTGCCGGTAAATTATGCTGGCTTTTTCGACAATGCAGCTTCGACGGTTGGAGAAGTTACTGATTTTACCAAAGCCGCTAATGCAGCTGTACCTGCAGTTGTTCATATTAAAACTAAAATTCCGGCAAAAAAAGTAACTAACCAGCTTCCCCGGAACCGTGGTAACAGCATGGATGATTTTTTTGAGCAGTTCTTCAATTTCGGACCACAGATTCAACCTGAGCAAAGAGCTTCAGGAAGTGGTGTTATAATAAGTGACGATGGCTATATCATTACCAATAACCACGTCATTTCAGACGGGGGCGAAGGTGTGGCAGATGAGATCACAGTAACCCTCAGCAATAAAAAAACCTACAAGGCCAAAGTGATTGGTAAAGATCCCAGTAGCGATATTGCAGTTTTAAAAATTGATGGAACTGGTTTCCCGTTCCTGCTTTATGGCAATTCTGATAATGTGAAACTGGGACAATGGGTATTAGCAATCGGGTACCCGTTGACATTGGAAACAACTGTTACAGCCGGTATCGTAAGTGCTAAGGGAAGATCTATAGGAATTAACGGACGCCAAAGTCAAACGCCTATTGAATCTTTCATCCAGACAGACGCTGCCGTGAACCAGGGTAATAGTGGCGGTGCCTTGATCACTACTGACGGACAACTGATTGGCATCAACTCTGCTATTTATGCACCTACAGGCACTTACGCAGGTTATTCATTTGCCATCCCGGTAAACCTGGCTAAGAAGATCGTAAACGATCTGATAAAGTTTGGAGATGTAAAAAGGCCTTATTTGGGTATTGCTGCAGACCAAACAAAAGTTAACTCAACTGATGGTGCCTATATCGGTACGGTGGCTAAAGATGGTGCTGCAGCTGCTGCAGGTTTGAAAAAAGGTGATATCATAAAAAAAATAAATGATGTGACAATCAGCTCCTGGAGTGAATTACAAGGCACTGTGGCATCCTTAAATACCGGTGAAAAAGTGAATATTACTTATAAGAGAGATGGTAAAGAATTTACAACAAGTGCTACCCTGAAAGCAGAAACTGGTACTTATGACAACCTTGCCGCTACCAACCTTGGCGATGTGCTGGGTGCTGAATTAGAAAACCTGGATAAAAAGACCGCTGAAAAGAACGAAGTGGAAGGTGGTGTTGTAGTGAAAAAAATTAAACCAGGTGGTCCATTCAGTAAAACAAGAATGCAGGACGGGTTCATTATTACCAGCGTAAATGGTGTTGATATTACAAATACTGAAGAACTAAGCCGTGCTATTGCAAGCTTGAGAAGCGGAAGCTTAAATTTGGAAGGTTTTTATGATGGCTATGATGGCATGTACAGGTATCCTGTGAACCTTCAGTTGGAAGACGAATAAAAATATAAATATTAAAATGAAGCCGTCTCGATCAGTGCGAGACGGCTTCATTTTATAGTCAATTCCGCTCAGTTCACTATTTTTCGTACACCAAATATTCCCAGGGCTGCATCTCAAAACTCTTTTCAACAGTAAAATCATTGGCAGCACCTGAAAATACATTTTTAAATGTACCTGTCAATCTTTCATCTGTAACGTCAAAATGAAGATTTTTTTGTGATGAAAGGTTTAACACAACCAGTACTTCTCTGTCACCACTTTTTCTTATATAAGCAAATACTTTCTGTGGATCAGTTGTTTTAATGTGAAAAGTCTTTACTGTTGTATCACCACCACGTAATGCCGGGTTATTCGTCTTAAGGCGAAGCATTGTCTTATAAAAATCATGCAATAAATTATTACCGGTCCATGAAATAGTATCTTTATCAAAGAACTCAATCCGCTTCTGGTTAGGCAGTTCCTGTCCTGAATACAATAGCGGCACTCCATTCCATGTAGCGCTGAACACGGCTAAAGCTTTTGCCATATCACCGTATTTTTCATATTCTGTTCCATTCCAGCTGTTCTCATCATGGTTAGTAGTAAACCAGGCCCGCATGGTACTGTCGCCGAGATCATCATATTTCTTTAGTACAACATCAAGCGTATCTATTGACAATTGCTGCTTATAAAACTCTTCTGTCTTGTGCATCCATGTCCATGTGTAACTGGCATCGAATGCTTCCCCGTACTCCGGCTTTTCCAGCTCATCGAATTCCCCTAACCAGAACAAAGGTTTTACAGCATCAAGCTGGGGCCGTGCTTCCTTCCAGAAATCAAGTTCCACCCAAAAGGCAAGGTCACAACGGAAACCATCAATATCACATTCAGTAACCCAGAACTTCATGGCATCTATCATAGCTTTTCGTAAATCCGGGTTCTTGAAGTCCAGCTCAATAATATCTTCCATGCCGGAAGCTATCTTAAAATCATTTGTTGCAGAATCTTTCAAATAATACTCAGGATGCTCTTTTGTCCATTTATGATCCCAGCCAGTGTGGTTGGCTACCCAATCAATGATTACCTTAAAACCCAATTCATGGGCCTGTTTCACCAAGTTCTTAAAATCATCCAGCGTTCCAAACTCAGCATTAATGGAAGTGTAATCCGAACAGGCATAATAACTTCCCAATGATCCTTTTTTATTTTTTTGAGCAATTGGGGTGATTGGCATAAACCAAAGTGTTTCTACCCCCATATCTTTTAACCTGGGCATTTCCCGGGCAAAGGCATTAAAAGTGCCTTCAATGGTATACTGCCTTATATTGACTTCATAAATATTGGTGCTGTGCACCCAATCCAATGTCTTGAACCTGACGGTCATATTATTACTTTTTTTTGTTTCAGAATCCTCTTTCTTCTTCATCAGCTTGCAGGAACCCAGCATAGCAGTTAAAGAAAGGGCAAGCCAAAAAAATCGCATAGCACAAGTTTTGCGGGAAGTTAAGAAGAACATTTGATGTGACTGATCGTTGTTACAAACAACTAATTCAGTATTGTTAACTTTGAGCCATGAAGAGTTTTGAAGTCCCCATTATCTATCGTAGTCCATTGATTTCTGCAATTAAGAAAAAGCGGAAAGAAACAGATAAAATGAAAAAGGATTTTTCCCCTACCCTGCTGGATTTCGGACCAATCCATATTTATTTGGCCCGTCATTTTGGTTTTTGCTATGGCGTTGAAAATGCCATTGAAATAGCGTTCAGGACTGTTGAGGAAAATCCCGGCAAAAAGATTTTTTTATTAAGTGAGATGATACATAATCCGCAGGTAAATACAGACCTGCAGGCACATGGTATACAATTTTTGCAGGACACTTATGGTAAGCAGCTGATACCATTTGAAGAAATAACTGCTGATGATATTGTGCTGATTCCTGCTTTCGGAACAACATTAGCGATAGAAAAAAAATTACAGCATATCGGCATCCAAACCGAAAAATATAATACTACCTGCCCTTTTGTAGAAAAAGTCTGGAACCGTGGCGAAGCCATTGCTAAAAATAATTACACGATCGTTATTCATGGTAAACCAAAACATGAAGAAACCAGGGCTACTTTTTCCCATGCTTCCGCAAATGCCCCGTCTATTGTAATAAAAAATATGAATGAAGCTGTAGAGTTAGGAAAATATATAACTGGTGAAAAATCAGCTGAAATGTTCTACGCTGAATTCGAAGGACAATTCTCACCTGGATTTGATGTAACAAAAGACCTTCAAAGAATCGGTGTGATAAACCAAACCACTATGCTGGCCAGTGACACCCAGGCCATTGCTGATTACCTGAAAAAAATCATTACTGGAACATTCAATTCCGATGATAGTTTTGCTGACACCCGGGATACTCTTTGCTATGCCACAAATGATAATCAGACTGCCGTTAGCGGGATGCTGGAGACCAAAGCTGATCTGGCGATCGTAGTGGGAGGTTATAACTCATCCAATACCTCTCACCTGGTAGAGTTGTGTGAAGAAAAGTTGCCCACCTATTTTATTACTAATGAGGAAAAGCTTCTATCCCCCAGACAAATCCTTCATTATAACTTTCATACTAAGACTGAATTGCTGACAACTGAATACCTGCCTTCAAAAGAGCCGGTTAAGGTTTTAATCACAAGTGGTGCTTCGTGTCCGGATGCTTTAGTGGAAGGAGTGATCCATAAACTGATTCAATTTTTCCCTGTTTCAAAATCGATGGAACAATTGAGAGAAGAGTTTCAATAAAAAACCCCCTGATAAAATCAGAGGGTTGATATCTTTCGTCATCCTGTTACTTACTTATACAACAAGTCATAATATTCATGTGCCATCCGGTTGCTGTCAAACTGGAAGCGGACATCCTGCATCCCGTTCTTCATTACCTGCCGCCAGGTATTATAATTCTCGTAGTACAATGGCAGCATTTCATTCTCCAGTATTTCGTATAATTTATTTAGATCATACTGATCCTGTTCATGCACAGCCATGCTTTCATAATCTGCCATAGGTACTACAAAACCATTATGCCCATGATTAATAAACTCTGGTATCCAGCCATCATCTGTAGAAAAATTAACAGCCCCATTCATGGCTGCTGTCATACCACTGGTTCCGGATGCTTCCCTGGGTACTCTTGGATTATTGAGCCAGCAATCTGCTGCCTGTTTCATTCTTTTGGACAAACCTAGCTCATACCCAATTAACACTGCAACATTCTTATACCCTTTGCTGAGATGAACCAATTGGTTGAACTCACTGATTGCAGGATGATCAACCGGGTATGGTTTCCCGGCCCAAATGATTTGTACGGGGTATTCTTTGCTATTGATAAGCTTTTCGAATCGCTCTTCAGCAGTTGTAATAAGTCCTGCTCTTTTATAACCGGCAAATCTCCTTGCCCAAACTATAGTGAAAACTTCGGGATTGAATATCTTACCGGTCTGATCTGCGACAATTTCAAAAGCCCTTTTCTTCAAATATTTTTTCCTGTCGTCAATTCCATAATCATCGCCGGCCTCCATGAAGCGATACAATTGCTTATCTGCCCAATATTTCCAGTTTTGTGCATTTGTTATGGATATTATCGGGCATATATTTTCATATTTCTCCCACATCGCCCTGGATACACGGCCATGTAACTGAGAAACCCCATTGGCCAACCTGGCAAAACGCAAAGCTGCCAGGGAATGATTGAACTGGTCGCTTTCATTGTCATAAAGCTTTTTCACTTCCTCTACGGACAGGCCGCAGAAATAACTCATTTTATGACATAAATAAATATCATGCTTTTCATTACCAGCCTCTTCAGGGGTATGCGTAGTAAAAACAAGACGTTTTTTAACTTCCTGAATATTATTACTGAACTTCTTATAGAGGTAAAATGCAGCTGATAACCCATGGGCTTCGTTCAGGTGATAAAGTTCGGGATTGAAACCCAGTAAATCAACCAGTTTGGCCCCGCCGACTCCCAGTAAAATGAATTGAGCTACTTTGGTCGCCACATTTGCATCATACAAACGATGTGTGATTGTTTGCGATACGTAATCATTCTCTGGTAAGTCAGTAGATAATAAAAACAGCGGAGCAGTTTTAAAAGTTTCGGGGTTCAGGTAAAGGGCTTTTACCCACACAGGATGCTCATGTATTGTTATCTGAAACTTAATACCAGTGTCTTCAAGAAAGCTATAGTGCTTTTCATTCCAGGCAACGTCCAGTGTCTGGTCCTGGTTCCTTTCCTGGTCATAATAGCCGTATTTCCATAAAATGCCTACGCCAATTAAGTTTTGTCGCAACTCATAGGCACTTCTAAGATGTGATCCGGCCAGAAACCCAAGACCACCACTATAAATCTTTAAAGGCTGATGTGTGGCAAACTCCATAGAAAAATAGGCCACCCGCTTACTATAACGTTCTTCTACAGGATACGGAACAGAAAATTTGGTAAAACTCATATTGTGTTCTTTTTACACGAAGCTGCAATATAAAACTTAATACTCAATTAAACTAAAGTGCTCATTATCAGGCAAATTTATCCACATAAAAATGTTAAAAACACAATAAACAAAATTGTAATGAGGGTCTGTAAATCACTTCTTATCAGATTTTTTAGAGGCCGCCTGTTTAGTGTTCGATTGAATCGGTTTCACATATTTTTTTCTGGCAAAACCTCCATCAAATGAACAATTTAATCCTCTCCTTGAACCACAACCTTCTTCTTTCAACGATACTGAATTTGAAGAGAATTTGAATTGCATTACACAGGGGTCCCCATCCTGCCTGTATTCAGCCAGACTTGAACTAATCCATCTCGCCTCTCCTTTTAATTCGCCGGTACATTCGCCATTATTCTTTTCAATGTGAATAAAGAATGTTATACGGTCACTTTTTCTGCCGTCCCGTACAGAAACCAGGTTCATTTTGCCGGAACTATAATCAGCTGAATATTTATTCTTCCTGGGCAATGTATCAATAGGATTAATCAGTTCTGTTACTTTATCCTCTAACGCTTCGGTCATAATAAGCATAAAATTTCTGGCATCAGCATTCAAAACATACACATCTTTCCCTTCGCTGATACTGGCATCGGGGTTTTTTCGCTGAACTGTTTTGGTAATTGTGTATTTTCTGTCAATGGTTACAGACTGTGTAGTGGCTTTTTTCTGATCCGGAACAAGAACAGGAATAGAAGCCAGATACTGTTCTTTCTTATCAAATGCCAAAATAAAAAGGACTTTTTTAGCAGGCGTAACGGCCTTTACAAGCAGGTAAGTTTCTTCTTTGGGTACTGCAGCTTTACCTATTGCATATATTTTCGGTTTAATCCCCTTACCAAACACTTTTCGCAAAACAGAATCTGGGACAAACTCTGTAAATATTTTGTAGCTGATCAGTAAGGAATCCTTTTCCTTTTTATCCAGTATCGTATCTCCTACCTGGTAGGAAAGGGAAAGGGGCTGAAAAAATTCTATAAAATCAGATACTTCCACGGGATCTTCACCGGATAATATTGGTTTCTTTTTCTGTTTGCAGCCCGCCAACAGCGAGGCTCCTAACAACACTATCAGGAATGGTTTTAATACAGACATAGTATTCATTAACGTATCGAAAATAAGTGTTTCCCGGGGTTCTGTCAACTTGAAATTTGGCAATAACAATCAGATATTTTAGATTTGTCTAAATTTATTTTTAGTCATGTTGAACTACACAACCAGTGAAGAGAATTATATAAAAACCATCCTTCATTTGCAAAAACAGGATGGAACAGTAACCACCAACGAACTGGCCAACGAATTAAAGACTAAACCAGCTTCGGTTACAGATATGATGAAGAAGCTAAAAGCTAAAAAACTTGTCAACTATCAACCCTACCAGGGTTTTCGGCTGAACAGTGAAGGCACCAGGGTAGCGTTAGGAATCATCCGCAGGCACAGATTGTGGGAATATTTTTTAGCGGAAAAACTGAAATTCAGCTGGGATGAAGTCCATGAGGTGGCGGAAGACCTGGAACATGTTAGCAACAAAAAATTAATTGATAAGCTTGATGAATTTCTTGGTTTCCCAAGGACTGACCCACATGGAGACCCCATACCTGATGCCAGTGGTAAGATAGAGATCAGTAAAAAAATATGCCTTACAGAATTAAAGCTTAGTTCACCGGCAGTTGTAATCAGTGTCAGTGATCAATCCAGTGAAATCCTGGAATTACTTGAACACAAAAAAATCGCTATAGGCACAAGACTGGAAATAAAAAAGAGATTTGAATTTGACAATTCAATGGAAATACGAATTGGCCGGCAACCCGTATTTACTATCAGCGAACAATTGGCACAGAATATTTTCGTACAAAGCAATTCATAAAATATGGAAGCAGTTGAAAAATTTTTTTTTGAAATAGGGCCGGTTTGGTCTGCATTACTGGCTACAACATTTACCTGGTTTGTAACAGCACTCGGCGCCTCACTAGTTTTTTTCTTTAAAACACTCAGCCGTGGTGTACTGGATCCCATGCTGGGGTTCACAGGGGGTGTTATGGTTGCGGCAAGTTTTTGGTCATTATTGAATCCAGCCATTGAGATTTCAGAGAAGCTCTATCCATCCATGAGCTGGATGCCTGCAGCAGTTGGCTTTTTATTGGGAGCCCTTTTTATTTTCTTCCTTGATAAAGTTACGCCACACCTTCACCTGAATTTTGGTGTTGAAGAAACAGAAGGAGTAAAAACCAAACTGCATAAAACAACATTATTGATTCTTGCGATAACATTACATAATATTCCAGAAGGACTGGCCGTAGGAGTATTATTCGGAGCAGCTGCTATAGGAATGGAAGACGCTTCAATTTCCGGAGCAATTACGTTGGCTATAGGTATTGGTATCCAGAATTTTCCTGAAGGCATTGCTGTTTCTATGCCACTAAGAAGACATGGTGTATCACGGATAAAAAGCTTTTGGTACGGCCAGCTTTCAGCCATTGTAGAACCTATAGCCGGAGTTGTTGGCGCAATGGCGGTGATTTATATGCAACCAGTCTTACCATTTGCATTGGCTTTCGCAGCAGGCGCCATGATATTTGTGGTAGTGGAAGAAGTAATTCCCGAAACACAAAGGGACAAATATACCGACCGTTCTGTACTTGGCTTTATCGGAGGCTTTCTCGTGATGATGATCCTTGATGTTGCGCTTGGATAAAAATTAATTTGCTGATGCTTTATGCGTACGGATCAGGTGTTTGAACCTGCTGAACGTTTCCGGTTTAATATTCAGATATGATGCTAAAAATTTTTGAGGTACCCGTTGCATAAGTTCCGGGTTCTTTGTTACAAAATTCAGGAACCTTTCTCTGGGCGTCATTTTCACCAGTTGTATCTGCCAGCGGTCTTTGATCACCATGGAATAAGTAACGATCAAACGGCCCAGGTGTTCCATTCGCTGTGAAGAAGCGAACATTTTTTCCGCATCATCGTAACTGATAGAAACGACAGTAGTGGGTTCAATTGTTTCAATAAAATAATCTGAAGGCTGACGGCTGTGAAAGGACTCCTGGCTCAGCAACATTTGCCCCTCAAAAGAGATCTGTGTATTTAATTCATGATGATTCTTTTTATAATACTTACGGGCCAGGCCTTTCACAATGAAATTGAAATAGTTCTCAATCTCACCAGCCTTTGTAATTATTTCCTTTTTCCCGAACCGCCTCACTTTACAAATAGGTAAAAGATTCCTGTTAAACTCATCTTCTGTCAGGTCAGTGAATCTTTGCAGATAGTTATAAAATGCCTTGATGGAGTCCATGCTATGATTATACACCATATAAGTTACAGTTTTTTATTGATTTAAATCAATAATGAAAAAAAGATTCAACACTGAAATTAGACCTAGCGGAAATCCTGGCCTATGATATTAGTCACATTCGATAATAATGTAAGTTTGTAGCCCTGATAAGTGACAGGTTCTCAATGTAAACCCAAAATAACCCCTTATGACGCAAAAGATCAAAGTTGCTAACCCCGTGGTGGAACTGGATGGTGATGAAATGACCCGTATAATCTGGAAATTCATCAAAGACAAACTCATTCTCCCCTACCTGGAGGTAGATATTAAATATTATGACCTTGGCATTGAATACCGTGACCAGACCGATGACCAGGTAACAGTGGATGCCGCCAATGCCATCAAAGAATTCGGTGTGGGCATCAAATGCGCTACTATCACTCCTGATGAGGCAAGGGTAAAAGAATTCAACCTGAAACAGATGTGGAAGAGCCCCAACGGTACTATCCGGAATATCCTGGATGGAACAGTATTCCGTGAGCCGATCGTAATCAGCAATGTTCCAAGACTGGTAACAAACTGGACCGCTCCGATTATTGTTGGCCGGCATGCCTTCGGCGATCAATACAGAGCCACCGATACAGTAATAAAGGGAAAAGGAAAGCTAACCATGACTTTTACTCCGGAAGGTGGTGGAGAGCCTCAAATTTTTGAAGTGTTCAACTTTAAAGGTGATGGTGTGGCCATGAGCATGTACAATACTGATGAAAGCATCAAAGGTTTTGCAAGAAGCTGTTTCAATATGGCACTCAGCAAAAAATGGCCCTTATACCTTTCTACCAAGAATACTATTCTGAAAAAATATGATGGCCGCTTCAAAGACATTTTTGAAGAGATATTTCAAAATGAATTTAAAACTGCCTTTGATGCTGCTGGTATTGTGTATGAACACCGCCTGATAGATGATATGGTGGCCAGCGCCTTGAAATGGAATGGCAACTTTGTATGGGCCTGCAAAAATTATGATGGTGATGTGCAGAGTGATACCGTAGCACAGGGTTTTGGTTCGCTGGGTTTGATGACATCTGTCTTGATAACCCCCGATGGAAAGACCATGGAAGCTGAAGCGGCGCATGGCACCGTAACAAGACACTACCGTGACCACCAGGCTGGTAAACCTACCAGCACCAATCCTATCGCAAGTATTTTTGCCTGGACAAGAGGCTTAGCTTTCCGTGGCAAATTAGATGGCAACCAGCCGCTGATCGATTTTTGTAATGCCCTGGAAGCAGTTTGTATAGAAACAGTGGAAGAAGGTAAAATGACCAAAGATCTTGCCGTATGTATACATGGCAATAAGGTAAAGCACGGAGACCATTTTCTCTACACCGAAGAATTTCTAACGGCGATAGATGAGAACCTGAAAAAGAAATTGAAATAAGGATTTATTTAAGACTACAATCCCGGCCAATGAGCCGGGTTGTTTTTTTTACAACTGTTTTAAACCGTAATTGGAAATTTTCAGAGCAATAGTGCAGCCATATAATCTGGGCCATTTACTTAAATTCGTTTACCGAGAAACATCCAATAAATTTTTCATGAAAAAAAGACAAGACTATATTTCCTGGGACGAATATTTTATGGGGGTGGCTTTATTATCAGCCAAAAGAAGCAAAGATCCCAGCACACAGGTTGGAGCCTGTATTGTTAATCAAAAAAATAAGATCGTCGGTGCCGGTTATAACGGCCTGCCCATTGGTTGCAGTGATGATGAATTTTCATGGGATAAAAAAGGTGAATTCCTCGATACCAAATATCCCTATATCTGCCATGCAGAGCTAAATGCTATCTTAAATAATATTGGAATGGACCTGCAGGGTTGCAAAATTTATACGGCCCTGTTCCCCTGCAACGAATGTTCCAAGGCTATTATTCAATCCGGGATAACAGAAGTCATTTACCTGTCAGATAAGTATGAGCAGGATGATGTTTTCAAAGCATCCAGGATAATGCTTAACAAAGCAGGTGTTACCTGCAGGAAAGTTGAAACCAGGATCATGGGCCTTGAGTTATCGTTCAGGGAAACTGATGTGTAAGGTCTCCGCGGGCTAAGATTCCTCCAAAAGAAAAAACCATTCGCCGTAAGGACGAATGGTTCGGTGCAATTGTATGTTTTATTTTTAAACCCTGAAGTGAGCAAAAGCCTTGTTGGCTTCAGCCATACGGTGGGTATCTTCTTTCTTTTTGAATGCAGCACCTTCACCTTTACTGGCAGCTACGATCTCGCCGGCTAATTTATCGGCCATGCTGCGGCCATTCCTGTCGCGACTATAACGTATAAGCCATTTGATGCTTAAAGATATCTTTCTGTCAGGACGAACCTCAGAAGGGATCTGGAAAGTGGCCCCACCAATACGGCGGCTGCGAACTTCAACTGCAGGCGATACATTAGCCAAAGCTCTCTTCCAAACTTCGTATCCATCTTCGTTGGTTTGTTTTGCTACTTTGTCCAGCGCATCATAAAAAATAATAAAGGCTCCGCTTTTCTTTCCTTCCCACATCAGGTTATTCACAAAACGGGTAACCAGTTTATCATTAAACCTGGGGTCTGGTGCTAAAGGGAGTTTCTTTGCTTGTGCTTTCCGCATGACTTATTCTTGAATTACTTATTAAAATTATTTTTTAGCCTTTTCTTTCTTGGTACCGTATTTAGAACGGCTTTGCTTACGGTCTTTTACACCGGCAGTATCCAGTGAACCACGAACGATATGATAACGAACACCCGGTAAATCTTTTACCCTTCCGCCACGGATAAGAACGATTGAGTGCTCCTGCAGGTTGTGACCTTCTCCGGGAATGTAAGCAATAACCTCAATTTTGTTGGTTAAACGAACCTTTGCTACTTTACGCAAAGCGGAGTTTGGCTTTTTAGGTGTTGTTGTATATACCCTTGTACATACACCACGGCGCTGCGGACACTGATCCAGTGCCCTTGATTTGCTCTTAGCCCTGATAATTTCTCTTCCTTTTCTTACTAATTGTTGAATTGTAGGCATTCTTGACCCTTATTTTTGGGAGGGCAAAGGTAAAGGCAGGCGTCTTAATCTCCAAAAAAATGACGACTGATTTTTCTGGTTTTGAACCTTTTGGGGATAAAATAGCCCCAATTGAAGAATTGAGGCTATTTCCGTTTCGCAATCCATTATAAATCAGTGTTTATACAGGTTGCATCCAGCCAAGTTTATCTTCAGTTCTTCCTTCGCGGATATCAGTGAGCCATTTTTTTATTGCCGGAGCCGTTTTCCAGCTATCTACATCAAACTTCATAGAAAAATCCTTGTAACCCAGTTCTTTAATCGGGGATATAGTGGCTGCTGTGCCAGTACCAAATACTTCCTTTAATTCTCCGGCTACATATGCCGCAATTATTTCGTCAATACTCAACTGCCTTTCCTCCACTTTGAGCCCCAGTTCTTGTAATAAGGTAATAACACTTTGTCTTGTTACTCCACCCAGGATAGTTCCCTGTTCAAGTCCTGGTGTAATAGCGGTGTTACCAATGATGAAAAAAACATTCATAGTACCACACTCCTGCACATATTTATGTTCAAAAGGATCCATCCACAATACCTGGTCATACCCCTTCTTTTTAGCTTCGGCTGTGGCGTACATAGCAGCACCATAATTACCTGCCGCTTTTGCAAAACCCACACCTCCGGTAACAGCCCTTACATATTTTTCTTCGACATATATACGCATCGGCGCACTATAATATGGTCCGGATGGGCTCATAATTATCAAAAATTTGTAATTATCCGAAGGACGTACGCCAATCAATTCATCAGATGAAAACATGAACGGACGGATATATAATGAATGATCCTCTTTAGAAGGTATCCAGTTTTTATCCAGCCCTACTAACTGAAGCATTCCTTCCATAAATAATTCTTCGGGTACAGCCGGCATCTGCATTCGGTCTGCAGATATGTTAAACCGCTTAAAATTATCATGCGGACGGAATATGAATGCATTACCTTCCTTGTCTTTGTAAGCTTTAATGCCCTCAAAAATAGCCTGCCCATAATGTAAAGCGGCCGTTGAGGGGCTTAGTAATAAGGGCTGATAGGGCTTAATTTCTGCATTTTTCCACTCACCATTTTCAAAATCTGCCTCCAGCATGTGGTCGGTAAAATATTTTCCAAAAGGAAGATTATCAAGATTCAAATCCTGTAATTTGCTTCTTTCTGCTTTTGTGATTGCAATATCCATAGCTGCTACCATAAAACTTTATTTTTGAAAGGCCAAAGAAACGAAAAAAAACTAACACCTATTAGTACAATTATCAATAATCTCATGGATTTAAATCATATAAAATTACCTGCCACAGTTATAGCAGATTTGTATAAATCTTCCCTTGTTGAAACTGAAGAAAATCTCTCAAAAAAGGAAGCTCCGGCATCCATACCAAAACAGGGAATTCGACCAGCAAATACAGCAACTGAAGTAAAAAGCTGGAAATCATTGGGCAATAATCTGAAACATATTATGATTATTGTAAACAAAGCGGATGTTGTTTATCTTCCGGATAATGAGCTGAATTTCCTTACCGGTATCCTGGCAGCCTGCAAGTTGGATATTGGTGATGTAGCTATCATTAACCTGGGCAATCATCCGGGCACAACCTATAAAGATCTCGTTAGTTATTTCAAAAGTAAAAATGTATTCCTTTTTGGGGTAGAACCTGCTGATTTTGGCTTGCCAATGAATTTTCCTCATTTCCAAGAACAAAAATTTACAGGCATAAAATACCTTTTTTCTCCATCTCTGAATGAGCTGGAAAATGACAAACTCCTGAAAAGTAAACTTTGGATTTGTCTCAAACAGATTTTCAATATCTAAAACTATGTATTGTTATGAAGTTGATCTTTGCAACCAATAATCAGCACAAAATAGATGAGATCCGTTCAGTACTGGGCAAAAAAATTGAAATAATTACGCTTAAAGAAGCCGGACTAAACATTGACATTCCCGAACCGTATAATACATTGGAAGAAAATGCCTCCAGTAAATCAAAAACCATTTTTGACATAACAGCTACCAATTGTTTCAGCGAAGACACTGGTCTGGAAGTGAATGTGCTGAATGGAGAACCCGGAGTTAAAAGTGCCCGGTATGCCGGAGAAGGCCGGTCATTTGATGCCAATATTGAAAAGCTTTTGAGTAATTTGGCGGGTAAATCAGATCGTACTGCCAGGTTCAGAACCGTTATATCATTGTTAATTGATGGATCTGAAACTTTATTTGAAGGTATTTGTAAGGGTCGTATAATTGAGAAAAAAAGGGGGCTGCAGGGCTTTGGCTACGATCCGGTTTTTATTCCGACAGGTTCCGATAAAACTTTTGCAGAAATGGATATAGCAGAAAAGAACCGATTCAGCCATCGAAAGAAAGCAACCGAAAAATTGGTAGCATTTTTGAATACCATATAAACAAACCACTGATTTTGACACCTGAACGCAACCAAAATATCTCCGAAAACGACCTTATTAATGGATGCATGGAAGACAACCGGCGAATGCAGGAAGAAATGTATCGCCGCTTCTCTCCCCGGATGTATGCGGTTTGCCTGCGTTATGCGGGCAACGCCGAAGAAGCCGAAGATATATTACAGGAAGGTTTTATTAAGGTCTTTAAAAAGCTGGACAGTTTCCGGAGGGAAGGTTCCTTTGAAGGTTGGGTTCGCCGCATTTTTGTGAACACTGCAATCGAACATTTTCGCCGCAAACGCTACCTGATGCCGGTTACAGAAAAAGAAGAAAATACAATTGAAGGAAAATATACATCTGTGCTGGATGATCTGGGAGCAAAAGATATCATGGCGTTGATTCAGAAACTATCTCCCGGGTATCGTACAGTTTTTAATATGTATGTGGTGGAAGGATACACACACAAAGAAATAGCCGAAATGCTTGGCATCAGTGAAGGAACCAGTAAATCACAACTGTCAAGGGCCAAAGTGATATTGCAGGATATGGTGAGAACATATATTGATAAACAAAGAGGCATAAGTACAAAGTAATGAACAGTAGTTTGCGAGATAAAATGTATAACTATGAGGCAACGCCTCCAGCCGGAGTATGGAGTGGAATTGAGGCTGAGTTGGACGAGGCGATGGCTACCAATAAATTATCGGCAAAACTGTACGGAATCGAGTTAGCCCCCCCAGCAATGGCATGGAACAATATAGCTGCTCAATTGGACGAAACAACCTTATCAAATAAATTATATAATGCAGAAACAATCCCCCCTACGGCAGTATGGGATAAAATTGAGTCTTTACTTATACTTAATGACGATACCAGGGCTAATCAAAAAAGAAAATTATTTCCTGCTCTTCGTTATGCTGCAGCAGCCATTGTGATCGGTTTTGTAGTTTTTGGCGCTGTGCGGTTATCACAATCCAATAAAAGTGAAGGGGAAGTGGTAATGAAAGAAACTGTCATACCTGAAAATTATAATAAAGAATCATCGGCTACAAAGGATGAGATACATAAACTAATTAATAATATTATTGCCGACAATGATGAAGCCCGCAATGATGCGGCACTGGAAGCCAGTAAAAAAACTTATGCCAGGCTTGATATACCTTCCCGGAACATAGCAAGAGAAGTTTCCAATTTCTATTTTGCTTCTAACAACATTTTAACTCCCGGTACAAGAGGGTTAGACATAGAAGACACTCCTCCGCGGGCAGACTCACAAACCGACCGCTATATAACATTGATGACGCCAGAAGGGAATATTATTCGTATGTCAAAAAAGCTGGGCGATTTGGTATGCTGTATTTCCGGTGAGACAGATGACCCGCAATGCAAAGACCAGCTAAAAAAATGGAGAGAAAAAATCGTTGCTTCCCAACTAGGTCATTCTTCCGAAAGTTTCATGGACATTCTTAATCTTATTAATTCCTTACAGGATAATAATTACCAATAATTCCTGTTTTCCTAATTTTATTGCAAACAAATCTAATGGCAAGAATAAAAATTGATATACCGGTATCTTTTTCATTCTCATGTGAAATTCCGGTTCGAATTACAGATATCAACTATGGCGGCCATGTTGGGAATGACACTTTATTAACAATTATTCACGAAGCAAGAATGCAGTTTCTCGGCAATTTCAATTACACTGAAATGAATTTCGCCGGTGCGGGACTGATCATGGCGGATGCAGGAATTGAATTTAAAAGTGAGTTGTTTTATGGAGATGTGGTGAGAGTTTTTGTAACAGCCGGTGACGTTTCAAAGATCGGGTTCGAGCTATACTATAAATTAGAAAAACTGGTCAACGATAAAAAAGTACTGGTTGCTGTGGCAAAGACTGGAATGATTTGCTATGATTACAGCAAAAAGAAGATCATATCGGTACCTGAAAAAGCAAGGGAACTCTTGAACAGGTAATTCAGCTATTCCATATTCTCCAGCTCTCTTCGGCCTGTAATAGCAGCATCTCTTCACCAGTCTTTATTGCCGCACCCCTCGCCTCTCCCTTACGAAGAAATAATGTCATTGCGGGGTTATAAACCAAATCATATAACAAATGTGTGTCTGATATGAATTGGTATGGGATTTCCGGGCAGGTATCTGTATCCGGGTACATTCCAAGAGGTGTTGTATTAATTATGACAGTATTATCTTTAATAATTTCAGCATTAATTTCCTTATACGTAATAGCTGAACCTTCATGTGTTTTGCGGCTAACTATTGTGAAGTCAATTCCCAGCCTTTGTAATACAAAAACTACTGCGGCTGTAGCGCCTCCGTTACCCAGTACTAACGCTTTCTTATGATATGATCTGAGCAATGGTTGTAAACTCTTTTCAAAACCGGTAACATCTGTATTGTATCCAACTAATTTACCGTTGGTTATATTAATGCAATTACAGGCATCCAGCCCACCGGGGATATTTGTCTCATCAAGAAAAGAAAAAATCTGTTTTTTGTAAGGTATAGTTACATTCAGACCTTCCAGCTCAGGATATTCCCGTAACAAAAAAGGTAGTTCGTCTATGGTTTTCAGCGGAAACAGATCATATTGGCATTCAGTAATTTCTTCCTGCTCAAACTTTTCTGTAAAATATTTCTTTGAGAAAGAATGAGATAATGGATACCCGATTAATCCAAAGCGCCTCATCAGGCAGTCTCTTTTTTATCAAGGTATAAATTGAATGTATCGCCTCGAAGACCAATCCGCATTGCTTCAAGAGGTATCACTTCTGCCGGAGCAATATTGCCGAGGTTGGCATTGCAACCCACTAATTCAATAAAGTATAATTGTTGTGCCTTTTGCGGAGCCTCCCATATAATTTTTTCCGCGGGTATCTGGGTTAATATCTCCTGCACCAATCCTTCCCTCACTTCACCACTGCCACGATAGATACCTACGTTACCTGCTTCCCGGGCCTCAGCAATCACATAGGCTGAACCAGCTTCTAATTCGGCTTTCATCAGCTCAATCCATTTGTATGGCGGGATAATATGAGCGGCATCTTTACTTCCCACTTCACTAAGCACCGTTCCATGCTTTGTCAGTTTTTCAATATACCCACATTTTTCAGCATGGGGAATTGTTATGGAGCCATCACTAACTTCCATATAGCTGATACCATAATCCTTACAAACACTTATATAGTCATCAAACTGGTTACGTATAAGAAACGCCTCGAATAAGGTTCCTCCGAAATAAACAGGAACATTAAATGACCGGTACACTTCCAGCTTCTCCCTCAAATTGGGTGTAACAAAAGAGGTACCAAATCCCAATTTTACAATATCAACATGCGGATGTGAAACACTCAGAAAATTTTTAGCTTCTTCAATACTTAAACCTTTATCCATAACCATGGTGAGGCCAGACTGACGGGGCTTTTGTTTTCTATCGGGGATCTGGGACAAATTGAAATTCATTGTTGTATTATTTGAATGTAATAACTGATGCGATGGCCGCAAAAATAGGGAAGAATGACCACAGAAATATTGATTTCAGGACAGTCCGAATTTCTGGTGATCAGATAGACTTATTTCTTTTAAACCTGGCCAGCATATCCACTACCTGCTGGTTTTGAAGAATTGCAGGATTTAACTCAACAAATTTTTTCAAAAGCTTCGGAGTATTTACCATTGCTGAATCCAGTTGTAATAAGGCCTCCTTTGTCTTACCCATTGCAAACAATACAGCTGCTTTATAATAAATAAACAGGGGTTTACCATTGGTAACATGCAAAGCCGCCTCTGCCTGCAATAAAGCCTCTTCAAGAAAATCTGCTTTATAAAGGCAACGTATCAAAGCTTCCCATCCTCCGGCATTCTTTGGTCGTATGCGTACAACAGTGGAGAAATACTGAATAGCATCCTTGAATAACCCCAGTTGCATCTTGCATTCTCCTGCCAGCAGATTATATTCAGGTTGCAAGCGATGGATCTTCATAGCGGTATCCAGCTGCTTAATACATGCCTGCCATTGTCCTTCATTGTAGTAAGTGCAGGCAATTTTATAAAACAGTTTACTGTCATCCTGCCTCAAATGTGATGCCTTACGATAATAAAATCTTGCCTGAGCATGATTTTTCATTTTTTCATAGCAATAACCAATAGCCTCAAAAATCACATCTTCCGGCTTGGCCAGTTCATTAACTTTTTCCAAAGCCTCAATTGCTTCTTTGTACTTCCTCAGACGGATATAAGCATCCCCCATATTCCGATAGGCATAATCAAATTTCTCTTCAATCGTAATTGCATACTTATAAGCATCAATTGCTTTTTCATACAATTTTAATCCCTGGTAGGCTGCTGCCAGGTTAAACCAGGCTAATTCATTGTACGGGAAATCATCTATTATTTTCAGGTGGAGCCTTATGCCCTCTTCATTACGACCGGTAAAATCTGTCCAAAAACATATCTTGTATAATGCCTCTTCATTATTCGGGTCGTCATCTAAAATCAGCTTAAGACAATCAAAGACTTTGTCAAAATCCTCATAATCATCATATACATCGGCTAACTCAAACAACAACTCAATTTTTTCCTCACCTTCAAAATGGGAAAGGGCTTCCTCAAGAAGCTTTACCGCCTTCTGTTGCTGGTCCAATGCCAGGAAGGCATCAGTTTTTAAAATATAAAGGTTAATATCACCACTGTCAAGCAGAGATGCTTGATCCAGTGTATCCAGGGCTTCCTGGTATCGGCGATTTGCCAGTAAAATATCGGCTTTCTTTATCAGCAACATGGCTGAGTAAGGGAATTGTTCGCTTGCAATTTCAGCTGCCTCCATCGCCCTGGCCAGATCTTCTTTCTCCTGGTAATAATCGATTATCTTTTCGAAAGCGTCTTCTTCTATAAAAGAGTGGCTTCGGCCGGTTTTAAGATTCTCAAATTGTTTAAGCAGTTCCTGTATCAGTTCCCTGTCTTCCCGGTATGGATTTTCTTGCATGAATTCCGGTGATTTAGTGAGCAAAAACTTTTAAAGAGCCTGTCCAGACAGCAAAATCCCTTTGCCCCCTGAAATCAATTATTTCCAACAAGTTAAATTAAAAAAATTGGCTGAAAAAGGGGTTAGTTATCCCCAGATGTGCAAAATACCGCAATTTTAGGGCAACCAGTTGTAACAAAATGCCATCTTATGCGTTAATGAAGTATTAAAGTTCTGGATAAACGGTTTTTTTTATACATTTTTTTACCTTTATTTTGTAGAAATGAATCTCTCAAAACTGACCATATTATGGAAAAACAATAGCAGGAAACTAGCTGCTATAGTTTTGCTGGCTTGTTCTGGTATGGGAGCATTCGCAACCCTTGGTGACGGCAATAAAAAATCAAACCTTCCTAAAAAATCATTACTCTCCAATAAGACTGCGCTGAAACCAGGCTCTTTTTCGCTCCGGTCAGGATATAATTACCGTGGTAGTAATGTTATCAATACTGAAAACGAAAAGAAATATATTAGTTTAAATACCATAGTTACCCTTCAAAAAGGTAAAACAACTTTTATTGTTCCTCTGAAGAAAAAAGTTATCCTTAACAATGTGAAAATTGATATTGGTAACCGTCAATTACAAAGGAACTAGTTAATTTCTCCCTCCTTTACTTTCCTCATAAGTCATTATTCTGAAACCGGATTTGGGCAAATCAAACTTTGCCTGCTGTACCGGATTGAAATTTATACTTGATACTGTATATGTAACCAGCATGCTTCCCAATGTTGCTTCATATTGCATAGCAAGGCCAGGAAGATTCTTGTTCAGGTATTGAAAATCCTTGTTTACAGGTACCAGGTCTTTTGTAAAATATACATTGAAGGTGCTGCCATCTGTAAGTTTACCTATGGCTTTCTGGCATTTATACCCTGCAATTGTTTTATAATCTTCTGCATAGGTGAATGCAATACCCTCATATTTCTTATTAGACTCTTTCCAGTTCTCCTGTGTCATTCTAATCATGTACTTCTGGTCACCGTACTCTTTCAGCACAGTCACATCACCGGTTTTACCATCTACAATAGTAGCCTGTGTACCCAATGAACTTACCATATCAGATCTGCTTAACACTCCCTTCAGGTAAATAACACTGGTCGCTCCATCAAGCAAATCAGCAGCCTGTGGTGTTTTATTACTGGTATTTATCACAATATCATAAGAGATAGTAGCTTCTGTCAATCGTCTTTGTGCCTGCATTTCAAAAGAAACCACAAGCAAGAAAACAGCTATAAATACGATGTATATCTTTTTCATTTTAGTTGAACTATTAGTATATAATAAAAGACGTGCCAATTTAGCCAATAAGTTGCTTAAATAGAAAAACCGGGTGGCCAAAGGCAGTTCCCGGTTCTTCTTAAGACTATTTTAACTATAAATCAGCGTTTGTTCTTTTGCTGCATTTCTTTCATCTTTTTCTGCTGATCCTGCATTTGCTCCATCCGCTCCTGCCACTTGGATTTGGTCTTGGGCTTCTTGCGATTTTCCTGGATTTTGGCCAAAATCTTATCATGGTCAATTATATAATTCTGAATTACAAACTGCAGGGCCAATGTAACTACGTTTGAGACAGTATAATACCAGGTCAATGCTGACGGAAGCTTATTAAAAAAGAACAACAGGAATACCGGGAAAATATAAGGCAGGTATTTCATTACAGGATTGCTCTGATCCGGTGTCATACTCATACTGTACACTGAAATAAGGAAACTCGTTGCCGCTGCAGTGACGTTAAATAAACTAAGATGGTCGCCCAACAATGGAATGTTAAAGCCAAATTTGATTGGTGCGTCATATGCAGAAAGGTCATTCGCCCATAAAAACTCTGCTCCTCTTAAACTCACCTCTGAGTTAAAGAAACTAAATAAGGCAAAGAAGATAGGGATTTGCAATAAAGCCGGAATACAACCACCCAAAGGATTTACACCTGCTTCACGGAAAAGCTTCATCTGTTCCATACTGATAGCCTGCTTGTCTTCGCCGAACTTGTCTTTAAGTTTGGCAATCTCCGGACGCAGTGCTTTCATTTTGGCCCCGCTCAAATAACTTGAATAAGTAAGCGGAGAAATAAGCAACCGTATGAATAAAGTAAGTAAGGCAATGGCAAGACCAAGGCTGCTGCCACTTAGACTCCTCATAAAATCAAAAATCGGGAGAATGACAAACCTGTTTAACGGCCGGACGAAGGCATACATACCCTGGCCCAGGTTTACAAGTTTTTCCAGATTCAGATCATATTTTTTAAGAATATGATAATCCGATGGGCCATAATATATACTAAATCCTGTATTTGATGTGGAAGCTACGGGTAACTGCACTTTCATGTTGGCGGTGGAACGTACTAATATCTTTGCACTATCCGGCGGCACCGTCCATTCCATTTTACCAGAGGAGAAATTATCCTTCGCTATTAATGATGTGAAAAAGAAACGTTGCCGGACACCCACCCATTTCACTGATTCATCAAAATCCTTGCTGCTTCTATTACCAACCGTATAATAGTCAAAACTACCATCTTTAACAAACCCAACCTGGGTATTCTGTTTTTCAAAGTCAATGTCAGATTCCTGTTGAGCTGCTGCATACTGCCATGATAGATTCATAGAACCTTGTGTTAACAATTTGTCTGCACCTGCCAATTCTACATTAAAATCAATCATGTAGTCCTTTGGCTTGATAGTGAACTTGTGAGTAATTGAGGAAGAAGCCGTACTATCTGAAGATTTTAAAATAAACCAGATGCTTTTACTCCCATCAGCGTTTTTTGCGGAATCAATACCGGTAAAATATAAATCAGCCGTTTGGGCTGTTTGATTTGTGGCAGTATTAATAGTATAACCGATCCTGTCAAAATCTGTTGCCGCGAGTTGAAGTAAGTTGCTATCCTGGCCCCTGTAATCTTTAAGTTCGACTTTCTTCACCTGCCCGCCTTTGTTGGTAAAAGTCAGTTTCAGGTATTCATTCTCAGTATAAACCAGTTGCTCCGTTCCATTCGCTGCATCCCTGAAACTGCCTGCACTGGCAATTCGTTTCATTGTATCAGCCCTGGCAGAGTCAATTTTTTGTGCAAGTGTATCAACTGGGGGCCTGTTTGCATTTCGAATAGAATCAGCAACAAATTGTTCTCTGGCTTTTTGCTTACGGTAAGCTGATTGTTCCTGGTTGGTGTAATAAAAATAGCCAAAGAAAAGTGCAGCCAGTATCACAAAACCAATTACGGTATTACGGTCGAAATTCATTCGTAGTAAGAATTTAAAGACGGCAAAGATAGGGTAAACAGACCGGAGCTCTTTCGCTGAATTTACATGGTATTTACCCGGCCACCTTTCTCCTGTATTTAAATCATTTCGCTCTGTAAAAGAGGGTTTTTAACCTCGCTTTTTTTTTCGGCGAAAGTTTTGGCAGCTTTTACAAAATGAACAAAAATAGGCTGTGGGTTTTCCACGGTACTTTTTAACTCCGGATGGTATTGTACCCCTACGAAGAAAGGATGTTTGGGCAGTTCGATAATCTCTACCAGGCCAGTTCCGGGATTTTTCCCGCTGGCAATCATTCCAGCCTTCTCAAACTGCTCCAGGTATTTATTATTGAACTCCCAGCGGTGACGGTGCCTTTCACTGATACTGCTTGCACCATAAATTTTTGAAGCCAGTGAACCTTCTCTTATTTCACAGGGATAGGAACCCAGTCTCATTGTACCGCCTTTTGAAGTTACTTTTTTCTGTTCTTCCATCAGGTCTATAACCGGTTCTTTTGTATCAGGATTCATTTCTGTGGAATGAGCATCTTTTAACCCTAATACATTCCTCGCAAACTCAATAGCAGCCATTTGCATCCCCAAGCAAATACCGAAAAAAGGCATATTATTTTCTCTGGCATATTTAACCGCTACAATTTTTCCTTCTACGCCACGATGACCAAAACCTGGTGCTACCAGTAAACCATCCAGTCCTGCTAATTTTTCACTTACATTATCATCGGTAATAAATTCACTATGCACATTCACAATATCCACTTTACACTCATTGATGGCCCCCGCATGAATAAAGGATTCAAGAATAGATTTATAAGCATCCTGTAATTCAATATATTTTCCGATAAGTCCGATTGTCACTTTGCCTTTAGGATATTTTAATTTATCCAAAAACTCTTTCCATTTTGTGAGCTCCGGTTCTTTGTAATCAGTAATATTCATTTTACGCAGCACTATCTTATCCAGCCCTTCCCGCATCATTAATACAGGCACCTCATAGATGGTGGCAGCATCAATGGATTCTATGACAGCTTCTTGCTTTACGTTGCAGAATAAAGCGATTTTTCTTCTTATTTCTGTTGATAATGTTCTTTCGGTACGGCAAACAATCACATCGGGGTGTACCCCTTCCTGGCTTAGCATTCTAACACTATGCTGTGTAGGCTTGGTCTTTAATTCCTTGGCTGCTTTCAGGTAAGGTATCAGGGTGAGGTGAACAACTACAGAATCTTCCTCCGGTAATTCCCATTGTAACTGGCGAACAGCTTCCACAAAAGGCAAACTTTCTATATCACCAACGGTTCCGCCTATTTCAGTAATTACGATATCATATTCCCCGGTTTGCCCGAGCAATTGCATTCTTCGCTTTATTTCATCTGTAATATGCGGTACAACCTGTACGGTCTTTCCTAAATAGGCTCCTTCTCTTTCTTTATTAATGACCGTTTGGTAAATGCGCCCTGTGGTTACGTTATTGGCCTGCGAAGTAAAAATGTTGAGGAATCTTTCATAATGCCCAAGATCCAGGTCGGTTTCAGCACCATCTTCTGTAACAAAACATTCGCCATGTTCATACGGATTCAATGTTCCGGGGTCAACATTAATATAAGGATCAAATTTCTGTATTGTAACCCGCAGTCCCCTTGCCTGTAATAATTTGGCAAGCGAAGCTGCAATTATGCCCTTTCCCAGAGAAGAAGTAACCCCACCGGTAACAAAGATGTACTTAGCCATTGTATGGTCAGTTTTATATTTTATAATTCAGGGGAGGAATAAATAAAAACATTGGTTAATTCTGGTCACCAGAATTACTCAAAAAAAATACACCAATAAATTAAAGACTGAAAATTTGCCCCACCCTGTTGACCATCGGAAGTCTGCAATATGAGAAAAAATCCGGGAGGTCGGGTAAAGTTAAAAGAAATTTTCCGGGCATAAAAATTCAATAAAAGGGATGTGGAAAAAAGCCGGTATTTTAGTGAGGAAATAAAACCAACATGAAAAAATCATCACTTCTTGTATTTGTATTGTTGATTACACTCAACCTTTTTTCGCAAAAAACATATATATGGTGCGGGACCCTGGTTGACGGTGTCTCGGAGGAGCCCAAAAAAAATATGACAATTGTGGTGGAGAAGAATAAGATCACCGCTGTTCAGAACGGTTTCACTACAGCCGGGACTTCTGATAAAACAATTGACCTTAAATCCAAAACCGTTACTCCCGGCTGGATAGATATGCATGTGCATATGGAATTTGAAACCAATCCCAACCGTTATGTGGAAGCCTTTACATTAAATCCTGCCGATTATGCTTTTCAATCTGTAAAGTATGCTGAGGTAACATTATTGGCCGGTTTTACTACCGTCAGGGATCTGGGAGGTTCCGGAGTAAATGTTTCTTTACAAAATGCCATCAATAAGGGAATAATAAAAGGTCCCCGGGTATACACGGCAGGAAAGTCAATAGCCACAACAGGTGGACATGCAGATCCAACAAATGGATACAGAAAGGAGCTGATGGGTGATCCCGGACCGGCTGAAGGTGTAGCAAACGGAGCAGAAGAATGCCGGCAGGCCGTTAGACAGCGTTATAAAGATGGTTCAGACCTGATAAAAATCACCGCAACCGGTGGTGTACTCAGTGTGGCCAAAAGCGGCAAGAACCCACAATTTTTTGAAGATGAAATAGAAGCTATCGTGAAGACAGCAAAAGACTACGGTTTTAAAGTGGCCGTTCATGCTCACGGGGAAGAAGGTATGAAAAGAGCTATCAGGGCAGGAGTGAACTCCATTGAACATGGCACTTTTATGGATGATGAAGCCATTGAATTATTCAAAAAACATGGCACCTGGTATGTACCTACCATCACTGCCGGAAAAGCTGTCGGCGACTCAGCTAAAATTCCGGGTTATTATCCCCCTGTAGTGGTACCAAAAGCTTTAGAGACAGGTCCACAGATTCAAAAAACTTTTGCCAAAGCCTATAAGGCCGGCGTTAAAATCGCTTTCGGAACTGATGCAGGAGTATATAAACATGGGATGAACTGGCTCGAGTTTGGTTATATGATCGAAGCGGGTATGACTCCAATGGATGCCATTAGATCTGCCACAATCAGTGCCGCTGATCTATTAGGCGAAAAAGACAAACTTGGGAGTATAGAAGCGGGTAAACTTGCGGATATCGTTGCAGTAGACGGAGATCCGTTGAAAGATGCAAAGTCCTTTGGTAAAGTGGTGTTTGTGATGAAGGATGGGATGGTGTATAAACAACAATAATCTCAATCCTTCAATATCTTATTATAACTAGCCACCAATCCTCTTATCAATGATGAACTGAAACCCTGGTGTTCCATTTCATTAAGCCCGGCAATAGTACAACCCTTCGGGGTGGTTACTTTATCAATCTCATGTTCCGGGTGAGAGCCCTTCTCTAACAATAATTGTGCTGCTCCTTTAACTGTTTGTGCTGCAATTATTGAAGCGGTGGCCGCATCAAAACCAATCTCAATACCACCCTGTATATTGGCCCGGATATAACGCATGGCATACGCTGTGCCACAAGCACCCAACACTGTGGCGGCATCCATCAGCTTTTCATCAATCATCACTGTTTTTCCCAACTGATCAAACAATTGCTGGATATAATTTAGTTGTGAAGCCGATGCACCAGCATGTGACAGGCAGGTCATGCTTTGCTGAATGGCGATAGCCGTATTTGGCATAGCCCTGATAACAGGCACTGGTTTACCGATTGCTTTTTGCAATTGTTCGATCCACACACCTGTGATGACAGATATCACAATGTGCTTTTTAGGATTTAATAATGGCTTAATTTCTTTGACAATATCAGCATAGTTATAAGGCTTCACCGCCAGGATGATCACCTCACTGTCACGAACAGCCTTCTTGTTGTCACTATGCACCATACAGCCCCTTTCTGCAAAACGGCTCAATGTTGAAAGATTACGACGGGTAATTGATAATTCAACGGGACGGCTGAATTCACTCAAGATCAATCCATCTGCAATAGATGCACCTAAATTTCCACCACCTATAATTGCAATTTTTTTTGCCATTTATCTTCTTTTGGTAAAGATAAGCATGTACTCAAAATATTATTTGTTTAAACTATACTGATGTATTGCAAAAAAGACTAAACAACCAATAAAAGATCTTATTTTTTCTCGAAAAGCTAAAACCTTTTCCGACAATTGAGTGTTTAATTGACCAAATAAAAACATATTATGAAAAAGAAATTCTTCTCCCTTTTCACCGCAGTTGTACTTAGCTCATCCATTTTTATCGCCTGTAACAATGAAGCAGAAACAAAAACTGCTGAAGACAGCACAACCGTTTCAAAAGAAGAGCCAATGGCTCCACCGGCTGAAACCCCAAAAGATATTGTTGATGTAGCCGCTGCCTCTGCTGATCACAGTACATTAATAGCTGCTGTAAAAGCAGCAGGCCTGGTAGAAACCTTAAAAGGTGCCGGTCCTTTCACTGTATTTGCGCCAACCAATGCTGCTTTTAATGCATTACCTGCCGGTACAGTTGATGGTTTATTAAAACCAGAAAACAAAGCAGACTTAACCAGTATTTTAACCTATCATGTTGTTGCCGGTGCCGTAAAAGCAGCTGACCTGAAAGACGGCCAGAAAGTAAAAACTGTTCAGGGTGCAGAATTAACAGTATCTATCAAAGATGGTAAAGTAATGATTGATGGTGCAAATGTAACTGCGGCAGATCTTGCAGCAAGCAATGGAGTGATCCACGTTATTGATGCAGTAGTTACGCCAAAGAAATAAGGCGCTTTTTCATTGTTGAGATATATAAAAAGGAGTGACTTTTGTTGCTCCTTTTTCATTAATAATATTTCCTCAATGACAGGAAATTTTTTACATAGTCACCAACTCCTTCCTCCAATGTATAAAAGCTATCCCTGTATCCTGCATTGCGGAGTTTGCTCATATCAGCTTCAGTGAAATACTGGTATTTATCCCGGATATCTTCCGGGATGTCGATATATTCTATGGCTGGTTCTTTCCCTATTCCTGCAAAAGTTGCTTTTACCAGGTCTTCAAAAGTCCTTGCTTTGCCAGTGCCGAGATTATACAATCCTGATGTGATGGTATGCTCCATCAACCAATAGCAAACCTTTGCCACATCCTCCACATAAATGAAATCACGGAGTTGCTGACCATCTTTAAAATCCGGCCGGTGAGACCTGAACAGCTTAACTTTCCCTGTTGATTTGATCTGGTTAAAAGAGTGAAATATCACACTGGCCATCCTGCCTTTATGATATTCATTCGGACCATAAACATTGAAGAATTTTAGTCCTGCCCAAAAAGGAGGTTGGGTTGCTGTCAGGCCCTCAGTATGCCGAAGAGCCCATTTGTCAAACTCATTTTTGGAAACACCATAAGGATTTAGCGGCTGTAATTTTTCGACAAGCTCATGATCATCTTTATAACCCAACTCACCACTTCCATATGTAGCAGCAGAAGATGCATAAACCAGTGGAATATTTCTATCTGTACAGTAATTCCAGATATTTTTCGAATACTCCACATTCAGTTTTTCATGAATGGTGTAATCAAATTCAGTTGTATCTGTTCTTGCACCAAGGTGAAATACGAAATCAATTCCGGGCTCTTCTCTTTTCAACC
Source organism: Chitinophagaceae bacterium (assembly GCA_041738795.1). Taxonomy (GTDB): domain Bacteria; phylum Bacteroidota; class Bacteroidia; order Chitinophagales; family Chitinophagaceae; genus JJ008. Next base: position 326,316 of record JBGSPB010000011.1, on the reverse strand, counting down.
AATCAAACAGCTCCTCCCGTTCTACCTTTGTAATAAATTCTTTGGAATCAAAATTGAACCACTTATCCTCATCACTAAAATCATCAACAATAATAATATTCTTATATCCCAGCTTATTCAAATAACCTAGCAGGTAGCTGCCAATAAAACCTGCAGCACCTGTCAGCAATATTACTTTATTCTTTTCCATTATATAGAACTCAAAGCCGAACCTGCTTCCTCTTTTGATAAATAATTCTCAATTGACGAATCATATTTTTCTTTCCAGTCTTCGATATGCCCCCACTCCATACCATCCACTTCCACTGAGCCATCTGTTACCAGCCCCAGTTCTTCAAAGGAATGATTGCCCATTACTTTTTTAACTACATCCAGTTTTTCTTTTTTGACAGACACTACCACCCTGCTTTGTTTCTCTCCAAACCATTGTGCGTCCTTTCTTATATTGTAATCATTGGCTACCACATCAAAACCAAGTGTATTATTAAAAGATGACTCCAGCAACGTAACAAACAATCCCCCTTCACTTACATCATGGGCAGATTCAATCAGTCCTTTACTGATTAACTCAGTTATCTTTTGCTGCATTGTAAACTCTTCTTCCAGGTCAAAATGGGGTGCCGGCGAAAATTCCACCCCGCATATTTTACTCAGGTATTGAGAAGAATTAATATCATCGGAAGACGAACCAATCAGCAATATTGCATCTCCCACTTCTTTAAAATCCAATGTCATTTTTTTATTTACATCTTCCAGCAGGCCCACCATACCAATTGTTGGCGTAGGATAAACGGGGCCGTCGGGATTCTGATTATAAAAACTAACGTTACCGCCGGTAACAGGTGTTTCAAATTTCCGGCATGCCTCTCCCATTCCTTTAATAGCATGAACAAACTGGTAATATACTTCCGGATCATAAGGATTACCAAAATTCAAACAGTTGGTAACACCTAGTGGCTGGCCACCACTGCAAACAATATTTCTCGCTGCTTCACTCACCGCTATCATGGTTCCTTTATACGGATCAGCAAAAACATAACGGCTATTGCAATCAGTAGTTACTGCCAGGGCTTTGGTTGTGCCTTTCACAATAACCAATGGTGCATCAGTCGGCGCATTGGTAGATGTATTATTGGTGCCCACCATGCTGTCATATTGATTATATATCCATCTTTTAGATGCAATAGAAGGAAGCTGTACTATTTGCTCAGCAACAGATTTCAGATCGTCGGGTACAACCACTGCTTCCGGATTAAATTTTTCGATATCTGCAAAATATTTTGGTGTTGTATATTCTCTCTCATACTGCGGCGCACCTCCACCCAAGACCAGTTCGTATGCCGGCAATGAAGCTTCCAGTTCGCCATTCATATAGAAATTCAATACACCGTCATCTGTCACCTCACCAATCACAGAGCAGGGCAAGTCCCACTTTTCGAATACCTTTTGAACTTCATCTTCCCTTCCTTTTTCAGCAACCAGCAACATTCTTTCCTGGCTTTCACTCAGCAACAGTTCCCATGTCTTCATATTTTTTTGACGTGTAGGCACTTTATCCAGGTCAATACGCATACCTACTTCACCTTTAGCACTCATTTCAGCTGTCGAGCAAATAATGCCTGCGGCTCCCATATCCTGCATTCCTACTACAGCCCCTGTTTGTATCACTTCCAGACATGCTTCCAATAATTTTTTCTCCTGGAAAGGGTCTCCCACCTGCACAGCTGGTAAATCCTGTGCACTTTCAGCAGTAATATCTGCCGATGCAAAAGAGGCTCCTCCAATTCCATCTTTACCGGTTGCACTTCCTACAAACATTACAGGGTTTCCCTTTCCCAATGCAGTTGCCGAAACAGTTTCTCCGGCTTTAACAATACCCACACTCATCGCATTCACCAATGGATTGGTATGATAACATTCATCAAAATATATTTCACCACCAACGGTCGGTACACCAAAACAGTTTCCGTAATGACCAATGCCATGTACTACCCCGGAAAGTAAGTGTTGTGTTTTATCTTCTTCTAAATTTCCAAAGCGAAGTGAGTTGAGTGAAGCAATGGGCCTTGCCCCCATGGTAAAAATATCACGATGAATACCACCCACTCCTGTTGCAGCTCCCTGGAAAGGTTCAATAGCAGATGGATGATTATGTGATTCAATTTTGAAAACAACTCCGAGTCCGTCTCCAATATCCATTAATCCTGCATTTTCTTCACCGGCTTTCACCAGCATTCTTCCACCCTCTCTTGGTAACGTTTTTAGCCATTTGATAGAATTTTTATAACTGCAGTGTTCACTCCACATTCCGGAAAAAGCACAGAGTTCATTAAAATTGGGAGTACGTCCCATTTTTTGCCTGATCAATTCAAATTCATCGGCGGTTAATCGTAGCTGTTGAGCAGTTTTTACTGTTACTTCCATGTAAGCTAAATATTGAGTTGCAAATTTAAAGATTGTCGGTCACAGCCTGAACAGAACTTGTCAACTTTGTGCTGACAATAACGGTAATAATCTATATTTTGCGGGATAAACTTATTACGCTGGAATACCTTCTTTTTATAGCCTATCTTGTACTGTTTGCCTGGCTGGTAACCAAAGTAAAATTCTTTGCCCTTTCGGGGTTAACAAAGCCACAGCTTATTATCATTTTCCTTTTAAAAGTAATGGCAGGAATTTTTTATGGGTGGATCGGAGTGTATTACGGAGGACTGGCGCAGATGTGGGACACCTGGAGATTCCATATAGAAAGCCTGCAGGAATACCAACTCCTTCAAACAAATCCACAGGAATACTTTACCAACCTTTTCAGAGATCCGTATGAAGGAGGATTTTCAAAATTCTTTGAAACTACCGACTCTTACTGGAATGATCTGAAAGGCAACATCTTCATTAAAATTCTTTCTATTTTTAATATCCTTAGTCTCGGTCATTATTATGTAAATGTTATTTTCTATTCTTTTATTACCCTTTTTGGATCAATTGCCATTTTCAGGGTAATGAATGATGTTTTTCCCGGCAAAAAGCTGACGATCCTGCTGGCTACCTTCCTTGTACCCTCGTTTCTTTACTGGACAAGCGGTATACATAAAGAGGGACTCATTTTTACAGGAATTGCTTTAGTTATTTACAGTATATATTTTGGTAATAAAGAAAAAAAATACAGTTTTCAAAAGATAGCCATCGCAATTACCGGCCTTTTTCTAATACTCACCCTGCGCAATTTTCTTTTTGTAATCATTATCCCTGCAATTTTAACCTGGATTATTGCTAACCGCTGGCCGCAAAAAGGGCTTATCATTTTCAGTTCTTTATACGTTATTTTTTCAATTGTCTTTTTTACTGCCCGGTACATCAGCCCGTCACTAGATTTTCCACAGGCGGTAGTAAATAAACAACAAGAATTTATTAAGTTGATAGGAACTACATCCGTCCCCATCAAAGAACTGGAACCCAGTGTAAGGAGTTTTTCAAAGAACACCCCCCAGGCAATAACTCTTTCGACTATAAGGCCCTACCCAAGTGATGTCCATCATATACTTTCACTTGCTGCCGCAATTGAGATAAACTTACTATTGCTTTTCTTTATCCTTTTCCTTGTATTCCGTACAAACGGCATAAAGTCAAAAAACCTTATATACTTCTGTTTATTTTTTGCATTCTCCGTGTTGCTGTCCATAGGTTTCAGTGTAAACAACCTGGGAGCAATTGTTCGCTATCGCAGCATTATCATACCGCTGCTCGTCATTCCAATGATCGCACAGATTGACTGGTCAAGGTTAAATTCTTATTTTCAAAAATACATTAAAAAAAATAATTATATTTAAAATATAAAGCAAAACGCACCTACTGCTTCAATTTAATATTGATTTTATCACATTTTTCCCCCACTACCCCTAGTTTTCAAATAAATAATTGGAATAATTACAACAAATCCTTTGTTTTGCTGAAAACTATTTCACATGTCACTTCGTTTTAATGCAATCCACAATTTAACTACCAAAACCGATGTAAAGGTTGATAGTGCTGCCAAGATAACCGGGATATTTGGAAGCAATGTTTTTACGCTAAAGACTGCCCGTGAGTTTTTAAGCGATGAAGCTTACAAAAGTCTTCAATCTTCCATTAAAGCCGGTCACAAAATTGACAGGTCTATGGCTAACCAGATAGCTAATGGTATCCGTGCCTGGGCCGAAGCAAAAGGGGTAACCCATTTTACCCATTGGTTTCAGCCGCTTACAGGTACAACAGCAGAAAAACATGATTCTTTTTTTACCTTGAAAGGAGACGGCACTCCTATAGAGCAATTTGAAGGTGATGCATTAGTACAACAAGAGCCTGATGCTTCTTCATTTCCCAGCGGTGGATTAAGAGCCACTTTTGAAGCCCGGGGATATACTGCATGGGATCCATCTTCTCCTCCCTTCATAATGGAAATTGCCCAGGGTAAAACAATGTGTATTCCCACGATCTTTGTTTCATACACCGGAGAGTCGTTAGACTATAAGGCACCGTTGCTGAAAGCACTGGATGCATTGAACAAAGCAGCTGTTGATGTATGTAATTATTTTGACAAAAACGTAACAAGAGTCACAGCTACCCTTGGATGGGAGCAGGAATATTTTGTGATAGATGAAGCATTATTTAATGCAAGACCTGACCTGTTAATGACCGGAAGAACTGTTTATGGTCACACTTCAGCAAAAAACCAGCAGTTGGAAGACCATTACTTCGGTTCTATCCCTGAGAGAATCTATACCTACATGAGGGATTTTGAAACGGAAGCTTATAAACTTGGCATCCCTTTACGTACAAGGCATAATGAGGTAGCCCCCGCACAATTTGAATGTGCCCCTATATTTGAAGAAGTGAGTGTGGCCGTTGACCATAATTCCCTGTTGATGGATGTAATGGACAGGGTAGCCCGTCGTCACAATCTTCGGGTATTGCTCCATGAGAAGCCATTTGCTGGTATCAATGGAAGTGGCAAACACAACAACTGGAGTATGGCAACAGACACCGGTGTAAATCTTTTAGCACCTGGCAAAACGCCAAAGACCAACCTGATGTTCCTTACTTTCTTTGTGAATACCATAAAGGCGGTTCACGATTATGCTGATATATTAAGAGCATCCATAGCCTCTGCACCAAACGATCACCGGCTTGGTGCCAATGAAGCACCCCCTGCAATCATTTCAGTATTTATCGGTCAATATCTTTCTAAAGTATTGAATGATGTAAAAGAAAGGGTATCTGACAAAATGGACGAAACTGATGAAAGTTTACTGAAAATTGATATACATAAAAGTATCCCGGAATTGTTAATGGATAATACGGACCGTAACCGTACTTCTCCTTTCGCTTTCACTGGTAATAAATTTGAGTTCCGTGCCGTGGGATCTACTGCCAACTGTGCTAACCCAATGACTGTTTTAAATACTATAATGGCTGCCACCCTGAAACAGTTTAAAAAAGAAGTAGATGCTTTAATGGAAAAAGGGGAAAAGAAGGAAATTGCCATTATGCATATTATCCGCCAGTACATTGTTGATAGTGAAAAGGTTTTGTTTGAAGGCGATGGCTATAGTGAAGCATGGGCAAAAGAAGCTGAAAAAAGAGGTTTACCAAATGTAAAGACGACTCCTCTTGCACTAGATGCCATGGTAACAGACAAGGCCAAGAAACTATTTGAAGACAATGATATCTATACCCACCACGAGCTGGAAGCCAGGCATGAGATTGAACTTGAAAAATACATCAAGAAAGTTCAGATTGAAAGCCGGATCATGGGTGAATTGGCTACCAGCCATGTCTTACCTGCTTCTATACGTTATCAGAACTTACTGGCAAACAATATCCGGGGATTAAAAGAATCCGGACTTCCTGTTGAAGCCTTTGCAAATCAGACACAAATACTGGAAAAAATCTCTGAACATATAAATAAAGCCAGCGATCTCGTTGAAAAAATGATCGAAGCCAGAAAAATTTGTAATAACATGGATGATACCCGGACGAAAGCTATTGCTTATCAAAGCCAGGTAAAAGATACTTTCTTTGATGATATCCGATACCATGTGGACAAACTGGAATTGCTCGTAGATGACAAAGAATGGTATTTACCAAAATACAGAGAAATGTTATTCTTAAGATAAGTGTTTATATTTTCTGCCAGATAAAAAACCCCGGAACTCACCGGGGTTTTATTTTATCTGAAATTTGCTTTCATCACCCGCAGCACATTCCCTCCCAGTATCTTTTTGATGGATCTGTTAGAGTATCCTCTTCTTTGCAATTCATAAGTAATCTTCGGGTAAGTAGTTACATCATCCATTCCTACAGGAACAGAACTTACTCCATCATAATCTGAACCAATTCCAACATAACTATCACCAACTAATTTTACAATGTGATCAATATGATCAACTAACTGTGCCAGATCCGGCCTTACCTCATTCATTGCAGAATCATAATAGGTTTTCCATTTTGCTTTCATAATAGAAGAATCGCTTCCACTGTCTGCAAAAAAAACCCGTTGCATAGAATCCTTTAATTCTCTATTGAGGAATGATTGACGTTCATCAAACTTTTTACTGATGAACCCGGAATAAAAATTTATACAGATCACACCCCCATTTTTTGCCACAGCCCTTATCTGATCATCCTTCACATTTCTGAATACCGGGCAAATACTCCAAACGGAACTATGAGAAAGCAAAACGGGTTTCTTCGTTTCAGCGATAGCATCATAAAAAGTTTGTTCCCCCACATGAGACAGGTCTACGATAATTCCCAGTTCATTCATCCTCCTAACTACTTGTTTTCCAAAATTGGTAAGCCCTTTTTGAGTAAGCCTGCCGGGATACAATGTTTCATCCATGGCACTGGAAGCCCAACTGGTACTATTATTCCAGGTAAGTGTCAGGTATCTCATTCCCTTTTCATACAGGCTTTCGAGCTTACCCATATCATTTTCTATCATATGCCCCCCTTCAACACCGATAAGTGAAACCAGTTTATCCTTATGAGCCCTTTTTTTCACCTCCCTGTAGTTGGTAGCAAAAGTCATCCTGTCAGGATTACGAAGGATGATACGTTGCAAAGAATCAATTTCCTCAAGAGCGTCTTTGTAAAAGCCTTCTTTATTTCTTGCTGTTTTATCAGTCCAGATGGAAAAAAACTGAACATCCAGACCTCCTTTCTTCCACCTGTACAAATCGCTGTGCCCTGTCTCAAGACGACTGGCAATATCCTTACCTTTAAGTGTTAATGATGTCAGGCAATCATTATGTGTATCAACCAGTATTGCCCTATCATGCAATTTTCTTACAGTTTGTGAATGAACTATCACTGCGGAGAAACAAGCGATAACAGAGGTTAATACCTGTACGCTCAAGATCAGTTTCATTTTGATCATTAAAATTCAATTTAGCTTAAAATCAATCTGCAACATCAATCAGAGGGAAATATCCCTGCTTAGTGGGTATCATTTTGCCAGAGCTTATTGCCTTAACCTGCTGCCTAATACTAAATTTAGTAAAACTTATTATCTTACAGACTAATCACTATTACAACCTTTGTAAAAAGTCCGGCGTCTGTTTACTCCCGGATAGTACAAACCGGGGGTGTAGCTAATAAAAATAACTTTGCATGCTGAAAAATAGTTTCCTGATTGTAAGTGTATTTTGTTTTATAACTGTAATTGCCCAACCCCCGCAATCACCCCTTTATGGTGTAAATAATATTCCCTTACCTATTGAACTGGACAAACAGGTCTGCATATCAGGAATGAAATACATGGATAGTAAATTATACTTTGCATCTGAACGATGCCCGGTTGTTTTTGTCTTTGATCCGGAAACAAAAAGTATCAGCAACAGCATCAACATACAGGTGCCGCAGAATTTTGAAATGGAAGGTATCACTTCCTGCAATGGCAAATTATACCTGGTATCTGAAAATGTGGCTGCTGTCTATGAAGTCAATCCTCAAAACGGCAAACTCAGGCAAGTAGAGATATCTATACCACTGCCCCCTAAATCAAAAAGTGGTGATGGTATGGAAGGTATTGCTGCCAATGAAAAGTATAATAAGTTCTACCTTTTACGGGAAAGAAATGAAGACATGTCTGTATCACAGATCTATACCTATACTATTACTGCAACTAATGACAGCGCTGAAATGATGTTGAAATTTGAATCAGTAATTGAATTGCCGCTGGAAAATCCGCAGTGGAGATACTCAGACATTTGTGTGGACAGCCAAAACGGAAGGCTTATCTGTCTCAAATCATTCTCAAAAGGTAAACTTAGAAAACAGTTTATTGAATCAATAGATATAGATGAAGAAGGTAATTTATCTGCTACCTCCCTTAAGAATATACCTGTTGAGAATTTTTCTGAAATATCCAACCAGTTTAAGGACCAGGATTATAGCATGAACCTTGAAGGCATTACGGTTGATAGCAATGGCACTATCTATATCATCAGCGACAATACTTCCGGCAAGGCTCTTTGTGACCAACCCGCAAAAGAAAAAACAATTTTGCTGGAACTCAAAAAGAAATAAAGTTTTGATTTATATTTCTTTAAGCGATTCGTGAAACCCTTACACCGGTAAGGGTTCCTGATCTGAATAATCTAAAGTATATTCACTAATTAATTTTCGGATCAAATAAGTGATTCCTGAGAAGGCCTCAGTCCCATACAATGAATAGTATGAAGTAGTTTTTCTATAAATTCTGTTAACAAACTCCATTAAACAACTTTTTGGCCTGAATTTTCGACTTTACTATATATCATGAAAAGAACGCTACTCATTCTAACACTTATTTTTTCAGTTTCGGGACTCAAAGCCCAGAAAATTGACAGTATTTATTTCCATCTCTATACCGACAGCCTTAAAAAAGGACAACATAATTATATCAACGTAGACGGGAAAATGTCAAACGGACAATGGCAACCACTAACTGCTAAAGAAATACAGTTTACCTGTCCATCTGCCACATTTAAAGGGAATGAATTAATAATTCCGCCTGATTTCCAGGAAAAGAAAGTAGTAGTTAAGGCAGTGCTGAAAGCAAACCCCTCCATTGTTATTGAACGAACGATCTGGATCAAAACAAAGCCAGACGGGGATTTACCTACGATTGATCAAATCATGAAAGGCACTCCACAGGAAAAAACAAAGAATAAAAAACAACAATAAAAAAGCCCCGGGAAATCCGGGGCTTTTGATATGTAGCTGATTATTTATTATGCGGTTTTCTTAGCATCTTCCAAAAACTTAGCCAGGCCAATATCTGTCAATGGATGTTTCAATAAACCAAGGATAGAATCAAGGGGGCAGGTGCAAACATCTGCACCGGCTTCAGCACATCTTACAATATGTAAAGCATTGCGGATTGAAGCAGCCAGTATTTCGGTTTTAAAACCCTGGATTGAGTAAATATGTGATATCTGTGAAATAAGATCAATGCCGTCCCAGTTGCTGTCATCAATTCGGCCAATGAAAGGAGACAGATAGGTAGCCCCTGCTTTTGCAGCCAGGATTGCCTGTCCGGCAGAGAAAACCAGCGTACAATTTGTCCTGATACCATTATCAGTAAACCATTTGATAGCTTTTATCCCATCTTTGATCATGGGCACTTTTACTACAATATTCGGGTGAATAGCGGCCAGTTTCTTTCCTTCTTCAACAATACCATTAAATTCAGTACTTATTACTTCGGCACTGATATCACCATCCACCATTTCACAAATGGTTTTATAATGATTCATAATGGCCGCTTCGCCTTTTATGCCTTCTTTAGCCATCAGAGAAGGATTAGTTGTAACACCGTCAAGAATGCCTAACTCATTTGCCTCTTTTATCTGAGCCAGGTTCGCTGTATCAATAAAAAATTTCATATAACAGGGAATTGGTAATGAAGAAAAAAAAATGGCAGGCTGATTACATCGCACCGCTCAACCACCTACTCTTGCTGCCTTCCGGCCCTGGGAGGGTTCAGCAGGAGCTGGTCGTGTAAGACCTGCCGCCGCAAAGATAAGGGAGCAACATTTAACGGGGAAGATGAATTAAAAAAACTCTCAGCGCTGAAATGCAGAATTTATGTTTGCAAAGCCAATTAACTCATCTGTACGGGCACCAAATGGACGGAAATAAACCAAAATAGTATAACTATTTTCAGTTCCCCAGTAATTTCCTTCTGTATTTTCCAGGGATGATGCAAAATCAACCTGTTTCTTGTCTGTCAGCGTAACGTAAGAATAATTATAAAATCCCTGCTTCAGATAAAGTGCTTTCTCATACACCCCTTTTTCTTCATTGAAAACCATCCTTGAATCATCACTCTGGCTGTAATTGGTAAGCTCCCCAAAAAGATAGACACTTTTACCTTCGTATGGGTGGTTGCCTGCCGGGGCAAAAGTAAAGTGGACCCATGCATATTCACTTTGCCAGAAAGGATTAGCATTATCACGGTTCTCGATTGTATAGATGCCATTCAGATCACGGTAATAAACATATAGTTGCTGGCGACGTTCCCCATCAGGATTTACATATATGTCCGTACGGTCGCTGGAATCGCTATCAACTATTTTCAATACCCTGTCACTCCGGAGCCTGAAACTGCGCAGGTCAATCCACCGCCATTCCTTTCCCGCTGCAAATGTGGTATTCTCTTCGTCACTGTATTCATAATAATTACCCCTGAACACAGTAGGCCGGTCTATCAGAGATGCAGACGACCAGATATTATTTTGCAGCACAACCACTTTCAGGTCTTGCGGTGAAAATGGATTAATCTGCCCGGCGGCCGTACTTACAGAAGCCTGTACCCGCTGATGTGTTTGAAAAAAATTACCATTGAAAGGTTGCAAAACCTGGCCTGATACTGATGCCTTCTTATTTACTACGAGGAATCGCTTTGTAAAAACCAGCTTTGATGTATCGTCATTCAGGAAAACCTTAAGCAAATAGTTCCCGCCTTTAGTGGGAGATGAATTTCTCTCGGGAAAAACAGCCTGGTAATGAGTGTAACGGGTCTGCACAATTGATGAGGTGCGATAATTACCGATGCGATTACTTTGAAAACCCCGGATATAATCAAATGGCTGAACATTAGCCGGCGTCCAGTCTGCATCACATAACTGAAAACTGTAATAGTAATACTTCACATCTCCATCCATATCATCAAAATGCAGCTCCAACTGGTCATTAGTATTGAGTGTAAGTACAGGATATCCGTACATATCACCATACCTAAAAAGCTTTATAGTACGGATATTTGATTTATAAACATGATCAGGTATCTGGGCATGAACACCAAGAACAAAAAATAATAGAATAAATAAAATATATTTTTTCATCAGGCTCTTGTCATTGAAAATAATATCTGAAAATAAGGCAAAAAAGAGGATAAATCTTTGTAACCCCCTTATTTTTGAGAAAGACAAACAATTCATTTTGAAGGTTGCAGGCTTTATAGCAAATCGCATAGCATTTAATCAGCAAAAAACCTTTTCCAGGTTTATTATCCGCTTATCGGTGGTGGCTACCATTATCAGTGTGGCAGTAATGATTGTTACTTTATCACTTGCCAACGGCTTCCAGGAGGCAGTGAGCCAGAAAGTATTCAGCTTTTGGGGGCATATCCGTATCCAGGAAAAGCAACCTGGCAAAGCCATAATTTCAGAAGAAACTCCTATTTATAAAAACGATTCATTGATTACTTCTATACTTCAAAATCCTGAAGTAAAAAGTATTCATCCATTTGCTACCCGATATGCAATTCTGAAAACGCCGGAAGATATTGAAGGGATCCTGGTAAAAGGTCTCGACAGCACTTACGATTTTAATAACCTGCAGCAATTCATCAGGCAAGGGAGGCCTATCCGTTTTTCAGACAGCGCTTTCAGCAGGGAAATCCTTGTTTCAGAATACACAGCCTCCCGAATGAATTTAAATATAAATGACAGTATCATCATTTATTTTATCATGCCCGGTGAAAATCCCCGGCCCCGGAAAATAACCATCACTGGTATCTATAAAACAGGCATTGAAGAATATGACAGGCTTTTTGCTATCGGAGATATCAAACTGATCCAGCAACTTAATAACTGGCAGGCGGACGAAGTGGGTGGTTATGAAATTTTTTTACACGATTATAAAAAGATAGACAGCACAGCCAATCATCTATACAACTTGGATGCATTTCCGGGTACCTGGGATGCCATCAGTGTCAAAAAAGTTTCTCCCAATATTTTCGACTGGTTGAATATGCAGGACGTAACAAGAAATGTATTGATTGGCTTCATGGTTATCGTTGCTGTTATTAACCTTATCACCTGTTTGCTGATCCTCGTACTTGAAAGAGTGAGGATGATAGGAATTTTAAAATCACTGGGCGCCACAGACTGGACCGTACAGAAGATATTTCTCCGCCATTCACTTATCATCACTATTACAGGCATCATTATCGGAGCAGTTTTTGCACTTGGCCTTTTATGGATCCAGCAAGAGACGGGCTTTATCAAACTGAAAGAAGAAGCCTATTATCTCAGTGCGGCGGCGGTGAAAATTATCTGGTGGCAGGTAGCTGCCATCTGTACAGGTACTTTAATCGTATGCTTTCTTATAATGATGATACCTTCACTACTGGTAAAAAAAATTCAACCTGTAAAAGCAATACAATTCAGGTAAGATGTGACAAAATGATCCCGGTAGCTACTCCTGCATTCAGCGACTCAGCTTTTCCTTTCTGAGGAATAGTTATTCTGGCGTTTGCAAGTCTTAATATTCCCGGGCCGATCCCTTTTGACTCATTGCCAATTAATATGATGCCCTGCTCTATTTTCTTTATTTGGGTTACATCCTGGCCATCCAAAACCGTGGCGTATATATTTATATCTTTTTGACCAGCAAGCCACTCTTCTAACTCAGTATAGAAGACGTTTACCCTTGCTATGCTTCCCATCGTAGACTGAATGACCTTGGGATTATAAACATCTGCGGAATCATTGCTGCAAACAACCTGTTCAATACCAAACCAATCCGCAATCCGGATAATAGTGCCCAGGTTTCCGGGATCCTGAATTCCGCATAAAGCCAATGTGAGTTTACCCTTTGCCTCAATTGTTCCGGCAGTAGCAAACTGATTTACTATTGCAAGAACTTTGTTTGGAGTTTTTAATTGTGAAATTTTCTCTAAATCCTCCTCTGTAATTTCAACGACGGTTGATCTTACAAACAGTTTTTCATTCTCAATTATCCAGTCTTTAAGAGCATATATCTCTATTACCTCAGTTTTATCAGCTTCCAGCAATTCTGAAACGATTTTTGGCCCTTCCGCAATAAAGACACATGCCTCATCCCTGTTTTTTTTCTGGCCTAAACTTTGGATATATTTGATCTTCGATTTGACTAGCATACACTTTCTTTTAAAATCTATGTTAACAGGCCAGCCATTTAGCTTTAAAAAATTGCGATTTTTTCTCGTGGCTCTGCCTGCAATACTTGTGGCCTCCTGTGGGGTAATACCTAAAAACTACCCGGCCGGTAAGCCGTTTGTATTTCAGACAAATATCAATGTAAATGGGAACTTTTCAAGCAATGAAAGGGAAACACTTGAATCCCGCCTGAAAGCCCAGTTGGACGATAGTATGCGGGCACGGTCTGTGTCAAAGCTTTTTTACAGCGTTATGAAGAGGCCACCGGTCTATGATAATGCGAATGCCGACAGATCTGTGCTTTTTATGCGGGCTTTGTTGGTTTCCTTAGGATATTTTAAAGATTCAATTACTTACGACACAACTGTCAATATTGTAAAAGGCGATCAATACAGAACTACTGTAGATTTTAATGTTACGCCTGGCAAAGTTGTCAGGATGGATTCCATCAGTTTTAATATTAAACAGCAGGAATTACAAGCTCTTACTATTGCCGGTAAAAATGAATCCCTGCTGAAGAAAGGAGAACCATTTGCCAAAACAACCATATCAATGGAACTAGACCGCCTGGTTGACTTATACAGGAACAATGGCTATCTCCGTTTTACCCGGGATGAGCTTATCGGTCTTTGGGACACATTGGATATTGAACTTTTGCGTCCTTCACTGGATCCGTTTGAACAACTGGCAGTTTTACAGAAATTAAAAGAAAGACGGGAAAATCCAACCGCAAACCTTGAAATAAGATTAAAACCCAGGTTTGACAGCAGCAAACTGGTAAAATATTTTATTGGTAACATAACTGTTTATCCTGAATTTATTGCCGATACAACCGGAATTCAACATAAAGAAGAAATAGTAAACGGTATAAAAGTAATTTCTTACCGGAATATTTTTAAATCAAAGATTTTACCGCCCAACATATATTTCCGCAGAGGTGACCTTTATAACCAGCGAATGTATTACAAGACAATCAACCGTTTTAATTCATTAGGCACCTGGCGATTGGTTAACATAGAACCTATAGCAAGAAAAGGACAGGATACCGCAGATTTTGTGATTCGCCTTACCCCGGCTCAAAAATATTCGTTCAGTGCAAACCTGGAAGGCAGTAATAATCAGAGTGTCGTTTCAGGTAACCTGTTTGGAATTGCCGTCAATACAAGTCTTCAAAACCGCAATTTTGCAAAACGGGCCATACAATCAAATACCAATATCCGTTTTGGTATTGAATTAAGTGACAGCAGTTTTGTACAAACACGGCAAATGGTCATCAGTCATAATATTTATTTTCCCCGCCCCATCCCTAATACTAACTGGATTCCTGAAAAATTAAGAGATAATTTCAGGTCTGTATTATCCTTTAATGCAGCTAATACCGAAAGAAAGGATCTTTTTAATCTTACCACCATCAATGGGTCCTGGGGTTATGACTTTCAGACAAAGAATAAATTCTTTTCCATACGCTATCCGAATATTGAATATTCCTATCTGAAAAGAAGAAAAAAATTACAAGACTTGATCGACAATAACCCTTTATTAAAAAATATTTTTACTTACGGATTTATAGAATCGGTCACGGGAGGAATGATCTGGAAAAAAGAAAATAAAAAGAACATTAATTCATTCAGGATTAATGGGGAAGTGTCAGGATTAATTACAAGACTTGTAAAAAGCAACTTCCTTGATTCCAATCTTTTCCGGTTCCTGAAAGTGGATATGGAATTTGCCAGAAAAATTACATTTAAAAAATCGGCGCTTGTTCTGCGGGTCTTCGGTGGCATTGGCTATGCCTTTAATTCAACTATTGATACAAATAAAAGATACAGCCTTCCCTTATTCAGGCAATATTTTGCCGGCGGCCCTAATAGTATGCGGGCATGGGCGCTGCGAAAACTGGGACCGGGATCTTTTATCAAGGATTTCAGCAATACCAGCACCGGGCTCCCTGAACGATATGGAGATGTACAACTGGAGGCAAATATTGAATATCGTTTCCCCTGGTTCAGGATCGCCGGCGTAGCTGTAAATGGCGCTGTTTTCACCGATATTGGGAATATATGGTTTTTGAAAAAAGCAGAGGCCCAGGGCAGAAAACCAGAAGAGATTTTCAATTTCGGCAGATTAGGCAAAGACCTGGCCGTTGGTGTAGGGACTGGCCTAAGAATTGATTTTAGTTTTTTTATTGTCAGGCTTGATTACTCGTATAAGGCCAAAGACCCAAGTCCATCTCCTGCAAATGCCGCTGGCCAGAATAAATGGTTTTACGGATACCAATTTTCTGATCTGTTAAAAGGGCAACTACAATTAGGCATCAACTATCCTTTCATTTTATAAATATTATTCAGGCTGACCAAGCTGTTTTACTTTCTCTTCAAATTCTATCATTGACATTGCATTCTTTATGTCAAACTCCCCTATTCTTGTACGACAAAGACTGCTGAGATATCCTCCGCAACCCAGTGCAGCTCCAAAATCATTCGCAAGGCTGCGAATATAAGTGCCGGTAGAACAAACAACCCGGAAATGAACGACCGGTAATTCAATATGAACTATTTGAAATTCTTTTATGAATAGCTTTCGGGGTTCCAGTTTCACTTCTTTTCCCTGGCGGGCAAGTTCATACACCCTTTTCCCATCAACTTTAATAGCAGAATGAGCCGGTGGCACCTGCATTATTTCACCAGTAAAATTCATGGTGGCTTCTTTTATAGCTGCCTCAGTAAGTGTATCGTAAGATTTCGGGTTTTCAGGTATACTTTCCAGGTCATAGGTGGGAGTGGTAGCACCGAGAGTAAATGTACCCGTATATTCTTTTTCCTGCGCCATAAATTCATTGATGCGCTTGGTAAATTTTCCGGTGCAAACGATCAGTAATCCTGTTGCCAGGGGATCAAGTGTTCCCGCATGACCTACTTTCTTAATACGAATAAGATTCCTGATTTTTCTGACCGCATCAAAAGATGTCCAATGCAACGGCTTATTGATAAATAATACCTGCCCTTCTTCAAATACATTTGTTGGTTTATCCATTATGGCAAAAGTAAGAAAGGTGATGCAGACCAAAGGATAACCTAAATAGACATCCTTGTTTTTAATTCAAGGTATTTGTTAACCGTATTAATTGTAAGTCCCTCAGGTGTAGTTAAAATGGAAGGTATGCCGTTCTTATGCAATTCTTTCACCATGAGCTTTTTCTCATAAGTGAATTTTTCTGCAATAGTTTTTATATAAATATCTTCCATAGAAGAAGTTTTTCTTTCTATCAGTGATTTTAGCTCTGTATTCTCAAAAAAGACTACTAATAACAAATGATACCTGGCGATTTTTTTCAATGCCGGCATTTCCCGCTGCAGGCTTTCCATAGATTCAAAATTGGTGAATAAAACCAGCAGGCTTCTGTTGGTTATCCTGTTCCGGATAACAGAGAATAATTTTTCAAAATCCGCTTCCAGGAAATCAGTTCTTTGCTTATACAGCGTTTCCAGTACCAGGTTCATCTGGGTGGGCTTTTTATCCGCTGGCAAAAAAGTGTCAAGGTTCTTTTCAAAAGTGATCAAGCCGGCTTTATCTTGCTTAACCAGCGCCACATTGGATAACACCAATGATGCATTGATAGCATAATCCAGCAGGGTTAATCCATGAAAAGGCATTTTCATCACCCTGCCTTTATTGATCAGGCAATATATCTGCTGACTTCTTTCATCGGTATAGTTATTTACCATCAGGTCCTGTTTCCTGGCCGTTGCTTTCCAGTTGATGGTACGGTAATCATCTCCCCTGACATATTCTTTTATCTGTTCAAATTCCATACTGTGGCCTATCTTCCTGATCTTTTTAACACCTGCCTCCTGCAGACGATTACTGACAGCCAATAACTGGTAGCGGCGCATCTGCATATACGATGGATAGACTTTAACTACCTGTTCTTTGGGAAAGACGTAACGGCGTTTTACCAATTTAAGCGGTGCATGTACAAACACATTGATAGCATGAAAAATATATTCTCCTCTTGACGTGGGACGTAACGCATACTCCAGGCCAAATTCAGCGCCGCTGGCTAACTGAACTCTTTTTAGCCAGTTTCTTTCCTGGAACTGCACCGGCAGTTCATCAATTATACTGGCACGAACATTAAATGCATACTGATTGACCAGTTGAATAACAATTTTATTAAAATCGCCAATACTGAACCGCTCAGACACCAACCGTTCTGCCCGTATCCCGTTTCTTTTACTGTAAACAAGTATTGCATCAATAAAAATTGCGATAGCTAATAAAACAAGGATCAGCCCGCCTATCTGAAACAAGGCCGGGAAAAAATAACTTAATACAAACACAACCGCTGCTGAACCAGCGATATAGTAAACAATATTATTCAGGTAGAATGATTTTATCACTTATGTCTATTTCAGTTTTATAATCAAACCTCACCTCGGTACATCCATTCCCTGGATTATTTGTTTAATTACATCATCCTCACTGATCCCTTCCATTTCTTTATCAGGGGCCAGAATGATACGATGACGAAGCACCGGAGTTACCACGGAAAGAATATCATCAGGTGTTACAAAGTCACGGCCGTTCATGGCTGCCATAGCTTTTGAGGCATTCATAATAGCCAGGGAAGCCCTTGGGGATGCCCCCAGATAAATTGATTTATGATTTCTTGTCTGATGAATCAGCTTAGCAATGAACTGAAGGAGTTTTTCTTCTACAATCTGTGTCTTTATCTGTTGCCGCAAAGCTGTCACCCTGGCTGCATCCAAAGCCGGCTGTATCATATCCATAGCCGAAGTATTACCCATGCTATGAAACTGGGTGAGGATATTCAATTCTTCTGCCTCCGTCGGGTACGGCACTACTATCTTAAAAAGAAAACGATCTAACTGTGCTTCAGGCAAGCGATAAGTTCCCTCCTGCTCCACAGGGTTCTGCGTAGCCAGTACCATAAATGGGGACGCCATTAAATAGGTCTTCCCATCCACTGTAGCTTGCCTTTCCTCCATGATCTCCAGCAGGGCAGATTGAGTTTTTGCAGGGGCCCGGTTGATTTCATCGACTAAGACAATGTTACTGAATACAGGTCCCTTTTTAAATTCAAAACTGGCTTCTTTTGGATTGAAAACCGGTGTTCCTAACACATCCGAAGGCATAAGATCAGGAGTGAACTGAATACGGGAAAAACCGACGTTTACACTTTTTGCAACTAATTTGGCTGTTAATGTTTTGGCAACACCCGGTACCCCTTCAATCAACACATGGCCATCGGCCAGTAAGGCAGCAATAATCAGTTTTACCATTTCATCCTGTCCTACAATGATCTTTTTAATTTCATTGCGGATAGATAAAACAGCATCATTCAATTCAGACAGGTCAGTACGTTGATGAAAAATTTGCTCGTCCATATTTATGCTTTTTGATAGAATAATTCCATTTGTTTATGAAAGTGAGCAAGCTGCTGCTGACTCACTGCGGCTGCCTGATCAAGATATTTAATAAATGAGATAATTTCCCCGATTTCTTTCTCGTCCACTCCGGACTTATAATGAAGATTCCTGACAAAGTCATCATCCAACCTGCTTGTCGGTAATTTGTATTTACTCCGTACATGTTCCAGGAAATAGGCGGACATTTTATGACAAAGATTTTTGTGATCCCCTTTATCATAATACAAACGACCAATGGTTTTTACAAAATCAAGTGAGTCATTCCTGGGTTTTTTCAGCACAGGTATATATCGCTGCTTACGTCTCATCTCCATCAAAACATAAAACAGAAGAGTGAAAATTGCTGTTAAAAGCGCCGCTTTGAAAGCAGGGTAACGGAACAAAACACTTAACCATCCCTCATTTTTGGGTTTATTATCCTGTTCTCTTTTTTTATACAGGTAATACTCATCCCAAACAATCTTTTTTACTCCGGGATTGATTACTGACAATGCCTTTTCATAATAACTGATATTATCCTTGTGCAGTAAAAAATAATTACAAAAGGCCAACGGCTCCAGGTGAACATAAAAATTACCTTTCCCGGTTCTCAGGTGAATGAAATTAGGTCTGCCAGATTCATCGTATCCTAATATTTCTGTAGCCGATGAGTCAATTGTTGAGAAATAAGAACCAAATGTCTTTCCGGGATACCGGTAACGTAAGGTATCACCAAACGGAGGATCGTTGAGTGAAAACTTTGCCCCTTCATCCAGATCACTGACAGAAAAAAAGGAAAGATCATAGGCACTGCTGCCGCATCCGAATGCTTCATCTGCAGCCGAGGAAATATACCTGGCACTGATAAAAACATCATTCCCTGCCCGGGCAAATGCAATAAGTTTTCTCATTTCATCATCATCTGCACTGAACCTGTCTGTAATAGTCAAATAAGCCTGCCCGGAGTCGTACATCGAAACAGAATCCCAGTAACCGGGTTCAAGGCGGGATGCCCTGATGGTTGCTTTCGGAAAAAGAGATTCAAGATTGTTATATGCCACATAGGTAGCGTATGGTATCTTATCCTGCTTACGGAATGTAATTCTTTCATCCAGGCGACGGTTCTTATAATTATCACCAGTAATAAAAAGAAGTATAATGGCTGTCGCCAGCAATAAGGCAAGTAAATATGGTGTGTATCTTTTCAACCTTTTATATCCTGTTTTCAAATTGTTCAAAATCATTTCTTATAAACTGGTATGCATCCTGGCTTACTTCAAATTTCCCATACCAGCTATATTCATAATTACGGGTAATACGGAAAAAGTCTTTGTAATAAGCAGTACTATGTAACTGCATCAGGTAATCAAGATTCGTCTTATCCTGCTGGTAACGGATAATATTTCTTTCCGACATGTTTTTTAATAACCGTAAAAACATGAGCCGGACAGCCATTCTGAAATTCTCCATTAATACTGCCTTATCAATTTCCTTGTCGTAATTAATGGCAAAAATATCGCCGGGCATTTCCTCCTCGTCTGCAACAGCAGCAACTTTTTTATTTCGCCGGAATAAAGAAATATTGCTATCAGCCAGGTAATACATGATGCCAGCTGCAAATACGCCGATGATCACTAACCATACCAGTGTTTTAAACCAGGTTTGCTGGCCAATCGGAATGTATGGAGATACAGTTGAGGGTTGTTTTTCTTTTTTCTTTTCAAATTCTGCGTCTGCATACCAGAAATCATCATCCGCTTTCATTTTCTTGACAAGACTGTCGGCCAGCTTACGCACCTGCAATGAAAAAGTATCTTCATTTGCGAGTTGTAGAAAATCCGACTTATCAGCCTCCCCGTCCTCTTCTTCATCATATTCTTCCTCAACAGGAGGCTCCTGTTTGACCTCCTCTGTTATTGCAGTAGTATCGCTGTAATTCTGTGCCTGTATTAGTAAATTAAAGCACAACAGTATGCAAACCAGCATTGCCCTGGTCTTAAAAAATGTAAAAATATTTTTAACGGGGTTCTGCTGCACTTATACTTCCTCCTCATTTAGTTGCACTGATAATTTTTTATGAAGCCTTATCGGGTAGAGAATGAAATACCACACGACAAATAAGACAGATAAGGCAAAAATAATAGTGGTCAGCACTGACAAATCATTATATAGTCGTGTAATGAATCCTTCAAAAAAAGCCGCCAGGGCAAATACGGGCATCAGACCAATCATTATTTTCACCCCATCTTTAGCACCTTGTTTAAAAGCTTCCATTCTTTTGATCGTCCCGGGAAATAAAAAGCTTTTACCCAGGACCAGGCCTGCTGCAGTTGAAATAATCAATGCAGTAATTTCCAGGGTTCCATGCACAAATACAACCAGCCAAAAATCAATACCAAACCCCCTGGCTGCAAAAAACTGATCGAAAATACCTACCATAGCGCTGGTTTCGGCATGTTTATAAAGGGTTGGGATCCCACAAAATAAACCCGACACAAACATGAAGAGAGCTACTTTGATATTATTGATCATGATCCCCAGCCAACTCAGCAGCGGACTACCTGATTCATAAATACCGAACGGATTTCCGTTTTCAATATTCTCTACTGTTTTATCTACATAGGAATCCCCAAAGAATCCTCTTGCCACATCATCGTCCTGTTGTGAAGTAAAGAAACCGATAGCAAAAAAAATAACGAATACAACAAATGAAAAAAGGACAACTCCGTGGTGTTTTCTTATTGTAAGCGGTAAATCATATTTCCAGAAAGTAACTATCCTGTTCGACTCTTCTTTCCGGTTTTTATAAATATCCAGGTAGATCTTAGAAGCTTGTGAATTAATATAAGCGGTGACTTTTCCTGAGGGGTAAAAAGTTTTTGCATAAGCAAGATCATCAACCAATTGGGTAAAGGATGCTGCCATTTCATCGGGATCCTGTGATGGATTATGCTGGTTCTGCAGCCAGCGTTCCTTATTCTTCTTTATAAACAATGCCTCTCTCAAAAGGATACTTTGGGTCGTAAAATACAGTATTTATCAGTGATTAAAAAATACCCGCTGGTAAGCATATTCTGAAAAAGATTATGCCTGATATCTGGATTCTACTGATATTTTCGGAGAGTCGGGGAGAAAGTATTATTTTGACAATTAATTTCCCTTTCAATGGCGGTTATAAAAGTACCCACCAATTTTAATATTGAACTTGAATTCGAAATACCTGAGTTCTACCGTCGTCTTTTAGCGCTGCTGATTGACATGATAATTGAATATTTTTACTTGCGGATTGCCGGAGAAATATACAGTTCTATCAGCAGAAACACCGGCTACTTTGACGAAGATGCCGGCCATAATTTATGGGCAATCGGGTTATTGCTGCTCACTCCCATTATGCTCTACCATATTTTACTAGAACTGACGATGAATGGGCAAAGCCTTGGCAAGAAAGTATTGGGACTTCGGGTAGTAGATGAACATGGGGGAAAAGCCAGCATCAGCCAGTACTTAATACGCTGGCTTCTGCGGTTGTCAGATTTGTGGATCGTAATGATACTTTTCTATATTGCTTCGAACCCTGGCTTTAATAATGCCGAAACGATCTTTATTGTATTATTTGGGTTAGGCTTTCTGATTACAGATGTTATATTGGTAATATCGACCAAAAAAGGACAGCGCATTGGCGATATCCTTGCCAAAACAATTCTTATCCGCACCCATTCAAAAGGCAATATTGAAGACACCGTTTTTATAGATGTGGCTGACAGTTATGTGCCATCTTTCCCGCAAATAATGCAATTAAGCGACAAAGATATCAATGCAATTAAAAGCATACTGGAAACCTCCCGCAAAAAAGGAGATTATAATATGGCAGAATCTGCCTCCTCAAAAGTAAAAGCTCACCTGAAAATAGAATCCGGCTTACCACCATTTGATTTCCTGGATGTTCTGCTGAAAGATTACAATTATCTGTCAACAAAATAGGAGATTGGCTGTGGATGAAACGCAGGTTTGAATCCCGGGATCATCCTGAAAAATCACAATGTCATTATTGCAGCAAAGCCACCCAATACCATTGCAAGAATAAAAAATGCCAGTGCAATAACTGTTAAGACTCCCATATACCTGAATGTAATTTTGAGGTTTTTCAAACCTTCATTTAAAGAGACCTGATCATTTGCAATTATTGCATTTTTGGTGTGATTTGCAAACCGTAGCGTAAACAGGCAGGGGAAAAAATAGATAAGTGAAAATAACAGGTAAGTGACTCCCATTGTTATCCCAAATCCATCGGGAGCACCTGATCTGCCAAAACTATTAAAGCCGGTATCAAATTCAGATAGCTGTCGAGACATATAATATGAAAACACAAATCCGCCAATCGCCATTACTACACACATTACCATACCTACAATGGCAAGAAACTTTGCCCAGGAGGCTGTTTCTTTAAGGTGGTTTTTCGCAATAGTATCGACACTTAGTCCAAACAATACCGTATCCTGATTCTGATCCATAAACTTGATTTTGATTTTTAAAATTGGATTGCAATAATATATTGCCTGGTACTAATCCGAAAAAGGTATATCTACACTTACATCCAAGATGTTATTTAAAAATGTAATATTTATTGACTGCTGTTAAACACCCTGGCCTATTCCAATCAAAATACCCAAAGCAAACAATACGAGTATAATTATCAGTAATACACCAATGAATTTAAAATAAGTTGACAGGCTACCCAGTCCTTCATTAATCAGGTAGTGATCGTTTGTATCTACCCCGGCCTTTGCAGACCTGGAGAATTTATTGAGAAAATAAAAAAGTATTATTCCGATAAGTAAAGTGATAACCACAGACACTAACCCACCTGTATTAGCAGCTTGTTGTAGCTGCATTTCTTCGAGGCTATTTCCTCCATACCTGCTTTCTTTTCCCTTTTCAACAAAATAATTTACCAGGCCAAGAATAGAACCAATTAATGAGACAATAGCAGCTATTCCACCCCAGGTAGCCGCTCCTTTCAGGCTTTGTTTTACATTTTCATCAAAACTGAGATCGAAAAGTGATTTATCTGAAGTTGAATTTTCCATATTATTAAGTGTTTAGGATATTATAAAAAAGATTGCAGAGAAGACAAAAGACTCAGAACTGAAATGACAAAGCTGAAGATAAAATATATCCTCATAGCTTTGAAACCATCGGCCAGCTGAGCAGTGTCGCGGCTCTGCAAACCATTTCGTAACAAATTGGAAGCCCTGAACAGAAAATAAATCCAAAAACCAAATAACAACAAAACGACCAGCACTACAGCAATTAATGCCCCGGCCATCTCACTGTTTCCAAACGAGAATAATACGGAGAGTTGTTCAGTAATTTTTGCCCCATAAACTGCAAGAAGCAAGAGTACCAATCCACAAATAACAAATCCGACAATAGAAATGAATTTTGTCCACTTGCTGATAGAAAGTAAATGGCTTTGTGTAATACTGTCGATGTTCATATCGAACAGGGACTGGTCCTGGTTTTGCTCCATAAAGCAGTTGATTTTGATTTACATAAATATAAAACTCCGTGCATTAAACTGCAAATCTTTTTGAAGATTTAAATCAGGAATTCAAATAACACCATTGAATTTAATATGCCCTGGCAAACAATACTCTTTGTGAGGATGATTTACCGGTAAGTATACAATAACCATCTTCGGGCTTATTATCTAAGGGAATACAGCGGATAGTTGCTTTTGTTTTCTCTTTAATAGCTTCTTCTGTTTCAGAAGTGCCATCCCAATGCGCAGCAATGAATCCGCCTTTCTCATCCAGTAGTTTTACAAACTCATCCCAGCTATCTGCATTAGTTATATGCTCATCTAAGTAGGTCTTTGCTATATTGAACATATTTTGCTGAATAGCTGACAGCAGACCATTGATATATTCAGCTACTCCATCAATGCTTACCACATGCTTTTCCTTAGTATCACGTCGGGCAATTTCCACAACATTCTTTTCAAGGTCCCTGGCACCAATTGCCATTCTCACCGGCACTCCCTTCATTTCATATTCTGCAAACTTCCAGCCTGGTCTTGCATTATCGTTGTTGTCATATTTAACCCTGATACCCAAAGCTTTCAATTCTTTGATAATTTCATTCACTTTAGCATCTATGGCAGCTTTCTGCTCATCGCCTTTATAAATCGGAACGATCACCACCTGGAAAGGTGCAATTCTGGGTGGCAGGATCAATCCCTGGTCATCACTATGCGCCATCACCAGCGCACCAATTAATCTTGTACTTACTCCCCAACTGGTAGCCCAGACATATTCCAGTTTATTTTCTTTATCACTGAATTTAACATCAAATGCTTTTGCAAAATTCTGTCCCAAAAAATGAGATGTCCCGGCCTGTAATGCCTTTCCATCCTGCATTAATGCTTCAATGCAATAAGTATCTTCAGCCCCGGCAAATCGCTCATTTGCTGTCTTTACCCCTTTTAACACTGGCAATGCCATCCAGTTCTCAACAAAATCTGCATACACATGCAGCATTTTTACTGTTTCCTCTACTGCTTCGTCTTTTGTAGCATGTGCAGTATGCCCTTCCTGCCATAAAAACTCAGCGGTACGCAAAAACAATCTTGTCCTCATTTCCCAGCGAACCACATTGGCCCACTGGTTAATCAGAAGCGGTAAATCACGGTAAGATTGAATCCATCCTTTATACGTATTCCAGATGATGGCTTCGCTGGTTGGGCGGATTATTAATTCCTCTTCCAGTTTTGCATCCGGGTCAACAATCAGTTTACCTTTATTGTCAGGATCAGACTTTAACCGGTAGTGGGTAACAATGGCACATTCTTTCGCAAAACCTTCGGCATTCTTTTCTTCTGCTTCAAACAAGCTTTTGGGAACAAATAATGGGAAATAAGCATTCACATGCCCAGTATCCTTGAACATTTTATCCAATACATCCCGCATGTTTTCCCACAGGGCAAATCCATAGGGCTTGATTACCATACATCCCCTTACCGCTGAATAGTCTGCCAGTTCTCCTTTTATTATCAGGTCATTGTACCATTGGGAATAATCCGTTGCTCTTGAAGTTATTTCCTTACTCATTTTTCTTTTTGTTAGCGCTTCCCGGAGAGGCATAGATAACGGTAGAAAATCCTGAAACCGGAGCCAAAAACCAGAAGCTATTAAAACAGTTTTTTTAGTTTAAATTAACAGTCGTTAGCACAATAATGTCAGCAAATCAATAAACCTTTGTAGTGTCAATGCAAACGATTGTGTTCCTTATAAAGTCGCACAAAAGTAGTAACTTCATGTTTAACCCGATAAACCATTTGCCATGAAAACATCTATTTTACTCCTGGCACTAATTGTAGTGGCTCTCAGCAGCTGTACTACTGCATATAAAACTGGTCAGACACCTGATGATGTGTATTATTCTCCTGTACGTCCGCAAGATGAATATGTGAGAATGGAAAGAGAAGATGACCGTAGTTATCGTTACGAAGAAGACTTTTATGAAGACCGCTATTTACGTATGAAAGTCAGAAACCGTTACCAGTGGAACAATCTTAACGACTGGTATTCTTACGAACGCTGGGGATATGGCCAGAATTTCTATTATGGCTCCTATTACAATCCCTATAATTCATGGAATTATTATTATAATCCTTATTGTCACAACACTGTTTTTGTCAATACGAAATACGTTACCACCTACAATAAACCAAGAACATTTAACCTGAATACTTATACTAACAATACAACCGGTACGGTTAAAAATACTACCTACAGTAATCCGAAGTATGGCCTGCCTGGCAGTAGCAACAATTCAAATAACAACTCATATAATCAACCCCGTAACAGCACCCGTACCAGCAGCAATTCAGGGAATGTGTTAAGAGATATTTTCAGGGGTAATAATAGTAATTCATCCGGCAACAGTAATCCGAGCAGCAGTTCTTCTTCCGGCAGTTCAAGCTCTTCTTCATCTGGCAGCAGTGGCGGAAGTGCACCTGTAAGAAGATTTTAATGATTTCGAACACACTAGTATGAAGTTCAGACCAAACAGGTTCAGTCTTTCTGAACTAAGTTTTCTCTACCTATAATTCACGATCACATGAAGAAAATATTTTTCATCATAACCTCTTTTGTATCATCATTGCCCCTTTTTGCCCAGGAACCTGCTGATGCCCTTCGTTATTCCTGGTACACCTCTTCCGGTACAGCCAGGCAACAAGCAGTTGGCGGAGCAATGGCCTCCTTAGGAGGTGATCTTTCAGCAGCCTATGTGAATCCTGCCGGTCTTGGCTTTTACAAAACAGGCGATTTTGTACTGACACCGGCCTATAATTTTTTTAATAATAATGCTACTTATTATGGCCGTTCTGAGAAGGACAAAAGAAATTATTTTTCGTTTGGGACTACCGGCCTGGTTGCAGGAAGTGGTACTGATAAAGACAGAAGGGGGAGATCAAGCAGTTCTTCTTTTGCGATAGCTATTAACAGAACCGCCAATTTTAGCAGCAATCTCCTTTACCGTGGAGAAAACAATCAAAGCTCTTATTCAAATAAATTCCTGGAAGAGATTAATAACGACCGTGATGCCAATAGCGTAGCACAAAACTATCCTTTTGGTACCAGCCTGGCATTTAACACTTACTGGATAGACACTATAGCCGGTGGCTCTTCCGGAAATTATCAGTTCCAGACAAGAGCGCCGATCGGAACGGGTCTGTTACAGGAAAATGTAATTACCAACAGGGGCGGCATTACGGAACTGGCGCTGGCATTTGCCGGTGCACAGCGTGACAAATTCTATTTTGGATTTACACTGGGCATACCTTTTTTAAGATATGATAAAGAATCCACCTTTACTGAAGCAGATGCAACCAGCAATACAGACAACAAATTTGACTATGCCGCCATTAGTGAAAATCTGACAACAAAGGGTACAGGTTTAAATTTAAAAATGGGTGTAATTTATAAGCCTGTCGAATATGTAAGACTTGGCTTAGCTGTACATACACCAACCTTTTATCGTCTTACAGACCGGTACAACGCCTCCGTTACTACCAATACAGAAAGTTATAATGGCATACAGATTCAGAACTCTGACATCTTCACCGGCGGACAGGATGCAGAATTCGCTTACTGGATGTTTACCCCTTATCGCATAATGGCCAGCGCCTCCTATGTTTTACGTGAAATCGAAGATGTTAGAAAGCAAAAAGGATTTCTAACTGCCGATATTGAATATGTGAACTATAAAGCATCCTCGTATACAACAGACCCCGAAGGCGATAATAGTCAAAACACCAAAGACTATCTGAAATCGCTTAACGGGGCAATTGACAACGCATATAAAGGGGCATTTAACTTCCGTGCCGGAGGCGAATTAAAATTTACCACCATCATGGCCCGTCTGGGTATGGCATACTATGGCAACCCTTATAAAAATCTTGCAGGAGAAAAAGGAAACCGCTTCCAGCTTACAGGTGGTTTAGGGTATAGGAACAAAGGAATGTTCATCGATCTTGCCTATGTACATACAATGGGTAAGGATGTGCATTTTGCCTATCGTTTGCAAAACAGGCCATTTTCAGGGGCCGGATTAAAACAAACAGGTGGAAATGCTATTGTGACTTTAGGTTTCAAAATTTAAACCCGGGAAGGGGTTCTTATTCTTTGTAAATCTTTATTACTTTTTCCCCGGTATTTTTTATGTAACCACGGTACATACCTTCGGTGCAGAAAGGCATCGCTATATTACCCTGTTTATCAACAGCGATCAATCCACCATCGCCTCCTAAGGCCGGTAATTTTTTCATCACCATTTCATCTGCAGCAACTTTTAGTTTCATTTTACCAAATTCCATCATATCGCTGATACTTTTTGCCATCACTAACCGGATAAAATATTCACCCCAGCCTGTTCCACTGATTGCGACAGTATTATTATTAGCATAAGTACCCGCACCAATTATCGGGGCATCCCCTACTCTTCCGAATTTTTTATTCGTCATTCCGCCGGTACTTGTAGCAGCAGCCAGGTTACCATAACGATCTAATGCGACAGCACCAACAGTACCGTATTTGTAATCTTTATTCTCCCGTTGCTTCAGCATACCTCTATTGGTTGTATCCGCATGATCTAAATGCATTTTTAAAGAATCCTGCTCCTTAGCTTTTTGCAAACCTCTCCATCTCGCTTCCGTGTAGAAATAGGATGGATCTACAATTTCAAGCCCCTGTTGTTTTGCAAATTTTTCAGCCCCGGCTCCCGTCATCATCACATGCGGACTTTTCTCCATCACGGCTCTTGCAGCAGCAATTGGATTACGAATGATTGTGACTCCTGCGACCGATCCGGCCTCCAATGTTTTTCCATTCATTATGGCAGCATCCAGTTCATTCTTCCCATCGTTCGTAAAAACAGCACCTTTGCCGGCATTGAACAGTGGATCATCCTCCATGCTACGAACGGCGGCTTCCACTGCATCTAATGCAGTACCCCCGCTTTTCAATATATCATTACCCGTTTGTAATGCCTTTTCAAGGGCCTCTTTATAAGCATTCTCTCTTTCCGGGGACATCTGGCTCTTTACTATAGTTCCCGCACCTCCATGAATGACAAGTACATATTTATCACTTAATTTCTGAGGTGTAACCTGAGCAAAACTTTTGTTAAGAATGAAAATTGATAAAAGAAGAAAAAACTTTCTCATTGCAAATTTTTAAAGCAATATAGGTATTCTGCCGTTTGCACTGCTTACGTATATGTTTATCCCTAATATTGGTATTGAATTTGCCCTAAAGAGGCGATTACTTACTTTTACACTAAATAGCTGAGTCTGAAGCGATTTAAAAAAATATTAAAGTGGTTTTTCCTAAGCCTTTTGCTACTATTAGTGGGTATATATATCTTTATTCAAACACCTTTCGGACAAAACTGGATTGCACGGCAAGTAACCAACAGACTTTCCAAAGACCTGCAAACGAAAATATCCATTAAGCATATTGACTTTTCGTTATTTAACCGAATGAACCTGGAAGGTGTACTCATTGAAGACCGCAAACGAGACACCTTACTCTACGCCGGCAACCTGAAAGTAAATATTACTGACTGGTTCTTTTTCAAAAAAAATATAGAATTGAAATATATCGGGCTTGATAATGCTATTATAAAATTTCAACGCATTGATTCCATATGGCGTCAGCAGTTCATTTTTGATTACTTTTCTTCCACTACAAAAGATACTGCAGCAAAGAAAAAAAGCGGGATAACATTGAATCTGAAAATAGTGGAGCTCCGAAATGTGATTTTTGTTAAAAAAGATGCCTGGTTAGGTGAAGACATGAACATCAAAGTCGGGGCACTCAGGCTCGATGCCAATAACATGGCTTTTTCCGGGAATAAATATGAGATCAATTCCTTGTTAATAAAAGATCCTGTAGTTGCTTTACACAGCTATACAAAACTTAAACCTGCTCTTGCTACAGTAATCCCCGACGAAGAAGCTGACTCTACGGCAACCTGGAACAAAGCAAAAACCGTTTTCAAAATTGCCGATCTGAAAATCATCAACGGCACATTCAGTACCAACAAAGAAACTGACAGGCAAGCCTATGCTCATTTTGACGGGCAGCATATATTATTTACAGAGATCAACGCCAACCTGAATAATTCAACTTTTATTGGTGATACTGTTTTTGCAAAATTGAAATTGACGGCTAAAGAAAGAAGCGGACTGGAAGTAAAGAATCTTTCTGCAGATATGAAAATGACACCGCAGGGAATGGCATTTACTAACCTTGACCTGAGCACCAACAGAAGTAACCTGCGCCATTACTTTTCAATGTCCTACGATGACATGAGTGATATGGGTGATTTTATTCATAAAGTGAAGATGGCTGCAACATTTGATGAGTCTTACATAGACAGTGATGATATCGCTTTCTTTGCTCCCTCTTTAAAAACATGGAAAAAACAAATTACACTACAGGGAAAAGTAAGAGGCACAGTAGATGATCTTATCGGAAGAGAAATGGAGGTGAAGGCCGGCAACAGCACCGTTCTTAACGGTGACATTACATTGACGGGTCTTCCTGATATTAACCAGACATTTATTGATTTTAAAGCCAATGATTTCAGAACAACTTACAGCGACGCCATTCAAATTATCCCGGCATTAAAAAAAATAACAAATCCTGATCTCCGGAAAATTCAGTATGTAAATTTTAAGGGCAGCTTTACTGGTTTCATCAGCGACTTTGTAACGTATGGTACGATTAACACCAACATGGGCACTATAAAAAGTGACCTGAACATGAAACTGCCCAAAGGAGAGGATCCGGTTTATTCGGGTTCAATTGCAACAGATAATTTCAGGCTGGGTGAATTTTTAGGAGATAAAAATATCGGTATTGTATCCCTTACCGGTACCGTAAAAGGAAAAGGCTTCAGTGAAAAAACAAGAAATACATTAGTGGATGGTACGATCAAATTTGCAGATTACAAAAACTACCGGTATAATAATATAACAGTTAAAGGAAAACTCGATAAAAAGCTTTTTGATGGCACTGCCACCATCAATGATGAGAATGTAAAAATCGACCTTAACGGGATCATTGACTTTAACAGTATAACCCCCCGTTTTAATTTGCTGGCTGACGTTACCAAAGCCAATCTCAAAAATCTGAGACTGACAAAAGACAGTATTGAATTCAGTGGAAAATTGAATTTTGATTTCACCGGCAGTACAATAGATAATTTCCTTGGGGATGCAAGAATCACCGAAGCCGAAATCAAGAAAGATGGAATCCGTCTTCCATTTGATTCGTTGATCCTTTCCTCCACTTACTTAGACAATATAAAAAAATTAACAGCTGTTTCCAATGAATTTACCGCCTCTGTCACAGGTAATTTTAGTATAAAAGACCTGCCAAACGCCTTTACTTATTTCCTGAATAAATATTACCCTGCATATATAAAACCACCCGGAAGGTTTCCCGGCAACCAGGATTTAAAATTTGACATCTACACTTACTATGTAGAGGAATACTTCAAAATGTTTATACCGGGAATAACAGGCCTGAACAATAGTCACTTTGAGGGCAACCTGAACCTTGCCAGAAATGAGCTGAACTTAAAAGCCGACATTCCGCAATTTCATTACAAGCAATACAATTTTGATGATGTTAATATAATAGCTGCAGGAAATGCCGACAGCCTTGTTCTTACCGGCAAAACGGCCAATATAAAAATAAACGACAGCCTGACTATACCAATAACGGAATTTCAGATAAATGCCCGTAATGATTCATCAAAAGTGTCCATCCTTACCGGGGCCAACCAGACAGTGGAAAAAGCAGACCTGAATGCGTTAGTATTAACTTATAATGATGGAGTGAAAATTGATATTGACCCTTCTTCCTTTACGGTAAATGGAAAACTATGGACGATTGATGAAACCGGTGAACTGATATTCAGAAAAAATAATCCGGCACAGGGTGAACTCGTACTGACTGAAGGTGAACAAAAAATATTACTAAAGACCAAACCATCAGATATTGGCGACTGGAGCGACCTGAAAGTACAATTAGTGAATGTAAACCTGAACGACTTTGCCCCCTTCTTTCTCCCCAGAAACAGGCTGGAGGGTTTATTATCCGGGAACATTCTGGCAGAAGACCCGACGGGCCACTTAAAAATTACTTCTGAAGATATACAGACCCGGTTCCTGCGGCTGGATAATGACTCGATCGGAGAATTGAAAGCCACCCTGGCATATGATAATGTTTCCAAAGAATTGAAAGTAAATGGCAATACCCTGAACCAGGAAAATTATCTTGGATTTGACCTTCATCTTTTCTTCGGCGACACTTTGAAAGCAAAAAACAACATCATAGCTTTAAAAGCGAAAACGTTCCCTTTAAAGATTCTGGAACGTTTTCTCGGAACATTGTTCTCCGACATACAGGGTTTCCTTACCGGAGACATTAATATAACGGGTGAATTTGATAACCTGGGAGTAAGTGGCAAAGGAAGAGTAAAAGATGCAGGCCTGAGAGTGAATTTCACACAATGCTATTATAAGATCCAGGATACAGACATTGAACTTACGACAGAGAAAATAGACCTGGATGGAATCGTTCTAACCGATACAGTTACCGGCAACCCGGTTTATATTACGGGAGGTATTGATCATGAATCATTCAAGAACATGTTCTATGATCTTGATATATCCACCCGAAAACCCGGCACCAGGGGTGATGCGACAAACCGTCCGGTACAAATATTAAATACAACTTACAACGATAATAAACAGTTTTTTGGCAATGTAAAAGGTACTGCCGTATTGCAGCTCAGAGGTCCGCAATCTGATATGGTGATGACCATCAATGCCAATGCCTCTGAGGAAGACAGCAGTTACATTACTTTACCTTCTTCATCCAGCCGCGAATCTGGCATTGCTGACTTCCTGGTGGAAAGAAAATACGGACGGGAAATGACGGATGAGGATTTTAAGTCAAATGAAACCAGTATTATCTATGATGTGGAAGTAACAGCTAACCCCATGGTTACTGTAAAAGTGGTATTGGATGAACTTACCGGTGATGAGATAAAAGGAAAAGGTTCGGGCACACTTAATATTCGTTCGGGTACAACAGAACCCTTATCATTACGTGGCCGCTTTGATATAGAGGAAGGAAATTACCTGTTTACTTTTCAATCATTTTTCAAAAAGCCATTTGAGATAAGGAAAGGAGTACAAAACTATATTGAGTGGAATGGTGATCCTTATAATGCGAATATTAAATTTGAAGCCACGTACAGGGCAGAGAAAGTAAGTTTTGCACCATTAGCCAGTTCGTTAAATCTCACTTCGGGCATCAGCAATGCAAGAGGTGATGTGTATGTGGTGGCCACACTTACCGGCAAATTATTTACACCTGATATAAATTTTGCATTGGATTTTCCAAGTACAAGTGTTGCTACTACTGACCCGGAATTAGCATTATTAGTTCAGCAGATGCAAAAAAATACGAATGAACTAAACAGGCAGGTGACTTATCTTATCGTCTTCAACAGTTTTGCCCCCAGTGAACTGGCCGGGGATGTGAGCGGCGGTGGTGGCCTGGGCGTAAGTACCATATCCGGGATACTTTTAGGAGTATTGAGTGACCAGATCAATAAATTATTCGGGAACCTGTTGAAAAGTGATAAATATAAAATCAACCTGAATACATCCATTTACAATAGAAACCTGGTTGATGCAAGTAAAACTGCCCTTAACCTGAGCAGCAATGTAAACCTGTCCATTGGCCGCTCTTTTTTCAATAATCGTTTTATCATATCCACCGGTGTAGGATTTGATGCCCCGTTAAGCCAGGGCAGTCAGTCCAATATTCAGCAAAATATCCAATTGCTGCCGGATGTAACATTGGAATGGCTGATAAACCCAAGCGGAACGATCAGGGCTACTTTCTTTTACCGTACCAATACCGATTACCTCACTTCATCTTCCAATGCTTCCACTGCAAGAAGAACGGGTGCCAGCATCTCTTATAAAAAAGACTTTGACAAACTCAGTGACCTTTTCAGAAGAAAGAAAAAAGTACAGGTTGTTCCTGCCGAGACTGAGCTGAAGAAAGAAGAGGAAATAAAAGAGAACGATAATTTATAGACAGGAACACTATTCCTATTCCTTATCTAAAATTTCATGTCCCATTTTATCCCTCTTTGTCTGAAGGTATTTTTCGTTGTGCTTATTAGGACAAATTTCGATGGGGATATTTTCAACTATTTCAAGACCATACCCAATCAATCCTACCCTCTTTTTCGGATTGTTTGTCATTAACCGGAGTTTAGTGATTCCCAGATGCCTGAGCATTTGTGCGCCAACACCATAATCCCGCTGGTCCATCTGGAATCCCAGGTGAAGATTAGCTTCAACGGTGTCCATGCCCTGCTCCTGCAACCGGTAAGCTTTAAGTTTATTGAGCAGGCCTATCCCTCTGCCTTCCTGGTTCATATATAATATAGCCCCTTTCCCTTCCGCTTCTACCATTTGCATGGCTTTATGTAACTGTTCGCCACAATCGCAACGGAGAGAGCCCAAAATATCGCCGGTAAAACAGGATGAGTGAACCCTGACCATCACCGGTTCATCTTTTTCCCAGGTACCTTTCAGCAAGGCCAAATGCTCATTGGATGAGTTCTTTTCTTTAAATGCCACCAACTGAAAATTTCCAAACTGGGTTGGCATATCCACTCTTACCACTTCTTCAATCAGTGAATCCAACTTTACCCGGTATTCAATAAGGTCTTTGATAGAAATTATTTTGAAATCAAATTTTCGGGCAACGGCTGTTAATTCGGGTAGCCTGGCCATGGTACCATCTTCGTTCATAATCTCCACCAGCACCCCTCCCGGTTCAAAACCTGCCAATCGGGACAGGTCAACAGCTGCTTCAGTATGGCCAGCCCTGCGAAGGACCCCACCCTTTTTAGCCCTTAAGGGGAAAATATGCCCCGGACGCCCCAGGTCACAAGGAGTTATTTTAGGATCTATCAGGGATTGTATTGTTTTGGCCCTGTCCTGTGCGGAAATACCCGTGGTACAACCATGACCGAGCAGGTCTACAGATACAGTGAAGGCCGTTTCGTGTAAAGCAGTATTATTATTTACCATCAGTTCCAGCCCCAGTTCATTACAGCGTTCCTCGGGCAAAGCGGCACATATGAGGCCCCGTCCGTGTTTGCTCATAAAATTGACCACCTCCGGGGTCACATTCCGGGCGGCTGTTACAAAATCTCCTTCATTTTCCCGGTCCTCATCATCGACCACAACCACCAATTTCCCCAATTTTATGTCCGCAATGGCGCTTTCAATAGAATCAAACATTCCCGTGATTTTTAGCAAAAATAGAACAAACAAACCGGTGGTAAGTTGTAAAGATCATTGGGCAGCGAATCCGGGAAAGGGATTGTCTTTGTAAAGCATTCCATTTCAATAGTAGTTTGTTAATATTTGCCTATATTTAATTTGGAAATATTCCCTTTCTTTGCAACCGAAAACCAATCTTTATGCTTAAGAGAATAGTCTTATTGTTTGTAGTAGCCCTTGTGGCCAGCCCTTTGCTATTTGCCCAGATAACTACCTCTGCCATTAATGGTGCGGTGAAAAACAACTCCGATGAGCCCCTTGTTGGTGCAACAATCGTAGCCACTCACCAGCCTTCAGGTACAAAATATTCAACGGTATCCCGTGCAGGTGGCCAGTTTTCTATACAGAATATGCGGGTAGGCGGCCCTTACCTCATTGAAATAAGTTATGTCGGTCATGATGTGGATAAATATGACAATATTTATCTCCAGCTGGCTGAATCATTCTTATTGAATCCCCTTTTAACTAAAACAACTACTTCTCTTGAGAATGTAGTGATTACCACCGGAAGAAGAAGCTCTATCCTGAATGCAAGCAGGACCGGATCAGTTACCAATATCGGTATCCGCCAGATCAATCAGCTGCCCACTATCAGCAGAAGTATCAATGATCTTACCCGGGCTACCCCGCAATCGAACGGCGCCTCCATCGGCGGTGGTAACTACCGGCAGAACAACTTTACTGTAGATGGTTCAGATTTCAATAACAGCTTTGGTATTGGCAGCAACCTGCCTGCAGGCGGTGCACCAATATCTCTGGATGCGCTTGAAGAGATATCCGTTAACCTTACTCCATTTGATATCCGTCAGACTGGTTTTATCGGCAGTGCTATCAATGCAGTAACCCGTTCCGGTACTAATACCTTTACTGGATCTGTTTATACCTATTTCAGAAATGAAAAACATCGTGGCCGCAGGGTTGAAAAAACCTACTTCACAAGACCTGCTGAAGAATTCAAGCAATATGGTTTCAGAGTGGGTGGCCCGATCATCAAAAACAAATTGTTCTTCTTCTTCAACTACGAAACAGAAAAACAACCAAAAACAATTCAAACAAGATTTGCTTCCTCTGCAACGAGGCCATTCGGAAGCTCTGACAATATAGTACGACCATCGGCTGACTCACTTAATTTTATCAGCCAGTACCTGTTTAATAACTACGGATATGTAACAGGGCCATTTGATGGATATACACCTGATATTGAAAGAACAAAATATATGCTTCGCCTGGACTGGAACATCAGCTCAAGGCATCGTTTTAATATTCGTTACAGCCAGGTAGAGGGTGGTGAACCCAACCCTCCAAGTACATCAACTTCCGGAGCCGGCTTTAACTACCCAAGTGGATTGACCCGTACAGGTACCAACTCACTCTGGTATAAGAATTCAAACTATTTCCAGGGAGCTAACCTGTATTCTATTGCTGCAGAATTAAATTCAAGCTGGGGAAGAATTGCCAATACTTTACGTGGCACTTATACCTATCAGAATGACTCCCGTGAGTCAGAAAGCCAGGTATTTCCTTTTGTAGACATTTTAAGTACTACAGGTGTATCTGCTTCCTCCCCTTATACTTCTTTTGGTTATGAACCATTCAGCTTTGGTAACCTTAGAAAAGTAAAGACATATTCTATAATTGATAATCTTACCTGGACTTCCGGTAAACATAACTGGACCGTGGGTGGCCAGTTTGACCTGAGTGAAACTATTAATGGCTTCCAGCGTTTTGCAACAAGCTATTATGTATTTAATACCTGGGCTGATTTCGCCAGTGCCTTAAACCCTAACCCTGCACTGCGTGTTAACCCCAGAGATTTCGCTATCACCTACTCACTGTCAAAAGATTTTGCACCTGCTTTCTCAGCATTCAAGTTTGCACAATACTCTGTTTATGGTCAGGATGAAATATCCCTTAGCAAAAACTTCCGTTTAACTGTAGGTTTACGTTTAGATCTGCCAACATATCCTGATGTTCCGCAAATCATTACTCATCCCCTTGTAGCGCAAAGAACTTTTGCTGGTGGTGAAACAATTAATACAGGAAACCTGCCTGATAAAAGGATAATGTGGTCTCCAAGAATGGGCTTTAACTGGGATATTTATGGCGACCGTTCTTTACAAATCCGTGGTGGAACAGGTGTGTTTACCGGAAGGGTTCCTTTTGTATGGATAGTTAGCCAGTCTGGTGATAATGGAATGTTGCAGATTACCCAGGCCTTTAATGGTCAGTCTAATACGCCTGGTCCATTCAACCCGGATCCAGCAGCTTACCGTCCAGCTACGGTACCTGTTGCCGGAACGATTGTTCCCGGCTCTATTACAGCTTTGTCGCCTGATTTCAAGAATCCGCAGTCATGGAAGTCAACACTTGCGATGGATACAAAATTACCGGGTGGTATCGTTGCAACTCTTGAAGCATTATTCACCAAAGACCTGAATACTGCATTCTTTAGAAATGCAAATCTTCAATCTCCATCTGCTTTAAATGTGTCTGGTTATCCTGATAATAGAGCTATCTATGGAGCTACTGTACCAACAAGGTTTATCAACACATTAAATAGTGCCGGGCAGTTTGTTACAAACGGGACCACAGCTTTCAACTCTATTGTACTCGACAATGGCAGCAGGGGTTATTATTTCTCACTGACTGCGAAATTTGAAAAGCCTTTCAGCAAAGGATTTTATGCTTCCGTAGCTTATACAAAATCACTTGCAGGCAATTTGTTTGATGGTGGTGGAGACCAGCCTCTTTCTGCATGGCAGGGAACTGCTACTGTAAATGGCACTAACACTTCACCAATGGGTTATGCTGATTATGTGCTTCCTGACCGTGTAGTTGGATTGGTTTCTTACCGTAAAGAATACTTTAAACACCTCGCTACTACCATCTCCATGATCTATAATGGTGGTATTGCAGGCCGTTTCTCTTATGTATATGGTGCTGACTTTAACAGGGATGGTGTTACAGGTAATGACCTGATCTATATCCCTACAGTAGCCCAGGTACAACAAATGCAGTTCCAGAGTCAAACAGTAAACGGCGTTGTTTACGACCAAACAGCACAACGTAACCTGTTTGAGTCTTACATATTGCAGGACAAATATTTGAAAGCCCACAGGGGACAATATGCAGAACGTAATGGAGCTCAAATCCCCTGGTTGAACAGGGTTGACCTGAAGTTCATGCAGGACATTTTTGCAAATGTTGGCAAAACCAGGAATACCATTCAGTTCACTCTTGATATTTTCAACTTTGGAAACATGATCAATCCAAGCTGGGGTAAGCTAAAATCAATCAATGCACGTTCAATTCTTGTTCCAACGAATCAGAATTCATTGATACCGGGAGGTACTGTAGTGCCTCAATTCAGGCTGGCTACAGCACAGGGAGATATCATCACCAGGACTTTCAGGGATAACGTAACAGTTGCCTCTACCTATTCTGTTCAGTTTGGTTTGAGGTATCTCTTCAACTAATATTGGTATAAGTTCAATAAAAAATCCCGTTTGGTTACAACCAGACGGGATTTTTATTTTATTGATATTTTTTATTCTACTTCCACACTCAATCTTTACTTCAATCCCCAGCCCCACTTCAGAAACACTGGCATAGCCCTGCCCCAGGTAAACACATCATGATGACCATCTGACAGTTCCAGGTAATAGATATCATTCTCCCTGTCATATCCTTTATTTTCTAATTCTTTTACGAGATCTAGTGTATCCTCTATAGAATCAATAATGCCGTTGTGATTACGGTCTTTAATTTCATCCAGGTTACCGCATTGCAGGAAGAACTTCAGCCAGGGAGCAAATTGGCCGTTTCTAATCTGCTGGTGCATGATGCGGTGTTTATCATCATCATAATCTTCATCATCCTGGTCTACACTTCTCCACCATAATGAGCCTGAGAAAATACCCACCTTTGTAAATTCGCCGGGCCTGTTCCATACAATGTCCAATGCACTCAGCCCGCCCAGGGAAAAGCCCGCAAAAGCTTTTTCCTTAAATGAGGGAATAGCATATTTCTTTCTTATATAGGGAAGCAATTCATCAAAAATAAAAGATGTGTATAATGGCGCCTTGGCGCCACGGTCTTTGTAATCCAGGTGGTTTTGTGTACCATACTCCATTTTCCTGTCCTCCCCGGCATGAATGGCCACAAATAACATAGGTTCTATTGCCTGTTCTGAATACAAGTGATCAAGTATCTTATGGAAATTCATTTTCTCCATATCCTGCCCGTCATTGATGAGTAAGAGACTTACAGGGGCATCAGTGGAAACAGCAGCCGGAATAAAGAAATCAATACAAACCTCCCGTTGCAGGAAATGGGATTTCAGAAAAACGTTTTCAGTACGAATAACGGATGCTTTTGCTGCCTTTTGCATGATTTCAAAAATAAGGATTTCATAATAAACAGCGCTTTGGTTGAATATTTAAAAAACAACTGGTAAAACCACCCGGTTAATTTGTTTATTTGATGCCGAAAAAATAAATTTGGAGAAGCCGCTTCCCTTATTCCGCAAAGCCCCGGAACGGTTTACATTTTAAAACATTCAATTAAAAATTGCTTATGAAGAAAATTGGAATTCTGCATGGTAAGGAACGTTCATTTCCTGAAGCCTTTATTGAAAGAGTAAACAGCAAAAATGTGCCCGGTATAATGGCAGAGAACGTACGTATTGACAAGGCCATGCAGGGGGAACCCAGTGGTTATGCAGTTATCTTCGACCGTATCTCGCAGGACGTACCTTTTTACCGTACCTGGTTAAAAAATGCAGCTGTAACCGGCTGCGCCGTTATCAATAATCCATTCTGGTGGAGTGCAGATGATAAATATTTTAATAACTGCCTGATGACAAAAGTGGATGTACCTGTTCCCAAAACGGCTATCATTCCTTCCCGGGATCTGCCGGATGACACTTCAAACGATTCTTTCAGCAACCTGGCTTTCCCGCTTGACTGGGAATCCATATTCAACTACGTCGGATTCCCTGCTTATATGAAACCTTTTGCCGGTGGCGGGTGGAAACATGTGTACAGGCTTGACAGTGCTGAAGACTTTTTTGCCAAACATGCTGAAACAGGCCAGTTGGTAATGCTGTTGCAGGAAGAAATTGTCTTTACCGAATATTACCGCTGCTATTGTATCGGGGGTAAATATGTCCGCATCATGTCCTATGAACCCCGTAACCCTCACCACCTGCGCTATGTGGCAGACTTCAAACCATCGCCTGAACGCTTACAACAGATGACTGATATCGTACTCCGTATCAATAAATACCTGGGTTACGATTTCAATACGGTTGAACTGGCTATTCGTGATGGGGTGCCTTATGCCATTGATTTTTGTAACCCTGCGCCTGATGCAGATGTACATAGTGTTGGACAGGAAAATTTTGAATGGGTGGTGGAAACTTCAGCCAACTATGCAATTGAAAAAGCATTGAGCCAGGTTGATGGTGCGGATAACCTTACCTGGGGTGAATATGTAAGAAGGGGTTCCAATAAAAGTCCTTTGATATAATTTAGTTTGTAGTCTATAGTTTGTGATTTGTAATTAGCAATAAAGCAAATCGAAGAACCTTTATACAATGCGGAGAACCAACTATACACTACAAACCACAAACTATAAACTGAAATATGAATCTCAATTATAAAAGTTTTACACTCGGTGTAGAAGAAGAATACATGGTACTTGACCCTGCAACCTATGAGTTGAAAAGTCATGAGCAGAAGATTGTGCAGGAAGGCCAGAAAATGATAAAGGATAAAGTGAAGGCTGAAATGCACCAGGCCGTGGTGGAAGTGGGGACAGATATCTGTGCGGATATCGATGAAGCCTTTACAGATGTTGCCGCCCTGCGTAAAACAATTGGTGGTATTGCCCATGGGCTGGGTTTTGCCATGGGAGCATCCGGTACACATCCCTTCAGCCATTGGGAAAGCCAG
Organism: Chitinophagaceae bacterium; assembly: GCA_041738795.1. Lineage (GTDB taxonomy): Bacteria > Bacteroidota > Bacteroidia > Chitinophagales > Chitinophagaceae > JJ008. Next base: position 284,534 of record JBGSPB010000011.1, on the reverse strand, counting down.
CTGATAACGGATCATGTACGCTATAGCGAAATTGTGAACGAACTGCAGGAAGCTGCACGAAGTAATTTAATCTTTGGCCTGCATGTGCATGTAGGCATGGAAAGCCGGGAGATGGCCAATCATATTGCCAACAGCACCCGTTATTTTTTGCCGCATGTATTTGCCCTCAGCACCAACTCTCCTTTCTGGGAAGGAAGGATGACAGGTTATAAATCTTTTCGCACCAAAGTATTTGATAAGTTTCCCCGCACGGGTATACCCGATGCATTTGACAGTATAGAAGCTTATGATAATTATGTGAAGCTGCTGATCAAAACAAACTGTATTGATAATGCCAAAAAGATATGGTGGGACCTGCGGGTGCACCCATTCTTTAACACTGTTGAGTTCCGTGTATGTGATATCCCGCTGACCGTGGATGAAACGATCACCCTGGCTGCATTGTTCCAGGCGATCTGTGCCAGGATATATATGCTACGTTCCAAGAACCTGAACTTTATTCAATACTCAAGAGCGTTGCTGAATGAAAATAAATGGCGGGCCAGCCGCTATGGTGTAGATGGTTATCTTATTGATTTTGGCAAAGAAGAAGAAGTAAATACAAGAGCATTGATATATGAACTGCTCGACTTCCTCGACCCTGTTCTCGACCACCTGGGCAGCCGCCACCGTATTGCCCATGTACATAAGATGCTGGAAAATGGAACCGGCGCCGACCGGCAGTTGGCTGTTTTTGAAAAAACAAAAAGCCTGACCGAAGTTGCAAAGTATATACAGGGACAGTATTTAGTGGGTGTATAATTTTTGATAGCTGGTACAGTTTTCTATTAATTACCACTAATAAAATGTGCCAGCAATTACGCTTATTTACAATTTAGAAGTAAGTCTAAGGCATAAAGTTTATGGATACAGATTGGAATAAAGAAGAGCATCCAAATTGGTATAGGGATGTTTCTCCGATGCGATGTTTAATTCTTGGAAGCTTCCCACCTCATCCCACTAAATGGGAATATCCCTTTTTCTATCCTAATGGACGAAATAGGTTTTGGAAAATTTTAGCCGATATAGCGGAAGAGCCTTTAAAATGGACAAAGGCTGATAAAACAAAGGCAGTTCAAGAGAGATATGAAATAATGAAGAAGTTGGAAATTGGCGTACAAAATTTAGGTTTCGAAATTGAAAGAAAAGGTAAAAGTGCTCTAGATACTCATATCAGAATTAATAAATATCACGATATCATTTCTATTATCGAACATCATTCTGAGTTAAAGAGAATTCTATTACCTGGCTATTCAGCCATTAATAGTACTGCGAGATCGTTTATAAGATATATTCAACAAAAAGGAATAGAGGCTTCTGAAATTGATCAAATTAAACCTGAAGCGTTATTTAAAATACATTTCAAGGGCCGATCAATTGACTGTGTTATACTAAATTCAACATCAACAGCGTCAAAAATTAAGTATGACTTTCTTTTAGAGCAATTTAGAAGAAATCTGAAGTAGTTTGATGGCCTGCTTATAATATAAGGTTGGCGATATGGCGTCTTAATGAATATATTCTCGTAGATACATCGCTACTCAGCTACATATCAATCTGATGAATAAAGCCCAGCTATAAAATATATTTTCATCTTCATAATTTACTCAGCATTTGTCCCGGCTTACGTAAAACGAAATATCACTAAGTCCTGTCCGTTGATCTTTTCAAAACCCCCACTCACTACTGCTTCAACATAAAAAATGTTTGTTTGCTGTTCTGCATAGAGGCCACTAAGGTATCTCCGTTAAAATGGTAGTCATAAATAAACTTATAAGAGTTTCCCTCTGCCTGGAAACTGAATGTTTTATCCGTGATCTCCGTAGTGCCGGGATTATTAAACCCGTCTTTTCCCAAAATCAGTTTATCCCCTTTAAATTCATATACGGTGCCTTCGTTCATGCTGGCCATATTACCTTCCGCCCTTTTGATCACCCAGCTTCCTTCTAACCTGTTAGCGGGACCGGCATCAGCTGCCGGATTTGTTTCCGTTTTTACTTCACCGGCGGGTTGTAGTTCTTCAGGTGTTGTTGCCGGCTCCTTTTTTTCACTATTATCACAGGCTGCAAATAATGACACTAACATAAAGACTGTAACGATTCTTTTCATATCTGTTGGTTTAGGTAATGGGAAGATAAAATTTTTAATCAGAATTTCCCTTCATCCACATCTTTAATAAATTGGATGACCCCGTTCATAAACACCTGCTGGTCGTCCCACATAGCCAGGTGGCTGCCGTTGGGGCAAAACAGGTAACGGCCCTTTTGCACCAGTTTACTTTGTTCCTCCATCGCTTTGGGGTCCATCGTATCATGTTTTGCGCCAACCATGAGGGTGGGCACTTTAATTTCTTTCAACCTGTTTTTTATATCCCATTGCGCTAATCTTCCGGCGATACCAAACTCTGATGGTCCCTGCATCATAACATATATTTCGCTGTTGGCATGCTTCATGGTCCGGTTAAATCCATCCGGCCATTCTTTCAGCCTGCATAAATGTTCCTGGTAAAAATGGGGAATCAGTAATTCCATATAGCGGGGATTGGCAAATTCACCTTTGGCTTCAATCGCTCTTATCTCAGCCAGCACTGCCGGGTCCATTTGTTTGGATAAAACATCCGCTGCATATTTCCCATATTCCGGTGCACTGGCCATCATATTGGCAACCAGCAAACCCTTCAGGTGCTGCTGGTATTTCAATGCATACTCCATTGCCAGTATGCCACCCCATGAATTTCCCAATACATAAAAATTGGTGGAGTCTGCACCGATAGTTTGCCTTACCTGTTCCACTTCTTCCACGAAACGTTCTATCGTCCACAGGCTGCTGTCTTTTGGCTGGTCGCTGTAATAAGAACCCAACTGATCGTATTCATAAAACTCAAAACCTTCTTTTGGGAAAAAACTTTCAAAACATTCCATGTATTCATGGGTCATAGCCGGACCGCCATGCAACAACAGTATTTTAATACGGGGATTATTACCAAAGCGTTTGGTCCAAACTTTAAAATCACCCACCGGTGTCCTGATTGGAATCATTTTTACCCCGGCAGACTGAACACCACTGTCGCCATAATTAAAATATTGTGCCACGGTAGTGCTGCTTCCTGTGCTGGTTTTATCAGCATTTTCACAAGAAACTATAAACAGGCTGATCACAACAATGAAAAGGAGAAATCGCATAACAGTTGATTTGTGCAAAAGGTACAGAATTTACTTAATTTCATCACTTGCAAAACCAACGATATGAAGTATTTATTTACAATCATCTTTTGCGCAGGATTCTTTGCTGCACACTCACAAACCAAAGCTGACTCTATACAACTGGTCCGGAAAACAGTAAACCTTTATGACCTTGATTTTACCGCTGCTGAAGCAGACTCTATGCTGGAGAGCATCACTGATTTTTACCAACTATACAAAGGACTGCACCGCACAGTTCCTGCCAATGATATCCCTTATCCCTTTGCTTTCAACCCGGCTCCGGCAGGTATGAAAATAGCCACCAAAAAAGAAAAAATTTCCTGGAATATCCCCTTACGGACTGAACTGCCTGCCAATATAAATGAACTGGCTTTTTATTCGCTGCCTCAATTGGCCTCCCTGATCGTGAATAAGAAAATCAGTTCAGTAGACCTGACAAAATTTTTTATTGCCCGTTTAAAGAAATGGGATGACACCCTGGAATGTGTAATCACTTTAACCGAAGAACTGGCTTTAAAACAGGCTACACAAGCAGACCTTGAATTGAAACAGGGAATTTACCGGGGGCCTTTACACGGTATCCCCTATGGGTTAAAAGACCTGTTTGCCGTAAAAGGATATAAGACAACCTGGGGAAGCACACCGTATAAAGACCAGGTAGTCGATATTGATTCCTATGTGTATGAACAATTGAAAAAAGCCGGAGCTGTTTTGTGTGCTAAACTTTCATTAGGAGCCTTAGCCTACAATAACAAATGGTTTGGTGGTGAAACAAAAAACCCCTGGAACCTGAAACAGGGCTCCAGTGGTTCGTCAGCAGGCTCGGCAGCCGCAACAGTAGCGGGTTTATTACCCTTTGCGATCGGCACTGAGACACTGGGCTCGATAGTATCACCATCTGCCCGGTGCGGCGCAACAGGCTTACGACCGACATTCGGAACAGTCAGCCGTTATGGTGCGATGGTGCTTTGCTGGAGCCTCGACAAAATTGGTCCCATTTGCCGCAGTGCAGAAGATGCCGCCATCGTGTATGCATTTATTCACGGCACAGATGGCAATGACCCCAGTGCTATCAGGCATACATTTAATTATACGGGCAAAGTGGACTGGACAAAACTCCGTATCGCTTACCCGGAAAACTATTTTAAGCGATTGAAAGCAGAAGCACCTGAATGGAAAGTGCTGGAAACCTATCGTTCACTGGGAGCCAATATAAAAGCAGTTAATTTTCCTGACTCTGCCATGTATCCTGTAAACCTTGTCAGCATAATACTAAATGCAGAGAGTGCTGCTGCATTTGATGAACTGACAAGGACCAACCGCGATGACCTGGTTGAAAGACAAGACAAGGACTTCTGGCCCAATAGTTTCAGGGCGGCCAGGACTATCCCGGCAGTTGAATACATCAATGCCAACCGGTACAGGTATAATCTCTGCAAAAGCATGAATGATTTTATGAAGAATTATGATGTACTCATTGTACCCACTTTTGCCGGGCGGCAATTATCCATGACCAATCTTACTGGTAACCCGGTAGTATGTATGCCGATTGGATTTAACCAGAATGGTTCGCCTGTAAGTATTACCCTGGTTGGTAATTTATATGATGAAGCCAGTATCTTAGCGGCCGCAAAAGCCTTCCAGGATAAAACGGAACATCATAAAAAACATCCTTTGTTGTTTAAAGATTAATTATTCAGCATGAAAAAATATTATATAGCCGCCCTTTTCATTGTATTATTATCCTGCAACAGGAAAGAAAAAATTGACCTGCTGGTGTATAATGCCACTATCTATACAGTTGATTCTTCCTTTTCCACTGCGGAAGCAATGGCTGTGAAAGATGGGAAAATTATTGCCGTTGGAAAAACAGCAGACATCGAAAAAGAGTTTGATGCCACTGAAAAACTGGATGCACAGGGAAAATTTATCTACCCCGGTTTTATTGATGCCCATGCACATTTTGTAGGATATGGAATGAGTCTGCAAAGGGTTGACCTTACCGGTACCAACAGCTGGGAAGAGTGCATAGAAAGAGTAAAAATATTTGCAAATGAAAATAAAGAAGGCTGGATCACCGGTCGTGGCTGGGACCAGAACGACTGGGTAATAAAAGAGTTTCCCAATAATGAAATACTGGACACTTTATTCCCCGACAGGCCGGTATTGCTGACAAGAGTAGACGGACATGCAGCCATTGCTAATCAAAAAGCATTAGACCTGGCAGGTATTAAAGCCCATGACACATTAACCGGTGGTGAAATAGAAGAAATGGAAGGTACGTTGACGGGTGTATTAATTGATAATGCGGTTGACTTAGTTTCGTCAAAAATACCTGCCGCAACAGACGAACAATTTAAGAAAGCATTACAGGCTGCTGAGCAAAATTGTTTTGCAATGGGTCTTACCACTATTGACGATTGTGGTCTCAGCTTTCCCTCTGTGGATATGATCAAATCATTACAGGCCAACGGTGACCTTAAGATGCGGCTGTATATAATGCTGAGTGATGAGAAAGCAAATTATGATTACGCCGCTGCAAATGGCATGATAAAAACCGACCGGCTGAATGTAAGAAGTTTTAAGGTTTATGGTGATGGAGCATTGGGTTCAAGAGGAGCCTGTTTGTTACAACCCTACAGCGATAAGATTGGTCATTATGGTTTTTTGTTGAGCCAGCCAGCACATTTTGATTCTGTTGCCAACTGGATCAGTAATAACCGCTGGCAAATGTGCACTCATGCTATTGGTGACAGTGGTAACAGGACTATACTGAATACGTATGCAAAATATTTAAAGGGCAAAAATGACCTGCGCTGGAGAATTGAACATGCACAGGTGGTCGATCAAAATGATTTTAGTTTATTCAGTGCTAATTCAATTATTCCATCCGTACAGCCAACACATGCCACCAGTGATATGTACTGGGCAGGTGATCGTTTGGGTAATGAAAGAGTGAAAGGTGCTTATGCGTATAAACAACTCCTGCAGCAAAACGGCTGGCTCCCGTTGGGTACTGATTTCCCGGTAGAGGACATTTCAACCTTCAAAACATTTTACGCAGCCGTAGTAAGAAAGGATGCCAAAGGCTGGCCGGCAAATGGATACCAGGTAGAAAATGCATTGACCAGGGAAGAAGCATTGCGGGGTATGACCATCTGGGCGGCCAAAGCCAACTTTGAGGAAAAAGAAAAAGGAAGCCTGGAGAAAGGGAAGTTTGCCGATTTTGTAATTCTTGATTCAGATATTATGAAAGAGGCACCGGAGAAATTATTATCTATTAAAGTGCTGCAAACATTTCTTAATGGTGAAAAAGTTTTCGAAAAGAAATAGAAACAAAATTTAGAGAGGAATTCTTTACTGCGTCATCTTTGGAAAAAATTACATCCCACTGATATCACTGATTTAAACCATTGATTCAAGCATATCTTTTCTGCGAACTCATCTGCGTCATCTGCGGGAAAAAAATACAGCCCGCTGCTTTCGCAGATTAAAACGCTGATTCCCCCGATCTTTTCTGCTTCATCTGCGGGAAAAAACACTTAACATGAATCATGAAATCCACAGTTGTGAACAACCATGCAATCGTATGCACCTACTGTCCATAAAAAATTTTGTAAGTTTGCAGAATGAGTTGGACCGAAAAACGGACTGTAAAAGTAGCAATCCTTGATCTCTATGAAGGTGCCCCCAACCAGGGCATGCGTTGTATCCGTAACATTCTCATCGAATGGGCAGAACAAAATGACCTGCTTTTGTATGCCAAAGAATATGATGTTCGCTTAAAGAATGAATTGCCTGATACTTCTTATGATGTTTATATCTCCAGTGGTGGCCCCGGCAGCCCGCTGGAAACCCGCTACGAAGATTGGGATATAGCCTGGTGCCGCTGGCTGGATAAAATGGAAAGATGGAATAACAATCCATCCAACACACAGAAAAAATACATCTTCTTTATTTGTCACTCTTTTCAACTTGCCAGCCGTTTCTTTAATGTGGGACTGGTTTGTAAAAGAAGATCCACATCCTTTGGTGTTTTCCCGGTACATATGCTTGAAAATGGTGCAGACGAACCTGTTTTCGATGGTTTGAAAGATCCTTTCTATGCCGTTGACAGCCGGGATTACCAGGTCATTCAACCCAACCATGACTTGCTCAATGAAATGGGTGCTTCCCTGCTTTGCATCGAAAAAAGCAGGCCGCATGTTCCGTATGAAAGAGCGGTAATGGGATTGCGGTTTAATGAATATATGATCGGTACACAATTTCACCCGGAAGCGGATGCCCCCGGTATGAGCCTCTATCTGCAAAGAGAAGACAAAAGAAAAACGGTGATCGAAAACCACGGCGAAGCCAAACTGCAAAGCATGCTGGAACACCTGGAAGACCCGGATAAAATTGTCTGGACCTATTCGCATATCCTTCCCAATTTTTTGAATCATTCAATAGAAAAACTGCACGGCGAACTAGTATAGAAAAGACCAGCTTTTTTTGCTGCCAGTCAATCATTCATTAACTTCCGGTTAAAACCGGCAGCATGATACCAGCTATACGCAAAGCTTACAATGAGGCTTTCACTAAAGAAAGCTATGAAGCATTTTTACAGGAACTAAATGCGGTACACCCAGGCGAGTTGGATTTCAGGGTAGCGGAAACCCCCATTTTTGTACCCAAAGATTTTACAGAGAAAATACTGGATGCCTGCGAGAGTATCATTGATATCATTGTTGACCCGAAATTCAAAGAACTGACCAAAATTGCCATCCCCAAAAACTTGCAGGTCCCCGGTAATGAAGCACATTCACATTTTATTGCTTTTGATTTTGGTATCTGTATAAATGAAGCCGGCGAATATGAACCGCAACTGATCGAAATGCAGGGCTTCCCATCCCTGTTTGCCTATGAAGTATTGCTGGATGATGTATTCAGAAATCATTTTACTGTCCCGGAAAATTATAGTTGCTACCTGAATGGCTACACAAGGGAAACATACATACAATTGCTAAAAGAAATTATTCTTGGTAATCATAACCCGGAAAATGTGGTTCTGCTGGAAATATTTCCCCGCAAACAAAAAACAAGGATTGATTTTTACTGTACTGAAGAATATACCGGTATTAAGATGGTTTGCCTGACGGAACTGATAAAAGAAGGGAAAAAACTCTATTACCTGAATGAGGGGAAGAAAACAGCAATAAAAAGGATCTACAACCGTGTCATCTTTGACGACCTGCAACAGCAAACACCCGAAGTGCAGGAGAAAGGAACTATTTTTTTTGAAGAACTGGAGGTAGAATGGTGCCCGCATCCCAACTGGTTTTACCGTATCAGCAAATACACTTTACCTTTTATCCGTCATCCGTATGTTCCTGCAACCTTCTTTCTGAACGAGATAAAACAGATGCCCGCTGACCTGGAGAATTATGTATTAAAGCCTTTATTCTCTTTTGCAGGCCAGGGTGTTATTATTGACGTTACACAACAGGATATTGACAATGTAAAAGACCCGGAGAACTGGATCCTGCAACGGAAGGTAAAATACGCAGATGTGATCGAGACTCCGGATATACCTGCCAAAGCAGAAATACGGATGTTCTATTTCTGGAAGGATGGTGAAGCAAGACCAGTAGCGACTAATAACCTGGGACGCTTAAGTAAAGGGAAGATGATAGGTGTGCGGTATAATAAAGACAAAGAATGGGTAGGTGGTAGTTTTTGTTTGTTTGCCCTCTAGCTCCCTGAAGTAGGAATAGTTCTCAAAAAATGTACATTAATAATTTTTATGCAACATTTAAAAGACTTACAACCAAAAGAGCTGGCACCCGGCCTCACCGGCTATTATGCCCACGGAACTAATATGACTCTTGGTTTAGTAGAAATAAAAGCAGGCAGCAATTTACCCCTGCATCAACATCTGCATGAGCAGATCACTTATATACTGGAAGGGGAATTAGATATGACCATTGGCGGACAGCCCTGTTCTCTTACTGCCGGTATGTATTATGTGATACCTTCCAATGTGCCGCATGGTGCTGTGGCGGTTACTGATTGCAAAGTGATTGATGTATTTAACCCGGTAAGAGAAGACTATAAACTTTAATAACCTGAACCAGAAAGAAGATAATATACCAGGTATTCATTCGCATTTTCTTTGCTTACATACCTGTAATCTTCGTCAGGAATAAAGGAGTTTTTGACCAATACTTTCTCAGAAGCCTTGTTGCCAGGTTTAGTAAGCGCAATAATGACCGCCAGTTTCATTTTGGCAAAACCGAATTCAATCACTGTATGTAATGCTTCCTGCATGATGCCCCTGCCCTGGTAATCAGGATGCAACTCGTAACCTAACTCGGCCCGGTCTTTATCTGCTTCTATATTCCAGAGACAAACAGCCCCCGCAAAACTTTCTGCACCTTTTAGCGAAATGACCCAATAGATTAACTCCCCCACCTTCATCCGGCGATTAACCTTCGCTATAAAATTATTAGCCTCCTCAAGTTCCATCGTTGAAGGGCGATCCAAAAACTCATTTACGTTTTTGTCCGAACGCAGCTGCGCCAGAGAATGAGCATCTGAAAAACGAAGTTGCCTCAGCAATAATCGTTCTGTTGAAAGTTCAGGAAAAGGGTTGAATCCGGTGACAACCATTTGCAGCTTCTGTTTCTATAAATATAGCTGCAATCGGTCAATCTTTGAAGTTCTTCTTCAGCTCCATCAGCTTTGCCTGGAATGGATTCATCGGCCCGGGTTTCTTTGCAGCCGGTTTCTGTCCCCTCACTTCAGACTTCTGACTTCGTACTTCAGTTCTCTCTGCTCCGTCCTTCAATGACAATGCAATTCTCTTTCTTGCAGTATCTACTTCCAGTACTGTGGCCATCACTTTTTGACCCAGCTTCACGGCTTCATTGGGGTCGCTGATATAACGGTTTGCTAAATGAGAAATATGCACCAGTCCATCCTGCTTTACCCCAACATCTACAAAGGCACCAAAATTGGTGATATTAGTAATGATACCAGGCACTTTCATGCCGGGTTTCAGATCTTCCATTGTACTCACACCCTCTGCAAAACGGAATTCTTCAATAGGAGAACGGGGATCACGGCCCGGCTTCTCCAGTTCTTTCAATATATCTTCAATGGTAAACTGGCCGATCGTTTCAGAAACGAAATCCTTTGCTTTTAACAGCTTCCTGATTTCCGGATCCTTTATCAACGCTGGAACAGTGCTGTTAGCTTTAGCAGCCATTGCTTCCACCACATGATAACTTTCAGGATGCACGGCAGAATTATCTAAAGGATTAGCGGCATTCACGATACGCAGGAATCCTGCGCATTGTTCAAATGCTTTCGGACCAAGCATGGATACTTTTTTTAACTCATCACGGCTTTTAAACCCTCCGTTCTTTGTTCTGTATTCCACCACATTTTTTGCTACCGTCGCACTTAACCCGGAAACATACATCAGCAGATGTTTACTGGCGGTATTCACATCCACACCAACAAAGTTCACACAGCTTTCCACTACCTGGTCTAGGGCATCTTTCAAGCGGTTCTGGTTCACATCATGCTGGTATTGACCCACACCAATACTCTTGGCATCGATCTTGACTAACTCACTTAAGGGATCTAATAATCTTCTGCCAATACTTATCGCTCCGCGAACGGTTACATCTTCACCCGGAAATTCTTCTCTCGCCACTTCACTGGCAGAGTAAATAGAAGCACCGCTTTCATTTACCATAAAGACTGAAACAGGTTTACCAAAATCTATGGCTCTGACCAACTGGTCAGTTTCCTTACTGGCCGTTCCATTACCATAACCAATGGCTTCAATATCATATTTAGCCACCAGTTCTTTTATTGTTTGCATGGCACCGTTCCAGTCATTTTGCGGTGCATGAGGAAAGATTGTATTATATTTCAAGAAAGTTCCATGCTCATCCAGGCAAACCACTTTACACCCTGTCCTGAAACCCGGGTCTATAGCCATTACTCTCTTTTGTCCTAATGGTGATGCCAGCAGCAATTGACGAAGGTTTTCTGCAAACACCCTGATCGCCTCTTCATCCGCTTTCGTTTTACTGGCCATCCTGAATTCTGTTTCAATAGAAGGCTGTAGTAAACGATTGTATGAATCTTCAATTGACAATTCAACCTGCTTTGCTGCAAGACCAGATGATTTCAGGAAAACCCTTTTCAGTGCTGCATGCGCCGTTTCCTTTTCAATAGTAATAGTCATGATGAGAAAACCTTCCTTCTCACCCCTGCGAATAGCCAGTATACGGTGTGAAGGACTTTGCGCCAATGGTTCTTTGAATTCAAAGTAATCCCTGTATTTCTGCGCATCTGCTTCGTCCTTCTTTGTTGTAAGCACCCTGGAGGAAACAGTAGCTTCTTCTGTAAATAATTTACGGACAATATTCCTGGCCTGTTCATTTTCTGCGATCCATTCTGCCATTATATCCCTGGCACCTTGTAATGCTTCTGCCGTATCTTTCACTTGTTCATTGATAAACTTAACTGCTGCTGCGTCCGGGTTTTCAGGTCCCTGCTCAAATAATAATTTTGCCAGTGGCTCCAACCCTTTCTCCATCGCAACAGATGCCTTTGTTTTCCGTTTAGGCTTATACGGCAGGTAAATATCTTCCAGTTCAGTGGCATTGATACAGTCTTCTATACGTTTTCTCAGTTCAGGCGTCAATTTACCGGACTCTTCAATCGTTTTAAGAACTGTCTCTTTACGTTTTTCCAGTTCATTGAAATATTTGATCTGGTCAATTACATTTCCAATCACGACTTCATCCAGGTTCCCGGTAGCCTCTTTTCTGTACCGGGCAATAAAAGGGATAGTAGACCCCTCACTATGCAGTTCATAAATACTACTGATCTGTTTTAGTGAGAGATTAAGGGTGCCGGCTATCTGTTGTGAATATTTTAGTTCCATAGGTCTTTTGTTTGGGGGAGCAAATCTAACGGTAGCTAAACAAGAAAAAAATTTGTTTTTACCCACAATTTCCGATACCAAAGAAGCTGACCCGTTTACCAGTTAGCTTCTTTAAAAAAAACAAAATCAGAATGCACTACTCTTCTTCAGCCGTATTTTTCATTTTAGACAAAATAGCATAAGCATTTTTAACCACCAGTTTTTTTCCCGCAAGTGCTTCTGTACTGCTACTCACTTCCACCCTTCCGTTTTCCACCATGCCAGTGGCTACTTCCAGCATCCTGAATTCATTCTTTCCTGTTATTTCATAAACATATTGCTTGTTCTCAAATCGAACAATTGCTTCTTCAGGCAGTGTAAGCACATTAGCATTACTTATACTGATCCCTGCATTCAAGAACATCCCGGGCAATAAATTTTTTGGCTGCTTTTCAAAATGACAATGCACCAAAGCACTGCGACTCTCATCTACATTTTTAGTAACCAGTATTACTTCACAATCATATACAGCACCGGGATCGTCCACAAAAGAAACCTGGACTTTCTGCCCGATCTTAACTTTGGTGATATCCTTTTCAAAAACCGTAAGCATGGCGTGCATATCATCAGGATTGATGAGTTCAAAAAGTACGTCAGTAGCAGTAACATATTTGCCAATATTTACATTCACTTTAGAAACAAAGCCATTAATTGGTGAATGTACAGTGACACTTCTTGATATATTACTTTCAGTAAGTCGGGCAGGGTTGATACCGATCAGCTGTAATTTTTCACTGAATCCTTTAACAAGCACTTTTTGTGAACTATAATCAGCCTGGGCCTGCTGGTACACTTTATCCGCATTCACTTTATTTTCATTGAGCATTTTTTGTCGCTCAAATTCCTGTTGCAGAAAACCAAGCTTTGCTACTGCTACTAAATAATCCTGTTGCAACTGGATCAATGCCTGGTCTTCGATAACAGCGATCACTTCTCCGCGGTTCACATGCATCCCCGGCATCAGTTTAGTGGATCGCAAATAACCACCTAAAGGAAAACTCACCGAAACTAGATTCTGCGGCGGCACATCCACCATTCCATTCACTTTTAAAGAACTATTAATTGTTTGTTCCTGTACAGTCCCGGTTTCAATACCGGCATTTTTTAATTGAGCATCCGTCAAGGTCACCATATCTTCAGCTACGGTCTCTTTTGTATCTGCTTCTGCCTGTTTTTTTGATGAGCAGGAAGCCAGCAGGATAATAAAAGCAATATATAAATGAATCTTTGACATAATTTTTATTTTCCGGTTAAGTATTCTATTTCTGTTCTAATTACATTCAACTGTTGCCATGCAGCCAGGTGAGCCAATTGTATGTCAACCGCATTATTCATCAGCATGGTCCACTCCAGGTAACTGATCTGCCCTTTCTCATAATTTTGTTTTGCATGATTGATGATCAGTTCTGATTGCGCTAGCCCCTGCTGATTATAATAATTCACTTGTTGCTGACGTTTTTTCAGTTCTTCTGTTAGTTGCAATAATTGACTTTTCAACTGCTGGTCAGTCACTTTTACATTCATCCTTGCTATTTCTTCATTCAGCTGCCCGGCTTTTACTTTATTCTTTGCTGCTTTACTGAACAGGGGAACAGCCAGTGTCAGGTTAAAACTATTGAACCGGCTTCCAGCACCATAATATTGCTGCGTAACTCCATCCGTTGACTGGTATCCAACTATCGACATATTATTATAGCCGACAGATACATCTGGTACCAGTTTATTTCTCTCCAACGCTGTTAGCGAACCTGCCACGGTTACCTGCTGCTCTTTATAAAGCAACAATGGATGATGGGCAATTACCGATGTATCATTATTAATAATTCCCGATGCATTACTCTCCGTATAGTCGGGCAATAAATTTTCACCTGTATTCAGAAACCATTGTAACTTTTGCTGTGCAATGATGATATCGCTCTGCAATTGCTGTTGCTGAATTTTTAATTGCTGCGCCTGTGCCTCCACAGTTACTTTCTCCAGCATATTTGTTTCACCAGCTTTCAACCGGAGTTCTGCAGCCTGTAACACACGGCTGTATACAGAATCCAACCGCAATAGCAATTTTTGCCTTGCTAAAAGATCAGCCATTTGCCAGAACACCAGCTTCACTTCTTTGTTCAGTTCCAGTTGCTTCCAGCCGACCATCGCTGTTTGTGCTTTTTCATTAGACAGGTAAAATTCCTTCTGCCGTTTATACACAACAGGTAAATTAAACGTTTGTCCCAACATGAACTTTGTATCATTATTCAGGCTGTTGATATTGCCATACTCAGCACCCAGCTGTGTTTTGGCAGGCTCAAAAACAGCAGCCTGTAACTGTTTCCAATAGGCTGATTCTTTTTGTAACGATTGAATAGACAAATTTTGCTTCCCCGCCAGTTGCAACATCTCTTCCAGTTTCATTTTCTTCCCTTCCATATTTTGTGCCTGCACAAAAGAACTTGCAAGCAACAACAAAATAATTGTGGCAGGCGCTACAGGCACTTTTCTTCTTTTCTTCTTAGGTTTTTCTCTTTCGATCCACATGTATAAGATCGGTAACAAGACCAGTGTAAGAAATGTGGCGGTGATCAAACCACCAATAACAACTGTGGCTAGTGGTCGTTGTACTTCAGCTCCTGCACCATGACTTAATGCCATAGGTAAAAATCCGAGCGAAGCTACAGAGGCCGTCATTAATACAGGACGCAGTCTGACTTTTGTTCCTTCCATAATAATGAATTTAAGATCATGCATACCCTGGTTCTTCAACCGGTTGAATTCAGTAATAAGAACGATACCATTTAAAACCGCCACTCCAAACAATGCAATAAAACCAACACCGGCTGAGATACTGAAGGGCATGCCCAGTATCCATAAGGCCAGCACACCACCGATAGCAGACAAAGGAATAGCTGAAAAGATCAATACACCATACTTCAGTTTGCCAAATGCAAAATAGAGCATAATGAAAATGAGTAATAAGGCAAGGGGCAAAGCAATACTCAACCGCTTTTTTGCCTCTACCAGGTTTTCAAATTGTCCCCCATAAGTTATATAATAACCAGCCGGTAATTTAAGTTGCGCTTCTACTTTTTCACTCAACTCATTGACGACACTCTGAACATCTTTACCCCTTACATTAAATCCAACCACAATTCTGCGTTTGGCATCTTCCCGCTGTATCTGGTTGGGCCCTTCTTTGATCTCAACAGTGGCTACCTGGTATAACGGTATCTGCGTACCCATCGGAGTAGCAATCAGCAGGTTTTGTACATCTGAAAGGTCTTCTCTTGATTGCCGGCTTAATCGTACGACCAGGTCAAACCTTCTTTCATTTTCATAGATGAGCCCGGCACTCTCACCAGCAAAAGCTGTTCGGATCACCCGGTTCACATCAGCAATTTGTAATTGATAATGTGACATGGCATCACGATTATAGCTGATCACAATCTGGGGGAGGCCGGTTACTGTCTCAACATACAGATCCCTTGCTCCCTTTACAGTATTTACTACATCACCCAGCTTTTTGGAATAAGCAGCTAAAGTGTCCAGATCTTCCCCAAAAATTTTACAAACCACATCCTGTCTTGCCCCTGTCATCAGCTCATTGAAACGCATCTGAACCGGGTATTGAAATCCTGCTGTTACTCCCGGTACATCTTCGAGTGCTTTACTCATTTTATTGGCCAACTCATCAAATGTTTTGGCGGAGGTCCATTCTTTTTTTTCTTTCAGGATTACCATCATATCAGAAGCTTCTATAGGCATCGGGTCAGTAGGTATTTCTCCTGAACCGATCTTGGTAACCACTTTTTCTACTTCAGGGAATTTTTTCAATAATATACCTGCCGTTTTTTGTGTTGCTTCTATCGTTTGAGATAAAGAGCTGCCAGTAAGCAACCTGGTATCTACTGCAAAATCACCTTCTTCCAGTTTAGGAATAAATTCACCACCCAGTCTTGAAAGAATGAATACAGCAAATACAAATACTGCAATAACGATAGCGGTGATGATCCTTGGAAAAGCCAAAGCCTTTTTCAATGCTGGCTCGTACATACGTTGTATCCAGTTCATCATCTTATCCGAAAAATTCTCTTTGTGTTTCATCTTTTTACTGAGAAACAAAGAAGTGATCATCGGTACATAGGTTAATGATAAGATAAATGCACCAATTAAGGCAAAAGAAACAGTCTGCGCCATCGGTTTAAACATCTTTCCTTCAATACCCACTAATGCAAGGATCGGCAGGTATACTATCAGAATGATAATCTGCCCAAAAACTGCTGAGTTCATCATCTTCCCGGATGAATTTTCTACTTCATCATCCATCTGTGCCTGTGAGATACTGTTGTTGACCGCATAATGCCGGCTATGATACAAGCGATGCATCACGGCTTCCACAATGATGACGGCACCATCCACGATCAGTCCAAAATCCAGTGCGCCCAAACTCATCAGGTTTCCGGAAACACCAAATGCATTCATCATGATCACAGCGAATAGCATTGACAGCGGTATAACTGAAGCAACAATCAGTCCGGCACGAAGATTACCGAGAAAAATAACCAGGATAAAAATAACGATCAAAGCACCTTCGATCAGGTTCTTTTCCACCGTGCCAATGGCATGGTTCACCATTTTTGTCCGGTCAAGGAATGGTTCAATCATTACACCTTCAGGTAAAGTTTTCTCAATCTGTTTGATTCGCTCTTTCACATTACTGATCACATCAGAAGAATTACCTCCTTTCAGCATCATTACTATGGCCCCGGCCACTTCCCCTTCATCATTAAAACACATAGCACCATACCTTACCGCTGTACCAATCCGAACTTCTGCCACATCCCTTATAAAAACCGGAATTCCATCAGTTGTATGTTTTACGAACATCTTTCCGATATCTTCAATACCTTTTGCCAATCCTTCGCTTCTGATATATAAAACTGTTGGTCCTTTTTCTATATAAGCACCGCCGGTGTTCTGATTGTTTTGCTGAAGCGCAGTAAAAACATCATCTACAGTAACGTTCATACTTTTCAAACGGTCACTATTAACCGCTACTTCATACTGCTTCAGGTTACCGCCAAAACTGCTAACATCAGCCACTCCGGGTGTTCCCAATAACTGGCGGCGGACGATCCAATCCTGGATTGTCCGTAATTCTGTGGCCGTGTATTTACTCTCATAACCTTTTTTGGGTCTTACAGCATACTGAAATATCTCTCCTAACCCTGTTGTCACTGGTCCCATGAAAGGATTACCAGCATCAGCAGGTATTTCAGACCTTACCTGCTGTAATCGTTCAGATACCTGCTGCCTGGCCCAATACACATCTGTATTATCATTAAAAACAATAGTTACAAGAGACAACCCAAAACGGGAAAAAGAACGAATTTCTATGATACCGGGTACACTGGCCGTAGCCTGTTCAATGGGAAATGTAATGAGACGTTCAACTTCAGGTGCAGCTAAGGAAGGTGACACGGTGATCACCTGCACCTGGTTATTCGTAATATCTGGAACAGCATCAATGGGTAGTTTGGTAAAAGAATAGACTCCCCAGCCTATTAATCCAAACATTAATAACCCAATGATCAGCTTGTTCCGAATGGAAAAGCGGATAATATGATTAAGCATAATTTTTTTTACTTGTTCAGTAAATCTGGTTGAAATAGAATAAAAATGAATGATCAGGATATACGGGGAGGCTGGAAAATATCGTAAGCGGCAAACCGTGGTTTACTGAATTCATCATAAAAAGTGAATTCCCGGGTCCTTTCTGCAGGTAAACTAATTTCAACAGCCATGTACTGACATTCATAAAGATTGCTTACAGTCATCATACCACAATCCGCATCCCGCAGCGGTAATTGCTGATCTCGTTGATAATCTTTATCCACTACAATTTTTTCAAGGTAATGCATCTTTAAAAAAGACCAGAGACTAATGCTGCTTTCCTCCTGGCGATGCTCATGAAAGTGTTCAATAAGCACAGGTATTTTCAATAACTGGTGAAGTTCAGTAAAGGAGAATAGATAGGCCGAAAGAAATAGTATAGAAATGACTCTTTTCAATTTTCCAAAGATAAAAAAGTGGGGTGATAGTTTAGTGATTATTATCACCTTACTAAAAAGCGAAGACCTGCAAAAAAACGGATGCCCTGGTTTGGTGCATATGTGTATGTTGGGTCAAAAGTCAGCGCATAGGGGTTTTCAGGAGTAGCTAAAATTCTGCCACCGGCATCATATTCCACCTTTTTATCAAATGGATCATGTGAACGGGCAATGATAAAAGGAGTGTTTCTGGCAGGTGTCCAGTTAAGCAGGTTTTTTATCCCTGTAAACAATTCAATTTTACGGCTAAAAAGCGTGGAGAACTGGATGTTCTGAATACTCCATACATTAGAATGACCGGGTCGCGGATCTGTGGCAGACAATAGCGGTAATCGCATCGGTCCATAAATATTACCCGTATAATCGATCGTAATAGCTGCTGCCGGAAAAGTATAACTGATAACCCATGTACCACTCCACTTCTCTGTCAATACAGGCTGCTGCTTTATTTTTTGCCCCTGGTCATTCTTTTCTGTTTTCTGTACATCCTGTATTGTAAGACCAATTAAACTTTTGAACCGGTGATTACTGTTCAATTCAATATTGAAAGTCATCCCATTGGATGATGCAAATCCATCCAGGTTTTTATAAATGATCTTATTGGGATCGGTATCATAATCAGGAATGATCTGGTTGGTAAAATAAGAGTACCAGGCGGAAGCATCCACATTCAGTGAAATATTCTTCCATTTTTTAAACCAGGTGTAATTCAGGTTAATGTTATAACTCTTTTCCGGCCTCAAAGATTCTTTAATTTCTACATCCCTGGCTCCTGTAAGTGCAGCATGCTCTTCTGTAAATAAGCTGACTACACGAAAACCTGTACCTGCATTCAGACGAAACACCTGGTTTTCTTTCATTGACCATTTCCACGCCAGCCTGGGTGTTAATATCCCTTTATGCAATGGGTGATGATCATACCGCATACCAACCAATAGCAACTGCTTTGAATTTAATTTCCATTCATCCTGGAAAAAAAGTCCGGGAAGAATATATTGATCCGGGACATTCCTTCCTGTTAACGTATCTATAGTTGCAGTTGAATTATCATCATAATAATTATAACGGCCTGCCAGTCCAGTCAATAATGAATGGGCAGTACCGGCCTGCTTATCCCATACCAATTGCGAAAAACCAATTTTTTGTTTCCCGTTATACGGCATGATACCATAAAAAGAATGCTGATCATGGATGGTAGCAGAAAATGAAAAAAATACCTTTTCCTTAATGGGCAACTGGTAGTTCCCGATCAGTTCCCATCGATTAGTATTGATACTTTCCCCATAAATACTATCTGTTCCCCGGAATGACCGGTTCCAGCGCATATCACCACCCCAGCGATCTTCATAAAAATATCGTCCTGCCAACGTTGCGATACGGTTATTCTTTCTTGCAAAACTGAACTTATTGAATACAGAAATGCGGTGCTGTAATGTCACATCCGTAAATTGATCATTATTCTTATCCAGTGGCTGCTGATAATTGAAATAATTGACACCCAGTAATGAAGAAATTTTTTTACTGAGCTTCAGTTTAGTACCGATATCCAATGAATGTTCCAGCCAGTTAGTTGACATTATATTGGCAGTAAACAAAGGTGCTTTATCAGGAGACTTTGTTATAATATTGATCAACCCTCCAATGGCTTCTGAACCATATAAACCCGAAGCCGGGCCTTTTACGATCTCAATCCGGTCAATCAATTGTGTGGGGATACCAAATAATCCATACACCGATGCCAGGCTGCTGACGATGGGCATTCCATCAATAGTGATCATGGTATAAGGACCCTCCAGTCCATTGATATGTATATCGCCGGTATTACAAACACTGCAATTGAGTTGCGGACGAACGCCATTTACATTCTGCAGTGATTCAAAAATACTGGGCGCCGGATTTTTCTTTAAAAATTGTGGCGTATAGACTTCTACGGCTACCGGGCTTTCTGATCTTCTCACTGCTTTCATTGTACCGGTCACCACTACTGTTTCCAGTTCTTTTTGTAATGATTTCAGTTTTATTATAAGACGGATCCCATTATCCGGGATGATCATTTTTGTTTCATAGCCGGTCGCCGTAACTCTTAAAGATAATCCTGCAGGTATCGAAATTGAAAACCTGCCCTGGTCATCAGCAGTAACTGAATTTGAAGAATCACTGATGCTGATCGTTGCACCGGGAATGGGTTCCCTGGTTTGTTCATTTATCACTTCCCCATGTAATGATTGCTGGGCATATACCCCAACGGTGAGAAAGGCAAATAAAATAAGAAGTAGTTTTTGTTTCATTATTCAACCTATCTAAACATATTTTTAGACAAGGCTAAATATATGTTTAAATAAATATAAACAATTTTCCACTGGTGAAAACCATCAATCGAAATTTAATATCCCCCACCGCCAAAAGCCAGAACTGCCTCGTTCTCAGTAATGAAAAAGAATTACCAGTCTTGTCATTTGATCTTATACCTGAAGCCAGCGTATATGAGCCGGCCGCTAACCGGCCCCCAAACCAGGGAAGCGTCGAAGTAAGGGCCAAACGGATGATCAGCGCTGACAATAACATCGCCTTGTAAAAAATTGGTCAGATTCTCTCCGCCTATATAAAGATCAACAGGATTCTTTTTCCCAATTGTTTTAGTTACCTGCGCATTCATTAATATGTACGAATCAGAATTAGCCTGCCGCTGGTAAATGGCCGGATTTGCCATTGTGTTAGTAATCCTCTTTGAACCATTGTAATTAAACGTATAATCTATTTTCCAGCTACTTATTTCATAAGCCAAATTAGTGAATGCCCTGTGTTTGGCAGTAAATGGCTTTTGGAGTAGTTCATTTCCATATGTGGCTTTCACATCAAAGAAACGGTAGGCCAGCCTGACCTCCAGTTTCCTGGCTGGCTCCATATTCATTTCTGCCTGGAAGCTATTGGAATAAGATTTTCCATCAAGATTGTAAAATTTCACCTGCCTCGCATCTTCCAGGTCAACTATTACCTGCTGTTGAAAATCATTACGGAAAAAATCCAATCCCAAATTGGCATTCCGCTTAAAAAGCTTGAATTTCTGATCAACACTTAGCCCTTTGTTCCAGGCAATTTCAGGATCAAGCCCATAGGCCTTTCCTGCAGATGCAGTCAAAATATTCATTTGCCTTGAACTAACAAAGACACTATTGTTCTCTGCAAAAATATTTGCTGTTCGTTGTCCACGGCCAGCACTTATCCGAATAGTGGTTCCTGTAACCGGCTCATACCTGATATGTAATCTTGGTGTGGCAAACCAGCCGAACAAGCTGTTATGATCTGCCCGCATTCCCGCTACTACATTAAACTTTTCAACCGGGGTAAAAGTATATTCAAAAAAGGCACCGGGAACTGTTTCCTGCCTTTCATACTTTGTTGAATTGAATAATTCATCATAATTATCTGATAAGAAACTCATCCCTGTTCTGAATTTATGTGCCGTCGTTCCAATTATCGACTGGTAGATGAGGTTGGCATAAAAATTCTTTTGCCGTCCGTTGTATGATGTCATACCAAAATAAGAATCCTGCTTATGATCAAAGGCTGATAATTGCAGACCTATGCTTTTGTATTTTTTCCCCGGAAAAACATAACCGGCTTTGGCAAAGGCCTCATACCTCCTGGTGTTGATGCCAAGCCCATAACTACGGGTAGTAAATTTGTCTTTATCCGGATCAAAAGAAGTTTGACCTCCTGTAAGGTCATCATTCAATATTTTAAACCCCAACTGTGATTCAAAGCCTTTTCCTCCGTTATAGTTCCAGCGATTAACAGCAGTAAACAAATTACCTGTAGTCATATCGCGGAAACCATCATCATTATAATCTACATTCCTTTTGGTTTGAAAATTATCATGTAATAATAATGCGGTGCTCCAGTTCTTTCCAAATTTTTCAGTCAGTACCAGGTTCAGATCTGTTTTGGTCATATCGTTGATGTATGCATTCAGATATAACTTTTCTGCCGTTGCCGGTTTTTTTAATTCGATATTGATCTGACCGGCAATACTCTCATATCCATTTACCACCGATCCAACTCCTTTATTCAATTGGATAGATTCTACCCAGGGACCCGGAATAAAATTCAACCCAAATGGAGTAGCCAGCCCCCTTGGCCCGGGTAGATTTTCAACAGTCAGTTGTGTATAGTTGCCACTAAGTCCCAATAACTGAATTTGTTTCGAACCGGTCACTGCATCGTTGTAGGACACATCAACAGAAGGATTGGTTTCAAAACTTTCACTCAGGTTACAACAAGCAGCTTTAAAAAGTTCCCTCTCTGTCATTACTTGTGTCCGGATTGGATTAAGTGAAGACAAATAGGTAGAACGCTGCTTTGCTGAAACTGTAACTTCATTGAGCTGCCGGCCGGATGCAAGAATGATCTTTAACTCTTCTGCATCCGTTACAACTAATGTATCTGGTTCATAACCGGTATAACTGATAACTATTCTGCCGTATCCTTTTTCATTTTTAATAATAAAAACACCGGCTGTATCTGTAACTACTCCTTCATTAGTACCTAACCATACTACAGTAGCACCCATCAGCGGAACAAATGATCCCTGTTTATTTTCTTCCAGCACTACTCCTTTTACAACTTGTGTGGCGACAGGATTTCCCACATTGGTATTCAGGTAGTTTTCACCTGTCTTTTCCTTTGGATGATTTATTTCCCTGTAAAGACAACAAGCAGGTAATTTCTCATACACTTTATCCTTTGCTTTTTCGTAATCATTATCATGGCCGGCATCAGCAATACTGCACTGAATTTTTTCGACTGTAACAAGCAGGGGATTATATACCAGTTTTAATTTTTTGGAATGAATATCCCAGACAGCATCACGAACCCCCTTTTTATCCTTTGCCACTGTCTCAATCCGCTCTTTGCACATTTCACAGGCTCCATCCACATTTATAACTACGACTGTGTCTGTTGAATTTCCAGCAGATTCCTGTGCATAGATATCATTGCTTGCCAGCTGTATTATTACAATGGCAGCAAAAAAAATATCTTTTATAAAGATCTTCATAATTATCATTTTAAAGCGAAGAACCCACTACCTCTTTTTCAAAGCGTTCAAAAAGGTTCTTTCAATACTAAAGAGCCAGCTGTTAGCAGCCATTCGCTGCATATCGCTACCCAACTGAAACCGGTAGCCCATATTCAGTTTTGTATTGCTGTTAAAGATCAACTGTATTGCCGGCGCCATGTCGACATAGTAAGAAGGGTTTTCAAACGTCTGTTGTCCGAGTATTTCCAGGTAAAGATTAAGATTGGTTTGCTTATAGTCAGTATACTCCCTGGGTAATAGCAGGTATCCGCCTGATAAAGAAAAATTAACTGACTGATAGTTTCTTTCGGGTATATAAATCACCTTATCATTTCTTGACTTATCCAGCACCTGCGTATGACTTACTGTTCCAGACAAAGCAAGCTTGTTCCATAACTGTGTTGCTATAATGCCAAGTTCCACCCCGCTCTTATCGCCCATCATGGAAATCTCATCATAATGAAAAGGCGCATTTGTCCTGGTAGCTTCTGCGTAAACAGCCATACGAAAATGTTTATGCAACTCATCTTTTGACAGAAACCTGTATTTGGTATAAAAACTAAAAGATTCAAACCTTGTATTATCCGTATGCATATTTGCAATGGATGCTCCTGCCCTGATCATAAACTTCTTACTTACACCAAACATTATTTGTGGCATGAACCTGCCGGCAAACCTTTCATAAATCCTATCACTAGTAACAAAATGCTCTTTGAGCTTTATACTCATGGAATGTGCAGGTACATTGGAGGCAGGCTCACTAAACACATATAGCTCCTGACCGCTTAATCGAAGCGCAAATAATAATAAAAAAGAAAAAAGAAACCGAAGCATGATTTTGTTTTGATCAGTTACCTAAAATTTCCTTTAGTGCCTTCTCCAGTTCTTTGCCCTCCAGGTCCATAGCGATCAGTTCACCATTCCTGTTAATGAGGTAAGATGTCGGAATTGCATTTATCCTCCACTGCAAAACAGTCGGAGATTGCCAGCCGCCCGGGTCATTTACCTGGAGCCAGTTTATTTTATCCTGTTTGATGGCTTTTTTCCAGTCAGCTTTGTCCTCGTCAAGCGATACCCCAAGTATTTCGAAGCCCTTGTCTTTAAATTTAGGATACAACTTAACAAGCCCTTTATTAGAAGCACGGCATGGCTTGCACCAGGATGCCCAGAAATCAAGCAGCACCACTTTCCCTTTCAAAGAAGATAGCAGGATCGTGTCTCCGGTGGCGGAAGGTAAAGCCACTTCAGGGGCTTTGTATCCCGATTTAACCTGCGCTATCGCATTTACCGAAAAAAAAAGAGAAAAAAGAATAATGAAATATTGCCGGAATATTTTCATAGAAATAAAATTTGAAAAGTTTCTCTCCTCCCATAAGGAAGGAGAGAAACTATACATTTATAATCAGATTGTAACATGGTAAACTCTTTCGCCTGCTGCTACACCATCTTTTACATGTGTTCCATCTGCTTTACCTGTTTGTAAGCAGGGAGCCTTTAGAGAAGAACTTAATTTCTTAAACTCTTTTGCGGTCAGGTATGATTTATCCAGCACTTTGAGGGTAATTTCCCCATTCAAAATCCGGGAGCTCACATTCAGGAAATGAAAAATATAATTTCCAATCTTTGTGTATTTATCAGGATCAATTTTCATTTCAGTAAAAACACCTGTTACCTGGAAGCCTCCTACAAAGAAGCCTGCATCTTCCACTGCATCTTTCAAGGCATCCATATTTACATCAGCACCCTGTTTAAATTCAATATTGAAAGCAGAATTCTTAATATCTGGGTTTACAGATTCTACAAAAGAGATCTTTTCCAGGGCCTTATTTATCGCATTACTGCACATGGCACAGGTTAACCCCGTGGCCTGCAGCCTGGCTTTTGAAAACTGGGCATAGGATTGCAGGGCGAAAAAGGCCATTGCGAATATCAACAACACTTTTTTCATATCTACTATTTAACCGGCTTTATGTTATGATTTCTTGCAGCAATCTTTCCCGTCGTGACCAGGCATGCTGCATTTTCCATCCTTGCAGCAATCCATTTTGGCGTCATCTTTCTTACAGCAATCTTTACCGTCATGACCAGGCATGCTGCATTTTCCGTCTTTGCAGCAATCCATTTTTTCACCAGTTTGTCCATCATGCACATGTTTGGTGCATTTGCCATCCTTAGAACAATCCATCTTTTTACCATCAGTCATGTCAGCACATTTCCCGTCTTTCATATCGCATTTACCAGAGCAGGAATGATTTTCGGAAGCCGCTGCAGTTTCTCTTTCATATTTGCAACAACCATGTAGCTTATTATATGCTTCAGTCGTTGCCTTAAACCCTGCATTGTCATACCCAACTTCGGCTACTTTTTGCTGGATTTTTGCTGCGTTTGTCGTACTGCTATTATAAGTAACGGTGAGTTTTTTTGCATCCACATCCCAGGTGGCAGCATTGGCCCCGGCATCTTTTGCAGCTTTTTCGATCTTGGTTTTGCACATTCCGCAATTACCTGACACATCGAAGGTTTCAGTTTTTGATTGTGCAAAAGAGCTAGAAGTGATGGCCATTAATATGGCAACAATTGAAAAAATTCTTAATGTTTTCATGATTATTTATTTAAAATCTCAGAATTATGTTTAAAAAATACAAATAATGAATAAGTCAATAGTCTATTGACTATCTAATAGAAAAGAATAGCTGAATTTTAAATCCTGAAAACATTAATCTGCAGGTAAGTGTCCTGTGCAGATAACAGAGGGGGAGAGTGATTATAAAAATGGCGGTCCTCTTTTGTATTGTAAAATGAAGCCGCAATAAATACTGAAGGCGTTACGGCAAGTTCTTCAAGAGAAGGAATA
Organism: Chitinophagaceae bacterium; assembly: GCA_041738795.1. Classification (GTDB taxonomy): domain Bacteria; phylum Bacteroidota; class Bacteroidia; order Chitinophagales; family Chitinophagaceae; genus JJ008. Next base: position 258,283 of record JBGSPB010000011.1, on the reverse strand, counting down.
CTATAATCTGTAACCGCAGTTTTATTCTGATCCTGTTCAAGTTTTATAACTTTCACTTCATCATGACAGCAACCATCAGATTCATGTACTACCATCCCGCATTGGCCACATTGATCACTTTTATCTCCAAAAAAATGAACCGAAGCCAGTTTGTCCATGCAGTAATGAAAATTAACAACCACACCGCAGGTAACTACGAAATAGCATAGAACTGATATGGAGGCAATTACCTTCATCATTACTTTCACAAAGATAACTGCAATATTGGATTACCGAAACTGTTTGTTTCCAGGTGTATAGTTTTGAGAATCAATTAACAAACTTCCAGAAAATTCCTATCCTGAACTGAAGGCCCGGCATTGCATAGTTAGGGGCTACCAGGTTATTACGGGTAAAACTGAACCCCTCTAAATTTTGAGCCGTGTTTAGGTTCTCGATACGTACAAAAGCAGTAAAAGGGCGGATACGGAAATGCACATACCCTGAAATATCGGGCAAAGGGTTACGGATAGTGATACTATCCTGGTAGAAAAACTGGCCTAAGGCGGGAGAATAGTTATCGGCTTTATAAGCGGCCCGGTAACGTAATTCCACACCCATTGCAATATCCAGGTTCTTAAACCCAAGATTACCCTCATATGCAATTCTGTTGCGGGTATAAATAGCTGGTACATTTACCGGAGCATTGCCTACTACCTGCTGAAAATAAATATCGGTGTGCCAGTTCCAACGTTTCCCAAACTTAATCGTTTTTTCAAGGCCCAACCGGAATACATTGAACAAAACACTTTCCTGCTGTGCTTCATAATAATTAGTGAAATAAGTATAATTAGTAGCCAGGTAATAATGCCCCGTCAACCTGAGTTTGAAAGATGGCAGAAAATAAGATGCAAAGAGATGAGTACTATTTTCTTTCTTAAAATCTTTTACTGTTTTCAGCAAATAGAAACTACTGCGGCTATCGAAAATAAAGGATGGAGTGCGGCTGATATTCTCAAACCCCAATTGCAGGTAGCCCAGCTTTTTCCCCAACATCCTTTGTAAACTGATATGAGCCTGGTAATCCCCGGCATTAAACCCGGTAAAATATAATTTCCCGTTTGCTTCAATATCCCATTGTTGGTTGCGTGTCTTATTGCGGTACTCCGCATGACCTGCGGTGTTCAAGAAATTTTCTTTCCCCGATGCCAGCTCCCCGCTTATATTCTGCAGCAGCACTCCCAGTTTGATGAATTGTTGAAGGTTCTTTGCATCAGGAAACTGGTAGATTGAAAAATCGTTGGTCAACACCTGCCACCTCTCCCGGAATAGTAAGGTGTCTTTTGGATAACGCAGACTTGTATCATAATAGGTCTTGTAATAAACCGAATCCGCAACATTATCCTGGTATATATATTTGTTTTGATCCAGTTGCAGGGTATGTTCAAACCTTACCCTCGGGAAAAATAAAGGCAGTACTGTTGAATCTGTAACAATAGAATCTTTTTTGCCAAAATCATATTGCTGCCGGAGCAATACCGTAAACTCACTGTATTTATTCCCGGTGTTTATCTTATTGGAAAAGAAATTAGAAGAAAACTGGCTTACGCCACCAATCCTGGTATTAATATTAAACCGTTCTTTATATATAGGATCATTCAATATATCTGACGTATCAATTATACCTCCGTTTTCAGCCGATTGCAGTTTGTTACCGAGCAATACAAAATAATTATGGTACCGGAGATTCTTAGACTGGTACTTTGAACTCAGCAAATAATTATTATGATTGGTCTTTTGATTTTGGAAAAATCCCGGAGAGTTGATCAGCCGGTATTGAAAAAGAAAATTCCAGTTGGGTTTAATATTCTGTGTGTGCAGCAAACTTATCATTTGCTCCACCCGGCTGCCAAGCATATAATTAAGTTCGGAGTAAGGTCTTGTAGTATTAAAAAACCTGACATCACTCATTTTCCATTTATACACATCGAATGCATGAAACCCGGGATCAAACCCAGCATTAAAATTGGGAGAAAATAGTAATGACCTTGCAGCATTCCCGGTATTACCCAGATTAATATAGGTTGCTGGCAGAGGAAAGCGGCGGGTAAAATCGGTAACGGAGGAATCCAGTTTATAGCTCCTGGTAGAATCAAGATACCTGAAACTGATAGTAATGGAGTCTTCCATTTTATTTCTTCGCTGTAAACTGTCAGTGCTGCCGCCACCAGAACGCATACTTCCACCAACCTGTTTAAGCCTGTTTCCCATTTGCTGAATCATTGGGTCCTGTGCATAGGACAGGGCAGGAATAATCAGCATCATATAAAAAAACAGGTATGTAAATTTCTTTGCCAGTGCTGAAATTAATTAATGATTGAACGGGTATAAAAAAACCTTTGCAAATTAGCGCAGCAAAGGTATAAATCGGTGTCAAAACTGTTAATTAAATAGTTAACAGCTCATTATAACAAGCCAGTCCTGCAAACGTACAAAAAATTTAAGGGTAATAACTATACCGGTAGAAATCACAAAATTCCTCATCGCATATAAGCTTTTGCAATACCGGATCTTCCAGCACAACAGTATAATCCATCCATTTGCCCTCCACTTTCAATTTCCGGTACACTAATCGTATACCCTGGCTGTAATCCACCCACCAATTGATATGCCCGGTATATAAAGGCTGAATGGGTTTCCCGTTGAGCATATGCCAACCGTAAATAGCAACCCGGTCCGGCCTTTTATCCCTGGAAACCCGGCCACTGATAACCACATCTTTTTTTATCCCTGCTATCAATCCTTCTCTTCCCTTTCGCTGTCCTTCTATTATCAGGTGATGCTGCCACATGGTAGGGGTACTGTCCCGAAAGGCATACATCGGAACTGGTTCTAATTTTACTTTTGCAGCTCTGTAAATATCATCTGCCATTTTCCGGGTTGGCAAAAAACAATTGAAACTGTCAGCAATTTTTTGTGCTGCCAAAGGGGTAATATTAATTCTTGCCCAATCATAATCTGTTCCAATACATAAATAGTCAGGAGCTACATAATACACGGCCCTCAGAGTTTTTCCACTTACTGAATCTGTTATTGAAACATGAACAGGTATAAATTTTTTAAAAAAAGATGGCAGATTTCCGGCAAACACTTCTTTTAAAACAAAGGAATCCCTGCTTTCCCATTTCATAGCGGAAGCCTTCCTGTAAAAATCAGTGCCGGTTAAATTAGATTGACGAGGAGGTACCTGTAATTGTTTAGAATGAGTACAGGCCATCAACATCCAAAGTATCAAAAAAATCAGATGAATACGGTACATAGCTCAAGATAAAAAAAGCTGTCTTATAAAAGACAGCTTTTCAACCTGTCGTTTATAAAATTATTTCCTTATAAACTTCTGAAAAATTACCTGTTCCGGGGAATGCAAGCTCAATATATATGGTCCTGCAGGCAGGCTGCTGACTGGTAACCGGTAATTTAATTGCCCGGCCGGCAATTGCATCGTAAATATTTTTCTTCCCGACATATCAGCTACCCAAACTGTGTAATCTGCCCTGGTTGGCTGATAGAAAGCAACATTTAGCTGGTCTGTAGCTGGATTGGGATATACGCTTATCCTATTGATACCCGCAATAGATAGCCTGATCACTTTGCTATATCTTGAACTGGCATCGAGGTTGACCATTTTAAGACGATAAAAAACCTCTCCGTTTAATAAAGTAACATTGTCAGTAAAAGAATAAGCAGAAAAATTTTGCCTGTATTCCACCTCACCTATTTTTTCATACGACAATCCTCCATTCACACTTCTTTCTACCTCAAACTGTCTAAAGTTGTCTGCATTGGCAATGGTCCAATTCAGTTCTGCAAAACCGTCCCGGGACTTTCCTGTAAACGAAATAATATTAACAGGCAATGCATAACATAGATCAGACCAAACCATTTCTACATACTCCGGGTGATCCACAAAAGGATTCCGGTTCCCCTGGAATGTATAACCTGCATTATTCCTGTCAATTTCTTTCTGGCTTACCGGGTCACTATTGTGCCAGCTAATCATTAATTGTAAATAAGATGGTTCGACCGAAGGCCATAATGTGCCATCCATCGCCACATCTCCGCTCACATCCAGCGATTCCCACCCCGGCATGCTGTTTTGATAACAGGTAACCATATATAAGAATGCACGGGCCACATCTCCCTTGTATTCATTAATAGGTTCAAAGACAGTTCCTGTTACCCCGGCCCAGTTGCTGCTACCAAGTTTACTGCCATTGAAAGAAGTATATGTAGCTGTTCCAACACTGCCATAAGGATAATTAGAACGTTGACCATTCACATGCCCGTCTGTAGGAAAAATATGGTGATAATCAGTACCGGGTCCTGCACTGGTACCTCCAACAAACCAACTTTGCGGAAAAGAATGCTCCCTGTTATAGCAATCTCCTTCCCCGCTATAACCACCGCATTGATCGGAGACGGGTGTATACTCATACGGATCAGGGCCTGACGGATCATCAGAATAAATATCCCATATCACATTTCCACTGGCCAGTTCACTGGGTTGTACATCTGCAGTCTGGTATATGGTCCACAGGTCACCGTATGATTGATGTGTAAGTCCTGTATTGATAATATTCCGGAGTTCTGTCTTCAATAGTGCACAACTGAGGCCTGAAGCTGTATTATAATAATTAACCGGAATATTGTTATTAAGTAATGTAGTAAAAGGCTGCACAGGATTGCCTGTTACCAGGTAATCAGGTGATGAACCGCATGAATTGAAAGAATAGATTGTTACATAATAATTGGTCCCTGATAATAACCCTGTAACAAAAGCTGTGGTACCTGTTCCATTATATATGACCTGCTCTCCCCCACTATATAAGGTATTCGTACTGTATGTTACTCCATCCATAGGAGCAGTGAAACTGTTTGCCGTATTTATTTTTACCAGTGTGTTAGTTCCACTTCCTCCACTCCAGTTTAAAGAAGCAGATGTCAGCGAAGCATTGGTGGAGATAGAACTTACCTGAATTGCTGGCTGCCCGCAGGCAGTGATTACATTGGCGGTGGCAGGGCTCACAGTATTATAACAGGACCCTGTATTATCAAAACTGAAAACAGCTACATGGTAAACAATACTTGTTGATAGGCCAGTTACATTAACAGTATTACCTGTACCGTTGTAAACTACATATTCGCTGCTGGCAATGGTTTGTCCGGCTCCATATATAGTATTGGCTGTATAAGCTGTACCATTTGAAGGGGTGCCACTTACAGTGCTGCCTGCTTTTATCAGTACTAATGAATTGGAGCCGGTGCCTGATGTCCAGTTTATATTAAAAGAACTGCTTGTCACTGATGAAAAGGAGACTGCTGATGACTGCGTAGCAGGTGGAGTGCAATCTGAAGCAATGGAAAAATCAAGAGATATGTCATCAAACCCTGTAGTAGCACGACTCCCGGATACGGTGGTGGCAGATATAGTTACTATCCTGACCCATACATTCTGGTTGATATTGTCAAGGGCAGTACCGAAATCAACCGTCACAATATTATTCGAAAAAGTGCCTCCCCCCGTTGTAATAGAAACAGGGGAAGTAGCAATAGTGGTAAAGGAAGATGGAGAAGTACCAAACCCATAATCAACCCGCCAGGTTGTTATCCTTGCTGATGTTGCATCAAGTGACTGCAACTTAAAACTCATTGAAAAATCAGCAAACCCGGTTGTATTGGCTAATTGCATTTCCAATGCGGCACCCGGATCACCTATGGAGCTACTTTGCCTGATGCCAACAACACGGTCTGTGCTTGCAGCTTGCGTTGCCGCATTGGATGAACTGATAAGGCCATCAGCAGAAGCAACATTTTTCCACCCGGAAAATGTACTGTTCCAGGGTGAATTAGCATCAATGGCTGTATTAAAAGTTGCAGCAGTCCCCAGTGTGGTAGCAGTAGCCGATGAAGACAGTCTAAAACCTGCCGGCAATCCCGACCCAACTCCGTCGAAATTCTGTGAGTAATTTGTCCCGCTTAAAGTAATCTGTGCATCAACTGAAAAAACAATTAAAACAAGATACAAAAATGAAATTACCTGCTTCATCTACATTATTTATTATCTATAATCATAAAAGGTGGCAAATCTAAGCGTTTAAATAACTGAAAAAGCTGATATATTTTTTCCGTTGCAGGCTGTCAATATCTGGTTGATAACATGCGCCTGCTACTCACCCCGGCAAAAAAACCAGCCACGATTTTACCAAAAACAGCTGTTTACCCCTTTTTGCTTGACTCTGAATAAGTATCTTCGCGGCAAATTTTTCCAATATGAATCTCCACGAATACCAGGCCAAGGAATTATTAAAAAAATACAATGTTCCTGTGCAGGAAGGATTTGCCTGCAGTACCGTACATGAAGCGGAAGAAGCTTACCGCCAGATCAAAACACAAACAGGCAGCAAATTTGCCGTTATAAAAGCACAGATCCATGCTGGTGGCCGGGGTAAAGGCACAATCAAAGAAAATGGAATAAACGGGGTAAAAGTGGCTAAATCGCTGGAAGATGTGCAGGAGTTTTCAAGCAAAATACTGGGAGGAACGCTGGTAACCCTGCAAACCGGCCCGGCAGGTAAAGTGGTGAACAAGATATTTGTAGCGGCTGATATGTATTATGATGGTCATAGCGAACGCAAAGAGTTTTATCTGTCTATCCTGCTCGATCGCACCAAAGGCCAGAATGTGATCATGTACAGTACAGAAGGGGGGATGAACATCGAAGAAGTAGCGCACAATACACCTGAAAAAATATTCAAAGAATGGGTACATCCTGCCGGCGGACTACAGGGATTCCAGGCAAGAAAGATCGCTTTTAATCTGGGATTGAGCGGTGAAGCTTTTAAGAACTGTGTGAAGTTTGTAACCAATTTATACAATGCGTATGTAGGATTAGATTGTTCCATGCTGGAGATCAATCCGCTGTTTAAAGCAGCCGATGATAAAATCCTGGCCGTTGATTGTAAGATGAACCTGGATGATAATGCACTGGTTCGTCATGCTGATCTTTCTTCATTAAGAGATGTTACCGAAGAAGACCCGACTGAAGTTGAAGCGGGACAATACAACCTGAACTTTGTAAAACTGGATGGAAATGTTGGCTGCATGGTAAATGGTGCCGGTTTGGCAATGGCCACCATGGATATGATCAAGCTGAGTGGTGGTGAACCGGCTAATTTCCTTGATGTAGGAGGTACGGCAAATGCACAAACTGTAGAAGCAGGCTTCAAGATCATCTTAAAAGACCCTGCAGTAAAAGCGATCCTGATCAACATCTTTGGAGGTATCGTTCGTTGCGACCGGGTGGCACAAGGAGTAATCGACGCTTATAAAAATCTTGGCAATATCAATATACCGATCATTGTACGCTTACAAGGCACCAATGCAGTGGAAGCAAAAAAACTGATTGATGAAAGCGGGTTGAAAGTGCAGTCTGCAATCTTATTGAGTGAGGCAGCAGAATTGGTGAAGAAAGCGGTGGCGTAACGCATTGTCCTGCTTAGCCTGCCGAAGGGAGAATCACAAAAAATCAATCCCGGTCATTGGCCGGGATTTTCATTATGTAACCAGCTTCAGTGCTACTATGTTTTGTGGTTGTGTCACTCACTTCATCGTCCGGTAATTCTACTGAGCTAATTAAAACTTGATTAAATTTAAACCATACATTACCAGGAAACATTAGTCAACAGAAATTCCAAAAAATGAAACTCCTCATAAAAACAATACTAATAATTATAACCTCCCTGACATTTTCCAACTGTAGTTCCCAAAAACAAGACAACTTCAAACCCAAAGAAGTCTACAAATCAAATGACCTGATCATTATCCAGCTTGCCGAAAATGCATTCCAGCACACTTCCTTTAAACAAACCAATGATTTTGGAAATGTTCCCTGCAATGGCCTCATCGTAAGAAACAGTAACGAAACAATTGTTTTCGACACACCCACCAACGACAAAACCTCAGAAGAGTTGATCAAATGGATAAAAGAAATGCTTCATTGCAGGATAAACGCCATTATTCCCACACATTTCCACGACGATTGCCTGGGAGGTCTCCATGCATTTGACAAAAACAATATTCCTTCTTATGCCAACTTCAAAACCATTGAACTGGCAAAAGAAAACAAGTTGGCTGTTCCCAAAAACGGTTTCAGTGATTCACTCATTTTAAAAATCGGTGCTGAAACGATCATTACTAAATTCTTCGGGGAAGGACATACAAAAGATAATATAGTGGGCTACTACCCGAAAGAAAATATACTATTTGGCGGTTGTTTAATAAAAGAGTTAGAAGCAAGCAAAGGTTATTTAGGCGACGCCAATACAGCAGCCTGGTCAGCCACTGTTGAAAAAATCAAAAGGCAGTACCCTGATGTAAAGGTTGTGGTACCCGGCCACGGAGAACATGGAAACAAATCACTGCTTGATTACACCATTAATTTATTCAGGGCACAATAAATAAACAGCCAGCTCTGCAAGGTATGCAGCTATATGGCCCTATTTTATAGCCTCCGGCCATTCCCAAAAAAATTCCGGCTCATAGCCGGAATAACACATCTTCTCAATCCAAATAACCTCCCCAAACTTGTACTGAACTTGATTCAGTATCCAGGTTCAAACAATCAACCTGCCAGCGAAGATTTATCTTTACAGTATGAACACCCTCATCCGCCCCATTCAGCTATCAGATAATCCCACTATCGCAAAAATCATCCGGGATACATTAACGGAGTTTGGTGCCAATCATCCCGGCACCGTTTATTATGATCCTACCACGGATGCTTTATTCGAATTATTTCAAAAAGAAAGATCTGTTTACAATATTGCAGAGGCAGATGGCAGGATCGTTGGTGGTGGTGGCATCTACCCTACTGATGGCTTACCGGCCGACACCTGCGAACTGGTAAAAATGTATCTGTTGCCTGAAGCAAGAGGTACCGGCTTAGGTTCGCAATTGATCACTAAATGCCTTGAGCAGGCGAAAGAAAATGGATTTAGCAACGTTTATCTTGAAACAATGAATGAACTCAAAGCGGCATTGAAAGTATATGCAAGGATGGGATTTACTTACCTCGACGGACCTATGGGTAATAGCGGTCATTTTGGTTGCCCGCTATGGATGATAAAAGAACTATAATAAGAAAGAGGCCCGTTGCAGGCCTCTTCTGATTTTTACGTAATTAATATTATTTCTTTCCGGTTACTTTTTCCACCTGGTCTTTCAACAGGTACACCTGGAAGCCCACATTAAAAGCAAACCCGCCACTACCACTGAAATTTTTGTATTTGGTACGATCATAACCCAGCAGTGCATCTATTGATACATTCTTACTGATAAACATGGCAGCTCCACCTCCGATAAAGAAATTAGTGCCGTTATTGGTAGACGATACGTTACCGATCTTTTGTTTTGTGCTCAGGTAATTGAAACTACCGTGAATGATCGGACGAACTGCCTGCGACTCTGTAGTAAAATAATAACGGGCAAATGGTCCGATACCAAAAGTGGTATACTTGTTATTTCCCGATTTGGAATACCCCAAAGAAAAATTGCCTCCCAAAGCAAGATTATCAACAATAAAAGCACCGGCACTTGGCGTAAAAGAAATTTCTGAATTGTTGTCAGATGTATTCAGGCGAAAATTACCACCTACCATCCAGTCACCCTGGTTTGTTTGTGCAGTTGCTACCATCAATCCTGTCATTGCTGCAATTCCTAAAATAATTTTTTTCATACTTAATGATTTTTGTGCCGCAAAGGTAGAAAATGAAAAATAAGAGAAAGAATGATTTTGTTAGAAAAAATCTAAACCGCTGTCAGCCGGCTGGCAATAATTCTATTTCATAAACCGGGCTGAAGAGATACATTTTTCCAGTTTTAATTTCTATGCACTTATACCGCTTTCGCAGTTGATCTCCTTTCCTGAATACCCGTCCATCCTTAATGCGGAATAAAGTGCCCGGTGCTATCTCCTCCACCAAATGGTGATTGCTCTTTTTTGTATCATACTTCCTTAAAACCCTCAATAATCCTTCTTCCGCACAACTGCTTGCAGCAGGGTTCTTTAGTGATTGTAATAACTCTTTTTCAATATCTGGCGGAAAGATCTTATGTTGTACAAACTGCTGCAACAATTGACCAAATATCATTTTCCATTCTTTGCCATGAGCCTGTACTTTATTTCCGAATTGTTCAAAAGTGAGCAGGTGGGCTATTTCATGTAACAATGTTATAAGAAATGAATAGGTATTCAGGTTGCCATTTACACTGATCCGGTGATTGGCATGATGGGTCCGATGACGGTAGTCACCCAAAATACTTGTACGTTCTGCTGCAATGGTCAGGTGTACTTTATACTGATGCAGGTAATTGATCACTGCCGCCCCTGTACCGGGTGGCAGGAATTGCTGCAGATGGTCAACAGGTACTTCTTTCTTAGGCATTCTTTCTTTGCTTCAGCAATTTCATCAGGGCACCGGTTTCAAGAACGGTATATACGATGTATAAAACACCACAGGCAATTAACCCGGGCTTATTCACATTCTTTCTGGCAACCATAATATAAACGAAAGCCACAATAGCTATCAGGAAAAATTTTATCATGAAACTTCCATACATCGCCCTGACAAATGCCTGCGGGTTGGAAGAACGCAACGACCTATACGTTATCAAAAAAGCGGTAAGGCTTACCAGGAACAACAAAAGGTTACCGGCAATCAATACAGATTGATCAACACTATTTTTTTCCAGCCAGTTGTTGCCTGTAATCGCAAAAGCATTAATTAAAATAAAAATGATCAATAACGGACGTAGTAACCGCAGTAAATCTTTATTCATCTTTCTTTGGCCTGCTTGTTTCCCGGAATACTTTATAAAAAATTGCCGACAGGACGAGCAAAGGTAATACACAGGCCAGCAATGGGAAAGTGTGCAGCCATTTGTCTGCTTTGATACCCGCAAACACAGCCAGGCCAATCGCCACCAGTATCTGTGTACCAAGGCTGGCGTAACGCAGAATATCGCTGTTGTTATTATTGGATGGCGGCCGCTTGCTCATTAGTGCTCATCTCTACAATATTTGCTCCCATATGGCATTGACCATTGAAGGTAGCCGAAGGCTCAACCTGCAATTTACCAGCATACAGATTACCCGTTACCAAACATTCTCCGCGAAGTTGTAACAGTTCCTTTGCCCTGATATTACCGGACACTTTTCCAGTAATATCTGCCTGGTTTCCGGCGATATCTCCTTCCACCACCCCGCTGGTACCAATTATTATTTTGGCAGAGCTATTAACATTGCCAATGACGGTTCCATCTATCCGCAGGTCATTATTGCTGCTGATATCTCCTTTTAGTATAGTGCCGGAGCTTATCAAAGTTGCTCCGCCGTTACCATTTGTTACAGGTTGTTGCATCTCGGTTTTGTTTTTAGTGTTGAACATGGTTTTATTCATTAGTCATTAGAAATATCAATTTTAGGCAGCACGATAGTGGTCGTATCCAGTTGAGCGGAGCCATCACTACCCAGGGCTTTCTTCAAACCCAGGATATACTGGGTCTTATAAGCATCCTGTCTTTCAACTGAATCTACCCTGTACTGAAGTCTTTTCAGCTCCACAACTGATTTATAGTCAGTGCTTGCACCGGGAATATAGTACTTCAAAGGTGTGAAAACGATGAGGGCTACTGTAAGACCAACCAATACTACAAATATTGTGCTCAACATGATATAAACACTCAGTCTGGAGAGTTTAAATGTCACCACCTCTTCATACGTATCATCGTTCATTACCACAAGGCGGTAGCGGTTTCTCAGCCGTTGCAGGGTTGAACCGGCTTCTAATTTGGCCATAAAAGGATTTTTGGTCTCTAAAGATAGGAAATGCGGCCGGGTTTTACACCTAAACTGCTGGTAAAACAGGTCAAAAAAATTGCCTTAGTTTTATACTAAATTATTTGAAATTCAGTTAATAAGACTTTAGATTGCGACGGAAAATGCGACCCACCCGATATATCATTACAGCGATTTTCTTCCTTATCCTTTTTCAGGCCAGTTTCCCCGCCTTCAGCCAGTTGGGATTCGATCTGAATATCAAAAAACCCAAGGAATACGAGGAAAGAGTGTTACGTTCCGAGAAATCGGATCAGAAAAAATTTACCCTGCCCCGCCGTTTTATTCAAAATACCGTCACTCACTACAACTATACTTTCAATGCCAATAATAAGCTGAACGAAGTACTGGAAAGGGCCAAAACTGCATTTGTTGACGATTATTCAAAATTGCTCCCTTTTTATAACTATTCGCTGGATGTAACGGTTAGAGATTCCATTCAACTGGATTCTATTACTTACAAAGCCTCCTCAGGTATTGCCTTACATGACCTTCGGAATGACTGGGTAGACAACCTTTACCTTCTTTGGGGAGCGGCTTATTACCTGCAAAAAGATTTTGATTCCGCCTATCAGATGTTTCAGTTCATGAACTATGCTTTTGCTCCCAAAGAGAAAGATGGGTATTACAAAACCATTGGAAGTTCAAGGGATGGGAATTCAGCATTAAGTATCGCTACCAGGGAAAAAAACAATATACCAAGAAGATTATTTTCCGAACCGCCCAGCCGCAATGACGCATTTATATGGCAGATCAGAAATTTCCTGGCACAGGACCAGTTTCCGGAAGCGGCCAGTTTAATTGTCACGCTGAGGAACGATCCTGTTTTTCCAAAACGATTATTCAATGACCTGCATGAAGTGCAGGCCTATTGGTTTTATAAACAAAATATGTGGGACAGTGCTGCTACTCATTTGGAACTAGCACTGAGTAATGCTACCAACCAGCAGGAAAGAGCAAGATGGGAATACCTTGCCGGGCAACTCTTCGAATTAGCAGGCAATTATAAAGAAGCAGAGAAGAATTATAGCAGGGCTATCAGCAGGACCACAGACCCTATCCTTGAAATCTATGCAAGGCTTTCCACTATCAGATCGAACAAAGATGGAGGTGAAAAAAGTATTGAAAAAAATGTGGCCGAGCTGCTGAAGATGGCCAGGCGGGACAAATACACAGATTACCGTGACATTATCTATTATATGGCGGCCCAGATGCAACTGGAAGGGAATAATGTAGAAAGCGCAATGGCCTTACTGCTGAAAAGTACCCAAACAGCCAGCAATAATCCCGGGCAACGCAATAAAGCTTTCCTGCAATTAGCTGAGCTCTCTTTTAACCGCAAAGAATACAGGTCTTCCTATAATTATTATGATAGCCTGCAAATTGATGACCCTTCAATAGAAAACCCGGAAGAGATCAGCAGCAGAAAAAAATCACTCGAAGTGATTGTTGCCAATCTTGAAACAATAGAAAGACAAGACAGCCTGCAACGGATAGCCGCCCTGCCAGAAGATGAACGCCGTGATTTTGTAAAGAAAATTGTAAGGCAAATCCGTAAACAACAAGGCTTGAAAGATGAACAACCTCTGACAAGCGGATTACCACCCCTGAACAATCAGCCACCAACTACGCTTTTTCCAACCGGAGATTCAAAGGGTGAATGGTATTTTTATAATGCCACTTCCCGCAGCAGGGGCCAGGCTGAGTTTAAAGCCAAATGGGGCAACCGCCCGAATAGCGATAACTGGAGAAGAAGCGCTGCTTTATTAAACAGTAAACTGGCCCAGCAAACCAGTCAGCAACAAGGTGATAATAGTAAAACAGCAGGTGATGCCTCCACAGGTACCAGCTATGAAGATCTGTATGCTAAACTTCCGGTCACTCCTGAACAACTGCAACAATCAAACGATTCTATACAGAAAGCTATGCTTGCGCTGGGAAAAGCCTATATCCAGGGAATTGAAGATTGCCAGGCAGGCACTTCAACATTGGAACAGTTAAGGAGCCGTTTCCCGGAATTTATGCCGATGGAAGAAGTATTGTTCAACCTGTACTATTGCTACAATAAAAACGGGGAAGCTGAAAAAGCTGCAGCCATCAGTAAACTGATGAAAGAAAAATATCTTGACAGCGATCTTACAACCATCGTAACCACCGGAAAAAATCCCCGTGATGCATCAGCAAATACAGAAGCGACGAAGACCTACGAAAAAATTTATGACCTGTTTATTGAAGGTAATTTCAACGAGGCTATTTCACAAAAGAAAATTGCAGATAGCGTTTACGGCAAGAATTTCTGGACACCCCAGCTGCTTTATATAGAGGCTGTTTACTACATTAAACAAAGAGAGGACAGCGCTGCGAAAAATGTATTGAACTCGATCATCTCAGAATTTCCTAACACCCCGCTTGCTATCAAAGCATCGGATTTAATAGATGTATTAGGCAGAAGGGCACAAATTGAAGAAGAACTGAGAAACCTGGTTGTTACCCGCTATGATGATACAAATTCTACCAGGCCAGTAACTACTGTTATTCCGGCTAAACCTGCTCCAAAGCCGGATAGTATCACCACGAAACCACCAACGGTTGTAGTTCCTGTCAAACCCGTACCGGATAGCATCAATAATAAACCGGCACTTAAAGTAATACCACCATATGCCTTTAAAGCAACAGATAAGTATTATGTAGTATTAGTGCTTAATAAAGTGGATCCTGTTTTTTCCAATGAAGCAAAGAATGCCTTCTTCCGGTACAATCGGGAAACGTATTATAACAAAACGTATTCGGTTGAATTGTTCCAACTGGACGATGATAACCGGCTGATGCTGATGTCATCCTTCAATGATGCACAGGATGCAGTTAATTATGTTGAGAAAACCCGCCCTAAAACAGCCACAGAGATAATTCCCTGGTTAAAAGGCGGGAAATATACATTCACCATTATCACTGAAAGCAACCTTCAATTATTGAAAACCAGCAAGGATGTAGAAGCCTATAAAATTTTCCTGGAGCAGCATTTACCGGGTAAATTCTAAGTTATCTTTCTATTCTGTTAAAAAAATAAATCGAATTAACAGACTTTCGCAAAAATTTAAATGGTCCTATAGCATGGCCGGTAAGGTTTTTCTTATTTTCGGTATTCCATTTCATAAATTGAAACTTCGTTTTTAACCACAACCATTATTCAATAACATATGAAAAAAGCGGTCCGAATATTCTGGCGCCTTTTTATTGGTGGATTTGCGGCATTTATCCTTTTGATAGTGCTGGCCAATTTTGGAGTATTTGGTAAAATGCCATCAATTTATGACCTGCAAAACCCCTCTATACTCCAGGCCTCTGAAGTATATGCACAAGATGGTACCCTCATGGGAAAATATTATACCGAACGGGGAAACCGGAGCAATGTTAAATATCGTGATATCTCCCGCCATGTAGTAGACGCCCTGGTTGCAACGGAAGATGAAAGATTCTACAGCCATAGTGGGATTGATTTTAAATCCACGATGCGGGCAGTTTTTACGTTGGGGACAGAAGGCGGAGGCAGTACCATAACACAGCAGCTGGCATTGAACCTTTTCAATGAGAGGGCATCAAACAGGGCTATCCGTGTTGTACAGAAACTAAAAGAATGGATCATCGCCGTAAAATTGGAGAAGAATTTTACCAAGGAAGAGATCATTACCCTCTATCTTAATGCAGTTCCATTCGGCAATAATATCTATGGCATTCGCAATGCATCAAGGACATTTTTTCAAAAAGAGCCGGACAGGTTGAATGTGGAAGAAGCAGCGTTGCTAATTGGTATGCTGAAAGGGAACAGTATCTATAACCCTGTAAGAAATCCGAAAGCAGCACTTGATCGCAGAAATACAGTAATAGGACAAATGGAAGTAAATGGGAAAATCACTTCTGCTGAGGCCGTACGGGTTAAAGCATTACCTATTAAACTTAATTACAAAAAACTGGATGAGAACACCGGTTATGCCCCCTACTTCCGTGAAATTTTAAAAGATGAGATAAAAGAAGCACTCAAAGATGTTGAGAAACCTGATGGAGGCACCTACACAATTTATAATGATGGCTTAAAAATCTATACGACTATTAATATACAAATGCAGCAATATGCAGAAGAGGCTTTGGCCCAGCAAATGACTATGTTGCAAAAAGGTATCAATGCAAGGTCTGATATGAAAAATGGTACAGTCTGGAAGGGCCATGAAAAACTATTGGAAAAAGCCATCAAAGAATCTGACCGCTGGAAGAACCTCGAAGAAGATGGTTTAAGTGATAAGGAAATCAGGGCTTCATTTAATGTAAAAGTGCCGATGAAGGTTTTTGCCTGGAATAATAAGCGGGAAAAGGATACCTCCATGACACCTCTCGACTCAATCAAGTATCATTTGCAAATGGAGCAGGCAGGTTTCATGGCGATGGATCCCGTCACCGGTGAAGTAAGAGCCTGGGTTGGTGGAATTAGTTTTAAGACCTATAAGAATGATCACGTCAACCTGAAAACAAAAAGACAGGTAGGTTCAACTATCAAGCCATTGCTTTATACGCAAGCCATGGAAGAAAGGGGTTTTACTCCGCAAACAGAATGCGAAAATGTGGCCCAGTTCTTTCCCGGCAGTGGTTGGGTGCCTGCAGGAAAACAATGCGGAGGAGGAAGTATTTCGATGGCTGATGCATTAGCTTTCTCAAAAAACTGCGCCACAGCTTACATTATGAAACAGGTTGGTCCAAAACAATTTTCAGAGTTCCTTTCCCGTCTTAATATACCAACCCCCGTTCAACCCTACCCCTCTATTGCTTTGGGCACCTGCGATTTATCAATGTATGAAATGCTTTGGGCTTATACCATTTTTGCAGGTCGTGGATTCTCCACCAAACCATATGCAATCAGCCGCATTGAAGATAGAAATGGAAATGTTATAAAACGTTTTGATTATAGTGTAAACAGGAAAGAAGCAGTAAGTGAAGTTACAGCTTATACCATGGCACGCATGATGCAGGGTACTGTTGACAAAGGCACAGCAAAGTTTATGAGAGCTAATGTGGGTGCCGCAGAAATGGGTGGAAAAACCGGAACAACAGACGATAATGCTGATGCCTGGTTCATTGGCTACACACCGCAACTTCTCGCCGGTTCATGGGTGGGTTTTGAATATACATTTATGCGCAACCAGGGTGATGGTTCAAGGATAGCCCGGCCAATCACTGAAATTTTCTTTAAAAAAGTACTAGCCGATAAAAAATCTGGAATTGAGAAAGATGCAAAATTTATAAAGCCTGCTGAACTGGAAAATGAGATCAATAGTGCTGATATTATTATCAGTGATTCAGATCCTACACCCGGTGCAGAAGGCCTGGACCAGGGTGTTGGTACCGAGGAGGATTATCAAATAAATAATAATGATTACATCGGGCCTGAATCAACGCCTGTAAAAGAAGACGATAATAAAACTCCTGCTAAAAAGGATACAGTGAGTAAAGCCGCTGTAAGAAAAGATGATAATGAAACTAAACCAATTGGGGCTGCAGCAGATGATCCCAAAAAAAAGAAAGGACTTTTGAAAAGGCTATTCGATAAAAAAGAAAAAAATTAGTCCCCTCCAAAGAAAAAAATTTCAAAGGGTTTTGCTTTCTGCAAAACCTTTTTTCTTTTTTATCTTTCCAACACCAAGTAAAATATATGCAATACATAGCCATAGCACTTGCTCCCGGTTTAGCTATCTGCCTTTTTATCTTTTACAAAGATGTATATAACAGGGAGCCCAGGTTTAACCTCTTTATCAGCTTCCTGCTGGGTTGTTTGGCCATCCTTCCGGCTATTATTTTTGAACAAGCATTTGAATATACAATTGATGGCACCATTACAGGAGTAGCTATTTTTTCGTATGCTGTTGTAGCTTTTAGTGAGGAGTTTTCGAAATTCCTCGGACTTCGCCTCTATTCTTATTCCCGCAAAAGTTTTGACGAACCTTTAGACGGAATCGTTTACAGTGTAATGGTAGGCATGGGGTTTGCCACTTTAGAAAACCTGATGTATGTTTTAAAATTTGCTGAAATGGGAAGAGGCATGGAAGTCGGTATCAGCCGTATGTTTCTAAGTGTGCCTGCACATGGAACTTTCGCTGTAATAATGGGTTATTTCATTGGTAAAGCAAAATTTAACCCGGGCAGGCGTTTTTTGCTGATGACTGCCGGCATACTCGGAGCTGTATTCTTTCATGGTACTTTTGATTTCTTTCTTTTTATCAATAAATATTCTTTTGCGGGCAAAGATCTCAGCGAAGCATTATTGGCGGGTGGTGCAATAGCTTCTTTTATCGTTTCACTTGTTCTTAGCCGTAAACTGATCAGGCAGCACCAGCAACTTTCCCGGCAAATGTTTAACCCGGAAAACCCAATTACCAATGCTTGATATCCGAAATGCTTCCATAAAAGATATCCCGTTAATACAGGAACTTACTTATCAAATATGGCCGCAAACTTATGCCCCTATTCTTTCAAAAGAACAGATTGACTATATGCTTGAGATGATGTACAGCGATACATCGCTCCAGCAGCAAATGGTAGATGGCGCCCGATTTTTGATTGCATATGATGATAAAGTACCGGTTGGATTTGCAGCATTCCAGGAAATTAAACCAACCCTTTTCAAGCTGCATAAAATCTATGTATTGGGCACAAAGCATGGAAAAGGAACAGGCAGATTCATGATTAATCATATCATTGAAGAAATCAGGAAGCAGGGAGCCAGTACCCTTCAATTACAGGTAAACAGGCATAATAAAGCAAAAGACTTTTATGAATTGCTGGGATTTACAATTATCGAAGAAGCAGATTTTGATATCGGCAATGGCTATTTTATGAATGACTATGTGATGGAGAAAAAGATCAATTAATCCCTGTGCATACTCAGCTTTTTTGCCATTTCAGCACTCATTCCTTCGGCAGAAATACCATAACCACTGACCATTATTCCTTTGGTACCCTTTACTGACTCGATTGCATACACAATTGCCTCATCTGACGGATCAGTATTCCCCTCAAAACGGAAAACCTCAACTATCTCAAAGTCATTGATATCAAATTTATCGCCATGACAAACAAGGCAATTCTCTTCCAGGTTGAAATCAACCACATAGCCTCTTTGCTTAAGGCCATTTACGGCTTCTGATACTGTATCATATGCTATCATGAAAACGGGATTTTACGATACCGAAGTTATCTCTATTTGTTCAATTCACATGAATATAAAGACCTTAAACATTCAACATGACCCAGTTATGCTAACTATGAAATTAAAGGACAAGTTGTGTAAAATATATCGAAGGAATCAGGCAGGTATAGCCATTTTTAGACACATTAATACTACCTTTGCCGCCATAAAATAAAAGCAAAAAAATGTCTACAGTAACCAAATCCATTGACTTTAGCCTTCCTTACAAAGTGGCTGATATTTCCCTTGCAGAATGGGGACGTAAAGAAATCCGTTTAGCTGAGGCAGAAATGCCCGGTTTAATGTCTATTCGTGCTGAATACGGCCCTTCCCAACCCCTGAAAGGTGCAAGAGTGGCCGGTTGTCTTCATATGACTATACAGACTGCCGTTTTAATTGAAACATTAGTTGCTCTTGGAGCAGAAGTAAAATGGAGTTCCTGTAATATCTTCTCTACACAGGATCATGCCGCGGCTGCAATCGCTGCTGCCGGTATCGGAGTATTTGCCTGGAAAGGCCAAACCCAGGAGGAAGCTGACTGGTGTATAGAACAAACTTTGTTCTTTGGCGGTAAAGACAAACCATTGAACATGATTTTAGATGATGGAGGTGACCTTACCAATATGGTACTGGATACTTACCCGGAACTGGTGCAGCATGTAAAAGGTATCTCTGAAGAAACTACAACAGGTGTACACCGTTTATATGAAAGAGTAGCAAAAGGTACCTTACCAATGCCTGCTATCAATGTAAATGATTCGGTAACAAAATCTAAATTCGATAATAAGTACGGTTGTAAAGAATCACTGGTTGATTCTATCCGTCGTGCCACTGACGTAATGCTGGCCGGTAAAGTTGCTGTTGTTGGCGGATATGGTGATGTGGGTAAAGGTTCTGCTGCCTCTTTAGCAGGTGCAGGTTGCCGTGTGATCGTTACGGAAATTGACCCTATCTGTGCTTTACAGGCAGCTATGGATGGTTTTGAAGTAAAGAAAATGATTGATGCCGTAAAAGAAGCCGATATCGTTGTTACCGCTTCCGGTTGTCGTGACCTGATCCGCGGAGAACATTTCAAACTGATGAAAGATAAAGCCATTGTTTGTAATATTGGCCATTTTGATATTGAAATTGATATCGCCTGGCTGAACACTAACTATGGTCATACAAAAGATACGATCAAACCGCAGGTGGATATATATAATGTAGATGGCCATGATGTGATCATCCTGGCTGAAGGACGCCTGGTGAATTTAGGTTGTGCTACTGGTCATCCGTCATTTGTAATGAGTAATTCTTTCAGCAACCAGACTTTGGCGCAAATAGAATTGTGGCTAAACCATAAGAATTATGAGAATAAAGTATATGTGTTACCTAAACACCTGGATGAGAAAGTGGCCCGTTTACACCTCGCCAAAATAGGTGTTGTATTGGATGAACTGACCACCGAACAGGCAGAATACTTAGGAATCAGCAAAGAAGGACCTTTTAAAGCTGAACATTACAGGTATTAATACATTAATCAGATAAGACTTAAACCCGCTGAATACCAGCGGGTTTTTTTATGTCTTTCATTTTCTTCTGCCGCAGAATAGGAAACCAGCGCCTTAAACTAACCGGGTATTCATCATCTGCAGTCTGTATTACTAATTTGGTCTTATAAATAAAAAACAATGAAAAAATTATTTGTTTTCCTGGCCTTATTACTTCCAATTATTGTAGCTGCACAAAGTGTAACGATCAACAATGACGGTTCCCTGCCAGATAACAGCGCCATCCTTGATATTAAAAGTAGTTCTAAAGGATTGTTAATGCCCCGGCTTACTACAGCAGAAAGAACCAGTATTGCCGGACCAGCTATTGGTTTAACTGTATTTGATACAGATACCTTTAGTTTCTGGATGTACAGGGGCGATGTAAACGGAGGATGGGCTGAATTACAACATAATTTTCAAAATATGTGGTCCTCTGTCAGTTCCAATATCTATAATAAAAACAGCGGCAACGTGGGTATTGGCACCATGACACCCCAGGAAAAACTTTCGATCAATGCTGCAAACCCCGGTATACAATTATTAAATAACGGTACGGCAAGAGCATTTCTGCAACTGAACTCAACTGATATTAAACTTGGAACATATAATACTAATGCAACAGGAAGTATTTTATTTACTACAAAAGGGCTTGACAGAATGACGGTAAATGAAAATGGACAGGTTGGAATAGGCACTACCATACCCGTATCAGAACTCACCATTAATGGCAGTAACCCCTATTTGCAAATGCAAAACAGCGGTGTTAATAAGGGTTTCCTGCAATTAATAAGTAATGATGTAAAACTTGGAACCAATTCAACAAACACGACCGGCAATCTTGTTTTCCAAACAAAATTACTAGACCGGATGATGGTAGATGAGAACGGTCAAGTAGGAATCGGAACAAACAGCCCTTCCTCCATTTTAACCATTAATGCTGCCAACCCGATACTTCAACTACGCAACAGTAATGTGGACAAAGGCTTTTTACAAATTGTAGATGATAATATTAAAATCGGTACCAATCTTTCCAATACTACCGGCCATTTCATTGTTAGAACAAATGGCGCAGATCGCTTTTATGTTGACGAAAATGGTAATGCCGGACTTGGAACTAACACTGAAGGCGGTAATCTTTCTTTAAATGGGATTTATACAAGCCTGGCATTAAAAACAGGAGGGGTAAACCGGTTAAATATTGCAGCAGTAGGTGCAAATCCTGAGATTGTAGGAAGTGGTTCAGGTGTATTACGAATCAGGAATAATAACGATGGAATTTACATGTATTCCAACGGAAGAATCAGCATTGGTGGTGGCGGCGCTATAGCCACAGGCTATACGATAAGTGTAGAGGGTAAATTAATTGCCACAGAAGTTACATCCCTGCCATTCGGCAGTTGGCCAGATTATGTGTTTGCAAATGATTACAAACTAAGACCCCTTGTAGAAGTAAAAAAGTTTATTGAAAAAAACAAACACCTGCCCAATATTCCTTCCGCAGCACAGATAGAAAAAGAGGGCATTCAATTAGGTGATATGAGCAAACGCCTGATGGAAAAAGTGGAAGAACTTACCCTTTACATCCTTCAGCAGCAGGAACAAATTGACGAACTTAAAAAACTGGTTCAGTCACAAAAGAAAAATGATTAATTTATAGCTTGCTTAAATGCTTTGAAAAGGACACTCGCCATATTGAGCTTTTATTTTTTCATCACACCATTGATGCAGGCCCAGCTGCCTGCATTTTATCATTTAAGCACGGCGGAGGGATTGAGTGATAACAATGTGACCATTGCCGTAAGAGACCGCAATGGCATCCTCTGGATCGCCACTTCAGAAGGGCTCAACAGCTTTGATGGCAACCGCATTACTACTTATCATAAATATAAATATCCCGAATTACCGGATAATAATATTGAACGAATACTGGTGGATACACAGAACAGGGTGTGGGTACGCACCAACACCGACTACATAACGATGCTGGATGAAAAAAGAAAATTTCACCGTATACTGGTGGGCGACACGGCCGACCCGGTCAATATAAGCGGAATCTTCCATACCAAAAGCCATGGTATAGTGGTACTGAAAGGAAAGCAGCATTATTTTCAGCAAAAGAATAACCCGTTGTTATTTGAAAAAAAAGAAACGACTTTCGATAGCTTGCTTAATGGCACAGTTGGTTTTACCTATTACCTTGATAATGACAAGGTCATTTACTATCGCAATAATCAATTGCTCCTGATGGATTATGCAACCATGAAAGTATTATTGCAAATGTCCTTTCCGGGACTCAGTGGGGCTCATTATATTAATGACGACGAACTTATTGCCTTTACTTCAAAGGGTGATGTCTTCTACCGCATCAGTATCAGCCAGAAAAAAGTGATAAAAGAATACAAGGATATCAGGGACCAGTATCATTTACCCATTACCGGCACCCTTCGTAATATGACCCGTATTGATGAAAACCGTTTCGCATTCACTACCTACTTTGCCGGGCTCTATATTCTTGACCTGCCAAAAGAAACTACCGAGCACTGGGTTCATGACCCGATAGACCAGCGTAGCATCGGTGGCAATAATACATTCAATGTACGGTATGACAGCAGCGGTTATCTTTTTGTCAGTACACAAACATCCGGACTGCATTTTTATAATTTGAAGCAGCAGCAGGCAACCAGCAAACCCTATTTTATCGACGACAACAAACAGATATTCGACGGCTATATTCAATCGGTTGTGACCGATAATGAATCAAATGTGTGGATAGGGGCTCAGGACAGATTGATAAAATGGAACCGGACCTCTGATAAAAGCACATTTGTTCCCTGCCTTTTACCCAACGGGGTGAACATTAGTGGTAACGAAACGATAAGGGAAGTACATATCGATGAGAAGGGCTACTTATGGGTGGGCACTTCCAGGTATGGAATACTGGTGCTGAATAAACAACTTAAAACAGTGGTACAAATAACCGATTCAATACCGGGTAAAAAAACAAATTTCCCATCCCGCTGGATCAATGCAATATGTGCCGGCAAAAACGGTGATCACTGGGTGGGTACTTTGCGTGGCACATGTGTTGTAAAAAAAAATACATTCGAAATAACTACATTCAATGAACATCCGCTACTAAATGAAATGAGTAAGATACCATGTGCATCATTATGGAAAGATTATGAGGGCAGGATGTGGATCGGCACGACCCGTGGTGTATGGTGTTATGATGAAGACAAAAACAGCCTCTTACATTACAGTACCCGGGAAGGTCTTGCTCACAATACAGTTTATGCAATCAATAACGACCGTTTAGGGAATATTTATTTTGCGACTGCAGGCGGATTATCTATTCTTTCAAAAGACGGAAAAATAACCAGTTACAACCGCTCCAATGGATTGCGAAATGACCGGTGCGAAGGAATATTAAGGGATGAAAAAGGTTTTCTATGGATCGGGAACCTGAATTGCATAATCCGTTATGATCCTGTCAATAAAAGATTTGCTGTTTTTGAAGAAGGATTAGGCTTCAGTCATGCCGGTTTCAGAATGCGGTCATCTCACAAAAGCAAAACCGGCGAAATGTTTTGGGGATCGGATAAGGGGCTCACTTATTTTTTCCCCGATCAATTGAATTATACAACTGTTCCGTTACGACCATCTGTTAATGCATTACTGGCTGGTGATAATATTTTCCATTTCACTGGTGAAGACGCCATAAAATTTCCCTACAATACAACAACTTTCGTTTTTAATTTTTCTTCCGGTGAACTGACCGGCGATAAGAAAAACCAGTTTCTGTACCAGCTGCTTGGTTTTGATAATGGCTGGAAAAAACCAGTTTCGATTGGACAAGCCGTATACAGCCAGCTTCCCCCGGGCCACTATACCTTTGCGTTAAAAGCCTCCCGTGATGGCAGCAACTGGTATGAGGCCCGTTATCCGGTAGAGATCATTATTGCAAAACCCTGGTGGCAGCAAACATGGTTCAGGCTGCTTTGCGTTTTCCTCACAGCAGCAGTACTGCTTGCCATCTACCGCTATTATAAAAAAAGAAAAAATACCAGGGAGATCAACAAGACGATAGAATACTTTGCCAATTCTTCTTACGAACATTCTTCTGTGGAGGATATACTTTGGGATATTTCCCGAAACTGCATTTCACGACTGGGATTTGAAGATTGTGTGATCTACCTGGCAGATGAGGAAAAGAAATTTATGGTTCAGAAAGCAGCCTACGGGCCAAAAAGTCCTAAACCATTTGAAATTGCCAACCCGATTGAAATACCTTTTGGTAAAGGCATTGTGGGCCATGTGGCACAAACAGGTAAGGCGCTCATCGTAGATGATACCTCGAAAGACAGCCGTTACATCGTAGATGATGACAGCCGACTTTCCGAGATCACAGTACCTATCATCCATGAAGAAAAAGTGATCGGAATCATTGATTCAGAGCATAGCAAAAAACGCTTCTTTACAAAACAACATTTACAGGCATTGCAAACGATCGCAACGCTGTGTTCAACCAAAATTTCAAGGGCAATGGCAATGGATGCGATGAAAAAAAGTAAACTGGAACTGATGGAGCTGAATGTGAAGATGGCCGAATCAAAGTTTCTCAATCTCCGCCTGCAGATGAACCCTCATTTTCTTTTTAATTCTTTAAGCTCCATTCAGCACCTGATCGTATCGCAACAGGCTACCAAAGCTTATAAATACCTGACCGTTTTCTCCAATTTCCTTCGTTCCCTGCTAAACTATGCTGATAAAAACTTCATTCCTTTAGATGCTGAACTGAAGATACTCCAGATGTATATTGAGCTGGAATCCCTCCGTTTCGACCAGTCATTTAGTTATGAAATAAAAGCAGACGAAAGCCTGAGTAATGATGAAGTGCTGGTGCCATCACTGATGGTACAGCCGTTTGCAGAAAATGCAATCTGGCATGGTTTACTGCATAAGGAAGGTGACAAGAAATTATCCATTAGCTTCTCCAATAATTCCGAGGAATACCTGACTTGTATAATCGAAGACAATGGTATTGGCCGCCAGAAAGCTGAATCAATACAAAAAGCCAAGATCACCGCAATGGTGCATGAAAGCAAAGGAATTAACATCATTAAAGAAAGACTGGAATTATTGCAGCAAAAAACCGGGAAACCGGCCAGCCTCGAAATAAAAGATATGTATACGAACAATGAAGCAACCGGCACTAAGGTAATCATTACCATACCATATTACAATCCTGAATAGTCATGATAAAAGCAATGATAGTAGATGATGAGCAATCTTCGATTGACCTGCTGCAATGGCTGATCGGGCAATATTGCCCGGATATAACTGCAATTAAAACAGCCCGGAGCGTTCAGGAAGCGATCCCGTTGATACAGTCATTCAAACCTGATGTGCTGTTTTTAGATATACAGATGCCGCATCAAAGCGGATTTGACCTGCTTACCACCATCGACAACTGGAATTTTGAAGTGATATTCACTACCGCCTATAATGAATTTGCCATACAGGCCATACGCTTCAGTGCATTGGATTACTTGTTAAAGCCTGTTGATGAATCCGAATTAAGAAAAGCAGTAGAAAGATATAAAGCCAAGCGGATCTATGCTCCAGCCGGGCAACTCTTGTTCCGGAATTTTATTCAGAACATCTCACATGGCAACAAGAATAAATTCAAACTGGCACTTGCTGATGCTACAGAAGTGAAGTATGTGCAACTGGATGAGATCATCCGGCTGCAGGCAGAAAGCAATTATACCCATATCTTTCTAACCGGTAACAAAGTGTTTGTCTCTGCAAAAACACTGAAGGAATATGATGAAATTTTACAGGGACATAAATTTCTGCGGGTACATAAATCACACCTCGTCAACCCGGCACATATAGATGCTTACGACCGGCAGGGAATACTAATGATGAGTGATGGCTCCAGGGTGGAAGTGGCCCGGAGAAAAAAAGAATTTCTGCAACAGTCTCTTTCAGGTAAATAATGTTTACGCTGTAAAATAACCCGGTATGGAAAACACAACGGTGTCTTCCCGCTGCTGATGATTCATTAGGATAAGATCAACAAAGAAGTACCCATTTAAGCTGAACTCAACAGGTACTAAAAATTTTAAGCAGCAAACTGAGCAGGAAAACTAAATGATATAAGCGTTTTCCGCTGCCTGATCCCTTCAATAGATATATGGCCACCAATCCTTGCTGCAAAAGGTTCTATTGAGCCTATACTGAATGACAAAGCAAAGCCATTATTATTATTTCTTTCTTCAATCAGCAGCATAATAACATCACTGTATTTCTCGGCCCAGATATGTATTTCCCCATCGCAGGAATTGTCAATAATGGCGGATAACAGATCTCTTATAACAGGAACAACATTTCCCTTGTCAAAACCAAGGACAATTTCCCTGCCTACCTCATTCACAACACGAGTTCTGTTATGAAGGGCAACAGGTCGGGAATTGTCAATAAGGTTACAAACCAGTTGCTGTAAAAAAATTCCGGTATTTAAGACACCCGGAGTACCAGGCTGATGCTTTTCCATAGGGTTGTGATTTGATCGGTGTTTTCAAAGGAGGCATTCCCGTTCTCAAAAACGGGAATACTTTTAAACCATACTAAATTTAGGACAGGTGGTAATAGCAAGACCAATCCCCCTAAAGATTTTCCAGACTTTAAAAGTTTTCTGTAATGGGACTAAGTGTTTTTACTGTGCGGCCGGATAATCCTACTTTATAAGTCCCTTTGCCTCATTTACCAGGCAGGTGCCCAGCGCCACAAATGCCTCCTGGTTTTGCGGAGAAAGTATAATCTTTATTTCTTTTTTATCATTACTGGTAAAAACGATCTGGCTTATTTTCTGTGTTGTCAGCTTTTGAAGCTGAGAAGTAGTGTTTACAGAATTTTTATAGATAAAATGAAAAAGCCCCTCGCAATTCATAGTACCGGCGTTGCGTAAATTCATTTTCGCTTTACTGCCTTCAAAGAAAACCACAGCAGTGGAATTATTATCAAAACACCTGTTTGCCCCTTCAATGGAAAAAAGCATATCCACTTCTTTGCTGTCTGCATCAATGGTTACTGACCCTCCGCTAAAAATGATAAATCCGGTGGATAGTTTTGTCTCTTTTGTGTAAGGGTCTGTCTCCTTGTTCAGTTTACAATTCTGTGCATAGGTAAACAAAGGCAGCAATAAGACAACAGTTAATAATAACTTCATGGGAATAGTATTACCCTTTAAAAATAAGTATTAATTGATTTTCAGCCAGAAAGCAGTTTGTTAAAATAAGGAGAATTCCCCTTACCCAAAGATGGCAACCCGGTAATTATATCTATCGATTATATTCTTAACTTTAAAAAGGGTGCCAATACTGGTAAATTTCAATCCTTCTTATACCGTTCTTAGGATCATCATGAAAAGGTTTTTTGTCATATTGCTATTTATTGCTGGTTATTCCTTTTCCGCCAGCAGCAGCCATATTACTGGCGGCGAAATGTTCTATACGTTTACAGGAATGATTAACGGACAATACAGCTATAACGTAACCCTAAAATTATTTCAGCGTTGCGGGAGTGGCCGCCAGTTTCCTAATCCTGCTATTATTTCCATTTTTAATAGAACCAATAATTCCCGGGTAACAGATATTTCTGTTACAATAGGAAACCAGGAAACGATAAGTATTACTAATCCCGATCCCTGTATTACTAATCCACCGAATGTCTGCTATGAAGTTGCCTATTACAATTTTGCCATAACCTTACCAGCTTCTGCCGCGGGATATATACTGGCAAGTCATGTCAATTACCGGATCAGTGGCATCAATAATTTATCGCCCGGGTACAACAATGTCGGGGCAACGTATACGGCAGAAATACCGGGCAACATTTCTAATATTTCCGCACCGGAAAATAACAGTGCCTTTTTTACCGGCAACGACCTCGTTGTGGTTTGCGCCAATAATAATTTCAGCTATAGCTTTGCCGCACAGGATACAGATGGCGATTCTCTTCGCTATTCTTTCTGCGAAGCCTATAACAGTACTGCACCGGGTGGTGGCACCGCTTTGCCACCAGAACCACCACCCTTTCCCCCGGTACCCTATAATTACCCTGACTTTTATGAATCACAACCACTTGGAGGTGCTGTTCAGATCAATGCGGCAACTGGACTAATAACTGGCATTGCCCCTGATGTTGGTGCCTACGTAGTAACTGTTTGTGTAGAAGAAATAAGAAACGGAGTTGTCATTGCCAGGCAACGAAAAGATATTCAAATCAATATTGCAGATTGCGATATTGCTGCAGCATCATTGTTACCGGAATACCTGTTATGTAAGAACACACAAACCATAACCATTGCAAATCAATCCAACAGTCCGCTGATCGTTTCAACGGACTGGGAGTTTTCTGATCAAAACAATACGATTATTTATACATCAGCTGACCCGACCGCAACATTTACATTTCCGGCTATCGGTATATACACTGTCAAACTTGTTATCAACCGTAATCAAACCTGTTCAGATTCTGCAACTGCCCTCATCAGGGTTTTTCCGGGCTTTGTACCAGGCTTTACGTCATCAGGTATTTGTATCAATAATCCAACCTTTTTTACCGACCAGACCACATCCGTATACGGCACTCCCAATTCATGGACATGGGATTTTGGAGAAGCAAGCAGCAGTAATGATTTTTCTTCCCTGCAAAATCCTTCCTACCAGTATCCACAGACCGGTATCAAACAGGCACGACTGATCGTAACTGATACAAGAGGTTGCCGGGACACTATTACCAAACCGGTTACGATCATAGATAAACCACCTATACAACTGGCTTTTCGTGATACACTTATTTGCCGTAATGATATGCTGCTATTGCAGGCAGGCGGAACCGGCAACTTCAGCTGGTCACCGCTGGTAAATATCACAAATCCTAACACGGCAACACCGTCCGTTTCTCCAACTGTCACAACGAAATATTATGTTGAACTGAATGAAAGTGGTTGCGTGAACAAAGACTCGGTGCTGGTAAGAGTGGTGAATGCAGTGAGCCTGCAGGCAATGAATGATACTACTATTTGTAAAGGTGATACAATTCAGCTGAAGATCATATCGGATGCTTTGCAATATGTATGGACACCCGGAGGGCAAATTATCAATCCGGCAATAAAAAATCCATTTGTTATTACCAACACAGTTACCAATTACCAGGTCACTGCTATAATTGGCGGATGCTCCGCCATTGAAAATATTACCGTAACACCTGTTCCCTATCCTGTTGTTGATGCCGGCAAAGATGTTTCTATCTGTAACAATGCATCTTTACTATTGAACGGAATAACAGATGGCAGTTCCTGGTCATGGAGGCCTGCTAGCCGGCTGAGTAATGCCAGTATATTGAATCCAATTGCTTTTCCACCCGGAACAACTGATTTTATACTTACCGTTTCTGATACAAGAGGCTGCCCTAAACCAGTTAGCGATACAATTAAAGTAACTGTGCTGCCAAAAATGAACGTTTCTGCCGGAGTGGACACGGCAGTAATCGCAGGGCAACCCCTCCAATTAAATGCTTCCGGCGCTGCGGCTTATAGCTGGTTACCACCTGATAATCTTTCTGCCAGCAATATTCCCAACCCTGTTGCGATTTTCAATGATGAATCTGCCAGTTTCAGGTATAAACTGATCGGTTTCAACGAAGAAGGATGTAAAGATTCTGCTTACATAACGATCAAAGTATTTAAAACAGGACCATCCGTTTTTGTACCAACCGGTTTCACTCCTAATAATGACGGCAAGAATGATCTACTGTTGCCGATTGCTGTAGGAATGAAAAGTATTGAATACTTCAATGTATACAATCGCTGGGGGCAACTGCTTTTTTCAACCCAGGTCAACGGGCAAGGATGGGATGGAAAAATAAATGGCCAGTTACAGGCTACCGGCACATTTGTATGGTCAGTAAAGGCAACAGATTATACCGGCAAAGCCTATTTTCAAAAAGGGGTAGCTACGCTCATCCGCTGACAACAATTATTTTTCATTTTCCCTGAACCGTTTTCTTATCACTTCCAATTGCTGATCATTTAGCGGTGAGGTCATTTTTAAAACACTGATAAAGTAAGACACTTCTTTTTCGCTGGCCGGGCAACCCACATTTTCACCTGCTTCTGGCCCCTGCCCGGCAGTTCTGATCTTTGAATCTGCCAGTAGCCGGCCTTCCTTATCAAAAATCAGCCAGAATGGTATACCCTGTCCGTCACCATGATATTTCGTTCGTAATTCAACTGCACCCGGATTTTCCAACTTCTTTTTTTCAGCCGATTCATCGACCACCAGGTGGCAGATAATATAGTTATCCGAAAAGAATTTTTTACAGACCGGGTCATTGATACTGGTATCCATCCGGTGACACCAGCCACACCAGGAAGCATGGAACATCAATAATACATTCTTATTTTGTTCCGATGCTTCACGGTAAGCCTGTTTCAATATTATTGCTGCTGCCGGAGGAACAGTTGTTTGCTGGCTCATCACCTGCAACGACAGTAATGCACAGAAAAATCCTGAAAACAAAAGTCGCTTCACGAAATAATATTTTATTACATAAAACCTTCAATCGTTACAGACGAACTGCGGTTCCGGTTGC
The DNA here is from genome assembly GCA_041738795.1 of Chitinophagaceae bacterium. GTDB lineage: Bacteria > Bacteroidota > Bacteroidia > Chitinophagales > Chitinophagaceae > JJ008. Next base: position 226,926 of record JBGSPB010000011.1, on the reverse strand, counting down.
GATCACCATCAGCATACTACCTCCACTACCGATGGTTTCAAAATCCAGGTCAACCCCAAGAATACCATTTGCCCCAAGCGCCTGTGCCTTTTCAGCCAACTCTCTTAACGCATCTTCCTTTGCCTGCTCCAATACTTTTTCATAGGTTTTACTTCTGCCCCCGAATACATCACGCAGACCGGCAAAGATGTCTTTAAAGATATTCGCACCGATGATACTTTGCGCATTGATAACTCCCAGGTATTCCTGTACAGGTCGTCCGTTTACGACATTGGTTGTTGTAATAAGCATTTGTTTATTGTTTTATTTTTTCAAAAATAGATTGTAATCGCTGATCCACAGCTATGGTTGCATTTTTTGACGATTCTTTAATATAACTGATCCTTTTTTCAACATCGGGATGGCTGCCTAAGAACTCAGGCAATTCCGATGAAGGCGCAGCCTCCTTTAAATGATGAAAAAGATCTTCAAACCCTTTCGGATCAATTTTTCGCTGCAGGAGAATTGCTAAGCCCTCTGTATCGGCCTCTTTTTCCAGTTTCCTGGAATAAGTGAGAGATTTCAGGTCATCCGCATGATCGATCAGTACAGAAGTAACAGAACCAAAACTGCCAAATAACAACCCGATAAATACTTTTGATCCTAAGCGCCTGAAAATAGATTTAGTAGAATGCTTATTGTTTACATGAGTAAACTCATGACTTAACAAGGCGGCCAGTTCCGGGTAAGATTGAATTTGTTTTAATAAAGCACTATATACTACTATCCTTCCTCCCGGTACAGCAAAAGCATTGACCACATTATCATTGACCACCGTTATCCGCACACTGTAAGCGCTGGGCACATCCATAGTTGCAAAAAAATCATTCAGCAAAAAGCTGGCGGCTGTATCTTCTGCTGCAGATAATCCCATCGCATCATATACAGCATCACCCAATTGTCTTTCGGTTTTTACCGAAACAGTGGAAGCCATTTTTTCTGCGAGCCAGGGTACGATCAGAAAATAGAGTAATACCATGCCACCGGCAAATCCTGAAAACAGCAATAAGTTCCTCCCCCAATCTTTTGAATTATTCTTTTTATGCCAGGGCCTTTGCAGATCATCCTGCATTTCTTTTATAAATGCAGCCGCCTCCTTTCCTTCCATGTACAATTCAGCACCCAGCCCGGTATTACGGACCTTTGTTCGTTGTGTAGAAAGTTCATAGGAGACTACCACCTCTTTCAGCGGCCAATGAACAATACCATTGGACCCATCAGGGTTACGAAATCCAATACTCATCTTTTTATCGAAGACAAGTACACTGGATTCAACAGGCTCAGCACCGGGAGATATGAAATAGGAACCGAAATAGCTCTTCATCAATAAGATTTAAAGAAAATAAAGATAATTGAATAATGCTACAGCCCTGCTTTAAAATAAGTCCACTATTTCAGGTCAAATAAAACTTTTTAGCTCAAATTTTGTAATTATGCACAACTCTTATGGTACAGGCATATAATTTTTTAGCTTCCTGGCAATTGTTCCCCGAAAAAGGGACCTACGAATACGGTGAAAGACCGAAAAGTGGTATTTATAAGATTGAATCCGTTCCCGACCAAAAAGTACTGGCTATTTATCATAACTGGGTAACGCTGGAAAACCAGGCTTTTGCTTCGAATTATAAAATAAATGCCGATGGTGACCTGAATGAATTTGAGAATCATGAACTGGCCGATAAAGTTCAGGCAGCAATACCGGATGGTATCACCTTTGAAATTCATTTCTACAAAAAAGGAGAAATAGCCCTGCATGTGGTACATGAGATAATGCCCAATGGTTATTTACGGATAACGCAACAGGGCATTAAAGAAGATGGCAGTTCCTACACCAATATGGAAATATACCATAAGCAATTGAGTGTGCTGCCCTATTCTGCTTCTGTTTCAGGTGCCGTGATAAAAGCGAACGAAGAAGGTATCATCAAACACAAGGCACTGACGGCGATGGAAGAGCAGACCAATATGCAGTTAGAACAAATCCGCAAACAAATAGAACTGCTGGCATTACAGGCACATGAGATTCAAAAACGGAAAGACCTCTCGCTGACGATCTATAGCGCAAAAATGTCTTTCAAACCAAATATCGGGCAAACCTATTATCTCTACGAAAAACAGGATGAAACTTTCATCCTGTCATTAGTATCTCCTAAAGAATGGGGAAAATCGGGACCATTCAAAAAATTTGTTGCGGCCGTTCAGCTATTGGCTGATCATACCTGGAAAGAGTTATAGTTTAAGAATGATCTTTTATCAGTCAGCCTTCGGCAAGCTCAGGCTGACAGTTTTTGCTTTATTGAGCTTGTCATTTTGAGTTTGTCGTGTTGAGCTTGCTATGTTAAGCTTGTCATGTTGAGCTTGCCGTGTTGAGTTTGTCGTGTTGAGCTTGCCGAAACAGACAAACTCAACCTAACATACACCCTCTTAATCATCCCGTTTATACTTCTCTTTCATCATTTCAAAATACAGGAACCCGAACCGCTGGTACCAGTCCCGCATCCCGAATTTTGCTTCGCAGGCATTAATGCCATTCAAAGCCGTTTGCATGGAGGTCATTAAGTCAGCGTATTTCTTATCATAGGTTTTTTCAAAATCCTGCAATGATTTTTCAATACCCCTTCTTTCATTTTGCCAGGCTATACCCATCACCCCATGAATGCCGGATACATTATCCCCGAAAGAGATGGCAGCATCAGTGAACTTTTTTGTATTGGTATAAATACACCGCATCCGGGCCAGGCTTTTCCGGACCGTATTCAGCCGGTTGATAGATTCATCGTAGCAGCTTGCACATTCTTCATTACTGGCACAGCCAGTCGGCATCATTGCTTCAGCCGGGGTGGTAAAATCAGGCACACATTCATTTTCATCCAATGCCTGCATGGAATTATAGAATTCCAACCCATCCCTGACTATTCCCATACCATTGCGGAAAGCTTCAAAAGCAGGGCCCACCCCTTCTTCAAAACCTTCCATGTTACCAAATAACTGCTCCAGCAATTGCATGGTTTGTTCCGTAGCCTGATCAATTTCGTTAGCACCCGGTTGGGCTTTTACAGCACCGGCTGATACTAACAGAAAAAGAACCGGAAATAAAATTTGCCTGATATATCTCATGACTTACGATTTTTAAGTTTAAAGAATAAAAATGCTACAATAACTGCCAACGCCCCGATTACGATATACAATATAGTAGACTGTGACATGCCACCCCCTTTTCCACCACCGCTTCCGGCATCCTTATCCTTGTCCAATACCGGGGGTAATTCAATTTTAGCTTCATCACCCACCCAAACCAGTAAAGTATATTTCGCCGGTTTGGATTGTGGTATGACCATGATACCAAAATCATTCTCCGTTTTGAATTTTTCACTCCATTGACCTTTCTCGTCCGTGCTGCCGCTGCGGTTAGCATTTTTCCAGTTCATTTTGTGTAGCCGCACATCGATCTTATTGGACGGATCGAGAGATGTGACTCCCACATATACCGGGGAATAAATACTGGCCCCCTGGACAAAATAATACAACGTGTCATCCGACTGGGTGACACGGGTAATATTCATCCGGCCTTTTTCAAGTTCCCTTTCTTTGGCTGTTGGTTTGAACGGAAGCAGTTTCAGTTCTACCGGATTGATAGCAGTGTCCAGGTTGAAGGGCTGAGCTGACAAAGCGTATAGCATAAACAACCCTGCCCCGCACAAGCAGATTTTTTTCATGGGAAAAATTTAGTTTCTTAAATGTAATAAATCATTTTAAGAAATACTACTCCCGGCTGGCAGAAGGCGGCTTTTCTTATTTTACCTGTAAATTTGTTGTATGACCAAACTGTCTGTTAATATCAACAAATTTGCCACCCTGCGCAATTCAAGAGGTGGCAATAATCCTGATGTAGTGAAAGCAGCCATTGATGCCCAGCGTTTCGGTGCAGATGGCGTTACAGTACATCCAAGGCCGGATGAACGGCATATCCGTTATGATGATGTGAGACAGGTAAAGAAAATTATCACTACGGAGTTTAATATTGAAGGCAACTGCACCGAACAAAAATTTGTGGACCTTGTACTGGAAACAAAACCCGACCAGGTAACCCTGGTACCCGATGCACTGGGCCAGCTAACCAGCGATCATGGCTGGGATACCATCAAAAACAAAAAGTACCTGCAGGATATCATTGGCGTATTTAAAAAGGCCGGTATCCGTGTCAGCATTTTTGTAGACCCTATAGTGGAAATGGTGGAAGGTGCGGCAGCCACCGGAACAGACAGGATTGAACTGTACACGGAAGGTTATGCAAAACAATATGCAGCAGGTAATAAGCAGGCAGCCGTAAAATCGTATGTGGAAGCTGCTTTAAAAGCAAAAGAACTGGGCCTGGGTTTAAATGCCGGCCATGATCTTGACTTGCAGAACTTACAATTCTTTAAACAACAGATACCCTGGCTGGATGAAGTGAGTATTGGCCATGCATTGATTTGTGATGCTTTGTATTTGGGATTTGAGAATGCTATTCAGTTATATAAAAGACAACTGCAATAAATACTGGCATAAATTCCCGTTGAGTATCAATATGAATCTGTGCCAGCAGTTGCGTATATTTAAGTGTTGTGTGCAATCATCAAGAACCTTCTAGTGACAAAAGAAACATTTATAAAGACTTACACTGACCTCGAAGTTAACACTGCCGTCAGGAAAGAAAAGAACAAACAACTTGACCAACTTTTTCAACTCCTGAAGGAGACTAAAACAGATTTCACTGCTGAAGAAACAATCGATATAGCAAAAGAGCTTTTAACCAATGATGTGACAATTAGACAACCCTTATTTCAGAATTTACTTTATCCTTGTTTAGCGCAGCAGGTCGAACGTGATAATGTTGAGGCGATTAAGCTCCTTGTTCGTTTAGAACAGCATTTAATCAGTTTTCAAGGCTATACAAAAGATTATAAATATTCAAGCGTCTCTTTGTTGGATAAAGGGATTAAAATTGCACCGGAAGATAAAGAGCTACTCGAATTGTATGAGAGCAAAACCAGGCAGTACATCCTTCATACACTTCACGAAATACCTACAGGAGTATTGTATGGGATGGATGGGGCATCGATTGAACAGTGTGACGAACTGCTTTCGATGGCCAAAGAATATGAAAGTATTTGTTTGAAACTTCGTGTTGACCGTTCAGAATTAATCAATGAGTGTCGGCTTTATTATACTTCTTACAAAGAGTATTTGAAAGTTTCTAGAAACTACAGAAGTTTTGAAGATTATTTGGCTATCGTTAAAAAATGACTGCACACAACAAGGGGTTTGGCGTCATGGCGGCTTAACGAATATATCCTGGTCGATATAACGCTGCTCAGCGACATATCAATCTGACTAATAAAGCCCAGCTATAGAATATATTTTCATCTTCATATCTTTGATCATCATCAGTCCCGGCTGACGTAACACGGAATATCGCCACGTCGCCAAGCCCGGACGTTGCCTGTAATTTTTCACGACACCCTACTTTTTATAGCATGACTTTGACATATCAATTAGACCAAAACGATTTTTTACAACATCAGCTGTTTTTGGCATCAAAGACTGACAGAATAAAGAAGAAGCGAACAACATCATGGTTAATCGCCTCTGGAACAATGTTCCTTTTAGCTTTTTTATTCTATCAAAGTAACAATTCATTTCTTTCTTACTATTTCCTGGCATTTGGAATAGTTACATTAATATTCTATCCACTTTACCAGCGACAACAATATAAAAATCACTACGCTAAATTTATTGCGGACACTTACAAAAACAGATTTGGAAAAACTGCAAATATTCATTTCTCTGAAAATGTAATTGAGACAAATGACGTTACGGGTGAATCCAAAATCAACTTGTCAGAACTTGAAGATGTGACAGAAACTGGTGAGTACTTCTATCCAAGCCTAAAAACTGGCGGACACTTAATTATCCCAAAATCAAAAATCAGTGACATTTCTCAACTGCGACAAGAACTAAGACAACTTTGCGAAAGACTTAAAATAAATTTCATTGAAGACTTGAATTGGAAGTGGAAATAAAACTACAGGCAACATGGGGTTTTGCTCTACCGGGGCTGGACGGAAGTACAATCGGCAGTTATACGCAATTCAGCTTCAGTTCCGGGCAGGACGTACAACTCTCAACTTTGGTTCTTAACTTCAACATTATATTTTCAATCAGCAGCGGTTCTGGTCAGACGGAATTTTATTTCCCAACCTGCACAAATCCCTGTTCGTTATACGAAATTCTCGACGAAAACTAACATTGAAGGTCATCATGGTAATTATTCAATCCATTATTAGACGTTCTCTTCCATTTCTCATTTTGCTAGCCAGCTGTTCAGACAACCCAAGTAAGGATAAAGCGACGACATATCTGAATTCATCCCACATTCAAAACGATACGACGAGTAATGGGATAGTTGATTCATCCCTTTTTTACAAAGGAGAGGCTTTATTTAAAAAGGACTGCAATTCCTGTCACGTTACAAAATATAGACGACATAATTATTTAGAAGGAGTTGTAGATTGGCTTGGTATCGAATATCTCAAGTTGTACTTAACAAAACAGGATTCACTAGTATCTGCCAAAGATAGTATCGCACTGCACCTGAAAGAAGTCTGGGGTAACCAAGGAAACAGTCATAATTTCCATTATTCAGAGGACGATCTGAATGCAGTTATAGAATATTTAAGATAGGTTTTTGCCTTTGTTGGTGTTCCAAGAAAATAGTACGCCGCTGTTGCGTTTTGTGTATGGGTATGCGGGTGGGCAAGAGACCAACAGCACAACGGTTTGGGAAATTATATCTTAGTTATCTCTAAACCTATGGCTTTCTTTATAACTGAGTTTCCTCAATTTTTTACTGCCACCAATTTGGAGTAGAAGAAGCTATTGAAGCCAGACAAGTACAAGGACATTATCATAAGCAGCCTGCGCTTTTTGGTAAATATTAAAAGAGTTAAGATTTTTACTTTTGTTTTTATGGAAACCCATATTCACCTGATATGTCAGATGATGCCGGATAATGACCCCGAGGCAGTGCAAATGAATATTCTGTCACATTACCGGGATTAGATAGCGGGTTCCCTTATTTCGTTTGTTGGTGCTTTTGCTGCAGCACCGGGCAGCACACAACACGCAACAAAGGCCGTTCAGTGGTTCGGGAAGACCTGCAATGGCGAAAAAAAGTACAAATTACTGGATTAAAAGAACTGCTATAATAAGTACAGTTATAACATTTGTGACACTTTTATATATTGCACTTGACTACTATAAAACTACTCAGACTACAGAGAAGATAGACATTTCACCACTAACAAACCAACTGAATAAATCGCAAAGATTATTAGACAGCATAAGAAAATATCAAAGAGGAACCCAAGAGTCGCTTCGGACACTTGCAAACGATTCGACTAAAAACGCTTTAATCGGGACAAGTAAGTAAAATTTATTTTATGAAAGATGATAATTCAGAAAAATTAAAACAAATAGCTTTAATTGAGGATGCGTTAGATGGCAGTTGGTCTTTAGATGTATATTCAAATGGTGAAAAACAACAAATACTAACATTTATTAAACCCGAAAATTCAGGTGATTGGGGTGCTTTACAACAAAAAACATCCCCGATAGATATCGGTTTTATTTCATTAGAATATAGAATAATAGTACTGAGTTCTGATATAGCAACAATGGAAGTAAGAGTAAACGAAGACAGCAAAGTATTAAAATATAACATAGATGTTCTTAGCTCCGGGTTAAAAATTCTTTACCTGACAGACGAGTATGGTATTAAATCGAATTACCGATTCCATTCCGAATCTCAATAGGTTTAATATCATTTTCTTTATATAATTGCTCTAATCGTTCTCTGCTTTTTTATGTATTTCATGTAAAAGATTGTTTAACCTAACCTGTTCCGGGTCTTTGCGTATTTCTAATACTGATAAGTTCTGCTTGACACAAACTCCATTATCAAAATCATCTTTCGACAATTCTGCGTTTTGCTTTTGAGTATTTACATCGTTTGACACCTTAGATGGCACGACCAGTTTTGTATGGCTGACAAAAAGCAAAGCCGATAACAAGGAGTTTTGCGTTATTTGGGCTGACGGAATATTTATCAGCTTCTTGTACTTTACTCAACTTTTATCCCGGCTGAAGAACCACAGATGAACTTTTGAATGTCGTATCAACTCTATATCTTTATTCTGCTTCAGTCCGGGCTGAACGTTTTTCAAATATCAAAAAAAAAGCAAAGCTCTGGCTGTTGTCTGAAATTATATTTACCTCTAAATAATCTTACAAACTTCTTTCTATGAGAGGAATAAATTATATGGCTGCACTGGGCACTATATTTCTTTTCATAAGTGTATATAGTTTTAAAGCTGCCTTCTACAAGAAAACATTTAAAGAGGAAATGAAAGAGGCAAAATATGTCCCAACCAGGAATTACGGAAAACTATTTCTGCTTTTCTTTAGTGTTACTTGTTTTATACTTGGACTTTTATTGATCTTAAAATCTTTAAAAATTATCTAACACAACGTCTGCCAATTTGAACTGAGTAAAAATTAAACAAATTTTTGCCTTTATTACTGTCATACTGAACACTGGTCCGGTTCATACTAATTATTATTTTTACCAGGTAAACCAAATGATCAACGAATGACGAAAGCGAACCAGTCAACAACACAAAAATATTTATTAGGATTTTTAGCGCTTGCGGGCTGGTTTGCCCTTGTATCACAATTCTATATCAATATCAACAGTAAGGTGGCTGCGCTGCCTGAGTTAATTACCCGTTACTTCAGTTATTTTACAATCCTCACCAATCTTCTTGTAACTATTTACTGCACGGTGTTATTATTGAATCCCCTTTCAAAGACGGGTACATTCTTTGCCCGTTACAAAACAACTACCGCCATTACTGTTTATATCCTGATCGTGGGTATCATCTACAATATCATCTTACGATCTATCTGGAACCCGCAGGGATTACAGCTACTGGTGGATGAATTACTTCACTCGATCATTCCAGTGCTTTTCTTCATTTACTGGATCTGTTTTGTTCCTAAACAAAGTTTGAAAATAAAGCAATTACTCCCCTGGTTAATTTATCCCTTGCTGTACATCATCGTCATTCTGATCCGCGGCTCATTTTCCGGATTCTATCCCTATCCCTTTATTAATGTAACAAACCTGGGCTTAAAACAGGTACTCATCAATGCAGCAGGTATTACAGCCATTTTTATAGCTATCTCATTATTGTTTATAACGATGGGTAATTTGATGAGTAAAAAAAATACCAGCGTCCCTGGCAAAGCATAATAGAATAATCAAAATAAAAAAAGTGTAGCAGTTTTGAATCCGGTTCAATTCAGTAACTGAATATTGTTTACTTAATTTTATCAGCAATCCATTGTAATATCTCCCCCACCTGCTGTGGTTCAAACCATTTTATTGCTGCATCTTTTCTAAACCAGGTTAGTTGTCGCTTGGCATACTGCCGGGTAGCTGCTTTAATTTTCTCTGCTGCTTTTTCCAGCGAAATAGTCCCGTCAATATATTCAAACAGCTCTGCATAGCCAACTGTTTGCAGGGCATTCAGGTGGCGGTAAGGCAATAAGGATCTTACTTCTTCCACTAATCCTGCCCCTATCATCTTGTCCACTCTTGTATGTATGTTGCGGTGCAGTTCTTCTTTTTGTATTTCCAGTCCGATCTTAATGATGGTAAAATCTCTCTTTACTTTGTCTTTGTTACGGAATAAGAAGATACTTTGTCCCGTGGCCTCGACCACTTCCAGGGCCCGCATCAACCGTTGCGGGTTTTGTATTTCGCCTTTTTCAAAGAATAAGGAATCTCTCTGCCTTATTTCTTCCTGCAGCCAGGGCAATCCTTTTTCTTCATAGCCCTTCATCACCTGCTGCCGTATAGCCGGGTCAATAGCGGGTATGCTATCCAGTCCTTCACAAAATGCTTTGATGTACAAACCGGTTCCGCCCACCATAACCACCACATCATGCAGCAGAAACAATTCGTTTACTTTTTGTAGCGCATATTCTTCAAACGTAGCGGCTGTCACTTCTTCATGGATACTATGCGATGCGATAAAATGATGTTTCACCTGCCGCAGTTCATCTTCCGAAGGTCTTGCCACACCAATATTCAGTTCTTTAAAACACTGGCGGCTGTCGGCTGAAATAATTTCCGTATTGAAATGACGGGCCAGTTCAATTGCCAGGGTTGTTTTACCAACTGCGGTAGGTCCGGCTATGATGATTACGGTTTTATTTTTTGCCAACGTCATATTATTTAAAACCCCGGCCAATATGCCAGGGTCATTATCATTATTGAAAACACTGTATACAAGTATCCAATCATACTTCTTCCTCTTCACCGGCAACTCCTTCCTCTCCCAGGCCAACATCTTCTCCTTCCTCGTCCTTTTCGGCAAATCCTTCTCCCACCTGGGTAAGGTCATATTTTTCTTCAATATCGGCAAACTTTTCTCCCAGTAATCCTTTGGTACCATACTGGCTGGGCGCAATACCCTCCGTTCTGGCCACAGCAGGATAACTTATTTTCGGATTCTCCTCTTTTGATACACTGATCAGTTCCACCAGGAAGTTCCAGTTGCGGTTAAAATCATACAGGTAGGTAAACCGCTGGTTAGGATCTTTGATCTCTGAGCCAATGGTGGTCTCTCCCATTATTAGTGGTGGCGCTTTGTATTCCTTATCGTATTTCTCCAGTGATATCTCCCGGCCACGCAACCAATGATCATTGCTGCGGAAGAAAGTGGCCTGGTGCTTGCTGTCGAACTCGTAAGACTTGAGTATTACATCATGCAGTTCCTTAAAGGTTTGTGAGTGCCGGATTACCACATCACGGTACACACTTTCATCCTCCTCAAAATATACTCTGAATTTTAAAATCGCCATACCACAAAATTAAGGCTTATTGGGTATTACCGGCAGGGCGAAACATTTATTTTAACGGCTTCAATCCCAGTTCTTTTGCTTTCTCCAGCATAAAAGCATGAGCGGCTTCATAGGTGTTAGGGATAACGCCATCCAGCATGGCATCTTTCAATGCATCTTTGATAACACCCACTTGCCGGGATGGCGGCAGGCCAAATGTTTCCATGATCAGTTCACCACTGACAGGCGGTTGCCAGTTACGCACATGGTCTTTTTCTTCCACTTCCTTGCAACGAAGGCGCACCAGTTGGAAATTTTCGAGAAACCGTTTTACTTTCTGTTTATTCTTAGATGTAATATCTGCATTGCAAAGCAGCATCAGTGAATCAAAATCATCGCCGGCATCAAACAATAAACGGCGGATCGCTGAATCAGTAATATTTTCCTTTGTTAAACTGATGGGGCGAAGATGGAGTTCCACCATCTTTTTTACAAACCTCATTTTTTCATTCAAAGGCAGTTTCAGTTTGGCAAAGATCTTCGGCACCATTCTGCCGCCCACCACTTCATGCCCGTGAAAGGTCCAGCCATGCCCTTCTTCAAAACGTTTGGTGGCCGGTTTGGCAATATCATGTAAGATGGCAGCCCATCGCAACCAGAGATCATCCGAATGGGCAGACAGATTATCCAATACCTGTAAAGTATGATAGAAATTATCCTTATGCCCAAGGCCGTCTTTGTATTCAGCACCGGCCAGATCCACCATTTGCGGAAAAATGAGTTGCAGTAAACCACTTTTATACAACAGATCAAAGCCAATGGACGGCCTGGGTGCTGCCACTATTTTATTCAATTCATCAGTAATACGTTCCTGCGAAATTATTTTTATCCGCTCTGCATTCTCAATGATTCCCTGCCAGGTACCTTCTTCAATGATAAATCCCAACTGGGTAGCAAAACGAATGGCCCTCATCATCCGGAGCGGGTCATCACTGAAAGTTTGAGCAGGTGCTAAGGGGGTTCTGATTATTTTATCATCAATATCTTTAATCCCATTGAAAGGATCAATCAGTGTCCCGTAATTTTCTTTATTTAAACTGATGGCTAATGCATTGATGGTAAAATCGCGGCGGTCCTGGTCATCTTTCACAGTGCCGGGCACCACTTCCGGTTTCCGGGAATCAAACCGGTAACTTTCTTTCCGGGCGCCTACAAATTCAATGTCAAAATCATTATCCAGTCTGAAATGAGCTGTCCCGAAATTTTTGAAATAATCAACATGCGGCTGTGGCCTGAATTTCTTCGCCACTTCTTTGGCAAGGTCAATGGCATCACCCACGCAAACAAAATCCGCATCTTTGGTTTCCCTGCCCAATATTTTATCCCGTACAAAACCACCGATCAAATAGGCTTCCATCCCCAGCGTTTCAGCAGCTGTGGCGACTTTTTTTAATAACTCCAATTCCTCTTTTGTACAATTGATATCCATAAAGCGGCAAAGATAACCTGAAGAAGGCAGAAGTCTGACGATACAGGTTCAGGGACGCAGCACCTGCACTTTACCATTTTGCCAGCGTATCACTGAGGAGGGTGCTGCAACTGTTGTATCATCCTGCCGGTAGTTTACGAGGTAATCAACACCTGCTTTTATCTCCGTTGAAATATCTGTAAAAAGACGGGCCGCAGGCTGACCTGAAATATTAGCGGATGTGGATACAACAGGTTTCCTGAATCTTTTCAGTAAATGTTTGCAGAATGGTTCTTCACAAATACGAATAGCAATACTGCCATCTTTACCCACAAGATTTTCAGCCAACCCGATAGCATCCTCATAAATAACGGTGGTTGGCCTGGTGGCTCCTTCCAAATAATCGAACACACTCAGATCCGGACTGGCCACATATTTCAACACATCCCTTTCATCAGCCACCAGTACGATCATTGCTTTTTCATCAGATCGTTTCTTTAACCGGTATACTCTTTCCACTGCTTTTTCATTGGTAGCGTCACAGCCGATGCCCCAGACCGTATCGGTCGGATAAAGAATGAGGCCGCCATCATGGAGCACTTTCAGGCTTTGTTCAATATCTTTTTCAAAATTTACCATATACTTTTATAGACATTCATAACAGCATCCGCACATTTTTGTTGCGTAAAATTTTGTGCATGTTCCCAGCCTTTTTCCTTTAATGTGGCGGCTAATCCTTTATCACTGTAAATTTTTTTCATACCGGTTGCTATTTCTTCAGCACTGGCCGGGTTCACATAATATGCTCCGGAACCGCCTGCTTCCGGCAAACAGGAAACATTGGATGTAATAACGGGTAACCGGCTCCATAAAGCTTCGAGTACCGGAATACCAAACCCTTCGAAAAAAGAAGGATAGATCATTGCAATAGCTGATTGATAAATAGCAGGAAATACTTTAGCCGACCGAAAGGACGGCGATGATCTTGCCTTTTCATGCTCAGACAAAAAGATCACTTTTGACCCCAACCCATTTTGTGTAACAAAATCTTTGACCTGTAGTTTATACTTTCCCCCCTCACCAATGACCAGCAGCGGAATATCCAGTTCATTCCGTAGTAAAAACAAAGCTTTACAGATATTCAGCAGATTTTTTCTTTCTATAACAGAACCTACATATAGAAAAAATTGTTCCGGTAAATCATACTCTTCCCTTATCCTCTTTCTTTCTTCTTCGTTCACCTCTTCACCAAAAGCGGGATTACAACTCTGGTAGCAAACAGTGATCTTATTCTCCGGTGTTTTATAGAATTCAATGATGTCTCTTTTTGTCTGTTCACTGATGGCAATTATTTTATCCGCATGTTCACAGGCATAGCGGAATTTTTTACTATAAATTTTTACATCAATTGCATTGTATTGCTCCGGGTACCGTTCGTGGATCAGGTCATGAATAGTGACAACTGATTTTATTCCTGTTCGTTCTATACCAACCGGTATCTCATGACTGAGACCATGATAAAGATCGATCTTCAATCGCTGCAGATCCTTTTTCACCCAACTGCTTCTCCAGGCTGAACTGAACAACCTGCTTAAAAAGTCAGTTGGTACAATCTCCTGTAAATTATTTCCTTTCAGTTCAAATTCAGTTGAATGCCTGGGATTAAACAGGTAATACTGGTGACCCGGGTGATAATCCGATAAGGACCGTATCAACGTACGGCTATAATGCCCCAGACCGGTGCCATTGTGAAAAGCCCTTTTTGCATCGAACCCGATATTCATAGTCCAATTTGAAAATGTGAAAATAACTCAATTTAAAAATGAAATCGTTTATATTAAATAGTTCCCGGAAACAGCGTCATTTTCACATTGAGCCATTCATTTATCTTCGCAGCAAATTTTACGAAATGAAAGAATTGATACTGGAAGCATGGGGTAACCGTGAGTTGTTAAAAGATAATAAATACAGTGATGCCGTCAGGGCCGTGATTGAAGAAGTAGATAAAGGCAGACTGAGGGTGGCCTCTCCTACAGACAACGGATGGGTGGTGAATGAATGGGTAAAACAGGCCATCCTGCTCTACTTCGGTATCCAGCAAATGCAGACCTGGGATCTAGCTCCTTTTGAGTTCTATGATAAAATGCTGTTGAAGAAGAACTATAAAGAACTTGGCGTAAGGGCGGTGCCACATGCGGTGGCCCGTTATGGTGCTTACCTGGGTAAAAATGTGGTATTGATGCCATCGTATGTCAATATCGGTGCGTATGTGGACGAAGGGACGATGGTAGATACATGGGCTACCGTTGGCAGCTGTGCACAGATTGGGAAAGCTGTTCACCTGAGTGGTGGCGTTGGCATTGGTGGTGTACTGGAACCATTGCAGGCAAGTCCTGTTATTATTGAAGACGGATGTTTTATTGGCAGCAGGTGTATAGTTGTAGAAGGTGTTATTGTGGAAAAAGAAGCAGTATTAGGAGCCAATGTGGTATTAACCCAATCAACAAAGATCATTGACGTAAGCGGACCGGAACCAGTAGAAATGAAAGGAAGGGTTCCGGCCAGGAGTGTGGTAATACCCGGTACTTATACAAAAAAATTCCCCGCCGGTGAATTTGGCGTAGGCTGTGCCCTTATTATTGGTCAGCGAAAACCAAGTACTGATCTGAAGACAAGTTTGAATGATGCGTTAAGGGATTTCAACGTTTCAGTTTAGACACTTATATTTGCACCCCCGAAGCCCGGGTGGCGAAATTGGTAGACGCACTGTCTTCAGGTGGCAGCATCCGAAAGGTTGTGCTGGTTCGAATCCAGTCCCGGGCACAAAAGCCCCGACAAAATTGTCGGGGTTTTCTTTTTCTGTTGTTTAACCAATCTTGAAAATTTCAAAACAACCGGGGTCAGGCATAAGGGTTTAAACTTATTTTTTTCAAAGATTGCAGCCGTGCTTTTTAAACCTGCCGGTTATTTATTCACAATCATCTTTCCCGGATTAAAAACAATTGTGCGTTATAGTAATTAAAAATTAAATTGGGTTTTAATAAATATGAATTACTAAACCCAAAACTCTCTATTATGAGAAACCTTTTACTTAGTGCAACTCTACTATTGTGTCATTATTTTGCCGCGGCACAACAAAATTTTTGGCAACCAGTTGAAGAATCTACGATTGGTAAAGATTTATTTACTCAACGACAAAAACCTGCATCCTATAAAATATTTCATTTAAATGAAACTGCTTTTGCAACAGCAACCAGGCTAGCTCCATCGGAGAAATCAATCAGTGCCAACCAATCCACTTCTGTTATCGGTATACCAAATGCGGAAGGCCGAATAGAAAGCTTCAGGGTGGTAGATGCCCCAGTGATGGATCCTTTATTAGCAGCCAGGTATCCCGGAATCAGATCGTATGCTGGCGTTTCAGTTACGGACCCTTCTGTAACTATACGGTTCAGTGTATCTCCGCAGGGAGTTAGTGCCATGATACTTTCAGCTTCGAGACCTACCATTTATATCGATCCGTTATCAGATAATTATTACCTGGTAGTTTCAAGAACTGATGTATCCAACTACAGGCAGCCATTTACCTGTGAAACAATGAATGCGATAGCTGAAGTTGCCGATACCCCGGCGAGTACACTTAGAAATGCCGATGATGGAAGGCTGAGGACTTACCGGCTTGCATTGGTTGCAAGTGGTGAATTTTCACAATATTGGCTGAATGGTACTGAAACCACTGATGCGGAACGTAAGGCAAAAGTATTAGCAGCGATGAATGATAAAATGACAAGGGTGAATGGAATATATGAAAGAGATTTCGGCGTTCGCCTGTTACTGATTGCCAATAATGACGCCGTTATTTATCTCAACGCTGCCACAGACCCAATTGGCACAACTTCCAGCAGTTGGAATACACAGACACAAACCACTTGTACCAATGTAATTGGCAGTGCAAACTATGATGTTGGCCACCTTGTTCACCGCGGCCCTACCAATAATGGCAATGCTGGTTGTATCGGCTGTGTTTGTAAAACAAATAAAGGAAGCGGATGGACATCTTATATTGATCTCTCAAGTGATTATTTTGTTGTTGACTACCTGACGCATGAATTAGGACACCAGTTTGGCGGCAACCACACTTTTACGCATGCAAACGAAGGAACAATTGCACAGGTAGAACCGGGTAGTGGTTCCACTATTATGAGTTATGCAGGTATTACCGGCGCCACTACTGATGTTCAGTCGCATAACGATGATTATTTTCATGCCATTACCATTCAGCAGGTTACTGATTATATAAAATCAGCCAACGGAACCTGTGCCGTTTCTACTGTAACAGGTAATGCAACTCCCACAGCTAATGCCGGTGTGGATTATGTCATTCCGAGGTCAACTCCTTTTGTACTTTCCGGTACAGGCAGTGACGCAGATGCGGGAGATGTGCTAACTTATTGCTGGGAACAAAATAACCCAAGGGCAACAGGATCTTCAACGGTACCCAGTGTAACTGCTACAGCAGGGCCACAATTCAGGTCTTACCTGCCAGTTACTTCAGTTAGCCGCACTTTCCCAGCAATAAATTCCATACTGAGTGGTACAAATTCTAATAAATGGGAAGTATTGCCTTCTGTTGCCAGGACATTGAATTTCAGGTTTACGGTAAGGGATAATCACCCGGGAGCCGGCAATAACAAAAGTGATGATATGGTGCTTACCATTAATGGAACTGCCGGGCCGTTTGCTGTTACAGCTCCTAACACTGCGGTTAGCTGGGCTGCTAATTCTGCTCAAACTGTTACATGGAGTGTAAACTCCACCAATCTGGCACCTGTTAGTTGTGCCAATGTAAAAATTTCAATATCTGTTGATGGTGGTTATACCTTTTCAACATTAGTGGCCAGTACCGCCAATGATGGTTCAGAAGTGGTGTCGATCCCCAATACACCCACTGCTACTGCAAGAATAAAAGTAGAGGCTGTTGGAAATATTTTCTTTGATATCTCCAATACTAATTTCACTATCAGTGCTCCTGCAGCCTGTGGTGATCCGACAGGACTGACTTCATCAGCCATCACCAATACAACTGCAACCATTAGCTGGACAGCTGTAAGCGGGGCGCTTTCTTACGATGTGGATTATAAAGCTGCATCATCAGGCACTTGGATCAATGCTGCTACCGCCACTACTAACCTGTCTGCGGATCTATCAGGGTTAACATTGGGAACAATCTATGATTGGAGAGTGAGAGCCACCTGCGATGCAGGAAGTGGTAATTATGTGCAGGCACAGTTTACCACAACTGCTCCTTGTAATGCTCCTGCCGGGTTAAGCTCATCTGCCATCACAGCTTCATCAGCTACAGTGGGATGGACTGCAGTTTCCGGAGCCAATAATTATACAGTAGAATACAAGACAACAGCAGTATCCACATGGACAACAGCTGCCAGTGCAACTACTTCTACATCACAAGCTATTAGCGGATTGTCAGCATCCACAACTTACGACTGGAGAGTTAGAGCAAATTGTGCTTCAGGCAGCAGTGACTACAGCCAGGCGCAGTTTACAACATCCGCAGCACCAGTTTGCCCGGGCACATATGATATTTCAACCAACGGAACAAGAGGCGGTGCTGCCACTATTCCGTTCAATACTGATATTAAAGGTTTGGTCAACCCAAGCAATGATAATGATTATTACAAATTTGTCATTACTACGGGAGGTACAATTACAATGACCTTAACTACCCTCCCTGCCAATTATCATTTACGGTTATTGAATAGCAGTGGCAGTACATTGCAAACATCCAGTAACAGCGGTACCACAAATGAAACGATTAACAGGACTGTTACTGCAGGTACCTATTATGCACGGGTTTACCCAAGTAGTAGCAGCCAATGGAATGCTACGAACTGCTATACACTAAGAGTTGCTTTGGGTACTGCTTCCCGTGAAGAGGGACTGGTTACCGGCAAATTAGTTACTGTATTCCCCAACCCGGTAAGTAAAACTGTGAATATTTCAATACCGGATATACAGGGAATGGCAGATATCAGGGTCTTTGATATATATGGAAAGCTGATGCAACAGAGAAGCAGCGGACAAATGAATACACAGCTGGATCTGTCATCATTGTCACCAGGAATATATGTGATCAAAGTGATGAATAATGGTAAAGAAAGTATGATGAAGATTGTAAAACAATAAGTATTGTTTTAAAAAAAATAAAAAGCCTTCCTTTTATCCGGGAAGGCTTTTTATTTAAATAATATATTTCTGATCATTCACTTTGAAATGTCCTTTACTTCATTGAGTTCAGGGCACTGATTTATTTTATAGATGCAATGGCAACCTGGTCCATATCTGTAAATTCTTTATTCTCTCCTGCCATACCCCATATAAAACCATAATTAGCCGTCCCCACTCCAAAGTGCATACTCCATGGCGCTGAAATAGCCGCTTCATTGTTTGCAACTACCAAATGCCTGGTTTCCTGTGGTTGCCCCATAAAATGCATTACCCGGTGTGCCTCATGTAAATTAAAATAGAAATAAGCTTCCATTCTCCGGGTATGTGTATGAGGAGGTACTGAATTCCAAACACTACCATCTTCTAAAACAGTTAAACCCATTACGAGCTGGCAGCTTTCTATACCATCATTATGTATGTATTTATAAATGGTCCTTTTATTGGAAGTAGAAATGTCACCCAGGTTAACCGGGGCTGCCTCCGCTTTGGTCATTTTTCTATTCGGATAAGTATGATGGGCCGGCAGGGATAATAAATAAAACATTGCCGGTTCTTCTGAAGAAAGGCTGCTGAAATTCACTTCCTGTGTGCCTTTGCCCAGGTATACACATTCCAGTTTTTCGATATCATAAACCTTACCGTCTGCTGTCACGGTTCCTTTACCACCAACATTAATGATCCCCATCTCCCTTCTTTCCAAAAAGAATTGGGCTTTTAATTCTTCTTCATTGGGCAAAGAAATACCTGTCGTGGCTGGTACAACACCTCCTATGATCATACGATCATAATGAGAATATACTAATTCAATTTTACCTGGCTGCATCAAACCCTGCACCAAAAAATGATCCCTTAATTGCTGGGTCGACATTTCACTGGTTTCCTTCGGACTGTTTTGAAATCTTATTTCCATTTTTATTTTTTAAATTTTATTCTTACCGGCCCATCCAACCGCCATCCACGGTTATAATGGAACCATTGATATAATCTGAGGCTGGTGACGAAAGAAAAATAAAAGCTCCTGCCAGGTCAGTAGTCATTCCCCAGCGACCGGCAGGGATCCTGGAAAGAATCGCAGCACTTCTTTCGGGGTCAGCCTGTAGTTGTGCTGTATTATCCGTATCAATATATCCCGGGGCCACCCCATTAACGGTAACACCATGCGGCGCCCACTCATTCGCAAATGATTTTAACAAAGACGCTATGGCTCCCTTACTGGCAGCATAGCCCGGTACATTGATCCCGCCCTGAAAACTCAGTAAGGAACAGGTAAATACGATCTTGCCGTATTTCCGGTCCACCATCTTCTTGCCGATTTCCCTGGTAATGATGAATTGTGCATTTAAATTGATAGCAATGATCTTATCCCAATATTCATCCGGGTGGTTGGCAACAGGTTTACGCAAAATATGGCCTGCATTATTAATCAATATATCAATCTGCGGATGATCTGCCGTTACTTTATTCAGAAAACGATATAAAGAATCCCGGTCAGAAAAATCAGCCGCATAAGGATAAAATTTTTTCCCGGCTGCTTCAATTGCCTTCGCTACATCACTATCTTTTTGAACTAAACTATTGCTAACACCTATAATATCGGCTCCTGCATTTGCCAGTTCAATAGCAATTGTTTTTCCAATTCCCCTGCTGCAACCGGTTACTAATGCGATCTTATTGTCTACCCGGAAATTTATCATACTGCCAGTATTACTAAATCAATTATTGAAAGCGGGAAGACTGAAAATAAACCGGATCATAGCATTATTGATCTCACTGTTCTTCTCCTTTTCAAATTTTCCATGCAATCCACCTTCAACTGTAATAAATTCCGACTGCACACCCAGCTCCTGTAATTTTTTATACAGATCCACTGATTGCTGATACGGCACTGTAGGATCAGCGTTACCGTGTACAATGAATATGGGCGGACTGTTCTTGGTAACATAATTTACAGGAGAAACAGACATCGCAAATTCTTTATCATTGGCTTTATCACCCAACCACCTGGTAGCTGATTTACTCGTTAAAATTTTCCCATAGCCCCAATCCCATACATCAGTAATTCCATATTTATCAATGATAGCTGCCACTTTAATATTCTGCACCCCGGGGCAATTGCCATCAAAACGATGATCATTGCCCAATAAGCCGCCCATCAATGCAAGGTGTCCGCCGGCACTGCCACCCATAATAACAATCTTGTTAACATCAATATTCAGCACTGCTGCATTTTTGATCAGGTAGATCAATGCACACCGGGTATCTTCTACCGCAGCCGGTGCAGTAGCCTGTCCGGTAAGACGGTATTCTATGTTGGCAACAGCAAATCCTTTTTTAAAAAAAGTACTGAACCCGGTTTGTGATTCTTTTACCCCTTTATTCCAACCTCCTCCATGTATGTTGATCACCACCGGTGAGGGCCCTTTATCTTTTGGAGGGAGATAGATATCCATTTTACCCTCCCAATCTTTTACTCTTGTATAGACCACATTTAATTGTGCTGTGAAACCAGCTGGATATTCTACTGGCTTATACACCGTATCTGCTGTCTGCGAAAAAGCAGAAGCAATAAATGCGATGAATACAACACTGAACAGCAATAATTTTTTCATGTCTTACTCTTTTATAGTTAATACCCGGGGTTTTGCGGAATTACTAACTGTGTATTTGTATCAATTTCCCGCTGGGGTATCGGCAATAATAATTTATCCCGGGTGATATTTCCCTGTAACTCAGCCAGTGTGGGTGTAGGTGGCAGGTACAACCGGTAATGTGCATAATACTCATCTGCATAATGATCCTTAATGGATTGTTCTGCCGTAACGGTTGTCATGGTAGTATTAAAACGTACCAGGTCGAACCAACGCTGGTTCTCAAATGCAAATTCTATTCTTCTCTCCGTGGACAAAGCCTGTTCAAACTGAGCTACAGAAGTAATAGTGGCTGTTGTATGATTCGGCAATCCGGCTCTTGGACGAACACTATTGATAAGATCAAGACTTGCCTGTGAATAACCCTGTGCTTCGGCCAGCATCAGTAAAATATCAGCAAAGCGTAAGACCGGCCAATCACTTTCTCCATCATCTACCAGTGTAACCGGGAATAAGAATTTCTTGACATACCATTTTGCAGCGGAACCAGTACCAAAAACACCGATCAGTGTTGGCTTTCTTGCATCTCCATTGGTCAGGGTATCCAATTCAGCGGTAGGATAATTTAATCCGTCCCCATCGCCATTGATTACAGCCGATCCGGTACCCAATGGAGCAAATGTATTTCCAAAATGAGAACCTAGTCCAAATCCACCAGCTTTATACCGAACTGCAAAAAGAATTTCTGAGTTCATCTCGTTACTGATGGAAAAAACATTGGCATAGCTGCTTTGCAAAGAGTATCCACTGTTTGCAATAACATCCTGTAATAAAGTGACTGCATCAGTCTTTCTTCCCAGTGTTAAATAAACCTTGGCTAATAATCCTTTTGATGCCCAGCTGGTGGCTCTGCCAATATTGGCGGCAGCGATCTGGTTAAATTTCAAACTATTCATGGATGAGGCAGCTGTTATAAGATCAGCTTCAATTAATTTATAAATATCCGCCACAGACACCCGATTCATAGCTTTGGCCTGATCCGGGGTAACAGGTTCATGCACCAGGAATACCCCTCCGAATAAACGAACCAGGTTAAAATAGTGATAGGCCCTGATAAACATTGCTTCGCCTGCTAATTGCTTACGATCCGTTTCAGTAATAGGGATAGTAATGCTGTTGAAAGTTAATGATCCTGTCGCCGGATTATATACGACTCCCAGTTTTTGCAATACAATATTTGTATTCCTGATATTATTATAAGTTGCCAGCCAGTAATTATAGATCTGCTGCTGAGAAGTGCTGGGTATGAACATATCCAGGTCACTCAGATCACGGTTAGCGGAGGCTGTGCTGCCGGGTGCCCCCTGTTTTGCATTATCACTTCGCAGTTCTGTAAATTGCCATTCATTAAAAAGGGAACGCTGCATCCCGTTGTAACAACCAGTCAGGGCAGCTTTCACTTCTTCCAGGTTGGAGTAATAAGTTCCTGTATTCAGGTTGGATTGCGGATAAAGATCGATCACCTTCTTGCAGGAAAATAATCCAAGGCAACCGATGAGTAAGATATATTGTATAGGTTTCATATTAAAAGTTTTAATCGGTTAGAAGTTAACGTCTATGCCAAATAAAATAGTTTTAGGCATCGGGAAACTTCCCCGCTGGTAGCCATCCACCAATGGGGTGTTATATGGTCCGGTTGTGAATCTTGCTTCCGTATTGATGCCCCTGTAACCAGCAGCAGATTGGAAATATAAATTCTGACCGGAAAAATAAACCCGCATCGAACTCAGGCCTATTGACTTAGCAGTTTTTGCAGGTAATGTATAACCAACAATCACTTCCCTCAGTGCAAAATAAGAGGCATCTTCAACCACATAATCTGTCAGCATCCAGTTGAATCCAACAGTAGAATAAGGTGTCTTTCCATCACCGGGGAACATCGGGCTGAGCCATCTGTTATTATTATAGTTCTTATTATACCTTTTGGTTTCATTATAGTTTGGATCACCATTGACCAATTGTCCGCCCTCTACACCCTGAAACATAAAGCTGAGATCAAAAGCTTTGTAAGTAATGTTATTGGTAATACCCCATGTAAAATCCGGGTAAGGTGAACCAGTAACCACCCTATCGTCAGCGTTAATGATATTATCACCATTAACATCAACTAATTTCAACCCGCCGGGTACAAAAATATTACTCAACGGACTTGACAAACCGGCTGTCCTTGCCGCATCAATATCGGCCTGTGAAAGCCAGACACCATCTGTTTTATAACCAAAGTACTGGATCAGCGGATCACCAACACGGTTCATATATAGTTCAGTTCTTTCACCCTGGTTCAACAAAAATGCTTCCTCACCCAGTTCCAAAATTTTATTCTTGTTGTGGGCGATATTGGCAGAAGTCGTCCATCGGAAGTCTTTCCTCTTAATATTATTGGTTGTGATCTCAAATTCAATTCCCCTGTTTTGCAGGCGTCCGATATTATTCCACGCAAGCGGCACACCTGCAAATCCCATTGCAGACTGCCTCAATAATAACTGGTCTGTTTTTGATTGATAAACATCCATGGAAAGTGTGATTGCATTCTTAAATAACCCCAGGTCAATACCTCCATTGTATTGGAAGGTTCTTTCCCAAGTTATATCAGGATTGGAAAGAATATCTCTTGACGGAACCTGCCCAATTACACTGGTACCAGTACCTGAACCTAACGGATAATTGGCAGCATATAAAAGATCAACAAATGCAAAATCGACGATCCGGTTATTACCGGTAGCTCCATAACTGGCTCTTAGTTTCATATTACTTAGCCAGCCAAGACCTTCTGTAAATTTTTCTTCGGTTACTACCCATCCCAGCGATATAGAAGGGAAAGAACCCCATTTATTTCCAGGGGCGAAATAAGAACTTCCATCTGCCCGGTAACTGGCGGATAAGAGATACTTGTTTTTATAGGTATAACTCAAACGACCCAGGTAAGAAAGTAATCCGATCTGGTTTTTCAAATTAAAAGTAGCTGTCTTTGCCTGATCAATCTGTAAAGCAGTATTTAGTGTAGTTACATTATCACTTGGATAATCAAGGCCGGTTACCTGTTCATCATTGATCTTGGTCTTTTGTGCTGTGAAACCTGCCAAAATGTTGAATGAATGATCTTTAATTTGCCTGACATAGTTCAGGGTATTCTCAGACAACAAATCCACAAATAGACGATTGGTATAAACTCCCCTGTTAATATCACCTTCCCTGTTTGAATTTCTCTTGGCAAAATCGAGGCCTTGTGTATAATTCATATAAATACTTCCCATTGTCTTGAAATCAAGACCTGGCAATATATTATAAGAAAGATCGCCTGAGCTTAACACCCGGTAGTCATTGGAAGTGATCGTTCTTGTTTCCATTGCAGATTTGGGTGTATTGTTCGCTGTGTTAAAAGGATCTGTAGGTGACGATGTTGTCCATATACTTCCGTCAGGCATCAGCCCACCATAAACCCTCCCATTAAAATGTCTTGCCTGGGCAAAATCACCGGGTTTTATGTTAGCCCACAATGGCACCTGGCTTACAAAAGCAGCGCTTGCTTCAGTATGATAAACAGGAAGAAAAGACTGGAAACGTACAAAGTCAATAAAGTTTACTGATGGCCTTTCCCTTTTGATGTAAGATGGGTTCAGGTTAAAGGTCAGTTTTACTTTCTTACTGAGCTGTGCATCAAGCCTGGTCCGCAGATTGAAGCGATCATATTCACTATGATACATCATACCCTGGTCTCTCTGGTAACCACCGGAAATAAAGTATTTCAACTGCCTCGATCCGCCCGAAACATTCATTTGCAGGTTTCTTACTGTAGCATCACGAAGAGCTTCCTGCTGCCAGTCTGCCCCGAAGCCACCCATGATTGTACTTTCAACAATGTAGGCAGCTCGTTCATTATTGGCAATAATACCAGAACCAGTTGGAGGAGTGATACTCGGATCTTTTGCTTTTAAAGAAGCTTCATAAAAAAGTAAATTGGTATATTCAGTTGTACTCATCATCGGGTACAACTCATACTGTGTTTTTGAGCCTGTAGAAAATTTTACAGAATACTTTGGCTTCTCCGCTTTACCGCTTTTAGTAGTGATGATAATAACACCACTGGCTCCTCTTGATCCATAAATAGCAGAAGAGGCAGCATCCTTCAAAACTTCTACTGATTCTACATCTGCCATATTCACAAATGCCAGGCCATCTGGTACGGGATGACCATCTACGACCACCAGCGGATTTGCACCGGCATTAATAGAGCTTGTACCCCTTACTCTCACTTTAGGGTCTGAACCTGCTTCAGATGATATATTCTGTATCTGTACACCAGCTATCTTTCCCTGTAAAGCCTGGTCAAGTCTTGAAGATGGCGTTTCATCCAATTTTTCATTCTTATACTTGGATACAGCACCGGTAAGATGTGATTTCTTCTGGGTACCATACCCGATAACCACTACCTCGCTATTATCAATCACAACCGGAACCAGCGATACATCCACTGTTGTTTTATCTGCTATTGCAATAGTTTGTGATGCAAAGCCAACATAAGAAAATACAATGGTGGAAGTAGTCTTGTCCACCGACACGGAATAGGTACCGTCTGCTTTGGTAGTGGCCCCACCCTTTTGCTTATCAACAAGGATGCTGACCCCTTGCAAAGGTTCACCTGTTTCCTGGTTAAGCACTTTACCGGTAATCGTTTTCTTTTGCGCCATAGCAACACTGCACAGCATGAGCAATGTAAGAGACAAGCAAAGAATTTTTTTCATAATAGCAGTTTAAATATTTACAAATCATTTAGTATAACAGATTAAGACGAAGTCTATCAAACTTATCAGCAGCAAGACGCTTTACCCCGTCCCTGCATTGTTTACATTTAAATCGGACCGCTCCTTCCATTAATAAAGGATAACCATCCTCATACTCAAAAGCTTTGATCTGTGGACCTTCCCAGTTTTTCTCCTGGGAGAGATAAGGACGGAGTGTTTCAAAAGCTTTCTTTAAAGATTTTCCTGATGCCGTGGTCATTGACCAAAGGTCAATACCGGTTTTCTCCGCCATTTGTGCAACGGTAAAAAATGCATGCAGTACAAATGTTGAATAATGCAACGAAATGGTTCTTGCCATTTCCTTAGGGAATTTACCATCATTGTCCATTTGTTTATCCAGGCGGTCAGCAGCATTCAATACAATTTTTTTGGCCAGCTCATTATTACCAATGTATAACGCCATCGCTAACCGTTGCGCATCATACCAAACTCCATGATTATTTTCAGCATCCATTTCATCCAATCCTATAGTGCTGGTTTGCATCCATTGCAGGAAATCTGTGAACCATTGTTTCATTTGCTGCTGATCTGCTGCTGTCCAGTATTTTGATCCTTGTAATAAACCGATAGCATCTATTACTTTCACAAAATGACGGGAATCGATCAACCCTGCACCTCTTCCGGTATTCACTCCTTTGACAGCCTGTGCAAAATTCAGGTTAGGGTTCATCTTTGTGGCTGTATCTAAAAACCAAACTCTTAGTAATTTTGCTGCATGTTCAGCATAAACCTTTTCCCCTGAGAAATAATGAGCCAATGCTAACGTAAGTACATCACCACAAAGTTTCGGCATATATTCTTTGTCTTTGTACTCCTTTACTTCGGGATTGGTTTGCCCATCCTTCCTGATATAAGGAAGGCCATCAGGCTTTGCAGGATCAGGCCAATGATAAGGAGCCAGGCTCATATAATCATGCCTGTTTCCACTGGGAGGTGTATGCTTCTTTTCCATCACACTCACCGGCCCAAATTCCAAAGCTTTGTCCGCATCTTTCAGCAATAATTTATAAGCCTCCATCACCTCAGGATCTTTGGCATTAACCCTGCCCTTATTTTTCTCCAGAGCCTGCAAATCCAATGTATACACAACTGGTTTCCCGGGCTGCTTATAAGCATTAGTTGCCTGGCAACTGATGATCGATAATCCAACGATAAATAACAACACCTTGTTCATAGTCTTTTTATTTAATGATTGGAATTGTCTTTGTCAGTTCAACACCAGCACCCCTTACAGCAACTATATAAATACCAGATGGCAAACCAGATACCTGTATATCAGCATTGGCAAATCCAGCAGGCATGAAGAGGTTCTTTTTCGCCAATTGTCTTCCCGACATATCAAATAATATAATATCACCCAGTGCCGGTTCGACAGAAAATACCCGAACCGTTAATGTGCTGCTGTTGCTCATAAATGCATTAATATACTGCTGGCCGTTTCCACCGGGAGGATAAATGGTCAACCGACCATTGGTATAAGTAAAATTGTAATTCTGGGAAACACCTCCGTTAACTGTTAATGTATAATACCCCGGAGAAGTATTGGTGGTGGCAATTGTTGTTATCACCGGCACTGTTGTGAGATTTGCTGTTGTTTCTCCAAGGACAAATCCGGTATAAGTAACCCTGAACTCCGGATTTACTTCGCCTTGCACTTTTGTAGTATCCATTACTCTTACTGCCAGCGTAACTTTATTTACGGTCAATGTTCTTGCTACATCAGCAGCAGGGAAATAACCCACATTACCTGCCTGCGATGCAGTAATGGTGGAAGTACCAGCTCCAACGATATGAATAGTACTTCCGATGATAGTTGCTACACTGGTATTGCTGCTTGAATAAGTTATTGGAATAGTATTATTTGTACTGGTGGCACCCGCAGCAAAATCCGCATTACCATATGTCTTTGTTGGCAGTGCATTAAAAGTGATGGTTTGATTTTGTTTAGGCTGTACTGTTAACACTCCGCTTACAAAACTGATATCATAATTGTCCGATGTAGCACCGCTTACAGTAATGGGGTATGTTCCGGGAGGCGATGCCAGTACAGCTGTAGTACTTAATACGGCAGGTGTTAGTAAAACTGTTGCTGTTTCACCTAACACAAACCCTGTATAGGTAGCCGTTAATACTGGATTAGCCTGGCCTTCAAATTTCAATTGATTATCAGCTGTTATAGTCAAAGATGCTTTATTCACCGTTAGAGTTCTTGTTACACTCGCCGCAGGATAAAACCCATCACTTGCCTGTGAAGCAGTGATATCAGCAGTCCCTGCACCAACAATATGAATATTACCGCTAACGATTGTTGCCACAGCTGTGTTATTGCTGGTATAAACAATTGGTTGTGTCGTATTCAAACTGGTTGCACCACCATTGAAATCTGCATCACCATAGGTTTTAACGGGAATCGGGTTAAAGATGAAGGGAACGGTTGGCGGGACTGCACCTGCACTGAACGATCCAAAATTGCTGACATTGGCGAGAACCGTATTTGCAGTATTATCGCCGGTACCAATGGGTAATGTCCAGGAAGAACCGGTATTGATGATAAGTCCAATATCTGCAGATGGCAAAGTTGTAAATGTAGATCCTTCTAATGCTATATTCCAGCCTAATAGCAGATCGGCAGACCCTGAACCACTCAGGCGATTAATATTCCATACTGCATTCACCACCGTTTGCTTTTGTGTTGGTGTTAATGGTGTTCCGGTTACTGAACCATTTGTTGTAATGCCTTCAAATACGGCTGCTGTAAAACTGGAAACAGAGGATGGAGTTACTGTAACAGGTAAATAATAATTAACCGTTCCGATGGGTAAAAGAACTGTTGCAGCAAGTCCATCATACTGTATTACACTTTGTGCCCCTGTTGTTCCATTATAATCTGTAGCGATATAATTAGATGAGTTAAAAGTTCCATTGAGTACAGCACCACTGCGTACATGTACTGTGTCCAGCGGGCGGAGTGTCATTTTACTATTAATAGTCAGGTATTCGTTCACTGACAGCCCTTTATTTGAAGTTACCGCTGCATTGATGATGGTAAACCCAGTATGAACCGAAGAGGCTGTTGAACCGGTTGAAATACCAAAAGGAACATTGGTTACCCCGTTAATGATATAATTAATACTATCACTATATATTTTACTGCCCGCTACTGCCGCTGATCCTGTAGCCGGATCGAATCCATTTACATTGGCCGTTTCTAAAGTTGCACCACCTGTTGTGACAGTAAGAGCAACACCAGATGCGGTTGCAGTAAGTGGCTGAGAAAGATAAATGGTATCATTAGTAGATGAAAAAGAAACGATCACTGTATTAGCTGCAATACCTGCACCACTGATGGACTGTCCTATAGCAGTGTTACTTACACCTGCATTACCTTTCACCAGGTAGGCGCCTGTTGTAGTATTACCAGTTCCGGCAATTGGTGTAATAATACCTTCTGCCTTAAAGCTGGCATTTCCTGTTAACTGGTAAGTATTAAAATTCAACTTGCCATTAACAGTTATGCTCTGATCCACACCAATACTTTTATTCAACACCACATCAGCCCGATCTGCTACAACAAGACTGGCTGCATTCAAAGTACCAGTGCCAGAAACAGTTTGTGTTGTATTACCTGCAAAAATAACTTCATTCGTAGCAGCAGCAGGAGCCGCAAAGGTGCCATCCACAACAAGATTACCCATAATTGCCGTCTGTCCGGAACTGTATGTATTAAATGTGGCACCTGTCTCTACAGTAAGATTATTGATCCTGTAAACAGGGCCATCTGCAGTCAGTGTTGCATTATTCTCTACGATGATATTTCCAAAACTCTTACGATTTAAAAAAGAACCTAATCCGTTATTTGCCCGGTGATGCCAGAAACTTCCTGGTTTAAAATCAATGGCCGAGAAAGTGGAAGTTCCGCCCATTGGACTATACCCACCATCATAATAAAGGTGAGCTCCATCTTCAAATACCACCCACTTCTCAGCCGATTGTGTTCCGCTTCCAAACGCATAAGAAGAGGATCCGGAGGTAATATTTGTCCTGAAAACCGCACCATTAGTAAATATGAAAGACCCCGGACTACCAGTTGTTGTATTATCAAATCTAGCCTGCCATATTGTATTCATAATTAGCGTACCGCTCACCCTGCCTGTATTAGCAGCTCCCATTGCAACACGAAGGCTCCCTACAGTAGAAACAAATGAAAGCTTGGATCCGGATTCTACCAGAAAGTCTTCTCCGGCTTCACCACTGATAGTAATAGTGCTTGTTCCGGAAGATGCCCGTATCCAACTAATATCAGCATTGCTAATAAGCTTAATCTGTGCACAGGTAATGCTGCCATTTACCAATACTGTAACCGGACCTGTAGCCGGTGTTGTACCACCTACATTGGTACCATCAAATATAAGTATGTCTGTTGCACCTGTAGATGATGGCCGCGGACTACCTAATCCATCAAGTGATGTATTCCAGTTTGTACCAATGGTAATACTATTAGCAGATGCAGTACCGCCTACCCAGTAGTAAGTAGTTTGACTGTAAATCATTCCTGCTGTCAGTGTCAGCAAAATAGCAAATAAAATTTTTTTCATATTGCAGCTTTTAAAATCATTTAGTTGAATAGCATTATTGGTTCTCAAATTCTTTTCTCTTTGATACAATGAACATGATACATATCCAGGCCAGCGGAACCAGTAAAGCCGCCAGCAGAAAAAAGGAAGTGTAGCTTGTTTTTGTTAATACAGGTACCAACCAGGTTACGATCAATGTTCCGGCTACAGCAGATGTACCTCCCATACCTGCCACTGTTCCCACATTCTTTCCATGGAAATAATCACCCGGCAGCGTTTGAAGGTTATTAATCAGGAACTGAAATCCAAAAAGTGTTGAACTGATCAATGCGATAGCTACACCGGGCAGTTCTTTTAGCTGATCTAAATAATAAGCTATGCTCCCCAGGGATAGCAGCATAATAACACTTCCGATAGTAATCGCATTTTTTCTTGCTTTGACTGCAGCTATTCCATTTTTGATTTGCATGGAAGAGAAAAATCCACCTGCTAATCCACCAATAGCCGCAAATAAGAAAGGAACCCAGGCAAAAGCCCCCACCTGCTTAATATCAAAACCAAAATTTTCTTTTAAGAAGAAAGGCAGCCAGGTAACGAACATCCACCATACCGGATCGATAAAAAATCTTGAAGTAATAACAGCCCATGTATTTTTGAAACCCAGTAATTGCTTCCATGAGAACACTGTAGTTGCCACCGGCGCTGTTGCTTTGTTGGTAGCCGATTGCAATATATGATCCTGTTCTTCCCTGGTGATCCAAGGATGTTTATCCGGGGTATTTTTATTAATGATCAGCCAGGGAATGATCCATAACAATCCCAGAACCCCGATGCCAACAAAAGTCATCTTCCAGCCAAAAGCGATATACAGATATGCAATAAAAGGTGCTGCTACCACAGAACCCAATGAAGCGCCTGCACCAAAAATACCTTGTGCAATAGCTCTTTCTTTTGCAGGGAACCATTCTGCATTACTCTTGGCAGCACCGGGCCAGTTGCCCGCTTCACTCAATCCCAAAAAGAAACGGAATATATTAAAAGAACCCAGTGTTTTGGCTACAGCGTGAAGTGCTATGGAGATACTCCATCCAACAATAGAAACAAGAAATCCCAGTCGGGTGCCAATAGCATCCATCAGTTTTCCGGTTAAGGTTTGTCCCAGCGCATATGCGATCATAAAAAAGGTAGTGATCAGTTTCAACGAATCCTTACTGTCTGCTTCAGCTATTCCAAAATCCTTATGGATATAAGGCCAGAGTATATTAATGGCAGTCCGGTCAATATAATTAATGATCGTTGCCAGCCCAATGAGCCCAATAATATACCAGCGTAGTCCTTTTATCTTCATACTATTTTAATTACTAAGCGGAATATTTGCGATTCCGCTCAATGCACCACTTACGGTATTATCAGTATATACTTTATTTCCGGTTGACGTTCCATTACTGCCACTCAACTGGATATTAAATCCATACCCGGTAGCATTAACAGAACACTCATTGTTCCTAAATACATTGTAATTACCCCAACCAGCATACGCTACATGCACCTGGTAACCATCTTTAAAAAAGGAACCACCTGGATTATAACCCGTATTTTCTTCGATCAGGTAGTTATTCCCCTTTACATCAATCCAGCTGTCACCACCATTTGCACCTGTAATACCGGTGGCATCAAAATTGTTTCCCCGGATGATACCCCCTGTTGTTCCTTCCTTCACATCGATACATTCTGCTGTTATTCCGGGGCCCAATTTATTATTGAAGATTTTATTAGAATCACAGAGATCCGGAACCCCATTGGTATATGTAGCCCAATTACTTTTTGCAGAGCCGATATAAATACCTTCCCCGTAATCAGGTGTTTTCAACCCAATATTGCTGACCTCAGAATTCTGAACGGTATTTTGTGAACTGAATTTTCGCAGATGTATCCCTTCTTCGCCTATTGTATGAACATAAATGCTGTCAATCACACAATGCCTGGCCCCATCTACCATTAACCCTTTCAAGCCATTAGTCAATGTAAAACCTTTTACTTTCCAATAACTGGCCTGCAAATGCAAAACATAACCTGTATTGATATTCTCAGCATCCAGGATCACATTACGGCTACCCCTTAGTATAACCGGCTTTGCGGCAGTACCGCTAACAGTAGATCCGATAACAAATTTTCCTTTGTAAATACCATTCGCCATTATGATCTCATCGCCAGGCAGTGCATTCAGCAATGCAGCACTTAGTTGAGCTGCTGTTGAAACATTCACAATTCTGCTGCTAACAGGGTTCGGTGGTATTACCGGTGTTGTTTGCGATGGCGTATTGCCTTTATTGCAGCTCATCAACAGAAACCAACTAATAATATGTAGGAATTTCAGCATCCGCTTGTTTGCATTATTTATTATCAATAAAATCTTCCCGCATGGGACTGAAAACATCAATTAATACACCGGCTTCAAGGCAAACAGCACCATGCAGTACATTCGGCGGAATGTAAAAAGCATCACCCCCTTTTAATACTTTTTTCTCTTCCCCAATTTCTACTTCAAATACACCGCTTTCAACATGGGTGATCTGGGAATGATGATGCTTATGCAAAGAACCGATCCCGTCTTTTTCAAACTCCACTTTTACTACCATCAGTCTTTCATCATAAGTCATGATCTTTCTTCTTACCCCTTTGTCCACTTCCTGCCATGGTATCTCAGCATTTTTGATAAATACCTTCACCGATTCAGTTGTTCCCATTTCTTTCATTTTTTGTTTTATAATATTTTATCAGCGATCAATTCATTTTCTTTCCGTCATAATAAATGGCAAACGGACCCATCCACGAATAACCGGCCACCGTATGTACAGCCTTTGAATCTATATCCTGATTACACTGTGCTACAATTAATTTCTTATTATTCAGCAATATTTCTACAATTGAAAACTGTTCATCCTGCTGCAACAATTCAATATTTTTTACAGCAGAATAGGAATTAGTAGAAAACTCAATGACCGGATCAAATTTTCCATGTATCTCCGTTACACTTACAAATGACTGGTCTATTCCCTTTTTACGAATGATCAGCGCAGGTTCATGGCGGAGATTGAAATTGGGGTCGTTGGCACCGGAACGGGTAAAAAATACCTGTGCAGTTCCTTTTACCAGGGATGAAATACTGTAATACGTTCTTTCATTCAGGAATGTAAGCTGAACTACAGTATCGGTAACACTGGCCTCTGCCTCTTTCCATAAATACTGGTACCCATTCTTTTTACCCAGTGGCTCCTGCATAGTTGTATACGGGTTATATTTAAATGAAGTACTGATGAGATGACCATTATAATGAAATGGAAGATCATACTGGTGTTCATCTTTGGAAGCAGTGTTAAAAATATCAACCAGAATTTTCTGATTACCCGGTAATTCCAGCAGGTAAACTGCCCGCTGCAGGTTAACTCCTTTATAAGCCTGATCAACTTTTGCTGCCACGACCTGTACAGCCGGATTGCTGATACTGCTGAATAGTTTTTCAGCATGAAATTTTTCAGCTACACTTTCCTTACCATCGAAATGGCTTTTTTCATCCACAACTATTGTATTATGAGCAATGGTCTGGGCAGCATATCCTTTCGTTTCGGGTAGGTATCTTCCGCCATACTTTTGCTCAACACCAATAAAACGGACAGCCCCATAATCTGTGAGTATCTCATTGCCTTTGTCATATAAATTATAATTCAATTTATCATAATGACCATGCGAAAGACCATGAGAAGTATATTTATATATCAGTGTGGTAAGATCATTGTCCTTACCATTCCGCAATACGCTGACCCCACCCTGGTCCCCTTTAACCCCATCTGTGTATTCCACTGTCCGGTACGGAAAGAATTCGGGAACATTTTTTTCGGCAGCAATAGCCGCTGCAATGGAGACTCCTCCCCGGTTCAATAACACCCGGTTCTGTTTCTTGGCAACTACCAGTAAGCCATTATCTTTTCCATAAATATCCCAGGCTACATCAACGGCAGTCACCAGCTCATTACTGGTATAGTCCTTTTCTTTCAAAGCATCGTTCAATGCAAAAAAAGTTCCGTCAAGATTCGTTTGCTGCAGCGCCGCGATCAATGCTTTTTGTAAAATGCGGTCACGGTATTCAAAAACCTTCAACTTAGATTTTGAATTATTAAGTGCCGTTGCAAATAAATAATACGGAAGAATAGCATAACGGGTGTAATATGGACCTTCAGCATAGAAGCCATCCGGTGAAAACAAACCATCCATCAATGCAATGAAACCACTCTTGCCATCTTTTTTGGTACCATACAATGCCATGTCAACATAATCCTTGTTGCCAGCAGCAATCCCAACAATTCCCACTCCGGCACAAGCCCATACACCATGATTATGTATGAGGTCAAACCAGGACTGAAGGTCTTTGGTTATAAAATCAACTTCTGGTTTAAAAGCTCCATCTTCTATTTTCTTTCTCTCTGCAGTTGTAAGAGAATTATAAACCAGGTCATATGCCATACCTGTGTACACCAACCAATTCGCATCATTCAATGCCTGCCAGAAAATACGACCCGGTGAGCTACTCGTAGCCTGCGGATGATTTTTTAGCGTGGGATTTAACACAGCATATTTCAACAGGATATTCTTAACCAGTTTTGCATATTTAACATCCCCGGTAAGATTATATAATATACCGCTGTTAAACATCAGCATATAATTATATTTATGCTTATCATGCGTATACCCTCCGGCCGGATCTTTCGGAAATGGAACATCCACTTCCTTCCCGATCCACTGATCCACCTCTTTTTTTATGTCATTATAAGACCGGGTAAGTAACGGATACCGGTAAAGATTCTTTTTCACTTCAGCAGCTTCCGCCCTGGTAAAAAAAGTAACCGGGTGCTGCGCCAGCAGCATCAGGGGGAATAAAAGGAGGCATATCGTGTTGAGCAATCGCATATTAAATACTTGTTACCCGTTAAGGAAACCGTTTGAAATTCTCCTAAGCGAAATAAGTTCCCCCATTGATCTCTACACTTTCACCATTGATAAAAGAAGAAGCATCGCTGGCAAGGTATAATACCAGGTCTCCCACTTCTTTTGCTTCTCCTTCCCTACGTAATGGGGTGGCTGCTGCAACATTGGTCCGGACTTCCGGTTTCGTAAATGTGTTATGAAACGTGGTATTGATCATACCCGGTGATACACAATTAACCCTGATACCTTTGGGGCCGAGTTCTTTTGCAAGTCCTCTTGTCAAGGTCAAAACGCCTCCTTTTCCGGTGGCATAAGCCAGCGCACCAAAACCACCGCCATCCCTGGCAGCCTGTGAACTAAAGTTGACAATAGCTCCTCCGGCTGTCATGTGTGGTACTACGGCTCGGGTAACGAGGTAAACAGATTTAAGGTTTACATTGATCACAGCATCCCAGAATTCTTCATCCAGGTCAGCCAACACTTTTCGACCCATGAGTCCCCCGGCAACATTCACCAGGATATGAATAGTATCACCATAAGCAGCCATACAAGCATCTACTACTTTCTTAACTTCAACAGCCATGGTCATATCACCTTGTACAGCTATTGCTTCGCCACCGGCTTCCTTAATCAGCTGAAGCGTTTCCTCTGCCAGTTCTTTATTTCCAAAATAATTGATACAGACCCGGGCGCCGGCTGCAGCCAGTTTAAGTGAGGCCTGTCTGCCAATATCACGGGCACCGCCAGTTACGATCGCAACTTTTCCTTTTAATGAATACATAATAAAAATATTTTAAAACAACAGTGAGGTAAAGTCTTTGGAGAAAGTGGAGGTACTGAATAAATAACCCTAAACAAAAAGAAAACATACCTGGATAATATCAATGATTTATTCCATACAGCAATCTCTCCATTGTAATATTAGGTTGAATTTCAACCTGCCCTGAAAATGACCTGTTTGATTTTTTCAAAATAAAAGCGGATAATAATAAACATTAACTACCATTTTCAAAGATTTATTAGATAAATTATAACTTTTTAGCACCGAGAACGTTACCGGCAACGCTACCGGGATTTTCGTAACGAAGTTTGGTTTAGCTTTACTTTATATCGCCAAATGAATAAACCCGCCACCACGATTAAAGACATTGCCAGGCAATTGAACATTTCAATTTCTACGGTTTCCCGTGCCATGCGGAATGCACCGGATGTAAATGCAGATACGAAAAGAGCCGTTATGGCTTTATCAGAAGAATTGAATTACCAACCCAATAAACTGGCATTGAGTTTCAAACAAAAACAAACTCATAATATTGGAGTCATCGTTCCTAATCTCGATTATGTCTTAGCTACTATGGTCAAGGGCATTGATGAAGTTGCACTAGAAGCTGGTTATACAGTGATGGTTTGCCAGAGTAATGAATCATTCGGAAGAGAAATTGTTAATACACGCCGCTTGCTGGATAGCCTGGTTGATGGATTTATCATTTCTGTCTCCAGCGAAACGAAGGTATTCGATCATTTTAAAAAGATACAGGAAAACCAAATGCCGATGGTTGTATTTGACCGTGTCACTCCTTTCCTGAAAGCTCCCGGTGTTCGTATTGATAATGAAGATGGCGGTTTCCAGGCAACAGAACACCTGATAGAACAGGGATACAAACGCATTGCGATTCTGGCTGGTCCAAAAAACCTGGGGATAAGCAATCAGCGGCTGGAAGGATATCTTAAGGCACTCAAAAAATATAAGATAAAACCAGATGAAGACTTGATCATCAATTGTGATTTCAACCAGCATTATGCTTACCTGGCCACACAGGAATTACTGAATATGAAAAAGAGGCCGGATGCCATTTTCACTATCAGTGACCGGATGGCTATTGGCGCCATGCTGGCTATCAAGGAAAAAAAATTAAAAATGCCACAGGACATTGGTCTTGTTGGCTTTAATAATGAGCCGGTAACAAGCCTTGTCACCCCGGGAATTTCCAGTGTGGATCAGCCAGCTTTCGAATTAGGAAAGATAGCAGCTAAACTATTCATTGAAACGATGCACAACAATGACGATATGAGTAATGTCGAAGAAGTATTAAAACCCAAACTTATCATCCGCGAATCCTCGCAAAGAATTTTGCCAAAGATTGGCCGGACTAAATAATATATATATGATACGATTACTGTTGCTACAATGCTGTTTGTTTTTTTGTGTTGATACCATGGCTGCAACTATTATTGTAAAAAACCTGGATGAGCTTAACGCTGCCAACAAAAAAGCACAACCGGGAGATATTATTATACTCCAAAATGGCGAATGGAAAGATGCGACTATCAGGCTGAACTGCCATGGCACCAAAGAAAAACCGGTTGTTTTCAAAGCACAAACGGCAGGGAAAGTGATGATAACTGGTAAATCACAGCTCAGGTTGGGTGGCAACTTTATTGTTATAGATGGATTATACTTTACCAATGGCTATGCCGGCAAAGATCCCGTGATCAATTTCAGGATAGATAAAGATCAATTAGCCAATAATTGCAGGGTAACCAATACCGTGATCAATGATTTCAATAATCCGAAACGGATGGACGAAAATTATTGGGTAGCTTTTTACGGAAAAAATAACCGTCTGGATCATTGCAGTTTTAAGGATAAGAAAAATATAGGCGTATTGCTGGCAGTGATCCTGGATGACGAAAGAAACCGGGAGAATTTTCATTCCATAGATCATAACTACTTTGGCAGGAGGCCGGCATTGGCTTCTAATGGCGGCGAGATCATCCGGGTGGGTGTGTCGCAGCATTGCCAGTTCAACTCCAACACACAGATCAGTAATAATTTTTTTGAATACTGTGATGGTGAAACAGAGATCGTCTCCATTAAATCCGGCAGCAATACAGTAAAAGAGAATGTCTTCAAAGAATGCCAGGGCTCAGTGGTGTTGCGTCATGGCGATAACAACCTGGTGACCGGCAACTATTTTTTAGGCAATGATAAAGCAGGCTCCGGAGGAGTTCGGATTATCAATAAAGGACAAAAAGTAAATAATAACATATTTTTCAAATGCAGAGGGATTGATTTTCGTTCTCCTATGGCAATTATGAACGGGATTCCCAACTCTCCGGCCCACCGGTATGTACAGGTAACCGATGCCGAGATTATAAACAATACCTTTTATGAATGTACACCTGTCACCTTTTGCGAAGGCAGTGATACAGAACGTACATTACCTCCTGATAATGTGATTTTCTCAAACAACACCTTTTATAATTCAAAAGATAGTATAATCTACAAAGTTTATGATGATATCAGTGGCATTAAATTCGGAAAAAATATAGTTAGCAGAAAGATTAAACAGGTCGTTATCAATGGTTTTGAAAAAACAATCATACCAAAACAAAAACCAATAGTAATAAGGAAAGGAGCAGAATCAGGACCCCCTCATGTTAACATAATTCCTTTAATTGAAAAAGAATCATACTCCTCCAGTGGAGCAGTATGGTTTTCCAAAAAAGAGGCCTTCAAAGAGATAAAGCCCCTTGTTATCGATTGCCTGACTACAGAAGATATATACAAACAACTAAAAAGAGAAGAACCGGTCATAATCCGTTTGACCGGGAAAAACTATACTTTGACCAACCCATTGATCATATCAAAGCAAGTACAATTCACCGGGGATAAAATAAATCAGGTACAATTCACCACTGAAAACATATTCAGTGTTTTCCTGATTGCTGGCAAAGGGAATCTTATACTGAACAATCTAACTATAAACGGAGAAGCAACAAAAGCTACACATTTGATTGCCAGTGACAGTAGCGGCAGCAGCCAGCATTATAACCTGTCTGTCCGGAATTGCAGTATTCAAAACCTAAGCAGGAAAAATGGGTGTGAGAATTTGTTCTATGCTTACAAATATATGGTGGCAGACAGCATTGTTTTCCAAAATAACTCACTTGTCAACAATGATAATAATGGAATAATGATGACAGAAGAAAAAGATAACAAAGGATATTATAATGCAGAAAAGATAAATATCAGTAATAATCATTTCAGTAACCAGGGCGGAACATTGCTGAATATTTACCGCGGGGGCAATGATGAAAGCACCATGGGGCCTTTACTTATTCTATCAAATAATACGGTATCCGGATGCAATACAGTAAACGAGGAAGCTTTAATAAAATTAACAGGCACACAAAGTTCCCTGATAGGAAGAAATAGTTTCATCAACTGCAATCCCGGTAAGGTCTTACTTCATTTTGAAGATGTTGTAAGGGCAATACATTTGTTTAAGAATAATGCCATTAAAAATTCGGGAAAAATTATTGAAAACAAATTTGTTCAGCAAACAAATAATGTAATTCAATAGGCAACAATTAAAAAAACACCTGATTAGTCCGGGAATTACAATACCTGCTAAAAGGTTTTGAAATGCATTGGCCTCATTTGACTAATGCATCATATAAAACTTCAACCGGGTGAAATGCTTTTTTCCCTGTTCCATCTTTTACCTGGTGCCTGCAGGACGTTCCGGATGCAACTATTATTTCATCTACTCCGGCAGCCCGCACGGCAGGAAACAATACCAGTTCCCCAACCTGTTGTGAAACAGTAAAATGTTCTTTTTCGTAGCCAAATCCACCAGCCATGCCACAGCATCCTGAAGGAATTAAACTTGTTTTGTAATTAGCAGGGATTTCTAGACAACTGCTGATAAATTTTTGAGAGGATAATGATTTCTGGTAACAATGTCCGTGTATCAATATCTTCTTTGACACGGTGGTAAACAGAGACCGGTCAATCATACCCGCTTCCAATTGCATGGTTAAAAACTCTTCAATAGTAAAAGAATTAGCAGCAAGTTCATTTGCCTTCTGATAATTTTCTTTAGCCGCCAGATCAATATACTCATCTCTGAATGTGAGTATAGCTGAAGGTTCAATCCCAATCAAAGGAGCTTCTTTCATTACAAGACCAGCCAATAACTGAATATTCTGATTGGCTATGCCAGCAGCTTTTTTAACCAGCCCCTTTGATAAATAGGTCCGGCCACTTTCAATATGCTTTGGAATGATCACTTCATAACCCAATGCCTCCAGCAACAAAACACCTTTCTTACCAATCTCCACATCATTGTAATTGGTAAATTCATCGCAAAAGAAATACAATTTCCTTTTTGAAGTTGCAGTACTCACATTTCGTTTATGAAACCAGTTTAATAACGTTTGTTTTGCCAGTTTGGGCATGGACCTCTCAGGATGAAAACCAACTAGAGTGTGGGCAATTTTCCGGAATAAATCAACACTATAAAACCAATTAAAAAGACCGGGAAATTTTGAAACCAGTTTCATCTGCCTGCTGAAATTCGCAATCAGTCTGGCACGGAAAGGAATATCATTCTTTTCATAATACTGTTGGAGGAACTCAGCTTTCATTTTAGCCACATCAACACCGGAAGGGCATTCTGTTTTACAGCCCTTACAACTCAGGCACAGATCCATAATCTCCTTGATCTCGTTGTGATTGAATGGCTGGTCGTCCACTTCGTTGCTCAAAAATTGCCGAAGCAAATTTGCCCTGGCCCTGGTAGTATCTTTCTCCAGTCTCGTTGCCATATAACTCGGACACATGGTTCCCCCCGATATTGGCATTTTCCGGCAATCTCCAGACCCGGAACATTTTTCTGCCAGTCTCAATATTCCATCCTCCTTAGAAAAATCAAATGTTGTTTTGATATTTTTTTTGATAGGTTTTTGTTGTACCCGCAAATGAGTATCCATGGCAGGTGTAGCTGTGATCTTACCGGCATTAAAAATATTATGGGGATCGAAAATATTTTTAACCTGCTGAAATAACTGGTAGGTCTCCTCCCCGATAACAGTTGAAATATATTCACCCCGCAATCTTCCATCTCCATGTTCACCTGACAATGAGCCATTGTATTTTTTTACCAGTTCAACTGTGTCTGACAGGATATTCCTGAATGTTTTCAATCCCTCTGCGGATTTTAGATTGACCATGGGTTCCACATGCACTTCTCCGGCACCGGCATGTGCATAATAGGACGCATTAACCTTATGCTTTTCCAATACTTTCTGGAGATCGGCTATATAATCTGGTAACTCATCCGTACTAACAGCACAATCCTCGATCAGGTTGACCGGCTGCGTATCCCCTTTCAGGTTCCGTAACAGACCCAGCCCGGCTTTCCTCACATCCCAGGCAAATTTGGTTTGCTCATTATATAAAACAGGATAGGCATAACCCAAACCCTCTTTTTCCAATGCCACTATTAATTGTTTTGCTTTTTGTTGCACCGTACCTGCATCATCATCCATAAATTCCACCATTAGAAGTGCAGCAGGATCACCTTCAATAAAGAAACGATTCTTACTGTATTCCGGGTGATGGATAGTAAAGTCCATAATATATTTATCTACCAGCTCGGATGCCATCGGATTATGCTGCAGTGCTACGATATTAGCCCTTAACGATTCGATGATAGAATGACAATGAATACAAACAACTGCCGTTTCTTTGGGTGGCAGGTCTATGAGACCCACTTTGATCTCAGTAATAAAAGCAAGGGTTCCTTCGGATCCCGCCAGTAGTTTGCAGATATTAAATGCTTCTCCATCAACCTTAAATGGCCGCATGGCAAGCATACTATCTAATGCATAACCTGTATTTCTTCTGTGAACAGTTGATTTAGGAAAATTATTCCTAATGAGATCTTGATGGTACCTGTCCGACAATAATCTATACAGGTCACTGTATATTTTTTCTTTGAGAGATGATGTTTCTTGTTTCGGAAATAAATCTTCAGCTCCAAAAACCACTTCGGACCCATCACTTAACAAAGCTGTTACTTCCCGCACATGGTCCCTTACCGAACCCCATACAATGCTATGCAAGCCGCAGGAATTATTACCCAGCATACCACCGATCATTGCCCGGCTGGCAGTGGATGTCTCAGGCCCAAACATCAACCCAAATGATCTTAAATAATGGTTTAATTCATCCCGTATCACTCCGGGCTGCACACGAACCCATTTTTCTTTTGCATTTACTTCTATTATCCGGGTAAAGTATTTGGAGATATCAACAACAATTCCATTTCCTACCACTTGTCCTGCAAGTGAAGTCCCCGCAGCCCTCGGTATCAGTGTCATCTTTTGTTGATTCGCAAACCTGATCAGTTTTTGTATATCATTGATGGAAGCCGGTATTGCTACAGCCAATGGCTTTTCCTGGTACACGGATGCATCAGTTGAGTAGGCTAATAATTGTGCCTGGTGTATTGCCGTGCCATTAAAAAATAAAAGCCCATCGAAATCATTTTCCAACTGAGCTAACTGATTTTCCATATTTCAAATACATTAATGGATTACCAAATTTAACTGCTTTATTTAACGAATGACGCAACAATTATTATAATAAAACAGATACTATCACGGGCGATGAAATTGTTGCTGGTAGACAAAGAAAAGACCGGTATAAAGCCGGTCTTTTCTTTGTCAGATCATAGCCTTTTGTTTCTTTCGCAGATCTTTCCTGAACATTTTAAATGCGTCATCGCTGAAATAGTTTATGGTTTTCAGAAGTACCTGCTTACGGGGTAGCTTATCAGTAGTATCAATGGCAACTAATTTACCTTTAAAACTGTGGTCTTTTTCAAGAGCATTATTCAACCCTTCCTTAGCTTTTCCCGGACCAAAAAGGTAGATAAAATCAACATCATGAATCAGCTTTATGATGCTTTTGAAAAACTTTTCCCGCTGATTTCTTTGACGATGCTGTTTCTTTTCCTTGTCATCCAGAAAAGACTGCCCAAACCGGGCAGACACCTTTACTTCTCCCGGAATACGTATCCTGGATTCTACACCGGATTTTAATCTTTCCACCACTGGTTCTTCATCCCCGATTAAATGAACAATAAATGCAGTTTCCTGATCAAGCCAGACCCCGGCTTTTTTTTCAGGCGGCTTAACTTTTTTCATTTTATTAAATTTAAGTATTCAGAATAATCACTAACCAAATATCTATTACTTACAACCTCATAAAAAGAATCGGCCTCATATAAACAGATGATACTACTCATCTGGCAACCCTTACTTCATGAGTCTATACACATCCCTGAAATAAACAACCTT
Source organism: Chitinophagaceae bacterium (assembly GCA_041738795.1). Taxonomy (GTDB): domain Bacteria; phylum Bacteroidota; class Bacteroidia; order Chitinophagales; family Chitinophagaceae; genus JJ008. Next base: position 183,068 of record JBGSPB010000011.1, on the reverse strand, counting down.
GCCTTTAGTATCAGTTTGTGCCCGCATGTATACTACAAAAACAGGAACCGGCTTATCCAATAGCCGGTAAACGGGTTTTTGCTCTTTAAAACAGGATTGTAAATAAGTTGTATCCAGCTTATTCCCGAGAAGCCTGCTCCCGAGCCCTATTGGATCCTCCAGGCGGATGCAACCATGACTGTAATAACGGGAAGCGGAAAAAAAAGCAGTTTTATTATTTGTATCATGCAGGTAAACACCATAAGGTGTATTAATATTAAACTTAATAACGCCCAGTGCATTATCGCAGCCGGTAGATTGCCGGATACTATAGGGGAAATAACCGGGATGAAAAGAAGACCAGTCCAAGGCGTGGTGATTAAGTACTTTTCCAGAAGCATCTACCACCTGCATATTATGTGCATCCAGCCAGGAAGGATTCTTTTTCAGGATTGGCATGTATTCATTGAAAATGATACTTTTTGGCACATACCAATAAGGATATAATATCACCTGGTCGCACCAGGCGGCAAATCGTGGTGTAGGAGTGGATGACTTTCCAAGAACAGTTTTCATTTGGAGCAGCAGGCTATCATTTTCATAGTATTGCAACCGGGCAGCAGCCAAATTGACCACAATAAACCTTTCAAACTTAAAATGATGAATCCACCGGTAATAATTCATTGACAGCAGCAGGGAGGCCACAGAATCTTTCCTATTTCTTTCCTTTTGACGCACTAATTCTTTCTTCAAAGAGGCATACGCTGCATCTGCAGGCTCCAGCATAGCTACAGCATTTTTCAACTTAACAGAAGATGGCGCATTCAAAAGCAGTTGCAGCAAAAACTCATCATCAGCCTTTGCATACTTGAGAGAAACCTGGTCAAAACCAACCCAGGGCTTCATTTTATATCCCTGGTAAATATCTTTGAAAACGGCAATAGCGGCATCAGTATATATCCTGTCTGCTTCATACAATAACAGACTGTCAGAAAAATTTTCCTGAAGGATGCTTTTCAATTCAGCAACATGATAAGCTTTTGAAATAAGTCCGTAATAATCCGTGGTATCAATGATCGCCACTAATTGTTCCCGTAATGAAATAGCGGAAGTGTCAGTTTTATACCAGAACAATTTACCCTCATTCATTAAATAAAACGTATCCACCAGCAAGGGGTAAACTAGTTTATCCTCCTTTTTATTTGATGAAAACAAAGCACTTCTGTTGCTTTTTGCAAAATGTGTAAACTTTGGCTCATTGATAAAAGCATAACTAAGTAAACAGGCAACGGAAAATAGTAACCTTTTCATCGCTACAAATCTGGCAAAATACAGGCTTAATACAAATGAACCGCATCAACCCGGAATATGATACATATCAATTGAAAATCATCGTATAAAACCGGGAAGTTCATCAAAATATTTTGACTGCTCTTTATCAAAAAGACTGTCTTTGACACCGAAAACAAAAGATTTAAAAGCAGTAAATATCTCCCGGTTGAAATTCAGCAGGGTGGTTATCTCTATTTCATTCAAATGGCCGGCCGTACTGTCTTTATATAACTGCTTCAGTGTATTGGTATAGCTGCCTGTAATCGAATGGTAAAGCGCAGTAAGATTCTCAAAATGCAAGGCCGGCCCTTCTTTCAGGAGGTAATAAATTTTTTCACAAAACTCATTGACTGAATCACGGGTCTGACAAAAAAAACTGTATTTCACATCATTCGATGAATTCTTCAGTTGCTCTAAATCCGGGATAGCATCTTTTATACTTTTCGCTGCATACATGGTATTCCGGATAGAGGAAATCAGCCTGTCCAGCTTCTCAACATCTTCCTTATCCACCACATTTTTCTGCAACTGGATATAATAACTATGAATTTCACCATGAAGAAATTTTAGGTATTCATACTTTTCAAACAGGTTCTTATCTGAAAAATCTTTTTGAAGATTCATAGCAGAAAGATGCCTGTTTCTTTCACCAAAACAACCCCAGGTAAAATCAAGTACCGAAAATAAAAAGTGGCGATTCTCGTTCTCCAGTGCCACCAGTGCAGCCGAAGGAACCCGCAGATCGGCTTTATGAATGAATAGTGTTTCATCCTGATCCGTTTTAAATCTTTTCTCCAGGAAACGGCCAAAAATATCGAGGAAAGGATAAAAGATAATGATCCCCAGAATATTTACCATGCTTTGAAAGAAAACCAATGCGATAAGATTATCTTTTATCCCTACCACGTCTGTCACCAGTCTGCTCAGGGGAAAAAGAAACAGGAAAACCAGTAATACAGTAATGGCATTAAACAAAAAGGATCCCAGGGCGACCCTTCGTTTTGATGCTGCTCCATTTATACTGGCAACAAATAACTTTATAGTTGTACCGATTTCTGAACCCAGAATAATAGCTATCGCATCATTGAGCGTAACGGCCCCGGCAAAAAGAGCACTTAAAGTTATTGCCATGGTGGCCGAACTCGCCTGTATCAATGAGGTAATGAGGATTCCAATTAAAAAAAATACAAACAGCGGTGCATCCGCATATTGCTGCAGGTCCACACTCATCACCAAACCTTCAATTCCTGATTTCATATATCCCAGCCCGACAAACAAAAAACTAAACCCAAAAAGGAAGCGGCTCCAGTTATACCATTTGGTTTGCTTATTGAAGATGGCAAAACCCAAACCGGCAATTCCCGCCACCGGCAATGCAATATTCTCAATATTCAGGTTAAACCCTGCCAATGCCACTATCCATCCAGTGATAGTTGTACCCAGGTTGGCTCCCAATATTACAGCCAGGGCATTTTTCATAGTGATGATACCTGCCCCTACAAACGCCAATACCATCAGGCTTACTACTGAACTGCTTTGCAACACCCCGGTTACTAACGCCCCTCCCCCAATAGCTTTTATTTTGTTGGATGTTTGTTTTTTTAAAAACAATTTAAAACGCCGGCCAGCCAGTCGCTGAAGCGATTCTTCCAGGAACCTGACCCCCAGCAGAAAGATTGCTACCCCCGCCAGTACACGCCAAATATCAACAGATGCATTCATCAGAGGTAAGTTAATAAAAACCGGGGTAGTTTACCACCCCGGTTCCTTAAATGGATAATTGCTGCTACAACCTGCCGGAACTGCGCTGAATAAAAAATCTATACACACTCATCAATAACACAACTGCTGGTCCTTTAACAAAACGCATTACTACAAACAAAAGAATCGCTGTCAGCGCCCATGCACTTAATACCGGGTTCATCACTAGTTCCAAAGGTATTATAGCATTCATTCTTTGTGTTTTAAAGATAGATCACTTCCCTGTTGTTATAAATGAGTGAGGTCAAGCAGGTTGTTGATTAACCTCATAGCTGTAATTTTGAGAGCCAAATAGATTTGATCTGGCACTACCAGTCAATAATGAGCCGAATAAAAAAATTACTCCGAATGGGATATTCTACCCGGAACCGTGTACAACTGGTGAAGGGAGGCAGGGATTTTTTTGTCCTGCTGAAAAAGCTCATTAATAAAGCGTCCCATTCGATCCACTTTCAGTTTTATATTTTCCTGGATGATGAAACCGGGAAAGAAATTATAGAAGCACTCAAATCGGCTGCCCGGCGGGGGGTTGCGGTTCACCTGCAGCTGGATGCTTATGCTTCCCAGGGTTTACACCAGAAAAGTGTACAGGATCTGCGAGACCATGGCGTTTCTGTCCGGTGGTTTGAACCTTTGTTCAAAAGCAAACATTTTTACTTTGGCCGGAGATTACATCATAAAGTAGTGGTCGTAGACGGGCTTTTTTCATTAGTTGGCGGCATCAATATTTGTGACCGGTATAATGATATGCCCGGTCGGCCGGCCTGGCTGGATATGGCTGTTTATTGTGAAGGTGAAGCTGCTTATACAACTTATCACATCTGCAGAAAAATGTGGGGAGAGAAAAAAACATTGGCTTCCGTTAGCTGGAAGGACGCTGATGCATTCTGCGAAACAATTCCAATCGATGAACAGATCGAAGTAAGAGTAAGAAGAAATGACTGGGTAACAAGAAAGATAGATATCTGGAGAAGTTACCTGGAGATGTTTAATAAGTCAGAGAAACAGATCATTATTATGTGCAGTTATTTTCTTCCGGGTTTATTGTACCGGAGAAAATTATCCCAGGCAATAAAAAAGGGAGTAAAAGTAAAAGTGATCCTGGCGGGCATTTCAGATATCATGATCGCCAAACATGCAGAACGCTATCTCTATGACTGGATACTAAAGAACAATATTGAACTATACGAATACCAGGAAACTGTATTACACGCCAAAGTAGCGACTTATGATAATATATGGACAACTGTGGGTTCTTATAATATCAACAATATTAGTGCCTACGCCAGCCTGGAGCTGAACATGGAGATCAGGAATAACACTTTTGCCTTACACACAGAAAAAGTGCTGGAAGATATTATCAATACTAACTGCAAGAAAATTACCTGGGAAAATTATACTTCATCCACCCATTTTTTCAGAAGAATATGGCAACGCGTCAGCTATGGCTTTGTAAACAGTATATTAAAACTATTTACCTTTTATTTCAAACAAGAATAACCTATAATCGTCAGATCCCTTTTATCCGTTTCAGTAAAGCCCTGAATGCATCTTTATCCCATCCGGCAAAGCGGCCTCTTTGTACCACTAATTTATTCTCATCAGGATGCTGCAGGAAATAATAAAAGGCAAACCTCGCTTCCGGATTTTTCCAGCCGATCATCTGGCCAAAGCGAAGGTCATTAAATACCAATGTATCATTCCATTCCTGTACTGCATAATAGCCTTTTGAAAAACGGATCAGTTTTTGAAGGTCCTCATGATTACTGACCGGCTTCAGCAGCTGCTCATTTTTGGGCACAAAACGAAAATCAATTTTTCGCTCCTTATCAAATAAAGACCGGTACCCGATATTAAAACCTGAATCATTTTCTGCTACCACATACCATAGCCAGTTATTCAAGGGAGTGGGAGTAGTAAAATACTTACTATAACTTATTTGCTGTTTCCTAAACACATCCTTCACATCATTATCTATTTTTATCTTATTCAATCCGCAGTATAAAAGATAAATAGTACTCATACCTACCCCAAACTCTACCCACCATTTTCTTTTCGGATGATTTCTCCGCAACAGCAGCAATACAACAAATGAAACACCTAACCAGACAGAATAAAAAGGATCAGCAACATATATCCAATTGTAAGATACCCGGTGATGGCTGAAAGGTTCAAACCAACCAACTCCATATACGTTCATGCCATCTATGAACAAATGAATTAAGATCTGCACTCCAAAAAAGAGTATCCATTTTTTGAGAGAGATATTATGGGGCCGGTGCCACCGTTCGGCTGACAAGGCCAGTAGTGGTGCCATAATAAGAGCAAATAATATAGAATGAGTAAACCCCCGATGTGCCAGCAAGCCTTCTGTAGTACTTGACCAAATAGAAGCAACAAAATCAATATCGGGCAAACTTTGCGACACGGCCCCCCAGAACATTGCCTTTTTACCCAATTGCCTGCCGGCGAAAGCATCGCCAATACAGGCGCCTAATGCTATATGAGTGAGGGAATCCATAGAAAAAGAATTGAGACAATTATCAAACAAAATGATAATAAACGAACTTACAAATTTTATTTTTTATTAATATTAATGAACTGAACTATTCACAAATCTTAATCATTTTCAGCTAATATTAGCACATGACCCAATAACTAACGTAAAAGATACCGCGTTAAATTACATTTTACTTTTAAAACACAATTGATAAATATAGACAAGTTGCAAAAAAAAATTGGACATATTATCAGTATTACAGATATTTAAAGATTTTATATACCAAAACTTTATCCATTGCGGACCTTTTTTCTGACATTATCTATACTAATACTGGGTGGTTGTTTTAGCATTTTGCTGGCAAATGATACTTTGGTTCTTTTGTCAAAGCAAATCCCGTCAGAAAGAAACAATGACGATCGAATATTAGCGAACTCTCCTCCTTCTGTTACTGCTTCAAACAATACTGTTACTTTACCTGAAAACAGTACTGTTGTTACAAGCATTGCGGTAGCAGCTAATGGTATTGCTTCAACAAAATGGACAAAACTTAAATCACCCGGTCAGACTTTAAAGACAATTGTTTTTCTCGGCTCATCAACTACCAACGGAACAGGTTCTACAGATCCGATAAACAATGCTTTTGTAGGCAGGACCATTAATTATTATAACAGCCAGGGACTTAGTAATAACCTGACATGGAATTTTCATAACCGTGGCCTGGGAAGTACCACCGTTTTTGCAGCCATGTCCACAGGGAGCTCTTATACAGCCGCCCAGGGGCCACCAGATATAAACCGTAATATAACATGGGCATTAACAACAGGTGGAGCACACATTGTAATAGTTAATTTCCCTTCTAATGGATACTATAAACCCGGCGGTTTTAGTATCACTGAAATTATGTATGCTTATCGTACCATCTTCAACACAGCGGTGGCAGCTGGAAAAAAATGTTATATCACTACCACCCAGCCCAGAACAGATGGCACTTATAGTAATACTGCAACCAGGGCTTTTTTACAAGAGATAAGGGACAGTATACTGCTACAGTTTGGACAGTATGCTATTGATTTTTATACACCCTTAGCAACACCAGGTACTTCAAATATTGACCCTGATTACAATTCAGGTGACAATATTCATGTTAATAACGCAGGTCACCTTCAATTATTCAACCGGGTGGTAGCTGCAAATGTTTTTGAAAGCTTTGCGACTTGTCCGGCCTTAATTAATACTCCCGGTTCAAACAATACGGAAATTTCTCCAATTGTACAGGCCTCTGTACATAAATTCCAGGTATCGGTTATTGATACACGGGGACATGCCGCCAATGCCATTTCTACAGTTACTGTTAATCCATGCAGTGGCAATACTAATAATTGGATTGGAATAGTAAGTAATGAATGGGGCAATCCATTAAACTGGAGTTGCGGAACTGTTCCTGTTTCTACTACCAATGTAATCGTCAGCCAGGGTAATCCTTACTATCCCACTATAAATTCCAATATTACTGTAAGGAGTATTACCATCAGTAATAATGTAGAACTTACTATCAGTCCGGGCAACCAACTTACTGTTACTGGTAACTGATCTTTACTATTTAACAATTAAGAAGGAACTCTGCATACCAGGACGTAATGGCAATTATTGTCCTTAATAATCTCAATTTCTTAACTGTTAATAAACCAACCTCTAAAACTGGTCTTCACCATGTTTTTTCCCCAATTATACTCCACTGACCTGAAATTAACTTAAGTAATGAAATAGTGATGCCCGGAAAAATTTCATTAAACTCCTTTTTGGAAAAATACTCCCATGCAGTTAAAAAATCAGAAGGCTTTATATCACGGTTGGCAATAGTAACATGGGGATGAAAAGGCCGATCATCCTTTTTGATAGTATCATTAAAAACATTACTGAAATGATTTTCCACCTGTTTCTTTATTTCCTCCAAAGCCGGGTTCTCATTCACTTTGACAAACAATACTCTTTTCCCAAAATGTGAAAACCCATTTAAGTGGATCTCTAATGTTTCGATGTCACTGGAAAAAGATTGCAATGTATCCACTAATGTCGTTTCACTTTCATCCTCCAGCCAGAAAGGAGGAATCAATGTGATATGAGCAGGAGATTTTAAGGCTACTGTACAACCAAACTGCTCTTTCATCCGGCGTTTATACTCCAATACCTTTTTTTCCACGGAGGGCGGACAAATTATAGCCACAAAAAACATGCTGTGTGCAACGGAATGTCTCATTATTCAGATATGCTTCATTCAATTCTGTAACAATTTACATTACACCGGCTAATGTTCAAGAAAGTTATTGTCGCTCCCGGGACTCAGGAAAATTTGGATCACAGCTGACTGTAATCATCCAATTTACTGGCATACTGGATTATTTTAGTGCTGCAAGTTTATATTACGGCTTTATTACCCTAAACGTTGCTTTTCAGATGCCTGGTCAAAAAATATCGCTGAATCATAATAAAGAACTGGCAGCCATTTTTCGCCAGATGTCGGATTGTTATAAATATATGGGACCTGAACAACGCTTCCGGGCAATTGCCTATGAAACAGTTTCCAAAACATTAAGCAATATGCAGCAGCCGGTAGATATACTAGCTCCTGATATAAAAAAGCTGGATGAACTTAAAGGTGTTGGAGAAAGTATTGCTGAAAAAATTATTGAATACCTGCAAACCGGGAAGATCAGAACATTTGAAAAATTAAAGAAACAAGTACCCTTCCCGCTGCTTGAATTAATGGACATCCAGGGTATTGGCCCGGCTACCCTTCGGCTGCTTCATGATGAACTAAACATTAATTCTAAAGAAGATCTCTCCAGGGCTATCGAGGCGGGAAAATTGAATATGGTGAAAGGCTTTGCTAGCAAAAAAATCGAGCATTTAAAGAAAGTATTGAAACTGGATAGCAGCAAACAGCGAATGCCATATAAGGTAGCTGAGAAAATAGGTACTGAGATCCAGCGTGAAATTAAAAAAATACCTGGTGTACAGCAATGCCTTTTGGCTGGCAGCCTCCGGCGTAGAAAGGAAACAGTTGGTGACATTGATGTGATCATCACTGCCAAACATAGATCATGGAAAAAAATCATCCGGATGATCACAATGCTCCCACAGGTAAAAAAAATATTGGCAGCAGGTCAGACAAAAGCAAGTATTATCCTTAACAAGAATGATGTGCAGGTGGATATCCGCATAGTGCATGAAGATGAATTGGGTGCTGCTTTGGTTTATTTTACAGGAAGCAAGGAACATAATATACAACTCCGTACCATCGGCAAACAAAAAGGCTGGAAAGTGAATGAATACGGGGTATTTGATGAAAGAACAGGCAAACGCCTTGCTTCTGCCACTGAAGAAGAAATTTATTCTTTATTTGGCCTTCATTTTATACCTCCCGAAAAAAGAACCGGTAAAGACGAATTAACCAAAGCGAAGTGCTGATAAATATCAGCTTCCGGTAACTAACATCGTTGTATTTTACAGCGGCTTCATTAAAAATTTAATCATGTTACGTAGTTACTTTATTGCTCTTTGTTGCTTCTTGTTCAACACATATTGTTTTTCGCAATACGACTGGAAATTGGAGAAGAATAAAAATGGTATCAAAGTATATTTATCAGATGTGCCGGGAAAGAATTTCAAAGCTGCTAAAGTGGACTGTACCCTGACCGGAACCTATGCCAAACTGGTTGGCATACTTACAAACGTAACCAACTTCCCTGATTGGATCTATCATAATAAAAGCAGTAAACTGATTCGCAGGAATAACCCTCTTGATTTTATTTATCATACAGAAACTTCGATGCCATGGCCGATGTCTAACCGGGATGCTATCATTCATATGCGGATAAAAACTGACAGCATTCCCAGGTTCCTTACCATCACCGGAACAGGTGAACCCGGATTACTTCCTAAAACTTCCGGTAAAGTACGGGTATCATACTTTAAAGCTAACTGGAAGGTGACAATGCCCTCAGCACAAACAATTAATATAATTTATACAATAGAACTTGATCCCGGCGGCAGTGTTCCGGCCTGGATAGCAAATATGTTTGCCGATAAAGGCCCGTATGAAAGTTTCAGCAACCTGGCTGACCTGCTTAAAAAATAAAATACATACTGAATGCAAGCCAGCTATTTTATCTTCTTCCCTTCTATCTTCTGCCCTCCCTGGAATAAGACGAGGTGTGTAACCTTGCCGGTATCATCCTTATAAAATTCTATCTGCGCATCAACCACTTTTAAAAAGAACCTTGTTTTTGTTTCTGCAAATACCTCAAGTTTTTCTTGCCCCGTTGCCTGTGTCATCAGCTTATCTTCCTCATGCGTCACGGTTAAAATAAAATTGGGGGCCAGTTCATATTCACCAACATAGGACTCCAATACAACTGCATCTACTTTAATAACAGCTTTTCCTGAAGGAATCGGTTTATTTGTTTTACTCCATACACTTTCCTCTGTGCGGCTCTTAAATTGAAGCTTCTCTATCAGCCCACCGGCATTTCGCAAAAAAACAATAGTTGAAAGCGAATTTTCAAAAAAGAATTTGTCTTTTTCATATGGCTTGATGCTGTACTTAGTGCCACCGCTCCGTTGAGATGTCACCTTCATTCCATCTGCAGTAATGATCCGTTGTTCTCCATCTTCATTTTCATACACACCGGTATATTCTTTCACAGTAGCGGCATTGATAGTAATTTCTTTCCGGTCATAGGGTTTGCCCATAGTTAAAGCAGCCAGCTTTGGGGCCAGGTCACCGGGTGATTTACATTCGCAATTTGAAAAGATGGCAACAAAAATATCTTCAGCAGGAACGTAAAGCGCATCTGTCAGGAATCCGTTAATGCCTCCGCCATGTTCAATTGATGGACTGTCTTGTACTGTACTGAAAGACCAGCCAAAACCATAACGGGTTGGCTTACCATTACTCAATTTATAATCTGTAAATGCCTTTTGCAAAGATTCCTTCGAAACCAGTTTATAGGAATGTAAAGCCTGGTTCCATTTCCAAAGATCTTCCACCGTGGAGATCAATGAACCTGCAGCATAAGGAAGTGTCATACTAAGATAATCAGCATTTTCAATGCCGCTTTTACCTCCCTGGTAGCCTTTCGCCCTGTTCTTAATGATTTTTAAATCATTCCCATAACCCGAGTTCGACATACCGGCAGGTGCAAATAAATTGTCCTCTACATATTCTTCATATGTTTTTCCTGACACCTTTTCTATAATATAACCCAACAGGATATAACCGGAATTATTATAGTTCCATTTGGTGCCCGGGGCAAATTCCATGGGCTGATTTTTAAACACATCAATTATTTCCAGCGGCTTCATATCCTTTCTCATTATGGCCTCAAACTCTTTCATGCCGGTATAACTATTTATCCCGGATGTATGTGTTAACAGGTGCTCTACCGTTATAGTGTAACCATGCGTTGGGTAATCAGGAATAAATTTTTTAATATCGTCCTGCAATGACAACTTTCCTTTCTCTGCCAGTTGCAATATAGCTACCCCGGTAAATTGCTTACTGATGGAGCCAATACGGAAGATCATATCGGGTTGCATGGCCACATTCAATTCCAAATCAGCCATGCCAAAAGCTTTTTTATAGATCACCTGTCCTTTACGACTGACAATAGCTGTAGCGCCGGTTTCATTACTCTTGTATGTTGACATCAATAAAGTATCAAATGCAGAGAGCAGTTGTTTATCGGCTTTGGAAAGAGGTTGTGCGCCAGAAACAATAGTGAGAAATAAAAACAGGATTGCAGTTATGAATTTTATAAGCATGGTTTGATGGTTTGAATTGAATGGGAAGTTACACTTTCCTGGAATATTATCAGTTGGCCATAACTCAGCATTTCACTTTTAAAAAAACAGAGACGAAAAATATTTTTACCTGGTGAGCCGATATATAACCAATGCAGCTCTTTTGATCAACCTGGGGTATTCATTCAGGTTTATTACTTCTCCGGGAGCATGAGCTCCTTTTCCGGAAGCACCGAGGCCATCCAGGCAATCGAGGTATTTTGCTACATAAGAAATATCACCAGCTCCCCTGGAACCAGGATAACCTGCCTTTACTGTACCATAACCAGTTGACAGGCTAACATCATTCACTACTTTCACCAATGCATCATTACCGGTTGTAGGTGGCATAGAAGGGATACCATCTTTGAAGCTGATTTTGGCTTTGGCACCCGGCAGACTCTGAGAAACGATCTGTGTCATATTTTTCCTGGCTTTCTCTTTTTGTTCTTCGGTGAGAAATCGCAGATCACCAATAACCACTGTTTTGGGTGAAATGATATTCGATTTACCTGAAGCCTCACCAGCCTGTGATGCAGTATCATAATTTACTTCAGACCCGCCGATGAACAGACCGGGATTAAAAGTGAGATACTCTTCTTTACCTAATTTTTCCCTGAATTCATTAATGATCCTCGCTGCTTCAAAAATTGAACCATACCCCGCAGCACCAAAGACCCCGGATGAATGTGCCTGTTTACCCTCAACCTCCAGTCTCCACTCACTGGCACCACGGCGGGCAGTAGCCACAGTATTCAAACCGGCAGCACTCTCAAATCCTAAAGCAATATCATGCTTCTTTGCCCTTTCAATAAAATCAGCACGGCTTACTTCCCTTGGATAACCGGCATTTTCTTCATCACCGGTAAAATAAACAGTTATCGATACATCGTCCAGCAGGTTTAGCCGGTGCAATGCTTTCAATGCCGCTATTACCATTACATTACCTCCCTTCATATCATTTACACCCTGGCCTGTTGCAGTACTGTCATTTAGCATAGTGAAGGGATTTGCAGCCATGTCGGGCTCAAACACCGTATCCAGATGCCCGATCAAAAAAAGCTTCTTTCCTTTTTTCCCAACCCGGTATGCCACCAGGTGCCCTGCTCTATTCAATGAGTCGGGCAACGAAACCCATAATACGGTAAAGCCCAGTGCAGCTAATTCTTTTCCATATAACTCGCCTGTTTTCCGTACACCCTTAATATTGTAGGTGCCACTGTTTATATCAACCGACTCTTTCAGCAACTTAATCGTTGCGGACATATCCGAATCGATACTTTTCAGAATCTGTTGTTCTGTTGCAGAAAGAGATTGGGTATTGGCTGCAAAACCAATGAATAAAAACAAGGCAGCGCAAAAATATTTTTTCATCATACTTTATTTGGAGGAAGGCGTAAATAATATATCTCCGAAATTAGCAAATCATGTCAGAAATTGTTGCTGGTCTTGCTGTACAATTAAATCTTATATTTATTAACACATAATCAGTGTTTTTATGAAATTCCTGACATTCATTTTCCTGGCACTCAATTTTAGCTTTTGCAACAGTCTTAAAAATCAGTCACAACATGCTGTTGATCCGGTTAATGGCTCCATAAAAACCGGGGCTGAACAGACAGATAAATATCTTCCGTATCTAATAGGCAAAAGAGTGGCCATTATGGCAAATCCTACCACTATAATTGGTAAAACACACCTGGTTGACAGTCTCAAAACACTGGGTGTTAACATTGTAAAAGTTTTTGGCCCCGAACATGGCTTCCGGGGCAATGCCAGCGCCGGTGCTCATGTTGCCGATGAAACAGATCCTGCAACCGGTATACCTGTTATTTCTTTATATGGGAAAAAGAATAAACCTACCCGGGAAGACCTTGCAGATGTGGATGTGCTCATTTACGACCTCCAGGATGTAGGCTGTCGCTTTTATACCAACATCAATGCACTGGCACGGCTGATGGACGCCTGCCATGAGAACGGAAAAGAAATGCTGATACTCGACCGCCCCAATCCCAACGGATATTTCGTGGATGGCCCTGTGCTGGACATGAAATACAAATCAGGTATCGGTATGTTTCCTATTCCAATTGCACATGGACTTACTGTGGGAGAGTTTGCACAAATGCTGAATGGTGAAGGCTGGTTGCCGGGTAAAGTAAAATGTACGATCAAAATAATTTCGGTTGCCAATTATACCCATGATATGGCCTACACGTTACCGGTTAAACCATCACCCAACCTCAACACACAACAAGCTATCATGCTCTATCCGTCTACTTGTTTGTTTGAGGGCATTTATCTTAATCATGGCCGGGGCACTTATTTTCCATTTACCATCATCGGCAGTCCTGAACTGAAGGGGAAATATGAATTTTCATATACTCCCATGGGTATAAAAGGTATGGCGGAGACACCCCTGTTCATGGACCAGGTTTGTTATGGACTCGATCTTCGCAACGTTGATATTGAACAACTCCGTAAAAGCAAACAGATCAATATTCAGTGGATTATGGAACTATACAAAGCTCATCCCTACAAAGAAAAATTCTTTGATTCCAAACTAAGTAACCAGATGGGCACTATTGAAAAACTGGTTGGTTCTGGTTTATTCAGGCAACAGATCATTGATGGAAAATCAGAAAAAGAAATCCGTGATAGTTGGGAACCGGGCCTGAGCGATTACAAGCAAATGCGTAAGAAATACCTGCTTTATCCATAGGATGAATCCAGCAGAACAGGCGGATACAAAAAAATGAGACTGCCTTTTGAGACAGCCTCATGAAGTAATCATAGTTGGTTATTATTTATTAAAACCTGTAACCTAAAGAAACACCGAAACCGGTATTTTTTGCATCTGTTCTGTCATTAGATGCACCCTCATATTCAGGGTTTATTTTTGTAAGACCCAGTTGTGCATTTAACTGTATGGAAACCTTATTGGCAAACTGATAACCGAATAGCAAATTGGCTCCTGCATCCATTGGTCTCACATAGAATACATCGTCCGGATCGCTGAGTTTTACATTTTTCTTGAATTCAATATCCTCACTCAGGCTTGAACCACCACCTTCATAAGTTACTTTACCACCTACACCCAGGGCAACATAAGGACCAAAGCCCATCAACAGGCGGCCCTGACCCAGCATGGGTTTATACAAAAAATTCAGTGGCAATTCCACATAATAGATATTTATTTTGCCTTTTATAGTTTGGCCAAGAATAAGATCCTCACTTTTAGCTCCTTTGGTAGTAAAAAGCAGGCCTGGTTGTAAATAAAATTGTGGCGCCAGCGGGATCTCCGCATTGATACCAACATTAAAACCTGTTAGTAGATCATTTTCCAATTTATTTCCATCCTCATCCTTGCCAGTAATATTCTGGAAATTCACGCCTGCACGAAGACCAAAACTTGTACCACCGGAATTTTTTACTGTTTGCTGAGCTTGTGAAAATATGCTGCCTAAAGCCATTACAAGTATTAAACTGATTCTCTTTTTCATTTTATTATTTTATTAAGTCTTATTATTATTTCGTAAACTTCTACCCCTGCCTGTCAAGTGTATTAATATTTTATTAACCGCCATTTTTAGCTGCTTCCCTTGCTGCTTCTGCTTTCATTTTTTCATTAGCGGTAACAAGAAACTCTACTCTCCTGTTTTGTGCCTGGCCATCCGCTGTGGTATTTGTATACTTGGGTAGTGTCTCCCCAAACCCGATTGTAGTAAGCCTGGCGGGTGCAATAACAACCCTTGAAGGCGAAATACCAAATCCGGATAAATAATAAGCGACAGCTAAAGCCCGGCGTTCAGAAAGATCCTGGTTATAACGTATCGATCCTTTACTGTCTGTATGCCCCTGCACTTCAATATTAGTATCGGGGTATTTTTGGAGGATCACCACTAATTTATCCAGGCTGGTCCGGGATTCCGGTGACAAAGTAGATTGATCAAAACCAAATAATATTTTATTATTAAACTCGATTACAATACCCTCTCCTACCCGTACAACTACAGCATCCGGAATTTCATTTTTAATTTCTTCTGCCTGTTTATCCATCTGTCGACCAATAACTGCGCCTGCTACTCCACCTACTGTTGCCCCTATAATTGCACCAAGCAATGTATTGCCGGTTGCCTTTCCTATAACAGCACCAACTGCTCCGCCACCTGCTGTTCCTATTACTGCCCCTTTTTGGGATTTATTCATTGTTTTGCAGCCTACAGATAATATGGCTACCATTAATAGACTGATAAAAAAAGTTTTCATTTTGTTTGTTTAAGTTGTGACTGGTTGATATCTATTAACCAGGATGTAAAGGTGACTTTAATAAGGATGATAAGTATTACACAACTGAAGTATTATGTTATATCATTCACACATTCCGTAATACGCACCTGTGATTAATGGGGAAGCTGTTGCTATATTGCCCGATAAGAAATAAACGCCGTAATAATTGACAGCTAAATAAATCACTTTATTTATAGACAGGTTTATAATATTTCAGTGCCTGTGGCATATAAGTTTTTATCTTTTCAATTCTTGATGCATCAGATGGATGACTACTCAAGAACTCAGGTGGCTTTGCTCCCCCTGCTGCAGACATTCTTTCCCAAAAAGGAATAGCTTCCTGTGGATTATAACCGGCCATAGCTGAAAAATATAAACCATACTTATCCGCCTCAGATTCTTCCTTACGGGAGAAAGGCAGTATGACTCCGACAGAACTTCCTATTCCATAAGCAGATAAAAAAAGATTCTGCGTTTCTGCAGGTTTATTAGCCAGGGCAACCTGTAATGCTACACCACCTAGTTGTTGTAATAGAGCCTGGCTCATTCTTTCACTGCCATGCTGTGAAATTGCATGGGCTATCTCATGACCCAAAACGATTGCCAATGCAGCTTCATTTTGTGTGATGGGTAACAAACCAGTATACACAACCACTTTTCCGCCCGGCATACACCATGCATTGGCTTCTTTATTATCAATAAGATTAAACTCCCACTGGTATCCCTCAAGTACTGATGTCATTCCCTTGCCATCGTAAAATGTTTTTATGGCAGAAGCAATTCGGTTTCCGACTCTGCGTACCATCTCTGCATCCCTGTTATTACTTACATTAACCACTTTATTGTCAGTCAGAAATGTTTTGTATTCCTGTTTCGCCAGTGTTTGTAGTTCGGTCTCCGATACCAGGCTCAGTTGTTTGCGCCCGGTTACAAGGTTTTCTGTACAACTGACAAGCAGGGCAGAAACCAACAGAAATAAAATAAACTTTTTCATTGTATAAGTTATATAAGATATCAAATTATCCGTATCATTCAGTATTGATCCGGACATTATTCAGCACTATAATTATTCGTACCCGCTTTTAATGACCGTAGAGATCATTTTAAACCGGCCGTTGGGCCTTATAAAATTGGGCGAATGAGCGGGAATAATAATACCCTGGCCCGATTGCAATAAATTGGAGATACTATCAATTACAATATCCGCTTTACCCTCTATTATCTGGACAAATGTGTCAAATGGGGTAGTCTTTTCTGTTAATCCTTCCCCGTTGTCAAAAGACAAGACACTTATATTACCAGTAGATTTTTTTATTATCGTTTTGATCACAACAGAATTAGCCATATACTCAATAATTTCAACTATAATGTGTGCTTTCGATTTTTCCAATTCGACAATATCTGGTAATTCTTTTTTGTAATCACTGTTCATGTTACGAAATTGATTTATTATTCAAAAAATCTCTTATTTGCACTTGTAAGTAAAACAACTATTTGTTTCACCACTTTTTAATAATTACAAATCTGGTAACTATCTAAAAATTTTCCGTTGTCAGAACGAGTGTACCGGGATACAGTACGGTAGCGTCATCTTCAGCAGTTATAAATATTTTAGTAGGCTTGACAGGTGAAACTGTTTCAAATGATGCTTTTAATCTTTTTGAAAGTAAACTTGTTGAACTGTTAATTTGCCCAATATTTTTGGCATTCTCCTGGGCGGTTTCCATCCATACTACATAAGTTTTCTTCGCCGGTGTCAACTTTTCGGGTTCAGCCAGGTTCGATAACTGCAGATGAATAGCATAATTACTATTATTGTCTTTGGTCACCTTTACAGTACCCTCTGCTGCCGGAACAACAGAAGAACTCTGAAAAACGATCTTCCTGGCACAGGAATCAAATAAAAATAACATCGCTAGAAGCAAAACACCTGAAAAGATACCTTTGGAAAGGTTAACTGAGTTATTAGCTTTCATTTTTTTATCTTTTTTAAAATGTCAAAACACTGACGAAGTAAAGGTCCCTTTCAATTCCTTTGATACTGTTACACAACTCTGTTAATTAGTTATATCATTCACACATTAGTTGTAATTATAAATACAGCAACATCTTCAGTTACTTTCAATATTTTACACATGCCCGGATGTGATAAAATAATGAGCCCCTGTTAAAACAGGGGCTCGAACCAAGACCAACTGAAAAAGTAGATAATTGTATAAATAAGAATATATAAAAGACGTATGAAGGGTCTGCACAAAGAGGTCTCATTGTGTCATTGCTGCCAGCAAATGCTAAATCGCCCTTTTGCCCTGGATGAGTCTCGCCACTATCATTACAAGAGCAACCACAAGCAACAGGTGAACGACGCCCCCCAGATTAAATGCAAAATAGCCAACTAACCATCCAATGACCAGTATTACTGCAACGATATATAGTAAATTACTCATAATATTATATTTAAACGCTTAATAAATATTTAATAAAATATTGAAATATTTGCAACCTGACTAAAAAACAGTACCGATAAATCGAAAACCGGCACTAGTTTTTTGACAGGAAAAAATCTTACAACGCTTCAATAATTTTATGAAGCTCTTCTTTTGTTTTACCCAATTTGATCTGCAATTTTCCCAACATTTCTTCTTTTTTACCTTCAGTATACATCAGGTCATTGTCTGTCAGGTTTGCAAACTTTTGTTTGAGTTTACCTTTCGTCTCATTCCAATTACCTTTTAATTCTGTTGTATTCATATATTTAAATTTATTGTGAAAGCATTTTCACTTTTTAAAGGTGGATCATTTTATCACCAACTTTGTTACACGATCTCAGAAAAGAATTATATGATTCACACATCTGCTGAACAAGAAATTCCAAGTATAACCATCTTTTCAGTTATGTAAAAGGCTGATTAAATAACAAATTAAAAGATGATGCCGGTGGCTGCCTGCAATATTTTAAACCCGGGAATAAGATTATGGATGAAGTTGTTTCATGCATTTGCACTAATGCTATATAGGTAAAAGCATTTTACATTTCACAAGCTTTCCAGCATGGAACGTCTTTTAGATTTCAGCTGTTTAAAATGAGAGGGCGTCAGGCCCGTTACTTTTTTGAACTGGGTGGAAAGATGTGCCACGCTGCTATAATGCATTTGGTAAGCAATCTCCGTAAGATTGAGTTCATCATAGATCAGCAACTCTTTTACCCTTTCAATTTTATGGGCAATTAAAAATTTCTCTATTGTTGTTCCCTGAACTTCAGAAAAAAGATTGGCCAGGTAGGTATAATCGTGGTTCAATTTCTGACTCAAATACTCAGAAAATTTCAAAACCAGGGGCTCTTCTGAATAATGCACCAATTCAACTATAATGTTCTTAATCTTTTGGATCAGCACACTTTTCTTATCATCCATTAATTCAAGACCGGATTTCAATAAAGCCACCTTGAATTGCACTTGTTGTTCAGCGGTGATATTTTCCAGGATGTCAGCTTCTCCTAATTCAACTACGGTATAATGCAATCCCAGCTTTCTGAGCTCTTCCTTTACTACCATTTTGCAACGAATGCAAACCATATTTTTAATATACAATTTCAAATCAATAGTTTATTTCAAATTTATGTTATACCGAAACCGATATGTTGTGGAGAAAAGCAAGACGGTTATAAATTTCTTTATTAAATATGAAGTAAAAGTATGCCAAAGTACCTTCATTATAGTAATAAAAGAATAATGACGAAAAGTACAGCATAGTCGAATATCTTCCATGCCAACACGGCGTCAAACCCCCTGCATCACATTATCGCTGAGTCACTTACCCGTTATTCAAGATATTAGAAATTCTTACTGCTATGGACGGATTATCAAACTAAACGTTGCATTATCCTTATAAAAACTCATCTCCGGTACAAATAGCAAGCAATCGGTAATTACTATGAACCATAAAAACAATAAATGCCAGTCAGTCAAAATGTGGTCAGCAGGTAACATGCAACCTGTCAAATGTGTGAATAATATAACTATCCTGCATGAACATGTAAGACTACGTATCATAAACTCTCTCACCTTTAT
This sequence comes from Chitinophagaceae bacterium, assembly GCA_041738795.1. Taxonomy (GTDB): domain Bacteria; phylum Bacteroidota; class Bacteroidia; order Chitinophagales; family Chitinophagaceae; genus JJ008. The sequence continues at coordinate 163,295 of JBGSPB010000011.1, read as the reverse complement.
AGAGTAATTAAAACGCTTTTCAAAAACGCAGAGTTGAGAAAAGAGCACTGCAAATCAACTTTTAAAACCAAGAAAATGTCAGTAAAAAATTACTTACGTATGGCGTCACTTGCCTTATTTATTGCAATCGCCTCGCCGGCCAGTTCGGCTGCAATTGTTCCTGAATCTATCACACCAACAGAAGATGTCAGAAGTCAGCAACTGTTGCAACGCCTCGAAGAAATCAAAGGCCTGGACAAATCCGAAATGTCGAGATTAGAGAAAAAAAGCCTCCGGAAAGAAGTGAAAGAAATAAAAAAAGAAATGAAAGCGCTGAGCGGTGGAGTTTATTTGTCAGTTGGGGCAATTATTATTATTATTTTATTGCTCATCCTTATTTTATAAGATTTTTTCCTGCATTCCGGTTAGCAGATAAAGAACAGCACTAAGCATTTTTTCAATGGACCATTAATCATTAACCTTATTTTATTCATTAATCATTTCCTTAGTGTTTCTATGAAATCGTTATTATTTGTTGTAAGCCTGTTATCCTTTATTATGTACCGGGCTTCGAAATCAGATTTACCTCTTAAGGGAACCTGGGATGGCAGTTACAGGACAATTGAGAAGAAAATGGATCTGAGAATAGTTTTTGGGCCAGGTAACGAAGTACAATTATACAGTACTGAAATGGATAATAAGGGAAAAGCTATCGGTACTTATTCCGTGAACAGAAATGAGATAGCAATCACATGTATTTGGCCTGACAGAGACAGTACTCTATTTATTATGAAAGGCAGGTTAAACCCAAATCAGAATTTTGTAGATGGAAACTGGGGATCAGCCGATAAAACGGATGGAAATTTTTACCTGGCAAAGGCATTATCAAAATAATTTCAAGCAGGACGGTTTGGATATTTCTCAAATAACACACAGACCCCGGTTTCTACCGGGGTTTCTTATTATTTACCCGGTAATATTATTCGTATTATTCTGTTCATACCTAATATGTGAATAATGTAACTTATTTACAGGGTTATGTAACTACAGGAAGTAAAAAGTCCCTCACCTTTATTGTATCATTTAAAAATTATATTATGCCACTACTTACCATCTTACTTGTATTGATCGTTGCTGGTGTTATCCTCTGGTTGGTGAATACTTACATTCCAATGGATCGCAAAATCAAGAATATCCTTAACATAGTCGTGGTGATCATTGTCGTCATCTGGCTACTGCAGGCTTTTGGTCTGTTAGATTCCCTGAAAAGTATGAAAGTATAAAAAAGAGCAGCTGGATAAACAATCTGGCTGAGATGAATTGGAATGATTGAACAGTGATCAAATTAAAATCTATCCTGATCAAAAGAAGATATGAAACTATTTAAACAGCTTAGTTTCACAGTTGCTCTATTTCTTGCAACGATCCTGCTCATCGCAGCTTTCATTCTTTTATATAGTGATGCCAGTTGATTATTTTTTCAAATTGCAGGAATGATGCTGATTACAAGGGTGTGTATTATATAACTTATTTTGATAGTTATATAATACTTCCCTGTTTAAAGTAACTCATCTTTACAATACTCTGAATTCATTGAACGATACAGATGATACCTCATCAGGTGTTATACAAAATTTTTGGTATTAAAATGATAGAAGTAAAAAAAGAAGGTATTCTGCTGAAAAAAACCACTCTCGGCTTTGAAAACGAAGGTGTACTAAATCCCGCCGTAATAAGGGAGGATAATTGTATTCATCTATTTTACAGGGCCGTAAGCAAAGGTAATTATTCCAGCATAGGCTATTGCAAATTAAGAGACCCCTTAACGATTGAAGAAAGAGCTGACTCACCGGTACTTTTTCCCCAGTTTGCATACGAATCGCATGGCGTGGAAGATCCACGGATTACAAAGATTGAAGACCTTTATTATCTCACATACACAGCATATGATGGTGTAAATGCACTTGGGGCCCTGGCCATTTCAAACAACCTTCTTCACTGGGAAAAAATGGGAATAATAGTACCGCAGATCACCTATACAGAGTTTAGCCACCTCGCCAGGTCAAAGGAAAAAATAAATGAAAAATACCTGCGCTATAATAAACACGAACAAGGCCTGGAAAAAGAAACAACACAATTATTTATCTGGGATAAAAATGTAATCTTCTTCCCCCGTAAAATAAACGGGCAATTATATTTCCTGCACCGGGTAAGACCTGATATCCAGATCGTAGCTGTCAATAGCTTACAGGAACTCACAACCGGGTTCTGGCAAAACTATTTCCTTCACCTGGATGAAGCTATAGTTCTATCTCCCCAATATAAACATGAAGTTAGTTATATAGGCGGGGGTTGTCCCCCCATTGAAACAGAACACGGATGGCTATTGATCTATCACGGTGTACATGATACCGTAAAAGGTTATGTATATTCTGCCTGTGCCGCATTACTGGATCTTCAAAATCCACAGAAAGAAATAGCCCGGCTGCCCTATGCCCTCTTCAGGCCGGAATATGAATGGGAAGTAAAAGGAGAAGTAAATAATGTATGTTTCCCTACAGGCTCAGCCCTGATAAATGACACCCTATACATTTACTATGGTGCAGCGGATGAACAGATTGCCGTGGCCTCCGTCAGTATATCAGCATTACTAAAAGAGTTATTGCTCAACCCCCGAAAAGAAGAAAAATGAAAACCATACTTAACCAAAATAATATTTTGTCCATAAAAAGGCAACAAAATACTTTTTCAATCTTAACTGATAAAATTGACAATTCTATCAAAAATAAACGGGCAGAAATTTTATTCATCACCTCTTACCCTCCCAGGGAATGTGGTATTGCCACTTATTCTGACGATTTAATAAAGGCATTGAATAATAAATTCGGTCAATCTTTTATAATCCGCATTTGTCCGCTGGAATCTGAATTTGAAAAGCATATTTATAAAAATGATGAAGTACAATATATTCTTAATACGGACCAACCGGGTGCATTTTCACAATTAGCAAATAATATTAATGATAATACTGATATCAGTATAGTCATGATACAACATGAATTCGGATTCTTTAAAAATAAAGAAAATGATTTCGTACAGCTTTTGCATGAACTCAACAAACCTGTTATCATAACATTCCACACTGTATTGCCCCACCCCAGTGAAACACTAAAAATAAATGTACAGCAAATGGCCAGTGTAGCGGAATCTGTTATAGTAATGACTCATTCCTCCGAAAGAATACTTATCAATGATTATGAAATACAAAGTGAAAAGATCAGTGTTATTCCACATGGTACTCACCTGGTACCGCATCCGGATAAAGAAATACTGAAAATCAAATATAAACTATCAGGAAGAAAAGTACTCTCTACGTTTGGACTGCTAAGTGCCGGAAAAAGTATTGAAACCACCCTGGAGGCTTTACCGGCTATTGTCAAAAAAAATCCAGATGTTTTATTTACTATTATCGGCAAAACCCACCCTTCAGTCGTAAAACAGGAAGGTGAAAAGTATCGCCTGAAGCTTGAAGCAAAGGTTACAGCATTGCAATTAGAGGAACATGTACAATTTATTAATCATTTTCTACCTCTTCCGGAATTACTGGATTATTTGCAATTGACAGATATTTACTTATTCACGTCTAGAGACCCGAACCAGGCAGTAAGCGGAACATTCGCCTATGCTATCAGTTGTGGGTGTCCCGTAATTTCTACGCCAATTCCGCATGCTGTGGAAGTCCTGGGAAAAGATGCAGGCATTATTGTCGATTTTGAAAATCCACATCAATTAGCTGAAGCGGTCAACAGTTTACTAAGTGATGAACAATTAAGAAAAAATATAAGCTCAAACGGGCTGCACAGAATGGCGTCCACTGCCTGGGAAAATGCAGCGATTGGGCATGCAATCTTATTTGAAAGCAAAAGTAATAGCCGGATTTCTTTAGGCTATACTATGCCTGTCATCAATCTTGATCATATTAAAAAACTAACAACCAGTTTCGGAATACTTCAGTTTTCCAGGATCAATCAACCGGATATTGATTCAGGTTACACATTAGACGACAATGCAAGGGCAATGATCGCTATATGCCAGCATTATGAATTAACAGGTGAGGCAACGGATCTGAAATATATCAACATATACTATAATTTCATAAAATATTGCCTGCAACCCAATGGCTATTTTCTGAACTATGTAGACGAACAAAAAGAATTCACGGATCAAAATAACACAACTAATCTTGAAGATTCACATGGCAGGGCTATCTGGGCTTTAGGCTTTTTAATTTCACTAAGCAAATTATTACCATCAGAACTGACTATTGACGCGGGATTAACAATGCAAAAGGCTCTTGTTAATGTAAATAAAATTCATTCTACAAGGGCAATGGCTTTTGTAATAAAGGGTTTGTATTACCGCAATACAATAAATAAATCAGTGCGGGGTATCTCGTTAATACGACAACTGGCAAACAGATTGGTACAAATGTACAGGCATGAAGCAGATAAGGACTGGCAGTGGTTTGAAAGTTACCTTACTTATGCCAACAGTATATTACCAGAAGCGTTGTTATGTGCATGGTTGGCTACCAAAGAAACATTATACAGGGAAATTGCCACCTCATCATTTGATTTTCTTTTATCTAAAATATTCACCGGGAATAATATAAAAGTGATTTCAAATAAAACCTGGTTACATAAAAAAACTAAACCCGGCCCTGAAGTCAAAGGAGGTGAACAGCCCATAGATGTAGCGTATACAATTATTGCATTAAGTAATTTTTATACTTCCCTTAAAGAGGAAAATTATTTCCTCAAAATGAGAAGAGCTTTTGACTGGTTCCTGGGAGCCAACCACCTTAACCAGGTTATTTACAATCCCTGCACTGGTGGATGTTATGACGGGCTGGAAGAAAATTATGTTAACCTTAACCAGGGTGCTGAATCAACTGTCAGTTACCTGATGGCAAGGTTAACAGTAGAAGGATCATCCATAAATAAAAAAAACCAGGTCCTGTCTTCTGGTATAAGCAATCAAAAAAAACAGCTATTGAACTTAAGCAGGTTTTAATAGAAAATCTGAAGGGATTGGCTGTATCATTTCAAAGAGTTAAAAAATAAATATGAATATCAAAAGAATCTTTGGGGCTTTACTTACTATTCTTGGAACAGCAGGCCTCATTTATGGTGCAGTACTCTTCATAAACACCCCTGGCGGCACCCGGGATATTAAAGCTCTTGCCATATACGGAATACTAGGTCTTATATTCTTCATTGCAGGAATTAGCCTGATCCGTACCACAAAAGATGAGTCATGATGTGTGAATGCTGTAACTTATTCTGAAAGTTGTATAATAATAGTTATGACATTAAAGCTCATCTTTACAACAAGTATTTATTGAATCATTTATAAAACAAATAAATTATGAAATCAGGAAAAGTATTTTTAGGTATTTTGGCAGGACTTGCCACCGGTGCTGCGTTAGGAATTTTGTTTGCCCCCGACAAAGGTTCAGCTACACGGAAGAAAATTTCAAAAAAGGGTGAAGAATATGCTGATGAATTCGGCGAAAAGTACAATGAATTCATTACGGGAGTTAAAAACAAATTCATGACTGCAAAAGATGAAGCTGTCCAAATGGCGGAAAATGGAAAGGCAAAGGCTGAAGAAATTGCATCTGCAGTAAAAAACAGGATGTAATTGTGTAAAACTGAAACCCGCAAATCTGGCCCGGGATGATCTCCGTATCTGGTAACAACAAGCCTAAACAGAAAATGATGAAAGAAAGCATTGCAACACCGATAGAAGAGCTTTTTGAAAAAGCCGGTGAATATGGAAAAACATCAATAGAATTACTAAAGCTGAGAGCAATAGATAAATCTGCCAGTGTAATTTCATCTCTCGCTGTAAAATCAGTTCTCCTTATTGTTGTTGCAATGTTCATTTTAAGCATTAGCATCGGAGTAGCATTGTGGACGGGTGAATTGCTTGGCAGGCCTTATTACGGTTTTTTTGTAATGGCCGGATTTTATGCCCTGATCACCATTGTCCTTTATCTATTCCGTGATCAATGGATCAAAAAGCCAGTCAATGATTCAATGATTAAAAAAATACTTCAATAAGGCATCCGATGAAAACAATCAATTCAACCAGGGAACTTACAGAAGCCATTTTGTTGCTAGAAACAAGGCAGGCGGAACAGGGTATACTGTTGAGAGAACAATTTCATCTTACTTACGAAAGCCTGAAACCTCTTAACCTAATTAAAAGTACCCTTAAAGAAGCAGGCGCATCAAGTGAGTTAAAGGATAATATAATAAATACTTCTAAGGGCCTTATTGCAGGCTATCTCTCCAAAATTATATTTGAAGGCGTATCAAATAACCCGCTTAAAAAATTGTTCGGAAGTATTTTAATGTTTGGTATTACAAACTTAGTTACAAGGAATTCGGATACTGTTAAAAGGACCGGAACGAAATTCCTGAATATATTCAGGCACAGTCCTGCCGATACGGTTAATGGAGCCGGCAATGTTAAATAATATAATCCCGCTCCAAAATTAGTTAAATCCTTCACTCAAAGGCACATTTTACGCAAAGGCCTTACGCTACAGCATCTTCCAAAAGTCTACGATAAATATATAATTACCAGATTTCTAAGACATTTTGCTATATCCTTAATACGACTTAAATCTACAGTCATCCATATTGAATTTCTGAAAATATGTGAATTATACAACTAATTTCCAGAGATATATAATTATTAGGGGCACAATTGTATTCACCTTTGATATATAAATATTCATTCATAACTCAATCAGAAATAAAACAAGGTTTATAAATTTATATCCTGATGAAATAAATAATAATTTTTTTAACTTATTAATCAGAGATCATGAGAACAATTTTACGCTCATTTCTTTTTATCAGCCTTATTTTATTGAGCACAAATGTTACAAAGGCACAATGCACAGTTTCAAATATTGTAATTCAAAATGTAAGGGTTCTAGGATCAACACCTGGTTCCTGTACCGCCAAATTTGACATCACCTTTAATATTGATGAGAATAATGGAAATAAATTTATTTTCATGCATGTCTGGCTACAGAATAACTATCCTGATTATTTCCGTTGTGTGAACGGGCAGAGCACACATAATGGATCCATACCTGCTCCACATGCTGCTGATCTTGGAAATTCATTCAACATCGGTTTAAATAATACTGGCCCAACCATTGCCGCTATGACAACGTATCCTCCTGATGCAACCGTTCCGATGGCCTCTGTTGATTCTGTACAAAAAGTTGTATTACCAGGTGGTACAGCAAATATTACTTTATATGGTGTTTTGATAACGGCACCGGTTATTTGTGGCACTCCCGTAGTAGTTGTGGCAGATCTATGGTCAAGCCAGTCCAACAATGCACAACGGGCCCATTGTGTAAGTTGCGGAATAAAATATTCGGCTGGATTTCTGAATTTATCCGGCTTTGTTAATTGCGCCACTCTCCGGTATGGCGGTTTGCTTTCAAACAATACCAGTAATATCATCAATGGATACTACAGGGTATTTGCAGATGTTAACAATGATGGATATTATACATCCTTTACAGATACCTTATTACAAAGCAATACTTCTTTCACAATAGCAGCCAATGGCAGTCTCACTATCAGTGGCGATGTGCCCGGGGCAAACATTAATCAAAATGTATTTATAGTTGTTACACAAACTTCAGGTATTGCAGCTGAGGCTTCAAGAGTTTTTCTGCTTCGTACCAACTTTTGCAGTGTACTACCTGTAAATTTCAATTCATTTAGCACCACCCGTACAAGCAGAACCAATGTGTTGCTGAAATGGGAAACTGCTACAGAATCAAACAACAAAGGTTTCTCCATTCAGAGAAATATGGGAAACAATAAATGGGAAACCACATCCTTTATTAATACCCTGGCGCAGGGAGGCAACAGCAGTTCCATTCTAAATTATTCGTCTAATGATTTGAATTCCAACACCGGCATTACACAGTACCGGATTCAACAGGAAGATCTTGACGGAAAAACAAGACTTAGTGAAATAAGAGCAGTACGTGGCTTTGCACAAAACGGAAAAAACATTGTGTATCCTAATCCCAGCACTGATGGCAATATAAATATTTTATTAGAAGACGAAAAAGACACCAGGGATATTATTATTACAGATATGAATGGTCAAATAATAAAGCAATGGAATGGATTTACCAGTAATATACTTAAGATTGAAAATCTGGTTATCGGAATGTATATGCTCAGGATCATTTCAAGACAAACCGGGAATCAAACAGTGGAGAAGATAATCATAGTATCGCAATAGTTAAAAACAGGGGCGCATACGCTATACAACATGATCGTTGAATGGCATATTTTATAATTGGTTTGTTTTTCATAATAGTAAAGCATATTTATCAAATTGATGAATATGCTTTTACTTTAAGCACCCGATAAGAATGATATAACTTATTAAAACAATTGTGTAACACTTAAGCTAATAATGAGTTGCATTTTTGTATGGTAATAATTCTATTACAATTAAACTTTACAAATGAAAAAAATTAATATTATTCTGTCTGTTTTTGTATTGGGACTTGTCATGGTATCCTGCAAAAAAGATGAAAATAAACCTTCCTACCCCTATGCAATCAGGATGACCGATGTTCCCGGCCCCTACGATGCTGTGTATATCGACCTGCAGGGAGTAGAAATTACCGGCGGTGGCGGAGTGGCTGTTATGACTAATGTACATACAGGAATTTATAACCTGTTGGATTATTCAAATGGCATTGACACTCTTATAGCGTCAGGAACATTAAATGATGCCAATGTATCACAAATAAGACTTATACTGGGCCCTAACAATTCTGTAGTTATAAATAACGTGAGTTATCCATTAAGTACACCGAGTGCTGATCAAACAGGCTTAAAACTCCAGGTTCATCAAACGTTGCAGGCCGGTGTTTTATATAGTGTGCTACTCGATTTTGATGCAAATAAATCGATTGTAGAGCTTGGGAACGGCAACTATAAACTTAAACCTGTTATCAGAACAATTGAAGCAGCTATCAGTGGAGCTATCAGAGGAAAAATTTCACCCGCTGGTACATTAGCTTTTGTAACTGCGACCTCGGCCTCTAACCTATCCTACACGGCTAGTGTAAATGCCAATGGTGATTTTCTGCTGATGGGTATTCCGGCAGGAACTTATACAGTTACGGTGACGCCTTCTTTGCCATTAATCCCGGTAATTCAAACTAATATTTCAGTAACAACTGGGGCTACAACAAGCCTATCCACACTCATCATTCTCTGATCTTAATACAATTTTTTAACACCCCGTACTAATAATACGGGGTGTTTCCTTTGAATATCAAAAAACAGATCGTCAAAATAAAAATGGACTTTCAAAAAACTAACTCAAACAACAAACTGTTTGGTTAAAAACAGAATAGAAGCCTATTACCCGGAGCTGTATCAATTCCTGGGTGAAAGCTCAATTCTTTTAGGCGGGAAATCATAATGAAATCTGCACTGCTGATTTTATAAACATCTTGAACGATTAAGCATCAATTGTTAAATCATATTGCAATACACAGGATTTTTTTCACATTTGTCACTAAAAGCAACAGCCTGAAAAAACAAGACAGTATTGCTTCATTTATTCTTCCTTTGAAACCTGCAAATTTAATTTCAATTCATTTATATCCATCTCCTGCTCAACTTGCCTGATTACTGCATCACTGAACTCCCCCTCTTTATGAAGTTTTATCAACAATGCCCTTTGAAATTTGCTGATTTCTAATTGTGCACTTAACAGGACACCCTGTTGCTTTACTATTATCTCACTGTCATTTCGCTTGGCTTTTTTATGACGATTTATTTCTTTGGTAAGTTCATTGATCAGTACTTCATATTTCATTTTCAGTTGTTGCTCCGATTTATTATCCAATGGTAAGGGGAAATCCTGCTCAATAAAATGCAGGGTACTGTTAGCAAGATATAATTGAAGTTCTTTCTCTTCCTCATCTGTATTGTCCTGCGGTTTCATCTTCAACCAGCGTATGAGCAGCGGGAGTGAAAGCCCCTGTACCACCAGGGTTACAAAAATGACAACGAAGGCAAGAAATATAATCGAATGTCTTTTGGGAAATGCGGTGCCGTCTTCCAAAACCAATGGTAATGCCAGTGCCGCTGCCAAAGATATAACCCCCCTGGTTCCTGTCCAGGCAACTACCAGCACATTTTTCCAGGTACTGTCCGAATCATCTTTGCCAGCTATTACACCAGTTTTCTTTTTCCTCTTTTGAAAATAATTTTGTGACCAGGCACCCGCAAATACCCAGACAATTCGGACTATGATCGTCACAAGGCTGATAAGCAATCCATAACCCAGTATCTGTGAGAACGGGTAATTACCCAGCCCCTTAATAATAGAAGGTAATTGAAGGCCAATGAGTATGAAAACAAATCCATGTAATAAGAATATCAATGTGTCCCACACAACCCTGGTACGCATTCTTGCCTGGTAAGAAAAAACCTCAGGTGCTCTCCAAGCTATAACCAGTCCTGTACTTACAACTGCCAATACACCGGACATATGGAACTGTTCTGCCGCCAGGTAAGATACAAAAGGAGATAAAAGGGTAAGACTTGTTTCAACTACAGGATTACTCTCAATTTTTTTATGGGCAAACACAAAAAGGTACCCAATCACAATTCCGATAATAATTCCAACACCAGCAACCAGTAAAAACTGAAGACCGGCCTGCCAGAATACAAAGCTTCCCGTTGTTACAGCCGTTACGGCATAGCGGTAAGCAATCAATGCAGAAGCATCATTGACCAGGCTTTCGCCTTCCAAAATGGTGATGACCTTCTTATTTAACCCCAACCCTTTAATGATACCAGAGGCTGCTACTGCATCAGGCGGGGAGACAACAGCACCTAATACAAAAGCAAGCGGCCAGCTAAACCCTGGGATTAAAAAATGAGCGGTAACGGCAACCGCTACAGTTGTAAAAAAAACCAATGTAATGGCTAATGCAGAGATAGGTCTGATGGATGTCCTGAATTCATGCCAGGATGTTTTTGAAGCGGCATCATACAATAATGGCGGAAGGAGTATAACAAAAACAACTTCCGGGTCCAGTGCCAGGTCGGGTAACTGCGGAACAAATCCAATTATTAATCCGGCAGCCACTAACAAAACCGGAAAAGGAAGCTTTCGTTTATTGGCAATCGCTGTCAAACTGATCAGGATAGCCATAATAAAAACAACGATTTTAAAATCCTCCATACCCACTCAAGCTACGAAAAAGCTACAGATTAAATCGAAAATGCCCTCCAAAAATAAGACCGAATTCAACTGTATCGTGACAACAGGTATACTGTCCGTCAGTCTGTTTTGTGCTATTTTATTTGATCCGGAAGGTATAGCAGGATAAAAAAAGGGACAACAATATGTTGACCCCCGGTATAGAAAATTGTAAAATTATTTATGCCCGAAAAGGTAGAACACTCCCAATTGAAAACCCCTGTTAGTTGATTTGACAGTACTGTTATCATTGATATTACTCAGGCCAAGATTATATCTTGCATCGACTCCAAAACCAGAACCCGGATTGACATAACCGGCACCTATCCCCAACGCAAAATCAACCGTTTCTAAATCATCCTTAATATCTATACTGTTACCATTAGTCTCAGCTTTTGCATTGACCAGGAATCCAACCTGCGGACCAGCCTGTAACCTGAATCCATTGTCAAACATATACTGAACCAAAACCGGTACATTGATATATCCCAGGTTATACTTTGTTTCAACACTTCCAACAGAATATTTTGCACCCTGTGCAGAGTAAACTAACTCTGGTTGCAACGCCCATTGTTTTGCCAGGTGTATATGACCCAGCAAACCCAGGTGAATGCCGGCCTTAGTATCGTACTTTGTACCATTATCATTATTGATATTGTAGAGATTTAGTCCTCCCTTAACACCAACATTTATATGTTGTGCACTAACCGTACCCGCTATCAAAATTGCAATGATTACTGAGCTAAAATAAAATTTCATACTTATTTGTTTTTATTATTAAATGCCTGAAAAACTGATCTGCCTCCCAAGCGATATTCATGAGTAAAAATTATGTCCAATGCCCGGAAGCAGCCGGGAATACAGTTGTAAAAAAACCCTTGCAACGCTTCCACAAGCTCAGCAAGGGTTTTAACCAAAACTAACCGCTCTATGAGAAAAACTTTCCGTGTAAAAAAAGTTATGTAAATATCAACTCCTTTTACCTGCTGTTTGTTATACAATGCAGGAAAAATGTTATATCATTCACACTTTTTAGCTGTAACCTATTTGGAGTGATCACCACCAATTATTGCTTTTTGACTGTTACATCCACTTTCTTTGATTCAACTTTCACACCATTCTTATCTAAAGTGACCGTTGTTGATTTAGCAGGGGGATCTTTTACAATAATTGTTGGTGTAGAAGGTACAATTATGACTTCCTTCTTAACTTCTGCAGGTTTATCAGTGCAGGATAGAGTTGTCAAAACAGCGGCCAGGGACAAAAAACCAATAACCTTTTTCATAAATAAAATTTAGTTGACTAATGCTGTATTTTGTTTCAGTACAAATCGATGGCACCATACAGCTATATAGAAGTGACAAATATTGAGCCGTTAAGTCAGAAACCCTTAGAATAACTGCTTTTAGTCATATTGGCATGAAATAGTACTTCAATTTTGGAGACAACCCTTTCACACAGCTAAACAACCTTATTTTTGCACTATGTCCAGTCAAAAAAATGCTACAGAAAGCATACTATTAAAATTAAAGATCAAGTCCCTTAATGAAATGCAGCATGCTGCTATAGAAGCCATGGACTCCCATAACAATACACTCTTGTTATCAGCAACCGGATCAGGTAAAACATTGGCTTTCCTGTTGCCGCTTATAAAATTACTGGACCCGGCGAACACCAAAACTCAAGCAATTATCATAGTTCCGTCCCGTGAACTGGCTTTACAGATCGAATCCGTATTTAAAAGTATGGGAACAAACCTGAAAGTCACCTGTTGCTATGGCGGGCATTTAAGGGAAACAGAAGAAAATAATTTAAAGCAACCCCCGGCACTACTCATTGGCACTCCTGGTCGCCTGGCTGATCATATCCGGAGGGGAAATATTACCACGGCTTCCATTACAACACTGGTACTGGATGAATTTGATAAATCACTGGAATTAGGTTTCCTCGACGAAATGTCTTTTATCATCGGTGCGTTACCCGCTATACAAAAAAGAATATTGACCTCGGCAACACAGGCTGTTGAGATACCCGGTTTCATCGGCATGAACGACTCCGTCACGCTTAATTTTTTAACTGCCAGAGATGAAGATACCGGTCTTACCATTAAAACATTACTGAGTGACGGAAAGGATAAACTGGAAACACTCTTCCGTTTACTCTGTATGCTGGGAAACAAATCCACTATAATTTTTTGTAATCACCGGGAATCAGTAGAACGAACAAGTAAGTTCCTGAAAGAAAAAGATATCATCAATGAATTTTATCATGGCGCACTGGAACAACAGGAAAGAGATGCAGCCTTATCTAAATTCAGAAATGGGACGGCAAATGTTTTAGTAACAACTGACCTTGCATCAAGGGGACTTGACATTGCCCATATCCGCTATATCATTCATTATCATTTACCGGGCAGCGAAGATATTTTTACTCACCGCAATGGTCGAACAGCAAGAATGGATGCCAGCGGTACTGCCATTCTTATCTTATCACCGGAAGAAAAATTGCCTGCCTATATAAACCCGGATACAGAACAAATTATATTACCTGAATCCACTACCCTCCCGGATAAACCACAATGGTCAACTTTGTTTATTGCTGCCGGGAAAAAAGACAAAGTCAATAAAATTGATATAGTCGGCTTTTTGTCCAATAAAGGGAAATTAAAAAAAGAAGATATCGGTTTGATAGATGTGAAAGACTTTTTCTCCTTTGTAGCAGTAAAGAAAATAAAAGTCAGCCAAACCTTGCAACTGATCAAGGAGCAGAAAATAAAAAATAAAAAAGTTAAGATTGCTGTGGCCAAATAGAACGGGAACGGAACTATGTTTCAGTAAAAACTTTTTCCTTTGCCTTTGCAGAAGTAATGACAGGAATAACTTCAAAATCAACCAGGTCATTCCACTGACTGATCCATTCCTGAATTTTTTCAGGTGATTCACTTTCCATTACCTGGTAACAAACAGTTACAGCTTCATTGATCCAACTATTAATATAAATAACCCCTTCCGGCAGCATCCTGCCTCTTTCTGCAAAACGCTGGTACATGGCCTTTACCTTGCCAGTATGAAATTTCTCGATGATCATATATTGCATAGCAGAAATATTTCTGTATAAAAATCAATTCCCAAAACATTAATAAATCAAACCAAATATGCATTTGTATTTACCCGGTCAATTCTCATTAGTATGACAATATAATAATACAACCCATCATTTTGACGGAAGTTTACGGGAGTTAGTCAGGTAGTCAGCAACCACTTCTTCCATATCCACTTCCAACAGGTTGGCCAGGGTTAATAACCACATCAACACATCTGCAAATTCTTCTTTTGCATTCTGTTTATCCCCGCTGGCAATAGCAGAAGACAATTCGCCCACTTCTTCATGAAACCATAAAGCTGTGTGGTAAATACCTCTTTCATTATCTGTTTTAAAATATCGTTCCCTAACTATTTGTTGCAATACTGAAATTTCCATAGTATAAGAGCTTTATCAATTTGTAATTATGTGTCTTTCTTTATCTCTTTTGGAACTGCCCTGCTTCCGCTGTACAGTTCATATTCCAACAGGCGGCAATCAATAGTACTCGTATAAAATTCTATCCGCCTTTTGGCTTTCAACCCTATTTTTTTTGCCAGCTCCAGGTTACCAGTAAAAACATAGCCATAATATCCACCACATTTCTGCTTCATAAAATCACCGATACGGGCATATGTTGCTTCCAGCTCTTTTATATCACCCAATCGTTCACCATATTCAGGATTCACATAAAACACACCGGGAACATCCGGAGGTATTTCAGTAGCGGCAAAATCACAAACTGCAAAATCAATAATAGTAGCAACACCTGCAGCAACCGCATTCTTCTTAGCATTTTCAACTGCCTTTGCACTGTAATCGGTAGCGATGATACGAAGCCCCGGTACATCAACGATCTGTTTTTCCAACAGGGCATCTTCCAGCTGATAAACTGCTTCATCGTATCCCTGCAGGTGCATAAATGCATAATTGGTCCGGAATAATCCCGGTCGCCGGTTAGTGGCGATCATTGCTGCTTCAATAGCCAGTGTACCCGAACCACACATGGGGTTCACAAAAGGTGATTTCCTGTCCCAACGTGTAGCATAGATTGTTGCTGCCGCTAATGCTTCCAGCATCGGAGCTTGTCCGGGTATTTTTCGATACCCATGCCTTCCCAAAGAATCACCGGAGGTATCTATAAAAATTTCTGCCCGTTCATTTTTCCAGAACAAATGAATTACTGCCCCGGTAAGCTCCGATCCGGTTGATGGCCGGGTGCCTCTTTTCTCCCGCATCCTGTCCACAATAGCATCTTTTACCCGCAAATTGGCAAACATACTGTTGTTGATGGTCGGATTATTCACATTGCTGGTAATTGAAAAATAACCCGGGTCGGGCAAAATTAATTCCCATGGATAAGCGATTAGATGATTATAAATTTCATCCGCATTTTCTGCTTCAAACTGTTTTAAACTATAAAGTACCTGGCTGGCGCAGCGTAAGTTCAGGTTTAACTTTATGCAATCATTGATAGTGCCGGAAAGCCGGACTCCTGTTACAAATGTTTCATCAATGGAGAATCCCAATTCAAGTACTTCCTGCTCCAGGTACGGAGCCAGCCTTTTGGGACAAGTGATGATGATAACCGATCTGCTGGTATATAAGTTCATGCTGGTGCTAAAGATAAAATCTTCCTGCTGGATACTATGATATTAGTTTTAAAGAAAAGTCTTTCCTCTTTATTGAAAATCAGTAATGAGCGTTATTTCAGGAAAAGTTCAATTGATAAATATACTAATGAAAAACTGGTATTTTACCAATGAATTACATGGTTAATTCTCTGTGATTTTACTTAAAATATTTTCCGGTTTTTACCGTTCTTTGAGTAACAAAATCCCAGCCTGTGAAAAGACTTTACTTTTTTATCCTATTGCTGTTTCCTCTTGCTCTTGCTGCACAAAAATCAGTCGACCTCGACAAGTACCGTTTTTCAGTACAGTACCGCTCACTCCCAAAAATCAGGATTGACAGTACTTACCGTACTTATAATGTGGAGGTGGAAGGTACAAAGCTGATGGAGCCCCTGCTGAAAGATATGTCACCGGAAAAATCAGTCATGCTGGAAGGTTGGCGAAAATTAGCGGAAGACGGACACATCTTTATTAAAATAAATTTAGGGGATTTGCTACCGGAAGGTGTATCAGTAAAAGAAAGAGTGGTGACAACAAAAAACAGAGATGGAGTGATCACCGGTACAAAGACTTATTATTACCAGGAAGTTGTTTATACCTTTTCCGCCAATGCCAGCATCACTGATTATAAAGGCATGCATATAATGGACGAAGAATTGGCCAGTCGTGGTCATAAACAGGTATACAGAAGCCCGGAATTTACTATAAAAGCCCTTGCAGAAGGTTATTTCGTTGTGAACTCACTGACTGTTACCAAACAGCTTTTACAAAATTGTGTTAACAGGGCCATGCATCACCTGAGTGAACGCATCAGCGACAATTTTGGATTTCGGGAAGTAACAGCCAATGATTATATGTGGATCATTGATAGCAGGAAACATCCGGAGTATGCGGCCTGCCGGCAAGCGTTCCGGGTGATGAATGAAGTATTATTCAGCATGAACCCAAGCACATCCATTGAAGGAGCAAGAGAGCAATTAAAACCTGCAATAGATTATTTCGAAAAGATCAAGAAGAATTACACATCATCCAAAAAACATGACCGGAAAATAAGGTATGCCAGTTATTTTAACCTGGCGGTATTATACTATTATTTAGATGACCCACAGTCAATGATGAAAGAAGCAAACGGGCTGGTGCTAAACGATTTTGATCCTAAAGATGGAAAAGGATTCGAACAAACAGCGACCTGGTTAAAAAATCTTTTTCAGCAAACCAACATCTATACCCGTCATTTTGCCATAAATACTGATGACCTTAAAGGGCCATATGAAAAAAGAGATGTCTCAGTAAAATAATTTCACCATTGAAAGGAACAGTTAGTTTTTTAATCCGCAAACGGATGATCTCATCCGCTATCGGTATGAGTAACTTCCAGTAAACTACTTACAACTTCCTTTTTCCCAGCAAAAATTTCTCCCGTATCACATCCTGCACATGAACACCACTGATCTTGCTTTCCAGCCATGAGATCACATCGAGGTAGGCAAAAGCACGGGCTTCTAATGGATTGCCTTCATATTGTTTCAGTTTAGCCAGCAGTTTTTCAAACTCAGGCTTTAATGCCCGGGCTCCCACATGAAAAGATCGGCGCAGAAAAACAAACATGGCTTCCTCTACCTTACTCAGATTTTCCATCCTGGCCATGTAACGATAAACAGATTTGATTAAATATTCGAGCAAATCAAAATTGCCAAGTTCATAATGAGCGATGAGATGCAGCAGCCGGGCATAACATTGCAGGTCGGTCCGCAAATCTCCCTTCTGGTTAATGATGCGGTTCAGATAATCAATTGCTTTTTCATTGTTACCGCTACCAAAATACAACGATGCAATCTTATAATAAAAGACCAGTACCCGGTGAGAATCCAGGTACAACCCATATTCTTTTAACATATCTTCCAAAAAAGGGACCAAGCGGAGACCTTTGGTGAAAGTACCCTGCAGGAAATACAAATTGATCCTGGCAGCATATAAATATTGATAAGCAAGGATACGGTTATTCTCGTTTTCGGTTAAGTGCTTTTGTTTTACAAACTGTTCAAAATGTTTGATACTCTGTGCCAGCTTCTCATGGTTCGCCAGGTTGAACTGTGCTCCCATCAGGTTATGCATTCCTTTTATATAGCTTGCTGTTTCCACTTTCAGCAGACCCGGATATTCTTCAAAAAGACTGACCCATTTTTGCGAATAGCGGTAATACTGCAAAAAATCCTGCCGGATAAAAGCATACCACACATAACATTGATAGAGATACAATTTTTCATAAAAGCCCTTTGCATGGTGTGTTTCCGCCGGAAGGTGTTTTCTGAAGAAGGATTCTACACTCTTTATATCCTTTTCATTTCGGGCATGCCCATGTTTGATATACCAGCTGTATAACTGCAGAGAGAGATTTGAAAACTGGTTCACTAAGGTCAGCTGAAAATTCACACCATCAGATTCAGCCGACAATTTATCGGCCCTGTCCTGCATACTACGGGTAATAAACAGGGTTTCAATTTTCTTCTCAAAGAATAGCGCCTGTTGCCAGTAGGTCAGTTGCTGGTATGCTTTGGCTGTTTCCTTCAACCGCTCCAGCACTTTCAGGCTTTGCAGGTACAATCCTTTATTATATAATATGCGGGCATGGTCCATTTGCTCATGCAGGCGGATATCTACATTGTCTTCATCTTTGATCAGGCGGAGGCTGGAAAGAATTTGTTTATATAAATGTGCTTTGATATTGGACAACTGCTGTTTGCTGATACCCCTGGCTTTTTTCAGCAATTGCTTCTCGTCGTAGTCCGTCATCTTGTCCATTGCATTAAAAAGCTGGATGATCTTCAGATCATCTGTAGCCGTATTCCGCTTGACATAGAGCTTAAAATTTCGTTTTTCACTCTTTTCGAGGGACTTGACCAGTTGAAAAAGGCTATCTGTTGAACGGTTGGGCATCGTAATTAAAAAAAATTAAACATCAATACAGGCAAGGGTTTCAGCGGAATAAACCCCGGTTAAGAAGTGTAAAATACCTCTTATTTTGATTTCATCCGCCCTGCAGACAAGGCTAATTTAGTGTTGCAGGTTGTTTATTGACTGAATTACAAGCAAGCAATACAAAAATAAGCAGCCTGCATTCTATTCTAATTCAATTCATTTAATTATATGGCAGAAGGCAAAGTTCACATTTTTGACACCACCCTCCGTGATGGGGAACAGGTGCCGGGTTGTAAACTGAACACAACAGAAAAGCTGGAGCTTGCCTTACAATTAGAAGACCTGGGTGTGGATATTATCGAAGCCGGTTTTCCTGTTTCTTCCCCCGGCGATTTTGAATCGGTAAGCCAGATCGCAAAGACCATAAAAAATGCTACGGTATGCGGACTGACCCGTGCCGTGCAAAAAGATATTGAAGTTGCAGCACAGGCACTGAAATATGCTGTTCGTCCGAGGATTCATACCGGTATTGGCACTTCTGATCTGCATATCAAAGCCAAATTCAATTCTACACGGGAGGAAATTCTAAAGAGGGCAATACAGTGTGTGAAGTGGGCCAGAAATTTTACAGATGATGTGGAATTTTATGCCGAAGATGCCGGAAGGACTGACAATGATTACCTGGCCAGGATTGTAGAAGCTGTGATAAAAGCCGGTGCAACCGTAGTGAATATTCCAGACACAACAGGCTATTGCCTTCCTTACCAGTATGGTGAAAAGATTTCCTACCTGATCAATAATGTATCCAATATTGAAAAGGCTATTATTTCCTGCCATTGCCATAATGATTTGGGATTAGCCACGGCCAATTCTATTGCTGGTGCTATTGCAGGTGCAAGACAAATTGAATGCACTATTAATGGTTTGGGCGAAAGAGCCGGCAATACATCCCTGGAAGAAGTAGCCATGATCATCAAACAACATAAAGACCTGGGTCTTTACACTACAATTAAATCTGAAAAACTAAACCCCATAAGCCGCTTTGTGTCGGATACCATGCGAATGCCAGTACAACCAAATAAGGCGATCGTTGGCAGTAATGCATTCTCGCATTCATCTGGTATCCACCAGGATGGTTTTTTGAAAGATGCACAGACATATGAAATCATGAATCCGGAGGAAGTAGGTGCTGATAGTTCAAAGATTGTACTGACTGCCAGGAGTGGCCGCAGTGCATTGGCTTATCGTTTCCAGAAACTGGGTTTTCAGTTTGACCGTAATGACATTGATGTATTATATAACGAGTTCGTAAAAGTGGCTGATAGCAAAAAAGAAGTGGAGGATGGAGACCTCGCCTCGATAGCTAAAAAATATCAATCTAAAGTAGCAATTGCATAAATGAAGATGGGTAAGACACTGTTTGAAAAGATCTGGGAAAAACATATCGTCAAAACAATTGATGGCGGACCTTCTGTATTATATATTGACAAACATTTTATACATGAAGTGACCAGCCCGCAGGCATTCACCGGCTTAAATAAAAGAGGAATAAAAGTGCTAAGGCCGCAACAAGTTGTAGCAACAGCAGATCACAACGTCCCCACACTGAACCAACACCTGCCGATAAAAGAAGAACTGGGCCGGCTGCAGGTAGAAGCTTTAAAAAAAAATTGTGCTGACCATAATATACAATTATATGGCCTTGGACACCCCTTCCAGGGCATTGTGCATGTAATTGGCCCTGAGTTGGGAATTACACAACCCGGCATGACGATTGTATGCGGGGACAGCCATACTTCTACACACGGTGCATTTGGCGCTATTGCTTTTGGTATTGGCACCAGTGAAGTGGAAATGGTTTTTGCATCGCAATGTTTATTGCAGAGCAAACCCAAACTGATGCGCATTAATGTGGATGGTATTTTAAATAAAGGTGTTGTATCAAAAGACATTGTTCTGTATATACTTTCAAAAATAACGGCCAGCGGTGCCACTGGCTATGCGGTAGAATTTGCCGGATCTGCTATCCGCTCCTTAAGTATGGAAGCAAGGATGACTATCTGCAACATGAGTATTGAAATGGGTGGCCGTTGCGGATTGATCGCACCCGACGAAACAACGCTCAGCTATATAAATGGAAGGCAATTTGCCCCACAAGGTATTCAATGGGATAAAAAAATATCGGAATGGAAACTTCTCTATTCAGATGATGATGCAATATTCGATAAAGAGATTTTTATCAGGGCAGAAGATATTGAGCCGATGATCACCTATGGTACCAACCCTGGAATGGGAATCGGTGTAACAGAAAAAATTCCTACCAATGAAACAATCAATGAAAATGATAAATCCGGTTTATCAAAAGCATTAGCCTATATGGGGTTACAACAAGGGGCAGCTATCAAAGGGCAAAAAATTGACTATGTATTCATCGGCAGTTGCACCAACTCAAGGATTGAAGACCTGAGAATGGTGGCTTCCTTTGTAAAAGGTAAAAAGAAAGCTGATAATGTGGAAGTATGGATTGTACCCGGAAGTAAACAGGTAGAAGCACAGGCAATAGAAGAAGGTATTGATAAAATTTTTGCAGAAGCCGGATTTCAACTCCGTCAGCCGGGATGTAGTGCATGCCTGGGGATGAATGAAGACAAGATCCCGGCCGGAAAGTATTGCATCAGCACTTCCAATAGAAATTTTGAAGGCAGACAAGGTGCCGGTGCCAGAACTTTACTGGCCAGTCCGTTATCAGCCGCTGCAGCAGCTATTACAGGAGTTGTAACAGATGTAAGAGAATTATTAAATTAAAAAATCAAAAGAAAAAATTCAAAAGACAGTACTAAACTTTAATTATCTCATTTTGATTCTTTGAATTTTTACTTTTTACTTATTAGATGAAAGCATTAACGACAATACTATCACGTTTCGTCCCGATCAATATGGAGAATATCGATACAGACCAGATCATTCCGGCCCGTTTCCTGAAGGCAACCACTAAAGATTGTTTTGGCAAAAATTTGTTCCGTGACTGGAGATTCATAAATGATGATGAGACAAAACCCAAAGCCGATTTTCCATTAAATCAATCACAATACAGCGGTGAAATATTAGTGGCCGGTAAAAATTTCGGTTGTGGCTCATCAAGGGAGCATGCAGCCTGGTCTATTTTAGATGCAGGTTTCCGTGTAGTGGTGTCCAGTTTCTTTGCAGACATTTTTAAAAACAATGCCTTGAATAACGGCGTGGTGCCAGTACAGGTTTCTGAGGCTTTCCTTCAAAAAATATTTCAGCAGGATAATAAAGCTGAATTGACTGTTGATCTGGAAAAACAAACCATTACTATACACACAACCGGGGAACAGGAGCATTTTGAAATCAACAGTTACAAAAAAACCTGTTTGCTGAACGGTTATGATGACATCGATTATTTACTCAGTATCAAGGAAGATATACAAGAATTCGAAACTCAAAGAGGATAAAGATTATGAAAAAAAGAATTGCCGTAATTGAAGGTGATGGCATTGGCCCGGAAGTAACCAGGCAGGCAGTCCGTATACTGAATGCCATAGCAGAATCATTTAACCATGAGTTTGAATACACTTATTGCCTGATGGGTGCTGATGCAATTGATAAAACAGGCACCCCGCTTCCTGATGAAACCATTGAAATTTGCCTGAAGAGTGATGCCATTTTATTTGGCGCTATCGGGCATCCGAAATATGATAATGATCCAACAGCTAAAGTAAGACCTGAACAAGGCCTCCTGAAGTTGCGAAAATCATTACAGCTGTATGCGAATATCCGCCCGGTTAGTACTTACTCTTCTCTCTTTCATCTGTCCCCATTAAAAAGTAAGAATATTGAAGGGGTAGACTTTATTATTTACAGGGAACTGACCGGTGGAATTTATTTTGGTAAAAAAGAAACCAGCGCTGATGGAAACCAGGCATCTGATGATTGCAGTTACAGCCGGGAAGAAATAGAACGTATTGCCCATCTTGCTTTTCAGCATGCGCAGAAAAGAAAAAAGAAACTGACACTGGTCGATAAAGCCAATGTACTCGAAACATCCAGGCTCTGGAGAAAAGTAGTACAGGAACTGGCTTCACAATATGCTGAGGTGGCTGTCGATTATATGTTCGTGGATAATGCCTCGATGCAGATCATTGTAAATCCAAAACAGTTTGATGTTATCCTTACGGAAAATATGTTTGGTGATATTTTAAGCGATGAAGCCAGTGTGATAAGTGGCTCGCTGGGGTTATTGCCTTCAGCTTCTATTGGCAAAAGTTCGGCCTTGTTCGAACCCATTCATGGTTCTTACCCGCAGGCTGCTGGCAAAGACATTGCAAACCCCATTGGTTCTATTCTTTCAGCTGCTATGCTGCTCGACCACCTGAATTTGAAAGAAGAAGCACAAGTGGTCCGGGATGGCGTGAACTGGACCTTATTGAATTCGTTCGTGACAAAAGACATTGATCCGGTAAATTTTTACTTCACTTCAACGATTGGGGAATTAATCAGTGATTTTGTAAGTGGCAAAATATCCGGTTCTGTCAATACTGAAAACATTGAGTTGAGAAAATCAACAATTATATAAACAGATGGGTAAATAACTAACGATGGTTTGTCTATTGCTGAAATAATTATTGCTTGCTGAGTTCTTTTTTTGAAACGGCGGGTGTATATTTACAACACATACATCCTTCATGTTGAAGAATAACATATATAAAGTCATAACCTCTGTTGCTGCAATTATTATTGTGGTGGTGATTATTATTTCTTCTTCAAATGGAGGTGGTGCATGACATTAAGTTAATAAACTAAAAATATCAAACCCGCCTTCAAAAAAGGCGGGTTTTTTTATGATCTAAATGATAATATATGACCTACTATAATGAGCATACTGTTTTATACCTGAATGGTGGCTTTGTAAGAGCAGCCGAAGCAACAATGGATTACTACAGCCAGAGTTTACATTATGGATATTCCGTATTCGAGGGAATTCGTTCCTATAAAACGATCCATGGAGAAACCAGAATATTTAAGGCAAAAGAACACTATGATCGCCTTCAACTGTCTGCTGAAGCGATGAATATGCCTTACACATGGAATGCAGAAGAGCTGAAACTTGCGACCTATGAGTTATTAAAGAGAAATAAGCTGCAGGATGCATATATAAGACCGCTTGTGTATGCACCTGCTAATATGAGCTTCGTCCAAAATAAAGAATCTTTTCTTGTAATAGAAGCCTGGGAAATGCAGCCTTTTTTGGGTGAAAAATTATTACGGGTGATGTCAAGTTCCTTTCAGCGTCCTAACCCCAAAGGATTCAGGATAACAGCTAAAGCCGGCGGACATTATGTTAATTCCATTTTGGCCAGCCAGGAAGCAAAGGCCAATGGATTTGATGAAGCATTATTATCCGACATGAATGGCTTTATAGCAGAAGGACCCGGAGCAAATGTGTTTTATGAAAAAGAAGGAAAGCTATTTACACCGTCTTTGGGGAATATCCTGCCCGGTATTACCAGGGCAACCGTTTTTGAAATATGTGAAGAGCTGAACATACCTGTTGAAGAGAAATCAATCACTACAGAAGAGTTGAAACAAGCTGACGCCGCTTTTTTTTGTGGTACTGCTGCTGAAGTAATTGGCTGGGAAAGCCTGGATAATGTAAAATTTCCAAAACCATGGAATGATTCTGTAAGTAAAACAATACAGAATTTCTATAAACACAAAGTAATTGAGAAAGAAAATAAACCAACATTAGAACTGGCATGAGTGAATTAAATAAATATAGTAAGACACTTACACAAGACCCGACACAACCTGCTGCACAGGCCATGTACTATGCCATTGGTTTTAAAGAAGAAGATTTCAATAAAGCACAGGTAGGCATTGTGAGTATGGGATGGGATGGCAATCCATGTAATATGCACCTGAATGACCTGGCTGTCAGTGTCCGTAACAGTGTTAATTCAACTGAAGGGTTATTAGGTTTACGATTCTATACTATTGGTGTAAGTGACGGGATAAGTATGGGAACGGATGGCATGCGATATAGTTTGGTAAGCCGTGATGTGATCGCTGATAGTATTGAAACGAATGCCGGCGCCCAGTATTATGATGGCCTGATCGCCATTCCAGGCTGTGATAAAAATATGCCTGGTGCCATCATGGCCATGGGAAGATTGAACCGTCCCTCAATTATGTTATACGGCGGCACTATTGCTCCTGGTCATTATAATGGTGAAGATTTAAATATTGTCAGTGCATTTGAAGCGTTGGGACAAAAGATAGCTGGAAACCTGAGTGAAGGTGATTTCAAAGCGATCGTTCAGCATTCATGTCCCGGCGCCGGTGCTTGTGGTGGTATGTACACCGCTAATACGATGGCCGCTGCAATTGAAGCATTGGGTATGAGTTTACCCAACTCCTCTTCCAATCCGGCATTAAGTGAAGACAAACAAAGAGAATGTGCTGCCGTTGGTGAAGCAATAAAATTGCTACTGCAAAAAAATATTACTCCCAAAGACATCATGACACGCAAAGCATTTGAAAATGCAATTACTGTTGTGATGGTATTGGGAGGAAGTACCAATGCAGTTTTGCATTTGATTGCAATGGCCAAAAGTGTAGATGTGGAATTAACACAAGATGATTTTCAGAAAATAAGTGACCGCATCCCTGTTCTGGCAGATTTCAAACCGTCAGGAAAATACCTGATGGAAGATTTGCATAAGCACGGGGGGGTTCCTGCTGTGATGAAATATTTATTACAAAACGGCTTACTCTATGGCGATTGTTTGACAGTAACCGGTAAAACGGTAGCAGCCAATTTAGCAGGTGCTCCGGAACTTGATTTTAAGACACAGAACATTATTCACCCGTTAGAACAACCAGTGAAGAAAACGGGGCACCTGCAAATCCTGTACGGCAATCTGGCAGAGAAAGGAAGTGTCGCAAAGATCAGCGGTAAAGAAGGGGAACGTTTTGAGGGAACAGCAAGAGTGTTTGATGGAGAAAAAGATCTGATAGCAGGTATTCAATCAGGAAAAGTGCATGCTGGCGATGTGGTGGTGATCCGGTACATAGGACCAAAAGGGGCACCGGGTATGCCGGAAATGCTGAAACCAACTGGTGCCATCATTGGCGCAGGTTTAGGAAAATCAGTAGCCCTGATAACCGATGGCCGCTTCAGTGGAGGGACACACGGTTTTGTGGTGGGACATATCACACCCGAAGCATTTGACGGCGGACTGATCGCCCTGGTGGAAGACAATGATATCATTGAAATTGATGCTGTAAATAATACTTTGACATTAAAAGTAAATAATGATGTCATTGCAGCAAGAAGAAAAAACTGGAAACAACCTGCTTTGAAAGCTACAAAAGGTGTCTTGTATAAATATGCTAAGTCTGTTAAGCCAGCTAACGAAGGCTGTGTTACCGACGAAGCTTAAAATAATTGTTATGGATATATTGGAATTAACAAAGGAGCAAATAAAGAAACAGGTTACGACGACTATCAGCGGAGGCGAAGCGGTGCTGGAAGCATGCCTCGCTGAAGGAGTTGAAACCATCTTTGGTTATCCCGGCGGTGCCATCATGCCCATCTATGATGCATTGTATGACTACAAAGAAAAGTTGAAACACATATTGGTTCGTCATGAGCAGGGAGCTATTCATGCTGCCCAGGGTTTTGCAAGGGTGAGCGGAAGAACAGGTGTTGTTTTTGCAACCAGCGGTCCGGGAGCTACCAATCTTGTCACAGGTTTAGCTGATGCCATGATCGACTCCACTCCTGTTGTCTGTATTACCGGGCAGGTATTTGCACATTTATTGGGTACTGATGCTTTCCAGGAAACCGATGTCATCAATATCACTACTCCTGTTACCAAATGGAATTACCAGGTAACCGATGCTACGGAGATCCCAGCAGTATTAGCTAAAGCGTTCTATATCGCAGGGAGCGGAAGACCCGGACCGGTGTTGATAGATATCACCAAAAATGCACAATTACAAAAATTTGAGTACGAAGGATACACAAAATGTGATCATATCAGAAGTTATCGTCCAAAGCCAATTATCAGAAAAGAATATGTGAAGCAAGCAGCCAAACTCATTAATGAGGCTGAAAGGCCATTTGTGATCTTCGGACAAGGTGTAATTCTTGGAAAAGCAGAAAAAGAATTCAAACAATTTATCGAGAAAGCAGGCATCCCTGCTGCCTGGACCATTATGGGAATGAGTGCCATTCCTACAGATCATCCGCTGGGTGTAGGTATGTTAGGTATGCATGGCAATTACGGTCCCAATGTTTTAACCAATGAATGTGATGTTTTAATCGCCATTGGTATGCGTTTCGATGACAGGGTAACCGGACGTCTGGATAAATATGCCAAACAAGCTAAAGTTATTCACCTTGATATTGACCCCGCAGAGATTGATAAAAATGTAATAGCTGATATTCCAGTGTGGGGAGATTGTAAGGAAACATTACCCATGCTGACAAACCTGGTCGAACAAAAAGTTTATCCGCAATGGTTACAAAAATTTAAAGACTATCAGCAAAAGGAAGAAGAGAAAGTAATATATGATGAACTAAACCCGACAGGCGAAGTCCTGACTATGGGTGAAGTAATCAAGGTACTTAATGAACTGACGGAAGGAAATGCAGTAATCGTAACAGATGTGGGCCAGCACCAGATGGTAGCTTGCCGGTATGCAAAATATAATCAGACAAAGAGTAATATCACCAGTGGCGGATTAGGCACTATGGGATTTGCTTTACCCGCTGCAATTGGAGCAGCATACGGCAATCCGTCAAGAACAACTGTAGCCATCATTGGTGATGGTGGTTTCCAGATGACATTACAGGAATTAGGCACTATCATGCAGTTCAAACCTAATGTAAAGATCATTATTCTCAATAACCAGTTCCTGGGCATGGTTCGCCAGTGGCAGCAACTATTCAATGAGAAGAGATACTCATTCGTGGATATTCAAAGTCCTGATTTTGTACAGGTGGCAAAAGGCTTCGGCATCCCAGGTAAAAGTATTTGCAAAAGGAAAGACCTGAAAACCTCATTAAAAGAAATGCTGGGATCAAAAGAAAGCTTTTTACTGGAAGTAATGGTAGGAAAGGAAAACAATGTATTTCCCATGGTACCGCAGGGCCGGGGTGTGGCAGAAATAGTATTAAGTAAAGAGGAAATCTGATCATCATTAATAAGACGAAAATGAACAAGCAGGAATTTACAATTACCGTATATACAGAGAACCAGGTTGGTTTGCTGAACCGTATTGCCATTATATTTTCAAGAAGGAAAATTAATATAGAAAGCCTGAACACCTCTCCTACTGAAGTCGATAGTGTACATCGCTTTACAATCGTTATCAATGAAATTGAAGAAGTGGTAAAAAAACTATGCCGGCAGATTGAAAAGCAGGTAGAAGTATTAAAAGCTTATTATAACACCGAAGAAGAAATTGTCTGGCAGGAACTGGCACTGTATAAAGTAAGTACTGATGCCATTGCTGAAAAAGTAAAAGTAGAGAGGTTATTGAGAGAATATGGTGCAAGGGCTGTGGCCATCCGTAAAGACTATACGGTTTTTGAAACTACCGGTCACCGGGAAGAAACGGATAACCTGATAAAAGCGCTGGAGCCCTATGGATTGATTGAATTTGTCCGCAGTGCAAGAGTTGCTATCATCAAAGCCAGCAACAGCTTCCATGACCGGCTAAAAGAGTTTGAGAAAAAAGAACCGGGAGAAGAGGTAATAGAAAATGAGTACCTCGATAAAAACGAAGAGGTATTCACTATGTAAACATTCATCAATTAATTAACAACCACAAAACAGATAATCATGGCAAAATTAAATTTCGGCGGCGTTGAAGAAAACGTTGTAACCAGGGAAGAATTCCCGTTGAGTAAGGCCCAGCAAGTATTGAAAAATGAAACAGTAGCAGTTATCGGGTATGGCGTACAGGGACCAGGCCAGGCACTAAACCAGAAAGACAATGGTATTAACGTTATCGTTGGCCAGCGTAAAAATTCAAAAACATGGGATAAAGCTGTCCGTGACGGATTTGTTCCCGGTGAAACATTGTTTGAAATTGAAGAAGCTTTACAAAGAGGTACGATCATCTGTTACCTGCTGAGTGATGCGGCACAAATCGCTTTATGGCCAACTGTTCAAAAACATTTAACACCTGGCAAAGCCTTATATTTCTCACATGGCTTTGGCATTACATTCAATGAACAAACAGGCATTGTACCGCCAAAAGATGTGGATGTATTCCTTGTAGCACCTAAAGGTTCGGGTACCTCCTTAAGAAGAATGTTCTTACAAGGCCGGGGGCTGAATAGCTCGTATGCCATTTTCCAGGATGCTACCGGCAAAGCATTTGACAGAGTCATTGCGTTAGGAATAGCAGTGGGAAGCGGTTATTTATTTGAAACAGACTTTAAGAAAGAAGTATATAGTGACCTCACCGGTGAAAGAGGCACACTGATGGGGGCAATTCAAGGCATCTTCGCTGCACAATACCAGGTGTTGCGTGAAAGAGGTCACTCTCCTTCAGAAGCATTCAATGAAACAGTGGAAGAATTGACACAATCACTGATGCCTTTGGTAGCGGAAAACGGTATGGACTGGATGTATGCGAACTGCTCTACAACTGCGCAGCGTGGTGCATTGGATTGGTGGAAAAAATTCCGTGATGCAACAGCACCTGTATTCAATGAATTATATGACAGCGTTGCTACCGGAAAAGAATCGCAACGTTCAATTGACAGTAACAGTAAAGCAGATTACAGGGAAAAACTGGAAGAAGAGCTGAAAGAACTGCGTGAAAGTGAATTATGGCAGGCAGGTAAAACAGTGAGGAGCCTGAGACCAGAGAATCAGCCAAAAGCTGTAATAACTACTGCCGCTACTGCATCATCAACAAAAGAAGTATTCAGTAAACTGGCACAAAAACCAGAATCAGTAGGCTAATAATAATACATGGTGCAAACAATAAACAATACTGTGCAGCTCGATATTTTATCAGCACATCTTCGATTGAAAAAAGTGGTCAACAGAACACCACTTACTTATAATCTTAATCTGTCGAAGAAATACCAGTGTCATGTTTTTCTGAAAAGGGAAGACCTGCAAGTGGTTCGTTCTTACAAATTAAGAGGTGCATATAATATGATGAGTTTGTTGCCGGCTGAACAGTTGCAGAAAGGAGTTGTTTGTGCCAGTGCCGGTAACCATGCACAGGGCTTTGCCTACAGCTGCAAAAAACTGAATGCAAAGGGTGTGGTGTTCATGCCTATTATTACTCCCAAACAGAAAGTGAATCAGACGAAGATGTTCGGGGAGAACTATATCGAGATAAAACTCATAGGTGATACGTTCGATGATTGTGCTGTTGCAGCCAAAAAATTCACAGAAGAAAATGATATGACTTTCATCCCCCCCTTTGATGATTACCGTATCATCGAAGGACAGGGAACAGTTGCAGTTGAAATACTGGAAGACCAGCCGGATGTTGATTATTTATTTGTACCAGTTGGTGGTGGTGGCTTGAGTGCAGGTGTTGGCGCTTACTTCAAAACTTACTCTCCCAAAACAAGGATTATTGGTCTTGAACCTGAAGGAGCTCCTTCGATGTTTGAAGCACTAAAAGCAGGTCACCCTGTTACATTAGACAGCATCGAACGATTTATTGATGGTGCTGCTGTCAAAAGAGTTGGCGATCTTACATTTACCATTTGCAAAGATGTATTGGATGGCATGCACCTGGTACCGGAAGGAAGAGTTTGCTCAACCATCCTCAAACTGTATAATGAAGATGCCATTGTAGTGGAACCGGCGGGTGCATTATCCATTGCAGCATTAGATGATTATGCTGATGAAATAAAGGGAAAGAATGTCGTATGCATTGTGAGCGGCAGTAATAATGACATAGACAGGATGCAGGAAATAAAAGAAAGAAGCCTGCAATATGAAGGACTGAAACATTATTTCCTGATCAGCTTTGCCCAACGTCCGGGTGCATTAAGAGAATTTGTTAATAATGTACTTGGCCCTACAGATGATATCACCCGGTTTGAATACATGCAAAAAACAAATAAAGAGAACGGGCCAGCCTTAGTTGGTGTTGAACTACAAAGCCGTTCTGATTATGATTTGTTATTAAAGAAAATGAAAGATTCCAATATTGGTTTTTCAGAGATAAATAAAAACGACCAGTTGTTCGGATACCTGGTTTAATCGATTAATCCATATCAAATTGTGGATAAGTACACTTATAATCCCGTCTCCTGCTGAAAGCTTTTTTGTAATTTCAAACGTATTGCTTGCTATTGAAATATAGGTAACAACTGTATTCATTAAATTTAACATTGCACCACATGGCAGGCAACCAGGGATTATACGATCCATCCTTCGAACATGACGCATGCGGTATTGGGTTTGTAGCCAATATCAAAGGACATAAGTCCCATCAGCACATTTCCGATGCATTAACAGTATTAGAAAATATGGAGCACCGCGGTGCCTGTGGTTGTGAAAAAAATACCGGGGATGGAGCAGGTATCATGATTCAAACTCCACATGAATTTTTCTTTGATGAATGCCTGAGATTAGGTGTTCATCTCCCTTCGTTTGGAAAATATGCGGCCGGTATGGTTTTCTTTCCAAAAGAAATCCGCTTAAGGGAAGAATGCCGTGATATTTTGAACCGAACAGCTGATAAATTAGGATTGGAAATTTTAGCCTATAGAAAAGTTCCGGCGAATACAGCTGATATCGGTCCTACTGCATTAAGCGTAGAGCCTGAAATGGAGCAGGTATTTGTTGCTTGTCCGGATCATATTTCAAATCCTGAAGAATTTGAGAGAAAATTATTTGTGTTGCGCAATTATGCCTCACATCTTATCAACAATACGGTCAGAAAAGATGAGATTGGATTTTATATCGCCTCCTTATCCTACAAAACAATCGTTTATAAAGGACAGCTCACCAGTCACCAGGTCAGGCAATACTTTCCTGACCTAAGTAATAAAAGAGTAGTGAGTGCATTTGGTTTGGTGCATTCAAGATTTGCTACCAACACTTTTCCATCCTGGAAACTGGCACAACCATTCCGTTTCATTGCCCATAACGGTGAGATAAATACACTGCAGGGAAATTTAAACTGGCTAAAGACCAGCGAAAAAGGTTTTACTACTCCTTACTTTTCCAAAGAAGAGATGGAGATGCTGTTACCGATTGTTACGGAAGGGCAAAGCGATTCTGCCTGCCTCGATAATATCATTGAATTGCTCACCCTGACTGGCCGTTCACTACCGCATGTAATGATGATGCTGATACCCGAAGCATGGGATGGACATGAGGAAATGGATCCGGTGAAAAAAGCATTTTATGAATTTCACTCTTCTTTTATGGAACCATGGGATGGGCCGGCGTCCATTTCATTTACCGATGGGAAAATAATTGGCGCTACATTAGACAGAAACGGCCTACGACCTTCCAGGTATTGCGTCACTAATGATGACCGTGTGATCATGGCTTCGGAAACAGGTGTGCTGCCGGTTGACCCGGCCAGTATAATTGAAAAAGGAAGATTACAACCGGGTAAGATGTTTGTTGTGGATATGGAGAAAGGAAAAATCATCAGTGATACAGAACTAAAAAAAGAAATTTGCTCTCAAAAGCCTTATGGTGAATGGTTGAATAAATATAAAATCAGGTTGGAAGAATTACCCGAACCAAGAATCATGTTCACCCACCTGGAACACGACCAGGTATTTAAATACCAGAAAGCATTTGGGTATTCAACTGAAGACCTGGACACTATCATTGCACCAATGGCAGTAGAGGGAAAAGAACCGATTGGTTCGATGGGCACTGATGTGCCGCTGGCAATATTGAGCGACCAGCCTCAGCACCTCAGCAGTTATTTCAAACAATTGTTTGCACAGGTAACCAACCCGCCTATTGATCCAATTCGTGAAAGACTGGTAATGTCTTTAGCAACATTCGCCGGCAATAATGGAAATCTCCTGCTTGAAGACCCGCTGACCTGTCATAGTGTGGCATTGAAGCACCCGGTACTTAGTAACTATGAATTGGAAAAAATCAGGAGCATTGATACAGGATTATTTCAATCAAAAACAATTCAATGCTATTTTAAAGCAGATGGCAAACCAGGTTCTCTACAGAAAGGGTTAGACAGAATTTGTGAATACGCTGTTCACGCTGTAGAAGATGGTTTTAAAGTATTGATACTACAGGACAGGGCTATAGACTCTACCCATGCCCCTATCCCGTCATTATTATCAACAGCTGCTATACATCATCACCTCATTCGTAAAGGTATGCGGGGACAGGTCGGCATCATCGTTGAAGCGGGTGATGTTTGGGAAGTCCATCATTTTGCCTGTCTCGTTGGATTTGGTGCAACAGCTGTTAATCCTTACCTGGCCCTCTCATCCATTCGTGATATGAGAGAGTCCGGGAAATTACAAACTTCGCTTACACAGGATGAACTGAAGAAAAATTATATCAAAGCTGTCAACGATGGTTTACTGAAAGTATTTTCCAAAATGGGTATCTCTACCCTTCAGTCATACCAGGGAGCTCAGATATTCGAGATATTGGGATTAAATAAAGAAGTAGTCAATAAATATTTTACCGGTGCCACATCAAGGGTTGAAGGCATGGGATTGGATGAAATCGCCAGGGAAGCGCTTGCCAAACATTTCTTTGCTTTTAATAAAAAAGATATTCCTGTTGACAGGTTACCTGCAGGTGGTATTTATCAATGGAAAAGAAAAGGTGAATTTCATTTATTCAATCCTCAAACCATTCATCTGCTACAGCATGCAACAAAGATGAATGATTTCAATACATTCAAAAAATATTCTAAACTGGTGAACGACCAGGGCGAAAAAGCCTGCACACTCCGAAGTATGTTCCAGTTCAGAAAGAACCGTCCTTCTGTAAGTATTGATGAAGTGGAAGCAGCAGAGAATATCTATAAGCGCTTTGCTACCGGTGCAATGAGTTTTGGCTCTATTTCATGGGAAGCACATACTACCCTGGCCATAGCCATGAATCGTCTCGGTGCAAAAAGCAATACAGGCGAAGGAGGTGAAGATGAAAGAAGGTATGAAGTAATGGAAAATGGTGACTCCATGAGAAGTGCAATCAAACAGGTCGCATCGGCAAGATTTGGAGTAACAAGTTTATACCTTACAGAAGCAGATGAACTACAAATAAAAATGGCGCAGGGCGCCAAGCCGGGCGAAGGCGGTCAGTTACCCGGTCATAAAGTAGATGAATGGATTGGCAGGGTCCGTCATGCCACACCTGGGGTTGGTTTGATCTCTCCTCCACCCCATCATGACATTTATTCGATTGAAGATCTGGCACAACTGATTTATGACTTGAAGAATGCCAACCGGAAAGCAAGAATAAGTGTGAAACTGGTGAGTAAAGCCGGAGTAGGAACCATTGCAGCCGGTGTTACCAAAGCAAAGGCGGATGTAGTGCTGATATCTGGACATGATGGAGGAACTGGTGCTTCACCGGTGAGCTCTATTAAACATGCCGGCCTTCCATGGGAATTAGGATTGGCAGAAACACAGCAGACATTGGTAAAAAATAAACTGAGAAGCCGGGTAGTAGTGCAGGCTGATGGACAAATGAAAACAGGCAGGGATATTGCCGTGGCTGCCTTATTAGGTGCTGAAGAATGGGGCATTGCCACAGCTGCGCTGGTAGTAGAAGGTTGTATCATGATGCGAAAATGCCATATGAATACCTGCCCTGTTGGCGTGGCTACACAAGACCCCGAACTCAGAAAAAAATTTAAAGGTGACCCTAACCATGTGGTGAACTTCTTCAAAATGATCACGCAGGAATTGAGAGAAATAATGGCAGAACTTGGTTTCAGAACAGTGAATGAGATGATAGGGCAGGTTGACAACCTTGAAATGAGAGAGAACGTTGAACACTGGAAATATAAAAACCTGGATCTCTCTTCAGTGCTTTTTAAAGAACCTAACTCAATGTATACTACATTGTATTGCAGTGAAGAGCAAGATCATGGATTAGCAGATAATCTCGACTGGAAATTATTGCAGGCTGCTGCACCGGCAATTGAAAGCAAAGAAAAAGTAACTGCGTTGTTCAATATTAAAAATACAGACCGCACAGTTGGCACTATTCTGTCCAATGAAATAACCAAAAAGTACAGGGCAGAGGGTTTACCAGACAATACGATTCATTTCACTTTTAACGGAACTGCCGGGCAAAGTTTTGGTGCCTTTAATACAAATGGTATCACACTGGAACTGGAAGGTGATGCCAATGATTATTTCGGTAAAGGATTAAGTGGAGCAAAACTTATAATCTATCCGCCAAAAGCCGCCATTTTTTCTCCGGAAGATAACAGCATAATTGGCAATGTGGCTTTTTACGGAGCTACATCCGGAGAGGCCTACATAAGAGGTAAGGCCGGCGAAAGATTTGGTGTAAGAAACTCCGGCGCCAATGTGGTAGTGGAATCAGTTGGCGACCACGGTTGCGAATACATGACTGGCGGTAGAGTAGTGATCTTAGGTGATACCGGAAGAAATTTTGCAGCCGGCATGAGTGGTGGTATGGCTTATGTTTATGATGTAAAAGGGAAATTTACTGATAACTGCAATAAAGAGATGGTGGACCTTGATACTTGCGACCTGAATGATAAAAATGAATTGTTCACCATGATTCAGAAACATTTTGAATATACTGGCAGTACCGTAGCAAAATTCATTTTAGAAGATTTAGAGAACCAATTACAGCATTTTGTAAAAGTGTTCCCAAAGGATTATAAAAAAGTGCTTTTACAGAAAGCTGAAGGCATAAAACAAAATGCTTAAAGCAAAACAAAATAGTTTAATTAACTGATAATACCTGAGCTATACCATGGGCAAACCAACAGGATTTAAGGAATTTGGCAGAGAACTCCCCGGCAAACAACCGGTACAGGAGAGACTACAGCATTATAATGAATTTGTACACCGCTATACTGATGATCAACTGAATCAGCAGGCGGCCCGTTGTATGAACTGTGGTGTTCCTTTTTGTCATCATGGCTGCCCGTTAGGAAATGTGATACCTGAATTCAATGATGCAGTATATAAAAAGGATTGGAAAGAAGCCTATGATATTCTTTCATCAACCAATAATTTCCCCGAATTCACAGGACGAATTTGCCCGGCCCCCTGTGAAACTGCCTGTGTGCTGGGAATTAATCAACCAGCTATTACTATTGAGGAAATAGAGAAACATATCATTGAGATTGCTTTTGAAAAAGGGTTTGTTTTGCCGAAAAAACCTAACCTGCGTTCCGGGAAAAAAGTAGCGGTGATTGGTTCCGGCCCTGCCGGATTGGCTGCTGCTGCACAATTAAACTATGCCGGGCATTCAGTTACTGTTTTCGAAAGAGATGATGCTCCGGGTGGATTGTTGCGTTATGGTATCCCTGATTTCAAATTGGAAAAATGGGTGATCGACAGAAGAATAAAACTAATGGAAGAGGAAGGTATTGTTTTTAAATGCCTGGCGAATGTGGGAGTGAATGTTAGTATCAATGATATACTGAGAGAGTTCAATGCAATTGTGTTAGCAGGTGGGAGCACCACAGCAAGAAATTTATTAATTCCCGGAAGAGAACTCATCGGAGTTCATTTCGCTATGGATTTTTTAAAGCAGAATAATAAAAGAGTAGCCGGAAAAGATCCTTTCGCCAATGCATCAATAGAAAGCAATATTTTAAGTGAAGAACTTAAAGCAACAGGCAAAAATGTAGTGGTGATAGGCGGTGGCGATACTGGTAGTGATTGTGTGGGAACATCTAACCGCCAGGGTGCAAAATCAGTAACTCAATTTGAATTACTGCCTAAACCCCCGGAAGAAAGAAATGATTATATGCCCTGGCCTGCTTACCCAATGCTGCTGAAGACAACTACTTCGCATGAAGAAGGTGCTAACCGTCAATGGGCCGTTGCTACCAAAGAATTTATTGGTGATGAAAAAGGTAATCTGAAAGCATTGAAAATTGTTGACCTCGAATGGAAAATTGTGGATGGCAAACCCGCACATTTTGTTGAAGTGGCAGGAACAGAAAAAGAAATTCCTTGTGAGCTGGCATTATTGGCCATGGGTTTTGTACATCCGCAACACGTTGGCTTTATCAGCGATCTCGGTATAGAACTCGATGAACGGGGAAATGTAAAAGCTTCTGAAAAAGACTATCGTACTAATATCTCCAAGATCTTCACAGCCGGCGATATGCGCCGTGGCCAAAGCCTGGTGGTATGGGCCATCAGCGAAGGACGGGAATCTGCCCGTAAAGTGGATGAGTTTCTGAATAATAATGCTCCCAGCATGTTAGAATCCAGGGACAGTATCCTTCAATTTCAGACTTCATAGATTCAAATTAAACTCTTAAAATATTAAATATTAATTTTTAATAATATTTAATATTCTAAACAATTTATCAACTATTTCAATAATAATTTGAAATAATATGATATACTAACATATGTTAATGTCATATTTTAATATTTTTATGTCTGAAATATCAAATTATATATTTTTTTAACGTTTATTTAAAACCCAGCTTATGAGTAAAAGAAAAGCAAAACAAATCTTGCCATTTGTACTGTTGGTTGCGATTGCTATCATTGCCATGTTTGTAAAACCCGCGGCTGACTATGTTCCGGGTGAGGGTGATCCCCAGTATAGCTCTTCTGATATCGCCTGGGTGTTAGTGTCTACAGCACTGGTATTCCTGATGACTCCGGGTCTCGCCTTTTTTTATGGCGGAATGGTAAACCGGAAAAATGTAATCTCAACAATGATTAAAAGTGTCGTTGCGGCCGGTATTGTTGGGGTGCTTTGGGTGATTTGCGGATTCAGTCTTGCTTTTGGAGAATCAATTAACGGTTTTATTGGCAATCCCTCCACTTATGCATTCTACAATGGCGTAAAGTCTGGAGCTGCCTGGCCATTGGCCAACACTATTCCTTTATCATTGTTCTCCCTATTCCAGCTGATGTTCGCTATTATCACACCGGGACTGGTAGTGGGTGCAGTTGCAGAACGAATCCGTTTTACTTCGTATGTACTGTTTATTGTGCTTTTTGCATTACTGGTGTATGCACCTGTAGCACATTGGAGCTGGCATCCCGAAGGATTTCTGGCAAAAATGGGTGCCTGGGATTTTGCCGGAGGAACGGTTGTTCATATCACGGCAGGATGTGCCGCATTAGCCGGTGCACTGGTATTAAAACGCAGAAAATCTCATATAGAGAATAAAGAGATCCCACCTGCCAATGTTCCATATGTTTTGATCGGCACTGGTTTACTTTGGTTTGGCTGGTTTGGTTTTAACGCAGGCTCTGCAGTGGGTGCCACTCCCCTGGCTGTAAATGCTTTTGGTACTACCACTACGGCCGCTTCCTCCGCTGGTCTGGCCTGGATGTTCTTTGATGTTATTAAAGGCAAAAAACCTTCTGTACTTGGTTTCTGTATTGGTGCAGTTGTTGGTCTTGTTGCTATCACACCTGCCGCAGGCTTTGTGGGCATACCTCAAAGCATTATCATTGGCCTGGTTGGTGCATTGGTTTCCAATATTGCAGTCAGTATTAAACAGAAATCAAAACTGGATGACACACTGGATGTATTCCCCTGTCACGGATTAGGTGGCATGGTAGGTATGTTACTCACAGGTGTTTTTGCCAGTACTGCGGTACATGGCATCAAAGACGGACCACAAGGTTTGTTTTATGGCAATCCTGAATTTTTCTTCACGCAGTTGAAAGCGATGTCCATCGTTGTGGCCTATAGCTTTACCGTTTCATTCGGAATATTCAAGTTCATCAATTTTGTAATTCCCATGAGAGTAAGTGAAAGTGAAGAAGAGGAAGGACTGGATGCTACCCAGCATGATGAAAAATACCTGCAGGGAACATTACTGGTTCACAACAATGGTTCTATAGAAGAAAAACCTGTAGAACACTAAGCAAATAAAAATCGAAAAAGGCACTGCATAAGTGGGATAAACTTCTCGCAAAAGCTTATTCCTGCTGTGCCCTTTTCTTAACATCTAAAATGTAATACAATGTTACAAAAACTTTTTGTGGCAGCCATCAGTATGCTGTCATTTACCCTCTCGATAGCCCAAACAGCATCAATAAACAATACCACAGCGGATTCCACAGCTACTGTTGCTGCCGGGGAAAGAAAGGAAGCGTCGTTAACAATCACCGGCTCCGTTGATGCCTATTATAAACTTGACTTTGCAAATACAAAAGTTAATAGCCTGACCAGTTTTACACAAACCCATAATGCCTTCTCGCTGGGGATGGCCAGTGTAAAATTTGAACATAAAGGAGACAAAGTTGGTGCAGTCGCTGATCTTGGATTTGGCCCCAGGGCAAAAGATTTTTCCTATACAGATAACGGCATCACACAAGCCATTAAACAATTGTATGTAAGCTACTCTCCTGCTGACTGGTTAAAATTCGTAGCAGGAACATGGGGCACTCATGTGGGGTATGAATTATTAGATCCGCAACTGAACAGAAACTATAGTATGAGCTATATGTTCACGAATGGTCCTTTCTCTCATACCGGGTTAAAAGCTGAAGTATCAAAGGGAAAACATGGTGCCATGCTGGGAATAGCTAATGCTACCGATTTCAGAATTCCTATGGATGGGCAGATCAATAAAAAATTCTTGCTGGCCCAATACTCCTATGCTCCAACAGAGAACATTAAGATTTACCTGAACTATGTGGGTGGACAAAACCCGGATACTTCAAAAGTGAACCAGTTCGATGGCGTTATTACTGCAAAAATCAGTGACAAATTCAATATAGGATATAATGGCACCATTAATTCTACCCGGTTTTGGGATGGTGCAAAAAATATCGAGAGTCAATCCTGGTGGGGTTCAGCATTATACCTGAATTACGATCCACAGCCCTGGTTTGGTCTCACACTAAGGGGAGAATATTTCGGAGATAAGAATCACCTGAAAATAATGGCATCCCCTGATGGTAGTAATATTTTCGCAACAACATTTTCAGCGAATTTAAAATCCGGAGGTTTCACTTTTATTCCCGAATTCCGCCTTGACAATTCAAACAAGGAAATATTTATTGATAAGGATGGGGTTACGAAAAAGACAGCTGCCAATTTTCTGATCGCAGCAATCTATTCTTTCTGAGTAAAGATTATAAAGACTCTATGTGGCAAGCAATCGTTAGCGGCCTTCTGTTTCTACAGAAGGCTTTTTTTATACCAATGGCTCCTGCTGGCTAAGACAATGGAAACTACCCAGTCCCCAGATAATATCAGTAGAATCTATCCCCACCACTTCTCTTGACGGAAAGCAATCCTGGATTATCCGAAGGGCTTTTTCGTCTCTTGCAGAACGAAAGGTTGGAACAATAACTGATTTATTAGCAATATAAAAATTGGCATAAGAGCAGGGAAGACGTTGATCTTCATAAATCAATTCCTCCGGCATCAGCAATTCCACAATATTGAGTTGCTTGCCGTTAATCAAACGCATTTCTTTCAGCTGCCGGAGATTATGTTGAAGTAACGTATAATTCTCGTCATTCTTATCCTCTTCAATAACCGTTATTACCGTGTCTTCATTAACAAAGCGTACTGTATCATCAATATGACCATCTGTATCATCTCCTACAATCCCTTCATCCACCCACAATACCTGCTCCATTCCGTAATAATTACAGAGATACTCTTCGATTTCCTGCTGAATCAAATGTGGATTTCGGTTGGGGTTCAGTAAACAAGCTGTAGAAGTCATTACAGTTCCCATTCCATTAAACTCAACAGAGCCCCCTTCCATTACAATACCCGGATGATAAACCGGAATATTAAAATGTTTACCGATCAATGTTGGCACTACATCGTCCAGACCGAACGGCGGATACTTATTTCCCCAGGCATTATAACCCCAGTCAACAATAACTTTTTTAATCTTTGCATCCGGGTTAATTAAAAATGCCGGACCATGATCCCTGCACCAGGCATCATTAGTAGGATAAAAGAAAAATTCGACATTGCTCAGATCAACTTCTTCCTTTTGCAAATGGCCAATGGCAAATGACTTCATAGCTTCATCAGCAACATTGATCCGGACAAGCTCCCCCTTTGTCAATTCTTTAATGAACTTTGCATAAGACGGATATATGGTATGGATTTTACCTGGCCATGAGGCTTCCTTATGCGGCCAGCTCAGCCAGGTGGCAACATGTGGAGCAAATTCAGCGGGAAAATAGTAGCCCAGATCTTTCGGTGTTGGTTGTGCACTCATTATTCTTCGTCAATAAATCGTTTGGTAATTGGTTGGTAAGAATCAATTCGTCTATCTCTCATAAATGGCCAGTGTGTCCTGTATTGATCAGTTTTTGTAAGGTCCAGTTCAAGCACTTTTACCTCTTCCTCTTCGTGTGAAGCTTTATACAAAATAGTCCCGAAAGGATTGGAAACAAATGAACCGCCCCAGAATTTCATCGCACCATTCTGTTCAAGTCCTACCCGGTTCACACTTACCACATGCACTCCGTTTGCTATAGCATGACTTCGCTGAATCGTTTGCCATGCACCATACTGTTCTGTATTAGTTGCTTCGTCCTGTGCGGTGGCCCAACCGATAGCAGTTGGATAGAATAAAATTTCTGCCCCCATCAACGCAGTGATCCTTGCCGCTTCCGGATACCATTGATCCCAGCAGATCAATACACCAATAGTCGCAAATTTTGTTTTCCAAACTTTATAGCCCAGATCACCGGGAGTGAAATAAAATTTTTCATAATAAGCCGGATCATCCGGGATATGCATCTTACGATACTTGCCCAAATAACTTCCATCAGCGTCTATCACCGCAGTTGTATTATGATATAATCCCTGAGCCCTTTTTTCGAATAAGGAAGCTATGATAACTACTCCTAACTCACCAGCTACTTTCTGCAGTGCTTCTGTAGAAGGTCCGGGAATTGGCTCTGCCAATTTGAAGTTCTCATAATCTTCCGCATCGCAGAAATACAAAGAAGTGAAGAGTTCCTGCAGGCAAACGATTTGTGCACCACCAGCAGCGGCTTTCTTTACCCCCTCAATTGCTTTGTTAAGATTCTGATCTTTCTTGTTGGTGCAACTCATCTGCACCAGTCCAACTTTTACCTTATTCATATCAGTAAATTGAGATGCAAAAATAGTAGATTGATATCCTCATTGGTAAATTATTACGCTGAATTCCTCCCCGCATTAATAATCCCGAACGAACAACGCATGGCCAGTTTTTCATAGGTTTCTTTTGTATGTGCCGGAGCTAACTGTTCCTCCAGTTCTCTTATTTTAGTTAAGGCATACTGCTGAATCGTTACCAGCGGCAATACAATTCTTTCCCGCATCTGGATAGATAATTGTTCCACAGGATAATCAGCCATCAGTTCATTATGGCCTGTTATCTTGAACAAATATTGTTTGGTCAGTTCGTACTCTTCATAGATCATTTGCCATAATTCACCAAACTGCTTGTGTTTTGAAAGAAAAGCGGTTAGCGGAAAAAAGGATTTCATCATAGCCATCTCACAGTTATCCAATAATGTCCGGAAGAATAATGACTGATGATACAGTTTCTGCAACTGTAATAATTTCCCCTGCTTTTCCATTTGCTGTAAAGCAGAACCCACTCCATAATACCCGGTAACATTTTGCTTCAACTGGCTCCAGGAGCCGGCAAAAGGAATTGCCCGCAGGTCTTTCAATGACAACCCTGATGAAGTACCCCGCTTAGCCGGACGGCTACCAATATTCGTTTCGCTGTAAAATCGCAGTGGACTGACCTGTAATAAATAGTCAGCCAGGTATGGGTGATCCTTTAATGATTTGTAAGCATTAAATCCTGCTTCAGCCAATTCATGTAACAGGCTTTCCTCATTCTCATTCAACGTTATATCACGGTTAGAAAAAAGATCATTCGAAATTCCGGCATTCAATAATTGCTCAATATTGAACTGAGCTGCATCAATAGTCCCAAAATTCGAGCTTACAGTTTGCCCCTGGATCGTCAATTGAATTTCTTTATTAGAAATATTATGTCCCATAGAAGCATAGAACTTATGTGTCTTTCCTCCACCCCTGGAAGGAGGACCTCCCCTGCCATCAAAAAATATCACATCTACTTCATGTTCTCTGGAAATCCTCGTCAGCTCCTCTTTTGCTTTATAAATACTCCAGTTGGCCATCAGGTACCCGCCATCTTTCGTCCCATCAGAAAAACCAAGCATGATGGTTTGCTGATTTCCCCTCCGCTTCAGGTGTTCCCTGTAAACAGGATGTGTATATAAAGTACGCATCACTGTAGCCGCTTCCTGTAAATCATCAATGGTTTCAAACAATGGCACTATATCAATAGTCAATTCTTCCTTCTTCCAACCTGCTAACAAAAATAGTCCATATACCTCCATTGCATTTAACGCACTGTTACACTGACTGATGATATAACGGCTGCAGCCTTCCGTTCCGTTGAATTGCTGAATTTCTTTTACAACCCGGATAGTCTTCAGTGTATCCTGTGACAGAGGATCAGATAATGAGTCTGCATCCGCAATCCCTGTGAGGGAAGATAATATTTCAATCTTCTCCTGCGCTGTAAGACCTGCATACCCTGCAGGTAATAACTGCTGATCAGCGGCAATATCCAGTAACACTTTGCCATGCACGGAACTGTCCTGGCGGATATCCAATGATGCAAAGTGTAATCCAAATACCTCAATTTTATTGATAAGGTTATTCACCATATGCAGGAACAAACCATTATGCTGATGAATGATCACCTCTTTTATCTGATTGAGAGTATTGAGTACTTCATCTTTTTGAAGATTGGTTTTAAACCCGGGAATAAAAAGATTGTTGTACAATTTATTTTCCAGCTCCTGTAATAATACTTCCACACCTTGAAAAGTCAACCGCCTTCTCAGTCTCCTCACATCCATATAATAACACTTCACAATACTGCTGCGCAAGGCATTGGACACCTGCAATGTGATATCATTTGTTACAAAAGGATTTCCATCCCTGTCGCCCCCGGGCCAGAATCCCATGCGGATTACAGGATTATTTTTACTTACTGCATCAGGAAACTGGTTTTTTAATAATGAAATAATTCTGCCGGCTGCCGGGTAGAAAACATTCTCGAGGTACCAGATCAGGCTTACAGCTTCATCATACGGGGTAGGCTTTTTCTTTTTGAAGAAAGGAGTCTTACCTAATTGCTGCAGGTATGTATTGACAAGATTGGTATTGTTATCAGCCAATGCTTTTGCCAGGTCATTTATTATACCTAATACCGGCCCCGGGTAAAATTGTGTAGGGTGTGCAGTTAATACCAGCCGAATAGCAAAATCTTTCAATTTATCTGCCAGTTCATCCTGTTTGTTTCCCTGCAATACTTCCGACTCCAGATGCTTGAGTGTACCAACACCATTCAGATCATTCACACTTTTAAAGGCTGCATCTTCCAGTGCATCAAATAATACAACCTGCCGTTCAATATATTGAACAAAGCGGAACAACAGGTCGGTCCTTTCATCTTCTTTTACGTAAGTAGTATGTTTATTAAAAAAATCCTCAATAATATCAGAAGGACTTAATCTTTTTTTATACCCTTCCTCGCAATTGTTTGACAACAGGGATAAAAGAATACCTGTTTTTTCTATCCGATGAAAGGGCAATGACGTAAAAAGACTGTTGTACAACTGGAACTTAATACCTATTTCATTCCTGAATTGCTGCAAAGCCCTGTTGGATGAATGATCCATTTCGTTGTTTTAAACAGT
Organism: Chitinophagaceae bacterium; assembly: GCA_041738795.1. Lineage (GTDB taxonomy): Bacteria > Bacteroidota > Bacteroidia > Chitinophagales > Chitinophagaceae > JJ008. Next base: position 118,403 of record JBGSPB010000011.1, on the reverse strand, counting down.
AAAAAATAATACAGCAAGCAGCAGGGTGAAAATACTTCATTTTTTGATAACCCACTGAGCCTGCCTGTATAGTTGTCCATCCGTGCAATAAAAAAGGGTTACTAAAAAGTAACCCTTTTATAAATTTGGATTCGTTCCTTATGCTTCCCTTCCACCAGTCAATTTATCCTGCCATTCTTTCAATTCATCCCACTTTCCTGCGGCAGCCAATGCTGCTTGCTCAGGCCAGGTTGTAGTTTCAATAGCATTAAACTGACCTTTTCCCATGTCCAGCAATGTTTTGAGTTCCTCAGGTGAGGATTTAGCCAGATCAGCATAGGTGCTTATTCCTGCAGCATGCAAAGCTTTCTCTGCTTTTTCACCGATTCCTTCAATTTTTTTCAGATCATCTTTTGATTTTGCTGACGCAGCCGGCTGCCCGGCATCACCTGCTTTAGTTTTCGCACCACCGGAACGGCGGGTCTTTTTAGCTGCAGGTTTTGCTTCACCTTTACCTTTACCGTAGATATCATTGAAATCTACCAGCTCAATCATTGCTGTTTCAGCATTATCACCGGTACGGGCACCCAATTTTATAATACGGGTATATCCTCCGGGACGGCCAGCTACTTTTGTAGCCACAGTATCAAACAATTCTTTTACTGCTTCCTTATCCTGCAGATAGCTGAAAACTATACGACGCTGATGCGTTGTATTATCCTTCCCTTTAGTGATAATTGGCTCTACATACACTCTTAAAGCTTTGGCTTTAGCTGTAGTTGTAACAATTCTTTTGTGTTGAATCAGCTGGCAGGCCAGGTTGCTAAGTAACGCATCTCTGTGTGCCTTTTTTCTGCCTAAGTTTTTTACTTTGTCTCCGTGACGCATGACATTTAAGTTTTAAGACATTGCACCGTGTCAGGATTTGCAATGTTAGCTGCTTTTTAAAGCAGCATTAATTAATAATGAATATTCAATCTTTAATACTCCTCCGGGTCTCTCTTCAGGGAGATTCGGAAAGTATTAGAATTCGCTCAGATCAATTCCCAGTTTCACTAAATCCATTCCGAAATGCAGGCCTCTTTCAGTCAGCACCTGCTCGATCTCAGCCAGTGATTTCTGACCGAAGTTGCGGAATTTCATCAGGTCTTCCTGCTCGTATTGTACCAGCTCACTCAATGAATTGATCTTTGCAGCTTTCAGACAGTTAAAGGCCCGAACAGAAAGATCCAGGTCTTCCAACGGAGTCTTCAATACTTTACGCAATTGTAAAGTTTGTTCATCCACCAGGTCTTCTTTCTTCTCTTCTTTATTGTCGAAAGTGATGTTCTCATCAGTGATGATCATGAGGTGCTGGATCAGGATCCTTGATGCCTGCTTCACGGCTTCTTCCGGATGTATAGTACCATCAGTAGAAACTTCCATGATCAGTTTTTCAAAGTCTGTTCTTTGCTCCACACGGGTATTCTCAATAGTGTACTTCACATTCTTGATAGGTGTGAAGATGGCATCAATCGGAATATAACCCAGCGGTGCATCTTTTGGTTTGTTATCTTCTGCAGGAACATAACCACGGCCTTTGCCGATAGTCAGTTCAATATCCATGCGGGCAGAAGAATCCAGTGTGCAGATCAGCAGATCCGGGTTCATGACCTGGAAAGTTTGTGTACCTTCACCGATCATACCGGCTGTGAATTCTGTCCTGTTTTTTATAGACAACATGATTTTCTCATTTGTCACTTCGTGATCAACTGTCTTTTTGAAACGAACCTGCTTCAGGTTCAGGAAAATTTCCACTACATCTTCGCTGATGCCTTTCATGGTAGCAAATTCATGCTCCACACCTTCGATCTTTACACCAATGATAGCATAGCCTTCCAGTGAATTCAATAATACACGGCGAAGTGCATTACCGATTGTTACACCATAGCCCGGCTCAAGCGGACGAAACTCAAATTGAGCTTCAAAATCCGTAGCCTTTTGCAGAATGATCTTATCAGGTTTTTGGAAATTTAAAATTGCCATATTGTAAACTTTAGGTTTTAAATGATTGTGTAAGCAGCAAGCCGAAGTTGCGGGATGTTGTCCCGGCTTCACAGCGATTACTTACTATATAATTCGACGATCAGCTGCTCCTTAATATTTTCAGGAACACTCTCCCTTTCAGGATAGGTAATGAAAGTACCTTTAAACTCGGTTTCATTCCAATCCAACCAGCTGAATTTCGGATTCTTGGCACGAACAACACTGGTGATAGAAGTTCTGTCTTTGCTACCATCTTTGATAGTAATAACATCACCGGGTTTCAGTTGACAAGAAGGAACATTCACCACATCTCCATTTACTTCAATGTGTTTGTGGTTAACGAGCTGGCGGGCAGCTGGACGTGAAGGAGCAATACCCATACGGAAAACAGTGTTATCCAAACGGGCTTCCAGTAATTTAATAAGGTTTTCACCTGTAACACCTTTACGGCGGGCTGCTTCCTCAAATGTTTTACGGAATTGTTTCTCCAATACACCATAGGTGTATTTGGCCTTTTGTTTTTCACGGAGCTGTAAGGCGTACTCACCAAGGGTTTTACGCTTACGTTTTTCACCATGCTGACCGGGAGGGTTGCTGTTTTTACCCAACCATTTACCATTACCTAAAATAGGCTCTCCAAAAATGCGGGAAATCTTGGTCTTTGGACCAGTGTACCTTGCCATAGTTTTTATTCATTTACGCTTTTTTGAAACGGTGCGTTGATCAGTAAAAGCGTTAAAAATCAATCAGGCACCCTTTGTTTAAATGAAAGCTCTTGGCTTCAATATGTTGTGCTTGCGAAGAATCACCATTGTGATTTCGCAACTTACTTATACTCTTCTCTTCTTCGGAGGACGGCAACCGTTATGCGGTAACGGAGTTACGTCTTTGATCATCACTACTTCAATACCACTTTGTGAAATGGAACGGATGGAACTTTCACGACCGGCTCCAGGTCCTTTCACATATACGTCTACTCTTTTCAATCCAGCTTCAAATGCTGTTTTGGCAGCATCTGCAGCAGCCATTTGTGCGGCATAGGGAGTGTTCTTTTTAGAACCTCTGAATCCCATTTTGCCTGCACTACTCCAGGAAATGATCTGCCCGGATTTATTGGTAAGGCTGATAATAATGTTGTTGAATGTAGCAGAAATGTGAGCATCACCGTATGCGTCCACTTTCACTACTCTTTTTTTGGCGGCAGCTTTTGCGCTAACCTGCTGTTGTTGTGCTTTTGCCATAATTTTTGTACCGAGGTAATCTTTAAGTTTTAAATTTTTCTTTCACCGGGATGAAAGACCGAATCAACCCTCCTGCTGACTTACGAAGCTATCCGGCGTTGATTCAAATAATATAAGTCTTTATTAAGAATAGCTAAAAGCCAATAACTTTTAGCTATTAACTTACTTCTTAGGCGCTTTCTTTTTACCAGCAACCGTTCTCCTTTTACCTTTCCTGGTACGGCTGTTAGTTTTAGTACGCTGGCCACGAACAGGCAATCCTTTACGATGGCGAAGACCACGGTAACAGGCAATATCAAGCAAACGCTTAATACTCATCTGTACTTCTGAACGAAGCTGGCCTTCCACCTTCAACTCCTCTGTAATTGTATTACGGATGGCAGTCAGTTCTTCATCATTCCATTCATTCACTTTCTTGTTGCGGTCAATATTATGCTTATCAAGAATATACTTGGCAGTAGAAGGGCCTACACCATAGATGTAAGTAAGACCTATTTCTCCTCTTTTGTTTTTTGGTAAGTCAACACCGGCAATACGAGCCATATTATTTTGATTTAAGTTCCAAGAAACAAATTTTAACTATCAATTTGGTTCTTGCTTTTTAATTTTTTGCTTTCTTTAATTAACCCTGTCTTTGCTTGAACCGGGGATTCTTTTTGTTAATCACATACAACTTACCCTTCCGACGTACAATTTTACAGTCGACGCTACGCTTTTTAATGGATGCTCTTACTTTCATTTTTTTTGCTTTTAGCTTTCAGCTTTTGGCGTCAAGCATTATTTATACCTGAAATTGATCCTTCCCCTTGTCAAATCATATGGCGAAAGTTCCACTCCTACTTTATCTCCCGGTAGAATTCGGATGTAGTGCATCCTCATTTTTCCAGAGATGGTGGCCAGTATTTCGTGGCCATTTTCCAGTTTTACCTTGAACATAGCGTTGGACAAGGCTTCCAGAATGATACCATCTTGTTTAATGAGCGGTTGTTTCGACATAATTTTTTGGGAACGCAAAGGTAAGCGTATCAACCCGAAAAAAGAAAAAACCCCCGATAATTTTAGGGGGTCTGTGGAAAAATGACTTAATTGTTTATAAAACAGTGCCCTACACGGCGTTGGAAGCCTTGTCCAGGTGCACTTTTGTCATGTCGAGGTACAGATTTTGAAGCTCATGTACTGTTATCGGAAAATCGAAATGACGCCTGTCTTCCCGCCACCACATTTCAAGGTTGGTAAAATCACCCTTTTGGGGAGTTACCAGCCTGAAGGAATCTTTTTTGTACTTAACGGCGCCGTCCTGTTCTTCCCGGGTAAAGCCAAACTGGAGCAACTTGCCCTCGTCCAGCGGTAAAGAATACATATCTTCCTGGCTGTACCAGAACTCCTGCACCCCGTTATCCACCAGTGCCTGGTGTTCTTCGCGGCTTACCCTGACTACAGTTCCTTCTCTCATTATACCATCATCATCTACTGTGATAATGTCGCCTTCTTTCAGATGTGTGATTTTTAGCATGGCAATTCATTTTTTGTTAACCGAATATAAAAAAGTTTGTCTGTTTTAAAAAGGGAATTTATCAGGACCGTTTATGATAATTGACAACCGCCCAGCCATTCAAAACAACGGCAAAGCCCAAAATGGTCAGTAACTGGTATTTAATATCCGCAAGGCTGCTTCCCTTGAGCACTACCATCCTGATCACTTCGATGAAATAAGAAACGGGATTGGCTTTTGTTATTGCCTGTGCCCAGCCCGGCATACTGTCAATAGACGTGTATAAGCCTCCCAATAAAATAAAAATCATCATCAGGAAGAATGAAATAAGCATGGCTTGTTGCTGGTTATCTGCATAGGTAGATATCAACAGTCCTAAACCCAAAACAGCAAAAAGATAAACTGAGGCAAACAAATATATGGTCAGTATACTGCCTGCCGGAATGATACCATAAAAAAGCCGGGCAATCCCCAAGCCCATGCTGAATATTAATAAGCCCAGAACCCAGAATGGGATCAGTTTACCCAAAATAAAATGGAACTTCCGGACCGGCGTTACATTTATTTGCTCAATCGTTCCTATTTCTTTTTCCTTAACGATATTAATGGCTGTGAGATTGGCACCCACCATAGTTAATAACAATACCAGTATTCCCGGAACCATGAAGACCTTATAATTCATGGATGGATTGAACCAGTTAGAATACACTACCTCAATATTTGTCTCCGGGTTAAACCGGGGAAATTGTATCCACTCTGTTCTTACTTCTTTGTTGTACTCCTGGATAATGCTCCGCAGATAGGAACTACCGAGCCCGGCTTTTACGCCATTGATAGCATTTACCGCCATAAATATTTTTGACTCACTCTCCTTCACCAGATCCTTCTCAAATGAAGCAGGTATCTCAAGAACGAGATCCGCTTTATCCTGTTCAATTTTTTCGAAAGCCTGGTTAAAGGAACCGGTATAATCAGTAAGTATAAAATAACCGGATGAAGTAATTTTAGTAACAAGGCTGCGTGAATAAGAGGAATGATCATGGTCTATCACCGCAAGCTTGATATTCTTGATCTCATAATCCGCCGCGAAAGGCAACATAATTAATTGAATCACCGGCATGATAAAAATCAGGCGAAGGATGGAGGGGTCCCTGAATATCTGCCTGAATTCTTTTTGTAATAAAAATTTAAGGGTTCTCATGCCAAGCGGATTTTAAAATTCTTAATTGCCAATCCTAAAAAGAAAAAAAGCATTCCGGCCAGAATGAGTGTTTCTTTCCAAACAGCCTGAAAACCGGTTCCCTTTATCATCACTGATCTTACAATAGTATAATACCATTTGGCAGGTACAGCATTGGAAACAACCTGCAAAGGCAATGGCATATTCTCTATCGGGAACATAAAACCACTAAGCATGACAGTGGGAAGTAAAAGGCCGACTAATGAAATGAATAAAGCAGTTTGCTGTGAATCAACTTTTGTGGAAATTAACAGCCCCAATGCCAGTGATACCAGTGTAAATAAAAGGCTTTCAGCTACCAGCAGGGTAAGACTACCATTAATGGGCACCTCCAGTACAAATACACTTAATAATAATATGCTGGCTATATTAACAGATGATAACAATAAATAGGGAACAGCTTTGGCGAGAACTACTTTCAATGGCTTCATTGGCGATACCAGCATGATCTCCATCGTTCCCATTTCTTTCTCCTTTACAATGGTTATAGCAGTCATCATAGTACAAACCAGCAATAATACCATTGCCATAACTCCCGGAACAAAATTATAAGCACCCTTTAATTCCGGGTTGTACAACATTCGCATTTCCGTATTGATGGTGTAGGGAAGTTTCCGGTCATTCGTAATCCTGTTCTGGTAATCCATGATAATCGCCGAAGCATAGCTCGTCAATGTATTTGCCACATTGGGATCAGATGCATCAGCAATTAATTGTACCTGTGCTTTATTAAAATGCTGCAGATCTTCCCTGAAATGGGAAGGAAAAATTATGGCCAGTTTGATCTTACCTTTTTTAAAAATGGTCTCAATCTCATTGGTGGAATGAATATACTGATCTACCTCAAAGTAACGGCTGGCTTCAATTTGTGCTATCAAAGAAGTAGTAGCAGCGTCTTTTGACGGGTCTAGAATAGCAACCCTGGAATTCTTCACTTCATTAGTAAGGGCGAATCCAAAAATAATGATCTGTACCACCGGCATACCCAGCAGGATAAACATTGTCCGCTTATCCCGGAAAATGTGATGAAATTCTTTTTTTACAAATGCAATAAATTGTTTCATGTTTAATCTGCTGCCCTTGTGGCTTTTCTGGCCAGTTTTAAAAACACTTCATCCATAGATATGGCATCATACGTTTCTTTCAGTAACTGTGGAGTATCCATTGCATCTATCCTGCCATCCACCATGATAGAAACCCGGTTACAATATTCAGCCTCATCCATATAGTGTGTGGTTACAAAAACAGTTATTCCCGATTCGGCTGCCTCGTAGATCATCTGCCAGAACTCCCTTCTTGTTACCGGATCAACTCCACCCGTTGGTTCATCTAAAAAAACAATTTGTGGTTCATGGAAAATAGCGACGGAGAATGCCAGCTTTTGTTTCCAGCCGAGCGGTAATGATTTTACCAGTTTATCACCTTCAGCAGCCAGATGAAGTTTTTCGAGTACCTCATTTGTCTTTTCCCTGATAAAGCGGTTACTCATGCCATATATACCCGCATAAAAACGTATATTCTCCTTCACTGTCAGATCTTCATACAAAGAAAATTTCTGGCTCATGTACCCGATATTCTGCTTGATCTTCTCATTTTCTTTATACACATCAAAACCTGCTACCCTTGCATGGCCGGAAGTAGGCAATGATAATCCCGACAACATCCGCATCGCAGTAGTCTTTCCGGCACCATTGGCACCAAGGAAACCAAAGATCTCCCCCTTATGCACATCAAAGCTGATATGATCGACTGCTGTAAAGTCGCCAAACTTCTTGGTCAGATTTTCTACTATAATTACTTTTTCATTCATAGTTGCAATCTGCTATTAACTTGTTTTCATTAACGCCATAAAGCAATCCTCAATATTGGGCTTCGCTTCTTTTAATTTAAATAGATGCCCTTTTTGCTCCAGGCAACTCTTCAATAGTTCTTCACCGTCCTTCTTTAGTACAACATGATGATATTCGCCAAATGGATAAGCATCTTCCACTTCTTTACATAGCTTCAGGTCTTTCAACAGGTGAAGCATATCACTACTCTTAACCGCCAGCAATTTTTTACCAAATGCTTCAACAATTCCCTGTGGTGTATTGATCGATAATATTTTTCCGGACTGGATCAGGGCCACCCTGTCACATAGACTTGCTTCATCCATGTAAGGAGTGGAAACAAGTATGGTGATGCCCTGTTCTTTCAGCCTTGTCAGCATTTCCCAAAACTCTTTCCTGGACACAGCATCCACACCGGTGGTAGGTTCATCCAGGAATAAAACGGACGGGCGATGTATCAAAGCACAACTTAATGCCAGTTTTTGCTTCATACCACCCGAGAGTTTCCCGGCTTTCCTGTCTTTAAATGGTTCTATCTGAGAATAAATATCTTTTATCAACTCATAATTTTCTTCTACAGTCGTATTAAAAATAGTAGCAAAAAAATCAAGATTCTCTTTTACGGTCAGGTCCTGGTACAGTGAGAATTTTCCGGGCATATATCCAACCCGTTGACGGATCGGCTTGTAATCTTTAACCACATCAAATCCATCCACAGTGGCAGTTCCTTCATCTGCCAGTAACAGCGTAGTCAGTATCCTGAACAAAGATGTTTTACCTGCACCATCGGGACCGATGATTCCAAATAGTTCACCCTGCTTCACATCAAAGCTGATGCCCTGCAATGCAGTGGTCACAGCTTTTTTAGATCCATACCGTTTAATGATATTGTTTATGATTACAGCTGACATATACAGATTTTTGGCATTTAGCTGTTAGCTTTTAGCTGATACTCTTTTAATAAAAGAATGAATCATTTTTATTTCTTCCTCAAGCATTAATTCAACTTGAGCAACTTCATTCACAGCGGCCCAGTTCATTTCTTTCACAATGACAAGGTAAGTTTGCAACTCAAAAGCTGAACCAAGAGCAATTTGAAGAAACCTGGCATAATCCTTATCACTGTTTCTGCTACTTCCCTCAGCAATATTTGCAGATATAGAAACAGCTGCACGGGTCATTTGAGATATAATGCCAAATTTTTCCTGTGCGGGAAATATTTTTGTTATCTTATATACCAGCTTGACAACTTCAATTCCCTTTTTCCAAATAAGAAGCTCCTTGAAATTTTTCATATACTGTTTGGTTTAATGGTTAATGGCTTTCAGCTAACAGCTATTGGCTAAATTTCACCTCTCCGTACATACCGATCTTCAGATACCCATCATTCTTCACCTTCACTTTGATTGCATAGACAAGATTGGTTCTTTCATCTTTTGTCTGGATTGTCTTCGGGGTGAACTCAGCCTTATCGGCTATCCAGCTGATCATACCCGGCAGTTCTTTGTATTTATCAGGGCCATCATCAACGAAGACTTTTACTGACTGTCCCAGTTTCACCTGAGAAATTTGCGTGCCCGTGATATAAGCCCTTAATGTCATTGTACTTAGATCTGCGATTTTATATAAAGCTTTGCCGGCTGCAGTGATCTCACCCTGCTCTGCATATTTGGTAATGACAGTTCCACTGACAGGATTTAGAATCGTAGCTCTTTTCAATTGATCATCCAATTGTGCCACCCTTTTTTCAAGCGGTTTACCTTCACTGAGTATACCACGGTTCTGTGTCGCCACATTACTGCGCTGCACATTGATCTGTTGCTGCGTAAGCGCAAGACTCTTTTTGGCGACATCCACCTGTGCCATAATATCATCCAGTTGTTTACCGGTGGCAGCATCCTGCTTCAGCAGGTTCTGTATCCTTGTTTGTTCATGCAACAGGTTATTGAGCAATGATTGCTGTACTGCCAGCTGGTTTTCCAGTAACCGGACCTGCGGTGTAACATCAGCTGTCTTCTCACTCAATGCCTGAATATTGGCTTCAACCTGTTCCTTCTGCAGGGAAATATTTGCTGCATCCACTACCGCCACAATACTATCCTTTGGAATGGATTGTCCTTCTTCCGCAGAAAAGCTTATGATCTTACCTGACAATTCTGAAGAAACGATCACTTCATCCGCTTCAAAAGTGCCACTTGCATCAAAGTTTCCGTTCCCGCTCTTGCAGGCACTAAGGAAAAGAATCAGTACAATCGGGGCTAATTTAAAAATATGTTGCATAGTATATTTATTATTTACCTAAAATGGTTTGATAGTTGATTTGCGCTTGTAATAATTGTACCTGGTGAGTGATAAGCGTTTGCCTTGCCTGGTCCTCTGCATTTACTTCTTTCAAAAAATCATTGGCTGTTATCACTCCGTTCTCCAATTGTGCTTTGGCGGCTTCCGTTACACTCTTTCGCAAGCTGATTATTTCATTATCTGATACCAGCAGTTGCTGCAGCTTGTCAATCTCTGCCTGCTGCTGCTTCAACTGTGAGTTGGTATTGAGCAGAAAAGCTTCTTTCTGTACTTCTACCATCTTTTTATTGATATTCACCTGTTCTTTTTCTTTCTTCTTTGTGTACAATCCGCCAAGAGACCAGTTGAGCCGTAAACCACCGATGTAGAAAAAATCAAATTCATTTAACAGCATATTCAAACCCGGACGGCCATAACCACCCTGTGCAAACAAACTTGCCCTTGGTAAATTTTTAGCCGTGATCAGTTTTTCCTGCTGACCAATGAATTTTTGCTGCTCACTATATAATTTTAATTCGGGCCGGGCAATTTCATTGGCAACGATTCCGGCAGAAACAGGTTTTTCCAATTGTACCTGCGCAGCCAGTTCCCGGCCAATAAATAATGACAATGCATCCAGCAATCCTTTTTTAGAAGATTTTACTTCTATAGCTCTTTGTTCAGTTTTCAATACCTCTGCTTTCAGCATATTCAGGTTCGACTTAAATGCCACACCATTCTGCACCTGCGCCTCTACTCTTTTAATACCGATTTGAATATCAGTTTTTACTAAATCAACCTGCTTTAACTGTTCATCGAGATAGAGAATACTTAAATAGAGCTGGTTGATCCTTTCTTTGAGTTTATACAACTCCACTTCTACTTTCTGATCTTCCACGGTGGCATTGAGTTGCTGCAACGCCTTTTGTTCTTTCGTAATTCCGCCATCATAGATCAGCTGGCTTACATCTGCCACTAACTTATACTGGTCCTTCGAAGGCGATTCAATGGTAAGACCGGGCAGTGAAAACGGAACTTTTGTTACATCAGATTGATAAGTTGCCTGCCCGCTCAAAGAAAATTGGGGCAGAAATCCCTTTTGCAAATTTTCCAAACTAATGGCAGCAGTTTGCTTTACAAGGTCCTTTTGCTTTACCGCAGGATAATTTTTCTGTGACAGCTCATACGCTTCAGTAAGCGTTATCTTTTGCAGAGACTGCGCAAACAACCCGGCCGGCAGTAATAATACAGCAAGTAAGAAATGTTTTTTCATGATCATGTATTAGAATAAACCCGGTAATAAATTAGCGGGTAAAAAAATTATTTCTTTATTGAGTCAATGATAAAACGGGGTATCTCTTTTTTCCGTTCTTCCATTGCAATTCTGAACTGCGCTTCACCCATGCCCAGGTTTTTCTGAAACATTGGTTTCGCTATGAAAGGAAATATCGTCATGGAAAGCAGGTTCATCAGCAAGTGCATGGGATTGATCTTTTTGATCGTTCCCTTCTTAACTTCCTTCTCCATTTGTTCCAGGAATTTTACCGGGTTGGGTTTTGCTTTACCTGCCCAGACCTTTTTTAAGAAATACTCCGGGTCCTGGTTTATTTCATTTAACACAAATAACGGCAGGTAAGGATTATCCATTACTATAGAAATATATTCATCACAGAAGTTCTCAATCTTTTCGAATAAAGGCCGATCTGCTTCAAAAATGGCATTGATCTTTGGAAAAAGTTTTTCAGCCGCCTCCAGGAAGATTACCTCAAATAACTTCTCCTTGTTACGGAAATAATAGTGTAATAACGCTTTATTGATACCGGCTTCATCCGCAATATCCTGCATCCGGGCACCGGCCATTCCTTTCTTTACAAAAACTTTTTTGGCAGCTGCCAGGATTACCTGTTCCGTGGTCTGATCTTTTTGCTTTTTAACCATACGATTTAACCAAATGGTTAACAAAAGTAGAAAAAAGGATAATTATCATCCAAAATATTTTTCCAGCACAAAATATTAGACCATGAAAAGATAAAAGGCCTGAGTTTCAGGCCTTATGATAATGCTCAACAATTTAATCTTATTCCGTCCCACTCATCAACCTTCGGCATGCTTGGGGCCGGCATTATTCCGCCCATGACATAACATAGTCCTGGTTCTCTATCTCCAATGCCTGTTTGGTGAGCATTAGCGGCCGGAACGTATCGACCATTACCGCCAGTTCTTTTGTTTCTTTAGCGCCGATACTTTTTTCTACCGCTCCGGGATGCGGACCATGCGGTATACCTGCCGGGTGCAAAGTGATCATGCCTTTGGTAACATGCTTACGGCTCATAAATTCACCGGCCACATAATACAACACTTCATCACTATCTATATTACTATGGTTGTATGGCGCCGGGATGGCATCAGGATGATAATCATATAACCGCGGTACAAAAGAACAAACCACAAACGAACTGGTCTCAAAGGTCTGGTGAATGGGCGGCGGCATATGCACCCTTCCCGTGATGGGTTCAAAATCATGAATAGAAAAAATGTAGGGATAACAACAACCATCCCACCCGATAACATCGAAAGGATGTGTGCCATAATGCAGGCCGTATAGCATTCCTTTCTTCTTTGCCTTTATTAAAAAATCGCCTTTCTCATCAAATGTCTTCAGGTCCTGCGGCGGACGGATATCCCTTTCACAATAGGGAGAGTGTTCCATCAGTTGCCCGTACTTACTCATATAGCGTTTGGGATAGCGGAGGGGCGAGAAGGATTCCACAATAAAGAGCCGGTTATCCGGTGTATTAAAACTGATCTGGTAGATCGTTCCCCTTGGCAACACAATATAATCGCCGTACGAAAAAGGCAGTTCGCCATACTGTGTATGAACGATACCGCTGCCTTCATGCACAAAGATCATTTCATCGGCATCGGTATTCTTATAATAATAATCTGTCATGCTCTCCTGCGGTGCTGCCAATACAATATGGCAATCACTGTTTACCAGTACAGGCACCCTGCTTTGCAGGTAATCTTTCACCGGTTTTACCTTAAAGCCTTCGAGGCTGCGGTGTTTGAGCATTTTCTCTTCTGCTACTTGTGGTGACACATCAACCTGTGGTTCTGTCTTAATGATCTGGGTAGGCGGATGACAGTGATACAACAATGCATAATCATCACTGAAGCCTTCAGTTGAAAATAATTGTTCGCTGTACAAACCTCCGTCAGGTTTGCGGAACTGTGTGTGGCGTTTGTGCGGAATGGTTCCGAGTGTATAATAATGAGGCATGGCAATAAGTTAATTAGTTTATCGGGTAAATAGTTAATAAGGCTCTAAGCTGGAATCAGCTTTCCTGTTTCTCTAATTCAAGGGAGACCATGAGAAAATAGTATTTCCATTTTCTTTTGTCGATGAAATAAGTAAAGTTTCTGTTGAATGTCATAATTGATCGTGAAGTAAAGTTAGGAAATGCTAATTTACAGCGTTCTGTTTAAAAAGATGAAAATACCCGTTACTAATGGTCCGGATAGGATTGATATCAGACACCCATAACTACCTTGATGAAGCAGTATTCAAACACTTTGAGAATTGTGATGAGATATGGCATGCCGGTGATTTTGGCACTATTGAATTAGCCAATCAACTTGCTTCATTCAAGACCCTTAAAGCTGTGTATGGAAATATTGACGGAAATGATATACGAACTATTTACCCGGAACAACTTGTTTTTAATTGCGAAGACGTAAAAGTAATGATGCGGCATATCGGTGGCTATCCTCCCCGGTACAACCCGGACACCAAAAAAGAATTATTAATTCACCAGCCGCAATTATTCATTAGTGGTCATTCTCACATTTTAAAAGTGATCTATGATGATAAAATTAATTGCCTGCACATGAATCCCGGTGCTGCCGGTAAACAGGGCTGGCATAAAGTAAGGACCGTTATTCGCTTTGTGATTGATGGAAAAGATATGAAAGACTGCGAAGTGATTGAGTTGGGGAAAAAATAAACCGCTTTAAATTCCCTTCAAGGGTTAATTAAGAATCCCAAATCTGAAAATTCTGCTTACTTCAGAGACTGTCGTATAAGGTATGTTTGATTGTCATATTGAGTTTATCGAAATATTGGCAATCAAACCGATAGCCTTCGACAAGCTCAGGCTGACATATATCAAGCTGAGGCTAACATATTTTTTGTGACAGCTTCTTAATTTTTTACAGACCAGGAAACCATGCCCGGTTTACACCGACTTCACGGAAAGGCCATGGAATAGCTACCAGTATGAAAATAAGGGCTATGAGTAATAACCAGCCGGCCGTTTTATAATTCAGCGCTTTTACTTTGCCACGGGCCAGTGTGATCAATACAATTGCCACCACCATTAAAATGGGGTGCTCAACCCAATAAAACCGGTAAAAGGAGTCTTTCATTAAAGAAGGTACACTTTCTGGCAGGCCTTTTAATATGCCGAACCTTCCGGCAATAACCTGGTACAAACCTATCAGCAACATGGTATGTGAAGCGATCATCAGCCACAAGCTACTGCTGCGTATACTTTCTTTTTTTGCAAATGCCTGGTATAATGCTACCAGTAACAAAATTAAAATTACCCAACGAAGCACATTATGCAAATGCAACATTCCTGTTTCCATGATGAAAGATTTGAAACAAATCTAAAGGCTAATTCTTAAACTCCGAAATCTTATTCCACCCAGTCTGCGATGAACACATTGGTGTCCCTGGTGCCCCCATTATTGCGGTTGCTGGAGAAAACAATTTTCTTTCCATTGGGCGAAAACATCGGGAAGGCATCAAAGCCTTTGTCACGACTTACCTTTTGCAGGTTGGTACCATCTTCATTGATAGTATACAGATTGAAGGGGAACCCTCTTTTATATTCATGATTGGAGGCAAAGATGATACGTTTACTATCGGGCATATAAGTTGGCGCCCAGTTAGCCTGGCCATAAGATGTTACCTGTCTTGCATTACTGCCATCTGCATTGGCCACCCACACTTCCATATTGGTGGGAGCTACCATATTTTCTGCCAGCAGTTCTTTATACTCTTTTATTTCTGTTTCTGTTTTTGGCCTGGAGGCTCTCCAGATCAATTTTTTACCATCCGGGCTGAACCATGCACCACCATCATATCCCAGCGTATTTGTGATCCGTTGCTCTGCTCCTGTTTTCAGATCCATAATGTACAATTCAATATCACCATCCTTGGTGCTGGTATAGATCATCTTGTTCCCATCCGGTGATAAAGTAGCTTCCGCATCGTACTGTTTAGAATTAGTAAGCTGCTTAACGATCTTACCATCAAGATCAGCCATGAAAATATCATAGCTGCTGTAGAGCGGCCATATATATTTATTACCATACTTTGACCTGTCGGGTACCGGCGGGCAATCTTCACTTCCCAAATGAGTGGATGCATAAATGATATGCTTGCCATCTTTAGTAAAATAGGCACAGGTGGTGCGTCCTTTACCGGTGCTTACCATTTTATAAGTAAATTTCTCACCTGCTTTGGTGGGCACTTTACCTACAAAGATCTGGTCACAATTGATCCCTTCTTTCGGGTTGGTTTTCTGAAAAACAAGGTATTTACCATCATAACTCCAATACGCTTCTGCATTATCACCTCCAAAAGTGAGTTGCTGAATATTTTTCAAATGAGACTCTTCCGGGTAACGTAATGTATCTGCCACCTGGGTAGCAGTTGTAGCTATTTTCGAAGCGTTTTTACAGGAAGAAATGGTAATCGAAATTCCGGATACAATTAACAGGGGCAATACAAGTTTTTTCATACAATGTCGTTTCTTTGAAACCTGCCCGTAGGCTGGCGGGTGCAAAGGTATTTTCGTTATTACGTTGGTTTGTCAGACTATTGTCATACCTCGCCACTAAAAATAATTTAGTTTTGAAATATGAATAAGGTTGCAAAAATAATGGCCCCGGTTGTATGGCTGCTGATTTTAATCAGTGCCTGTAATGATAGTGACACAACAGTAGCTGCCTATGATGAAATCCTCAACAGGCCTCCTTATGCTGATCTTACAGACAGTATCAAACAGGAGCCCGGAAAAGATGAACTCTATTTCCGGCGGGCTATTATACTAAATACAAATAATCTCCCTGAACCAGCCCTGGCCGATTTCCAGAAAGCATGGTCTCTGAAAAAGAAAGAACAATATGCCTTGGGTGTTGCTACACTGCTGCTGGATAAAAAACCGGAAGAGGCTATTACATTTTTAAATACGGCGATAAAAGATATTCCCAACAGTCTTTTATTACAACTTAGTCTAGCCCGGGGTTATGATGCGGCCAATAAAACGGATGAAGCATTGAGGATAGGTGATATGATTTTGGAAAAAAATCCGGAACAGGTAGATGTATTAAAAATGAAGGCGGACCTGCTGTCTAAAAAGGGAAACATGAACGAAGCCACGGCTATCCTGGAAAAAGCCTACAACCTTACCCCCTTTGATGTGGAGCTGAATTATATACTTGCCTTAAAATATGCAGAAACAAAAAACAGCCGGGTACTCTCCCTATGTGACTCGCTGATAAGGGCTGACTCATCAGGTGTTCATGCAGAACCTTATTATTATAAAGGCATTTATTATTCTAATATCAATGATAAAGCAAAAGCACTTTCCTTATTTGATGAAGCGGTAAAACATGATTACTATTTCCTGGATGGATATATAGAAAAAGGTTCTTTATTATATGAAATGAAAAGATACCCGGATGCCCTGAAAGTATTCAACCTGGCCCTGACCATCTCTCCGAAGTTTGCAGATAATTATTACTGGATCGCCAAATGCCAGCAGGCTATGGGCCAACGAGAAGAAGCTAAACTGAATTATCAAAGGGCATATGGCCTCGACAATACTTTTACTGCTGCTAAAGACTCGGCAAATAAACTCAAATAGATTTATCTTGCACCGCAAATAAATAACTCATGCCAATTATTGCTCCATCATTACTTTCTGCCAACTTCCTGAACCTGCAGGCTGATTGCAATATGCTCAACGAAAGTGAAGCAGACTGGTATCACCTGGATGTGATGGATGGCCGCTTTGTTCCCAATATCAGTTTTGGGCCCATGCTGATTGAATTTTTTCGAAAAGCCACTACCAAGGTTTGTGATGTGCACCTGATGATAGAAGAACCGGAAAAATATGCAGAGCAATTCAAAAATGCCGGTGCTGATATTTTGTCTGTCCATCTGGAAGCCTGCCGGCACCTGCACCGCAATATTCAACAGATAAAAGCACTGGGTATGAAAGCTGGTGTGGCTATCACTCCCCATACACCTGTGTCTGCATTAAGCGATATTCTGCATGATATTGACCTCGTTTGCCTGATGAGTGTCAATCCCGGTTTTGGTGGTCAAAAATTTATTCCGCAAACATTGGAGAAAATAAAGCAACTCCGTAAAATGATTGATGACAGCGGATTAAAAGTGCATATTGAAATTGATGGTGGCGTTACACTGGAAAATGCGCCTTCTATTATTGCAGCCGGGGCTGATGTACTGGTGGCAGGTAATACTGTTTTCAAATCAGCAGATCCAAAAGCGACCATCAGGCAATTGAAGCAGCTTTAAGCAATTGCTGTTTGTCAAATCTTTTATGTGTAAGCATCTTCTTGCTTCGGCCTTATTTATCCTTGTTACAATAGTTTTTTATAACTGTACCAGGACTCCCTGCATGAATGCCTCTCTGTCATTTGGGCTTATCTCCTTTTCTGACCAGGAAAGCGATACGATTATTCTTCGCCGCTACGAAAAGGGCAGTAATTTTTCAACGTTAATAGACAGCTTTTTGCTGGATATGGGATTTAGAAGGACCAACGATACCCTTGATCTTGCTTACACAACATCAACCGGTCTCATCACCAGTCAATATGATTATGAATTATATTTTCCGGGGGCTATTAAACTATACAGACTTTCGGCTATTGAAGAAGATGCCGGCGAAATCAGACATGCTTTCTGGAACAATGTAAAAGTTGGTTGTGTAAATAAAATAACCAGTCTTACCATCAACAACCAGGTAAGTTATCCTCCCCGTTATAACTATTTTTATCTGTCGAAATAAAGTTGTTTTACCAGCATCAAACAATTCGTATCTTGGCTTATCATTTCTTATGAAAATCAGCCTCCGCCAAATACTACTCACCGCAACCTGCTTATTGCTTTCTATACTTTCTTTTTCCCAAAAAACAGCAGCTTACGTTTCCGGCAAAGTGGTGGATGAAAATGAGAACCCGCTATCGAAAGTTTCTGTGGTGGTGCTGGGCCAGTCCAAAGGTATTACCACCAATGACTCAGGTTATTTCCGTATAAAAATTGCAGCCAATAAAGCTTTCGCATTAATATTTACTTACACCGGCCGCCGGGCAGAACAAAAAAATTTCCTGCTGAGTGAAGAAGAAGAAGAAACCATCACCATACGATTAGAAAAAAGTGAGAACACCCTGCAGGAAGTGATCATTACTGATCAGCGGGACAGGCGGGAAGTGGGTTTAATAAGACCTAATCCTAAAACAATACTCAATCTTCCTTCGGCGGTGACAGGCGTGGAAAGCCTGATCAAAATATTTGTAGGCTCCAATAATGAACTCACTTCACAATACTCCGTCCGTGGCGGCAGTTATGATGAGAACCTCATTTATGTTAACGACTTTGAAGTGTTCCGTCCTTATTTAGTTAGAAGCGGGCAACAGGAAGGATTAAGCTTTATCAATCCCGAGATGGTCCGTAACATCAGTTTTTATAATGGTGGCTTCCAGGCAAAGTACGGCGATAAGATGAGCAGTGTGCTGGATATTCAATACAAGAAACCAAAACGCTTTGGTGGCTCCGCTTATGTTGGAATATTAGAACAGGGTTTACAACTGGAAGGCACCAGTAAAAATTCAAAATTCAGTTACCTGTTGGGGGTTCGCAACCGCAGCAACAGAAATTTATTAAGCCGCCAGGATACCAAAGGCAACTATGTCCCTTCCTCTGCCGATTTCCAGGCTTTGTTAAATTACCAGTTCAGTCCTAAATGGCAGGCAGAACTGCTTAGTAATATATCGCAAACAAAATTTACACTGGTACCTGAATTCAGCCAGCTCACTACTTCTGTATTCTCTCCGCTGTACAGCGCTACCATCGGTGTCGACATTTATTTTGAAGGCCGGGAGAAAGACCAGTATCAGACCAATATGCTCGGCTTTTCATTGATCAACCAGCCTTCCAAAAAACTGAAACTAAAATGGATGGCTTCCCGGTTTGAAAATGATGAAGCAGAAAATGTGGACATCATCGGAACGTATTTATTTGGCGACAGGGATTTTGACAAACGAAATCCCACGTATGGACTAATTGTAAATCCTTTGGGTGCCGGTGTATATCAAAACTGGGCAAGAAACGAACTGAACATTGAAAACTGGAATGTATCGCACAAAGGAAATTATGAACAGGGCAAACATGCCTTTCAATGGGGAATTGGTTATGATAAAACAACGATTGCCGATAAATTAAATGAGTGGGAGTTCCAGGATTCTGCCGGGTATGCATTGCCTTACCAACCCAATATGCTGCAATTAAGCAAAGTGATAAAATCCAATGCCAACCTTGCTATCAATAAATTTTCCGGTTACCTGCAGGATAATATTTTGCTGGGAGACTCTAATAACTCCGTCACCTTAACCGGTGGTGTACGTTTCAATTATAATTCACTCAACCAGGAATTTTTAATTGCACCCCGTATTGGCGCCAGTTGGAAACCCCGGTCAAAGAAGGACATTATTTTCCAGGCAGCCGCCGGAGCTTATCATCAGCCACCTTTCTACCGGGAGCTTAGAAGATATAACGGCACAGTGAATACGAACCTGCAATCACAAAAAAGCTGGCAAACCGTAGCCGGGTTTGATTACAATTTTATTGGCATTGGTGGCCGGCCCATGCGGTGGACCACCGAAGCTTACTATAAAAGCATGACGGATGTAGTGCCTTATGATGTAGACAATGTCCGTATCCGTTTTTTTGGCGAGAACAATGCTAAAGCGTATGCCACCGGTATTGAAATGCGCCTGCATGGAGAATTAGTGCCTGATGCAGAAAGCTGGATCAGTCTCGGCATCATGAAAACAGCAGAAGACATCAGCGGTGATCATTACTATCGCTATAAAAATGCAGCCGGAGAATTCATCAATGCACAAAGTCCCGACCAGGTAGTAGTGGACAGCACCCGTTTTGATGTTGGCTGGCTGCGACGTCCTACTGACCGGCGCATTACATTTGGAATGTATTTCCAGGATTACCTGCCTACCAACAAGAATTTCAAAATGTTTCTGAACCTGCTTTACGGAAGTAATCTTCCTTATAATATTCCCGGAGCGGTGCGTTACCGCAATGCAGCCGTGATAGAACCCTATATCCGTGCCGATATTGGTTTCAGTGCGTTGCTGGTAGATGATGACCGCAGCAAACGCCGCAGCCACTCTCCTTTCCGCAATTTTGATAACATCTGGGCCAGCCTCGAAGTATTCAATATCATCGACCGGGCCAATGTGATCTCCTATCTTTTTGTAAAAGATTTTTCCAACACTGTTTACCTGATGCCTAACAGGTTGACACCAAGATTGGTGAATTTTAAGATTGTGGCGAGGTGGTAATGATTCAATCTAACTTCCGGGTTCAACATTATTATTATTTATTGCTTACATAGCTGAACAATTGTAAAGCGCTGATGTTATTTAAAAAAAACATCATGAGAACGATTTCAGTAGCTATATTATTTGTTTCCATGATTACTTGTACCACATCTATCATCGCACAAGTAAATAAAAGAAATACATGGAATTTAAGTGTAGGAGCAGATGTCATTTACCCTGAAAATTATTTTAGAAAAACACATAGCTGGGGATATGGAGGCACTATAAAAACAGAATATTTATTTGACAAG
The DNA here is from genome assembly GCA_041738795.1 of Chitinophagaceae bacterium. Taxonomy (GTDB): domain Bacteria; phylum Bacteroidota; class Bacteroidia; order Chitinophagales; family Chitinophagaceae; genus JJ008. Next base: position 97,353 of record JBGSPB010000011.1, on the reverse strand, counting down.
CATACCAGCCTTATTTTTTCCACCGGTGCTTATTCTTTATCTGGAAAAACAAGTCTGCTCAATCCCGATGCCAGAACTGTATGGGGAATACCCATAAAAGCAGGTTTAAGATATTATCTTGGAAATTTCTATTTCGGAGGTGACGCCGGATATCTTAATCAATCGGGTTTTGAACCAAACAATGGTTTTGCATATTCTTTTTTTATCGGGGATGAGATTATTACTAACAAGAAAAATAATAACAGCCTTGATTTGAGCATACGTCATGAAGCCTGGGTTACAGATCGTACCAGGGCATTTGCTTCTATAAGGCTGGCTTATGAATTCAGAATCAGGCAAGGAAATTAAATTGATCATCTCCACCTGTTCCGGAACCGGTCCCAGGTGGTCAATCCAATTTTGAACTGAACCGGGTTATTGAATTTGTTAGCTACCGAACCAACCACATAGGCACCGAGCTTTACTCTTGCCAATGGATTGAAGGGCCATTTAAATACCCTTTCAATTCCTGTAAAGAATTCAAAATAGCGGAGGCTCCTGTCTTTTGTTATTAAAAATCCCCCGCCAGCTACTTCCTGTAGTTTTAGCTTTTTAAAGAATGGAATTTTATTGATCAGCGCCCCGTTGAATCCATGCACTATATTTCCCTGGTAGTACCGGTCAAATACCGGGAAAGTGGAATCCAGTGCCTGGAAAGCATATTGCGGGTTCTGAAAAAATAATGGGTCACCCTGCCGCATAAATCTATAATCAATGATGCGCAGATCATTGGTGTTGGTAAAATCCCCCGACTTAATAATATAGGATGTATTGCCTGTCACACCCAGGTTGATCTTCTGCTCCATGCCAAACTCCAGGTAATCAAAATCAATTTTACTGTTGAACAATTTGGGTACCCCCTTCCGCCAGATCACATAAAAAGTGGGCCATTTGGAACCCAGGTATATTTTCTCTTTAGGTTCCCTGATGTACTTCATATTGGGTGTGTAGTAAAGTTTGATCTCATTATAAGTGGCATTATACGGATCAAACTCCACCGGTGGCTCATTAGGAATGCCAAAGATGCTGTCGGCATTGTTACCTACTTTATAATCACTTACGGAACGGCGCAGTGCCACTTCAAATTTATTCAGCAGCATTACACCATTGAAGAGTTCCAGTTCATGCGATAGCTCCAGCGAATTGTTCAGGTAAATATTGCTTCGCTTCAGCACATTTACCCAGGCATCCCCTGGATAAATGAATTCAAAATTGCGGCCTGCACCAATCTTAAATTGTCCCCGGTTAAACGGATTGTACATCCGTTGTATACTCATGGTTCCATTGATATCCTTATTCCGGAAGCCGTAACTGACATCTGCTTCTATAAATAAGTTTCTGCGTGATGAATAGGTTTTACGATAAGCTCCTGCCAGTTTCAGCCGGGCACCACCAAAGGCTATGGGTTGTACCAATGAAGTAATGGGAGGTAGTATCCACATCCTCTCCTTTTTGTGATCATTAAATACCTGTCCGAAGATCAGCATCTTGGGCCAGGTGATTCTGTTCAGCACCCTATCCATCGAATCGAGATAGGCTTCACTGCGCATATAGCGGTACACACTATCCTGGTACCTGGCAAATAAGGCCTGTTGTTTGGAAAGAGGTTCTGTTCTTACGCTTTTCCAGAATACAGAATCCTTTTCATATGCTTCCTGTGACGTAGAACTTACTTCATTGCCAAAATGCCCTCTTTTAAAATTTTTTTGTAATTCAAAATCTGAATAAATAGCTGTTGTTTCACCATACCGCCTGCCCCCTTTTACTTTTGTATAATAACTGAACTGCTGGCGGGTGATCATACGGGCACTATCCCCAACTTTACCGTACTGTTGCTTCACTTCCATGTAATCATATTCAGGCATATGGGCCTGTGGTAACCTGAACTCAGTGCTGAATACTTCCCAGGTACTGTCCTGTATGGTTATTTCCCCTTCTATGGTGGCATTGCTCAGTTGTCTTGGCCGGATGGCAATAGTGTACACTTTCGGTTTTATGGTACGGTCAATTTTTAGTGTCTTGAAACGGTAGGCCATCAACCCGCTATAACTGAGTGGCGATACAAATGGTATTTTGGAAACAGGCGGTGCCTGTATCATGTTGTTGAACATAAAAAAATCCCCTTCTGTAGTCGACAGGTAAAAAAGGCTTTCTGTATTTCCCATTTTATTCACCCCCACTCTTTCTTCCTTTACCTGTCCGCCGGCACTACGGTCAAGCCGGAGTGACACTTCTGTAAGCGACATGCCTTCATAATCTTCTTTAAAGGCTGTATCTGCATCAATATCCTTTTTCTTTTTGGTGAAGCCCGAATCCAGTTGAAAAGCTTTTATATAAATATTGCAGGAATAAGAACCGATGGCACCCAATACTGATTCTTTTTGTTTGATCACATTGCGGATCAGTTCTTCTGCCCTGTCCCGGGTTTTCACTTTTAGCACTACTTCAGATAAAACATTGGACTCATCGGGATCAAGTACCACATTCTCCACGATGTCTTCATTATTAATATAAATAGTAACCACTTTAGTACTGAAACCGATCATGCTCACAACAAGGTCATACTTTCCTCTCTCCAGGAAAAATTCAAAGGATCCATTGTCTTTGGTAACAGAACCTTTCCGCAATTCTTTTATCTCCACACTGGCAAGAGGAACCGGTTCTTTTTTACTATCCATCACAACGCCGGAAACCCTGTACAACTGGCCCTGTGAAAACATAACCAGTAATAAGAACAGTAATAATAGAGAGAGCTTAAATTTCATCTTCCGGCCATTAAATTAATTCGACAGCAAAATTTGTAATTCTTTCCCTGTAATCCCTGTTTATTGTCATCTTTTCATATTCTTTAACAGGAAAAAGGAATTCCCGTCGCACAAAAGGGAATTAAACAATAACTTATACTCTGTTGCTGGTTCTATAGTACAGGAAAGATGTCAATTGTATTCTTATAAATCGTGTGGTCTGGCTAACTTAATACAGGTACTTAAAATCATCCAGGGCACATCATTATTTATTATTTTACTTCTTTACCCAAAATTCATCGTTCCATTCCCCGCAGGTCAGCGGATGCTCTTCCAGTTGCTGAAAAACTTTATCCAATTGTTCAGGAGTAAGTAACCCCTCCAGGAATACAAATAGTTCCCTTTCTTCGAAGCGGATGTGTTTATTCAACAGGTCTGCTAATATGGTGAAATCCCTTTCGTCAGCTTCTGCATCGAGACTAAGAATCAGTTCCCTGATTTGGTCGTGTTCTTCTTTTAGTTGTTTTGCCATCGGGTGGCCTGCAGGCATATAGGGCATTAGTATTTTTTCTTCCTGGAAAAAATGCGGTTTGATGTGATGCTGCCAGTACCACAGTGAATATTTCCGCAGCTTTTCCAGGGGAGCTTTATTATCCAATCCCTGTTTTATTTTCCACGCAAACAACAATCCATCGTGGTGCTCCCGGCTAAGGGGAGCCAGTTGACTACTTCTTTTTATTGGTTTTATTTCTTGTGCCATAGAATAAAGTTATCACTTATCTTAAAACCTCCGGCTGATATCAGGCATTTTTAAAACTGACCTGGATCATACATAAAAAATCATTAACTAAACTTTCATCCGCCAAAACTCTATTCACAACCTGTGAATAAGTAACTTTAGGAAGTCACAATATTGCTAAGTAATATTGATGCAGAAGGGTAAAGCTTCTGTAATCGGGCAGAAGACGCAAAATAATCCGGTACTACCCTTCGCCGGCTTAGTTGAAACATAAACCGAAGTGCATTGACAGACACTATCATCAACCTTGAAACCGTAAACCCTATTGAATTTTTTGGTGTAAACAACGGTAAGCTCGACATCCTCAAAAAGAAATTTCCCCTGCTGAAAATACTCTCCCGCGGCACCCAGCTGAAGTTGAGCGGGGCGCCTGAACAGATTGAAACTGCCAGGGAAAAAATTTCTCTTATTGTCTCATACCTGGAACGGAATGGTCACATGAGCCAGAATTATTTTGAACAGGTATTGGGTGGTGATGATGCAGAAGTCATCGACCATTTTAAAGAGAAGAACCCCAATGAAGTACTGGTCTTTGGCCCCAACGGAAAATCAGTAAGGGCCAGAACGGCTAACCAGAAAAGACTGGTACAGGAATCTGATAAGAACGATATCGTTTTTGCCATCGGACCTGCCGGTACCGGCAAAACGTATACTGCTGTGGCACTGGCGGTACGGGCTTTAAAAAATAAACAGGTGAAAAAGATCATCCTGACAAGACCTGCTGTGGAAGCCGGTGAAAGTCTCGGTTTTCTTCCCGGCGACCTGAAAGAAAAGATCGACCCCTACCTGCGCCCCTTATACGATGCTTTGGATGATATGATACCTGCTGATAAATTGGGTTATTATATGACCACCCGTACAATAGAAATTGCTCCATTGGCTTATATGCGTGGCCGAACATTGGATAATGCTTATATCATATTGGATGAGGCCCAGAATGCAACAGAACTGCAGTTAAAGATGTTTCTAACCAGGATTGGCGCTAATGCAAAAGCTATTATTACAGGTGATATGACCCAGGTAGACCTGCCAAGGAATCAACGGAGTGGTTTGCAAATGGCTACCCGGATCTTAAGAAATATTGATGGCATTGCACATATTGAGCTGGATGAAGAAGATGTGGTACGTCACCGCCTGGTGAAGGCCATCATCAAAGCTTATAATAAAGAACATGAAAAAGAGAACGAAGAATATGCCAACCGGCAAACGCCGGCAATCCTGAAGAAGGATAAACCCCAATAGCGGAAAAACTTATATTAATTTGCAGGAATGAAAAGAACTGAATTTGTCTTTTTATTCCTGCTTTTTTTATGTTTATCCTGCAAAAATTCGCAGGATACGCAACTGACGCCGGCAATGCTGGCTGCCAATTTTCAACGAATAGACCGTGCAAAGTCCCTCATCAAAAGCGGGGATATTATTTTCAGAAATGGAATAGATGATGTAAGCCGGGCGGCGCGGAGTATGAACCGGAAAGACACTTCTTACTCGCATTGTGGTGTACTTTTTATTGAGAACGATAGTGTATTTGTTTATCATGCATTAGGAGGCAGTTATAACCCCAGCCAGAAATTACTACGGGAGCCTATAGATAGTTTTTGTAACCCAAAAGATAATGATGCCTTCGGAATTTATCGTTACGGTTTAACCAGCGGGCAACTCGGGTTAATGCAGCAAACAGTCCTTAACTACTATCAACAGGGCTTAAAATTTGATATGTATTTCAATTTCCGGAGCGATGATAAAATGTATTGCTCTGAATTTGTATTTAAATCATTGAATAAAGCAGTTCATGGCACCTATACGGATTATGTACGCCTTGATACCATCCCATTTGGCGTAACCACTGATGATATTTTCCGTCATCCCGACTGTAAACTGGTTAAAAAGGAAAGTTTTAAACTTTGATATCTTTTTTTACCTGTATTTGCTACATTTGAAGCCTTAAACCATTTAACACATGAAAAAAGTAATGAATTCCATTTTCGCTGTCGCAGTAACCGCCCTGGTAATAACAGGATGCAAAGGCAAAGACGGTGTTGCTGATAACCCCAAAGCAGTACTTGTTGCCTTCTTTGAAAGGATGGCTAATAAAGACCTGGAAGGTGCTGCTAAACTGGCGACCAAAGACAGCAAAAGCACAATGGATATGATGAAAAAAGCCATGGATATGGCCGAAAAAATGAAAGGCACTGAAAAAACAGAAGAAGATCCTGCTGAAGATTTTAAAAATATGGTAGTGGGCGATGCCAAAATTGATGGCAGTAATGCCACCGTATCAGTTACGAATAAAAAGAAAAATGAAACAGTTGAGTTCCCTCTGAAAAAAGAAGATGGCAGCTGGAAAGTTGATTTCAGTATGGCTACATTAATGAAAATGGGGATGGACAAAGCCAAAGAAGATGGTACTGAAATCAACCCGGAAGATATTGACAAAATGAAGGACTTCAATATGGATTCACTTAAAAAAGGGTTTGAAACCATTGATAGTGCGTTAAAATCAATGGACCCCAAACAAATGGAACAGATGAAAGATGCGATGAAGGAACTGGAAAAAATGAAGCAGAACTAAACAGAACTAATTTATAAAAGCACCCCTTTAAAAGGGGTGTTTTTGTTTAGAGCCGTCAAACTTTTAGTATTTTGCAATCATGAATATCAGAATCATTATTTTATTCCTCAGTTTAGTTTTCGTCGGATACTCCTGTGATATGAAAGACAAATCATCACAGTCGGAAAATAATATTGATGCCGCAAGGAATTTTATCCGCTCAGCACTCGATGGAAAATTCAACGATGCCAGGAGTTATATGCTGCAGGACTCACTCAATAATAATTACCTGGATGTAGCAGAGCGATCCTACAAAAATGCTGACCAGGCAGTGAAAGATGGATACAAGGGTTCTACCATCATTATTCATACGGTAAGTGATGTAAATGACTCTACCTCATTTGTCATTTATTCCAATTCTTTTAAAAATGATCATGATACACTCCGGGTAATAAAGTCCGATAATCAATGGGTAGTGGATCTTAAATACCTGTATGAGCATGACGCAAACAACCTCTTGAACAAAGTAATTACCAACGATACTGTGAAATGATCAGGAATATTCTATTAGTGGGACTAGGCGGTGGCCTGGGCAGCATTGCCCGGTATCTTTGCCAGCGATGGTTCGCTGAAGTGTATTCACATTCTTTTCCCTGGGGCACATTTGCGGTAAATATTACCGGCTGTTTTTTAATCGGTGTTTTATGGGGCATAAGTTTCCGTTCTTTTGACAGCAATGAACACTGGAAACTGTTCCTGATGACAGGACTTTGTGGCGGATTCACCACCTTCTCTGCCTTTACACTGGAAGGAATAGGATTGCTAAAAGAAAACAAAACAGGTCTCTTTTTTTCATATGTTGCCGCAAGTGTATTGATTGGCTTAGCTGCAACCTATGCCGGAATGAAATTAACCAGATAAAACTATCCTTATGCTAAATGTTTTGCATCCCTGGCATGGCGCCACCTACGGAGAAAAAGCACCGGCAACCGTCAATGCACTGATTGAAATACCACAGGGCTCCCGTTCCAAATATGAAGTAGATAAAGCAACAGGTTTATTAAAACTGGACCGGGTAATTTACTCCTCTTTCCAGTACCCAATCAATTATGGTTTTATTCCGCAAACATTAGGACTCGATAATGACCCGCTGGATATCCTTGTCATATGTTCCCAATCCATTCAATCTCTTTGCCTCGTAGAGGCGAATGTAATCGGCAATATGCAAATGATCGATAGCGGGCAGGAAGACGATAAGATAATCGCCGTCGCATCCAAAGATCCTTCCGTCAATCATATAACAAGAATGGAAGAATTACCCCAGCACTTCCTGCTTGAATTAAGGAATTTTTTTGAACAATACAAGGTATTAGAAAATAAAAAAGTGGAGATTGATACGTTCCAGGATCAGCTGATCGCCTATAAGATCATAAAGGATTCTATCCATTTATACAACGAAACATTTAAGAAATAACCGGTGGACTCTAACCAAACTCATACTATGCTTACACAACAAATAATTACAGCCCTGCTGATCGGTTTGTCCGCAGGTGTACTCAGTGGGTTAGTAGGTGTTGGTGGCGGCATCATTATGGTACCGGCATTGGTTTTCTTTATGCAGTATACTCAACACCAGGCACAAGGCACTTCACTGGCTGTACTTACATTACCGGTGGTAATACTCGCCTCGATTTATTATTATCACCAATGCCAGAAACTGGGCACCCCTATTGACCTGAAAGTGGTGGGACTATTGGCAGCCGGGTTTGTAATTGGTGGTTTTTTTGGCGGCAAGATCGCTTTATCAATTAACCAGGATGTATTGAAAAAGATATTTGCCATTATCCTGTTCTATACAGCATTAAAAATGCTGAACTGGGATACCATGCTGGTAAAATGGCTGAAAGGGATTTTTTAACAACCCAATTATTATTCTGCGCTTGTTTATTTACTACATTCATCAGGCTTAATGATCACTTTGATGAAAAAGTTTTACCTGCTGCTCCTCGTATTAAGTATTTCAACTGCGCATGCCCAAAAGGTATACAAGATTGCACAGACCTATTACCGTATCAATCCCTTCAATAAAGAATTCAACAGCTTCCTGATTCGCCTGATGGATGACCCGGTACTAACCAATAAAACAGTCAATAAAAAAACGGACAGCACGCTGTTCTTTCTCGAAGGTACTTACACTTCTCACTCTCCATTTTTCTTTAAAGCTACCCGTACCAGTATAATATTGGCAGAACGGGAGCACATAACAGATTCAACAGGAGAGGTTAATAATATCTTTCTTTACCAGTTGGTTGGCTATGCACCGCCGGGAAAAGAAGGTGTTAATGATATTCAGAAAGAGTTTGATAAGTTTTGTAACCGCTTCAAAAAAGGACCACACGGAGTTAACATCCGGGAATTAAAATTACAGAACAAGAAAACAGGCGAGATAAGAGACTATTTACTGAGCAACCTTGTCTTTTCTCCACTAACTATTGCCTGGTCGACCAGTAAGAACAATGAGGAAAACATCTTTGCCATTACGGTACGTTTTACTGTAGTGGAAAACAGGGCTTACTTACCAATACCTGCGGATGGCCTTTAGCCGGTAAATTCTTTTCCCGGTATCTGCATTGATTAACCCCTTCCTGTCAATAGTATCAATTCTTACTTTGCCGGATGCATGAATGATCTGTTGATTATCCAAAAGAATTCCAACATGCACTATTTCTTCTTTGTCGTCAAAAAATGCCAGGTCTCCTGTTTGCGCCTCGCTCAATTTTTTAACCACCTTTCCTTCCTGGGCCTGCTGCCAGGCATCACGGGGAAGATCAATACCGGTTAACTTAAAAATAACCTGTGTAAAACCACTACAATCCACTCCCAATGGTGTGCGGCCACCCCACAAATAAGGCGCATTCAGCCATGCTGTGGTAAGTTCCCTTACCAGGGCGTCACCAGGTTGCTGCGCATTCCGGTTGTATGAATTTCCATTGAAATAATACTCAAGCTTACCCAGTTTCCCTTTACCATTTTCAAAAAATGGAAGCGATGCCCCTGCAGGCACATGGACTTTTTTATCCCCCATAGAAATGATATTCATCACATCAGCCGTGACGAAAGCAGATTGCTGATCGGCCATTTTCTCATCGATCTCTTCCAGCAATGTATGAGTCATCCATCCTTCATATCCATCATGCAGGCTGCGTACCTTCACCCATAAATCACCTCTTGCCTTTAGCACTTTCACTGTTTCTCCAAAAAGAAGTTGGTTCACCATTTCCTTATTGTGACGGGGCTTTCGCCTCACCGGCGCCGCAGGTACGGCAACAACAGCATATTCCATTTTAAAATTTTTGCCGAAAATAGTAAATGTATCAGCGTAAATTTTGTTGAAATCATCAAATCCTGCATCTTACATAAACAATTAGTTACTTTCCACTGGTGAAACCAGATAAATACCAGCATATAACCGACCAGGAATTGCTTGAACAATTTTATGCCGACCACAATAATGAATGGCTGGGCATATTATTGCAGCGCTATACACTTCTATTACTGGGTGTGTCCATGAAGTATTTAAAAAACGAAGAAGAAGCCAAGGACAGCGTACAACAGATATTTTTGAAAGTAATTCAGGAACTTCAAAAATATAAAGTAGAATATTTTAAATCCTGGCTGTATATGGTAGCCAAAAACCATTGCCTGATGAAACTGCGGGAAAAACAAGGAAAGATTACAACAGAGATCAATGACCGGTTGGCAACCAAACCCGGGGAAGATACAGACCGGCAGGCTTTATTGGAAAATGATCAAACCTTAGAGCTCATGGAGCTTTCGCTCAAAGAACTGAACCCGGAGCAGCAGCAATGTGTAACTTTGTTTTACCTGCAGAAAAAAAGCTACCAGGAAGTGAGTGAAGCAACCGGTTTCAGTATGTTGCAGGTAAAAAGTTATATACAGAACGGAAAAAGAAATTTAAAATTACTGATCGAGAAGAAGTTACAGGATATAGCGAAACGATAAAAAATGTCAGAAAATTATAAAGACATATTATCTAATCTCTCCACAGATGTTGACCAGGAAACATTATTGTTATACCTGCAGGGAAAACTATCTGCAGAAAAAAAACATGAAGTGGAAAAGCAACTACTGCAAAGCGAGTTTGAAGGTGATGCGGCAGAAGGACTGCAGGCGTTTAAAGACAAAGAGCAGTTGCAGTACATGGTAGAAATGCTGAACCGTGACCTGAAGAAAAGAACAGAAAAGAAAAAGAAACGCCGGGATAAAATGAAGATCCCGGATCTGCCCTGGCTGTATATATCCATTTTAATCCTGATAATATTAATTGTTATCAGTTATCTCATTATTTATAAATACTTGCAAAACAAGTAACTATCTACCCATTTATTACATTTCAGACAATACCAACGGATTCTAAGTTCTAAAACTTACTCAATCATTTGCATTTGTAAGAACTAATATTACTTTTACAACCGGCTTTCCTAAATTCTCCAACTCTTACAGAATAACCATCTCTTAATTTTCCGTTTATCTTCTGATCAATCTGTTCCAATTACACCCCTGAACAGCCAATGATCTATTATTCTGTCACGCCCAATTTATCACTATAATTTTTTTTTATGAACCATTCATATACAGTTTCAACTAAAGAGGCTTTGTACAATACAAGTATTTCCCGGGTATCCAGGGAGCACTTCTTTTATACTTTATTAAAATCATTCTGTACACTGTCGGGATTACCGGCATTGGTATTCCTGTTAACCGCAATGCTGTCATTACCGGCTAACAGCCAAACCGGGCTGCAATTCAATGGCACAAACAGGTATGTAACTTCTGGTGTAACACCATTTAATTCAATTCTTAATACACCTGTATTTACAGTGGAGACCTGGTTTATGAGAACTGGAACAGGAACAACTGTATCAACAGGTACCGGAGGTTTGCCGGCAGTAATTCCGCTTGTTACAAAAGGTACCTCTGAAGCTGAGACAGGGCCGGCAGATATTAACTATTTTCTGGGCATCAACACCACAGGAAATGTATTGTGTGCTGACTTTGAGGAAGCACAGACATCAGCGAGTCCCGGTTTAAATCATCCTATTTCGGGTGTAACAGCGATTGTAAATAACATATGGTATCATGCAGCAGCAACATATAACGGAACCAGGTGGCAACTTTTCCTTAACGGGAATCTTGAAGCAGAATTAACTGTTGGACGAACTGCTAATGCTGCTGTTATTTCTCCTTTTGCTATGGCATCATCCATACGTTCCAACGGAATTACCATTCAAGGTTATTTTAATGGGGTTCTTGATGAAGTACGTCTCTGGAACTATGCCCGTACACAAATTGAAATACAGGCAAGTATGAATGCAGAGGTAAATTCCGGAACGGGCCTTTTAGGAAGATGGGGTCTAAATGAGGGTACTGGTACTTCAGCAGCTAATTCAATAGCAGGAAGCCCTGCAGGCACTTTAATCAACACTCCGGTATGGGTATGTGGTGCACCGGCACTTGACATGACGATTACTGCACCATCTGGTCTCACTGCAACAGCTTCGTCTGCGTTCCAGATTAACCTGGGTTGGACAGACAATTCAGGTAATGAAACAAATTTTGAAATTGAACGCTCTACAACCGGTATCGGCGGGACCTATACATTATTGGCAACAGTAAATGCAAATATCAATTCTTACAGTGATGTAACCGCAACAGCATTAAATGAATATTGCTACAGGGTTCGTGCAAAAAACTGTACTGTTAACTCAGGCTATACAGGTTCAACTTGTGCAACAACACCCGCAGAAGGAAATTATGCACTTGACTTAGGATCCGCAGGTTCGTATATCACATTCGGACAGGCAATGGGTCTCTCAACTCAAAACTTTACTATAGAAACATGGTTCAAACGTACCGGAACCGGCACAGCAAACACTACCGGAACAGGCGGAATTAACATGATCCCACTTATTACCAAAGGGTCACAGGAAGCAGATGGCAGCAATGTTGATGCTAACTACATACTCGGTATTCAATCGGCTACTAATGTCATCGCAGCGGATTTTGAAGAAGGAACAGGATCAACCAGTCCTGGATTAAATCATCCAATTACGGGTACAACAATTATAACAGATAATGTCTGGCATCATGCCGCAGCAACCTTTGAAAATGGTGTATTCAAAATTTATCTTGACGGTGTGCTGGAAGCATCAGTGAATCTCAGTTCTTCAGTTTTCCCGCAAGGCGCAAGCATTCAGCATGCAGCCCTCGGAACAATGATCAACTCAACCGGCACGACTTTTGGAAAGTTTCAGGGAGTGCTTGATGAAGCCCGTATCTGGAACTATGAAAGAACGGAAGCACAACTGAGGTCAACAATTAATACACAGATAACTACTTCCCAGTCAGGTCTCCTTGCAAGGTGGGGTCTTAATGAAGGATCCGGAACAATTGTAAACGGAAGTGCAGGTACGACATTCACAGGAACTATCACAGGTACAGGATGGAACTGGATAACACCGGGTTCACCATTCAATATTACATTCAATACTCCAACAACACTCAGTTTACAGGATGGAGTGAATAGCTATACCGGAACCAGGGATACTTATACTTACGATGTTAGCCCCGGAACAGTGAGAGGCAGTGAAACAACTTTCATACAAGATAAAAATGCAACCGATGACAGAGTTTCACTACTCCGTTTTGACTTATCATCAATCCCTGCAGGATCAACCATTCAATCAGCTACCCTGCAATTTTATGTTGATGTAGAAGGCCAGGGCTTTAACATGTATCGGATGCTGGTGCCCTGGGACGAAGCAACAGTAACCTTTACATCTATTGGCAACAGGCATTTTGCAGCAAATAATACAGATGCAGAATCAGCAATAAATGCTAACTGGCCCGGCGTTGATAGATATACCGGATTAATTACTGTATCTGTTCCGGCATCCACCATTCAAAACTGGATAGATGGCACATTAACTAATAATGGCTGGCTAATGATTGCCACACATGCAGATGATGGGCAGCAATTACGGTCGAGAGAGTATGGAACAGCAGGCGACCGGCCAAAACTAACGATCACCTATGTGAACAGTTCTACTAACCTGCCTCCCGATCTGCCTACTAATCCTTCCCCGGCGAATAATGCAGCTGCTCCATCCACCAGTCCTACGTTATGCACTACCGTTAGTGATGCGGATAATACCAACCTGGAAGTACGATTCTATGGCAGGAAGAAAACCAATTCTGGTGCAAAATTCACCATAGTTGGTTTGCCGGATACACAATTTTATACCGAAGAAGTACAAGGAACTAATAGTAGCGGTGGAGGACATAATGGAATCTTTAAGTCCCAAACGCAATGGATCGCCGATCACCGTATAGACAGCAGTATTGCCTTTGTAGTACAACTAGGCGATTGTGTGCAAAACGGCGATAATCCCCCCGGTGCAGACGACCAAATAGAATGGAAAAGGGCTGATACGTCAATGAAAAAAATTGAGTTCCCGAATGCTCCTGTTACAGATGGTATTCCATATGGAATTTGCGTTGGCAATCATGACCAGGGAACAATTGGCAATCCTGATTTACCCAGTAATAATTATAACTCCTTCTTTGGTTCTTCCCGGTTCAGCGGAAGGGCATATTATGGGGGTCATTATGGAACAGACAATGATAATCATTACGAATTATTCACAGCCGGCGGTATAGACTTCATACATATCAGCATTGAATATTACCCGAATGGTACAACGGTATCATTACAAGCGGTTTTGGATTGGGCTGATGCATTATTGAAAACATATCCCAACAGGAAAGGTATTCTCTCCAGTCATAACTTATTGACAACCGGTAATCCTGCTAATTTCCAGGGGCCTGGCCAAAAAATCTATACCGACTTAAAAGACAACCCTAATTTAATATTAATGCTGGCAGGACATGTTGCCGGAGAAGGACGCCGTTCTGATGTATTTAATGGTAATACTATACATACAATAATGGCGGATTATCAAAGTGGTTATTCCAATGGCGGAAATGGTTATCTCCGTATTATGCAGTTTTTACCTGCCCAAAACCTGCTGAACATTCGGACCTACTCTCCTTATAGTAATACCTCATTAACAGGATCAGGCAGTCAATTCTCTCTGCCAGTAAATCTATCTGAAGCGTTTACATTAATTGGAACAAATTCTAATGTTGCTGCTGGTTCGGAAACCTGCATACAATGGCCATCTCTCGAACAGTTCACAGAATATGAATGGTATGTTGAAGTTACAGATGGTGTGAATACGACAACAGGGCCTGTCTGGACATTTACGACACCAGCCAATAGTCCGTTACCAGTAAACATAATCAGCTTTAAAGCAAGTGCCGAAAACAATGATAAAGTTAAGCTCACCTGGACCACTACGTATGAAAGGGATAATAGTCATTTTGAAATTCAGCGATCAACTAATGGAATGAATTATACCGGTATCGGAACTGTACCGGGGAGGAATAATTCCAACAGTTTACAGGACTACACTTTCTATGACAATCTTCCTTTTAAAGGCATTTCATTCTATCGCTTAAAACAAGTAGATAATGATGCCAGGTTAACTTACTCAAAAGTTGAAAGAGTCAATATTACGGATCCGAAAACCAGGGTTGAAGTTTTTCCAAATCCTGTTTCAGGAAACAACTTTACTATTAAACTAATAAATGATATAAATGGGACAGCAGATGTGAGAGTATTTGACATGAAAGGTCGTTTACATTTACAGCAACAACATAGTAATAGTAATTTCATTACGATCAACCACCATTTAGCCCCGGGGCTATATACAATAAAGGTTACAACGAATGAAATGACAGAAGTTAAAAAAATAATAGTACATTAATTGGAAAATCAAATACAGCGAAGCCCGGTTATACCGGGCTTCTTTTATTATATGCCAAACCGGTATCAGTACTTTATCTTTCCTTCCCAATTCTTCCAGGCTTCAAATACTTCTTTCGCCATCGGGTGTGGCCGATGTAGAAAAGGAATTTTTCTGTCTTCAATTTTTGCAATGATCTCCCCGTAAATAAAGTCATCATCAAATTCTATTGCTGCTGCCTCTTCCCTTGTATTGGCATATATAACCCGTTTGGGGCGGGCCCAATAGATAGCACCAAGACACATTGGACAGGGTTCACAACTGGTATAAATTTCACAGTCCGTCAGCTGATAAGTGCCTAATTTATTACAAGCTTGTCGTATGGCTACTACTTCAGCATGGGCGGTTGGGTCATTAGAAGAAGTGACCTGGTTGCAGCCTTCGCCTATTATTTCATCACCCAAGACAATCACACAGCCAAATGGTCCGCCCTGACCGCTTTTCATCCCCTGCCGGGAGAGTTCGATAGCCCGTTCCAAAAATTTGTTGCCTCTTTCGTCGTACATAATTGATTTTTAGCCAATAAGGTTATTCATCCCCAATTTACCCGAATACAAAAATGTGAATTAAAACCGGATTTTCCACAGCTTATGCACTCAAACCGTTCCAATATGAAGTTAATATTAAATTTAGGTTAACTAAGACTCCCCTTTCAGAAAGCTGCTTATCTTACTTAAGAATCATTAATCAACATTCTGCTATGAGATGGGAAACATTTGCTTCAGCCCCCGATAACGAAGTGTATCATTTATATAAGGATGATAAAAAAATTCTGACACTTACGTTACATCCCTTTTCCAATTCTGCCCGGGTGGAAGGAGAAACAGAAAAAAGAGTTTTCCTCATCCGTAAAGAAGGTTTCCTTCGCAATAAAACAGTGTTGCGTAATGAATATGGAATAAAAATCGGGGAACTCGGCCATGAGCATATGGAGAATTTTATCGATCTGAATAATGAACGGTTCTTCTACACTATACATAATAATCCACTGGCCGAACTGGTTATTTACAAAGAATCAAAGGATAAGCCAATCGTGGTTTGCGGCCTTAATACAGATAAAGGAAGTACAGGAATCCATTTTAAAAAAGATCATTCCCTTACAGCCACCTCTCACCCCGGCCTGCTGATGGCACTTTGCTGGTATATGTTTTTACCTGTTACAAAAGAAAACGTACCTGCATTTGCAGTCTGAGTCTATAACTCCTCCCAGGTTTGTTTAGCAAATTGTTCCAGTGAGGGATCTCTTGCTGCCATTAATAACAATACACAATCATCCGTTAAATGAGAACGGACTGCAGAAAGAAAATCATTCCTGTTTTCAATGAAAAAAGCTGCTTTTCCCAACGCCTTTAAATCACTGATCAGGTCATTGGCAGAAATATCCTTGACTGCTGTGCCTCCAGCATAAAATATTTCACTCATCCATATTTCATCTTCCGGCCGGAGTACCCTGGCAATCTCAGTTACAAAATCCTCCCGCAAAAATTTAGTGGGTTTGTAACCATGCGGCTGAAACCAGGCAATTACTTTAGGCGCCACGGGCTGGCAGGCAGCAATAGCAGCAGCACATTTTACAGGGTTATGAGCATAATCATCGATCAGCCATACACCTTGCTTATTCCCTAAAACCTGGTGACGACGGTAAATGCCCTCGTAATGTTGTAATGCTGCCGCACAGGTAACCAGGTCAACACCCAACTGGTTAGCAACCGCCGAAGCGGCTACCGCATTTTCCATATTATGCCTGCCTACCAGGTGAAGACTAAATTCAATCCCATTTATTTTAAAGGAGATATTTAATCCCTTTTGTTTGAAATCTGCAGCAACATATCCAGCCGGAAATTTATTATCAGTAGAAAAATCATTCCTTTCATCCTGCGAAAGTTGTTTTGAAAGAGTATGGGATTGGTTTATGACAAACTTTTTACTGTTACTTTTAAAAATCCCGAACAGGGACATCAATTCATCAATCTCCTGGTGATCTTTATCTACATTCAATAACAGGCCGATCTCAGGTTTATACTGTACAATAGAGCCGTCACTTTCATCTGCTTCAATCACCAGCCAATCCCCGGCTCCTACTTTAGCATTCCCAATTTTTCCATTTTTAATAATACTTATCAACCCGGCTCCGCTGATAATACTGGGCTGTAACCCGGCATATTCCAATATGTCAAACAACATGGCACTGGTCGTACTCTTGCCACTGGTGCCTCCTACTGCAATTGTTTTTTTACTTTGGGCAATCAATGCCAAAAGTTCAGACCTGCGTATGACAGGTATATTGAGCTGCTTTGCCTTCTGTACTTCCACTACTGTATCCTCAATAGCGGTTGATACAACAACAAG
The DNA here is from genome assembly GCA_041738795.1 of Chitinophagaceae bacterium. Taxonomy (GTDB): domain Bacteria; phylum Bacteroidota; class Bacteroidia; order Chitinophagales; family Chitinophagaceae; genus JJ008. The sequence goes on along the minus strand of JBGSPB010000011.1, from coordinate 79,923 downwards.
ATCCGTTTCCGGTGTGATGCCTTCTCCATTTTGTACGAAACAACGTATGCCTTCGGTTTCCAGTTTCTCCTGTATTTCATTATAGATACCGGGGGCAAAGAACCGGTCACTGCCGGATACATGCTTGCCAATACCTTTTAAGTATTGAGCCAAAGCACTCATACCAGTACCTGCCACACCTATAAAAAAAGGATTGTGGAATTCATTGATGGAGGATATCATACTGCAAATAAAAGAAATAAATCAGGGTAATGAGTAACTGAAATGCACCTTGATCATTTGCTGTAAAAATAAATTCATAGTACCTTAAACCTTAATTCGCAACCACGGTCTCAAAGCACCACCAAAAAGCCACTCATGTTTGCCAACCGACCAAAGATGCTTGTCATCACAGGATTATCAGCTTTGTTTATTTTTATGGCATGTAAGAAAGACAATGCCGATACTAATGACCCGGCACCGGTTGACCCTGTTGCAGCAGCACTTAACCTGCCTGCTATTCCTTTTAATTATGCCAGTATTGTACAACCTGCTTACCTGAGCGGTCCGAATATCACTGGACAGATAAATACCCCGGCAAATAATCCAATTACTGACAATGGAGCCACACTCGGCAGGGTATTGTTTTACGATAAAAACCTTTCGCTCAATAATACCATTTCCTGTGCCTCTTGTCATAAACAGGCCAATGCTTTTTCCGACCCGGTTGCAAAAAGTGCCGGTTTTAACGGAGGATTGACAGGAAGAAACTCTATGACATTGATAAATGCAAAATATTATCCAAATGGCAGTTTCTTCTGGGATCAGCGTGCCGCCACACTTGAAGATCAGACATTAATACCTATCCAGGACCTGGTCGAAATGGGAATGACCTTACCCCAATTAGAAGTGAAACTCAGAAACCTTGCCTATTATCCACCTCTTTTTTCCAAAGCATTTGGCGATAATACTATAACCAGTAACAGAATTGCATTAGCCATTTCTCAATTTATACGATCCATTGTTTCTTTTCAATCTAAATATGATGCCGGCAGGTCAACATATCCGGCAGCTCCAGCACCGCCACCAAATGCAACATTCCCCAATTTTACTGCCCAGGAAAACAGGGGTAAAGAGATATTTCTTTCTCCTCAAAATGCCTGTGCTGCCTGTCATGGTTCCGAAACATTTACTGCACCGCAGGAAAAAAATAACGGACTGGATATGGCCACCGTTGACCGTGGCTTTGGTGCTGTAGCCAATAACACTGCACTGGATGCCACTTTTAAAGTAACCACTCTTAGAAATGTAGAACTTACCGCACCTTATATGCATGATGGTCGTTTTGCCACCCTGGAACAAGTGGTAGAGCATTATAATTCTGGTGTGAGAAATCACCCTAATCTATCACCACAATTAAGATTGCCCAATGGTCAGCCCAGACAATTAAACCTAACCATACAAGACAAAGCAGCCCTGGTGGCTTTCCTAAAAACACTGACTGATACAAATCTGACCACGGATGTGAAATATTCCAATCCATTTAAATAACTACAACTTTCCCTGTGAAGCCCTGATCATTTCCGGATAGCCCCACTTTCTGGCTAATGCAGTAATAGCCATAGCAATCCTTTTGGTTTTAGTAGAATCTGTCCTGGCACTATCGATCCATTTGCTAAAGTAACGCTGATGCGATCCGGTAAGAGATTGGAAAAATCCTTTAGCTGCCGGCTCGTCATCCAGGCAATCCATAAAATCTTTATTAAAAACAAAATCACTTTTATCTTCTGCTAACTGCACAGTTAGTATTGCACCTTGCTTTTTACCTATTGCTCTTCGCATTACTGCATTCAGGGGCATAATGAATAGGCCATCCCCCATGGGTAATACAGAAACCCTTTTGATGGCATAACCATCCAGTTTGCCTTTAACCTTAAATTCCTTTTTATTACCCGGTTTTAATTGCTGAACAATATCAGCCGGCAATTCAAAATAGGTCCAGCCTGTTTTTTCCCCCCTCTTCCCGAACTTATGAATAGTTGCAGTAAATTGGACCATAGATAAGAATTAAAGGCTAAATTTCAATAGCTATAAGCAGCACTAAAATAATCATTCCCTAAAAAATTCAGTTATATGAAAACATATAGCCTCCCCTTTTTTGAAAGATTTGCATCAAAAGTCACCAAAGCAACAGGTAAACCCTTTGCATTTATCCTGGCCTGTTTTATTATACTTGGCTGGATTATTACCGGCCCTGTTTTTCATTTTTCCGATACCTGGCAATTAGTGATCAATACCGGCACCACTATCATCACATTTTTGATGGTATTTGTAATCCAGCATGCGCAAAACAAAGACAGTGTAGCGCTTCAATTAAAGCTGAATGAATTGATAGCTGCCACATCCACTGCCAGTAACCGGCTGGTGGATGTGGAAGATCTCTCAGCAGAAGAACTGGAAACATTAAAAAAGTTCTATGTAAAACTGTCTGCATTAGCCAAACTGGAGCAGGATATTCATAGCACCCATTCCATAGATGAAGCAGAATCAAAACACCAGAGCAAGAACCAGGAACAAAGATGATCAGCCATTGAATAAAGGTTAAAAGATTTCAAAAAAATGTTTCAAAGGCACTTAAGATTTTTACAGGGAACATATTTGGCTATTTTTGTTTTTTCGTATTAACCACGGTAGCCATGATCAACTATTTACCCCTTATCCATAGAAGGCTAATTTTTGCATTTTTATTTCTCATTTTTTCTGTTGCATCAGCAGCACAGAATAACCCGGTTATATTCAAAATCATCAATCCAAAAAAAGAACCCGTAACATTTGCCACTATTACTATTATCAACCGTGCAGATAGTAACGAGGTAATAAAAAAATCAGCAGATAGCAGCGGTATTGCCAGGTTCAATCTTGTTAAAGGCGGCCAGTATACAGTCCGGGTTACTTCTGTCAGCTACCAGGCACTTGAGAAAAAAATAACCCTGACAGGCAATCAAACCTCTTTCACTTTTTCCCTCGAACCAATTGGTAAAACCCTGGATGCAGTCGTACTCACATCACAAAGACCATTGATGAGGCAGGAGGACGATAAGACAATTATAGATCCTGAGAATTTAGTCGCCTCTTCCACCAGCGGATATGAAGTGCTTGAAAAGACACCTGGCCTTTTTGTAGATCAGGATGGAAACATATACATCAGCAGCCTTAGCCCTGCAGCCGTTCAAATCAACGGTCGTGATATGAAGATGAGTGCTTCCGATATTGCCGCCATGCTGAAAAGCCTGCCGCCCAATTCAATCTCTAAAATTGAGATCGTCAGAACCCCTTCTGCGAAGTATGATGCGTCCAGCAGCGGTGGTGTGGTGAATGTGGTATTAAAAAAAGGAGTACAAATTGGTATAACGGGCAGCATTAATGCCGGTTTACAACAAGGCAGATATGGCAACCAGTTCATTGGTTTCAACCTGAGTAATAATGTTGGTAAAAAGAGCTCATACCTGAATGTAAACTACATTCGCCGCAACAGCTATGAGCAAATAAAAACAGACAGGATCTTTGCGCCTGATTCAATGCTCAGCCAGGAAGCATTGACGAAATACCCGGGCAATAATTATTATGCTGCATACGGTCTCACTTATGAACTGACTAAAAAATGGGAACTAACCTATGATGCCAGCTTCAGCTACAATCAATTTAATAATAGTTCTGAAAATTACAATACTATCAAAAAGATAAGCAGCTCACAATTGCTGTCTTCCAGTCTGAATGGTGTAAATAATGACGGAAGTTCACTTACACTTGGTACCGGTATTGAATCCAAATTAAAAATCGATTCAATGGGATCTGAATGGACCAACGATACCTGGTATAGTCACAGCATAAATAAATCGGACCAGTTTTTTTTCACCCGCTACACTACTCCTTTTTTGATATTATCAGGAGGTGACGGGAAAGCCGATAACATCCGTGACTATTTTAATGCAAAGTCTGACCTGAAATTAAAGTTGAAGAAAAAATTCACACTGGAATCAGGTCTGCAGGTATCCATTAATAATTACCGGAATGAAACAAATTATTTCCGAGAGTCGAATGGTATCCGGAAAGCTGATAGCAGCCGTACCAATACGTTTCGTTACCATGAAAATATAAATGCGCTGTACCTCCAGGGTTCAAAAACTATCGGCAAGAATTTTGTCGCAAAATTCGGCACCCGGTTGGAAAATACAAATATGAAAGGGAGACAATTTGTACCTGGCGATACATCTTTCTCGATTCATCGGACTGATCTTTTTCCTTATATCTATCTCAGTAAACCGGTGATGAAGATTGCGGGGTATGAACTCAGGGCATACCTTGTTTATCGCCGTACTATCCGCAGACCTTATTATGACCAGTTAAACCCATTTTCAAGATATATTGATGAATATCTAAGCGAAACTGGTAATCCATCTTTGCAGCCGCAATTCACCCAAAACTTTGAAGCCAATATCAGTGTGGACGAAAGACCGATCCTGGCCATTGGTATAAATGATACAAAAGATATTTTCACCAATGTAATTTACCAGTCTGATACAAGCCAGAGCCAGGCATACCGAACCTATGATAACCTCGGCAAAAATAAAGAATGGTATTTCAGGGGATTGGGAGCATTGCCTCCCGGGGGAAGGTATTTCTTTGTACTGGGAGCACAATACAATCATAATTATTACAACGGTCTCTATGAAAATAAACCGCTTTCATTTAAACGGGGTTCCTGGACTTTTTTCACCTACCAGACATTCCGGATTGACAAACGTTCAGTGATTACGCTGAATGGCTTTATGAGACTAAAGGGCCAGCAGCAATTTTATGAACTAACCACTTTTGGTGCATTAAATACCAGTGTTAACAGAAAATTCTTCAAAGACAAACTCATTGTAACTGTTAGCATGAATGACCTGTTCTTAAGTAATAAAAATAATTTCAGTATCAAACAAGGCTCTGTAAATGCCACTGGTTTCCGCCAGTCTGATACACGGCGGGCAGGTATTAACCTGCGATACAATTTTGGTATCCGTAAGAAAGAAGAGAATAATAATATGTTCAATATAGAATCACCGGAAAAACCGAATTAAAACAGCTTCAAAATAAAAACCTGATTCTCGTTATTTACCCCTACCTTTGCCCTGTTAATTTGAGTCAGACGACAGATTGTAAGTGAACGATTTTTTCTGCTACGCCCCAATCCTGAGTTTATCGAAGGATCTGCTAATAGTTAGTCTTCTTTACCCTTGCGTTATTCTCAAGTATTTTTAAAAGTTAATTTTTTTACATGAACATTTATGTTTCAAATTTAAGTTTCGCCGTAGTGGATGAAGACTTAAGAAGTTATTTTGCTGAGTATGGAGAAGTTACTTCTGCAAAAGTTATTATGGACAAATACACAAACCGCAGCAAAGGCTTTGGTTTTGTGGAAATGAGTGATGACGCTGTTGCCCAGAAAGCAATTGCTGAACTCGATGGCGCTACTGTAGATGGCCGTGCCATCAAAGTAAGTGTGGCTAAGCCAAGAGAAGAAAGACCAGCCAGAGCTGCAAGACCTTCTTATTCTAACAACAACCGTTGGTAATCAAGGTCATCATTACACATGATACTATAAGGGGGAGCTGGATTTAGCTCCCCTTTTTTACAATTTTTAAAATATATTTAGTATGACAAATGATGCGATCTTAAAATATGTAGAAACAAAAGGCACTAATGGCAAACCGCTGAATATCCATTTCAAACAACGCAGTACCATTTCGGGTCTTTTTATCCAGGGAAATGATTACGATGAACTGAAGTCAAAAAATTTCTGGCGCATTGTGAGCAGTACTAATATCGAACAATGGAAAAAAACAAAGGACATGAACCTTGCCCGGATTTTCAACGGAATGGAGTTTACGAGATTGTCAGCAGAATAATATAATTACCTGTCATAGTAGCGACTAAACAGGCCATACATTCATTTAAAATATCAGCTTATGTTCTCCCAGGCATGGAATATTTACCTACCCATCATTAAAATATTACTGAAACGTTCTGCCAGTGCAGACCAGACACTGGACATGAACCGTACCGACTTTGAAAGGGCCGCAGGCGGACGCAAAGCAAAACTCACATTCTCCATCTCCCTTTATAAAGGCCGCTTACAGCATAATTCAATTGCACCGCCACCGGTGGCAAGAGAACTGGCTACAATATTGCAGGAGGATGAAGTAACCCGCCGGCTTATTCGTGAATATGACTTTGAGTTTAGTATGAATACCTCATTTCAATTAACGATAAAAAACATCACTGCACCGGCTGAGATTACAGAAGATGCCGGAAATAACGAAGAAAATTCAGATACACCTGCATAAAAAAATGCGGTGTCCCAAAATAATAAATCCTGCCAGTAGTACTACCGGCAGGATTTAATTTTTATACTGAGCTTTCAGGCGATCAGGCCCTCTGCTTTTGTTTTACGGCTGTTTTCTTCACTGTTACCTTAGACTTACCTTTTTTCAGCGCCAGTTCAATTGCAGCACTCAGGTTAGCAAAGGTTGGCTTTCCGGTAAAAGGTACTTCGTTTATAAAGAAAGCAGGCAACTCCTTTACACCACGGTTAATTCCTTCCTTCAGATCATCCTGTACCTGCCACCCATAAACTCCATTTACCAGGTCATCCAGGAATTTTTTATTGCGTATGCCGGCTTCTTTGGAATGTAATTTCAAACTCGTTGTTCCCAGATTACGACGATTGGCAAAAAGTACATTGTGCATCTCCCAGAATTTTCCTTCCTGACCAGCGGCTACAGCAGATTCACTGGCTTTAAGGCTTCGTTGGTGAATAAGCGTGAGGGGAAAATGACGGAACTGAAACCGGATCTTCCCTTCATATTCTTCCAGTAATTGCTTTACAATCTCATTTACTTTAGCGCATTCTTCGCTTTCATATTCGCCAAACTCCATTAATGTTACAGGGGCATCTATTTTACCTACAAAGATTTCCCTTGGTTCAATAATAATTACATCATCTTTTTTAAAAGCCATTATTTTATTCTCCTTTTTTCAAGTCGAGGCCTTATTAGCCTGAACGATATTATGTATTAACAAATTTCCCGCCATTTGGTTGAAAGAAAGGCAGTTACGCCAATCAGTCATTTCTCTGAACCGGTTGAAGATAATATTTTTTTGCACCCTGCCAAATCCGCTTACCATTAATTTCCTAACAGCACCCCACCTCACTGATAAACAATGCATTACGGTATAATAGAAGAAGAAATGAAATTGAACTTATCATCAATTTTACTATCTGACAGTTTGCCAAACCACCTATATACAATTAAAAAGGGATGTAAGGTTAATAAAAAACCTGATTTTTAAGCTTGGGTATCTATGGCACAGATAAAGATAAAATACTGAAAACAAATAACTTACAATTCCCCCTTAATCCTTGGCTATCCACAAATGCTTTTCAAGTTAGTTTGAGGAGTCAAAATGCCACCCTTACTTTTACATCATCAAAGCAATATCTGATTGCTTCCATAGAAAAAAATCCGGATTACTAACTTCTACTTGCCCTATTGTTTGCCCCCGATTTTTGTTTACTGAACCGATTGCAACCCCATCAAGTTTGTATTTAACAAGTTTATTAATTTAAAAATTATCATTATGAAAAAGATCTTCATGAACAACCGCATTATCGCTATTGCATTTATGACTGTATTTTCTGCAGCCCTTACACCCGCAATGGCCAACAGCACAAACCCTGTACTACCTGTTGAAATAAAGTATGTAGGCAAAATTCAGAACAATCCGGTGTTCCAGCTTTCAGTTGCCGGTAATGGTACACAGGATGATTTTATCATCAATATCAAAGATGAATATGGTAACTCACTCCATATGGAAAATATAAAAGGAGACAGTTTCACTAAAAAATTTATGCTGGCCATAGAAGAGTTGGGTGATTATAGTATTCAGATCCAGGTTACCAGCAGAAAAACCAAAAGCACAGTGTCGTATGCGGTAAACAGTAATACCCGTAACGTACAGGAAGTAATAGTAAATCAATTATAATCACATACCCGAATAATCAATCTGAAAAACTGCGGATCAATTGATCCGCAGTTTTTATTTGACAGCATATCATTTTTATTGAATGCTTAACCAATATTCGTAGTTTTTCTATTGGCACCTGACGATTTAGCAGTTTTAACAAAATTCTTTACTGATGCTCATGCACTTACCGCTGTCAGTGGAAAACTAAGCTGTAAATGCAGTACTATAGGGCATTTGCGGGTTACCTTTGCACAGCCAAATTATCAAGGTTACTATCGGTTCTGTGTAAATGAAAAACTGGTAAGACTTACCCAACAGAATCATCTTAATACGAATTCAGCAATACGATTGAATTCATTTTTCCAAAATCCAATACCTGCAACAATTGTTAACTAAAATCTGTAAGATGTTAAAAACAAAATTACATAAGGCTGGATTTATACTAACAAGCTTCATGCTTATGGCAGCTGCTTCCGGCAATAAATATATTCCTGTACCCGGGGATTTTGCTGTTATAAATAAGACTATCATCAGGGATTCCATTTTTACAGGCGAACATATATTTGATGCAGAAGGTTTGTGTGTATGCCTGCCTGAAATGAACGCAAACGAACTTAACGATGCGCCAAGGATACAATTGAATGAACAGGCAGCAGATTTTGTACAAAATCATCTCAAAGAAAATGGCCTCTATTATGATAAGATAAAAGCAAAGAACGCTTCAAAGTTTACATTGATAGAAGATATATTTCAGCAGTATAATATCCCGGTTGAATTAAAATACCTGGCCGTAGTGGAATCAAAACTGGATAACAGGATTGTATCTTCTGCAGGAGCAGCCGGTCTGTGGCAGTTCATGCCCGGTGCAGCAAAAAGTTTTGGATTAAAAGTGTCAGGAAAAAATGATGAACGTAAACATAATTATAAAAGTACCGTGGCAGCAGCCAAATGCCTTATTTACCTGCATAAAATGTTTGATGACTGGTTATTGACACTTGCTGCTTATAATAGTGGACCTGCCAGGGTTTTGTCTGCTATCAAAAAATCAGGTAGCCGTGATTTCTGGGTGCTGCAAAATTACCTCCCTGTTGAAACGAGAAAGCATGTGAAAAAATTTATCAGTATCCATTATCATTTTGAGGGGCACGGCAGCCTGGCGACGCTGACAAAGACAGAAACAAAAGCACATACGGATGCGGTTGCTGCTTTTATTGCCAAACATAAAGAACCTGTAATAACAGATTCATTGGCAACCGGTGCAGAAACTGTAAAAATTTCTAATTAAAAAGTTGTAAAAAATTACTCCTTAACCAAACTAATAAGCCCTTTTTCAAGGTCATAGTAACAGGCTTTTAGTTCAAGCTGTTTAGCATCGAGCTTTTCTTTAATAATAGCTGACTGGGTTGTCAGTTGGTGAATACCATGGAGGATATTAGCCCTGATACAATCTTCCAGGCGGTTTTTGTCATCTAAAGGAATATCAACGATCTCTATTTCTTTTTGTATGCTGTCAACGATATCTTTAATATGCCCATGAGCTTCTTCACCCTCAACAAAAGCTTGTATAGCTCCGCAGTGCTGGTGCCCCATTACAACAACCAGATTTACTCCCAGGTGTTCAACTGCATACTCAACACTTCCGATCTCTAACCCGCCAATCAGGTTACCTGCTGTTCTTATTACAAATAAATCGCCAAGCCCCTGGTCGAAAATCAGCTCCGGAGATACCCTTGAATCCGAACAGGAAATCACTACGGCAAATGGATGCTGTGCTTTTGAAATTTCAATTACCCGTTGCCTGCTTTCATCGGGGTGTTCGGGATGCCAATGAGAAAAGCGGTTGTTTCCGTCCATCAATTTTTCAAACGGAGAGCGGGCCTGTCCTTTTGAAAGGGCCGCAGTATTCATTTGCCTGCAGGCCGGAATAAGAATTACAAACAGCAACCCCAAAAATGCCCACCCGTATTTATAGTGCCTGATCATACTGATTACTGAACTGAAAAACAATAAAGCAGGAGTAAAGCTATTCAGATTAGCCAGCCGGCAACTTGAGGGTCATCAGCCAGAAAAATGAGTTTAATCAGTGTATAGTCTGTAAATATTAACTGTAATACCAGTGATCCTGGTATTATCCTACCAGGCTGTTTTGCTCTTTTACTTTTTCAAGCCCGGCGTTGGTAATACGGATAACCATAGTATCCTGTTGTTCAGTCACCACCAGTTCTTCCTGTTCCAGTAATTGTAATTGCTGCTGGATTTCCGACCATTCCTGCATCCTCCGTAGGATGAGTTCTCTTGGCCTGCAGGAGTAACGTTCGGGCTGTGGATCATTTTTTACAATTTCGTAGATGGTATGGAGAAGGCTATAATGGTCTTGCATATTTTAAAATTATCGGAAAATTTATTTCTGAGGTGAATAATTTATCAACAAAAAATTCAACAAAAACGAAGGGAATTGTTAGTAAAAAATAATTTGAACCATTAAAATTAAAGAAAAAGTAGTGCAACCCCCTGATTGAAACTGAAGAAATCTGTACACAGAAACTCTTGCATACTACAAAGAAAAAAACAGGACTAAGAAAGGATATATAAAAACACCTGGTACTTGTTGGTGAAATGAAAATGCCGGAGAAGCCTACTCATACCCGCTTTTGACGGTGATCGAAAGCATTTTGAACCGCTCAATGGCTTTTATAGTAAAGGTAGAGTGAGCTGGTATGACAATTCCCTGAAAAGCGTGGACTTCATTTACTTTTTTATCAATGATTATTTCAGCACTTCCTTCAAGCAGTAATACAAAAGTATCGAAAGGATAAACTTTACCTGTTAACCCTTTACCGGTATCGTAGGAGACTATATCAATTTTTCCAGTTGGCTTTTTCAGCACGGTTTTATTTACTACTCCATCTGGCACATACTCTACTATTTCTCCAAGACTATGTACTTTCCCCTTTTCGATTTCTTCGTAATCCATTCTAAAAATTTTATACTATTGTAAATAATGCAAGAAAGGTCAATTATACCAACAATCAATATATATTTCTGTTCAGAAGTTACATAATTCACACATTTTGAACTGCCTTTTGTTTCAAAGGCTTACACAAATGCTGTTTTAAGCTTCAGCTTTGATTTCCGCATTTGAAGGCTACGCCGGATCTTACGGCACCTCACAATCTATTGGTTAAAGCCAGTTCGTTACCGGATGGAGAGATTTCCTGTTTAAATAACAGCCCCCGGTCTATATAAGTAAAAAACAACCCGAATCCTGTTAGAGACCCGGGTTGGAAATCAATTTGTTTAGTCCTGAAAGATGACAACTTTTTGAAAGCATTGGTCATAACAGGTTAACGAAAACTATTCAACAGTTTATTTATTGCGGAGCAACAATACATATTTAACTGCAGCTTTGGCATCATCTAAACTGATGACAGTATTAGCAGGCATAGCCACTTCTCCCCATACACCTGTTCCCCCTTTAACCACTTTCTCTGCCAGCATGCTGATATTAGCATCAGTACTTTCATACTTGTTGGCAACATCCCTGTACGCCGGACCTACCAATTTTTCATCGATCTTATGGCAGGTTAAACATAGGTTCTTTGGATCTGCCACGATGGCCATCCCTTTCTGATAATCCGGGTTATCGCTCAGATCAGTTGTTGCTTCAGTTTTTGCAGGTTCAGTTGTTGCATCTGTTGCTTCCTTTTTTTCACTGTCGCCACCCCCACAGGATAATAAAAATGCAGCAATAGCCATAGAGAAGATCACTTTTTTCATATTAATTTATTTTAGTTCAATGTGTAAAGATAGGTCATGTATTGCAATCTTGTTTCTATACTATCAAGGTGTAATGCAATGGCAGCATTAGTCCGGCTGCAATACATACTCCCGACATGGATCTTTATAAGGCAACGCATTATATCTAAATATCTAATAAAGGTTTATCCCCGCAGAGGATGCTATTTACAGCGGATAGCTACCTTAATGCCAGCAATGAACCCTATAAAAATTCAGTAACTTTCACTCACAATAAACTTCCGATGAAGAAAATTTTTATCGCTTTCATTTTAATATATAGTTGCGTTCTTAAGGCACAGTCAACTTATACACCCACTCCTGAGAACCAGGCAGCCCGAAAAGTTTTCCAGGATAATAAATTTGGCCTGTTCATCCATTGGGGCTTGAGCAGTGTGCTGGGCCAGGGCGAATGGGTGATGCAAAACCGGAAGATCAATGCAGCAGATTACCAACGTTACCTGCGGGTATTTAATCCAATTGATTTTGATGCGGAGAAATGGGTGCTGTCGGCCAAAAATGCCGGTATGAAATACATTGTTTTCATCACAAGGCACCATGATGGTTTTTCTAACTGGAATACCCAATACAGCGATTGGAAGATCACCAGCACTCTTTACAAAAAAGATCCGTTGAAGCTGTTAGCCGAGGCTTGCAAGAAACATGATATAAAACTGGGTCTCTATTACTCAACGCTTGACTGGTACAGGACTGATTATCCTTATGAAACCGGCCGCACCGGGCAATTCAGCGGACGTACCGTAAAAAGTAATTATGCCAGCTACCTTCTGTTCATGAAAAATCAGTTGACAGAATTATTGACAAACTACGGCCCCATCATGAGTATATGGTTTGACGGGCATTGGGACCAAACCAATGTTGAAGGCCATGCCGACAGAACCTCCCGCATAGACTGGAAGTATGATGAACTGTACGGGCTTATACACAAACTCCAACCTGCCTGTATGATTGGGAATAATCATCATCTCGACCCGATAGCCGGTGAAGATTTCCAGATGTTTGAAAAAGATCTTCCCGGTGAAAATAAAACGGGTCTGAGTTTTCAACAACCTTCTGATGCGTTGCCACTGGAAACCTGTGAAACGATGAATGATACCTGGGGCTATAACATCACCGACCATCATTATAAATCCGTTAAGCAGGTGATACATTTACTGGTGGGGGCAGCCGGGCGGAATACCAACCTGCTTTTAAATGTGGGACCGATGCCGAATGGTGAAATTCAACAACAGTTTACCGATACCTTACTGGCCACCGGTAAATGGCTGCAGCAATACGGCGCTTTTGTTTATAATACCCGTGGTAATATCATGCCACCGCAACCCTGGGGGGTAGCTACCCGCAATGGCCAGCAAATTTACATTCATGTGTTGCAGTCACCGCAAACTCCTTTTATCCTGTTACCGGGGTTTACGGAAAATATTACATCAGTGGAAGTAATGAACTCGGGGAAAAAATTAAAATGGAGCAAAGTGCCGGAAGGAGTTTTTATTTACCCAGAATACCCTGCACAGGAAACAATTGATCATGTGGTGGTGCTGAAAGTAAAATAATTTTCCCTCCGGTCATTCGTTGCAAACTGTGGACAACAACCTTGTTAGTTTTGCTCATGGTTATTAAGATTGAAGAGAACACTGGGTTAGTTGCAGATACTAAATAACAGGATCCATTCGTTGCAATAAACTACCCTGCCTTTCAAAATCAGCTATTATTGGAAAAACAATTCTGTTTACCATTTTCGCTTTATAGGCCAGTCAATTACAAGCCCAGCAATAATCATTTATAAAAGAGTGCAGCCTATTTTGTAGTTGGGGGTAACAGGCTTGGCTTGCCGGTTGGCAATGAACGACAATTTGAAAAACTTAACATTGCCAATATTAAATAATAATTACTTTTACATTATTAAATTATTACTAAACTATGAATAGCACTACTCTCCCAGTTCGTGGTAAAATTTCAAAAAAAGAAGTCCGGAAGCTGGTATTTGAAAAACTTTCCGGCGCACTCTCCGAGTTCAAAGCAGGCATAAAAGAAAAAAAATTCTCCCGCAATCTGAATAAGGCTACTAAGCTTTTTGCGGCTGATATTGCCAAAACAATCAGCAAAAAGGAGAAAATAAAAAAACCGGTTAAGAAAAAGAAGGTGACTGAAAAAGTAGAAATACCTGTTAAATAAATTCAGCTTACTTCCCCTACCATAAATGACATCATCAGCATTTTTCTATAATGCTGATGATGTTTCTTTTTATCCTTATAGGTTACTCCTGTGAATGAAGACCCATTTTATTGCCTTCACTGTCAATAAAAAAGGCCATATAGCCCATTTCAGGACTGATAGCTGTTTTGGGCAATATGATCTGTCCGCCTGTCGACTGAATTCTTTCCAGAACGGGGTTCATATCCGGGTTAGCATTTAAATAAATGAGTGCACCTTCTGCAGATGGTATATGATTGTCACTTTTTACAAGTGCACCATAAGTTTTACCACTTCCGTCTTCACCGGGAAACATAGCCATTTGCATGCCCATCATCTCCATTTCATGCATGTGAATACTGAAAGCAACCTGGTAAAAATGTTTGGCTCTAGCCATGTCTGTCACCGGAATTTCAAACCAGTTTAAACTGTTAGTAGTTTTATCCATTATAATAAATTTTATGCAAATTAGTCTGCATGATTACAAAGCAATGGCAGTACCAGCGATTTAATAGAAACTTCTCAGAAAGGCAACACAAGTATAACCCTTTGAAAAAGACAACCCGGCTTTCGCCGGGATTGTTGACTTTGGCAGGTTAACTAATTATAATTTCTTAACCTCCACTTTTTCCTCTACACGGAAATTGATAGTAAATGACTGGCTAAATGAAATTGTCTTTCCGCTGATTTTAAAAGTGATTAACTCCATATTATTCCTGGCAATCTTATAACGGCAGTTATGGCTGGTTCTTAAAATTCTTTCCATGAAAATGTTATTATTATTCTCGTCAAGAATATTCAGGTTGGTACCCCTGGCAGAAAGATTACTCAGCTGAACTTCAAATACCAGCATATCTTCTTCAAAGCCGGCAAATTTAATTTTTGCTTCTTCATCCGTTACTGTAGTTAGAACGGGCTGCACCTGGCCATACAGGAAATTGCCTGAAACAAAAAGAAAAAGGGCAATAAAAGCAGCTTTGGACAAAATTGATTTGAACGATTTCATATTTAAGGTTTAATGATTACAGGTTTTTGATTGTGCAAAATTCAGTTAACACTATTACCGCAACATGATGTACTGGTTAACACCACATGATTATATTATTCCCTTACTATTAATTCTTTGTCTTTTTGATTTTTGTAACATATAATAACAGGTTAGTTATATGCTTTCGATTCTAACGCTATAATTTCTTTCGAAATAAAGGACTGAATGATGAACAGCTACCCAACAGTTTATTCACATTATGTTATTATGGAAGATCTTTCGGCAAGCTCAGTACACCTACAACAAAGTGCTGTTTTTGAAACATTTTTAAGCACTGACTAATGTCGAGTACCCGTTGAGACCCCGGCCAGTTACAAAGACCATTCCCCGGTTCACACCGCAAATGGTACAATTCACTCTTTTATTGTGCTAATTCAATGACCTGGATTTACCTGCCTGCGAATCATGTGTTATATAGGTATAAACCAAAAAAAATCGTTATGACAAAGAATCAATTTAAATGGTTTGGCTTCCCGAAAGCTTTTGCCATCATCGTATTAGTAGCAGGTTTCCTGGCTTCCTGCCAAAAAGATATAAATAGCCCCGGACCAATCGCAGAGGAAACAAATAACGAACAGGCCGCAGTAGAACAGGCCCGTGCGCTGGAAAAAACAGCCCCTGCTGACGCTGATAAACAAGCCGAAGTACTTGGATTGAAAGACCTTCAAAACAGAAACGGCAGTAATCAGAACATTGTTCAAATTGCCGTATCTAATCCCAATTTCTCAACCCTGGTAGCTGCAGTTTTAAAAACTGGCCTCGCAGGTGCTCTTTCTGATCCATCGGCTAACCTTACTGTATTTGCACCAACCAATGCAGCTTTTGCCCAGTTGCCTGCACCATTTAACAATGCAAGCAATATTAATGGTATCAGTAATCCCTCCCAGGTTGATTTTCTCCGGAATGTATTGTTCTACCATGTAATCGGTGCTGAAGTATTTAGTAACCAGATCAGTAATGGCCGCAGCAGTGCTGTTACAATTAAACCCGCCGGCAGCAGTAATGACAATACAGTCTATTTCTCTAAAACATTTAACCTGATCCGTGTAAATGGTCAATCTACAGTGATATTACCCAACATAAATGCGAACAACGGGGTAATACATGTTATTGATAAAGTATTATTATTCCCTACTAATACCATTGCTGGTATTGCCATACCAAACACAAATCTTTCTGCATTGGTGGCCGCATTAGTTAAGACAGACCTGGCCGGAGTATTTACCGGTAGTGGCGATTTTACCGTATTTGCACCTACTGACGCTGCATTTGCTCAATTGCCTGCGCCATTTAATACTGCTGCCAATATCAACGCTATCAGCAATCCGGCACAGATTGCAGCATTGGCAAACATTCTTAAATACCATGTGGTAAGCAGTCGCAATTTCACCTGGGATCTCGGTATCCTCAGAAGAATCACTACGCTTGCAGACGGATCAGATAATAAGATTACCACCATACTCGGATTTAATACTGGCTGGGTAAAAGGAAATGACAATAATAGTTTTGCTTCAGCTAATCCTGCCGATATACTGGCAACAAATGGCGTTATCCATGTAATTAATAAGGTTTTAATACCTTAAATAATTACCCATTGGGTATACCATACAGCTTATTAATTTGAAATATTTCTAACGAATCCCGGTTATTGAAGTAACCGGGATTTTTTATACCACTCTTCGGAGTTCCCTATTAATTTCAGCCATAAAATAAAACTGCGGAACTTTGAGTTCCGCAGCACCATCAAAGAATATTTTATTGCTAAAATTCAGCCGCACTAATTAATCACTGCATTTATTTTTTCCCATAACGCATTGTCAAAGCCAGACAATGCAAAGTTTGGATTTGCCGGGTCAGAAGCATTGCCCATTCTTATCACTACCATTTTTTTACCGGGCACTACATATATGCGCTGGTCTTCGGCACCCATGGCAGCATACATATCAGGCGGTGCATTGGGTACCAAAGTGCCGGGATAAACCGTTTGCCCGCCGGGTAGCATGTAACTGCTTTTACCATTCAACCACCACAGGTAGCCGTATGCGGGATTTATACTTTGCGAAGTATTGATGCTTTCAGTAAAAAAGTTTTCATTCACTACCTGTTCGCTTTCCCATTTTCCTTTGTTAAGGGCCAGTATGCCAAAACGAGCCATACTGCGGGTATTGCTATGGTATATTTTGAAGATGAGGCCATTGTTCCAAAAGCCATCCATGCCTAACTTGTTTTTTAATTTGGTATTAAAATACGTTTCAAAATCCTGGCCGCTGGCCGCCGCTACCACATCCATCAGTTTTTGAAACACATTATGGTAACTCCAGCGGGTACCTGCATCGGCCAGGTAAGTAAGGTTGGCAGGCGTAACTAAATTATTTGCATCATTGAGCCCGGAGGTCATGGTTAGCAGGTGCCGTGATGTAACCAGGTTTTCCTTATTAGCCGGGGCGCTGGTCCAGCCTGCACCTAAATAGGTTGATACACTTGTATTAATATTTAGCAATCCTTCCTGCTGGGCAATGCCAGTGGTGGCGGTTGTCAAAGTTTTGCCGGCGCTGTTCCAGGGCCAGGTGGTTGTGGCAGTATGGCCGTCAAAATATTCCTCCATCACTATTCGGCCATTCACAAGTATCATAAACGATTTGGAATTTTTCTGCAGCAGGTAATCCTTTAAAGGCTGTATGGCGCTTTGGTTCCAGCCAAGGCTGGCAATGGTCTTCGTTTCCCAGCTGGTACCGGTTGTAGGAGGGAAATACATTGTTTCAGTTGGAGGAGTGTTGCCATTACCGTTATCTTTTGTACAGGCTACGAAAAAAGGTAATATTAACAGGAGAAGCTTTTGAAGGTTTTTCATAGTTAACAGTTTCGAATTTTCGTTTGGACGAATGGCAGAGTGAAAGGTTTAGCCGGGATTAAAAATTTTAATTACCACTTTACTGGGTAAGAAACGAATGCCGGCCTTTTATAGTATGTAGTTGTGTGGCTATTCTTCGTTGTGTTGTTAGTGGAGGAAAACACCAACAACGGCGTGAAAAGCAAATGGTATTTTACGTACAAAAATGCTGGTTAGTTTTTCTTCATATATGACCAATAACCCTTCCTGCGTAAAACCAGGTTACAACTTTCCGTACCAGTTTTGTTGAATACAAGATAATTGCCATCAAAGTTCCTTGCATAAACTTGTTGATCCGCAGCATTGTATTGCCATGAAAATATCACCGAATTAGCTATTTTACAGGCATTGTGTTGTACACTGATACCCGTACTTACAGTAACCTCATACAACACTGCCAGCGTATTGGTGGTGGCGTCCGGATTAAGTGGGTTATAGTTTATATCTGTGGTATCGGGCAGATAACCAACTACCAATACTTTGTCTGCAGTAGTAGCCAGCGGCTTATTGTTTCGGAATTGAAATAACGCTGTATAAGGAAAGGGTGGTGAGGGTGTGATGTTAGTAATCGTTTGTGTGGCTGGATTAAATTCTGCAATACTGACATACTGATTGCCAGAAGAATTATTAACCACATTACTACAATAGATATACTTTCCATTGCGCCCTGTAGCCTCATAGGGTGATATGAAATCAGGTGTGCCAGGTGTTGCCAAATCCACTGACCAGGTATTGCTTATAGTATTGTACCGGTAAAGTTTCTTAGAATTTACAAAATTACCAGCTGAAAAGGTGCTGGATCCATTTATAAAATACAGGTCTGTACCCGATGCAACTGTGGCATGGAAACAGTTGGTTACAGGCATATTAGCAATGAGCGACCAGGCGTTGGTAAGAAGGTTGTATTTGGCCGCAGTATTATAAATAACAAAATTTGGATTTACAAAACGCCATCCGCCGGTAATAAATATTTCATTCCCAACCAGGGTCATACCGAAATTGTTCTTTAAACCCAGTGGGGAAACACCCGGCAATTGCTGCCATACATCCGTGGAAGTATTATAGGAATATAAGAAGCCATCGCCACCATAATAAATGAATTGCCCATTGTATTGCACCGTCTCATTACTATTAAAGGCGGCAGAGGGATTTGTACCAGCGCTTAAAGGAAAACCGTTGCTCCAGGCACCGGGTGTATTTACCGGCACATTGATGTAAGAGGTATCCCAAATATCCATTGTACGCAATACACTAAACCCCTGTGTCTTTAAAAAAGATGTATCAGGTTCTTGTGCCATAATAATTCCTTTTGAAGGCAATCCCTCCAATGTACGCCAACTACTTCCATTGCCCCCTTCAAATTGATTATTGTGATAACGTATGCTGCCTGGTTCGTTAGTGGGTGTACTCCCAATCTTTATAGCTCCGTTTACATCCAGCTTTTGCAAAGGGTTATTCGTACCTATTCCTGTGTTCTGTGCTACAACAGCCTGATGAAGAATGACAACCGTTAATAAGGTATAGTACTTAAGCATGGCCGTATAGTTTTAGTCCGATAAAGATAGAAAACTAATGATATGTAGCGGTTGCAGCCCTGTAGCTTTATTTTATTGCCTCTGGCAATTGGGATTCATCGCCACAGGCGATATAATACAGTTGCGAAACTGAAAGTTTCGCAGAGCGTTCTGGCATAAACTTCACAGCTTTTTTCGAATAGCTGGGTACTGCCGTGGTACAGAAAGCAGCAGAACACCTAATAAAACAAACCAGGATGCAGCCAGCAACCAGGTGCTGCCATGATGGGCTACTAATGGTTCAAACTTAACGATGGCATGTGTACTTTCAAAGGCAATATTTGCCCCCCAATGAATTCCCAGTGCAAGCCATAAAGAACCAGTTTTCCAGACAGTGAAGGCCAAAACAACACCCAACAAAAAAAGATAAACCAGCACCGCAGGATTTTCGGTAAGCCGCCAGATATGATTAAGCACATATACTACAGCAGATAAAAGTACCCAGTACCATGGCTTCATTTTTGAAAACAGATGCCCATATAGGTAGCCCCTTGTCAATATGTCTTCTGCAATGGAAGGGAAAAAAGTCATCAGCAAGATCAGGGGTAGCTGTTTTATTATTACTTCAGCGGCAGCTATTCCGTTGAATTTTTCAAAACCGAATGTGACCGCCAAACCCTCCGCTAAACCGAAGAATAACAAACCGAGCAGTAACCCTTTTAACAATTGCTGCCACCAACCCATGCGCAAACCCAGTCCAAAACCTTCCATTCCTTTCCACCCCTGCAGGCGACACGTTACAAAAGCTGCCAGCAGAAAACCAATTTTAAAAACGGCCATGATCCAGAATGCGGTAAAGAATTCAGGAAAGTGGTAAATAAAAAACAACAGCAGAAACCCTGCAAGGAATGAAACAACTTTTTGAAGCATACTGAATCTGATTGAAGCTTTAAAGTTAGAAAATACCTGCTCTTATGTATAAAAGTTCAGTCCATTTCGCCAATTTGAAGCCGTAAAATCAGCCAACACAAGTTTTAAATGCGCTGATGATATAAGCTGCATCCCTGTACAATATTGTTTCATTAACAGTCAGCGTTGTTTTGTTCTTGTCACCGGGTGGTGGTATGCGGATATTAAATTCTCTATTCAGCTGCTGCTGCATTTTATTACCATCTATCTTCTTATCGATCTCCAGTGTGTAAATATTGGTGCCGCCCTCCAATGCGCTGACCTTTAAACCAGGTATTTTATTCAGCCCGGAAAAAACTGCTGCTGATTGTTTGATGGATTCCTGCAGGCGATTTTCAATTCCTTCCAGCCTGCTGAGTACCATAGCCGCACTGAACCAGTTGCTGAAAACAGTACCACCATGTATTTTGACCAGGTGCGGCATTTTATCGATCACCGTTTTAGTGCCGCATAACACTGCACCATTTGCTCCTCCAAGATATTTGTAGAGCGATATATATACAGTATCGAAATAAGAAGCGTATTCTTTCACACTTATACCTGACCAGGCTGCGGCCATAAAGATCCGGGCTCCGTCCATGTGCAGGGGAATATTATTGCTGCGGCAATACTCACTGATCTTCCGTATCTCCTCAATAGGAATCATTCTGCCGTCGGTTCTCCGCACCGGGTTTTCAACTGAAACAGCACCGATACCACTGGCAAACACTTCCAGTTCTTTCAACGCAGTAATGGCCGTCTTTAATTCTTCAGCCGTAAAATATGTTTGTCCCTTGGCCAGGGGCATTAATCTTTTTTGAAAAACAGATTGTGCAGCATCCGCTTCATCACGGTACACATGGCTGGTATCCTGTACAAACACTTTAGTATTTTCTCCACTAAGTACGGCAATGGCCAGCTGGTTGGCCATGGTACCGGTGGGCATACAGATGGCTTTTTCTTTCCCGGTTATTTCTTCAAATTTTTTTTCCATAGCCGCCACAGCACCGCCCTGCAGGTAAAAATCTCTTTTGATCGCTTCTTTACTATTGATCTTTTGCAACTCATCAATATACATGGAAGGGGTGAAATCTTCCCCGTCATAAAAGAATTTGATGATAGGTTCTCCTGCATAGTATTCATTTTTTTCGGCAGCAGTTGCTATCGCGGGAAGAAAAGCTGGTAATACGGCAATGCCCGATGCTCTTAAAAAATTTCTTCGGTTAAAGGCTGACATGGAGGTTGATTTTTGGACTACCAATGTAAGGAGAATTTTGAAACCGGAACCGGGAAATGATATCCTATACGTTGTGTTGTTGGCGGAGGAAACACCAACAACGGCGTGGTGTTTTTGGGAAACACCTCCAAAGGCGGAACACCTGTAAAGCCGGAGATAGATTTCTTATTGCAATACAAAATCGCAATGCTGTGCTTGGAAACCCGGAGTTTTATTTTAAGTACAAGCATCAATTTGAATTACTATGAAAATAAGTAACCCGATAACACCAACAACTATAAGCAAGCCATAACGTTCTATATAGCTTCTATACTTTTCAATTTTCATTGCAGAATAAATTTCCTTAATTATAGCATTATCATTGCCAGCTAGTTTAGCAAGTCGTATAGAAATAAATTCTGAATACGGATAAGGCAAATGTTTAAAACATGAGATTATATCTCTAATTATTACTTTGTTACTCTGGACTTTCCCATATCCTTGCAGGTAACTAATAATTTCATCGCTTAAAAGAGTACTAAGCGATTTAAAGGCTTTATAAGAATCTATTCTTTCCTTACCATATATGTGAAAAATTTTTGCAATACTCTGAAATTGATCATAAATAGAATTGGGCGAAAGTCCATTATTTTTTTCTTCTTCTTTTTGAGATTTGGAAAACTTCTGGTAAGCTAAATCATATTCTTTTTTCTTCTCAGAATCTGATAGTACTTCATACGCTTGGTTTATTTCTTTAAAAATTACTTCGAAAGATTTATCACCGAGATGCTTGTCTGGATGGAATTTATGAGCAAGGCTTCGATAAGCTTTTTTTATTTGTTGTGACGAAGCATTCTTTTCAATTCCAAGTATATTATAATAATTGTTCATTAGACTAAAAGTAAAAAAGAAATAATAGATAATTAACAAAAAGGCCCAAACTTTCGTTTGAGCCTTTTTACTTTTTGATTTTTTACTTCACTTTCTCCGGCGTCTCATTCCTAAACACCACTACTCCATCAAACACATCTACCAACACCGGTTTTGTCTTATCTATATCCCCTGCCAGTATTCTTTTTGATAGCTGGTTCACAATTTCCTTTTGTATCAACCGCTTCAGGGGCCTTGCACCAAACT
Organism: Chitinophagaceae bacterium; assembly: GCA_041738795.1. Classification (GTDB taxonomy): domain Bacteria; phylum Bacteroidota; class Bacteroidia; order Chitinophagales; family Chitinophagaceae; genus JJ008. The sequence continues at coordinate 57,112 of JBGSPB010000011.1, read as the reverse complement.
GTATATCAAAGCCCTGGTCTGCCAGGAACTCCAGTGCGTAATCACTGAACACTAATTGTATGCCACTGTCGGCTACCAGTTTTTGCAGGTTGTTCAGCTGTATTTTCACAATGCCGGCTATCTCTTTTTTCAGCAAAGGCTGGAACATGATGATCTCATCTACCCTGTTGAGGAATTCGGGCCGTATGGTCTGCCGCAACAGGTTCATCACATCCAGTTTCGCCTTAGCATTGGCCTCTTCAATATTATTTTCATTCACCCCGTCAAAAGCATCCTGTATCAGGTGGCTGCCGATATTGCTGGTCATAATGATAATGGTGTTCTTAAAATTCACCACCCGGCCTTTGTTATCGGTAAGACGGCCATCATCCAATACCTGCAACAATACGTTCCAAACATCGGGGTGTGCTTTTTCAATCTCATCGAGTAATACCACACTGTAAGGTTTGCGCCGCACAGCTTCAGTCAGCTGCCCGCCTTCATCATAGCCCACATAACCGGGAGGTGCACCCACTAATCTTGACACAGTATGTTTTTCCTGGTATTCACTCATGTCGATCCTCGTCATCATGCTTTCATCGTCAAACAAATATTCCGCCAGGGCTTTTGCCAGTTCTGTTTTGCCCACACCGGTAGTACCAAGGAAGATGAAGGAGCCGATCGGCTTTTTCGGGTCCTGCAAACCTGCACGGCTTCTGCGGATCGCATCGGCCACAGCCATGATGGCTTCATCCTGTCCCACTACCCTTTCATGCAAATGCTCTTCCAGCTTCAGTAATTTTTCCCTGTCGCTTTGCAGCATCTTTTGTACCGGTATGCCAGTTGCCTTCGCAATACTTTCAGCAATGTCTTCAGCATCTACTTCTTCTTTCAGCAAACGTTTTTCGCCACTCTCTTCTATTTGTTTGGTAAGATCAGCAATAAGCTTTTCCTGCTCCTTTATCTTTCCATAACGGATCTCCGCTACCAGGCCATAATCACCATTCCGTTCTGCCTGTTCTGCGCTAAGCTTTAAACGTTCAGCTTCTTCCTTGGCATTCTGCACTTTGTCCACCAGTTCTTTTTCCTGGTTCCATTTGGCTTTGTACGTATCTCTTGATACAGCGAGGTTGGCAATCTCGGTATTCAGTTCTTTCAGTTTCACTTCATCATTCTCTCTTTTGATAGCTTCCCGTTCAATTTCCAACTGACGGATCTGCCTTTCCAGTGTATCCAGTTCTTCCGGCATGGAATTCATTTCCAGGCGGAGCTTGGCTGCACTTTCATCTATCAGGTCAATAGCTTTATCGGGCAAAAAACGATCGGTAACATAACGGCTGGATAATTCCACCGCTGCAATGATGGCTTCGTCTTTAATTCTTACATGGTGGTGTGTCTCATAACGGTCTTTCAATCCACGGAGGATAGAGATAGCATCTTCCACACTGGGTTCATCCACCATCACTTTCTGGAAACGTCTTTCTAAGGCTTTATCTTTTTCAAAGAATTTCTGGTATTCATTCAGGGTGGTGGCACCCACAGCACGGAGGTCACCCTTGGCCAGTGCAGGTTTCAGAATATTAGCCGCATCCATGGCGCCTTCACCGCCACCTGCACCAACCAGTGTGTGTATCTCATCAATGAATAAGATGATCTCCCCGTCACTGCTGCTCACTTCTTTTACCACTCCTTTCAAACGTTCTTCAAACTCACCTTTATATTTTGCACCGGCAATGAGCAGACCCATATCAAGAGCATAGATAATTTTTGATTTCAGGTTCTCGGGTACATCCCCATTGACGATACGGTGAGCAATGCCTTCGGCGATGGCTGTTTTACCAACACCGGGTTCACCTACCAGTATCGGGTTGTTCTTTGTTCTGCGTGAAAGTATATGTAAGGTTCTTCTTATTTCTTCATCACGGCCAATCACCGGATCGAGTTTGCCCTGCCTTGCCAGTTCATTTAAGTTCTTGGCATATTTATTCAGCGCATTGTATTCCTGTGATTGTGTTTGTGAAGTAACGGACTCTCCTTTTCTCAGGTCTTTGATCGCTGCGATCAAACCTTTCTCGGTTAGTCCTGTATTTTTCAACAGCTTGGCGGTGGAGTCATTTCCCTGCACAATGGCAAGCAATAAATGTTCTGTGGTTACAAATTCATCATTGAATTGTTTAAGTACTGCACCTGCCCTTAAAACTACACTATTCGCTTCCCGGCTTATTTGCTGGGCTGCTTCCCCTGATGCTTTGGGTAATTTACTGATGAGCTCATCCAGTTTGCTCTCTACCAGGTTAACGGTAACGTTATTTTTTTTCAGCAAATATTCAACCGGCGAATCCTGCTGGTCGAGCAACGCCTTTAAGATATGCTCCGTCTCGATATTCGGACTTTGCGCATTAAAAGCTATTTGCTGGGCCTGCTGGAAAGCCTCGGCTGCTTTGATGGTGAAGTTTCCTAAATTCATTTGTATATATTTTTATCTCAGGAACACCAGTTTTTAACAACATACACTGAAAATCTTTGTTTACTTCGTGTATAGCTTAAGTGAACGTAGTACTCCCTCTTAATTATGTATAAACTTTATACTCAAATATTCATCCAACCCCTCAAACCCCGTAACTATGTCATATAAATTCAGTTCTACCTGCCTGAAAGTCTTGTCGGTAGCGGCATTCCTGCTATTCTTACAGCCTGTTTCTGCTCAATACACCTGGACGGAACTGGAAACAGAACTGCAGGCTAAACAAAAATTATTCGGAACCAATGCGGTAGCGTTGATATGGAAGGGTGATTCGCTGGTTTATAAAAAAGAAATGGGTGACTTTACAATGAAAACCCAGGCACCGATCGCCAGTTGCAGTAAATGGCTCACTGCTGCCCTTGTGATGCAGTTCGTGGATGAAGGAAAAATAGCATTGGATGATAAAGTGGTGAAATACATTCCGGAATTTGATAAATATTTTAAAGGGTATATAACCATCCGTCATTGCCTGAGCCATATGACGGGTATTGAAGATGAAGGCGGTCTACTGAAAAAATTAGCGCAACGAAAAAAGTTTGCGACCCTTGAAGAAGAAGTGAATGCATTTGCTGCCCGGGACATCAGGGCCAATACCGGTACAGATTTCTGGTATGGTAATATTGGTTTGAACATTGCCGGCCGTGTACTGGAAGTGGTGAGCAAAAGAAAATTCGATGTGCTTATCCGTACCAAATTGTTATACCCGCTGGGTATGCGAAAAACCACTTTTACCAATATTGAGGGTGGTCCGGTGAATCCTTCCGGTGGTGCCAAATCAACAGCGGAAGATTACATGAAATTCCTGGTGATGCTATTGAACAAAGGAAAATATAACGGAGTGCAGATACTCAGTGAAAACTCCGTTAATGAGATGATGAAAGTGCAGAACAAACCTGAACAGATCAAATATGCACCGAAATCTGCATCAGGCTTCAACTATACTTCCGGAAGCTGGGCTATCGAAGAAAAGAATGGTATTGCATCTGCACTGGCCAGCCCGGGATTATTTGGCACCTGGCCGATGATCGATTATTGCCGGGGTTATGCCTATCTGATTTTTGTAAAAAATCTATTGGGAGAAGAAAGAGCCGATGCACATCTGGAACTGAAAAAAACCATTGACACCCAAATTTCCGCAGCTTGTCAGTAAACCAGCATAGAATTACTTATTCAGTATTAGTTTTACAGTCAAAATAAAAATTATGCTAAAAACAACCTTATCCGCTTTGTCTCTTTCGCTGCTGGGCATTATCACCGGCTTCTCACAACCTACAAAAATCGATATACAAAAAGGCCAGAAGTACCAGGTGGAAACCACCAACAAAACAACCAGTTCAGCAGAAGTGATGGGACAGACCATGGAAACTTTAATTGATTCAAAAAGTATTACCCTGGTTGAAGTGATGAACAATAATCCTGATGGCACTGACCTTCAGGCCACTGCTACGAAAGTGCTGTTAACGTCCAGTATGATGGGACAGGATATGAGTTTTGACAGTGATAAAAAGGATAATGAAGGACCCATGGCGGAAGGACTTACCAAACTATTGAATAAATCCAGGGCCATCAGTATTGACAACAAAGGAACGATCACCAAACAGGAAATAATTGAAACTGATATGCAGGGGATGCTAACCGGAAATAATGCTGAACTTTCAAAAACAACCGAATTATTTATTCCTTCTATAATCGGCAAAGAACTGAAAGCCGGTGACAGCATTAACGATATTGTCTCCCTGACAAAAGAAAAGTACAGCTCCAGGGATTCCGGTACTTATAGGATCACAAAAATTGAAAACGGAGTAGCCAGCATAACGTATACCGGCACACAGTATATCACTACCGTACTGGAACAAATGGGCATGGAAATGAATATGATCATCAATAGTACTGTGAAAACTGATTTGCAGGTAGACATGAAAACCGGAATCGTGCTGTTAAAATCATCGGAACTGGACACCAACACTACCGTTGATGCCGGGGGGATGACGATACCGGCAACCGGTAAAACAATAACAACGATAAAGATCACACCGGCCCAGTGATGATCATTAAAGAGCCTGCTCAGCATCAATGATACTGAGCAGGCTTTTTTGATTAAAACCCTTTTGTAGTTTCATTTTTCACCAGTACCACTTTATTCCGATCGGCTTTGTACATGGCATCATAAAACTTTACCAGTTCTGCATAATCTTTAGCAGGATATGTGCCTCCATAATGTTCCAGGCTGCGGAAGTACATCAGTTTATTACCAGAGAGTTTTATGGCACAATTATATTTTCCAAACTTACTGCTCACCGAAACATCCTGTGGAACTGATTCAGCTGAATAACCGGAGGGAATAGTGATCTCTACTGTATCTACATCTTTATATTCAAAACTCAGCTCCAGGTCATATTTCCTGTTCTCATCTGGTGTCAGCCGGCGATAGGTTCTTGTCATCGTATTAGGAACGATAAAAAGACGTTTACCGGTAATAGTGGCATAATTGCTTACTGTAATATCCAGTTTTTCTTCCACGGCCGGCAGGGTTGATTTTGTTTCCTTATAATCAAAATTATTTATAGCATAGGTGGCAAAATCAAGTTGCTCATGTAAATACTCTTTTACTTTGTCCTTTGAAAGACCATTGATCAGGTCATGATACTGGTCCTGCTGCAATCCACCATAAGTGGTTATGGATGTAAGCCGCAAAGTGGCATCTTCATCCAAAACTGCTTTTACATGTCGCACCTGCAGGTTTTCTTTCATACCGTATTTAGGTGTACGAACAAGCTTACCACCATTCTCATCCACCAATAATACATGCCTGTCGCAGGTAAAATCTCCAAGGTAACCGGCAGGCATTGTCTGACTGGTACATTCCAGCCACACTGTATCATTTTGTAAAGGCACACAAAGAATAACATGGTTAAACTGGCTGGAAGGAAAATCTGCCATTATCTTTTTTGCATTTCTTCCGGCCCTTACCAGTGTATAATATGATTTGATTCCTGCTTCCTTTAACAAACTGTACATGTAATTGGTCAGCGCCTTACAATCACCATAAGCTTTGGTTGCCACATAGGTGGCATCAAAGGGTTGCCAGCCACCGATACCTAATTGAATACTGATGTACCGGGTATTTTGCTGCATATACGCATACAGCTTAGCGATCTTTTCTTTGGGGTCTGCAATATTATCTGCCAGCTGGTGAACGGTCTGTTTAATAGTAGCAGGCAAATTATCTTTTCCCTGGCGCAGTGCATGTACAAACTTGCCAAAGTCCTGCCAGGTTTGCATATTGCCTTTATACTTCTCTATTTCAAATTCTGTGGGACCAAAGAAAATTGCCGTATTAATATCAAACCAGTTAGGAGAGGCATATTCATCCTTAATAGCAGGAAGGTCTTTAACTTCCCAGGTAAGTATCTTATCATTCTTTTCGGTGGTAACAACCGGGTCCCCGGAATAATTATTTACCCTATAGCGTACCGTATAAGAAGCATCGCTGATAATACTGATACTGCTCTGCTGAACCGAATACTCTTCATCTTCCCTTGGCAGCCATACCGGGAAAAACAACGTACCGTTGTATTTTATTTCCACTTCATACTGTACCGTATAGGGATAGGTCTTGTGAAAAAAATGATGAAATTTCCGGCGGTTATCATCGACCAGGTTATTATCATCCGATCCGGTAGCATCAATGATCTGCTTATTCTTAAGTTTTTTTAATTCTTTACCTTCTGCATTGTATAATATACCCTCGATATTCCTTATCTCATGCAGTTTATCATAATACTCAACAAACCCCGCCTGCCTGTCACCATTCTCATTCAGGATAGTGATGGCATATTTTTTCCGCAGTATAGCTTCGCCAATATTCACTACTTCAAAACTTATTTTCTCCATCCGCTTCACTGCATTAGCATCCTTCAGTAAAGCTGCCGGTATTTTCGACACCGCATACTCTCCATCACCTGCAGCAACCACCAATGCTATTAAAACAAACCAAATCCCGGCAATGATCTTTTTTATCATGAATTATTTTTTCTTTTTAAATACGATCTGTTCAGCCTGCTTTTTTACCACCAGGTTAAAGAATTCCCGCAACATCTCATATTCTTCAGGCATAAAGTAGGCCCTGCTTATACGAATGCGGGAACGAAAGGAGATGCCGCTGCCTGACTGGGAAATACGATATTCAAACATACCTTCATTTTCCTCATTCAATTTTACAACCATTGATTTTGGTAATTCATCCACTTCATAGCCGGAAGGTACATCCATTTGCAGGGTATATGTTTCATCAAAACCATAGGGCATTTCTACAGGATAAAGACGTTCTGCTGATTTAAAAGGATTTTCCTTGTATCCCTCTCCAAACATCGGGTTCAGGTAAATGATATCTTCTTTTTCGCCGGTAAAATCAAAATCATATTTTATTCCCATCACTTCTTCATACTTATCAAGCGAATCCAGTTCGAACTTACTGACCAGTATCTCCGTACCAAAAGCCTTTTTTATATCAGTTATCAATTGCTCTTTTCCTTTTTCTTTGATGCGCTCCCGCAGGTTAAAAGACTCATAATAACCCGGGTTTTGCAGCATACTACCTACGATATTTCCTTTCTCATCGTTGACCACAAAAACAGTTGTATTTTTTCTTTCCATTAATGAATCACTCTCCAATTCGATCGCATCAGCTGTCTTGTTAATCACTCTTCCATGTCCGTTGTAACAACGCACCGGTAAATGCCCAAATCCCAGGCGGGGCTCACTGGCATCCAGGTAAAAAGTTTTGCCATCAATTACTGTTCTTGCTATAACATAATTGTATTGTGTAATAAGCGGGTACAGGGGATAGGTCATCCCATTGGACCGGGTACTGAGAATGACCGGATCGGCTTCAATATCTGCATACCTGAGCATAGCGGTTAGCAACAGGTTAATCTCAGCAACTGTACCACTTTTAGACTTCTCCAGGTTTTTAAGCGTTTGTTCTGCAAAAAGATCACTGTGGTTGGTACAGGTAAAATTGTCCCGAACATAGGAAAATATCTTATGCGCCTTTTCTTTATTGCCATTCACTCCTTCAATAAGCGGCTTTACAATATCTTTCAGCCAGCCATTATCTTTGGTAACAGGCTTCCCGAAAAAATCAGCCTCCATCAGGTCATTGGCCAATTTGGGCCATGAGCCCATAATATTCCGGTAAGTGAGTGGCTGCCGGTATTCTGACAATTGAAATTCAATCTTGGCAATATGGTTATCGATGGTGGAAGTAAAACTTTCTTCTTTTAACGCCGGCACATTTTTCATTACCCACCTGTTGTCTGTTACATTTGCAGTAAACTGGTATCTTTCTGAAGCGCCGATACCACGACTATCTAATATGGTATAACTTTCTGAACGCAGTTTTTTATCATTGATATCATATTTTTTATACCCACGGGTCAGAAAAACATAGCCTAAAAATTCTGGTAAGGCAAGATTGTATTCACTCCATAACCGGGGATAGGCTCCCTGAAACTCCCATGGCTGAAGATTCTGCAAAAAATCTGAGGTAATGGTATATTCATACTCAATGATGGAACCCTCTTTCACATTCGGGAAGGTGAATTTTTTAACTACCCTGTTTTTACTGATCTTATCTTTAAAGACAGATGCCTTTACATCCAGTTTCGTCTCTACTACTTTTCCATTCTCCAGGTTATAGGTCACTGCTTTTAACTTATTCAACTCTTCTTCCGCATCACCATCAGCATATAAGGAAATTGAAACATTAGCTGCATCATAGCCATTCTTATTAATGATGTGTAACCGCTTAAAATGCCTGTAAACCAGGGAAAACCAGCCCTTCGTATTCCCCTCAATAGCGCTGTAACCAATATCTGCGATCACCACAGCACTGGCATTGCTGTCGATAGAATAAATTTTTGTACTAAAATCCTTTTCGGAAACATTCCCAAATTTTACGTTAGATTTTTCCTGTGCAAATGGATTTACAGAAAAAAATAATAAACCAAAACACAGGAAGTACAGTTTTGAACGCATAGTGATGGTTAAATGTGGTTAAATTCGTTCAACAAAGGTCAATTTTACGCAAAAAATCCAAACTTGTCAATGATTAAAGAGGCAATAAAATCACTCGATTAAAATAAACATTAACTCCCCCTGAACCTGTTGCATAAACATACCCATTTTGTCAAAAAAACAGCTGCCCGGCTGGGGTTTAGCTATTGCGGTATCACAAAGGCTCATAAACTGGAAGAAGATGCTGTACGTTTGGAAAAATGGTTGCAGAAAGGCATGCATGGCAGTATGCAGTACATGGAAAATTATTTTGATCTGCGTATCGATCCTTCCAAACTGGTACCCGGTGCACGGTCAGTCATTACTTTATTATTAAATTATTATCCTTCACAGGAGCAGCAACCGGAGACTCCTAAGATTTCGAAATATGCCTGGGGCCGTGATTACCATGAGGTGATCAGGGAGAAGCTGAAGGAATTAATCGCACAATTGCAAGAGAATATCGGGGAAATACATGGAAGAGGTTTTGTTGATTCTGCCCCTGTACTGGAAAGAACATGGGCGCAGAAAAGCGGGTTGGGCTGGATAGGCAAGAATGGTAACCTGATCACCAAACAAAGCGGATCCTTTTATTTTATCGCTACACTTATTACAGATAATGAATTTGCTTACGATGACCCATGGGCCAACGATTATTGCGGTAGCTGTAACAAATGTATTGATGCTTGTCCAACCGAAGCGATATTGCCGGATAAAGTAATTGATGGCAGTAAGTGTATTTCGTATTTCACGATTGAATTAAAGGAAATGATCATTCCCGGTGAATTGAAAGGACAGTTTGACAACTGGATGTTTGGTTGCGATACCTGCCAGGACGTTTGCCCCTGGAACCGCTTCAGCAAACCACATAATGAAACTTCATTCTCACCTATTCCTGAAATTCTAAACCTTGGTACCAAAGAATGGGAATTGATGACGGAAGAAAGTTTTAAAACTATATTCAAACATTCCCCGCTGAAGCGAACAAAATGGAAGGGTATCCAGCGAAACCTAAAATTCATTTCGGGTAACTGATCAGAAATCATTATCCCTTTTCATGTACTGCATTTGTTTTACAAAAGCAGCCCACACTTTTTTCGCATCAGGATATTTGTAGTACTTATTGAAAAGCTTTTGTGTTTCCACCATATTTCGTCCGTAAGAATAATAATATACAACCAGGTTTAAAGTAAACTCTTTACGGAGGCCGTTATCCTGGTCTATATCATCGCTCAACTTTTCATAAGGCTGTTCACCCAGTTTTCCCAGGTTATCATTGATGATACTTTTCAATTCCTGGTCGCCGGGAGTAACTACCATTTTCCCCTTGTTATACTTAAGTGTGATGCTGCGAATTTCTACCGGGGCACCATCCGTAGTATCAGTATAACCGCAGGCAAAACAAGTGAAGAAATATCCAAACTGTTCATGAAAATCATATATAAATTCCTTCTCCTTGGTAATAATTGTATTACCGGCAAAGAGTTTAGCCACATGCTGGTATTTATTCGGGCTAATATTTTTAAAAATGTAGATCTCATCGCAACAATGGGCACCTCCGGTATAATTGGAAACCAACAGTTCCTTTTTACCATCATTATCCATATCTGCAAAAGCATAATCAGTATACAACGGAAAATCGGTTACGTCTGCCACCATGCTTTTTAAAAAATTGGCCAGCGAAATTGCTTTCCTGCTTTTAGTAACCAGTATCACTTTCCCGGGAGTCTTCGTTTTTTCACCCTGCTGAAAAAAAATAGTGGTAGGATCCGGCTCCAGTTCAATTACACTGTCTCTTTGAAACAGCAGCGTATCACCCTCTGTTACCTGGGCTTGAATTGTTAAAACCAGCGACAGCGAAAGTGCACTTACCAGGACTCTTTTTAAACAGGTCATAATTGGCAGATTTATTACTTAAAGTTACAAAGAGACGAAAGGGAAAACAAAAAGGCTGCCCGACGGACAGCCTTTTATAAATAGTCATTTATAATCAGAAGCTTAAAGGGACCGTTACTTGCGTCATATCCCATTCGATAACCAGTGAACCATCTTCTGCAAAGCGGATTGTAAGCTGCTCTACTACGTTACTCAGCTTCATCACTGGAACTTTTACTGAAGCCACATTTTTATCCTTATTTTTTTCGTATCCATAAGCACCCCATTGTTGTAACTGCGAATTAAGAATAATGGTCCACTCCTTTTCTTCTGGTATTGCGAATAATGTATAAGTACCGGCTTTTATACCAGCACCGGCAAATTTTACATCTTTAGCAAAACTTATTGTCGTTGCTTCATCGGCTCCGACTCTCCATATTTTTCCAAATTTTTCTAACTTACCAAAAACTTCACGATTATTCTTAAAAGGCCTTCCGTAGGTTACTATTGTATTGGCAGAACTCACTGTGTCATGCGGACTTTTCCGGGTTGATTGCTGGGAATAACTATTGAAAACAGAAAATACTGCCAGCACTAATAATATATTTTTCATATTGTTGATTTTTAAACGTTGAAGTTAACAAGATTACAGGAATCTGTAGTTATTTTTCGAGGAACTTCTTCAGTTTATCGAGCCCCTGTTCCATGAGTATACCATATCTTTTTTCCAGTAAAAGGCTGGAAAATTTTTCCCATGGGTACCAGCTAAATCGGAAATCCATATACCATTGAACGGTGACTGGTCCTTTACCACGGGATTGAAGTATATTCCAGCCCATTTCTCCTTTACCGGGGGCAGTACCTGCATTTCCAGCCGTTACAGTACTATCATCCGACCCGGTAATTATAATTCCCTGTTGCCCTTTTGTAAGGATCCCTTTCGCAACTCCATCTATTTGTAATACTTCCAGTGTGTCAGCTCCGGGATACCAGTTCTTCCAGTTAGCAGCGTTATTTATCTGCTGCATTACCGAGTCTTTCGCTGCATTAATGTCAGTTGCTTTTGAAATACGGACATGAGCAGGTATAAATAGAGAGATAGCTGTAATAAGCAGAAAAAAAACAATAAAACTTATTATGGCCAGCTTTATTAAACGCATAATTTAAATCAATTGAATTTTACAAATTCCGGCTTACCCAGCCGGTTAAAACTTCCTACTCCCATTTCAGCACCCTGGCAGTAATAAAATAAATTATTATCATCCAGATTCCCAGTATCCCGATCTCTTTCCAGCATTCAAAAATACTCAACCCTTCAAATGAGATTTTACGTACCGCATCATTATATTGGGTAAGAGGCAGCACCCGGCATATCTCCTGCAGCCACTTGGGGAAGACCTCAATCGGGAAAAAAGTGCCTGACAACATCATCTGTGGAAAGCCAAATAAATTTATCAGCAATGGAATAGAGGTATCGCTTTTAGCAATACTACTGAAAATCAAGCCTACCCCCATCAGCAGGAAAAGCATAATAATGGTCATTGCTATTATCTCCAAAAAAGTAAAAATGCCATTCTGTAAAGTAAAATTCATAAAGAAATGACCAAACAATATTAACACTACGACACTAAGCAGTTGAAAAAATAAGCGGCTCATCCCTATACCCAACAGTATATTTATCTTATTAACCGGAGAGGCGTAAAATCTTTTTAATACTAACTGCTCTCTCAGGTTAAAAAAGGTAAAAGCAACACCAAATAGCGTAGCAAATAATATGGAAAAACCCAATTGTCCGGGCAAAATGAAATCTATCTGGCGGTACTTTCTTACTTCTTTTATCACCGGTTCTTCAACCGCAATACTCTCCTGCTCAATTCCGGCATTTGCAGTTTCAATTCTTAGTTTGATATAATCAAGCACCGGGATGAACGAACCGATAGTATTTGCACTGGCAGTGGTTGAATTTACTTTAACTGTTATTTCAGGTTTTTGTGCAGTATCCTCATTCCTGGTAAGGGTAAGAATAGCAGTAAGCTTGCCCTTCTGCAGGTCTTTATTCAGTAAGGCCGAATCGCTGTAACTAACTACCCGGATAACCGGCGTTTGTTTTAATCCCTGGTAAAAATCATTTGTCGTATCACTGTCCGGCGTAAGGGCAATCCGGTAACTGACTCCCCCGCCGCTGCCAAAAGCTCCGAATATCAGCACAAAAATAATGGGGAACAGTATACTGAATATGATAGCGCTGGGATTGGAAAATATTGCTTTGAAACTGGCTCTTGTAATAGCCCATAAAGCCCTGGACTGACTATAAGGTTGCTGACTATTTTTCATGTTGGGCCACAAATGTATTTAATTACATTTCAATGCTGAAAATAAAGATATTTGACCCGTATTATGAATACAGCATATCTTCTTACCGGCGGTAATTTGGGCGAACGGGTACATAATCTTGCCACGGCAAGGGAATTAGTAACGGAACAAATTGGCAACATCATAGCTGCCTCTTCTTTATATGAAACAGCGGCATGGGGCAATACTGATCAGCCTGCCTTCTTAAACCAGGCAATTATGATCGAAACTCCTTTGAACGCAAGGCAATTGATCCGCCGCATTCTTAAAATAGAAAAAAAAATGGGCCGGGTAAGAGAAGAGAAATATGGACCCCGCCTGATTGATATCGATATCCTTCTTTTTAATAATGAAAAACACAACTACCAGTTTCTGAAATTACCCCACCCTGAAATGCAAAACAGGCGATTTGCATTATTGCCATTGGCAGAGATAGCCCCGGAGATAATACATCCTGTACTCAAAAAAACAATAGCTGAACTGCTACAGGAATGCAAGGACGAGCTGGAAGTAAAAAAGTATTCCTGATTTTTTCCACAATCTTCAGCTAATTATTTAATGCCTTCGCATTTAGAGTATTTTGCGACCTCTATCAGCTATTGGCTTTCTACTATTGACACATGAACTACCATTTTATAACTATTGAAGGAAATATTGGCGCCGGTAAAACAACCCTGGCACATCTGCTCAGTAAACATTATAATGCCCGTTTGATACTGGAAGAGTTTGCCGATAATCCTTTTCTTCCGAAATTTTATGAGAATCCCGGACAATATGCGTTCCCGCTGGAACTGTTCTTTATGGCCGAACGTTTCAAACAACAAAAAGAATTATTACAGCAAAAAGACATGTTCCAGGCACTAACCATTTCAGATTACCTGTTCACCAAATGTCTGCTATTCGCCAAAGTAACTTTACCGGATGATGAATTTCGTCTGTACCAACGTCTGTTTGATATCATCCACCAGCAACTGGTACAGCCGGATATACTGATTTACCTCCATGCCCCTGTTGCCAAGTTACAGTCCAATATAAAAAAACGTAACAGGGCTTACGAACAGAATATACAGGACGAATATTTATTCAATATCCAGGAAACTTATACGCATTATATCAAACAACACAATATCAAAACACTTTTTGTAGATGCCAGTAATGCTGATTTCCTGGGAAATGAAAAACACCTCCAGGTAATATATGATGCCCTTGACAAAGAATATGAAAACGGACAGCATTATATTACACTTCCATGAGTGACCGTTTTTCTATAAAAAATATTTTCTCCACGGTCATTAATAAAGAATTTACCTGGTTCATCACAGCCCGGATTCTATTTATTGCCGGTCTCCGGATGACACCGGTGTTATTAGGCTGGCGACTCTATGAGATCACGGGGAGCAAACTGGCACTGGGTTTCCTGGGACTTTCTGAAGTGATACCAGCGATTGCGCTGGCACTGCCTGCCGGGGTTAAGGTAGACAGAAGCAATAAACACAGGCTAATAAGTATCTGCATCGCTATTTATTTTTTCCTGATGCTTGGAATGTTGCTTGTTACTTCACAATGGATGCAGGATAATTATTCACGGGGCCTCATTGAGTGGAGTATCTATGGGCTGGTATTTGGAACGGGTGCGGTCCGGGCTTATACCGGTTCTGCCTTCAATGCTTTTTTGGCACAATTGGTGCCGCAAAATTCATTGGTAAAAGCTGTTTCTATTAATAGTATGGTGTGGCTTGTTGCAGCAGTAGCCGGACCTGCTATTGCCGGTTTACTGATGGGGTACACCAATATTACAATCGCATTCACACCCGTATGCGTACTGATAGGTATTGCATTTTTTCTTTTTCAAAAAATAAAACCGAAACAAGTTAGCTGGCAGGGAAACAGTAAAACATGGGATGGTGTAAAAGACGGATTACGTTTTGTTTTTAAACAAAAAGCATTACTTGGTGCGATGAGTCTTGATATGTTTGCCGTTTTATTTGGGGGCGCTGTTGCCCTGCTGCCTGCTTTTGCCAATGATATTTTGCATGTTGGTCCGCAGGGATTAGGATGGTTGGTCGCCGCCACTTACCTGGGAAACTTTGTTGCCATCGCCTGGTTAACTTCTCATCCCCTGAAAGGCAAACAGGGAAAAACATTGCTATATGTTGTCGCCGGGTTTGGCCTGTGCATTCTGGTCTTCGCTGTATCCCAAAATTTCTGGTTGAGTTTTTTTGCATTATTCGCCGGAGGCTTGTTTGATGGTGTTAGTGTAATCATCCGAGGAACAGTGGTACAGTTATTTGTACCTGATGAGATGCGGGGACGGGTTTCCTCGGTCAATTCCATCTTCATCAATTCTTCAAACGAACTCGGCCAGTTCGAAAGCGGTGTGGCAGCTACCGCTATGGGCATGGTGCCTTCCGTCATCTTTGGAGGGTGCATGACTTTATTGGTAGTAATCATAACATGGTTTAAAGCACCGGGATTAAGAAAATTTGAATATTAGCTTCGTTACATTCGGTTACCGGGATGAGTTTCAAGAATTACGGCTTCAAAACTAAAATCGAATTAACTTGTTATCTGAAAAATTAACTTTATGAATCGCCGCTCCTTTCTTCAAAACACTGCATTCACGATGGGTGCATTCACTTTAGCACAGCAAAATATCCTTTCTGCCCTGTTCCAGGAACCCTGGAAAATAACCATGTTGCGAAATGATGTGGGAATTTTTACAGAAAGAGGTGGCACCATTGCATTTCTGATTTCAAAGGATGGTATCGTCGTGGTAGATTCACAATTTCCTGAACAGAGCAAGCACCTGATAGATGAATTGAAAAAGAAAAGTGAACAGCCTTTCAAATTATTGATTAATACACACCATCACGGCGATCATAGTGGTGGTAATATTTCTTTTAAAGGAATAGTGGAACATGTGCTGGCGCATGAAAATTCTAAAAAGAACCAGGAAAATTCAGCCAGGCAAAATAAATCTGAAGACAAACAACTCTATCCTGATCAAACGTATACCAATACCTGGTGCCAGAAAGTGGGTAAAGAAAAAATCTGCCTGCACTATTTTGGCGCAGGTCATACCAATGGCGACAGCTTTATCCATTTTCAGCATGCTAATATTGTTCATTGCGGCGATCTTGTATTTAACCGTCGCCATCCCTATGTGGACCGCAGTGCAGGTGCCAACATAAAAAGCTGGATAAACGTTTTGGATAAAGCACTTAATAAGTTTAATAAAAAAACGATCTATGTTTTTGGTCATGCCGGCACAGGCTATGAAGTAACTGGTAAAGCTGATGACCTGAAAGTGTTCCGGGATTATCTCGGCAACGTATTGAAATTTGTGGAGGGAGAAATAAAAGCCGGTAAGACAAAAGAAGAAATATTAAAGGCTTCCGCCATACCCGGATCTGACCAATGGAAAGGAGATGGCATACAACGACCTCTGACGGCAGCCTGGGAAGAATTGACTGTTAAATAATGTAAATGAAAGTAATTGTTATCATTATAGCTGCCCTGATTATTTGGGGAATTATCGTCACGTCATCAGGCACCAAAAAGAACCAACAAAAAGACTCCGGTGATAACAACAGTGAAGCAGGAAATGTGGCCAATACGGATCATAAACATCAGCCCGATTTTAATAACGATAGTAATGAAAGCTATTCAGGGGAAAGTGGAGGAGAAAGCGGTGGTGACAGTGGTGGGGAATAAATAAATATAGCCTTCTAACAGTAATAGCCTTTCATAAAAATTCCCGGAATTATAAAACCTGTTACAAATTCACCACTACCCGCTTGTCAAAATGAATTCTCCTGCTATGAACAATCCTAATTTTTTTTGCATCAGGATGTAAAGGGTTTAATACAAAATTATTTTCTTCCGGCAGTAGCACACTGGGAACAGAAAAAAGAAGGTTCTTTTTGGCCAATAAAAAACTATCTCCCGTCTTTTGAGTAAATGGACGGATATCCGGAGCATCCCAGCCGTCCGGCAATTTCCTCAGATCAATAAACTGTGGTAAAATTGTATCCGGGACAATAATGGTTACCAGCATATACACTTTTACCTGGAGCATTTTGGCTGGTGTATGTGCCAGTGTTTCCAGTAAAGCCAGAGAACGGGTGGAAGCCGCATAGAGAGCCGGGAATCCTTCGCTGTTCCAGCGGCCGCCAAACAACTTTGCACCATTACCACTTAAATCGCCTGCATATAATTCCTGTGTAATACGATACAATTCCATACATTATGAAAAAACGCCTTGCTCCAGGCGACCTAAAATCTTAATGACTAACTGGATGCCAAAAGAGGTATCTAAAAAATCAAGAGGGGCTTTGTTTCCTAATGCCACGATGGGGCTATGCAACCATTCCTTAAAAGCTTCTTTGGAGCCAATGACTTCAATACCTCTTTGTGCGAAAGCAGCCAACTCCAGTACTTTTTCAGTTTTCAGCGTATCAAGTAATTCATCTTCATCCTTGCGTTGAATATTCCGGTATGAACTATGCAGCAGACCACTCATAGTTTCCATCGTAATGCCAAGGTGTTCTGCCAAAGACTTTAAGGTGGATTTTTTGATACCTTCCCGTGTAAGGGCTATTAAATCAAAATCTCCGGATAAAGATTGCCGGAGCGATTGCCGGCCTCCTAATATTACCCGCAGTGATTCATATTTAACAGCAGCCTCCTGTACAACAGAAGGACTCTCAACTTCAGGCTTTGTGTGAACCTTTGACTTTTTAATGGCTACTGCTTTTTTCATTTTCCGATTTAAACAAATATACGACATATTGGAGAAATATAATCCATTTTGTCATATACTTTATTTACCCCTGCAAGAACATCAACCAGCCGCCCTACTATTTACCAGCAGCTATTAGTTTCTCAATAACGTAATATGTGATCGGACAAAAAGTGGAATTCTTCAATGCCAGAGGCTGGCGTTTCAGCATAAAATCATCATCCATATAGGGGAAACGGGCACAATCAGTCGGGCGCACCTCATAAATACTGCAGTAATTATCAGCACCCAGGAATGGGCAGGGTAATGCTTTTACAACATTATCACCATCGCTGTCCGTGAGCAGGTATGTGTCTTTAAAATCACCCTCCTTCATACCCAGGTACTTACTGATGCGTTTTATATCGGGTGGGGTAAACCGCGGAGAATAATTTTTACAGCAATTGGCACATTGCAGGCAATCAATTTTTCCGAATGCTTCCTCGTTCAGCGCAGGCAACTGCTTCAATACTTTATTCTTATCGGCCCTGTTCAGAAATTTTTTATACTCTTTTTGGCGTTCGCCGGATTTCTTTTCCCAGTTCTGTAATAATTTTTCCTGCATCAGGCAAAGAACGGCATTTCACCGCTTATCCCCACCTTCAACAAAGCACCTTTTTTCTGGCTGGCCTCCCGTAACTTTGCACATCATTTTACACCTATAAGTATCCTTTTATGAGTCTTCTCGAGCAACAATCTAACGAATTCATTCCCCGCCACATCGGACCCAATGAAGCTGACACAAAAGCCATGTTGAAAACGATTGGTGAAGCCAGTTTATCAGCCTTGATCGATAAAACAGTTCCTGCCGGCATCCGGATGAGCAAACCATTGAATATTCCTGCCGCCATGAGCGAACATGAATACCTTAAGCATATTAAGGAAGTGTCGCTGAAGAATAAAGTATTTGCTAATTATATAGGGCAGGGTTATTACGATACTATTACCCCTTCCGTCATCCTGCGGAATATTTTTGAAAATCCGGGATGGTATACCCAGTATACACCCTACCAGGCTGAGATTTCCCAGGGCCGCCTGGAAAGTTTGTTGAACTTTCAAACAATGGTAAGTGATTTAACCGCCTTACCAATAGCCAATGCCTCCTTGCTGGACGAAGGCACTGCAGCTGCCGAAGCAATGACCATGTTCTTTAACACGCTGAACAAGCAAGACCATATAGAAAGACCGAAATTCTTTGTAGATGCAGCAATATTCCCACAAACAAAAGACCTGCTGAAAACAAGAGCGGTCCCGGTTGGAATCGAAATTACCGAAGGTGACTATCGTAATAATGTTATGGATGAAACTTATTTCGGTGCGATCGTCCAATACCCCAATGAAAAAGGATCTATAGAAGATTATCGTGATTTCATTAATAAAGTCCATGGGGCCGGGGCTTTTGTTGTAATGGCAACTGACCTGATGGCATTGACTTTATTGACTCCTCCCGGTGAATTGGATGCAGATGTCGCCATAGGTTCAGCGCAACGTTTTGGTGTTCCTTTGGGATATGGCGGACCACATGCAGCTTTTTTTGCCGCCAAAGATGATTTTAAAAGAAGTATCCCAGGCCGTATCATCGGTATAAGTATTGATGCACATGGTAACAGGGCTTTACGTATGGCTTTACAGACAAGAGAGCAACATATCAAAAGAGAAAAAGCCACTTCCAATATTTGCACTGCACAGGCTTTATTGGCTAATATGGCCGCTATGTATGCCGTTTATCATGGACCAGATGGATTAAAGAATATTGCAAAAAGAATTGCCCTGTTTACACAAACTGTTGCAGAGGCAATAGAAGACAGAGGATTTGAGTTGCTTAGTGATACCTATTTTGACACAATTGTTGTAAAGACCGATACGCTAAAAACGATAAGAGAAAAAGCAGAAAGGCAATTGATCAACCTGCGTTATATTGATAATAATCATATTGGAATTTCTATTGACGAAACTACAGATGTGACAGACCTGTACGACCTTATCAATTGCTTCGAGGATGACAAGAATCCGGTAGCGTTTGATATTGACCAGGATGCTGAATTGCAGCATATCCCTTCATCACTTACCAGAACATCATCATTCTTATCGCATCCTGTTTTCAATACGTACAGGAGTGAAAGCCAGATGATGCGCTATATAAAGCAACTGGAAAATAAAGATCTTTCATTGAATACTTCAATGATCTCGCTTGGAAGTTGCACCATGAAGCTTAATGCAGCTTCTGAAATGATGCCGTTAAGCTGGCCTCATTGGAGCAAGATCCATCCTTTTGCTCCGGCCAGCCAGGCAGAAGGATATAAATATATTATTGATGAACTCAGCAATTACCTGTGTGAAATAACAGCTTTTGATGCCTGTAGTTTACAACCGAACAGTGGAGCACAGGGAGAATATGCAGGTTTGCTCACTATCAAATCATACCATGAAGCGAATGGCGATCATCATCGTAAAGTAATGCTGATCCCGATTTCTGCGCATGGCACAAACCCGGCATCAGCAGTGATGGCGGGTATGAAAGTAGTAGTGGTTAAAGCTTTGGAAAACGGCTATATCGATGTAGAAGATCTGAAAACAAAAGCTGATCAGTACAGTAAAGACCTGGCAGGTATCATGATTACTTACCCAAGTACCTATGGCGTTTATGAAGAAACCGTGAAAGAGATCACTGAAATCATTCACCAGCACGGTGGACAAGTATATATGGATGGCGCAAACATGAATGCACAGGTAGGATTAACTGCTCCGGGTCTTATCGGCGCCGATGTTTGTCACCTGAACTTACATAAAACATTTGCTATTCCTCATGGTGGTGGCGGCCCTGGTATGGGACCAATTTGTGTAAAATCCCACCTGGCAAAACATCTTCCCGGGCATGTGGCCAACGAAAGCAGTCATGCAGTTTCTGCAGCACCGTATGGTTCTGCTTCCATACTGCTTATCAGTTATGGTTATATAAGAATGTTGGGCAGTGAAGGGGTAAAAGCAGCAACTGAATATGCTATTTTGAATGCTAACTACATGCGGGCAAGATTGGATGGCAAGTATGATATTCTGTACACTAACAATAACGGACAATGCGCTCATGAATTTATAGTTGACCTGAGACCATTCAAGAAATCAGCGGAAGTGGAAGCAGAGGATGTGGCAAAGCGGTTGATTGACTACGGTTTTCATGCACCAACAATGAGTTTTCCTGTACCGGGTACCATTATGATAGAACCAACCGAAAGTGAGGACAAAGCTGAACTGGACCGTTTCTGTGATGCTTTAATTTCAATTCGTGAAGAAATTACAGCTATTGAAGAAGGCAGAGCCGACAAAAAGGATAATGCATTGAAAAATGCACCACATACTCAATTTGTCGTAACAGCTGATGAATGGAAACATGCTTACTCAAGACAGGAAGCAGCATTCCCGCTTCAATACGTTACACTAAATAAATTCTGGCCTTCCGTAGCAAGGGTGAACAATACCCATGGGGACAGACACCTGATTTGTACTTGTGAACCGGTAGAGAGCTATATGGTTGCGGAAGCTTGATTTGATTATGAATAAAAAGAGAGGCTGTTATTAATAACAGTCTCTCTTTTTTATTTTCCAGATTTTGTTATCCCCTGCGGTTACGGCTACTTCCGTTTCCGTTATTGTTACTATTTCTCTCTTGCCTGTTATTACTCTCATTTCTTCTCTCAAACTGACGAGGTTGTTCCTGTGGTCTTCTTTGATCAACCTGCGGGGTCTGCCTTTGCGGGTTATTATTATTTCTTGCTTCCGGCTGGCGGTTGCTTACATCATTCCTTCTTTCAAATTGGCGGGGTTGTTCCTGTGATCTTCTTTGCTCTACCCGGGGTGCCTGTCTTTGCGGAACATTATTTCTGACTTCCGGCTGGCGAACAGGTGAGTTCGTATTGCCATTATCATTTCGACGCTCAAACTGACGACGTTCAGTGCTATTATTTCCCGGATTTGAATTTCTGTCAGGCCTTTCAGTGGGTCTTATTACTCTTGTGTTACCTTCCCGGTTTGGCTGATTGATATTATTATCAGTTCTGTCAATCCTCCGGCGATCAGGGAGATTATTGCCACCATTATTCTGTGGCTGCCTTACACTATTATCGTTTCTTCTGAAAGGTGAATTGTCTGCCCGGTCACGGTTATCAGGCCGGTTATTCCTGTCAGTACGAGCTGTTTCATTACCATTACCTCTGAAGTTGTTATCATTATTTCCGTTTCGAGCACCAGCATTGTTCCTGTCATACCGTTCAAACTGACGGGGAGAAATACTCCTGTTATCATCCCGACGGATATTGGGACGATAAACGCTTACTTCATTATTTCTGAACTGTGTTCTGCCCGGTTGGTATGAATCACGGAAGCGTACCGGTGTTATCCGCCCGGTATAGATCTCAACATCAGCTCTTCGTGGACCGGTGCGGAAAATATTGCGACTATAATTGTAATTATTAATAATAACTGTTTGATTGATAATGGTAACATTCCTTCTCCGGTCGATGTAATAATCATGAATACGGGGTGAAGCTATGTACCGGCGGGGTGCAAAACACCAGAAATCATATGGTGGTGAATATCTGCCTATATTGAAATTAATACTGATATTGATACCTGGTCTAATCGGAGCCCAGCCATAATAATCGCCTCCATCTCTCCAGGCTACCCAGGCAGGTGACCATTCATATCCCGGTACCCAGTACCATCCATAAAACGGGTCATGATCCCAACGACCATAGTGGAAAGGGCCCCAACCCCAGTCATAGTCTGATACCCACATCCATTCATAATCATCCGTCCACACCCAATGTCCATTGGTACTATACGGACGGAAATCCGGACCGGCATCCGGCACCCACACATAACCTTGTCCCGGGTAATCAATCCAACGGCCATAGGGACTCAGTTCGTCATAAAATGTCTGGTAAGAAACCTCTCGCTGGCCATCATAATACTGAGCTGAGGCGGTTTGGCGAAGCGAACTGCCCAGCACCAATACAAATGCCAGTGCAGCAATTTTCATGATTCGTTTCATCGTCTTTCGTTTTTAGTAGTAAATAGATTCATACTGAAATTGTTGATTGGCTTTCTTTCTTGTTACACTAACTATGACGCTATTTTTATGCCATGACTATAGCTGAATACGTATTAATATGCCATTTTAGCAAAACATTGTATATGTGTTAAAGCAGTAGTGACCATTTACATACTTCTGTTTAGAAAGAGATTCAAAAAGACCAACTTCTTTACCTAAGTATACATGCTGTTAGAAACAGCCGCAGGCATTACTGCTTCAATTCCCTTAATTTTAAAATCTTAATTCAAGATTATGGACCAACAAATCATTAACCTCTATGATGAGTACACTCATAAGCCACTTAACCGGCAGGAATTTTTACGCAGGCTCGCTATGCTGGCCGGCGGCACAACTGCGGCTATGGCTTTGTTACCTTTACTCGAAGTAAATTATGCCCATGCAGTTGTTACCCCACAAGAAGATCTGTTTACAGAACGAATCAGCTACCCGGGCATTAATGGTGATATGCAGGCTTATGTTGCCAGGCCAAAAGATGAAAAAAGATATGCAGCGGTTGTAATCATTCATGAAAACCGTGGCTTAAATGCACATATTGAAGACGTAGCCCGCCGTGCTGCCAAAGCCGGTTACCTGGCTATTGCACCTAATGCGTTGTCATCCTTAGGCGGTACTCCCGAAAATGCAGATGAAGCAAGAGCAAAATTTCAGCAATTAAAACCGGAAGACAACCTGCAAAATTTTATCAGGGTTTTCGACTACCTGTCCGCAAGAAAAGATTGTAATGGTAAGTTTGGATGTGTGGGATTTTGCTGGGGCGGTGCTATGAGCAATAACCTGGCTGTCAATGTTCCGGCATTGAAAGCTGCTGTTGCTTTTTATGGCCGTCAACCGGTTGCAGAAGATGTGAGCAAAATAAAAGCTGCGGTACAATTACATTATGGTGCATTGGATGAAGGAGTCAATAAGGGAATCCCGGCTTATGAAGAAGCTTTGAAAAAAAACAATATCCCTTACGAAATATATGTTTACGAAGGTGCCCAGCATGCCTTTCATAATGATACGGCACCCACCAGGTATAATGAAACCGCTGCCAGGCAAGCGTGGCAGCGGACAATTGAATTCTTTAACAAATACCTGCAATAATTATTTCATATCAGCAATTTCATTGCGTTGCTGAATGATCTTCCAGTTGACAGTACTCCACCATGCATTAATGTAATCCGGACGGCGGTTTTGGTACTTCAGGTAATAAGCATGTTCCCAAACGTCGAGGCCTAATAATGGAATTCCTTTCAGGTCACTCACATCCATCAGGGGATTATCCTGGTTGGGAGTGGATCCAACCACTAACTTCTTATCTGCTGTTTTGACTAACCAGGCCCAGCCACTACCAAAACGATTTTTGGCCGCATCAGAAAACTGCGTTTTAAAAGCTTCAAATGAACCAAAATCCCTGGTTATATCTTTCAGCAAGTCAGGCGAAGGACTGTTCGATTCAACGGGGCTTGTCATTCCCTTCCAGAAAAATTCATGATTATAATGACCGCCGCCGTTGTTTCTCATTTTAGCCGAAAATTTGGAAATGCGTCCAAGCAGGAATCGTAATTGCTCTTTTTCTGTATCAACCCCTTCCGCTTTAACTGCATCGGCCAGGTTATTGGCATAGGCTGCGGCATGCTTCATATAATGAATCTCCATAGTCATGGCATCAATAACAGGTTCCAGTGTTTTAAAAGCATAGGGCAATGGTCGCTGGATGTATAAAACATCCTCAGCCCCGCCAGAAGCAATGAACTGCTTGGTTTGAACTGATGCCAGGACAGGTAATACGGTGGCAGACAAACCAGCAGCCAGGCCGGCTTTGCCGGTTGTTTTCAAGAACTCTCTGCGGTTTTTTTTGTTAGATGTATCCATATATAAAAAATTAAAATATAAAATGATGACTAAAATTAAACTTATTTGCCTTTATATGACCGGTTTCCATGTTAGTTGGTTGTAAATTCTTTCTAAAATGGAGGTTTAGTTGTGAACACCAGCCATCTTAACTTCGTTGTTTTCTATGTATCTGAAAGATTATTATCAAATACTTGAGCTGGAACCTTCTGCTTCTTTACCAGAAGTAAAGAAGGCTTACCGGAAAATGGCCAAGCAATATCACCCGGATAAGAATAATAATGATCCCTATGCTACAGCGCTGTTTGCCGATATAAAAGAGGCGTATGAAATACTGACTGATCCGGCCAAAAAGGAATATTACCTGCAACAACGGTGGTACCATCAAAGTACAGGGGGCAGAAAAACCCAGGAAGTTATCACTCCCGTAACAGTACTTAAACAAGCCCTTGAGTTGGAGCAATATGTTTCAAAGATTGATGTTTTCAGGATGGATAAAACGGGTTTACAACAGTATATCATGGATTTAATACCCGATACATCGATAGAAAAACTTCACCAATTTAATGAGCCGGATACTATCCGGCAAATTGTATCAATTTTATTGCATGCCATAAAACCCTTACCTCCCATTTACACAAAAGAAATATTTATCCAACTTAAGAAACTTAGTGACAAAGACCCGGTTGCAACAGAACAGCTAAATATTTTCATCCGGCAACGTCAAAAAAAGAATAACCGGGAAAAATATTCCCTGGTTGTCATTATTATCCTGACAATCATTATTTCCTTGTTTATTTATCTTCTGGGACGTTAAGTTATCTTTGCCGCTATGCATTATGTATCAGTTGAAGGATTGACCAAGAGTTACGGCATACAACCCCTCTTTTCAGATATAACATTTCATATAGAAGAAGGCGACAAAATTGCCCTGGTAGCCCGAAACGGCACCGGTAAATCCACTTTATTAAGAATATTGGCAGGAAAAGAAACAGCGGATGAAGGAAAAGTATGGGTCAATAAAGATGTGGATGTGGTGTTATTTGAGCAGGAACCCACTTTTGTTGAAGAAAAGTCGGTGCTGGACAATATATTCTTTCATAACCATCCGATCATTAACGCCATTAAAGAATATGAAGTCATTAGCGAAGAGGAAAATGCGGAAAAACTAAGTGCCGCTATCATCAAAATGGATGAGCTCGGAGCCTGGGATTTTGATACCAAAGTAAAGCAGGTACTTGACAAACTGAATATTCATCACCTGAACCAACCTGTGAGTACGTTAAGTGGTGGCCAGCGAAAAAGAGTGGCATTGGCAAAAACACTGATTGATATTGGCTTTGAGCATAAACATGTCCTGTTGATCATGGATGAACCTACCAACCATCTTGATGTGGAAATGGTAGAATGGCTGGAGCATTACCTCGACAAGGAAAAAGTAACCCTGCTATTAGTAACCCATGACCGCTATTTCCTGGATACGGTCTGCAAAGAAATATGGGAATTGGATGGAAGCAATATGTTTGTATACAAAGGCGAT
Source organism: Chitinophagaceae bacterium (assembly GCA_041738795.1). GTDB lineage: Bacteria > Bacteroidota > Bacteroidia > Chitinophagales > Chitinophagaceae > JJ008. The sequence goes on along the minus strand of JBGSPB010000011.1, from coordinate 31,062 downwards.
TACGAGAATTACCTGGAAAAAAAAGCTGCACGGATAGAAAATGATCTCTCCTCCATTGATAAAGCCAAAAATACCTATCGAAAAGAACTGGAGTGGATGCGGAAGCAACCGAAAGCCAGGACTACAAAAAGCAAAAGCCGGCAGGATAATTTTTATGAGGTAGAAAAAAAAGCCAAGCAGCAGATCATTGATGAGCAGTTACAATTAAATATGAAGATGATCCGCCTGGGAGGAAAAATTATTGAGCTTAAAAAAATATATAAAAGTTATGGTGACAAGATACTCCTGAAAGGCTTTGATTACACATTTAAAAAAGGAGAGCGGATTGGTGTGGTTGGAAAAAACGGAGTAGGTAAATCCACTTTCATCAATATCCTGCAGGGAATTGAAAAAGCAGACAGTGGTAAAATCAACATTGGCGATACTGTTATTTTTGGCAATTATTCCCAGCAGGGTTTGATCGTAAAAGAAGACATGAGGGTGATTGAGTTTGTAAAAAATATTGCCGAGAACTTTCCACTGGCTACCGGTGGAACGCTCAGTGCAGCGCAATTCCTGCAATTATTTTTATTCGATCCGGATAAACAATATACCTACATCAGTAAACTAAGCGGGGGTGAAAAAAGAAGACTGCACCTGCTTTCTATTCTTTTCCGGAATCCCAACTTCCTGATCCTGGATGAACCAACCAACGACCTTGACTTACCTACCCTGGGCGTTCTGGAAAATTTCTTAAGTGAATTTCCCGGTTGTTTACTTATCGTATCTCACGACCGTTATTTTATGGACAGGCTGGTTGATCACCTGTTTGTGTTTGAAGGTGATGGAATGATAAGAGATTTTCCAGGCAACTATACACAATACAGGCAGGCTACAGCCAATGGCCAGTCATTAACAGAAAAAAATGGTGCTTCCTATATAGGCGAAATAGAAAAACCTGTTTCTTCTGCTAACCAGGACCACGTAACTGCCGGGAAAAAGCGTCAACTCTCGTATAAAGAGAAAAGGGAATTCGAATTGCTGGAAAAAGAAATCAGCGATCTTTCAAAAGAAAAAATATCCATTACAGAAAAACTGAATAATGGCAATACTCCATTCGGGGAACTACAGCAACTTTCAAACCGCATTGGCGATGTAACCCGGCTCTTAGATGAAAAAGAACTTCGCTGGCTGGAGCTTAGTGAAATCCAATAACTGAATTTTCATATTTTAAAAATTGGCGGTAAAAAGTAAAAGACATAGCTTCATTTACGCTTTCACCCTATCCTGACTAAATATAGTCCCCCCGATTTTTTTAACTTAAACCAAAAATTACAGTATGAAAAAGACTTTCATTATGGCTGCATGCTGCTTCCTGCTGCTTGCCTGCAATGAGAAAAAGGAGGACAACAAATTGGATGAGGGGAACAAAACCGATATGCCTGCCGACACTAAAAAGCCGTCCATGGAAATGCTGGAGATGAGTGTCGGTGATATGGTCAAAAATTCGTTTGCAGCTTTTTCCAAAGCTGACATCGAAGGTATGACTGCTAATTTTGCTGATAGCATCAGGTATACATGGTCAAATGGCGATAGCCTGATCGGTAAAAAAGCAGTGCAGGACTACTGGAAAAAACGCTGGGAAATCATTGACTCTTTACAATTCAGTGAGCACATTGTTGTACCCATGCAGGCCAACGAAGCACAAAGCCAATATGCACCTACCGGTAAATGGATCTTATACTGGACTATGGTAAATACCAAATATAAGAATGGCAAGAAGCTGACTTTTTGGTTGCACAGTGTAAATCATCTGAACGATGCCGGAAAAATTGATTTTGTAGGGAATTACTATGACCGTCATCCAACCTATGAAGCCACAAAAGACCTGTTAAAATAATTTTTTTATTTTCATTAAATAAAATGCGATTCACCTGAGGTGAATCGCATTTTTAGGTTGTTAGTCCACCATACTAATCACTATCCTTACTGCTTAATTAAAGTTTGTATTATGCTTCGTTGCGGATTCTTTTTTATGTTATGCCTTGCTTGCCGGATATTTCCGGCGGATGCGACTCCGATAAAAGAAATCAACGCAGAAAAAATACTCCTGGTCACTCTCCAGGAAACCGGGCTAATCACCGTTGGCAATGACATGGTTGGCTCCGATGAACTGGCCCGGTATATACAGGAAAGATTATTTAAAAGTTATATGGGTACCGGGCTAATGCACCATAAAATAAAATTAGTGAAGACAGACCCCCATATTCCTGACCTGGTAACTGATGCTGTTATCAATGAAATAAAAGAAGGTCAGAAAAGAGCATTGACTGAATTGTGCCTGCAAAAACATAGAAAATTATACGAGAATCTCAGTCCCAAACAACAGGAAAAATTGAAAAAACAGTTCCCGGTTTTATTTCAAACCAGCTACTGACAACAGAACTTATTCGATCAAGTCAGCATAAGCTCTTACGGAATAGTACCGGTACCCTTGTGAATCGTACCGGGTTCCGCAAAGAACTGAATGGATAAAACCATTCCGTTCCACTTGCTGGGTATGATAAATACCCTGGTCAAGATTTACTTTAAAATAAAACTGTACCCTGTTATCCTTGCTCTTATTTATAATAAGACTGTCTGTAATTAATTCTGAAAATATAAAATCGTGTCGCAAATGACTTAATAACAACCTGCTTCTGTACCAGGTTCCCCCGGTTGGAGACACAACAGGTTTACCATTATATATTGCGACACTGTCATTGTAAGCAAAAACGTTAAGGTAACTTCCTGTTACCTGTTGCAACCAGGTTTTTAATTTAGGATAATAGCTGCTGTCATACCCATAATCACTGTCTAGAAAACTAATTCGTTTTATAGTAGCCGGAATACGTTCCACACCAGCCAGGTAACCAAAGATGAAACTGCCTCCCCCACTATGACCATTCAGGTATATACTTTTTTTCCTGGATCCTGACAGACCAGCGAGGGAGTCTATAAGATGGGGTATTTCATGTCTGTACCCGGGATGCTTTTGTTTCCAGGCAGGCCAGCTTTTATAATTATTCTCCAGGTAAATGACTACAAAGTTTCTATTTTTCAATTGTTGCCGGATAAACTTTGTCTGCGCCCTGATGTGTTGGATATCAAAATGCCAGTCATCACCCGGCGACATCCTTTTACCCATTGTTTGTTCAGTAGTATTTCCATTAGGAAGCGCAAAAAAGGTAATAATAGTTTTTTTATTTCTTTTAAATTCAGCAGGTTTATCAATTGTAACTTTTATATCGCCATACAATCTGAATGAATCGATATAGCTTGCAGGCTGACGGGAAGCTGCTGCCAATGAACAGGCGGTCACGAATAAAATATAAATAGTGGTTTTAATCACAATATGCTTATTACAAGTATCATCTTAAAGCCAATTTAAGATCCGTAACATCGTAGTTTTCCGATTCAATAAAGCTAAATAAAAAAATACAGGACTATACTTGCAATTCAAGATTCTGCATTCTATTTTTGCACCATCTAACTATTTGTCCCCCTATCCTTTCTGAATACCTTATCCCAACTCCTGGAAAACCTGGTTAACATTCGTTTTGAAAACTAAAAAATCAGGTTATGAAGAAAATTAGACACATGATCAGCAATGAAGACGTACAAGCCCGTTTGATTATCACAGGCTTTTTGGTAGTCTTTGCTTTACTGGCTGTATTCTTTATGAATTAGTAAACAGCTGAAAATACTCTTGTATATTCTTAAGAGCCAGGCAAAGGTATTCTTGTCCTAAATGAGTGCAATCTTTTGCCTGACTCTTTCCAAGAGTTCATCTACTGTAATTTTTTCCATGCATTTGAAATGGCCAAGCGGGCATTTGTCATAGCCAATCTTTGAACAAGGTCTGCACCAAACTTTTGTTTGTAATAGAATAGACGAAATGGTAGTATCTCCGTAATATGGTGTCATGCCAAATTCCGGAACAGTATTCCCCCACAAAGAAATAACCTGCTTTTTATAGGCTGCAGCGATATGCATCAATCCCGTATCATTGCTGATGACCAGTTTTGCTTTCCGAACCAGGTCTGCACTTTCATTAAGCTTAAACTTACCGCAGGCATTATAAATCTTTATGGGGTCAACCGAGGTAATTTCATCTCCGTTGGAAGCGTCTTCTTTTCCTCCCAGTAAAATAACAGGATGTTCAATTTCTTTACAAAATGCCATCCACTTATGCACCGGCCACCTTTTAGTACCATGTGCCGCCCCAATCACACAGGCTATATAGCCGGCTGAATGCGAAACAGGAATATCAGCTTTACTGGTCTCATCGGCAGGTGAAATAAAATAATCCAGTCCCTGCCCATCATTTTTTACTCCGAAAGATTCAATAGTTTTCATATAACGGTCAACGATATGTACCCCGGGTAAAATATTAAGCTTAATACTGGTAAGAATATACTTTTCAATATTGAGTTTATAAAATGAATATGATTTCTTCTTCAATGCATTTTTAACCCTCAAGGTTTTGGTATTGTGATGCAGGTCAATGATATAATCATAATCCTCCGTTTTTAGTTCTTCCATCATCAGTTCCCAGCTATGTGCCAGTACATGAATTTTATCAATGTACGGATTATGTTCAACCACTGAACGAAAGGAATCTTTCACCAGAAAATGGACCTCTGCATCCGGCACCTGTTTTTTCAGGCAGCGGATAACGGGTGTAGTGAGAACAATATCACCTATCGAAGAAAACCGTATGAGAAGGAATTTTGCCACATTCAATACGTTAAGGCATTATATCTTCAGGCTCAGTATAATTCAGATCTTTATGGAAAGTTTCTTCTGTAAAATAAGCAGCAATAAGTGTTATCAACATTACAATTATGCCTGTTATCATTGCGCTTTTCACAAAACTCCAGCCAATGCTTTGCTGAAACAAACCAACAAACATTAAATTAATCAGCGGCAAAGAACCTCTTACAAAATTAGGTATTGTAGTAGCGGCTGTAGCCCGGAGATTTGTACCAAACTGCTCTGCACCCATCGTAACAAAAATGGCCCAAAATCCAGTACTGAACCCCAATGCAGCACAGGCTATATACATCGATGCATCACTTTGAACATACCCGCTGAAAAAGTAAACACCAGAAACAATTGCAAAGAAATAAAACAGGTATAACGCTTTTTTCCTGCTCTTAAAATACTGACTTACAAATCCAACCAATATATCACCGATAGCAATTGCAGCATAAGCATACATAATAGCACGGCCCGACTCAATTTTATTCTCTCCGTAAAACTCAGTGGCAAACCTGTTACTGAGATTAACTAAAATGCCAATAACAAACCAGGTGGGCATACCAATGAGTATTGCAAGTATATACTTCTTGAACCGCTTTCCGTTATTAAAAAACATCAACAGGTTTCCCTTTGAAATATTCTGATTCTTCACCTGGCTGAACATTCCGCTTTCCGCTACTTTTATCCGCAGAAATAATAACATGATTCCTAACCCTGCTCCAATTTTATAACACAACCGCCAATCTTCGGTAAATTTAAAAGTGAAATAAGCGGCTACAGCACCAAACAAACCAATACCAGCCACTAATGAAGTTCCGATCCCCCTCTTATTTTTTGGCAACAATTCACTTACCAATGTGATACCGGCACCTAATTCACCTGCAAGGCCGATTCCTGCTGCAAATCTTGCAAAAGCATACTGCTCTACTGTTTGAACAAACCCGGTAAAAAAATTGGCGATAGAATAAAGAATAATAGAACCAAACAATACACTCAGCCTTCCTTTTTTATCTCCCATCACTCCCCAGATAATACCACCGATCAACAAGCCCCACATTTGCCAGTTAATTACTTTGGTGCTTGCAGCTATTACATCTTTTTTAATTGTTAGGTCAATACCCAAACCCGCAAGACTGGGTTCCCGTACAATAGTGAACAACAACAGATCATAGATGTCTACAAAGTATCCAAGTGCTGCAACAATAACAGCAATATTAAAAATGGAAACAGGTTTTGCCTGGTTCATGCTTTATGATAGTTTTGAATCACCGCCAGTTGTTTCAGCAGGCTTCTTTTTGCGTCCTGAGATCATTTTAATAATTACCGGTGCCGTGGTGACCAGCACGATACCCAGCACGATCAATTCCAGGTGTTCCTTTAAGTCAAAGCCAAACTGGCTTAGTATCCATTTTTGCAAAAAATATCCACCAAAAATCATAGAGAATACCCAGGCGATGCTACCCACTATATTAAAAAAGTGAAATTTCTTTCTGTCCATTTGTACTATACCTGCCACAATGGGCGCAAAGGTTCTGATAAAAGGAAGGAAACGGGCACCAATTACGGCAAGCCCGCCATGCTTTTCATAAAAATCATGCGCCTGGTGCAGGTAACGTTTTTTAAAGAGAAACCGGTCCCGCCATTGATACATTGCGGGTCCAACTTTTCGGCCTGTCCAATACCCTACCGTGTTACCGAGTATGCCCATGAAAGCAATAAGTCCTACCAGTACAAACAGATCTACCCATTCATTTCTGATATGTCCCATTCCAATAAGATCGAGAAACTGGTAAGCCAGGCCAGGTACCACTTCACCTGTTTTCTGGGTTATTTCATGCGCATAAATACCGGCTACAAATAATAAAGAATCCCCGGGGAGGAAAAAACCGACAAATAATCCCGTTTCTGCAAAAACAACAAATAACAATAACCATAAGCCCCCGTTTTCTACATAAAACTGAGGTTGCAATAGCTGGGTCCAATGAAAGGCATCTAATAATTCGAACATAATAAATTAAATAAACGTGTTAAACAACAGGGTGAGGATCTTCCAATTTTCCAATTGATTTTGCAACAATAGTAGCCACCGTACAATCACTGGTCACATTGGCTACTGTTCTTACCATATCCAAAGGTCTGTCTACGGCAAATATAAGTGCTAATCCTGCTTCAGGAATTCCGGCCTGTGCCAGTACGATAACCAGCATAACCATACCCGCACTCGGAACTGCAGCAGATCCGATGGAAGCAAGTGTGGCAGTCACGATGATCCCTAATTGAGCGGCAAGTCCTAAATCCATACCAAATGCCTGAGCAATGAAAACGGCCGCAACAGCCTGGTATAAACTGGTACCATCCATATTTACTGTGGCACCAATCGGTAGCACAAAACTGCTGACTTCATTGTCGACACCCACTCTTTTTTCCACTGTTTCCATTGTAACCGGCAACGTGGCAGCGCTGGAACTGGTAGAAAAAGCAAGTAGTTGTGCAGGATAAACCTGTTTAATAAACTGAATCGGATTCCGTCTGGTAAATAGAAAGATCAGAACCGGGTAAAAAACAAAGATCAGTATCAGCAATCCAATAAGTACGGTCAGCGCATATTTACCCAGCGCTTTAAATATCTCGAATCCGGGAGATTCCGCTACCAGGGCCGCCATCAATGCAAAGACCCCGAATGGTGCGATTTTCATAATAAGGTCAATCATTTTGAGAATGACCTCATTAAAACTGTCAAAAAAATCTTTTACCGGCTTTGCTCTTTCTGCCGGTATCAAAATCAATGATATACCTAAAAACAATGCAAAAAATATGACCTGCAGCATGGTTGAGTTCGTAGAAGCTGCGTTGATGATATTATCGGGAACGATATCTTCCAGGAACTGAAGCGGGCCTGAGTCCTGTTGCTGAACGGCTTCCTGTTGTTTTTTATTGGCATCCCCACCATATGCAGATAACATCTGGGTTCTCGTTTCTTCACTGATGGATGCACCGGGTTTGATAATATTAACAATCACCAATCCCAGGCTAACGGCGAATACGGTTGTAAAAAGATAAAGTACAACCGATCTTAACCCCATCCTTGATAACTTAGAAATGTCTTTTAAATCAGACACCCCTTTTATCAGGGAGGCCAGTATCAAAGGAACTGCAATCAGTTTAAGCATATTGATAAATATGTTACCAAAAGGCTTGATCCAGTCTTTAGTAAACTTTACTCCGCCGCTAAATTGAATGGCAGCAATTGCAAATAATACACCTGCTAACATTCCCACAATGATCTTGATATACAAAGGGACCTTTTTCATGCATCTGCCGGAAGGGCTTAATTAATGATACGATGTGGCAAAATAGGACATTTTTACGATGAACCGAAAAGCATGATATTAATTCAGAAATTCCATTTTTATTGCACCATGAATCATTAAACATTAAGTCGCGGAAGTTTAAAAAATCAAGGAAAATAAATCTGTAAAGTAGATTATAAAACCAACACTGTAATGCAGCCTTCAAATAAATACTGCGGACTTTGGTAAGGTTTAGTGATACCGGACAGATGCCAACAGCATTAATCCCTGATAGCATCGGCTTCCTGCTCATTAAAAGCAAGGGCTTTATTATCATCGAATTCACCCTCCCACCTTGCTATCACACAACTAGCCAGTGTGTTCCCGATCACATTCACAGAGGTCCTTGCCATATCCATCAGTTCATCAATACCATAGATCGCCATAATAGGCCAAAGTGGAAAATGAAAAGTCGTTGCCGTCGCAATCAAGATGACCAATGATGCCCTGGGCACTGCAGCAACGCCTTTACTGGTTAACATCAATGTAAGACCGATCATTAACTGCTCTCCAAAAGACAAATCCATCCCTGCTGCCTGGGCCACAAAAACGGATGCCAGTGAAAGATATAGAGTAGTTCCATCCAGGTTAAACGTGTAACCTGTAGGAATCACAAATGATACAATTTTCCGGGGCACCCCGAATTTCTCCATATTCTCCAAAGCCTTGGGTAGTGCAGAATCTGAACTGGTAGTGGCAAATGCGATCGATACCGGCTCCCGTATCGCCTGTATAAATTTTTTAATCGGAATTTTTGCTACCCATATTGCAATCGGTAATAAAACCAAGACAATAAAAGCAATCAATGCTAAATATAATGTTACAAGCAATAAAGCCAGGTTCTTCAATATGTCAATACCTAAGTGACCGACAGTGACAGCGATTGCTGCTCCTACCCCAAAAGGGGCAAAATACATGATGATATTGGTGAACCTGAACATGGTTTCTGCCAGGCTTTCTGCAAAATTCAGCATTGGCTTTTTCTTCTGGTCATTTAACAAGGCGAGTGCAATACCAAAAACAACACTGAACAAAACAATAGGCAACACATTTCCCTCGTAGATAGATTTTATAATATTCTCAGGGAAAATATCAAGTATATGATCCTGCCATCCTTTTACTTTTACCTCCGGCAATTCTTTTAACAAGGCTTCTGGAACTTTAATACCTATACCTGCTTTTGTAATATTAATAAACACCAGGCCTATTAGAAGGGCAATGGTAGTCACCACTTCAAAATATAACAATGATTTCCAACCCATGCGGCCAACCTGTTTCAGGTTGGCATGACTGGCAATGCCCACAACAAGGGTGGCGAATAATAAAGGAGCAACGATCGTTTTAACCAACCGGAGAAATATTTTGCTCAGGAACTGAAGGTTTTGTGAGAAAGCAGGAAAATCGAGTCCTATTTCTACCCCTATCGCCATGGCCACTAAAATCCATGTGGTCAATGATTTCTTGTAAACAGCAAATAATACCAGGCTGGCAATAAATATCCATCGAACAGTCATTAATACCACTTCCTGGAGTATGATCCATTTCTGCATGTGCAGGAAATGAATAAGGGCTACTACCGTAAATAAAAGGAGTGAGAGCAGGCCGGCCTTTCGTCTGTTCATAGATTAATTATAGTAAAGCGTCAAAACTAAAGGTTTACTTTGAAATTACTTAAAAATCCGTGCGACCCTGAATAAGCACCTTTGGTGGATATTTTTCAACCTTTCTGTTAAATATTTATTTACTTTACGCACCTTAATTATCTTTCAATACTAAACCAACGCTGTATGTTAAAAAACATATCGAAGATTGCTTGCATATTAATGGCTGTATTAGCAGTACCTTTTCTTTCGTATGCTCAGGAAACACCCGTACCTTCCAAAGGACTGGACGAAAGGATTAATGACTGGTTTGCGCCTATTGCCAACTGGTGGGAAGGTGTTGTCTTTTACCCAGTTCGTTTGTCTGAAAATGTCCAGGTTCCTTTTGTAGTTATTCTCCTAGTTGCAGGAGCAATTTTCTTTACAGTTTATTTTTCCTTTGTTAACGTGAGAAGATTCGCCCTTTCCATCAGGATCGTTAGAGGAAAATATGATAACCTGGATCAGCATTCCGCAATTGAAAAAGCAGAGGTAAATATTGTGGAAGGAGATATAAAACGCACTATAACTGATGAGGGACACCATGGCGAGGTCAATCATTTTCAGGCATTGGCTACTGCTGTATCTGGCACAGTTGGTTTAGGTAATATTGCCGGAGTAGCTGTTGCTATTTCAATTGGGGGGCCTGGCGCCACCTTCTGGATGATTGTTTGTGGTTTGTTAGGTATGAGTACAAAATTTGTTGAGTGCACATTAGGAGTGAAATACCGTGACCTTGACTCAAAAGGCACTGTGTATGGAGGCCCTATGTATTACCTGAGCAAAGGATTAAAAGAATTAAAACTTGCCGGGGTAGGTAAGGTATTAGCTGTTCTCTTTGCAATCCTCTGTGTTGGCGGTTCCTTTGGTGGTGGTAATGCTTTTCAAAGTAATCAGGCAACAGCACAAATTATCGGTATGACAGGCTTAAAAGGAGGCTCTGCCGGTTTTATAGTAGGTTTGATTTTAGCTGTACTTGTAGGTATCGTAATAATTGGTGGAATAAAAAGAATAGCAACAGTCACCGAAAAAATTGTACCTATTATGGCTGGTATTTACATATTAGCTTCCCTAATCATCATCTTTGCTCATTTCTCATTAATAGATGATGCTTTTGTACTGATATTCAAGGAAGCTTTTACACCTTCTGCAGGTTTAGGAGGATTTGCAGGTGTTTTGATCATGGGCTTTCGCAGGGCAGTATTCTCGAATGAAGCTGGTGCAGGCTCTGCAGCAATTGCCCACTCAGCTGTTCGTACAAAATTTCCAGCATCTGAAGGCCTGGTATCATTGCTTGAACCATTTATTGATACGGTAGTTATTTGCACAATGACTGCCTTGGTTATTGTAATCTATAATATGCAAGGAGTTTTTACATATGGCAATCCTTCTATTGGTGGAGTTGATCTTACTTCAGCTGCCTATAATGATGTGATTCCCCACTTTTCCTATGTCTTGACAGTAGCGATTGTTTTATTTGCTTTTTCTACTATGATTTCCTGGTCATACTATGGATTACAAGCCTGGAAGTTTTTATTTGGCAGAGGGAAAATTTCCGATCTCTCTTATAAATTATTATTCCTCGCTTTTGTTGTAATTGGAGCTTCCGCTACTTTAGGCGCTGTCATCCAGTTCTCAGATGCCATGATCCTGGCTATGGTATTCCCTAATATGATAGGGCTTTTCTTCCTTTTCCCTAAAGTGAAAGAAGAACTTAACAGGTACCTGAAAGCAATAAAAGCCTCTAAAAAATAAACACGGTAAAATGATTTAAAAAACCGCTCTGCTTACAAAAGGGCGGTTTTTCTTTTACCCCTATTGCCTTACTTTTGCAGCCCTGTTTGATCTGTTTAATCTTTTGACATAACGACTTTTTATCATGGGAAGAATTTTTGAAGTACGTAAAGCCTCGATGTTTGCCCGCTGGGATAAGATGGCAAAGAACTTTACCCGTATTGGTAAAGAAATCATCATTGCTGTAAAAGCCGGTGGCCCCGATCCAAATTCCAATGCAGCCCTTCGCCGTTGTTTTCAGAATGCACGGAGCGTAGGTATGCCAAAAGACCGGGTAGAAGCGGCTATCAAAAGAGCACAGGGAAAAGAGCTGGTGAATTATGATGAGATCCTGTACGAAGGTTACGGACCTCATGGCGTTGCTATACTGGTAGAAACAGCCACCGATAACCATGTAAGAACGGTGGCCAATGTAAAGTCATGTTTTACAAAAGGACATGGCACACTTGGTAATAGTGGCAGTGTGTCATTCCAGTTTAAAAAAATGGGAGTGTTTAAGCTAAAGCCGGAAGGATTGAATGCCGAAGATATGGAACTGGAGCTGATTGATTTTGGCCTTGAAGAATTGGGCGAAGGCACCGGGGAGAATGGTGAAGATATTTTGGTTGTGCGTTGTGGCTTTACCGATTTTGGTAATATGCAAAAAGCATTGGAAGATAAAAGCATCACTCCTATTTCTGCCGAGCTGGAATGGATACCTAACGTAACCGTTCCTGTTAATGACGAGCAAGCAGCTGATGTAAGTAAGCTGATTGAAAAATTAGAACAGGATGATGATGTCCAGAAGGTTTTTCATAATATGGGATAATTCATCAACATGTTGTCAATGATTGATCTCAAGCTTTTATCAATCCCTGCATAAACTTTTCTGAGTTTTTATATATGCTCTTCCTGGCTAAACGGGAATTAGAATATCTTTTTCTTTTTATAAAAAGTATTCTTGAAAACAACTGCTACCTGATTCAGAATATTATTTATTCCACCCTGATCACATGCATCTGCCTTCTTTCATCCCCTGAAAACCGGAATATATATTCACTGCCTTCCGGGGGAAATGATTGTGCAATATTAATTCCGCCGAGACCTGTTGTGACCCTGAACCATTCAAGGTTCCAGTCATCACTGAATATATCACTTCCAAAACTGGTATTAAGCCGGAAATGACGGATATCAGCCTTTCGCACTGGCCTGTTCAGTTCAAGGTGAATCGTTTGCCAACTTTTATCCACCCATCTTGCCCCATTATTGACATTAGGAAATGCCTGGGTGGTACCATCTGCATATTGCACGGTGATACTGACATTATCATTACCACCCCGCAGGTCATCATTGCCTGTGGCAAATTCCACGTATAAATGACGGATACTCCCATCCGGTTCTCTTTCCGGGAAATTTCGGATATCCCCTGGTGGTGTATGTTCATTGTCATAACGGGTATTGACAAAATAGGTTCTCCAGGCTTTTCCATTTTCCACTTCAAAAAAACATTGCCCGGCCAGATCCGGAACCAACGTTACCATCCTGTTTCGCATGTTGGGGTCGTAAGCTAAAATCTTATATTCTCCTGCACGGTTACCAAAATCTCCCTGGTAACGGCCAAGGGAATAACCCACTGCAAGTATAACGTGGTTACCTCCACTGCCGCCATTGATACTGGGTACTCCCCCGCCAAATAATCCAATAGGAACTGACTTCCCTGCATCAATTGCATTTTTTAATTCTTCCAGCCTTCCTCCCCCGGTACCCTGAATGCCCCATCGGAATATTTCACCCGCCCTGAAATTGTTGGCCACTTCCAGTTCCGACCACTTTTCGTTTACATTCCACATGGAGTGTTGCTGCCGCTGATAAATATAGGATTGAAGTGGAGTTGCATTGGCAGGAGTATAGGTTTGAGTGGGAATGGGAATCCTGTTCCTGAAATAATCTAAAGCCGAATACACCATTCCTCCGCACAAACCACCCCACCGGATGATATCTTCTCCATTAAACGTATTTACAAAACGGAACCCATTTGTTTCAGGGTTGAAACTTGTTAGTTTTCTGCTGTCATTACCCCACTTAACCAGGTGCCATTTTTGTTTCAGATCATTGTTTACACTGTTGGCAAAGCTTACCAGGCCCCCATCTCTTTTTCTTCTGTCAGTGACAACAAGATATTTATTGGTTTTCGATTTAATATGGTAATACCCGTCACTGGTTTCTATAAGCTGCCATAATTGGCTATCCTCGCCTGAATCCGGATCCATGGAGGGAGCAAATAATCTTTTTTGTGTGAGATAAAAACCGGAAGAGGATTTGATTTTATAGAAACCACCGGGTTTCGGAATAAAACTCCACTCCTGCTGAACAGGGTAATTGATATAACTCCACAAAAATGCAACCGACCCTGTTGCAGGTACTACATCCTTAATCGTAAGATAGCGGTAGTCGCTTCCGGAACGCAACAAAAAAGTCCCCTGGTTAATATATATTTCATCAGCTGTCGCAATCCTGGTGTTAACCTCTACCAGGGCCGGGGTGGCCACATAGGTTACAGAATCCTTTTTTACAATTGGCTTAGCTGGGATGATTGCTTTACGGGGTTCAATTTTTTTTGCTGGCAATGGTGGTTGCTGTGAAAAAAGCATTGAGGTCTGAAATAAAAGTAATCCTGCCAATAAAAGATTTTGAGAGCTCTTACTATTCAATTTCATAGTTAATGGTTTTAATCAGTTAGTAATTGCTAACACCCGATATTCATGCAATCAATTCCTTTCACCGGTCTAATTTCAATCCTCCGTTTATCCGGGTTAAATCGCCAGGCTTTTCTTATCAACTTTATATATTCATTAGTGGTTTCTTTGCCCCATGCAATAATATAATTATTCTCTATTTTGTTTTGCCTGCAAAAACTGCTCCGGACTGTCCAGCCCTTTTGCACACCCTTAATTTCCACTGCATCCACAATAGTGAATTGGCTGGAGGCGGTATCTTCTCTGATGCTGAAAAAAACCACATAACTGTTTCCTTTCTTAAACACATTGGAAGTAATCATTTCCGGATCACTAAGTGAATTGGCAACACCGCCTTCCATAAATGTCCATCCTTTAAATGCAGGCAGTTCCAGGTAATCAGTGTACACCTGGCCGATCAGTGATTTTTTGGAGCCGGCATATTTTCCCTGGCTATAAATAAAGGATTGGATAAATACGACGGCTATAAAAAGAAGGAAAGTGCTTTTCATACCTATTGCTTTAAAAATCGATTAGCAGAGTAAATTACAATTAATATAGGAAAAAGGAAATTACCTTTACCCGAGCATGGCAGACTCTTCAATCGTACTTTTTGACGGCGTATGTAACCTTTGTAATAGTAGTGTGCAGTTTATCATCAAAAGAGATAAGAAAAAACATTTCCTTTTTGCACCTTTACAGGGTAAAAAAGGACAGGAAATATTTTCAAAGCATAGTTTACCAGCAGGAGAGCTTAATTCATTTATCCTGGCAGAAGGAGATAAAATTTACACAAAATCAACCGGGGCCTTACGCATGTTAAAAAAATTGGGTGGTCCCTGGTCATTATTGTATGTTTTTATCATTGTACCAGCTTTCATCCGGGATGGTATTTATAGTTGGGTCGCCAAAAACCGGTATAAATGGTTTGGCAAAAAAGATAGTTGCATGATCCCTACGCCGGATCTGAAAGAACGATTTTTAGATTAAGCCGGGATTAATAAAAGAACAGGTTTCAATATATAATTATCATACTCTCCTATTCACTAATAAGACTACCGGTAAGGTTTCCGTTAAGAGAAGGGAAACCACCACCTGGTGAAGCACTTGAATAATTATAGGAAAGACTGATTGTGGTTGGGGCCGGTATATAAACATTAATGGATACCGCTTCATGAAATTGCCATCCTAGTTTCCCATCAGAAGTTGGATCCATAATCCTCAATCCGATCAGCCGGATAGGATTAGCATAAGCTGCCACATTCAGGCTCAGATTTGCTCTTGGATAACTACCAGTTGGTGCAGGTGAATAACTTACTTCACCATAGGCCACAATATCGAAATGATACAATCCAGCTTTATTAATTGTAATGGAAGATGCGCCAATGATAACATTAGCCGGATCCAGGTTATAATGTGTTGCCGCAAAAACTACATTCCCGGATAGTAATGTCGGGGTTTCGTCCAGTACCACAGAAAAACGGGTATTATTGGAATAAGAAGAATTCTGCCATTCGGGTGAACCAGCACCAGTGGAGGTAAGCACCTGTCCTGCACTTCCCGGATTGCCATTTACTCTAAAAGTGCCCCCAATATTTAGCGGACCACTCATCGTGGTTCCTCCTTCTGCAAAAAAATAAATGGCCCTGTTACTTGCATTGGTTCCGGCTCCGACAAATGTCAGCGCATTCTGCCCGAATGCATTGTAGCCGATCTTCCCGGCATTCAGTTCTTTACCGGGCACGCCGGCACCAAACTCAAAAAGATTCAGCCCATCAATTTGAGTCAATCCATTAAACCGGCTGGCTCCATTAACATGGAATTTAAATTGAGGGACAATTCCAACACCAACATTTCCACCGGGACTTATTACCAAAGAATTTGTTGCTGTATTTGCCGGCAGGTCAGAAAGTGAAGAAAAGTGCAAACCCTCCTCCCGTATACTTTTTATTGAAAAATCTGTACCGCTATTTCCATTTGTTCGGTTACTTAACAGCAATTCAGCAGTATCCACGTAACTGGTAGAACTTATTTTCAAGGTACTTCTCAATGGATTTTTTACTTCCAGTTTTTCACCCGGGGCAGTTGTTCCAATGCCCACATTTTGAGCTGATGCATAATTCACGAACAGGAGAAGCAGGAAAAGAATCTTTTTCATAATTAGCGATTTTAATGGTATTTATAAAAATATCAATTTATCAATGAATAGACAATTGATTTAATAATATATAAATATACCCAACAAGAGAAGGCAGCAAAATTGATCATAGCGATGGTTTATGTTATCTCTGCAACAGCTGTATTCAATTCATGATCAAACGGGATAAAAAAGGAGTTCACTTTCATCCAAGATTGGGATAACTAGAATTGAATAATTCTTAAACTATGGCTAGCGACCCGGTGAGCTTTATTTATTTAGTCAGGCAGATGGAGAAAAATTTATACCAAATCAACTGGGCATAGCTAATATTAAAAAATGGTGGCCTTTGTTCATTATAATTTACTTATATCAACGTATAAACTTTCAATCGTGACGATATAGTAGCAAGACACTGCAAAAAATAGATTTGTAACAGAGATCAGTGAATACTTCAAACTTACTTATTGAATGGTAAGCTTCTAAGTCTAAAAATTTTTAATTCTCAATAATGAATTATCACCATACCATTAGATCCCGCCCGGTTAGTATTTATAAACCCATCTGCAGAACCACCACCACCGCCGCCCGGAAAACCTGAAGACCTGGCTGGACTAAGTGCAAGATTTGTTGTAACTGCTCCATTAATATTTCTTGTTAAGACGCCGCCTATTCCGGCAGTGTTTTGTGTGTTGGCCGCATTACCGCCGTTACCATAATTATCAACCCGGTTGTATTGGTTCGAAGGCAATAAAAAATATTCTGTTCGCAAAGGTGAACCAGCTTGCCCTCCCTGACCGTAAAAACCATCATGACCTCCACCTCCACCGGCCGGAATTATAACACCTCCCGTACCGGGCAAATCCTGGTTATATGCTCCTGTACTGGTAAAGGCCCCGGTTCCACCAAATGCATATGCATTTATTCCAGCCGAGGCGCTAACTACAGAGCTGGCACCTCCTGATTGATTAAACCCTGAAGAGGGTAAATCTTTACCTCCCTTTCCAACAGTAATTACTAAATTATTACCAGGTAGTACATTTCTGAAAATAGATAAATACCCGCCACCACCTCCACCTGCCAGCATACCGGCACCACCACCACCCCACATTTCAATCCTGATTTTTGTTACTCCGGCAGGAATATTCCATTGTGAAGACAATACTGATGTATCTATAAAAGTCGCCATGCTTTTAAAATCACATAAAGTTGCCCAGCTAAGAAGGTTACTGCTGTTTTTCATTAGCACCTGGCCGGCTGTTCCATCCACACCATTTGTTTTGATTGTTCCGGTAACATTAATATTACCGCTAACATCGAGCTTTTCCTGGGGATTGCTGTTACCCACACCTATATTTTGTGAATAAGAAAAAGTAATATACTGGGAATAAAAAACAATAAATAAAACATATTTTTTCATAAAAGGTATTTTAAGTGTCCAATAATTATTTTTAAATCGTTAAAAAAATAGTCATGCTTTTAATTGCTTTCTGTATCGGGTTGTATCATAATATAATTGATTGTACTCTTATAGTGGTTTGGCAAAAAGGATAGTTACATGACAACTACCGCAGATATAAAAAACGATTCCTGGATTGAACCTGCATGAATTAAAAATTGAATTCCTTCATTTAATCAACATGACCATACGTCTGACCACCACTGATATCAAGAATGCTGTTATCAGTGCCGCCACCAATTGCTTTGCCTGCTACCCCTCCTAATGCCCCGGTTGCATAATAGCCAGCCCCGTTTTGTCCGGCTTGTGCTCTTCCACCTCCATTACCGCCTGAAAAGCCGCCACCAGCCCCTGCTCCGCCAGATCCTCCTGTTGTTGACAATCCAACTATTCCATTCTGGCCCAGATAAGAAATTCCGCCTGCACAAATATTAAATGGAGGTCCGCTAGATACAAAAAAACCTCCTCCTGATCCCCCGGGACCTGCTACAATACCAGCACCTCCACCACCCCCACCACCATGACCGGTTGTACTATTTACTCCACCACTTCCACCACCTCCACCACCACCGCCTGCAACTATTCCATAATTATTTATTGTTACAGGTATGCCGTCTCTGGTGCATATAGCATACCCTCCGTTCTGTCCGGAAGTGGCAAATGCACCCTGCAACATACACCCGGGGTTTATGGTACCATTACCACCTTTGCCACCCCCACCTGCAATGGTTCCATAATTATTGATGGTGATGTCTGCATTGAATGGTATACTATTAAAAGACAAAGCAGTATCTCCCGGGTCACAGCCACTGATGACAACTCCGGCCAATATATTAATCAGGTATTTTTTAGAAGGGCTGATGCTGGCATACATCGCATTAAAATCAACCGTACATAGATTGCTGGCAATAGTGATTACTATGGTCTGGCAACCGTTACAATAGCAATTCCATATCTGGTTGGTGGAATCATAATAATTAAGGCATCGTTCATCAGTATTAAAAATATGCAACCCGTCAGGCGGGCTGACAATTACATTCCGCTGTGCAGTAGTAAGGCGGGGGAATAAAACTCCTTTATCAGTTGATTTTATCTCCAGTATTGCCTTTGCATGTGGTGCATTAGTACCCACCCCTACATTCTGAGAGTAAGAATCCGCCGGCAAACTCAGGATTGAAGTAAGAAATAAAAACCAGGAAAATGAAAATATTTTTTTCATACAGAATTATTTTTTTGAGTCAAGAAAAGATTCAAGTTTTTCGACCCGCTTCACCAGTGCTTCATATTGCTTTTTTTGTTCATAAACCTGTTTCAGCAATTCATCATTTTGATTTGCCAGTTCTTGTACCGCTTTCACCAGCGGGACTACAAATGCAGCATATTGAATACTGTAGAGTTTGGCATTGCCATGAGGGGCTCTTACACCATTAAAATCATAACCAGATTCTTTGGCCGCAGCCTCCACTTCCTGTGCTAAAAAACCCGTTTGCGTAATTTTTTCAATGTCATACTTGCCATCCCATTGAGCTGAATCTTTTATACCGCACATTTCATTTTGCCGGTGGATATTTAAATTATAGGTAACAGGATTAAGCTTATTAATAAATAATAACCCGGGAACATTGCTTTGAATATTATCTTTTATCCGTTTATCGCTGTAAGTGCCCCAACCAACATTTCCTCCAATCCATGAAACACTGGTATTTCCAATTTCTATTTCGTTACTGTTACCGGCTATCCAACCGGCATAATAACCAAGGTCTGTATGATTACTGGTATTTGCGGGCTTATTAGCACCTGCATAGAATCCGATAGCCGTATTGTAGGAACCAGCGGTGTTTGTATAAAGTGCTGCATGTCCAAAAGCGGTATTGAAACCTCCGATTGAATTCAAACGAAGGGCTGAAGACCCGCAAGCGGTGTTGCCTAGCCCATTGCTGACTCTCAGCGACTCGAATCCAATCGCGGTATTGTTATCGGCTGTAATATTAAAAGAGAGTGCGTTGTAACCATTTGCTGTATTGAATGAACCGGTGTTATTGAAGAGAAGAGCTTCGTAACCACTGGCAGTATTCCCTGAGCCGGTATTTGCTATAAGAGCTTTGAAACCAATAGCTGTGCTACCTGAACCCGTACTATTTTCAAGTGCCCCATAGCCAATAGCTGTATTATTTGAACCAGTGGCATTGTTAAGCAGTGCACGGGAGCCAACACCGGTATTTGATGAACCTGTACTGTTTTTGTAAAGTGCATATAAACCAATGGAAGTATTGTAGATACCAGTGGTGTTAGAATAACCTGAATTACCACCGATAAAAGTATTATTGATTCCGCCACCAGACTGATTATTTGACCTGCCAGCACCTAATCCCAGAAAAACATTCGAAGGTTCATCCGAATGGATCCACATCAGGTCGGTCCCGCTATTATTGCGAAGCTTAATAAGCGGCCGAAAATTACTCTGTGTAAAGTTAGCATCGATTACCAGTTGTGATGTATCTGCAGATCCTTTTATATGAAACCGGCCAACCGGTGTAGCTGTTCCAATTCCTACATTTTGTGAGAATGATTCCTTCTGTAAAGTCAGAATAGAAAAGAGAAAAAAGTAAATATACAGTGTGCTAATATTTTTCATACTACCATTTTTGATCAGCTAAAACAAATAAAAAAGCATACTGAAATTTACTCTTTATAAAAAGCCGGATACCGGCGATTGCACTATCGGCGGCTTTGTTTGATTGTACGGCGAACCTGCTTTGATAAAATTTTTATACCTGCTTTGCACCAACGGTTGATTTCAAACGATAACTGGTGTCATTTACAGCATTATTTCCAGCATCACAGATTCGTTCGTTAACCCTATCTTTTTATATCAATTATAGATTTAACTTTAGAAACACAGGAAGAACGACAATCTCTATGCAACCAAACTTTCCTTATAAAACGTTTCTTTGTCTTTTATCTTTTCTCACATCAATTGTACAGCCCTGCCTGGCACAATATGAGGAAAGTGATTTTGTGCGTTACACGGTAAAAGACGGATTGAGTGATAACTATATTACCTGCCTGCAGCAGGACAACCTGGGATATATATGGGCCGGTACCAACAACGGGCTGAACCGGTTTGATGGCCATTCTTTCAACAACTTTTACCAGGGATCCCCTGCATTACCGCTGGCCTCCATTGATATCAGGAATATAAAAATATTGGGGCCACAGCAACTGGGTATTATCAGTGGTGGCGGCCTGGAAATAATAGATACAAGGGATTTTTCCTTAAAAAGATTTTATATCCCGGACAGCACCGCTTTTAGTACCTACCAGAATGCCGCCTGGGATGCCGTTGAATTGGCAGACCACTCGTATGCAATGACGACAGCATCGGGATTTTATGTTTTTAATCCTTCCGGTACAATCAAGTTCAGGCATGATGGGTATATATTGCCGGATATTGGAAAAAAAAGGATTCTTTACGGGCATGAGATATTTCCCTTAAATAAAGAGGAACAGGTCGTCTATTTTGAAGAATCCGGAATGGCAATATATAATGCAGAGCAAAGATCATACAGGAAACCCGGTACTGAAGAAATAAAATATGCTGCATTAGCACATCCCAACATATCAAAAGGTGGACAATGGATCACAAAATATCAGCTTAACAACGATGAATTCTTTTTTATCTTTTTAAGGAAGGACAGTATGATTTATTACAACCATCAATTGCAAAAGGTCGTCACTTCTTCTGTTCCTTTTCCAACATCGTCTGCTTTCAGCTGGGAAAGCAGGATCACAAAGTTGAGTGAGAGCAGTTTTATGATCAATGACCGTACAAGGGGATTTTATGTATTTAATCTTGACAGGAAAACAGGACAAATCTCTTTCAATAAAAAAAAATTCCTCTCCTCATATAAGATTGTTCGCCTGTTTGTCGATAAAGACAAAAGACTTTGGGCGGGCACCAGTGGTGGATTGCTGCAACAGAAACTACATCCCGCTTATATAAATTCATACAGGTTTCAACCTGCATCGGGTGATACACTGACAGGCGGATTCAGTTGCACCTACAGGTATAAAAACAAACTATACGCCGGACGTTTTTCTTTGTATAAAGGATTGGCAATAATAAATGCGTCCGGTATGCAGCAGGAAAAAGAAATAACTTTTTATGGCGGCAATAACAGCTGGAATGAGATCCGGTCTATAGAAATGTATCACCCTGATACATTATGGATTGGCACAAATGCAGGTATTTTATGGTTCGATACAAAAACAAACCACTACGGTAAGGTACTGAACGAAAACAAATATCCCTGGGCAACTGAACTTTCAGCTATACTGGCTCCACCGCGGAAGGATGGATATGCATGGATCTGCAGTCACCTGGGCGGACTCGTAGCCCGCTACCATATTCCCTCCAGGACCTTTACGATCTATACTTCCGGAACAAAACCCGCACTTCCTTTTGATAAGGTAAAAAGCATTACCTATGACTCGTATGGAGATGTTTGGATCGCCGGGCATTCACTTACCCGCTGGAATAACAAAAAACAATTGTTCGACACAACAATAACTGTTTACGGCGGTGCAAATAAATTCAATGATGATATACTTGCTTTATCAGCAGATGATAATGGATCACTTTGGCTCCATAATGCTTTTAATGGCCTTTTAGAATACCGGATAGCTGAAAAAAAATTTTTGAGCTATACTATGAAAGACGGATTACCCTCTGATGTTTTGCAAAGTTTCAGCCCGGTAACCGATCATAACCTTTGGATAGGCAGTAACAACCACCTGTCAAGATTTGACACACGGACAAAAAAGATTGTCATCTATGATCATCATGATGGCCTGCCCGAACACAAACCTACCGGCAGAAAAATATGGTTAGATAAAGAATACAATTATTTATACCTGTGTGCGGACGAATATATTGTAAAGTTCCCGTTACAATCCGTTAGTTATCCGGAAAACAGCAGCGGGCTGATTTTACAGGGACTGGTTATCAATAATAAGAAAACTTTATTTCAACCTGGCAATGAAATGAACTTAAAGTACAATGAAAACAATTTATTGCTTGACTATTCCATTATTAATTTTGAAAAGAATAATTATCAATTTTCATATAAACTGAACAATGACGAAGACTGGGTCAATCTCGGGCAGCAGCGCAGCATTAACCTTACCAATTTGCAACCGGGAAAATATTCGATTCAGTTAAAAGCTACCGGCACAAACGGGGATGAGAAAATAAAAGAATTCTCCCTGTTTATTCATCCCCCGTTCTGGAAATCAACATGGTTTCTCCTTACCTGCGGTCTTCTATTAACAGGTATTCTTTACTTTTTATATAAGAACCGTATAAAACAGGTCAGGAAAAAAGCCAATATTGACAACCTGCTGGCACAAACAGAAATGAAGGCTCTGCATTCACAAATGAACCCACATTTTGTCTTTAACAGCCTGAATAGTATCCGTGAAATGATCCTGAATAATGAAAACAAAGAAGCTTCCCACTATCTGAGCAAGTTTGCACGCCTTATCAGGATAACACTGGAACAATCCGGGCAATCATTTATTTCATTGCGAAGCACTATTGATTACCTCCACCGATATTTAGAAATGGAAAAGATACGTAACAACGATTTTACTTATTCACTGACTACTGATACCTTGTTGGATATGGATGAAACAGTATTGCCCCCGATGCTTATACAACCATTTCTTGAGAATGCCATTTGGCATGGGGTCACTGCCAACAGAAAGAATATCAATATCCGGGTAAACTTCAGAAAAGAAAATGAGCAATTGGTATGTAATGTTGAAGATGACGGTATCGGCATCAATAAATCTTTATCAAACAAAATGTCAAATGAGAGCACTCATACATCGGTTGGAATATCTAACGTTCAGGACCATATACGTTTACTGAATGAAAAATATAATCTTCATTGCAGTATCCTGGTTAAGGATAAACAGGATATCGCAGGACCAGGAGTATCCGGAACTTTGGTTACTTTACGTTTGCCATATAAATTACAGGACGAATGAGTAAGATTAAGACTTTACTGGTTGACGATGAACCCAGAGGACAGACCTCTTTGCATAAGCTATTGCAATTAAACTGCCCGGAAGTGGAAGTTATCGGATATGCCGGTAATGCAACTGAAGCAAAACAAAAGATAGAAGAATTAAAACCGGGATTAGTATTTCTTGATATTGCAATGCCTGAGAGAAATGGGTTTGATCTGCTAAAAAGTTTACCGGGGATAGACTTTGAGATCATTTTCGTAACGGCCCATGAAAATTACATGTTGCAGGCTTTTCATTTCAGTGCCATTGATTATTTGTTGAAGCCCATAGAAGATGACCTGCTGACAGAAGCAGTAAAAAGGGCAGGTAAACGAATAGAAGAAAAAAGCGGCGGGCAGCAACTCGAAACCTTTTTACACAATATTCACCACAAAGGATCCAGGCAAAAAATGAAATTATGTATACCCTCTCTCAAAGGGTTCCAGGTAGTGGAAATAAAAGATATTATTCATTGTGAGGCCAGCAGTAACTATACCAACTTTCATTTCACCAACCGGGTTTCTATCTGTGCATCAAAACCATTGCATGAATATGAAGAATTGCTTTCTGATTGCAATTTTGTACGGGTTCACAAATCATTTGTAGTAAACCTGGAACATGTAAAAGAATATATCCGCGGTGAAGGGGGCAGTGTGATCCTGTCGAATAACCTGGAAGTAGAAGTATCCCGCAGAAAAAAAGATGTCCTGATCACAAAAATGAAAGAGTATTACAAATTTTGATTTATCAGATACTTATTACTCCTTTCATGTAAAAAACGCATTGACCACCCATGACCACTCTTTCTGTATTCACTTGTTCACAATAGATATCTCCTCCCCTTTGTGATAATTGCTTTGCCAGCATTTTATTTTTCCCCAATTTCTCACTCCAGAATGGTATTAGTTGGGAATGAGCTGACCCGGTAACAGGATCCTCATTAATCCCTGCTCCGGGTGCAAAAAACCTTGACACAAAGTCCACCTCTTTTCCTGGTGCTGTGATGATCATTTTATCAAAGTATTTTTTCATCGCTGAGAATTCAGGTTCACATTTTTGGACTGCTTCTTCATTTACCAGCTCCACCAGCCAATCACGGTGTTTATACACCCCAACAATTTCAGCATTATTTAAAACAGATGAAAGGACGGCGGGATAATCGTTTACCCGTTCCGGCTTCCAGGATGGAAAATCCATTTCTATCCTATCCTTTTCCTTTTTAACAATTAGTAACCCGCTTTGTGAACTAAACACAATTTTCTTTTTCCTCTCCTTCAGGATAGTAAAAATCGTAAAGGCAGCAGCCAGTGTGGCATGACCACAAAGATCGATCTCCACAGCAGGTGTAAACCAGCGGATATCATAGTCAACACCCTTCTTCCCGGACGGAACAAAAAAAACAGTTTCACTGAGATTATTTTCAAGGGCTATTTTTTGCATCAGTTCCGTATCCGGCCATTTCTTTAATGGTATCACAGCTGCAGGATTGCCGCCAAATAACTTATTGGTAAAAGCATCCACCTGGTAAAGTGTTATTTTCATTTTTGAATAGTTGAAGTATAAAATTGAGGCAGAAACAGTTTATACCGGACTGCTATTATCCGGATGACAAAAATAATGAGGATACAAAGAATGGTTGACAGATCAGTATCTATATTCATTTCCCGCATCAGAAAAAAAACAGCACCTCCGGCAATACAGGCCATTGCATAAATCTCTTTTCGAAATAATAAAGGAATATTATTCAGTAACACATCCCTTACAACACCCCCAAAACAGGCAGTAATGGTTCCCAGGGTGATACAAATACCAACACTGAAATCCTTTTCAATCCCTAATTTGATACCTACCAATGTAAATAAGCCAAGCCCTACTGCATCAAAGAGAAATAAAGTAGTGGTAAACTTCTTCAGGTAACGGCCAAACAGCATAGTCACTACCGCTGCTGAAAAAATTACAATAGAGGCTATTTCGTTTCTTAACCAGCTTACCGGGAGATTACCAATCAGTATATCTCTTAATGTGCCGCCGCCGATTGCTGTAACAAAAGCCAATACTAACACGCCAAAAGGATCCAGTTTTTTTTCCATGGCCAGGAAAGCACCGGATACTGCAAATGCAATGGTACCCAGTATATCGATTATATGCAGAAAATGTGTGGGCATGGTCATATACAATTAAATAATCCTGTCTGCAATAAACAAGACAGGATTAAAAGGCATTTATTTCCCGGAAATAATTTATGCTTCGCTCTCTTTTTCTTTATCCTTTTTATCGATCCGGAATGATACCTTACAGATCACCCCATACGATTTTATTTTCCCTCCTTTTACATGCGCCTTCATATCCTTTACCCACACAGAATCAATATTACGAACAGTTTTAGAAGTTTCCTTTACAGCCTGTTTTACGGCATCATCGAAACTTTTTTCTGAGGAAGCGATAACTTCAATAACTTTTACAATGGCCATAGCAAACGGTTTGATGGTTAAAATACATTTTACCCATATAAGGTACAACTAATTTTTATTCTGCCATCATTTCCTTAATGACTGCCTGTATCTCTTCTGCATTTGGTTTGCTGAAATAATCCCCATCGCTGCCATAGGCTGGCCGGTGAGCTTTTGCTGTAATTGTCCTGGGTGCTGCATCCAGGAATTTATACCCACACTGTTCTTCCATCACTTTATTAAACATGTATGCTGCAGCGCCTCCGGGTACATCTTCATCTACAAATACTATACGGTTTGTCTTTTTGAGTGATGAAAGAATGATATGATGAATATCAAAAGGCAATAATGTCTGCACATCCACGATCTCACAACTGATCCCTTTTGTTTCAAGCATATTGACGGCATCCTGAATGATACGCAATGTAGATCCGTAAGAAACAATGGTGATATCCGTTCCTTCTTTTATAATTTCCGGAATACCCAACGGCACGGTAAATTCCAATAAGTTGGACGGCAGTTTCTCTTTAAGCCGGTACCCGTTCAGGCACTCTATTACAAGGCCCGGATCATTACTGCGTAATAAAGTATTGTACATGCCTACAGCCTGGGTCATATTTCTTGGCACACATACATACATACCCCGTAGCGAATTGATGATCATTCCCATTGGTGAACCACTATGCCAGATGCCTTCAAGACGGTGGCCCCTGGTACGAACGATAACAGGACAGCTTTGCTGACCGGCGGTTCTGTAATGAACAGTTGCAGCGTCATCGCTTAGAGGTTGTAAACCATATAACAAATAATCCAGGTACTGGATTTCAGCAATGGGTCTTAACCCCCGCAGTGCAAGCCCGATGCCCTGTCCCATTATGGTGAGTTCCCTGATACCGGTATCAAAGATCCTTTCCGTTCCATGTTTCTCCTGCAATCCGCTGAAACCCTGGTTCACATCACCAATATAACCAAGGTCTTCTCCAAATGCGATCACTTTGGGATTGGCTGTAAACAACTCATCAAAGTACTTATTGAGTACTTCAAAACCATTCAGCAAAGGAGATTCACTGGTAATAACAGCTTTTACTTCTTCTACTTTTAAAGCACTCTTTGGTCCTTCATTGTAAAGATGAGAATCATACAGTTTATTGTTCTCTTCCAGTAAATCATTGTAAAAATCTCTCGTCCAGTAAGCCGCATCAGCATTGCCTGCTATATCCAGTGCAGCGTTCAGTGCTTTCAGAACATCTCTTCGTAATGGCTCTCGGTTGGCAGACAATTCCATGGCAATTTTATGCAATGCTGCTGTATGTTCAGGTAATGCATTCGCCATTGAATGAACGAGGTCTGTCGCTCTAACTACCTGCTTCTTAACAGGTGTAATAAATTTTGCCCAGGCCGCAGCCCTGCTTTCTCTTACGTATTCTTTTGCTTTTACAGCTATTTCGTCAAGTTCATGTTCCTCTGCTAATGCATTAGCGATGATCCATTCCTTTAATTTCTTTATACCATCCCATTCCCTTTCCCACTCGAGTCTTTCCTGGTTTTTATAACGTTCATGACTGCCCGATGTAGAATGCCCTTGCGGCTGCGTAATTTCTTCTACATGGAAAAGCACAGGGGTGTGGGTTTCTCTCGCTAACCGGATACCCTCTTCAAATACTTCGCACATACCGGCATAATCCCATCCTTTTACTTTATAAATATTAAACCCATTCGTTCCTTCTTTTTTCTGCATTCCACTTAATGCATCAGAGACAGATGCTTTGGTGGTCTGAAATTTTTTAGGAACAGAGATCCCATACCCGTCATCCCATACAAATACTGCCAACGGCACCTGCAATACGCCTTTGGCATTGATGGTCTCCCAAAAATGACCTTCGCTGGTAGACGCATCTCCAATGGTTGCGAAACAAACTTCATTGCCATTGGTCGACAAATTTTTAAAAGACTTCAGCTGTTCAATATTTCTGAATGCCCTGGATGCAAAAGCAAGCCCCAATGCCCTTGGCATCTGCCCGGCTGTCGGAGCTATATCGCTGGAAATATTTTTTAAATCCGCTAGATTCAACCACTCGCCTTCTTCATTCACCATCCTTGTTGCAAAATGACAATTCATTTGCCGGCCTGCACTAAAGGGCTCCCTGTCCAGGTCCGGGTCTGCATATAACTGTGCAAACACCTGTTCCACGGTTGCTAATCCGGCAGCCATCATGAAAGTCTGGTCACGGTAATAGCCACTACGAAAGTCACCTGGTTGAAAGAATTTGGCCATTGCTACCTGCGCTACTTCTTTACCATCTCCAAAAATGCCAAATTTGGCTTTCCCGCCCAACACTTCTTTTCTGCCTAAGAGACTGGTTTCCCTGCTTATACAAACTGTTCGGAAATCATTTAATACTTCCTCCCTGAACCTGTCAAAAGACAGTTTATCAGTATCAGTATTTATGGCGGGGTTAGTATTTTCCATATAGCAAAAATAGGGAGATTGACCCCGCAGAAACCCCCTGTTAAAAAATACCTCATAACCCCTGCAACCCCGCTATGTAATATGCCATCTTTCCACTAAATTTGACGTCGCTAAAAGCTTCATTATGAAGAAAATCACCCTATCGTTACTTTCATTAACCATTGCAGCAGGTCTTTGTGCACAGCAGCCTGTACATTCTGAAAATGACGGACATAATCATGGCACAGTTTCCAAGCCTGCTTCTGTTTCAGAAGATGCCCTTAAGTTGAAGGAAACAGAGTATGAATTTGGAAAAATACCCCAGGGTAAGCCCGTCTATCACACATTTGAAATTGTGAATACCGGGAAAACAGCTTTGAAACTGGATAATGTCCAGGCAAGTTGCGGTTGTACTACTCCTGAATGGAGCCAGGATCCTATAGCACCCGGAGCTACAGCGAAAATAAAAGTAGGTTACAATTCTGCTGCTGAAGGACCTTTTGACAAGTTTATTACTATAACCTACAACACAACACAAACTAAACAAATCAGGATAAAAGGAAATGTGTGGAAAGCCCCGGAGGGACCTGCACCTTCCAATTCTTCTGTTGACCTTTTAAAAAAACAAACCTTTTAAAAAAATAAACCATGAAAAAAATCTTCTTCCTTGTAACTGCATTTGTTTTCACACTCGGAGCCTTTGCACAAACTAAAGTAGACGAGACCGTGAAAATGAATACAGAAAAACATGACTTTGGCAAAATAAAACAAGGCGTACCAATTACTTATTACTTTGAAATAAAAAATATAAGCGACAAACCCATCGTGGTTGAAAACTCCTGGGCCAGTTGCGGTTGCACTACCCCTGAAAAAATAGTCGATCCTATTATGCCCGGAGGCGTTGCTAAACTGAAAGTGGAATATAATGCAGCTGCTGTTGCACCATTCACTAAAGATGTTTATATCAAATTTGCCGGTATAGAACAAACAAAGACTTTACAAATTACCGGTGAAGTTCTTAGTGCAGAGGCATACGAAATTTATGTAAAAGAAAAAGGAGCGAAAACTCCGGCACCGAAAAAAGGTTAATAAATTAAAATCGTTTGGAGATATAAAAAGTCCCTTCACCAATTTGAAGGGATTTTTTTATTTTACAGATCCTGAATTCAATATAATTCACACTTTAGATTCCTTCCCGGGAATTTTACAATTAATAACCTTTAATGTCCCAGTTAAAGGATCACCTCTTCTTTTCACTGATTGTTATCACACAAAGTCCTAACGGCCATCATTTAAATGACCCTTATCTACCATGTAATTTTAGGATAATCCAAAAAATATAGAACAATGAAAGCTATATATAATATGCAGCAGTTTTTTCACAAACTGTATGCAATCGCTGTGGCTTTGATCCTTGCAAATGTTACAACAGGGCAACAGTCAGGAATTTGGGAAAAATATGAAGTAAAAGAAAGAATGACTAACCTGCAGGAGCAAAAAGCCAGATGTTTGCCCAATTGCAGTTTCAGTGGCAAATCGGATGATATGGGCATGACCATTGAATTCAATTACTATTCAAATGTTGACCACAAAAACCATGTATACCGGGGACATGTGGCATGGGAATGGAAAAATCAAAAAGGGCCTGGCACTTTAATACCAGGTGAAAAAGTGACAATCAGGGGGATCATCAGTAATCTTACTTCGGAAACAAGTGGGGTTTCCGGCTATGCAACATTTGGGAACTGGGGGTTTATGAAACCTGAATCCGGAAAAAGCGGGGATGAAACTGCAAGGCCAAATGGAACTGCCATAATGGTTGGATCATTTGAAGTTCCTAAAGGGCCGGGAAAAAAACCGGATGGGTCGATAAATCCCTATCTCAATTTAACTTTCACACTTTCCGGGGGGAATGAACAAAGTTTTATTGACCGCACTATAGTTTATAAATGGAAGCCTAATCAACAACCTCAACCCGTTTCAACTATTATCCAGGGAACCTGGGCCACACAAGCTAATGAGTATGCCAATAATGTAGGTCAGCGGTACACATTTTATTTCCCGGCCGGTGGTTCTATCTCCAGCCGGGTTTGGGGTACTGATACTTACACTTATGATTGCTCCATTGCCAGTGCTGCTGTTCATGCAGGATTAATCACAGCACAAAATGGCGGCACAGTCACTATTGAGATACGTTCCGGACAAGCATCGTATA
>JBGSPB010000005.1:0-176793 GCA_041738795.1 Chitinophagaceae bacterium | reverse complement strand
CAACTGACGCCAAGCCACGAGACGTTATGTGCAACCTTATCCCAAACCGACAATAATCGAATAACTCAATTGACAAACGAATAATTAAACAAACAACAAAATGAAAAAAGAACTACTTACCATTTTATCCCTACTTGTTTTTGCGACTGCATTTGGACAAGTTACCGACACTACCATTACCGACAAGAATATCAAGAATAAAATCTTAGATGATATTCAAGTCAGCCTTGAAAGTAAAACAAAAGCATTAGACTCAACTGTAACTAAACTTGACAAGAAAGTTGATGACCTTGACAAGGCAATAGCAACTTCAAAAAACGCATCAGATAAGGCTGATAAATTGCTTGAACGAGTGCAAGCCCTTGAGAAAAGACAAACAACTGTTGAAGAAAACGAAATGAATGTTTATCAAGCAAATTATCAATCTGCGGTGATAAATTTAGTTTCAATGGACAGAGAAATTAAACCTCTTATTTTATTTAATTCCACAAGAGACTTCTTCACTTCACTAAGTGCCACAAGCAATCCAATGACTTATCCAGGCTATCAAGTATGGTATGGAAAGTTCAGCGAATACATTGATAAACAAAAAGGAAAAGAAGCAGGATTAAATGTTCTTAGCAGCTTAATAACCCTAACTGGCGATTTATCAAAAGGAACACCGTTTAGTGGACCAATTACTGAGCCATTGTTTAATGGTATTGCTTCGTTCATAAATACATTAGGTAATAGTAAAAAGGAACTTAGAATTGAAAGTGAAAAAATGTTTTTACTTACAGCGAAAATTTCCCAATTCACTCACGACAAAGACCTAATAGAAAGTGAATGGGGTTCAATAACAAATGAACTAGAAGAACTGCAAAAACATTATGATGACATTCTAAAGCAAAATTTAAAATTATTAAGTATTGACGAAAATGACTTCAAAGCAAAATTCTCAAAGGAAAATGACGCAAACAAAAGATACGAATATCTAACATTGCTAAAGCTAAAATCAGCAGAGCTTGTGTTAAACCAAAAAACCAATAACTCGAAAGAATGGAAAGAAATAATCTATTTTCAA
This sequence comes from Chitinophagaceae bacterium, assembly GCA_041738795.1. Taxonomy (GTDB): domain Bacteria; phylum Bacteroidota; class Bacteroidia; order Chitinophagales; family Chitinophagaceae; genus JJ008. Next base: position 175,730 of record JBGSPB010000005.1, on the reverse strand, counting down.
CTTATGGACGTTCAAGCACTAAAACTTAGCTTTGGACGTATTACTTTTAAAATTAGTGAAAACATAGCAAGATATAAAATCCTCATCGCTAAATATAAAGCAGACCCTCAAATTGGTGGTGAAGTTTCAAAACTCGAAACTAAGCTGACTGACCTAAAAGAAACTTTTGACAGAGCATTTGAGCCAATTGATTATATTAATTCTGCTACAAGAATGTATAAAGTAAATTGAAAAATCAATGACATACAAAAGAAAGGCAGCACATAACAGCACCTACCCAAAAGTGGCGGTTCGGTGGTTAAATCAAGCTTTGTACTTCTATCAAAGTTCGTGCTTGGTTGACAGTGAAGTGCTCCGAAATCCCCCACTGCGGCAAGCGGCAAAACGTTAGCGGGTATTGTAAAAGACTACACACATAAATATTCAAATTACGAACAAGTAAAAATATGACCGAAGAACTTTTATATAGCGTTCCTGAATGGTTAATCGGACTAGTGACACTTGTTCTGCTTATCGCTTCTGTAGAGATTGGTTATTGGATTGGATTAAAAGCTAAGGTTGAAATGACACAGCCGATGAAATCTCAAATTTCAACTATACAGACGGCTATCCTGACAATATTTACGTTTCTTTTAGGATTCACTTTTGCTATGGCACTTTCACGTTTCGACAACAGGAAGCAAATGGTTGTAAAGGAGTCGAACGCTATTGGAACGGCTGTTTTAAGGTCAAAATTATTGCCAGAAAATCAACGAGTTAAAGTGATTGAATTGTTCAAGCAGTATGTGAATGTTGAATTCAGTATAACTTCGAGAGCAAATGTTCCCTCAAAAGAAAGGAAAGAACAAAACTTAGAAACAAAAAGACTTCAGACTCTAATGTGGGACGAAGCTTTTGCTGCAACTGAAAACAACCCACTTTCTGTTCCGGCAGGACTTTTTGCGACTTCAATTAACCAACTCATTGACATTAAGACAGAAAGAGATATTGCGATTTCTAATCATGTTCCTGAGATTGTTTTACTCGGACTATTACTTTTTGCGGCATTAGCAATTGGCATTCTTGGTTACGGAAACGGTTTAGCTGCAACACATGCAAGGTACCCAGCAATAATTTTGTGTATAGTAATTACAATTTCGTTCATACTAATTATAGACCTTGACAGACCTAATCGTGGATTAACAAAAGTAAGTCAGGAAAGCATGATTGACTTAATGACAATTATTAATCAAGTTAGCAAAGAATAAATTTACGAATGAAACTTGGCAGACAAAAGTACAAGCAATGAACCATTATCACACGTTTGGCATCATGCGGGGTGTCGTTTGTAAATTCAAGTTCAGTTTCCAATTGGACTTTAGTACCGGGTTGAAAGTTTTGTGCTCCGAAAAACCCGTACGAACGCCAAGCGCAGAACCGTTACCAACAGTGTTGAAAGAAATCGAAGCATAGTAAGTAAAAGAATATGGGAAAAATATCGTTTAAAGGACAAATCCCCTCCATTATTTCTGTATTAATAGGAATTCTCTCAATTAGTATCCTGATTTTATACTTTCATGTTCCAAGAAAACTTATAATCGGATGGGGCATGCTTTCGTGGATTTTGGGTGTTGCAGTTATTAAAGTCCCAATTTATCACCTTTTAATTGTACGATTTCTGCACCCAATACTATCAAACAAGTGGTTAGGAATTTTTAATGGATTGGTTTCTGCGATGGCAGAATTAGGTTCAGCATTTATTTTCTTTTATTTTGTATTACCTAAAAACTTAACCTTGCCACAACTCATTGGATTTGGACTGGCAGCAGGAGCAGTTGAATCAATTATACTTCCTTTTATGGGTAATCCCCTTTCCGGAACTCCTTTAACGGAACACACTGAGACTATATCTAAAAAATCTCAATCTGACAATCGATTAAAATGGATGGGACTACTTGAAAGAATAATTGCATACTTTATTCACATTTCCAGCAGAGGTTTGGTCTATATTAGCAAGATTTCAGGCAATCTTTTACCTGTAATTATTGCTGTAATTGCATTTGCTTCTGCTGACGGGAAGGGATATTATGACCTTCTTGAGAAAAGAGATTTTACTGATATTAAGATACTGGGAAAGTTTTACTTTTTCCTGATGATCATTGCATTACTACTTACATTGAGTTTTGTGTTTAGTTATCGAACTTTAATTCAATGACAAAAGATTAGACTACTAATTAAACACATGGCGGTTACAAAGGCTATATGCAATAAGGGCTTTAGTGGTAATTCAAGCCTTCTGCCCCGCTCAAACTTCGGTGTTGGTAGACAGGATAGCAGCCCGCATCCCCTTACTGCAAATAGCCTCAACCGTAACTGCTATGAGTTAGAAAACACTTTGGTTTGAAGGTCGGTTCTAATCTGCGCAGCTTTAGAATCGTACTTCTATAAATACTGAAAGTCAGAAAGGTCGTCTGGGGGCTGGGAAGGTCGAAATAGTCACTCCAAAAATCGGCAGAGGCCTGCGATCGGAATTTTATCAGAAGTATATTTAGGCTTACCGCCTGTATTAGTGTTGGTCGGTGCAATTACAATGACACTATCAGTTGTTTGGCTCGGCTTTGCTTTTCTTACCATGAAACAGTTAACCCAATAATGAAAAAGATTATACTTTATTTAGTAGCTGCGGTTTTGACAGGCTTTGGCTTGTTGACATTATTCCTCAGCACCTCTGTAATTTTTGATTTGTTTAACATCAGGTCAAAAGAAGGTAACTATGTTTTATTTGTTGTTTGGTCCAATTTCATCAGCAGTTTCCTTTACCTGGTTGCTGCATACGGGCTTCTTTCCAAAAAAAAGTGGACCTGCAAAATATTAGGTCTTTCCGCTATTATTTTAACCGTTGCCTTTATTGGTTTTCTTTTTTATATCCAATCTGGCGGTATTCATGAAACTAAAACGATTGGTGCAATGGTATTCAGAATTGCGTTGACAGTTGCCTTCACCCTTTTTGCCTTTTTTACCATTAATAAAAAGAAGAAACCATGAACATAAAAGATTTACATACAGGTACAAACCCAGTTTCAACTGCTTTGTTATTTAAAACAGCAGAAGGTACAGTAACCTCCATCCAAATACTGGCAGGAGAACAATTAAAGGAACATATTACAAAAGTACCGGCACTATTAATTTGCCTGGCAGGTGAAGCCCTTTTCGAGAATGAAAATGGAATCAAACTTACGATGACAACAGGTGATTATGTGAACATTGAATCCCAAATAAAGCATTGGATTAATGCAAAATCTGCAAGCAACCTGCTACTCATTAAATAATCAGATTTTCGCCGGCAGGTAAAGGTAGTATCACTGTTTGTATTCCAAGATTACAGGAAGATAAAATCCATCCCTGCAACTATTCGTTAGATAAAAAAACAGTAACCGAATTGAACTGTTCAGAAAAATATTCATTGGATTGACTCTGGCGGACCAGTAGTATATATAAGCGTGGCTGGTGTTTTTTGCTTCATTTCTTTTCCTAACTTTCCTTATTATGAATGTAAAGCTGCATCCCGAAAAATACCTGAAATACCTGTATCCCCCCAACCTGTTCGGCACCCGACGGACAAAAGAAATCCTGTCACTAAACCCCACCATCCTTCCGCACCGTGAAGAAGCAGACAGGGTTGTCGTGACCGTTTATGACTATACTGCTGAACAACTGGAAGAAAAAAAAGCAGAGTCAGTGGAGGCCGTATTTCAGTATAAAGAATCAGCTTCCATCACCTGGATCAATATTGATGGTATCCGCAAAGCTGATGTGGAGGCCCTTTGTACAAAATATGTCATTCACCCGTTGATCATTGAAGACATCCTGAGTGTGGACCAGCGGCCCAAAATGGATGAAGTGGAAGGTGTGCTCTACTGCCTGCTGAACATGCTTTACTTTAATGAAGAAAAGAAAACGGTAGAAACGGAACAAATAAGTGTGGTGCTGGGCACCAATTATGTGATCAGTTTTCAGGAGGATCCGGCACGGGATGTATTTGATCCTATCCGTCACCGGCTAAAGATGACCAAGAGCCAGTTGCGGCAACGTACTGCGGATTACCTGCTGTATGCAATGATTGACCTGATCGTTGACAGTTACTTTATTGTAATGGAGCGGCTTGGCGACCAGATAGAAGCATTGGAAGAAGAAGTGGTGCGGAAAAGTAATAAGCGTTCGCTGGCCCGCATCAATCAATTACGCAAAGAGCTGATCGTACTTAAAAGAAATATTGCGCCGGTAAGAGACCTGGTGGCGGGTATCATCCGGAGCGAAAGTGAATTGCTGGAAGACAGGACGACCAAGTATTTTAAAGACGTTTATGATCATATCATCCAGGCTTTTGACCTGAGTGAAAACTACCGTGATGTAATGATGAGTGTGCAGGACCTCTATATCAGTAATGTAAATCTCCGGCTGAACGAAGTAATGAAAGTGATGACCATTGTGACCTGCCTGCTGGCGCCGGCTACTGTTATCGGCGGAGTGTTTGGGATGAACTTCGAGGTCATTCCCTATTCCCATCACCAGTGGGGTTTTTATTTTGCAGTCTCCTTTATGATACTGGTTCCGCTGGCCATGCTGGTATGGTTTAAGAAAAGAGGGTGGTTCTGACCCCGGTTAGCAGCAGAGAATTCTTTTGCTATTATTTCTTTTTGTAAACGGGTACCGTGCTGCAGGGTTCTCCATACATAATACTTTTTACAACCGGCCTCAGTATTTTAGTGATCTCCATATACACATAATCGGCAATGGGAGTTTCGCCGCAGCCTTTTATCACGATTCGTTTGTCGGTGTATTCCTCCAAATTAATAGAGGATAAATTTTTTAAGAACAGTGTTTTGTGCAACTCCTTTTCATCGCCCATTACTATTTCCTTTGCTACCGGTTGCAGGTAAGCGGCAACAAGCATATAGGCCCACACGGGAATAACAGCATCCGCACTGCAGGTGACAGCAACGTTTTTGCCTTCGTAAGCGGACCAATCCATTTGCTTTAATGCTTCACGAAAATCTTTTTCTTTCAGGATCATCCCCATGAACAAATAATCTTTCATATCAAACACGGCGGTTTCACCCCGGGGGTACCATTTCTCCAGGTCCAGGGTTATTAAACCGCTTTCAGCTACTTTATTGATAAAGGATTCGCTCATGTTGTTATTATCACCGGGTGGTTATCGAGGAACTGTTCAAAACACTCCAATGAACACCGCCTGGTATTGATTTGTAAAAATAACAATTTACCCGCGGCTATGGTTTGCGACATCCGTAAAAGAAAGCCCCGTATCGGATTACCTGATACGGGGCGGCAGTTGGTTTTGGTTGCTATACTCTTCTTAATACCTGTTAGACCGCTTGTCTTTGATAGTTGCTGCATTGCGCAAAATACTCAGCGGGTTATTGGGGCTGTACTGGTTACTAAATGATTGTTTTGCCTGCTGGTAGCGGGCGGCTCTTTGTCCGTTCACATCACCATCAGTAACTGGTGTGGTAGTAACATTCTCTACTCTTACCACATACACTCCGTTCATGCCTTCAATAGCTGAAGGAACTACTTTCCCTTTATTAGCCGGGTTGAATGCTGCACCGGTTACTCTTGGTTCATAACCTAAGGTAGAGCTCAGGGCAGAGTTGATACGAATACTGTCTGCTGTCTCTATGGTCTTACCGCCTAATGCTGTTGCGGCTGCTTCCAGCGTTGTCACGGCTCCGATCTTCTTTATTAATATTTCCGCTTTCTTTTTATTCCGTAAGGCTGGTTCTACAGACACTCTTGCCCTGGCAGGACTCATTGTTCCTTCTTCAAAAACTTCAGTCACCACAGCCACTACATAGTTTTCGTCAATACGTTCAGGCTTCAGCACTTCTCCTTTATCAGCTTCATAAATACTTCTAACAAAAGACCTGGAAACACCAAGTCCGCGGATATCTGAAGAAGACGGGGTTATATCTGTTGCGATGCCTTTCTGAATTCCTAACGGCTTCAGCGTTTTTTCAAAATTAGCATCAAAGGCCTTCAGGTCGCGGCTGTCGCCCGCAAACTCGTTGGCTTTATTCAGGGCTGCATTATCTGTTTCCTGGCTGGCAATAATTTCCTTGGGGAGGTACGCAATCTTATAAGCGGCTCCGTTGCCTTTTTGTGATATTATTTCAATGTAATGAAAACCGAAATCCGTTTTCACTATCCCTTTAGCACCTACCGGGTTCAGAAAAATAAAATCGTTGAATGCCGGTACCATCTGTCCGGAAGGTACATTTTCATATAAACCACCCTTATCCTTGCTGCCGGGATCATCAGAAAATTTTGCAGCCAGCGAATCAAAACCGGAACCCCTGGCAATGGCGTTTTTCAAACTGTCTGCCAGGTTATACGCTGTAGCAGAATCTCTTGATTGTGTACTGATAAGTATGTGGCGTACGGTAGCTGTATCAGGCATTTGCCTAACCCCCAACACCCTGGCCAAAGCGTAACTACCGCCATCAAGATAGGGTCCGTATACTTCGCCAACCGGCGTTTGGAAAATAGAATCTTTCAGTGCTATCTGGATCGTTTTACCACTGATATAGCCGGAATAATAATTGGCCCCTTCACCGGCAAGATACTGTTCCAGGTTTTCTGCCGTTTTAAAATTCTCTTTCAGGGTAACCAGCCTGTTCTTTACTTCTGCACTGTCCGCAGCGGAAGGTGAAGCGCTGAAGGTTACATAATTTATACTGCGGCTCTCCTGCTGTTTATACTGGCTTTTGTTTTTATTGATATACGCCGCAATTTCACTGTCTTCAATTTTAATTGTACTGTCAGCAATGCTGCTGTATACTTCTCTTACCAATGATATTTTTGCCAACTGGCTGTTATCAGCATTTTGTTTTTCAATCATCCAGCGGGGAAAGTTGGTACTGTTGGAAAGTAAAGAGAAATATTTATCAGACATTCTCAGTTCAGCCAGCTGATTGATATAGTTGCTGATGTTTGCTTTTTGTTCCGGTGTTCCTTTTTTCAACACCTGGTCGATATTCTGCTTGGCCAGCACAGCATTAAATTGCCCTGTTTTTTCATCGGTAAATTGTTGTTTGATATCCTGTGGTGCGTTAGCGCCGTAAAGAATATCACCCAATTCTTTTTTACCTACTTCAATCCCGAGATTTTTAAACTCGTCGGTTAACAGAAGCCGGTTTATTTCCTGTGCCCATGCCTGCTCCATCGCTTGCTGGGTAAGTGATGCATTCTGCGGATAACCCTGGGCCTTCATGTTTTCTTCCATTTGAGTAACCTTTGGGTTAAACTCGTCGAAGTTTATTTTTTGGCCATTCACCATACCAATGGTGCTTGAAGCACCGCCGCCGCCGGCTCTTGCCTGACCAGAAAAATAATCGGTTAAAATAAATCCCACAAGGGCCAATGCAATCAGCACTACAGTAAGCTTTGCATACTTATCTCGGATATCCTGAATAATAGACATAATATTATATTATCCTGCTTTTTTAAAGGATGGCAAAAATAGGGGAAAAACTGTGGAAAATCCACAAAAATGCCCCCGGAGGAGGCATTTTGAATGAGTTGTAACCGGTATTTATAGCTGCTTCGGGGGATTTTACTTTTTCTTGGGGTGAACCAGTTTCATCTCTTTTACCAGGTGGCCGGCGCCGGCATATTTATCCACGATAAAGAGTACATACCGGATATCGACCATGATATTACGGCAAATAGAGGGATCGTAGTTGATATCACTCATCGTTCCTTCCCAAACCCGGTCAAAATTGAGGCCAATCAGGTTGCCATAGGCGTCCAGGGCCGGACTGCCTGAATTACCGCCAGTAGTGTGGTTCATGGCGATAAAACATACGGGCATCTTTCCTTTGCTTCCATACTGGCCATAATCTTTGGTTTGGTATAATGATCTTAGCTTTTCCGGCACATCAAACTCATAATCGCCGGGTTTGTATTTATCCATCACCCCATCCAAATAAGTGTAAAAATCAAACTTCACCGCATCTCTCGGGTTGTACCCTTTCACTTTACCATAAGTAACCCTTAAAGTGCTGTTGGCATCCGGGTAGAATTTCTTTTCTTTCATCACCTCCATCTGTGCCTGCATATAGGTGCGCTGCAACTTGTTGATATTGCTGTTTATTTCGCCCAGCTTTGATTGTACCTGTGTCTGGTATGTTTTTAAAAGGTCCTGGTACAACCTTATCACCTGTTGGTTCCTTAGTTCGGCTACCAGTTCAGCGGCGGGTTTTTCCAGCATTTTCATGGTTGCCTTGCTATTATCCAGCGTGGTAGCATCATATACTTTAGCGGCCAGTTTTTTAAACCCGTTCATATCCCCATTCAGCCATTCTATCAGCATGGGCGAAACATATTTTTTGTCCTGGTCTTTTACATACATTTCCATCAGCACTTCAAACAACTGTTGGTCTACAACCGGACTATACTCAGTATACAGTCCCTCCAGTGCATTTTTAGTGACAGGTAGTCTTTGCTTAAATCCGTTCTCTCCGTCTTTTTCATAAGCCGTTATCAGTGCGTTTAACTGGGCTGCGATGGTAAAGAGTTCTATTTTACTAACGATCTCGGTATAATAATCCCGGGCATACCCGTAAGGTTTTAATGCTGAATAGTGTGATTCCATATCACCCAGCAGGTTGCCATACTCTGTTTTCCATTGAGGGTTAGTATTGACCCTTTTTTGAAAATCGGCTTCATAGGCTTTCTTTTTTCCAACAGCATTCGTGCTGTTCAACCCCAGCACTTCGCCCTGCCATTTTTTCCAGGCATTACTGATGCTGGCATATTTGGCTGCGTACTGAATTTTAATTTGTTCATCCTTCCTCATAAACCCATCGATCACTGCCAGTGCTTTATCCCTGATAGCAATTTTGGCCGGGTCATTCACCGTCATAATCTGGTCTACTGCTGGTGAGGGTAAATATTGAGTGGTTCTTCCGGGAAAACCAAACACCATTGTAAAATCCCCTTCGCTTACACCGTCCAATGAGATAGATAAGGATCGCTTCGGTATATAAGGCACATTATCTGTAGAATAAGGGGCTGGTTTATTATCTTTTCCTGCATAGATACGGAACATAGAGAAGTCGCCGGTATGGCGGGGCCACATCCAGTTGTCTGTATCTTTTCCAAAATTACCAATGGCAGATGGCGGGGCACCCACCAATCTTATATCACGATATGTTTCTGTAACAAACAAAAAGTATTGATTGCCTTCAAAGAAAGGACGGACAAAATTATCCTGGTAAGTTTCTCTCTTATTATCCTTTCTCAGCCCGGCTATATTCTTATCAATGGCAGACTGTCTTTCACTTTCACTCATGGTTTTAGTTACACCATTCAATGCCTGTTTGGTTACATCCTCAATACGTACAATAAAAGTGACAAATAAACCCTGGTTAGGAATTTCCTCGCTCAGGTTCCTGGCCCAGAAACCATCTCTTATATAATTACGTTCCAGCGTGGAGTGGTTTTGTATGGCGTCAAATCCACAATGATGATTTGTTAATACCAGTCCTTTTGAAGAAATGACTTCGCCGGTGCAGAAACCACCAAAACTCACTATGGCATCTTTTAAACTACCACTGTTAATATTATAAATGTCTTTGGCGCTGATCTTCATTCCCATTCCCTTCATTTGTTTTTCATTCAGCTGCTGCAGGAATAAGGGTAACCACATTCCTTCATCAGCCCTGGCTATAGTAAAAACAAAAAGAAAAAAAGCGACGAGCAGGAGTTTAAGAGATTTCATATGGAAAATTTTTGTGTGAATGTAAAATTAGGGTATTAGCGAATAAAGGATTTTCCGCTTATATATTTAGTAAAACGGATGATTTTCGTCAACACATTAAATTATTTTCCCTTTCAATAATTTTAAAACGGGTAAGCAACCCTGTTTTTTCTCCCCATCATCCTGTGCACAGAGAATATTTTATGTGAATAACCCCTTGTGGAACGTGGATATGAAACAGTAAGTTTGGAAATGAAAATGTGAGTATCACTATGATTCAAGCCGCGGTGTACAAATTTGACGAGTTATTCTATTTCTATTCACACTCTTTTTTATAAAATGGCATATAAAATTTTAGCACATTGGTATTTCACATTACTGTGGATAAGCAGGCTGAAATATAGTACCCGTAAGAAAACAGGTTGTGGATTTCCTTGTTTACAATGTGAATATCTGACAAAGTGTAACTTTACACCTGTTAACTAAAAATAGTTTTCCACGAATCCACAGCTGTAATAATAATATACTCTTTTTTATAAAAATATATTAATACTATTATTGTATTAATACCCGGGTTAAAAAATTTTGTTTTGAAAAGTTGTGTGACTTGTTGGAATATTGCTCCATCGAACGAAAACAAAAAAGATGAACACTGACACATTGGATACCGCCAGGGCAGCTATTGAAAAAAGAGGTTTCCTCGATATTGAACTCGATCCTACACTGGACCTGTTTGCAGAAATTGAAAAACTGAAGAAGGAAAAAAATGCGCTGTTGCTGGCGCATTACTACCAGGAGCCGGATATCCAGGATGTGGCGGATTATATCGGTGACAGTTTAGGCCTGGCACAACAGGCAGAAAAGACAAAAGCGGATATGATCGTTTTTGCCGGGGTACATTTTATGGCGGAAACCGCCAAGATTCTTAATCCCACTAAAAAAGTGGTGATTCCTGACCTGAAAGCCGGGTGTTCACTGAGCGATAGTTGCCCGCCACCGTTATTTAAAAAATTCAAAGAACAACATCCCGATCATGTGGTGGTGAGTTATATCAACTGCAGTGCGGGCATTAAAGCACTGAGTGATGTGATCTGCACGAGCAGTAATGCAAAAATTGTGGTGGAAAGTTTCCCAAAAGAACAGAAAATTATTTTTGCCCCGGATAAAAATCTCGGCGCTTATATCAACAAAGTAACCGGCCGTGATATGGTTTTATGGAACGGTGCCTGTATGGTACATGAGATATTTAGCCTGGAAAAAATTACCAAACTAAAAGTAAGGCACCCGAATGCAAAACTGATTGCACACCCGGAGTGTGAAGACCCGGTTCTTCGTATAGCAGATTTTATAGGTTCCACAACAGGTTTATTAAAATACACACAAACGGACCCATCGCAGGAGTATATTGTAGCCACAGAGACCGGTATCCTGCACCAGATGATGAAAGCCTCGCCGGGTAAAACATTTATACCGGCACCTCCTAATAATAATTGTGCCTGTAATGATTGCCCGCACATGAAGCTGAATACACTGGAGAAACTCTACCTCTGTATGAAATATGAATTGCCGGAGATAACGATGGAAGAAGAGTTACGGTTAGCAGCGAAAAAACCGATTGACCGGATGCTGGAGATTTCTGCCAGGGCGGGTTTATGATTTCTTATACATATTCAGGTCTGTTATTACAGGAAGGATAATGACATTATTTCTTTAATATCCTTTGCAATTGCCTTGCCGTTTTAAATCCACATTTTGAAGCTATATACTCAATAGTGTATTCTGGATTGTTCAGCATCGTATTTGCGTATTCTTTTCGTAACAGGGTAAGGTATTCCAGAACAGTAGAGCCGGTCTTTTCTTTAAACACCCTGCTAAGATTTCTTGCGCTCATTCCAACAAGTGAGGCAAGGGACTCTATATCGTTTTCCTTAGAAAGATTATCAATCAGGAAATCCTGCACTTCATGTACCTGTGGGTTGATATGATTTCGGTAATCGAGGTAAATACTTTGTTGTTTATGTGTGCCGCTTCGCCTGTGATAAACAACAAGCCCCCTGGCTACCTTATGTGTAAATAGCGGGCCTTTTAAATCTTCAAGGATAGCCAACGCAAGATCGATACCAGCACTGATACCGGCACTGGTGTAAACATTATTACTCTTTATAAATAAAATATCAGATAAAACCTTTGCCCGGGGAAATTCTTGTTGCAAGTCCTTTACCCTTCGCCAATGGGTAGTACATTCTGTATCCGTTAATAAACCCGCATATCCTAATGCAAAAGCACCGTTACAAATAGAGCCAACGGTAATTTTATTATCCGAACAATCTTTTAACCATTTGAAAAACTCTTTTTCTGCTTTAAAGGCGATGCTGCTGACATATTCAAAATTCATACCGGGCACAAAAACAAAATCGCCTTCTTTTAATTTAGCTGTCTTATAGTTTTTAATTTTTTCAAAGCCGAGCCCGGCAGTACTTACAGGTTCCTCCTGGAATTGATAAAACTCAATATCAATTTCAAAACCGTAAAATTTAGCTTCGGTAAAAACCTGCACGGGACCGGCAAGGTCGAGTAATTCAACAGTTGGCGGAATGATAAAGGCGACCTTTTGCATGGTTGTTTTTTATTAATTTACTTAAATAAAGGTAAGCAGAACTGTAGTTGCCAGAACGGACAACAGGATGTTAATTACAGACAGAAAAAGCCGCCCACGGGGACGGCCCGGCAGTGATACGGTCAGTATACCCTTTTTGCAATTTGCACAAGAACAAGCTGAACCGCAATTGCAATTAACACATGTACAATTTGGGTTACTGCATTTTACATTTTGAGTGCTTTGACTCACTGTTGTTGTTGCTTTCATAATTAATTTTTTAATTGTTAATTGATAACATAAAAGTAGCTTAGGAAGGGGGGATCATCGTTATATTACTTTGGGTAAGCCTTATATAATTTTTGGCTTAGATAGTATCTAATGATTTTCGTTTTGCTGTACCTATCGCTTTAAAATAAGTAGGAGTTAAACCCGTAATCTTCTTAAACTGGGCGGAAAGATGAGCCACACTGCTGTACTCAAGCTCAAATGCAATTTGGGATAAGGTTAGTTGACCATACACAAGCAGCTCTTTTGCTTTTTCAATGCGTTGTTCAATAAAATAATTCTCAATTGTTCTTCCTTCAACTGATGAAAACAGGCTGCTCAGGTATGTGTATTCATGGTTCACCCTTTGGGAGAGATAGTGAGAAATTTTTATTTTATTTTCATGGTCACTGATTTCATTTCTGGCCATCTTAATCACCATTTGCTTAATGTTTTCTATTAATGCGGTATTACGGTTCTTAATCAATGCAAAACCAATATTTTCAAATCTTTTTTCTAATTGTAATTTCTGAGCCAGGGTTAATTCATTACATAAATGAATCTCACCAAAAATAATTTTGTGATAGGGTATTGTTTCATCGTGCAAAATATCTTCTACTGCAAGAACACACCGGTGACAAACCATATTTTTAACGTAAAGCTTCACGGGAGTAATTTTAAATCTTTTTGTCTAAGTATATTTTTTATAGTTCTTTATAAGGCTTTATCATATTTTTAAGTTCTTCAGGAATTTCCATTACCCGCAATGGCGGTACATTTACCCCGCCGGTATTGCCGGTAGGAATCTTTCCCACAAAGGACTTTATCCCACCCAGCAAAAGCCGGGGTAGTTGTCCAAGAATTTCTTTTTTGCTCTTGATCTTAATACCAAACCGAAGCATTAACCAATGTGCATAGGTGTGCTGTACAAACCAGGGTTGTCCAATAATATGAACTCTTTCAAGCTGTCTCCAGGCTAACTGTAAACTAGCGTTTGACATTTCTCTTCTGTAAATTTCAAGTTCTTTACGGTAATTGACGTTCAAACCTTCAGGCATTGACCAATAAAATTTCATACTATAAATTATGTAGTTTGAATAATTGTTTCCTGCTCTTTTTTTTTCATCGATTCCTGCTTTAAATTTCTGTATTGGAGGACCAGTAAATAAAAAGCAATGGTGAAATCAATAGATAAACAAAACAGGTCGTAATGCGGAGGAATTAAATTTGAATCTGAAAAACAACTATATACCAGATCCCAGACTCCATGCAAAAAATAGCCAGCCGCAAGGATATATATACTCTTTTTAATTCCGAAATATGCCAGGAAAAAAAATACAACCGCCTGAATTGAATTTACAATTAAGGAATGCAAATCCGTCCAGGCATAACCAACATAAAGGAACCCAATTCCTGAAAGGATGAGGCCATATACTACCTTTTTATCCAACTGCTTTAAAATAGCAAAGAGCAATATGAGTACAAGCCCAGAGGATATTCCTATAATTACTGCTGTCATTGTTTTGTTTTTTAATTTCTTTATGTATTTACAATGTTTGAAGACGCCTGTAGCTTTCCCGGTATAATTCGAGGCATTGTAAAGAGCAAAAATAAAGTCCATCATTAGTTGGATGCGGTGTTGCATGTTGAGGATACTGGATTAACATACGGCAAACCGGATCGACATAACTGATCCCTCTTTTCTCTATTCTTAATTCAAATACTTCCTTTTCGTCAGTAAGGTTTTTAAAACGATGACTCCCTTTAGATTTAAATCTGCATACAGATTTATCAGCTATTGCCTTTACAAATTCATCAGAGCACCAAAAGTATCCTGGTGTTGCTTTTGCTGCAATCCTGGATACCAGGTTTATGGCAGATCCAAAATAACTGTTGTCCCTGTACAAAACTTTATCAAAATGCAACCCTCCGTGTACCTGTAGGAAATTCTCTCCACTTGCTGTATTGGCTTCCAGCTTAATCGCAGTTGCAAGTAAAAAATCCGGAGAATCAGAGATAAACATAATTTCATCTCCATGTCGCTGATGCAATTTGCTGTCACCAACCAGGCATTTTTCTGCTATACGGATGTACTTGTCTATCAGATCTGCAGCCATAACAGAACCATGGGTTTCTGTAAGAGCAGTATACCCGGATAGGTCAGCCATTAGAATGGCAACATGTTTTTCCATAATTGATTGATTAAATTTTTCAGCATTTTATTTTAGTGCTTTGGTCTGTTGCATCACAAAAGTATCTTCATCTTTAAAACCTAAACGGACGTTAAGACGTCAAAAGCAGACAACCCGTTTTACTATTTTACCCTGCCCAATCTTGTTTCAAAGTTTTCGTGGCATAGCCTGTTTTTAGGTACAGCCTTCATTTTGACATATCAATACGAAGGGATAACAAGAACCATTGTGGATGCCGGTAAAACAGTATACGTTGTAATAAAAAGGCGCATACCGCTATCAATAGTTTTACAGCTTGCTGTAATTCTATTTATTTTTACTTGTTAACTTCAGGTTCAATTTTTTCGTATGAGTAACGTTTCGGGACAGGGCATAATACATTCCATTATAAAAGCAAGCCCAGAAGTCTTATGAAAGTCTTTCAATACGGTGATTATTTAGAAAGGTTCTTAAAATTTACTTTAAGCAAATGAATCTTAATCAAATTACAGTTCCGGTTATTGATATAGAAAAATCAATAACGTTTTATGAAACCTTAGGGCTTAGGCTAATTGTAAAAGCATTGCCACACTATGCAAGGTTTGAATGTCCCGAAGGAAATGCAACATTCTCGTTGCACCAGGTTCAAACTTTGCCCGTTGGAGAAGGTATATGGATATATTTCGAAGTACATAACGTTGATGATTATATAAAATCGCTTATTGAAAAGAATATAAAAATTGATGAATTGCCGAACGACAAGTCCTGGTTATGGCGGGAATCCAGGCTGAAGGATCCTGACAACAACCAAATAATCATCTACTTCGCTGGTAAAAACAGAACCAATCCGCCCTGGCGATTATAGTTCAACAATTGCTGGTCTGCCAATAAAAGTCGCTGCGGAAAAAATAAAGTCCGATAGCAACGAGGTCAAAAAGTTAAAAACAGTAAAATTGGTCTGTAAAATGGAGTAAGCGAACCAGAAAGCCTACGTCAGCAGGCGGGCCCGCCATTTTAAAATACAGGCATGTTACCTGCTCACTTCCGCAATCACCATCTTTGTACACTGGTTGTCTATTTTCTGAGGATTCACAAATTTTAAATCCAGCTTGGTTATTTCATAGTCCCGGGTTGAATATTTTTCGCCTATTTTATAACCGGCCTGCTTTATTTCCTCTTCGTTACGGATATCATATAAGAGCCATATTTTTTTACCTTCCTGCCATGTTGAATCAGTAAAGGGTTTGCGCAGTGTGGCCGTTGAAAAATTATAGGAAGAACTGTAATTCTCTTTCCAGAAATAAACGTCATCGGGGTTTACCGTTTGTTTAGTGGCGGCGGCCAGCTCATTCCCGCCCTGGTAGCGTAAAAGTTGCGGATAAAAATTAGCGTTTAGCAGAAAAAAGCACAGCACCATTGCGGCAACCGAAACCGCTACTGTTTTTTGAATACGGCGCAGGGTTGTTGTCTTAAAAAAATAAAAGAATACAGTAAGCAAGAGTACCAGCAAGATCATTACCCGGTGATTTTCCACCGGGAAGGCCCAGAAATTAATAACAGCTGCCAGCAACAATAGTAGTAAAGAGATGAACAGCTGGAGCCTAAAAATATTTTTTACCCACCGGACTTCTTCTCTTTTTTGTAAGAGTAAGGAGGCGGCCATCACTGCACTGGTTGGAAAAACAATATTGAGGTAATGCGGCAGTTTAAAGCCAGATAAGGAAATAACCATTAGTATAACTAAAAACACTCCTGTTGTCAACCATTCTTCTTTGCGTTGTAAAAAAGTTTTTATCCTTCCGGCAATCGCAATATAGGTGAGGATACTCCAGGGTGCAAAGGCCCATAAAAAGGAATGCAGGAAAAAGAAATAATCATTTTTGGAATCACTTCCCATTTCGCCGCTGAACCGCTCCACACTCTGGTTAAGCAGGATAAATTTTACACCATTGATATGATCCTTACCCCGTACAATTTTTTCCGGGTGAAGGTTGTATTGCAAATAATAACAATACACCACCGGTGAAATAAACAATCCGAATAAAACTATTAATAAAAGCCATTTCCAATTAAGCAACAGTTTCCAGTCTTTTAGATAGAGTATATAAAAGAAAGCTGCCACAGCAGGAACAAACACGGCAATATGTCCTTTGGTACAGAATCCAAGGGCAAGGCCCAGTGCTGCCCCCGCAATGTTCATTACTTTTTTATGCTGAATAAATTCTACCAGCTGCCAGGTGGCAATGGCGATGGAGGCGGTGAGGATTGCATCCATCCGCACATCATTATTGGCAAGAATATAAGCAAATGCGGACGCTGTTAATAAGGAAGCCAGTTTCCCTACCTCATGGGTATACAAAGCTTTTCCCAGGCGATAGGTGGAATAAGTACCCATGATGGTAAATAACAGGGAGGGGAGTTTGTAGGCAAATGTATTTACACCAAATAATTTATAACTGAAAGCAGCCAACCAGAAGTGCAGGTGTGGCTTATCTAAATAATCTTTTCCATAGTCAACCAGGTTCACATAATCGCCGGTCAGGTACATACGAAGGGCAATATTAGCATGGTGGGCCGAATCATTATCCATCAACGGAACAAACAAGCCGGTGATATAAACTATGCCTAACAGGGAGAAGAGAAATATATAGAGGTTGCGGGAAAATAAAGCGTTGCTCAAAGGGTAAACGTTTCTGCAAAGTAAGTAAAGAAGCGGGAGTTTGATGAATGGAATTTTTCCAGGACTGAATAGCCGTAACTTGATCCAAAACACCAATAATGAAGACACTATCTTATTTATTTATAGTTACCAGTTTCTTTTTCACCATATCCCTGTTTGCCAATAACCGGCCGGATAGTATTCCAGCTAATCCAAAAGATGTGGAATCAGCAGAGGCACTTGTGGCCGCTTTGTATAATGTTATCTCCGGGCCTGCCGGGGAAAAGAGAAATTGGGAACGGACGAGGACATTGTTTTTGCCGGAAGGAAAATTGATGGCGACCGGCAAAAAACCGGACGGGACTATGGGTAAAAGAATAATGACGGTAGAGGATTATATTACCACATCTGGTTCTTTCCTTGAAAAAGAAGGGTTTTTTGAAAGAGAGATCGGAAGAAGAACGGAACAGTTTGGCAGCGTGGTACATGTTTTTAGTACTTACGATTCCAAAAGAAAATTGACTGATGAAAAACCATTTATGCGGGGTATCAATAGCATCCAGCTGTGGAATGATGGTAAGCGATGGTGGATCGTTTCCGTTTTCTGGCAGGCAGAAACGCCGGATAACCCGATTCCGAAAAAGTATATTGACTAGATTTTTTCCAGCTCTTCCATTAAATGGGCTACTTTTTCTTTTATCAGGTCTCTTACTTTGTTGAATTCTTCCGGTTCCAAGTGTTTGGGATCTGGGATTTGCCAGTCAATAAATTTTTTAGCGGGCATCCAGGGACAAGCATCACCACAGCCCATTGTTATCACTGCATCAAAGGGTGCATATTGCTCCACTTCTTTCAGCGATTTACTTTCGTGGGCACTGAGATCATAACCCAACTCTTTCATCGCAGTAATTGCTTTTGGATTTACAATACCGGAAGGCTTGGAACCGGCACTATAGGCTTCCACATTTGCACCGCCGAGAATTTTGGCAAAAGCCTGGCTCATCTGGGAGCGGTTACTGTTCTCTATACAAACAAAAAGGAGCTTCTTCTTCATTGTTTTGCTGGTTTAAATTTTTTTTGTTGTGACAGGGCAAACCTTACCAGTAACAGCAATACCGGAACTTCAATAAGCGGACCAATCACAGCAGCGAATGCAACGGGTGAGTGAATGGTGAATACTGATACAGCGACTGCAATGCCCAACTCAAAGTTGTTTCCGGCTGCCGTAAAAGCAAGAGATGTAGACTTTTCGTAATCTGCACCTGCTTTTTTTGATAAGTAGAACGCCGTGAAAAACATAATGGCGAAGTAAATGGTTAGTGGTATAGCAATCAGCAGCACATCACCGGGAATTTCTACGATCATGTTTCCTTTCAGGCTGAACATAACAACAATGGTAAACAACAGGGCAATCAATGTAATGGGGCTTATAGCAGGCAGGTATTTTTTGGTAAACCAATCTTCCCCTTTCCATTTGATCAGTACATATCTTGAGATCATTCCGGCCAGGAAGGGAATTCCGAGGTAAATAAATACGCTTTGTGCTACTTCACCAATCGTGATAGCAACATCATAGCCTTTCAATCCAAACAGCGGCGGCAATTTGGTGACAAATATCCAGGCATAGAAACTATAAAACAATACCTGGAAAATACTGTTGAAAGCAACCAGTCCGGCTGCATACAACCTGTCTCCATTCGCCAGGTCATTCCATACAATTACCATTGCAATACAGCGGGCAATACCAATAAGGATCAACCCGGTCATATAACCCGGCTCATCTCTCAAAAAAATTACTGCTAATATGAACATGAGCAACGGACCTACAATCCAGTTTTGTACCAGCGAAAGGAAAAGAATCTTTTTATTGGCAAACACTTTTGGTAATTCTTCATACCTCACTTTGGCCAGCGGCGGATACATCATCAATATCAGGCCGATGGCAATAGGAATATTGGTAGTGCCGGATTGAAATGAATTGATAAAGGAATCCGCCGATGGAATAAAATAACCTATACTTACTCCAAATCCCATGGCAAGAAAAATCCACAGGGTGAGATAGCGGTCAAGAAAAGAAAGTTTTTTGGGCATAAGCCAGTTGGTTTAAAAGAGAGGAGGGTAATGCCCTCCTCTCGAATTCTTAGCAACAGCCCCAGTCACCTGTGCCGCCGCAACAACCACCGCCATTATTGGGGTCGTTGTGTAATTGAATGTTTGTGTTCATGGCTATACTATTTATGGTGAAAAAATAAGAGACGATTTAGCAACAGCCACCGCCCGGCGTACAGGCCGGTTTTTGTGCAAAAACAGTTACAGAGAAAATTCCCGCTGTTCCGTTTTTGAATTTATTCAGCTCTTCTTCGTTCAGGTAATTCTTCAGGATATCATCAGGGATGATGATCGGTTTTTCTTTTTGTACCGTAATATTCTGAAATCCATTATGCCGGATCAATTCTAGGTACACTTCTTTTTGTACTGCCCCAGATACACAGCCCGCATACATCTCTGCATCTTTGCGCAGTGCTTCCGGTAAATTGCCAACCAGTACTACATCGGAGATACTGAAATGACCACCAGGTTTTAATACCCGGAATATTTCTTTAAACACTCCGTCTTTATTGGGTACAAGATTGAGTACACAGTTGCTGACAATCACGTCTGCCACATTGGAGGTAACAGGCATTTTCTCAATATCTCCCTGGCGGAATTCAACATTATTGAATCCCCTTTTCTCGGCATTCGCCCTTGCCTTGTCAACCATAGCCGGGGTAAAATCAATACCGATCACTTTTCCTGTTTCACCTGTTTCGGCCCTGGCAACAAAGCAATCATTACCGGCGCCGCTACCCAGGTCGATCACCGTATCGCCTTTTTTGATGTTGGCAAACTGGGTAGGCAAGCCACAGCCAAGGCCGAGGTCTGCATCGGGATTATATCCTTCCAGCGTCGTATAATCATCACTCATGATATTATACACTTCAGTAGAGCAACCACCGGCACCACAGCAGGACGACTGGTTGGTTTCTTTATCCTGCAGCGCTATTTCGCTGTATTTCTGTCTTACTATTTCTTTTAGTTGTGCATCCGTGTTCATGGTTAATATTTTTAAGTAGTAAATCAGTTCAGCAACAGGCTTTTTCATTTTTGATCTTCAGGTTGCTGAAAAGAAGATTGAATTCGTTATTGAATTTTTCAAAAGCTTTCCAGTTGATACAATAGCAGCTCCTGGGACCGTCTGTTTCACCATTGATCAGGCCGGCATTTTTTAGTTCTTTCAGGTGTTGTGAGACGGTGCTTTGTGCCAGCGGCAATACGTCAACCAGTTCACCGCAGATACATTCGTTTCGCTGTGCCAGCACTTTCAGAATGGCGATCCTTGCCGGATGGCTCATGGCCTTGGCAAAATTGGCCAGGTCCTGTTCTTTTTGGGTAAACGCTTCTTTTTTATGGAATGCCATTTTATAATCTTATATCGCAAATATACGATGAGTGTGACTAAACGCACAAATAATTTTTGAAAAAAATTCTTAAGAAACTTTATTTTTTTGCTTTGAAGACAGAAATAAGCACCCCGCTGCTGATAATACACAGAATACCAAGGCTTGACATCCAGTCGGGGAAGGCATCACCCAGTGCCATACCAATGAAAACAGAAAAGATGATATTGGCATACCCGATAGAAGAGACAACTCCTGCCTTATCGGCTCCATACGCTTTGGTGACAAAATATTGACCAAACAGGGCTGCTAAACCGAGCCACAGAACATAAAACCACTCAAAACCCGAAGGCCATTTCCATGAAATAAAGAACACATCATCCGGCGGTATATTGGCACTATATCTTATTATCATAAAGACAAGGGGCACAAGAACACCTGTGCCAATAAAAGCCAGCACGATGATCCTCGAGTCATAATAACCGGCCAACCGGTTTACAGTAATATATGCAAGGGCGGAAGTAACACCCGAAAGAAGCCCTGCTGCATGATAATACCAGGGGAAGTGCATGGCTGGTTTATAGATTAGTAACATACCCAGAAAACCAAGCAATACAGCCAAAAGAACCACCCTGCCATGGTATTCCCGGAAAAGAATAAAGGAAAATACGGCAATGAATAAGGCGGAAGTAAGATTATACGTCATGGCCGTACCCAGCGGAATATGCAGAATACAATAAAGCAATGTGTATAGCGCTGTTGTACCCATCATACCCCGAAAAAGCAACAAATGAAATTTACCTCCTTTATTTACCGGGGGTTTAATAATGAAACCGGCAACCAGAACAATAAGACCAACGAGGTTTCTCCATAATACTAACTGTCCCGCACCAAAACTTCCTTTCAATAATTTAGCAGCACCTCCCATCAGCGAGAATCCAAGCGCCGCCAGCAGCATATAAAAAATTCCTTTGTATCGGGAGTCAATCGACATCAGAGGGTAACGAGTTTTTCAACAGCTTTTTCCAGCGTTTCGTTTTTCTTGGAGAAACAAAACCGTAACACCTTATCGTCTTTTCCGTTTTGATAAAAAGCAGAAACAGGAATAGTGGCCACCCCGGCTTCTTTCGTTAAGCGTATTGCAAACTCTTTATCAGGCTCATCACTGATGCGATCATATTTGGCACAGATAAAATAACTGCCATGGCTATCCAGCATTTCAAATTTTGTACCCCGCATCAACCTACTGAAGTAATCCCTTTTCTCCTGCATAAATGAGGACAAGGATAAATAGGCCTCTCTATTTTGTAAAAACTGTGCCAGCGCTACCTGCGAAGGGGTATGGCAGCTGAAACAATTGAACTGGTGTACTTTCCGGAATTCCGTTGTCAGCTCAGGCGGGGCAATGCAATAACCCAGCTTCCAGCCGGTGCAGTTGTATACCTTACCAAATGAGAAGCAGACAAAACTCCTTTGCATCAAATCAGGATAGCGAAGGATACTCTGGTGTGGAATACTATCAAAGATCAGGTGTTCATATACTTCATCGCTGATGATAAAAATATTGGTACCCTCCACTATTTTTCTCAATTCCTGTATATCATTTTCTGCAATCACACTCCCGGTTGGATTATGCGGCGAGTTGATGATAATAGCTTTTGTCTTCGATGTAATCGCTTTTTTGACAGCGGCCCAATCAATATGGTAATCCGGGTAAACCAGGTTGATAGTAATGGCTTTTGCCCCATTGATTTCAATATTCGGAATATAACTGTCATAAGCCGGCTCAAACACAATTACTTCATCTCCGGGGTTAAGAATAGCGGTGAAAGCAGAATAGATAGCATAGGTGCCGCCGGGAGTGATGGTGATCTCTGTATCCGGGTTAATTTTTGTGTGGTACAAAAACTCAACTTTCTCTGCTATCGCTTCCCGCAGCGGAAACCAGCCGGGCATTGGCGAATACTGGTTAAAATTATTTTTCATGGCCCAGTTAACCAGCTCCGTAAGTTCTTCATTCATCGGGAAATCAGGAAAGCCCTGGCCCAGGTTTACTGCATTGTGATGTGTGGCCAACCCGCTCATCACAGTAAAAATAGTAGTGCCAACATTGGGCAGCTTGGAATGTATATGCGGTGTACTCAATGTGAATAATTATAATTATTGAAATGCGAACAGCATAAAATTAACCCCATTTAGGAAATCGCAGCCCTGTAAGTTTTGTATATTGAACAATGCTATTCAATAAGGTTCATGCCTTTTTCAATCCCGAACAGTTCCAGGGATGGGGGAAAA
Source organism: Chitinophagaceae bacterium (assembly GCA_041738795.1). Lineage (GTDB taxonomy): Bacteria > Bacteroidota > Bacteroidia > Chitinophagales > Chitinophagaceae > JJ008. The sequence goes on along the minus strand of JBGSPB010000005.1, from coordinate 152,545 downwards.
CCAAAAACTATTTTGAAGGATGGTATTTTAAAGTAGTGAATGCCGATGCTACAAAAGCATTTGCTTTTATACCCGGTATTGCAATGGATGCTGCCGGAAATAAACACTCTTTCATCCAGGTACTGGATGGAAAAAAGCAAACTGCCGGCTATCACCGGTTTGCTGCGGACGATTTTAACTCCCTCCCTAAAAATTTTAGGGTAAGCATTCAAAACAATTCTTTCACCGAATCGGCTATTCAGCTCAGGTTACCGGGATTAACCGGGGAACTTCAGTTTACCGGGAATATTCCCTGGCCTAAACCTTGGTATTCGCCGGGAATTATGGGGCCGTATGCATTTGTTCCGTTTATGGAATGCTATCATGGAATTGTAAGCATGGATCACCGGGTGGATGGAATGATCATTGTCAACGGTGAACCCGTTGACTTTACCAATGGCCGGGGTTATATAGAAAAAGATTGGGGAAGATCCTTTCCTTCTGCTTATTTCTGGATGCAATCAAACCATTTTAGCCTGCCCGGCATTTCCTTGAAATGTTCAGTTGCCAAAATTCCCTGGGTCCGCAGTTCCTTTGTCGGTTTTATTGCTGGCATCTGGTTACACAACAGGTTGATAAAGTTTACCACTTACAATCAATCAAAACTGATTACCTCTTTTGCCGATGAGAAGAAGGTAAAAATTGTGCTGGAGAATAAACAGTACCGGCTCGAAATTTTAGCTCACCGGGATGCAGCCACGGAGCTGGCGTCACCTGTTCGTGGATTTATGGAAGGAAGGATAGAAGAAAGTATGACATCGGCAATAGATGTATTATTGACCGATAACAAAACAAAAGAAATCCTGCTTAACGATACAGGTAAAAATGCCGGACTGGAAGTGGCAGGCCGGATTGAAGAAATATTCGTTTGAGTTATTTTTTCTTTTTTGCTACCAGTTCATACGAGTGATCGATCCATTCTTTTAATTGTTGATCGGGAACGGTACCATCTGCAACAATGGTATTCCAGTGTTTTTTATTCATATGATAGCCCGGTTGCACGCAGGTAAACACTTCTCTCCATTCAATGGCTTTATCCGGGTCACACTTTACATTGAAACGAAGGTCTTCGCTATCAAGTCCTGTTAACAAGAACACCTTTCCGCCAACTTTATAAACCAGGGTATCGGGACCGAACGGCAGCGTTTCTTCTGCTCCTGGTTTTGACAAACAATATTCTCTTAGTGTTTCAATATTCATATCAGGATATAATAGCGGTTGCCTCAATTTCAATCAGGTATTCCGGGGCGATCAACCCTTTTACTTCGATCATCGAAGTGCAGGGTTTGATGGTTGCAAAAAACTCACCATGTGCTTTGCCATATTCTTCCCACCGGGATATATCGGTGACGAACATCCTCGTTCTTACCACATCTTTTAAAGAGGCGCCGGCTTTTTGTAATACGCCTTCTATCTTTTCAAGGATGAATTTAGTCTGGGCATACGCATCATCCTTTCCAACCAACGAGCTGTTTTCGTCCACAGCTACCGTACCGGTTACTTCAATGATGTTTCCAACTTTTACTGCCCGGCTGTAACCAACAATGTCTTCCCATTTGGCACCGGAGGAATAGTTTATTCTTTTCATTAAGGTTTTATTTCAATGTTTTCTTCCCTGATCAAAGGCTCCCCGTTCATTCTTAAAAAGATCTGTGCCACCGTCACCACATCTTTCTGGCAGTAGGTTACGATTCGGGGCAGGTTCTTTTCCTTCCAATACACTTCCCACACCATGCTTCCGTCGATATCATCTTTGGGTGTTTGTATGCCCAGCGAATGAGCCAGCAGGTTTAGCGAGGTATAGTTTTTAAAATCACCAAACTTCCAGAGATCCATTGTGTCCAGGTGGTTTACCTCCCAGGGTTTTTTTCCTGACATGTTCAGAATGGAGGGGATAGCAACCTGGTTTATAACCATTCTCCGGCAGAGATAAGGAAAATCAAACTCTTTGCCATTGTGGGCACACAGAAATTTACTTCCGTCGGCAGACCACTTCTTCAGCATGTCTGAAAATTCATACAACAATTTCTTTTCCTCGTCCCCGGCAAAAGATTTCAGGATGATTTTTTTATCAGCACCGGTTCCTTGTATAAAGCCACAACTGATACAAATAATTTTACCAAACTCTGCGTAAATACCGGCCCGGGGATAAATGGTTTCAACCGTTTCTTCTTCTTTGTTGCGGATTAGATATTGTGCTTTCAGCCCCCAGAGAGTTTTCCACTCTTCAGGCTGCTCATTGTAAGACGAATATTGGGGGACAGTTTCAATATCCAGGAAGAGAATAGAGGCAACGGGATACATAGGCTTCAGTTTTTTCTTATTAAAAGTAAAAAACCCCGGACAAACCGGGGCTACTACTTTCAGGTAATTATTTTATGATGAATACTACAAATATTTATCTCCCATATTTCGTTTTACCTCCGCAACATATTCTTTGATCTCCTGTTCTTTATCTTTTTTACAGATCATCAGGACATCTTTGGTGTCTACAATGATATATTCATCAAGACCCTGGAGTACAACCAATTTGGTATCCGGAACATGCACCATGCAATTGCGGGCATCCACCGCCATTACCTTTTTACCCACCACGGCATTTCCGAAATAGTCTTTCTCTTTGTTTTCCCAGGCGCTGTTCCAGGTGCCGAGGTCACTCCATGAAAATGTGGCCGGTATAACATATACATTTTCCGCTTTTTCCATTACGCCAAAGTCAATGGAAATATTGGTGCATTGCGGATAAATACTTTCAATGGCCTCTTTTTCTTTGTCTGTATTAAACTTGTCTTTTTCCGCTGCAAAAACTTCATATACTTCGGGCAGGTATTTTTCAAAAGCAGTTAAAACATTCTTCACCTTCCAGGTGAAAATGCCGGCGTTCCATAAAAAGTCACCACTGGAAATAAATGCTTTTGCAAGCTCCACATTAGGCTTTTCTGTAAAGGTTTTTACCTTATACACATCTGGTGCTGCTTCGGCGGTATCATGCTGTATATAACCATACCCTGTATTTGGATAGGTGGGTTTGACGCCAATTGTAACCAATGCGTTGATATGATCTACAAAGGAAAATGCTTTTTTGGCCGTTTTGATAAACTCATCTGTTTCAAGGATAAGGTTATCAGCTGGTGCCGCTATCATTAAGGCCTTGGGATCCTTGTTCATTAATTTGAACGCAATGTAGGCAATACAAGGTGCTGTGTTTTTCCGGGAAGGTTCGGCCAGTATATTTTCTTCAGCAATATCAGGAATCTGCTTTTTTACAATACCCGTATAATCTTCAGCGGTTATTATATAAATATTTTCTTTGGGAACCAGTTTGGCATAACGGTCATATGTTTGTTGGATCAGTGTTTTACCCGTACCCAGTATATCCAGAAACTGTTTGGGGAAGTTGGTGCGGCTCATCGGCCAGAAACGACTGCCAATTCCACCTGCCATTATTGCAACATAGTGATGTTTATTCATGTAATGTTAAAGTGAGTAGTGAATCGTGAACAGGAATGCTGACACGGTTCACCGGTTAAATCAATCCTTCTTTTACCAGGTCATGCAAATGTATGATACCAAGGTACTTTCCTGCTTCTGTAACTGCCAGCTGTGTGATTTCATTTTTACGGAGCATATCCAGGGCACCCACCGCCAGTTCATCCGGCCCGATTGTTTTTGGATTAACGGTCATAATATCACCAGCCTTGATTGTATCAATGGCAATACTTTTTTCCAGCATCCGGCGCAGGTCACCATCTGTTATAATGCCTAATAAATTATTGGCAGCATCAACCACTGCCGTAATACCCAATCTCTTTGCTGTCATTTCCACGATCACTTCTTTCAGGGATTGTTCTGCCAGCACTTTTGGTTTTTCATTGTCGGCATATAAGTCAACCACCCGCAGGTATAATTTTTTTCCCAATGAACCCCCGGGATGAAACTTGGCAAAATCTTCCGATTGGAAACCGTTCAATTCCATCAGGCAGATTGCCAATGCATCTCCCATGACCAGCTGTGCGGTTGTACTGGAGGTGGGAGCCAGGTTATTGGGACAAGCCTCTTGTGTAACCGTAGTATTTAAAATAATTGAGGCGTTGCGTGCAAGGTATGATTCAATATTACCGACCATCGCTATTAAAACATTCCCGAAGTTTTTAATCAATGGCACCAGTACTTTTATCTCAGGGCTTTCGCCACTCTTGCTGATAATAACTACCACATCATTTTGTTGTACCATGCCCAGGTCGCCATGAATGGCATCTGCCGCATGCATAAAAATTGATGGAGTGCCGGTAGAGTTAAAAGTGGCAACAATCTTTTGTGCGATGACCGCACTTTTACCAATGCCACTAACCACTACCCTGCCCTTACCAGATGCAATTGCTGTCACAGCTTTTTCAAAATCGTCATTTATATAGGATGCAAGGCCTGCAACCGAGTTTGCCTCCAGTGCAATGGTTTTTAAAGCCACCTGTTTTATTGATACCGCCATAATTAAAGCGCCAAAATTAGAGGTTTTACGAGGAAGTCCCCTTTATGCAATCGATACACTCTAATTTTAACGCTTCGCCACGTCTAAAAACTGTAAACATTCGTAAATTCGCCGTCCTCAATTGACGGGGGAAGACGCTGTGTTACCCTGCCTTGCTTCTGCGGGGCCCGGTTTAGTTTAACACTACCCGCTGACACTCCGGCCATTAAGACTGACCAAGAAACAAATACCTTATACCTGGTAACGATTGGAGCGCCTTGTGAAAAAAAACTGTTTGAGCGGTATTACCGTTCGGGCAAAATTGAGTATCTTAAATAATTCTGCATTAAAGAGAAATGCAAATAGTCCGGATGGACTCCTATGAAGAAAAATTAAGGAAATGGGAACAACAGCAAAGAAGGCCACAGTTAAAAAGACGGCGAAGGTTAAGGAAGCGGCCCCTTCAAAGAAAAGATTTGATCTGCACAAAGCCTTGCAGGAATATTTTGGGTTCGATAAGTTCAAAGGGACACAGGAAAAAGCCATTGAATCTTTACTGGCAGGTCATGATACGTTTGTGATCATGCCAACAGGCGGAGGTAAAAGTTTGTGCTACCAGCTACCTGCCATGGTCAGTGAAGGGGTTGCCCTGATAGTTTCACCGCTGATCGCCTTAATGAAAAACCAGGTCGACCTGGTCCGTGGCTACAGCAGCAATGATGAAGTAGCCCACTTTCTCAACTCAACACTCAACAAAAAGGAAATAAAAGAAGTGCATGATGATTTGCTGTCCGGCAAAACAAAAATGCTCTATGTAGCACCCGAAACACTGACCAAACAGGAAAACCTGGAGTTTTTTTCTGATCTGAAAATTTCTTTTTTCGCAGTAGACGAAGCACATTGTATATCTGAGTGGGGACATGATTTCAGGCCTGAGTACAGAAGGTTGCGGGAAATGATGATACAGATTAATCCTGATGCACCGGTAATTGCACTAACGGCTACTGCCACACCGAAAGTGCAGAGCGATATTGTAAAAAACCTCGACCTGCGGAAGCCTAATATTTTTATATCCTCTTTTAACCGGGCCAATCTCTATTACGAAGTATTACCAAAGATCAAAAAGGCACAGACAGATGAAAATATTGTCCGCTTCATTAAAGGGATGAAGAATAAAAGCGGAATCATTTATACCCTTAACAGAAAAACGACAGAAGAGCTGGCCGATATATTAAATGCGAATGGAATCAAAGCCGTTGCCTACCATGCCGGCCTTGACAGTAAACTGAGAGCTGAAAGACAGGATTTGTTTTTGGGAGAAGAAGTGCAGGTGATCTGCGCCACCATTGCATTTGGTATGGGTATTGACAAGCCGGATATCCGCTTTGTCATTCATTATAATATTCCCAAATCAATAGAAAACTATTACCAGGAAACGGGCCGGGCAGGCCGTGATGGACTGGAGGGTAAATGTATTCTTCACTATTCACACAAAGACGTAAGCAAACTGGAACACCTGATGCGGGACAAACCACTCAGCGAAAGGGAAGTGGGAGCACAATTGATCAATGAAACAGTAGCTTTTGCCGAGACGGGTGTATGCCGCCGTAAGATACTCATGAGTTACTTCGGAGAAGAGTACGAAAAAGAAAATTGCGGCCAGTGTGATAACTGCAAGCATCCCAAAGAAAGAGTGGAAGCAAAAGAAGAGGCAGCCATTGCATTAAAAACGATTAAAGCGCTGGATGAAAGATTTGCTACGGATTATGTGGTACAGATCATTATTGGCAGAATGACGCCACAAAACCAAATGTTCCGCCATGATGGATTAGAGGTATTTGCCAGCGGTAATGATAAGGACAGCCATTTCTGGAACTCATTGATACGGCAGTTGATATTAGAAGGGCTGCTGACAAAAGATATTGAAGAATATGGGGTGCTTAAGTTCACCAAAAAAGGAGAAGCCTTTTTGAAGAAGCCGAAATCATTCCAGATTGTGCTCAATAAATTGTATGATGATGCTAATGCGGATGATGAAGAAGGAACAGAAGCTACGGGCGGAGCGGCCATGGATGAAAAACTGATGGCGATGCTCCTGGAACTTCGGCAAAAAGAGGCGAAGAAGAAAAACCTGCCGCCATTTGTTATTTTCCTTGAATCATCGCTGCAGGACATGGCTACCTTTTATCCTATTACATTGGAAGGCCTTGAAAAATGCCAGGGAGTAAGTAAGGGCAAGGCCCTAAAATATGGAAAACCTTTTGTGGAACTGATTGCCCGGTATGTGGAAGAGAATGATATTGAACGGCCGGATGATTTTGTAATGAAAAGTGTGGTGAACAAAAGCGGCAGCAAGGTTTATATCATTCAAAATACGGATAAGAAAGTTTCTCTCGAAACAATAGCAAAAAATAAAGGCTGGCGGATGGATGAGATGCTGGAAGAAATGGAGACCATTGCAGCCAGCGGTACCAAGCTCAACCTGGACTATGCCATTGATGAAATGCTGGATGAAGACGACCAGGATGAGATCATTGAGTATTTTAAAAGCTGTGAAACCTCCTCTTTACAGGTGGCCCAGGAAGAGTTAGCCGAGTATAATTTCAACTGGGAACAGTTGAAAATCATGCGGATCAAGTTTCTGAGTGAATATGGGATGTAGGAACAAACTAAAATGCCATTTAATGTGGATTTTTTGTGAATTCCCTCTATATTTGCAGCCCCGAAGCACAAAAACGATGTAAGGCTTCCACTTTTCAAAGTTGATGTGTTTCAGGAATGGTGCGGTAGCTCAGTCGGTAGAGCAAAGGACTGAAAATCCTTGTGTCGGCGGTTCGATCCCGCCCCACACCACAGAAACCCAAACAGAAATGTTTGGGTTTTTTGTTTTATCCCGCATGCTCTACCGCTATCTCCGCCCCCACTTTCGCATTATGTTTGACCAAAGCAATATTAGCTTCGAGGCTTTCACCTTTTGTATGGCCCGCTATATATTTTAAAAGGAAGGGTGTTACTTCCTTGCCGCGGATGTTTTTTTCTTTTGCTGCCTTCAATGCCTGCAGAATATGCAATTCCATTTCATCCGTTGCAATTTCCTGTTCAGCAGGAACAGGATTAGCAATTAATACAGAACCGGTCAATCCTAATTGCCATTTGGTTTGCAATAATGCAGCTATTTCTTTTGCTGTATCTAATCGCAATGGAGATCTAAATCCACTTTTACGGGAATAAAAACTGGGAAATTCATCCTGCCCGTAAGTAATAACAGGTATTCCTTTTGTTTCTAAATATTCTAATGTCAATCCAATATCTAAAATAGATTTTACACCGGCTGATACCACAGCCACAGAGGTTTGTGCCATCTCAGTCAGGTCTGCAGAGATATCCATACTCGTTTCTGCTCCGCGGTGTACTCCCCCAATACCCCCGGTTACAAATATTTTTATCCCGGCCATCGCTGCAATCCGCATCGTGGCCGCCACCGTGGTTGCCCCGTATAAGTTCTGGCTGATCACATAGGGCATATCCCGTAAACTCACTTTCCATACATCTTTTGCTTTACCAAAATATTCCAGTTGTTCGTTGGTCAGTCCTACATGACATTTGCCGTTAAAGATGGCAATCGTTGCAGGCACAACACCATTGGCCCTTACTACCTCTTCCACTGCCAACGCCGTTTCCACATTCTTTGGATAAGGCATCCCATGCGAAATAATGGTGGATTCTAAGGCAACAACCGGTTTGTTCTTTGTCAGCGCTTCCTTTACCTCAGGATGTATTTCCAACAATGAATTCATCAGGAGGGATAGTATTTGGTGATGAGGCCTAACAATTTTTCCTGGTCCAGGTGTGTGGCAATAGCGCCATTTACCTGTAATATTTCTGCTGACAATGTATGCGCCAGTTTAAGACAATCCATGTCTTCTTTACCCAGGTGTTTACCCAGTATAAAACCTGACAGGGAACCATCACCGGCACCGGTGCAATCCACCACTTCTAAAGATGGAGCATGGAGTGTAATTGCTTTTTCTTTATTGTATAAGGCAGAACCCATTTTGCCATTGTGCAACCAGATATTCTGAACCCCTTTCTCCAGCAATTGCTGTATCTGCATTTGCGTCATAGACGCCTGTTCTGAACAAAGCACCGGTAATTCATCTTCATTGGGTGTTATCAAATACAAGCCATCCAGGTTAACGTTGGTGAATTTTTTGGCGGGGGGAACCGAAACTGGTTCTATCACAAACGGTATCCCGGTTTCTTTACTGAACGCAAGTAACCATTCCGCCGTATCGACACTGATATTGGCATCAGCTAATAGAAAAGAAGCCGTTCTTAGCAGCTCAATATGCCCGGTTAAATGCTCTGGTGTGATCAAATGATTGGCAGCATTCGTTAAGAATGCAGAAAACAAAGAGCCGTCCACATTCAGGATACCGGTGTATTTTCCGGAAAGTCCCTTTTTCGTAATAGAAGCATCCAGTTTAACACCGGCATTAATACAAACCTGTTTTAACCAATCACCATCACTGTCATTTCCAAAAACACTGATCAGTTGAACCGGTACACCCAGCAAGGATAACTGGTGAGAAATATTGCGGCTTACACCACCGGCAGTTTTTGTTACGGTGGCATCATTAGTAGTGGCAAACAGCATATTGCCGGTAGCATGAAACAATTCATCAACTAATGCGGCACCTATACAGATTACAGGATTTGACATGCTGCAAATGTAAAGGCAAAGAACTATTCTTCTTTTTTCTTTACAATTAAAAACCAGTCATTGTCCAGTGGCAGGTAACCATAATCATAGCAGTAATAATATGTTTTGCCTGTTTTGGTAGTATATATATGTGTAAGGTATTTGAACTGGAAACCCAGCCGTTGTAGTTTGTCTTTATTGGCTTTCGCGGTTTCTTCACCATCGGGAAGAATGCTCTCCAGCACTTTCCGGTTTTTCAGCAATGCGTTATTGATATTACGCACCAGCGGACTTTGTCCTCCCTTCGCCTTTTGTTCATTATTATAATTATTCCTGCAGTAATCGTTGCAAAATTTCTTGTCGGCCCGCCCTTTTAGAACGTTGCCACAGGACAGGCAGGTTCGCTTATCCGTTTTTTCTTTGATCATTGGTAAAGGTTTAGAACTTTAATATACAACTATTTATCCGTGTACAAACGTTTCTACACGTTTAGCTTCGGGAGTAAACGGGTAAAAACCGGCTACCGCTTTTTGGCACTAGCATCTTTGTGTTGTCAATCGGAAATGACGTCACCGGCTGACTGAGATAAAAAAATTAAAAAATCGTTTCCGTAAAACCGTAAAGGCACGGAAGCACAAAACTTAAAGTTATGTACGCATTAAAAAACAAAGTACAATTGATCGGCAACCTGGGTAACGCACCAGAAGTGAGAACATTAGAAAGTGGTAAAAAAATGGCCCGTTTCTCTGTAGCCACTAATGAAAACTATCGCAACGCCAAAGGCGAGAGAGTAACCGAAACACAATGGCACAACCTGGTTGCCTGGGGTAAGGTGGCTGAGATTGTTGAAAAATTCCTGACCAAAGGAAAGGAAGTAGCTATCGAAGGAAAGCTTGTTAACCGTAGTTATAATGATAAAGAAGGGAATAAGAAATACGTTACCGAGATACAGGTTAACGAGTTGCTGATGCTTGGTGTAAAAGCGGAGTAATAAATCAGCAAATAATACGGAACATTGCAAAGGCAAAGGCTGGCGCAATGTTCCTTTTTTTTATGCCAACGACTGTATGATGAAATACGACACTGAAAATGAAATGTTTCAACTGGCTATTCAGTTAGTTAACCAAAGTAACCGGAATATATTCCTTACCGGAAAGGCCGGTACTGGTAAAACAACATTTCTAAAATATATCCGTGAAAATTGTCCCAAGCAGCTGGCGGTAGTGGCACCAACAGGTGTAGCAGCCATAAATGCCGGCGGCGTTACCATTCATTCTTTCTTTCAACTACCGCTTGCGCCATTTATTCCGGCAACAAATGGAACAGGATTTCAAAACAGCAACCAGGAAATTTCCAATAAGCATAGTCTGCTAAGTCACCTGCGGTTCAACAGCGACAAGAAAAAAGTATTACAGCAATTGGAATTACTGGTAATTGATGAGATAAGCATGGTCCGTTGTGATACACTGGATGCAATTGATACCATTCTTCGTCATATAAGGCAACGGCCTGATGAAAGGTTTGGTGGGGTGCAGCTTTTATTCATTGGAGACATGTTGCAATTGCCACCGGTCATCAAAGAACAGGAATGGAAATTATTGGCTGATTATTATAGCGGGCACTATTTCTTCGACAGCAAGGTGCTGCAGGAAGACCCGCCGGTATATATTGAATTCAATAAAATATACCGGCAAAGTGATCAGCAATTTATTGACCTCCTGAACCAGGTTCGTAACAATGAACTGGATAAGGAAGGAATGAGCATTTTGGAAAGCCGGTTTCAACCCTCATTCAGGCGTAGTAAACAGGATGGATATATCGTTCTTACCACACATAATAATAAAGCCAGCGAGATAAATGCAAGCGAGTTGAGCAGTCTCAACGGCAAGTTATATTCTTATGATGCTGAAGTCCTGGACGAGTTTTCTGACAGGGCATACCCGGCAGACGAAGTATTGCATTTAAAAGCAGGCGCACAGGTAATGTTTATCAGAAACGATGCTGCTGAAAAGGGAAAACGATATTTCAACGGAAAGATTGGAACCGTAACTAAACTGGAAGCCGACAAGATAGTTGTGCAATGCGATGACGATCCGGAAATAGAGGTGCAGAAAGAAAAATGGGAAAATATCCGCTATACATTAAATAAAACAACCCGGCAACTGGACGCTGATGTACTGGGTTCTTTTACACAATTTCCCTTACGATTGGCATGGGCAATTACTATTCATAAGAGCCAGGGCCTTACGTTTGAAAAAGCAATTATTGATGCAGGTGCAGCATTTGCACCCGGCCAGGTATATGTGGCGTTGAGCCGCTGTACTAACCTGGAGGGAATGGTATTGCAAAGCCATATCAGCTCATCGAGTTTGTTCAGCGACAGGCGAATTGTTGAGTTTTCACAAAGAAGTGCATCGGGCAATCAATTGCAGCAGGAATTGGCTATTGCTAAAAAGAATTATCAGCAATCTGTTTTGGCGGGAGTATTTGATTTCGGTAATGCCATCGATGGATGTAAGGAAATAATGGATTATTTACTGGAAAATATTGCTTCGTTTACTATGGATTCAATCAGCTGGACAGAAGAACTTTTGGAAAAATTGGGTGGCTTACAAGTGACTGCAAAGAAATTCCAAACGCAACTCCGGGCCTTATTTCAACAACCGGTGGAACCGGAAGAGAACATAGCCTTACAAGACAGGATCAAAGTTGCTGCAGTATATTTTAATAATGAAATCAACGGTTTACTTCAATTTGTTCACACATCACCAGTAATTACAGATAGCCGGCTAAATGCAAAAGAATATAATGAAAGTATCCGGGAGGTTTTTGCCCAGCTCGCTATGAAGAAGTTCCTGCTTGAAGGGTATAATGGTCAGTTAGATATGGAAGCTTTTCACCGGAGGAAACTACAATTTGTTTTGCCCTCTTTCAGTATCAATGCTTATGCCGGGGCTTCGCAAAAAAGAGCTGACAGCCCCCATCCCGGTTTGCATCAGCAGTTAAGAAAACTCAGAGAAAGTATTTGTGCAAAAAGGGATCTACCAATTTATATTGTAGCTGGTAGTAATACTATTGATGAAATGGCGATGTATTTACCACAAACACTAACTGAACTAAGAAAGATCAGTGGCTTTGGAGATACTAAGATTGAACAATACGGGCAACAGTTTTTAGATATCATTCTCACATACACCAGGGAGCACAACTTACAATCCTTAATACACGAAAAATCGTCCGGGAAGAGAAAAAAGGAAAAAAGCAGCCCGGGCAAAAAAAAGGGGGATACTCATATAGAAACATTCAGGCTGTATAAGGAAGGGCAGTCAATAGCTGCTATTGCGAAAACAAGAAAACTGGCTATTTCCACCATTGAAGGTCACTTAACCACTTTTGTGCGACGGGGAGATATAAAGATTAGCGAATTAGTAAGCCGGGAAAAGCTGGTATTGATTGAATCCGCCCTTGAAGAGTTTAGTGGCAGCTCAATAACCCCCTTAAAGAAAAGGCTTGGTGACGATATAAGTTTTGGAGAAATAAGATTGGTTATGGCCGGACTTGGTATTACCCCGGAAAAATCAGCGGATTAATATAACTATTCCTTTTCGTGATTCCTTTGGTTTGCCGGGCAAGGTAAATTCGGCATACCAGGCAAACGAATTGCCATCAGCTTTTATACCTTTTGACAAACCATTCCATTTTTCAAATGGGTTGGTGGAATAAAAGACCCGTTCACCCCAGCGATTATAAATACTGAACTGATAATTACTGATTACACCCAGCCCGCCTGTCGGTCCAAAGCTATCATTCTTGCCATCGCCATTGGGAGTAAAACCAGAAGGAAAAAATATACCCGGGCAGGAAAAATCGGTAACAAGTTCTCCAGTTGCTTTAGTCGGGCAAACATCTGTACCCGTTATGGTAACAGTGTATAAACCTGCTGATAAATTGCTTGCTATTTGTGTGATTTGTGGCGGAACAGTATTCCATGAATAATTCACCGGGTTATTTACACCGCTTACGTTTGCAATTATTGAACCGCCTGAATTTGTTTGGCAGTCTGCCGGGCTTAATTGGGTGACCCTGACATCAGGAATTGTAATTGTTTGTGTTGCTGTGCTGATTGAGCTACCCGGAAAACTGGCATGCAGTTTAACTGTATATTTTCCCGGAGCCGAATACTTATGTGTTGGGCTTGGAATATCCGATGAATTGCTTGCGCCTGATGCAGGATCACCAAAATCCCAGTTCTGGATTGTTACACAAGCATCGGAAGTGTTGGTAAAAGAAACAATTCCATCTCCATCGCAGGTATAAGTAAAAGAAGCATAATAAGCAGGGGCTTGCTTTATAAGTATATCATCAATGGCAAAGCCATCATAATTATTGCAAATAGAACCAGCACCAAAAATGAAACGGAATATGACATTGGGTTTCCCTTCCAAAAAACCCATGGCTTGTTTTGCAATTAACCATTTTCCACTTCCGGCACCTCCGGCACAGGACCCGCTACTCGTTTGAATATTCCCGGACCAGCCCATTTTATTACTGGCTAATGGTGACAGGTAAGTAATAGAACTGTTATTATACCAGTTTTCATTATAACAATTAACTGTATTGGCAGAAGAGCCCATCGTTTGCCAGGTAATTCCATTGTCCGTAGAATATTGAAAACTTGCTCCATCAAATCGTTGTTCAGACTCCCAAAAAATCTTGAATTCAATATAAGGTGATATCAGATTGGTAAAATCAAAACAAGGACTTTGCAACCAGGATGCTTCCGAATTGGTATATGAGCTTCCGGTTAATCCACCAACCACCCAGCATTTTACTCCACCACCTGCTGCTGATATTACCGGTTTGGAAGGAGCTCCCCAGGCCCAATCATTACCAACACCTCCCGAAATCCAGCCTCCATCAGTTGTTTCAAAGTTTTCGGAATAGGGAAAGCTGTTGATGACAGAGCTGCACTGGGCTTTTATAGCAGCAGATCCCAGAAGAAAGCAACAGCATAAATAAACTAACCTTGTCATCATTGTTTGCATTCGGGCACGGGGCCATTTCTTGTTATCAAAGCAAACAACAAATGTACACCGAAAGAATTGTTTTAATTTATACGGTAACGGGGAACGGATCATAAATGATTTCATTGATCAATAAACTCAACAGACAATTGTCTTTCATAGTTCACATTGTTTATTAATTATTCACATTTGACTGTTATGAATTTGTTACGTTAAACAATATATATATCTTTCTATTCGAATACTTACTAAAACATTTATGGAGACACTTACAACCCCTGCTTATCGCATAATAAGTAATCATGTAATTGCTGAAGTGCGGCAAAGAATTTCCAATGATCAGAATGCATTATTTGCGCTACGGCCCTATCAGCCGGGAGAGGTAATTGCTGATTTTTCGGCCGGCACTATTGCTGCGGAGCCAACGTACCTGACCGTACAAGTTGGCGTTGGTAAACATATTACGCTGCAACCGGAGTTTCTCCAATACATCAATCATAGCTGCAGCCCGAATGTATTTTTTGATACATCTACAATGCAATTAATAGCATTAAGGGAATTAGATGTTGAAGAAGAAATGACATTTTTTTATCCATCTACCGAATGGGAAATGACACAATCTTTTAGTTGTTATTGCGGCAGTCCTGCCTGTATCGGCGAAATAAGAGGGGCTGCTTTTTTATCAAAAGATATTGCAGCACAATATCGCTTTACTGATTTTATTCAACAACAACTGGCCAAAAAGGCGGCAAGAAAAGTAGCCTGATCCGTGATGAAGACAGCAGAAGCCTCCCGTTTACTAAAGCCATATTTTATCTGGGTTTTGGCTCCCCACCTTGAATCGGAAGACCCTAATCTTAAGTACTACTACGATTTTACCCAAAGTATTGCGGAATACACTAAAGTATTTGAAGAGCTAAAGGCAGAGTGGAAATGGCAGCCGGTAACGATGGGAAACTTCAGGATTGTTATCAAATCTATAACTGAAAACAAAAATGGAAAAACACCACTTATTCTGAATCTCTGTGATGGCGATGAGGTAAATGGTACCCCGGGTGTTTCCGTTATTCATGAGTTGGAGAAATATGGATTGATATACACCGGTTCTGATGCGCACTTCTATGATATCACCACTTCTAAGATCCCCATGAAGAGGGCTTTTGACAAAGCCGGGGTTTCTTCAGCCAGCTGGCGGGTGATTACAGATAAAAAAGGATCTACAAAAGGAATTGCAAAAAGGGTTGGCACGCCAATTATTATAAAACCGGCTGTTTCGGGTGGCAGTATGGGAGTCTCTGTTAAGAATGTAGTATTTACGGAAGAAGAACTGACTGAAAGAGTAGAAGAAATTAAGAAAGGATACCGGGGCTGGAATTTACTGGCAGATGGATTATTTGTTGAACAATTTATTACAGGCCCCGAGTTCACCACTTTTATAACCGGCTCTGCCGATGATCCGGAAAACTGTACAGTATACGAACCCGTAGAAAGGGTTTTTCATCATTCATTACCGGATTCAGAGAAATTTTTATCATTTGACCGCCTTTGGGAAATCTATGAGGATGAAACTCCGATGCCACGGGAGGAAAATTTTTATGAGTACCAGCGGGTAAAGCCTGACCTGGTTGCTGCATTAAAAACACTCAGCCTTGATGCATACAAAGCCTGTGGAGGTAAAGGGTACACAAGAATTGACATCCGCCAGGATTCTTCAACCGGTAAGCTTTATATGCTGGAAGCAAATGCTCAATGCGGATTAAGTGAAGATGAAAACTATACTTCCATTGGAGCCATTCTTAAGGCCTCCAACGTATCATTCACTGAAGTTATATCCGAAATACTCAAAGATGCATTGCGAAGGAGCGTCGTAAAGCAGGTTCCGGTAAAGAAAGCAAAAGCAGCCAAATTAAAAAAAACCATTGTGGTCAAATAGGTACCGGTACTTATCGGATTTAATGAAGTTTGTTTTTTATATCCTCCTACTTATTACCTTAGCAATTCATGAAAGTTTGTGTACTGCAACCGGACTACTCCACTACCGGAGTTGATTATAAAAATTACGACCCACCAAGGGACTTATCCGTATTGATTCCAGAAGCCGAAGTACATACTATTTTTCTCAATAAGCTTACTACCTATAAGCAGCTTAAGCAACTTGGTAAAGAAGGCTATGATATTTTTGTAAACCTCTGCGAAGGCTATTTAGAATGGGAGGTGCCCAGCATTGATGTTATTTATACACTGGAGATTTTGAACCTTCCTTTTACCGGACCGACAACTAAGCTTTATGATCCACCCAAAGAATTAATGAAATACCTCGCCTATTGCGAAGGTGTGAAAACACCGGGGTATGTCATTATTAATGAACTAAATGACGTGGATGATGCGGTTAAACATTTGTCATTCCCTCTATTCGTAAAACCAGCTAAAGCAGGCGATAGCCTTGGTGTTGATGAACAGTCGTTGGTACACAATAAAATCGAATTGCAACAAAAATGTATCAGCATACTGGAAGAGTACGGACCTCTGCTGGTAGAAGAATATGTTGCCGGAAGGGAATTCACCGTGCTGGTAGCTGCTAATACCGATGAACACAGTTGTACTGTCTATCGGCCCGTTGAATACTTATTCCCCCAAGGACGGGAATTTAAAACCTATGCGTTAAAGACATCGGAACTGCATCCAGATTGTAATGTGCCCTGTAACGATGAACTATTGGATAAACAACTTCGTATCGCCACAGAAAAAATTTTCAAAGGATTCAATGGAGTTGGGTATGCAAGGTTAGATTTTCGGGTCAATGATAAGAAGGAGATATATTTTCTGGAAATCAATTTTACCTGTTCCGTTTTTTATAAAGATGGTTATGAAGGCTCCGCTGATTTTATTCTGAAGTTTGATGGGATCGGGCAGGCGGGATTCTTAAGACATATGATTGCCGAAGGCATTTCCAGGCATAAGCGTAAAGTGAAACCTTATGTTATGAAAGGGAATTCCATTGCCGGTTATGGTATTTATGCCCGTCGTGATATTAAGGCGGGTGAAGTGATCTTTAAAGGGGAAGGTCGGGCCCAGCGAATTATTACAAAACGGTTTGTAGAAAGGAATTGGAATGAAGATGAAAAACTACATTTTCGCCGGTACGCTTACCCTATCAGCGATGAGGTCTTTATTCTCTGGGATGATGATCCGTCTGAATGGGCGCCACAAAACCATTGTTGTGATCCGAATACATCTTTTGACGGCCTGAATGTATTAGCCATTAAGAATATATCTAAAGATCAGGAACTCACTCTCGACTATGCTGATTTTTTAGATGAAAATATGGAATCCTTTGATTGTCAATGCGGATCCAACTCCTGCCGGGGAAAAATTTCTGGCCACACCGGCAATTCGTTAAACTTGCGGGAACAAAATTTACTCCGGTTAAACGACTAACCTGTCTGCAAGTCTTAGACTTACTCCATTAAATTTTTGCAGTGGTTTGTGGGTACACAAGCTATAAACCTGGTGATTTATCGTAAAAAGATGATTTATGTCCCGTTTTGCCATACTCAGACAAATAGTGATGCAGCACCGTTACCGGTTACTGTTTACCTATATACTTTTTTCACTGGAAATGCTGGGAAACCTTCTCCGCCCCTTTTTCCTTGGTCTGGCGGTGGATGATTTGATAAAGGGCAGCTACAACGGACTCCTTTTGTTATCCGCTGTTCATTTAGGCTGGTTGATTATTGGAACTATAAGACACCGGCTCGATACCAGAACGTACTCTGCAATTTATACTTCATTGGTTACAAAATTTCTGGCCCGCCGCTATAATAAGTCGGATGTTTCAAAGCTTAGTGCCCACTCCACATTAGCAAGAGAGTTTGTAGATTTTCTTGAGTTTGACCTGGCATATGTCGTAGAAGCTTTTTATAGTATTGTGGGGTCCCTGTTATTGTTGTTTTTCTATGATACTTCGGTTGTGCTGGTTTGCCTGGGTATTTTATTACCTGTAACCGGTTTGAGTTATTTCTATGGAAAAAAGATGCGCAATCTGAATAAGCAGAAGAATGATGAACTCGAAAACCAGGTAGATATTATTTCCACGGGTAACAACCATTTGATTCGGCAGCATTACGATAATTTACGAAAATGGCAGATCCGTATCAGCGATCAGGAGGCGTGGAATTTCGGTATTATGGAAATAATGGTAATGGTGGTAATTGGGTTAGCATTATTAATTACGAATAAAGCAACCGGGGCTGGAATAGAAGCGGGCAGTCTTATTGGTATTTATAGTTATATCCAGCGATTTGTTTCCGGGCTCGATACTATTCCATATACAGTGCAACGACTGTCTTCATTAAATGACATTACAAGAAGAATTGAATTACAGGAAGATGATTTGGGAATGCCGGATCCGGTCAATATAAGAGTAAAGGATGTAGCTTAATTTATTACTAAAGATCTTTATCTATACAAGAGGGGTAACTGAATTTCAATAAGTAAAGGCGATGGAAATCCATCGCCCTTACTATTTTATTTACTTTATTTTAAAGCTTTTAATACCTGGCGGGAGCCATCATCCAGTGCTTTTTTGGCAGCTTCATCTGCTTTTCCATCATATTTCCCATTTATTTTGGGTTGCAGGCGGGTAGAACCATCAGACAATTTTACAAGTTGCATAGCCGCTTCAATAGTAAACGAGGATGCGGCGTTCGGGTCTGTATTTTTAATTGCTTTCAACAAACCGCCCACTTTACTGCCTTGTTTTATTTTAATAAAATCACTGGCCAGTGTATAATCACAATTATATTTTTTTGCATCTTCTTCTGATATAATTGCAATGGCTTCAACAGTGCCGTCTGTCAAAGTATTAACAAGGTGTTGTTGTAATACCGAAGCCTGCAACTGTTCATCCCCCCTGGGCTCATACACACCAATGCGAATTATTCCAGCTTTTTTTTGTTCAGTAAGCGCTGGCTTTGTCTCTGCTTTATTCTTGTATTCTTTCATTGCCTGGTTCATCATATCACCGGCATCAAATTTTTCCTGCAGATCATCCTCGTTCAGTGTTTCTGTATAACCCTGTGGAATTTCAAAAAGCATTGAATCCAGTTTTACTGTTGATAGCTCCAGCGTTTCAATAGAAGTTTGAAACTCACTCATCTGAGCATTTCCACCTCCCATTATAATTGTTGTTGTTTCAGTTAAAGGGAAGCCCAGTTTACCTTTTCCACTGCGTCGGGTAACAAAGCGATCTATACAATCTGGTTGTGGTCTTTCAGTTGGAGCCATGGAAGTTTTAACGGGGCGATAGCGAACCGGGCAATTAAACAAAGGCAGGTCAATATACCAGCCATCTGTTTTAATAAGGATGCTATCCTTCATAGTACAGGCATCAGGTGATGGTTTCATTTTTTGGGATGTCCACACATGCCTGGCATTAAAGCCATAAATTTTTTTCCGTTCACCTGTGTCGGTTATATTGTACCACATGGTGATAACCCCTCCCTTCTGCGGAGTTGTTTTTTCTTTAGGTGCCGGAGTTACAGGTTTGTTTTTTACAGGGGCAACCGGTTTTGCATCTTCGTCAATAACATCTTCGTTTTCTTTGGAGAACGATTCAATATAGTAGAGTTTCTTTTTGTCATTTATTTTGATGGTACGTTGCAGATCACATTGTTCAATGGTGATAGGTGGGGCTGGCATTCCCATCATGCCGGCACTTTCCGTTCTTTTGCGCATTCCCTTAACATAAATAGTGGACTCCGTTTTCATTCCCATCATACTGGTTGTCTGGCGCAATTTATATTGCTGGGCCGTAGCTTCATTTTCTATTACGAAAGCAGTTATCATCACTGCAATGAAGCAGAGAGCATTTTTTTTCATACTATTCGCTTTGTAATAAAGGTAGTAATTGATCTATAATAAATAGATGAGCAAAGCGCAGGGATATTAAAAAATGCAATGGATATTAAAAGCTATCTCCCCATAAACACCATTAATATCTGGACATCGCTAGGGTTGATGCCAGAGATGCGGCTTGCTTGCCCAAGCGTCCGGGGTTTTATTTTAGTGAGCTTTTCTCTGGCTTCATTACCAAGGGAAGAGATTTTTTTATAGTCAAATGTTTCGGGGATTTCCAGCTCTTCTAATTGGCTCATACGTTGTACCAGTTCTTTTTCCTTTTCAATATATACATCATACTTAACCTGTATAGAAGCTTGTTCAACCGATTCTTTAGAAAGACCTTGTAAAGCGATTGCTAACTTTGGAAAAGCTTTTGCAAACTCATCTAGTTCTACATCTGGACGTAACAGTATCTTTTGGGCTTTTTGTTTTTCAGAAATGGGGGAAGATCCGATTTTTTGAAACCAGGTGTTGATTTCATTTGGTTCTACGGCTAAGTCTTTTAAAACGGTTTTTACTTTCTCTATAGATGCCTTTTTCTCAATTACTTTATCCATTCTTTGCCGGGAAGCAAGGCCAAGACGATAGCTTAATTCGGTCAATCGCAAATCAGCATTGTCCTGACGCAACAATGTTCTGAATTCAGCTCTTGAAGTAAACATTCGATAGGGCTCTTTTGTCCCTTTGCTGATAAGGTCATCGATCAATACACCAATATAAGCTTCACTCCTTTTTAATATAACCGGCTCAAGATGATGAGATTTCTGGTGAGCATTGATACCGGCCATTAGTCCCTGGCAGGCAGCTTCTTCATATCCCGTTGTCCCGTTTATCTGTCCGGCAAAGAGTAAATTATCAATCAGCTTTGTTTCTAGCGAATACTTCAACTGTGTAGGGGGAAAGAAATCATATTCGATTGCATACCCGGGTCTGAAAATTTTGACTTTTTCAAAACCCACTATATTACGAAGAGCTTCGTATTGTGTTTCTTCTGGTAAAGAAGTCGAGAATCCGTTTACATATATTTCCACTGTATTCCATCCTTCCGGTTCAATGAAGAGCTGGTGCCTGTCTCTTTCTGCAAATCGGTTGATCTTATCTTCAATACTTGGGCAGTATCTTGGCCCTACCCCATCGATCCTTCCGGCAAACATCGGGCTTCTGTCGAAACCAGTTTTCAGAATATCGTGAACTGTTTGGTTGGTATAAGTTATCCAACAGCTTCTTTGTTGTTTTGGTTTTTCGGTTTCTAAGAAAGAAAAGCCAACTATTTCCTCGTCACCTGGCTGTTCCTCCATTTTGGAATAATCCAGGCTCCGCCCGTCAATCCGAGGAGGCGTCCCGGTTTTAAGACGGTCGCTTTCAAACCCAAGGGATACTAATTGTTCAGTAATTCCGGTAGCAGCTTTCTCAGCCATTCTTCCACCACCAAAGTTCTTTTCTCCTATATGAACAATCCCATTTAAAAAGGTACCGTTAGTCAGCACTACTGATTTTGCTTTTATCTCATGTCCCATTCCGGTCACTACACCAAAGCATTTGCCGTCTTTTACCAATAGTCCTTTTACCATATCCTGGTAAAAATCAAGATTCATTGTTTGTTCCAGCTTTTCCCTCCATTTCAGATGAAAAAGCATCCGATCGTTTTGAGCACGGGGGCTCCACATAGCAGGACCTTTACTCCGATTCAGCATACGAAATTGAATAGTGGAAAGGTCTGTTACGATTCCGGAATAACCTCCCATTGCGTCAATTTCCCTAACAATCTGGCCCTTAGCAATACCACCCATTGCCGGATTACAGCTCATTTGAGCAATAGTCTGCATGTTCATGGTAACCAATAAAGTACGGGAACCAAGATTTGCGGCTGCCGCAGCTGCCTCACAGCCAGCATGACCGGCACCTACCACTATTACATCATACTCTGAAAACATAAGTTTGCAAAGGTACAAGCATAAACGGGATTATCTTGTCTTTATACGTTTTAGGATCTACGAATACCAATAAGGGAAATTGTTCCACGTGGAAAACAGGAATAATGTTTCCCGTGAAACATTATTTGATGTAGCGGGAAAGATAAAAGTCTTCTTTTTTTCTCATTTCCTTTTTCTCAGTTTCGGTCTTGTCTCTAAACCCACAGAGGTGAAGTGCTCCATGGAAGATTACACGGTGTAGTTCGGATTTAAAAGAGGAGCCTAAGGACTTAGCATTCTCTTTTACCCGTTCAATACTAATATATACCTCAGCATGAATAGATTTTGCATCAGAAAGGTCGAAAGTAATGATATCGGTATAATAGTCGTGTTTGAGGAATTGCTGGTTAATCTCCAAAAGCCTTTTATCTGAGCAAAAAATATAATTGATAGAGGAAAGGGATCTCTTCTCTATTCTAAAGATTGATTCAATGAACAACTTTAGTGCAACCCGGTTCTCCAGGCTAAATTTTTTATACTCAGAAAAGAAACAAACTTTTGATTTTGAGGGCATAATTTCAAAATTCGTAAAGAAAAACCAACCAACAAGGGTAGTTTTGTATAATAATATTGGTGTAAATGATTGCAAGGCTTTCAGAGTTAAAACCAGGACAGCAAGGAATTATCCGGGAATTCATCGACAACGATATATTTCTGAAGCTCATGGAAATGGGCTGTGTACCTGGTGAAAGAATCCTGTTGGAGCAGATAGCCCCCCTCGGCGATCCTATTTCGGTAAATGTAGCCGGGTATCATCTAAGCCTCAGGCTGAATGAGGCGGAACATATATTAGTCGAAATAAATAATTGATTATCAATCATTTATAAATGAAAATAGGGCTTTATTTCGGTTCTTTTAATCCTGTTCATGTTGCCCATCTGATCATTGCAAATCATATTCTGAACGAAACAGATATTGAAAAGGTATGGTTTGTCGTTTCTCCTCAAAACCCGTTCAAAACAGAAAATTCTTTGCTGAATGAATATCACCGGCTGCACCTGGTGAAACTGGCAACAGAAAATGACAATCGGATTAAAGCGTCAGATATTGAATTTACGTTGCCGAAGCCTTCCTATACCGTCAACACTCTTGCCTACCTGGCAGAAAAGCATCCCGAACATGAATTCTGCATCATCATGGGAAGCGATAGTTTTCAGAATCTTCCCAAATGGAAAAATTACGGAGTGATTGTAAAAAACTATCCTATTTATGTTTACCTGCGTCCCGGGTATGACATTGAAGATAAGCTCAACGCCAATGTTCATATTGTTGACGCCCCGTTGCTTCAACTTTCGGCTACACTAATACGTAAGTATGCAAAAGAAGGAAAATCATTGCGGTATTTAGTACCTGACAAAGTATTGGAAGAAATAGAGCGGGGAGGATATTATAAGAAATAACCCAGTAACAAACAGGTAATAACAATGAACGGAGGTAGTATGCGGGTAAAATTTAACAGTAGTATCGTTCCCAGGATCACCAATATATTTACAAGGCTTACTGTTTTCGGTTCGATGAAAGAAATATCTCTCATGATATAAAAGGAAGAGGCAATCATTACTCCTACCACTACGGCGTTTATTCCTTCTATAGAACGATATACCGCGGCATACTTTTTAAGGTTATTCCAGATAGGAAAAAAGAACAGTACCAATAATGCACTGGGTAAAAAAATTCCTATCATCCCAATGATACATCCGAGCACCTGCATTTCAGTTCCCATATCTTTCAGAGCCATGCCGCCTGCAAAAGAAGCAATAGAGAAAACCGGGCCCGGCACTGCCTGCACTATACCCATACCAGTATATAATTTGTCCTGGTCAATTTGTACGGCATTGGGGTTTTTGTTTCGTACTGCTTCGGGCCTTATGCTCCATTGTTCATACATCATTGGCATCAGCACCTGTCCGCCACCAAATACGAGACTTCCCATCCTGTACGTATTCTCAAACAGGTTGATAGGTTTTCTATTGGGCCAGTCGTTTTTTCTTGCTAATTCACTGGTTATTCCGGCTACCAGAAAAATAATACCAAACAACCAGAAATTCCACCATCTTATTTTTCTTGGTTTTTGTTCTACCTGTGGTATACGTTTCAGACTAAAATTGGTAGCAATACCTCCTGCTATTATTAATGCTGGAATAACCCAGGTTCGTCCAAATAAGAAATAAGTTGCGGCCACGCTGCATAGCATAATTATCCAGGTAATGGTATTGCGGATTGCATGTGGAAATATATGAATGACCGCATATCCTAAAAATCCTGCAGCCATTGGAGGAATGAACTTAAAAATATCTGTACCTAATTCCTTTTTATCAATGTATTGCAATAGAAATGAAAAAGCTCCCATCAGGATGCAAGCCGGCAAAATCCAGATGAGTAATGTTAATACAGCCAGGGGTACTCCGCCTCTTTTATATCCTATTAACGTAAGTGTTTGTGTGGAAGAAGCCCCCGGTAATAATTGGCAAAAGGCATTGTATTCCATTAACTCCTGTTCGGTAACATATGGTTTATTACGTACAAATGTTTTCATCATCATGCCGATATGTGCCTGGGGTCCGCCAAAAGCGGTAACGCTGTGTATAAAAACAGCCCGGAGAAATGAAGCATGACGCAGCAGCATTGGAACTTAAATATAAAAAAAATCAACTAAGCAGGTAAAGAGAACTTAAATCAGCCTTGATTTAATGTAAATTCAACCAAATTTTGTTTATGAAACAGAAACTAAGTCTTTTGCTATTTCTGATACCGGTTATTCTTTTTGCACAGAAAAATGCTCCGGATATAGCTGAAAAGATCAATATCGCTGCAGATAAAATAGAAAGTAAGTGTATTAACTGGCGAAGAGACTTTCATCAACACCCGGAATTGGGTAACAGCGAGTTTCGTACTGCAAAAATTATCGCTGATCACCTTCGTTCCCTGGGCATTGAAGTAAAAGAAAATGTTGGAATCACCGGTGTGGTAGGTATATTGAAAGGGGCTAAGCCCGGTCCTTGTATCGGCTTGCGGGCAGATATGGATGCTTTGCCTGTTGTAGAAAGAGTAAATCTTCCTTTTGCTTCCAAAGCCCAATCAACCTATAACGGACAGAGTGTGGGAGTAATGCATGCCTGCGGCCACGATACCCATGTGGCAATTTTAATGAGTGTGGCAGAAATATTAGCAGGTATGAAAAACGAATTAAATGGAACGATCAAGTTTATTTTTCAACCAGCAGAAGAGGGACCTCCCGAAGGTGAAGAAGGCGGGGCGCCACTCATGATTAAGGACGGAGTGCTTGAAAATCCAAAAGTGGATGTGATGTTTGGATTGCATATCAATTCACAAACAGAAGCAGGTAAAATAAAATACAGGGTTGGTGGCATCATGGCGGCCTCTGATTGGTTTAAGATAAAAGTAAAAGGAAAACAAACCCATGGCTCTCAACCCTGGGCTGGCATTGATCCCGTAGTGGTATCCGCACAGATTATTAACGGACTTCAAACAATTGTAAGCAGGCAAACAGAACTAACAAAAAATCCAGCTGTTATTTCTGTAAGTGTGATCAATGGTGGCGTTCGTTCCAATATCATTCCGGAAGAAGTGAATATGCTGGGAACAATCCGTACGTTAGATACCGGGATGCAGCGAATTATTCATGAGAAAATAATTTTGACAGCTTCTAAAATTGCTGAAAGTGCCGGCGCCACTGCAGAAACAGAGATTGATAAAAAAACATTGGTGACGTATAACGAACCGGCCCTAACTAAAAAAATGATCCCCAGTTTTATAAAAGCTGCAGGTGTGGATAATGTTGTTGAAACAGAAGCTGTAACCGGGGCAGAAGACTTTTCTTTCTTTGCAGAAAAAGTTCCTTCCTTGTTCTTTTTTATCGGTGGCATGGAAAAAGGAAAGGATGCTAAAAAAGCATTTCCACATCACACACCGGATTTTTACATTGATGAAAGTGGTATGAAAACCGGTATAAAAGCCTTTTGCCACCTTGTTTTGGATTATATGAACATCTCAAAGTCTCAAACGAAAAAAGGATTCTGATTATGAACAAAAAATCCGTTTTATTAATTGTGTTTGTTTTTTTTGCCGGGAGAGATACATTGTTTGCTCAGCAAACAGATAAAAAACTCAAGGCAAAGCTGGAAGAGGTTATAAGGGGCTTTAAAGGCGATATAGGTATTTATGTAAAAAATCTGCGGACAGGCAAAGTAGTTGCCATAAATGCAGATTCTGTTTTTCCTACCGCCAGCATTGTTAAAGTGCCGATACTGGTGGGAATCATGGATAAAATACAAAGGAGCGAACTACACTACGATTCTTCACTGGTATACAAAGATTCTTTATTATATGCAGG
Organism: Chitinophagaceae bacterium; assembly: GCA_041738795.1. Taxonomy (GTDB): domain Bacteria; phylum Bacteroidota; class Bacteroidia; order Chitinophagales; family Chitinophagaceae; genus JJ008. The sequence goes on along the minus strand of JBGSPB010000005.1, from coordinate 126,084 downwards.
GTCTGATATACTGGGATCTTTTAAAACAGATGAAAAAATTGCATTGAAGAAAGTCATCATGCTGATGCTGACCACCAGTGATAATACAGCCAGTCTTTGGCTGCAAAGTTTAGCCGGGACCGGAAGGAGGATCAATGAAATAATGGACAGCCTGGGACTGAAACATACAAGAGTTAACTCCAGGACACCGGGAAGAGAGGTCGACCGGGCTCAATACGGGTGGGGACAAACCAGTCCATCCGAAATGGCGATGTTGTTTGAAATGATCTATGAGAACAAAGTAATTTCGCCGGCTGCCTGTGAAAGAATGATGCGTTGTCTCGGCCGTAATTTCTGGGACGCAGAAGCCTTGTCTCAAATTCCACCATACATAGAGGTGTTCAGCAAAAATGGTGCAGTCAATGCATCCAGAAGTGAAGTATTATTGGTAAATGCCATTCATAATCCCTATATCTTTTCCATTTTTACCAAAAATAATAAAGACATAAGCTGGGGTGACACGAATGAAGCCTGGATATTGACGAGAAAAATCTCTGGGATATTATGGGAATATTTTGAGCCAAAGGATAAATGGGAACCAATGCTGTAATAGGATTACTTAAATATCTGATATACTACCCAGCTCATCAAATAGGCCAGTGCTGTCATATAGATCAATTGTATAACCGGCCATTTCCAGCTCCTGGTTTCTCTTTTTACCACAGCCAGGGTACTCATACATTGCATGGCAAACACATAGAAGATCATCAATGATAAACCGGTTGCCAGTGTAAAGACAGGGGTTCCGTCAGGTTTTACAGCTGCTTTCATTTTCTCCTTTAACAGCAGGCTGCCCTCATCAGTATCTCCAACGCTGTATAATGTTGCCATGGTGCCAACAAAGACCTCTCTTGCAGCGAAAGACGTTACTAATGCAATACCAATTTTCCAGTCATAACCCAGCGGAGCGATAGCCGGCTCCAGTGATTTGCCGATAATTCCGGCATACGAATTTTCCAGTTTAGCTGTGTGATATTCTTTATCCAGTTGCGCAACGGCTGCCCCAGGTTGTGTCTTCATCTGATCATACTGTTGTGTAAGATTCTGCATCGTATTACCCGGGCCAAAGGAGCTCAGCCCCCAAAGAACCAGGCTGATGATCATTATGATCTTACCCGCATCCATTACAAATATGCGGGCTTTGTTGATCATCGTAGGCAGCACATTATTCCACCTGGGGGATCTGTAGGTTGGCAATTCAAGAATAAAAAAACTTTTTTCCCTGATATTGATAAACCATTTAGCCACATACGATACTATTAATGCCATAACAAAACCCAGTAAATACAACCCCATCATTACCAAACCCTGTACACTTAAAAATCCTAACAGGTTTGTTTGTGGAATTACTAACCCTATCAATATCGTGTAAACCGGTAGTCTTGCCGAACAGCTCATCAATGGAGTTATCAATATTGTCAGTAAACGTTCCTTCCGGTTCTCAATATTTCTTGCACTCATGATAGCGGGAACAGCACAGGCAAATCCACTGATCATTGGCATTACGCTTTTCCCGTTGAGTCCCACACTTCGCATCAACCTGTCACTGAGGAAACTGATACGGGCCATATACCCGGAATCTTCCAGGAGAGTGATCAGACCAAATAATATCATTATTTGTGGTACAAACATGAGAATGCCACTGAGACCTGCAATCACCCCATTTATTAATAAATCAGTCCAGCGATTATCGGGCAATGAAGAGGAGAGAGATTCACTTAGTTTGGCAAAACCCAGTTCGATCCAGTCCATCGGGTGCTGTGCCAGCCAAAAAACACTTTGAAACAACAAAAACAATACTGCCAGTAAGATCAGGTAGCCCCAGCGGCGATGTAACAGAACATTATCCAGTTTTTCTGTGAACAGTGTTTTCTGAAGCGGATCGGGTTCAGATACTGCCTGTTGCATAACCTGCCGGATACGGCTATATCGCTGTAAAATTTCTTCAGCCTGTGTTTTGGTGGGATTAAATTTATTTTTTATCTCAATATCCTCAATTGTTTCCTGCACTGAAGCATTAAAATCAAAGGATTCATGATTAATGAGATAATGGATAGCCTTGTAATCACTTAATTCGGGAAAATGCTGCTTTATGTTTTCAATGGAAGTTTCTGCCAGTGACTTATTGTCAATAAAATCCCGGGCAGGGACTTTATAAACCTGCTGTGCAGTAAGCCCGATTGCTTTTTTTAACTCAACGATTCCTTTGTTCTTGCGAGGGTTAACTGCAACAACAGGAACACCCAATTCTCTTTCCAGGGCAGCAATATCAATCTTGATTCCTTTCCGTTTTGCCATATCCATCATGGTAAGCGCAATTACCACAGGAACCTTCAGATCAATGATCTGTGTACAAAAAAGGAGGTTTCGTTTAAGGTTGCTGGCATCGGCCACCGCTACTACCACATCGGCATTGATGTCTTTATCCTGGTTTATCAGGACTTTATAACTTACCCACTCGTCCAGCCTTTTGGGGTAAAGGCTGTAGCTTCCCGGAAGATCAATAACCTCTGCAAGGATTGATCCCAACGATGTCGTACCGGTCTTTTTGTCCACCGTAACTCCCGGAAAATTTCCTACCTGCTGGTTTAACCCCGTGAGACAGTTAAACAAGGAGGTTTTCCCACTGTTAGGGTTACCAACCAGAGCAATATGTAGCCTTTTTTCCTTCACTGTGTATTAATAATAATCACTGCCAAGCAGGCAAAAGTAGAGCGGGAAGCTGAAACCACCTTACGAATTACGATTTTTAGGCGTAGCAATCCGGAAAAGAATGACGAAAATATGATGATAAACCCAAAGAAAAAGAAAGCAGCTTAATACCTTTGCAACTCATCAATCAAATTTGTATGATTTCCTCTTTTTCAAGAATAATTATTGTGGTTGTTTTGGTGTTTACAGCTTGTTCACCAGCCAAAAAAGCCACTAAAGCTGATGTACAAACGCTGGAAAATTTAAAATTGCATATCCAATATCTGGCAGATGATAAATTGGAGGGTCGTCGAACCGGAACCAATGGGGAAAAAATGGCGATGGAATATATCAGTAACCAGTTTAAGTCAATAGGGTTGTTGCCCAAAGGCAGTAAGGGTTATTATCAGCCATTTGAAGTAAACGAAGGAAAGCAAATTGACGATTCAACAAAACTCATTATCAACGGAAACAACCTGGCTGCAGGTAAGGATTTCTTCCCTTTCCCTTTTAGCCTCAACCAAAAAATGGAAGCGCTGCCTTCCATTTCTGTACAGGAAGCAGACATGCCCTGGTTTTTTGATCTGAAAGAGCAATTAGAGGAAAACAAAGCCAATCCCCACTTTGACCTGGCCAATTATATTTATACAAACTCTAAAAAAGCGAAAGAGAGAGGCGCATCAGCAGTTATATTGTATAATACCTCTTCTATAGATGATAAACTGACGTTTAATGGTAAGGACAAGTCAGAACAGTTAACAATTCCTGTCTTATATGTAACCGGGAAAGAGGCACAGAAATATTTTAAAGACCCATCTGCCACGATTGATATAAAATTTACTACAGCGCTAAGTGAAAAGAAAAGAACTGGCCACAACGTAGTTGGCTATATTGATAATGGAGCTGCCACTACTGTTGTGCTCGGGGCGCATTTTGACCACCTTGGTTATGGGGAAGATGGTAATTCAAGAAATACCAGCACTGAACGCATCATTCATAATGGTGCTGATGATAATGCCAGCGGAACAGCAGCCCTGATAGAGCTGGCAAAAAAACTGAAACAGTCAAAAGCTAATAACAATAATTATCTCTTTATTGCTTTTTCGGGAGAAGAGCTGGGCTTGTACGGGTCAAAATATTTTACTGAAAATCCTACTATCGATTTGAAGACGGCAAACTATATGATCAATATGGATATGGTGGGCAGACTGAGCGACAGTACTAAATCCATTACTATCGGAGGCTACGGTACTTCGCCAACCTGGTCTTCAGTGATCTCTGCGGCTCCTGGTAACAGCATTGCTGTAAAAATTGACTCCAGCGGTACAGGTCCCAGCGACCACACTTCTTTTTACCGGAAAGACATCCCGGTACTTTTTTATTTCACCGGATTGCACACGGATTATCACAAACCGTCTGATGATGCAGATAAAATAAATTATAATGGTATTGCATCCATCTTACAACATATTACCGGTTTGGTTGAATCGCTGAACAACAGCAGCAAGCTTTCTTTTTTAAAAACAAGGGAAACCCAAACCACCACTTCTGCCCGCTTTAGTGTAACAATGGGAGTGATGCCTGATTATACTTACTCCGGTACCGGCCTGAGAGCTGATGGGGTAAGCGAAGGTAAGCCGGCACAAAAGGCCGGACTAAAAGCAGGCGATATCATTTTGCAGATAGGAGACTACAAGATCACCTCTATGGAAACTTATATGCAGACACTAGGCAAGTTTAAAAAGGGGGATAAAACAAAAGTGATTTACAAAAGAGGTAATGATACCCTGGAAACAACTGTTGAGTTCTAAATTGTAACTTACAGGGGAAACTAAATTATGGCTGAACGCAGCAATAAACTGTTCCTGGATAATAAAGAATTAACTGAAGGGTTCTTTGAGGATATCCGGCTGCTGGGCATCATGGCGCCTATTAAAGATTATCAATTCTGCTGGCACCTGAATAATAATATTGGCCTCGACTTTCGTATCAATGAAATTGAGATCAAACTGATCAAAAAGAAAAGGGATTACTTTTTCTCTGTTTATGAATACAAGGTTCCAACAGGTACACTGGAACATTATATTTATAACAACCAGTTTGACGGAGAATATTTATTGCCCGAATTCAAACATCTTGATTTTTTATGGCTGATGAAAGGGGATGAGGTAAATGATGAAACAATGCAGCAAACGATTCAAATTATTCGTAGTATTAACAGCGTTCAGTTAGTCGCAGAACTGTCCATTGACCAGGTTAAGAATAAGGAAAACCTTGTATTTTAATTGGTACTGCCGGGGAAAAACCTTGTTTAGTAAAAGGCCGGTTCATATCCGATCATTGTAAATTCATTGTTATGTGGGAGGAAAAAGATAACAAGCTGTACAAAAAATTCCAGTTCAAAAATTTCAGTGAAGCTTTTGCTTTTATGACAAGGGTGGCACTGGAGGCAGAGAAAATGGATCATCATCCGCTATGGACCAATGTATGGGACACAGTGGAAATTTGGTTAAGTACTCATGATGCCGGAAATATTGTGACGGATAAAGACCATAAGTTGGCAAAAAAAATCGACGCCATACTAGAACGCTGATATTTATGATTGTGATAACTGTGCAGTTACAAAATCATGAATTATCTTAACCATCATAATAATCTGCGTTCACTAAAAAAACCACATTGCCTGCGTCTTCCACCATATTAATGATTCGTCCGGCCGCTTTTGGTTTCAATAAAGAAACAGCAGGCGATAATTTTTTTCAGCAAAACACGGGGGTAAGTAATGAAACGCTGCAGCTAAATGCACTGGCTGAGTTTGACAATATGGTACACCAGCTTCGCAACCATGCTATCAATGTACTGGTTATAGACGATACAAAAGAACCGGCAAAGCCGGATGCCATTTTCCCGAACAACTGGCTCAGTACTTCTTCGGCCGGTATTGTTTCCGTGTTTCCAATGTATGCCCCCAACAGGCGAAATGAAAAGAGAGATGATATATTGCAGCAACTGGCAAAAGAATTTGTTGTAAAAGATGTGCAGGACTGGAGTGAATACGAAGCGGAAGGCCGGTTCCTGGAAGGTACCGGCAGTATGGTGATGGATCATGATAATAAAATGATCTTTGCAGCAGTATCAGAAAGAACCAACCTTTCTGTACTGGAAAAATATGCCGCAACCAACGGCTACCAGGCAATAGTCTTTTTAGCTACCGATAAAGATGGTTATCCCGTTTATCATACTAATGTAGTGATGGCCCTGGGTTCAGGGTTTTGTATCCTCTGTGAAGAAGCGATAGAGGAAGAATGGGAATTGATAGCTGTAAGACAATTGCTCGAATCCACGGGACATACAATTATTCCAATTACCCGTGAGCAAATGCATTCCTTTGCCGGCAACATGCTGGAAGTGAAAAATAGCAAAGGTGAAAACATTTTAATACTAAGCCAGACTGCATTTGATTCTTTAAGAAAGGAACAAAAGAAAATGCTGGAAGCTTATGCCGAGCTTTTACCAATTGCGGTCCCAACGATTGAACAAGTGGAAGGCGGTAGCGTACGATGTATGATGGCAGAGATTTTTTTGCAGAGAAGAGGTTAATTTTTTATTACAATAATTTTTTCATTTTTATTGACTATCCGGCCAATAGACGCTGTAAAAGAGGATAAGCTCTCCTTATTTAATATCTCCCTCACTTCTTCCAAACTTTCTTCTTTTACACTAATCAACAACCCTCCGTTTGTTTGTGGATCAGGCAATAAGGTAAAGGCCTCCATCACATTCACTCCTTTTTCAAACTTTACTTTATCACTGTAGCTGCTCCAGTTTCTTGTTGTGGCATCCGGGAAAATGCGCTGGCCGATATACTCTTTCACTCCGGCGGCTATTGGTAGCTTATCATAATAGATCTCGGCACTTAACCCGCTGCCTTCAGCCATTTCTATCAAATGTCCTAACAGGCCAAAGCCAGTTATATCGGTCATGGCTGTTACTCCTTTTATTTTTCCTAACTCCTCACCAATCTTATTCAATGTTGTCATTTGCTCAATCATTACCGGCAGGTGTTCTTCTTTCAGCAACCCTCTTTTTTGGGCAGTTGATAAAATGCCTACACCCAACGGTTTGGTCAGGAATAAATAGTCACCTTCCTGTGAAGTGTTATTCTTCTTTAAATTCTCAATAGGCACAATCCCAGTCACGGCTAAACCAAAAATGGGTTCAGGAGAATCAATGCTGTGCCCGCCTGCCAGGGGAATGCTGGCTTCCCTGCAAATACTTCTTCCTCCTTCAATAACTTTCTGTGCTATTTCTACCGGTATTTTTTCTACCGGCCATCCAAGGATAGCAACCGCCATTATTGGTTTTCCACCCATAGCATATACATCGCTGATAGAATTAGCAGCAGCTATTCTGCCAAAATCAAAAGGATCATCCACGATGGGCATAAAGAAATCCGTGGTTGAAATAATGGCGGATCCATATCCCAAATCATATACTGCGGCATCGTCCTTACTGTGATTTCCGACGAGCAGTTTATCATTATCGGGTAAAGCAAGACTGCTTTTTAATATTTCATCCAGCACTTTGGGAGCAATCTTGCATCCACAGCCGGCCCCATGAGAGTATTGAGTAAGTTTGATCGGGTCCTGGTTCATTCCTGTAAATATTGAACCGCCAAAGTTAGTCTTTCAGCGACTCAAATATTCTATCTATTGCCGGTTTGCGGATACTGAAATGGTTGGCATTGCCAATTTCATCTTTTTTGACCGCCAGGTCTGTGTATTTTCTTTTGATTAGGGTAGTATAAAAACTCCTGGTGGAATATAATACCTTGTTCAAAAACTCAAGCCCTCCCACATACAGGGTTACGTTGGCCTTTAGTGATCTGTTGGTTTTTGAAAACTTCTCCTCGATTTTGTCCAGCTCGTAATAGTTAGCCCATATGGAAGGGCTGATAGCAAAATGCCTGTCAAACAATTTATCTTCTTTAAATAAGGTGTACAGGCAAAAAAGTCCGCCAAATGAATGGCCAATAAAAGCCCTGCTCCGCTTATTGGGTATTTTATTTTCAATTTTTGGGATCAGTTCATTTTTCATGAACCCGTAGAACTTATCTGCTTTTCCAAAATCTTCTTCTACATTCTGGCTAATGTCTGAAGGAATAAAATCCCTTGGTCGTTTATCATGCCAGTCGCCAATATGAGAGATAGCAATGATGATACAGTTAGAAGGAATTGAAGCGGCCCACGAATTGTCACGGCCTAACACATAATCACCAATACCGATTGAACCATCGGTCATGTACACATGATGATATTTTTTTGAATTGCTGAACCCCGCCGGTTTACGGATGGTAATGACAAACCTGTCTTTAACGGTACCGGAATAAACAGTATCTGTTTGTGTGGTTTGTCCATTACTTAGCAATGAAAATAATAGCAGGCAGGATGAGCATAACAGTTGCTTCATCCTGTTAAATTACTTTTTTCTGCGAAATAAGATACCTGAGCTTTTCTGAAAGTCGGAGCTGAATCGAAGATTATATACATCATCTCCATCCCGGATAACTAACAGTCCTGTATTAGGCGGATATTTACCGAGACTCTCGGCAAACATTACAAGGGTGAACTCTTCGCTTTCTGCCGGCAGGTATATTGTTTTCCTGATAGCGGTACTTTTTAATCCCTGCCGGAGCATGATCACATCTCCATTCATATAAATACTGACAGTATCACCATCAATCTCGCCATTATCGTACAATGAAAGAAGGAGACTGTCTGATTTGAAATTCACTTCCTGCGAAAATTCAGATTTACGGCCTTCGATAACAGCCGATTTTTTTATAACATCTTCAGCAGGCTTTTTGGCAACCGGATTCGATACTGTTACAACAGTTACTTTCTTTTCCGTATTTGTATTTGCAGCAACATTGGTATTAGTTGCCGGAGCTGTAGTAATAGTTTCTGTTTTCTTGTTTTCTGTTACCGGGTTTGTCGGGCCTGGTACCGGGAGGTTTATTTTTGTTTCAGCTTTTTTTGCAGCAACGGGTTGCTGTGTTTTTGTAATAATCACATTTTGTTTTGCAACAGGTTTTGTCACTACCTCTTTCTTTTCCAGGGCAGGATTTTCTTTGGCAATAGCAGCATTTGTTTTAACAGATATTATCTCCGATTTATTTGGATCAGCACTTGCAACGGTTTCAGGGGTTGATTTATTCATTACAGGCTTTTGTGAAACTACATCCTCCTGTTTTAATCCTGTTGTTTGTTTTGACATTGAAACAGGTTCTGATTTGCTTTCAGTCTTGTCTTTTATCCCGGTAATTGTATTGTCATTCGTTTTTTTATCAGCTACGGCAATAACAGTTTCCTCCGTTTTTGGTAATGATTTATCTGTAATGATTATTGGTTCATTTTTAGTGCCTTGTTTTTCTGGTTGTTCATTTGTTTTCTCAGCGGGCACTTTATCATCTGCTATTTTCAAGTCTGCCACACCGGCCATTGAGCCCGGACTTGCACTAGTTTTTGTTTCAGCCTTTGGCAGATCAGGTTGACGAATTACTGTTGTTAAGTCTGTATTATCCCGAATCGGGTCTGCCTGCGCTGTGTATTCAGATTTAATTCTTTCGGGTTTTACAATCTTAACAATGGGTGCACCTTCTTTTCTTTCATTATAAAAAGCCACTTCACTTGCCTTGTTTAATTCTTCAAGGTGGGGAAATATTTTAGAGGCTGTCAGATCTTTTTCTTCTTCCAGGCTTACTTTGCCGGTAACAGAATAGTATTTCCGGGTAGCATTTGTCTTCCAGGTGCCGTCAAGATACCAGGTGCTGTCATTTTTATTCCGGCGGAAAGTGCTGGTGACTTTTATACCCTTGTCAAGCTTCCCCCGGAAATTATAGGCAATAATATCCTCGTCGGTCACTTCGCAGGCATCACCTTCAATTATTCCTTTTACTCTTTTGACAATGTAATAAAGGGTATCATTAACGATAAATTCACTGCGGGAATAACCATACACCTTCCCCTTATACTCAGTCAGGGCAATTTCAAATGATTGATCTTTCCTGGTCGTGGTGCTGTCATTGCTAAGTGCTCCTATCCACAGGCCCGTTAATGACTGTGCATGAAAAAAAATCGGGAATAAAAGAAATAGGATTGAAAGGCTAAGACTTTTCGGCGTGGTAATTAGCCTGGCGTATAAGTTTATCGGCATTCTCAGGGGTTATGGATTTACATTCTATCACCTGTAATAACGAATTCACCCCCTCCCGATTGTGTAAAGACTTAAAATAAAACTTGTCATAGTAGTTGAGTAAAATTTCGAAACTTTCGGTGATTTTTCCCTCTTTTAGCAGTAAAATGGCTGTTTTTGCATTCAAATTGCCCAATTTTTGGCTAATTCGTTCAATGGCATCTGCAACTTTTTCAGGGTCCAACTGCCCATATTCCTGCACAATATGCTTCAGCCGTTCTTCAAAAGGGATGTCAAGAAAATACAAAGGAGATTGCCGCATATTTTGCCAAAACTCGCCTGGAATATTCACATGTCCGATCCGCTGAGACTCATCTTCTAACCAGATGCCGGAGGCATGAGGCATGAAGTCTGAAGGGTTCGTTCCGGCTTCCGACCTCTGACCTCTGACCTCATGCAGGCTTTGTGCCAGTATATTTTCAAACATCTCTTGTCCCGGCTGTTGCGGCATTCCAATACTGCCAAAAGCCGAACCTTTGTGCCTGGCTATATCTTCCAGATCGATTACCCTTTCCCCCCTTTCTTTCAGCGCTTTTAATAATTCAGTTTTACCGGAACCGGTATATCCACCCAGGATATTGAGATGAAAAGGTAACTTGAAAGTATCCAGCACATAGTTGCGGAATTTTTTGTATCCACCTATGAGGGTATAAACTTTAAAGCCATACAGATCCAGCAACCAGGAAATAGCCCCGCTACGCATGCCACCCCGCCAGCAATGGACAAGAATGATTCGTGAGTCGTGGGTAGTGAGTTGTGATTCCCGGCTGTTGCATATGGACTCTACCTCTTCTACCATCTTTCTCATCTTTGGTCCGAAATAATCCAATCCAATTTTGATAGCCTGTTCACGGCTTTGTTGTTTGTAGGTGGTGCCTACTACTTTTCTTTCTTCATCTGTAAATAATGGCAATGAACAGGCACCCGGAATATGTGCATGATTGTATTCTCCCGGGCTGCGCACATCAAAAACAGGATACTGCTTTGCCAGCTCCAGGAATTGTTCAATATGTATTTTTTCAACTCCCATTTGGGTTATCAAAAATAAAAAAGGCCGCCTCATTATAAAGCAGCCATTTTCAAATTTTCAAATTGGCTAATCGTCACATTACCTGTTCATACTAGCCAAAAACTCTTCATTATTCTTTGTTCCCTTCATCCTGTTTTGCAGTTCTCTCATGGCTTCTTCTGCATTCATATCAGTAAGATAAACTCGGAGCAGATTCATTCTTTGCAGAACGTCCCTGTCCAATAAGAGATCATCACGACGGGTGGAAGAGGCAACCAGGTCAATAGCAGGATAAATGCGTTTGTTAGCCAAACGACGATCCAGTTGTAATTCCATGTTACCGGTTCCTTTGAATTCTTCAAAGATCACCTCGTCCATTTTACTACCCGTATCAACAAGTGCTGTTGCTATGATAGTTAAGGAACCGCCGTGTTCAATTTTACGGGCAGCGCCAAAGAATTGTTTTGGTTTCTGCATGGCATTCGCTTCCACACCACCGGATAAAACTTTTCCCGAGGATGGTGCCACGGTATTATGGGCTCTTGCCAAACGGGTAATAGAATCCAGTAATATCACCACATCGTGTCCGCACTCTACTAAGCGTTTTGCTTTTTGCAAAGCGATCGTTGAAACTTTAACGTGTTTCTCTGCCGGCTCGTCAAAGGTGGAAGCAATGACTTCCGCCCTTACACTGCGTTCCATATCAGTAACCTCTTCCGGACGTTCGTCAACAAGAACAACCATCAGGTAACATTCAGGGTGATTGGCAGCAATAGCGTTGGCCACTGCTTTCAATAGCATTGTCTTACCGGTTTTAGGTTGCGCCACTATTAATCCCCGCTGCCCTTTACCAATAGGGGTGAACAGGTCCATGATGCGGGTTGAATAATCAGAAGGCGTAGTAAATAAATTCAGTTTCTCATACGGAAACAATGGGGTCAGGTAATCAAAAGGCACACGGTCTCTTACTTCTTCCGGACTCTTACCATTGATCGTATCCACTTTTAATAAGGCGAAATACTTCTCCCCTTCTTTTGGCGGACGCACTGCACCATGAACAGTATCACCGGTTTTCAATCCGAATAATTTTATCTGCGAGGGAGAAACATATACATCATCAGGGGAGGATAAATAATTATAATCTGAAGAGCGGAGGAATCCATACCCATCAGGCATCATTTCCAGTACACCTTCACCTAAAATAACACCGTCAAACTCTACATTGAATTGTTGCTGTTGTTCACGACGGGTGGGATAGAATTTATTTTGTCCGGCACCGGATGGGTTTTCCGGAGATTGCTGGTTGCCTTCATTGAGAATAGCTTGTGCAAGCTGGTCGGTTTTAGTTTGTAATTCAGCCTCTGTTTCTTTGGGTTGTGTTTCGACCACAGCTGTATCACCATCAGCAGTAATTTCTTTTTCTTCGGGTTTTTTACGAGCCCTTTTTATTGGGGTCTTGTCATCTTTTTTAACAGCCATAATGGGTTTTTTGATAATTGTTTTTTCCTCGCCACCACTTTCCACTACTGCTTCTTCGCTACCGGTGCTGGTGCTGGTTTTGATGATGCGCTTACGTTTGCCGTCATCTGTGGGTTTGGCACCTTTAGAGCCGGCAATAGCCTGGCTATCAAGAATTTTGTAGACCAAATCCTGTTTGCTCAGCTTTTTGGCGTTAGGAATTTTAAGCTGGTCGGCTATGTCCAGCAGTTCAGGAACGAGCATGTCGTTCAGTTGGAGAATATCGTACATATAAAAATCTTGATGTTAGTCACAACTCGCAGTGAACAATCTTGAAATCTGAAAAAATGTTTGAGTTTTTGTTGAATGAAACAGGCGGGTAAAATGGAAAAACTGTCTGGGAGAACTATTGTTTATCAGCCTCTTTCCAGTGCAAGTATACAGCTAATTCGGGAAAATCAAAAATTTTTGGATTTTACCCACTTTAGTACCCTGGTTGGGCCGATGTTGCAGCGTTTACCCCGGTGACTACCATGGCTCCGTTCATCGTTCAGTTCCCTGACGAAGCTTACCTTTGCCACTCTTAAAATTTGAAAATGTTCAACAAGAGGATAAAGATAAAAGAACTGCTGGCAAAGGAACCGGCCGGCCGGGAAGTAATTGTCATGGGATGGGTGCGAACCTTTCGCAATAACCAGTTTATAGCTTTGAATGATGGCAGCACCAATAATAACCTGCAGGTGGTAGTAGAACTGGGCAAGTTTAACGACGACATACTGAAGAGGATCACAACATCGGCATCATTAAAAGTTACAGGTACAATTGTACCCTCATTAGGTAAGGGGCAAAAAATGGATCTGAAAGCGGACAGCATTGAAATACTCGGTGACAGCGATGCTGAAAAATATCCGCTGCAACCCAAAAAACATAGTTTGGAATTTTTAAGGGAAAAGGCACATCTCCGTTTTCGGACAAACACATTTGGTTCTGTGTTCCGTGTTCGTCATTCACTGGCTTTTGCCGTACATAAATTTTTCAATGAAAAAGGGTTTGTGTACATGCACACTCCTATTATCACTGCCAGTGATGCAGAAGGTGCAGGCGAAATGTTCCGGGTGACTACGTTGCCCATTGATGGCACCGCTCCGAAAAATGAAGATGGTTCCATCAACTTTAAAGAAGATTTTTTTGGCCGCAGTACCAACCTTACTGTAAGCGGACAATTAGAAGGAGAGTTGGGGGCTACCGCTTTCGGAGATATTTATACATTCGGTCCTACGTTTCGTGCAGAGAACAGCAATACCGCAAGACACCTGGCCGAGTTCTGGATGATAGAACCAGAAATGGCTTTCTATGATCTGGAAGACAATATGAACCTTGCCGAAGAGTTCATCAAATACATTATTAAATATGCAATAGACAACAACCGGGAGGACCTGGAATTCCTGGCGCAACGGCTGGCTGACGAAGAAAAACAATTGCCGCAGGATAAGCGCAGTGAAATGGGGCTGATCGAGAAACTGGAGTTTGTATTGAATAATTATTTTGAACGGATAACCTACACAGAGGCAATTGATATTTTGAAAGAGAGTAATCATAACAAGAAAAAAAAGTTTCAGTACGAGATTACCGGATGGGGAATGGACCTGCAGAGTGAACATGAAAGATATTTGGTAGAAAAGCATTTTAAGAAACCGGTTATTCTTTCTAATTATCCCAAAGAGATCAAAGCATTTTATATGCGGCAGAATGAGGATGGTAAAACCGTTGCTGCTATGGACATCCTCGCCCCGGGTATCGGGGAGATAGTTGGTGGCTCTCAAAGAGAAGAAAGACAAGATAAGCTGGAGCAACGGATGAAAGAAATGCATATTCCTGCTGAAGATCTGTGGTGGTATTTGGATACAAGACGTTTCGGGACCGTTCCGCATGCAGGCTTTGGATTGGGTTTTGAACGCATGGTCCAGTTTGTTACCGGTATGACGAATATCCGTGATGTGATCGCTTTTCCCAGAACGCCGGGAAGTGCGGAATTTTAAACAGCGTAAAAAGTTGTTCTACTAAAAAAGGAGATAAAGAATTAATTCTTTATCTCCTTTTCTCTTTTTTAATCAAATCTATTCATGTACACACATCACCGGTACATGAGCCTGGTAAACCAACTGCTTGGTAGAACTCGGCTTGAATATTCCCTGTAACAGCTTATGTTTTTTGGGGATCGTAATGATAAGGTCCAGGTTATTCTTTTCTGCAAATTCATTTATGCCATCTTCTATGTCTGCATGTTCAATAAAGTGATAAGAAGGGTTTGCCTCTTCCAGTAATGTATGCAGCAGGATGGATTGTTCGGGGGTTTCAGGCTTGAAGTGCTTATTATCATGGTCCACATTCAATACATGCAGTTCGGCATTAAATTCCTTCACAAATTCTTTTATGAAACGTGTAGGTGTAGACTTTACCACATCCCTGAAATCACAGGCAAAACCAATTTTCTTTATTCCGTGTCCAAAAGCTTTTCCTGGCGGAACACAGATCACTGGCCAGTTAAGGTGGCGTATCGCATTAAGGGTATTGCTGCCGAATAAAATTCGCTCAACACCAGAAGAGCCTTTGGTTCCCATTACTACAGCAAAAGGATTTATTTTATTACACAGGGTTTCTAATTCATCAGTAACATTACCCATTCGGGTTTCAGTATATACTTTTACCGAACCGGACGTAAGATGCTCCACTTCTTTCTTAAGCTTCTCTATTTGTTCCTCGGCCCCTTTTCTAAGGTCTTCAATCGACACTAAAACAATCGGTGTATCTGTAAAACTAACCGGTACCTGGTATACATGCAACAGTAATATGCTGGCATTAATAGCTTTCGCCATATCAATTCCGAAATGCAATGCATTGGTGGCAATTGGCGAAAAGTCAGTAGGGATGATGATTGTTTTCATGCAAATAAATTGTAGTTAAAGGTAACCAGGATATCGCTTTTGCAGCTATGATTGTCATCAGGATAAACAATGATTCTTTTGTGGAATTAATGTCTTTTTGTATCTGATAACTAAACAGCACTTATGGCTCAATGGAATACGACGGTTTATACTTATTCAGACAAAAAAGTAAATAGGGTTGGTGTATCGGGAATTACAAAACACAACCTGAAAATTGATATGACCCCGATGGTTGATCTTGGCTTTTTGCTCATCAGCTTTTTTGTGATAACCACCGAGTTGAGCAAGCCAACAGCTATGGATCTGTTTGTGCCGAAAGACAGTAAAGTACCGATGGAGTTGGGAGAATTAAACGCATTGACTGTATTACTTGACAAAGACAATAGAGCCTGGTATTATCACGGCAGTTGGGAAAATGCAGCTAAACAGAATACCATCATAAAAACCAGCTTTTCCGGAAACAATGGCTTGCGAAAAATAATTATTGCAAAACAACAATGGTTGAACAATTACAATAAAAAGGAAGGTCGCAATGGCCTGATGTTAGTGATCAAACCCGGGTCCGGGGCTAGTTACAAAAATGTAGTGGATGTGCTGGATGAAGTGAGTATTAACGGGGTAAAGAAATATGCGGTAGTAAAAATGTCTGAAGAAGAATCTGTTTGGCTTAAGTCTGAATAAACGATTATTTTTTCTCAAAAATCACGATCAGGTATTTGTTAGTAAACCCATCTTTGACAAGAGATTGTAACCGTAATAATAATTTACCCGGATGTTTCAGGTAATATTTACCCAGGCCTTGCCGGATATCTTTGTTTCTTCCTTGTTTTTTTTTCCTGAACAGACCAACGGGATTATAAGATTGTTTTTGTGTAATTGAACTTACTTCTGTCAGCCCGGATTTAAAGAAAATATTTTTAAATGAGGAGCCGGTGAAGTCCTGGAGGTGATAGGGGTTGGCATCCATTGAAGGAGTAACAGGCGCTGAAGCGATAAAACGGCCACCACTAATGAGCTGTGAAGCAAAAAAGCGAATAAATTTTTCTGGTTCAGCAAGGTGTTCAATTGTTTCCAGGCTGATAATAGTGGAAAAAGGAGTTGAAGCCTGAAATGTCATAGCGTCTGCATTTACAAAATTGATGAGTGGATTTTTGTATTTCTCTTTTGCATACTCAATAGCAGTTCGGCTATTATCAATAGCAGTGATTTTATCAATGCCATTTTTGTATTGTGTAGCCAACAAATAACTCCCATAACCGGCACCACAGGCAACATCGGCTATATGACCCGGGATCAAATTTTTTCCGGCAAAATGATAACGTTCCAGGTGCAGCTGAACGGTATCTGCTCCACCAATTTCATGTTCATTACCTGTAATGTCAGGATATATTCTTTCGAGGCTGGAATCAACTGTCATCCCTGATGGTTTTAGATATCTCTGCTTGTTCCAGTGCGTTTTTGCGGACAATTGTTGTGATGGTCTGCTCCAGTTTACGGAGCCGGGCATATAATTTTAAAATTACATACCAGAAAATGATGATGCTGGTATAGAAAACAAGGTCAGCTCCCCGGCCCACTCCCAGGTTACGGGCAAGCTGATTAGTTATTTCCGGGAAGAGAATAAAAACTACTGCAGCACATACTAATAGAAGGAGTAAAATAAGGTCAAAGAGGCTGTTGCGAAGCCGTACAAAAAAATAAACGGCGATAAAAACAACACCTGTGATCAGTAAAATTTTAATGCCGTTCATTCAAACAATTTATGTAAAACTAAATCAAAAAAAATTCTGATACTGTTGAAAATGGATTGTCCCTTACTTTTTGAGTATACTGTATAAGTGACTGTTGCCGGTACTTCCTTAAACCGAAGATTATTTTTTTTGATAGCAAACAGAAATTCAGTGGCATGTGCCATGCGGTTTTCTTTTAAGGCTATTTTTTCGGCAGCAGCCCGGTTCATGGCTCTTAATCCATTATGGGCATCAGAAAGGTATAGACCTGTAAAAAGATAATTTATCCAGCGGGCTGTTTTTAATAATAACTGACGGGAAAAAGAAGCATTGTGGTGGCCGGGTCTCAAAAAACGAGAGGCCAGTGTGATATCTGCTTCATTATTTTGTATAGGTAACAGCAGGGCCGGTATATCTGCTGAAGAATGCTGGCCATCCGCATCAAATGTAACCAGGTACTTTGCTTTTTTCTGCAAGGCAAATTCAATTCCTGTTTGTAAAGCAGCACCTTGTCCGAGGTTTACAGCATGACGAAGTGAATAAATTATACCAAAACCGGGGAGATTGATATCGTTGTCCGACGCATCATTCACAACAACGATCGGATATGAAGCTTTTTGTAATTCCCGGATAGTTTGCACCAAGACCTCTTTTTTTTCATTAAAAACCGGAATAATGACAAAAACATTATCGTTGTTTTGGGATAACATCAAGCAGGTAAAAATATTGTTTTTCGATTGTATCAATTGCTTTTCGTTCAGACGGGAGTTTCGGTGTATAATAGAAGGACATTCTTTCAGGTATTACCAGGAGAACCTTTGCCGGTTTTGTTGAACTAAAACTGAATGTATCCGTAAAGGGATACGGAATATATGCAGCTTTTATGTTTTCCAATCCTGCATAATTACTGATATTATTATCGGGGGAAGCCACAATAATTTCATAACCGGGGTATTGATTTTCTATAGTTCTGAATTCACGGATTATGGCTGAAGTTTCGTTTGTAAAAAAAGCCGATGAGTAAAAGGGCTCTTTTGAATTGGTAAGCAGCTTTGTAACATAGTACAACTTGTGGAGGAACTGAACCAGGATAACGGCAGCACAAAGGAGTGCTATTTTTTTCCAGAATCGGGAAAGCTGTGTAAACCTGTTAAACAGGAAGGCAAAAGCAGACAGCTGGATGAAAAGAACCACAAAAATAAAATATCTCAACTCCTGTACATAGGTCCACAGCGGAAAAAATGGAGACAGGTTAGCTGAGTTTCTGGCTGACAAGTAAAATAATAAGCCAATGATTACAGCACTGATACCCGAGCCCAAATAGACAAAGTAGTCCACTTTGTTTTTCAGGAGTAGTTTCTTGTTCAGCAACCACCCCGAAACAAAAAACATCAAAAAGAGGAATAGCAGGTAGCCAGTATACAGCAGAATTTTTCCATTGGTAAAATAGTTAGTTCCTGTAAAATTGGTAAACACCGTCAGCACAATTTGTACATCTATAAAACTCGCAGGGACGATGGGGTACATCGTTAACAGGTTTTCCGGGAAAAAACCGGTTTCCCTGGTATTGACGTAAGTAGGCGACCCGGTATAATAATCCTGGAAAACAAGCAGGGTTACAAACAGTACAGACAGTATAAGACCCGAATAAAGGCTGAATTTAATCCAGTGCCTGTTTTTATTTATATAACCTGCAATCGCAAGTAAGACCGGCGTACAAAGAGCTACCGGTATATAATTGTACCTGAATAAACCGGCCATAAAGAAAAAGAAACAGGCAGCAAGTAAGAGCGAAGAAATTTTCTTCTCCCCTTGCATCAGCTGAAGGAAATAATAGAATCCTGCAAGCATACATGACAACGAAATAAGATCAGTGCAGGTACTTGGTCCAATGGGGTAAAAGAAAAAACTAACAAATAGTATCATCAGGTTTTTGAGCCATTTTCGCAAAGACAAGTAATTCAACAGCAGCAGTAAAAACATGAAAAATGGTAATACAGCAATAAGATCAAATACAAGTGCTGCGGTTTTATAATCGCCGTTAAAAAGCCACAGCAAAGGCGCCACCACAACAGAATAACCGGGGGGCCATCCTACTAACGGAGTAAATACTTCAGAGGAAAGATCATTAAGTAATACTTTTTTTATCGTGAGACCATTTCCATCCAGGAAGTTTTTAGCCGCCAGTAGTTGTGATGATTTGTCGCCTACAATATTGAAAAAGGTAAGCTGCAGGGACATTTTTACGGCAACTGCTATGCAAAGAATGATGGGCGTTGACCATTTGTATGATAAGAGACGCTTAGTGTAATTGAATAAGCTTTGCATCATATGTAAAATAATCTATCTCTTCCAATACATATCAATCCGTTGTTTTACATTTTCCCGGATATTCATATAATATAAATTTATATCACCTACATGATAGTTTCTTGTCAGGAATAAAAAACTCCAGGGAAATTTAGGTTTACGGGTATATAATAAACCATTACTTATTTGTGCATCTGCGGTATGGGTATATATTTTTTTGAAACCTTTTATTAAACTTCCTTTATTTAATTTTCTTGATGCAAATTCATTACCTGTGGTCCAGGTAATGGGGTTTGTAACATATGCATTTCCGTTTTCTTTTTTTAAATAACGGGGAACAAAACCCTTGCGAAAAGTTCTCCAGCTGCACAGACAACCTGTTTGCAAAGAGTCGGTGCAGGTAGTTAAGGAAGTGAAATATTCTTTTGGTACAGGCCAGCCAATAATATAAGCCGCCACCAGTTTATTTTTCAGCAATTTACCTTCAAAGAATTCTTTAAGCAGTCTCTCTGCCATCAGGCTTCCCTGGCTATGACCAGCAATGATGATGGGGCGTCCATTATTAAAATGCTGCAAGTAATATTCAAATGAAGCTTTTACATCTGTATAGGCAAGATCAAAAGCAATCCTGCTTTTTAAGGTGTCAGTGGAATAGAAATTTTGAATATGTGCCTGACGGTACCGCGGTGCAAACACCCGGCATTGCTGATTAAATACACTGGCCTGGTATAATATGGAAGAGTAATCGGTCTTGGCGTTGATATAGTCATCATCAATAACAGCGTTTGACTGTGAAGCTTGTTTCTTTTTGGTAAATGTGGTGGGGTGAAGAAAATAGACATCAATCATTGAGTCCTTTACTTCATTTCTGAGTGGATGGGGAACACTATCAGCAGGGTCCCATTTCCATGGATGAGCAGCCCAATAGTTCAGATCGCTATAATCTGGCCTGCCATCAGCACTTTTAAACTGGTAATTTTTCCTGTAGACCAGGTATTTATCTGAGCAGGAGGTTAGTTGGAAAATTGCCAATAATCCCAGTATGAATGAGTTTTTCATAGTATTAAGGGCTAAAAATCGGTAAAAAACTACATTTCGGACTAAATTTCATTTATCCTTCCATTTTGCCTCTGGTGTAGAAAACAAAATATTTTTTTGATGGCCAATTTTTGCCCCTGATTGCCGTCCAGACTGCTTTTGAGCCCAAAAGTCTGAACAGTTTATAGAGCATTACTATAAAAAAACCGGTACTTTGTGTTGCATAGTACCAAATATCACCTTATCTTTGTTTCAGAAACGTAAAATAGAACGGTTATGAACATTGAAAATACACAGAGCCAGATGCGAAAAGGGATATTAGAGTTCTGTATTCTGTCTATCATTCGCCGGGGTGAAGCGTATCCCAGTGACATAGTAGAAGAAATGAAAGCTGCTAATCTTCAGATACTGGAAGGTACGCTGTACCCTTTGCTAACCCGTTTAAAAAACGCAAACATGTTAACCTATCGCTGGGTAGAAAGCAACTCAGGGCCGCCCCGGAAATATTTTTCGCTGACAGAAAAAGGCGAAAGTTTTTACCAGGAGCTGGAACAAACCTGGAATGAACTATCCAATGGCGTAAATGCACTGACGAGTAAAAAGATCGATGAACCACTTAACCACTAACAAAACCAATTATTCCTCCGTAGCTTCAGCAAAGGAGGACTTCAACCAAATAGTCATACGATGAAAAAGATCATTAACATTAATCTCAGCGGCCGGGTGATACCCATAGAAGATTCTGCCTACGAGAATTTACAGGCGTATATTGAAAGTCTTCGCCGCTATTTTGCCAATGAAGAAAGTCGTGATGAAATTATCAACGACATTGAAAGCCGTATTGCAGAATTGATGAATGAAAAAGTTCGCAAAGGGGCTACCTGTATTACTGATGTCGATGTTGATGAAATTGCTACTTCAATGGGAAGGCCTGAAGATTTTGATGCGGAAGAAGTGACAGAAAAAACAAGTACAACTCAACAGGCTCAGCAACCCAATTTTACATTTGCCGGTGAGCAAAAATCTAAAGGTCGTCTCCATCGTGATACCAGTGATAAGTTCATTGGCGGTGTATGTAGCGGTATTGCAGCTTATATGAATGTGGACCCTGCCATTATTCGTATTCTTTTTGCTATTATCACTTTTGGTGGATTTGGTTTAGGATTTCTCGCTTATATAATATTATGGATTGTGTTACCTCCTAAAGACCTGGAAGGATATTCAGGCAAAAGGCTGTATAGAAATCCTGATGATAAAGTTATTGGCGGTGTGTCCGGCGGGCTTGCTGCTTATTTCGGTAAAAGTTCTTCCACTATACGATTAATTTTTGCAGCGCCGATCATTTTGAATATTCTTATAAGTTCACTGAATGGATTCCGCTGGCATTATGATTTTGATTTGTTCCTGAATATCGGTTTTGGTTCACTCAGCGGAACTTTCATACTCATCTATGTTATTCTCTGGATCGTATTACCGGAAGCTAATACCACCTACCAGAAAATGGAAATGCGGGGCGAAACTGTCGATGTGAATCGTATCCGCCAGAATGTGAAGGAAGGCGTTGATAATATGAAAGAAAAAATGAAAGGATGGGGTGAAGAAGTAAAAGAATCTGCACAGAACTTTTCCAGTAAGGCTAAAGAATTTTCATCCACAAGAGGCAAGGCTTTTGCAGCCGAAGTAAATGAGACCGTACGGAGAAGCAGCGGAGGGATAGGGCATGCGATTGGCGTATTGTTTAAAGTCTTCTTCCTGTTTATTGCAGGTACTATTGCATTCGCTTTATTTGTTTCATTGATTGCGCTGCTCTTTGGTGGTGTACAATGGTGGCCGGTCAATAATTTTTTGTGGACAAGTAAATGGCAGCAACTTTATGCATGGGGTACTTTGATATTCTTCCTGATAGTTCCATTGATTGGGTTTATTACCTGGGTGGTTCGCCGGATCATCCGTGTTCGCTCTACCAGTAACTACCTGGGTTGGACATTCGGCGCTTTATGGACCATTGGTTGGGTATCTGCGATATTATTGGCGTCAAGCCTTTCCAAAGATTTCCGTGAATATGAACACAGGGATACTCCGGTTGAGATAACACAACCAGCGAATGGCAAATTGATTGTAGCTGTATCACAACCCGAGCTGGAATACACAGGAAGTTTTGGCTGGATGAATGACGGAGACGAAGGATGGGATCTTTCATCTGATACATTAAAACTGTCAACAGTAAAATTTAATATAGAAGCAAGCACAGACTCGTTGTATCATGTTACCTTAAAAAGATACAGCTTTGGCCGTACGGATGAAGAGGCAAGCATAAGGGCTGGAAAAATTCAATACGAAGTTTATTCAAGGGATAGTGTGCTTGACCTGGCCAATGGATATTCTATTGATAAAGAAAGCAAATTCCGCGGACAACAGGTAGAGATCGCCATACAGATTCCCGTAGGAAAGAAGATCATGTTTGATGAATCAATCAGGGGCAAATTGAATCCTGTAAAATTCAAAGTAAAAAGAAAATACAACAAGAACAGGATTGTAGATATTGAGGTAGATGATGATTATTCATTCAACTATCGTACAGGTATAGATTATACAATGGGAATAGACGGT
The DNA here is from genome assembly GCA_041738795.1 of Chitinophagaceae bacterium. Taxonomy (GTDB): domain Bacteria; phylum Bacteroidota; class Bacteroidia; order Chitinophagales; family Chitinophagaceae; genus JJ008. The sequence goes on along the minus strand of JBGSPB010000005.1, from coordinate 103,000 downwards.
AATCTGAAAGATGCAGAAGGGAAGGCAATAAACAATACCAGCAACAGCAATGGGTATCGCTACCAGGCAAATGATAGCCTAGAAAAAGCTAACCAGGCTGATGAGATTCAGCGACAGTTAGAGGACGAGAAGCGTAAGAAGGAAGAAAGTGAGAGAAAAATAAAGGAACTGGAAGAAAAAAAGAATGCAGTTAAGTCAACCACTTTTAAAATAAAAGCCAGGGTTACTACGGAAGGTTCCTTTGCAGGAATTCCTTCTCCGGTTTCGTCATTGATATTATAAAATATAAAGAAGTGAGCATTTGCCGGAACTCCGGAAAAGAAGGAGGTTGAAGTCCCGCAACCGGCGGGATATTTGGTGGTCCTGTCAAAACAGGATTCGAGAAGGGCTCCCAGGGGAGCCCTTCTTATTTATTGGGAGCAATGCAGCAATATTATCAGGGGAATATATTTTGGAATTGCAGCTGTTATTCAGAGAAGTTGTTGTGTCTGGTTGCACGAAGTATAATGAACTTTAGCATATTCGCTTACCTTTGCTCACCTTTAAAATTGCTGTATGACAATAAAAAATACCCCGTTTTCCAACAAACATATTGCGTTAGGTGCAAAAATGGCCCCGTTCGCCGGTTATAATATGCCTATTTCCTATACTGGTATCAATGATGAACATGCCGCCGTAAGAAGAAATGCTGGTGTTTTCGATGTAAGCCACATGGGAGAATTTATTCTAAAGGGAGATAAAGCACTGGACCTGATTCAACGTGTTACCAGTAATGATGCGTCAAAATTAAAGGCGGGACAGGCACAGTATAGTTGTCTGCCCAATGAAACCGGTGGTATTGTCGATGATTTGCTGGTTTATTGTATTGAAGAGAATAAAGTGTATATGCTCGTGGTTAATGCATCCAACATTGAAAAAGACTGGAACTGGATTGTAAAGCATAATATGGACAAAGTGGAAATGCATAATATTTCCGATAAAACTTGTTTACTGGCCATACAGGGCCCCAATGCAACAAAGATCCTGCAACCCCTGACAGAGATAGATATTTTGAATCTTAAGTATTACACTTTCACCAAAGGTAAATTTGCCGGCGTTGATAATGTTTTGATAAGCGCAACAGGGTACACAGGTGCAGGAGGTGTAGAGATCTATTTTGAAGACAATGATGGGGCTGCTGATAAAATATGGGATGCCATTTTTGCTGCAGGTGGTCCGCAAGGGCTGAAACCAATTGGCCTCGGCGCAAGAGATACACTTCGTTTGGAGATGGGTTTCTGTTTATATGGAAATGATATTGACGACACCACTTCCCCGATAGAAGCCGGCCTCGGATGGATCACAAAGTTTACCAAAGACTTCACCTCGAAAGAAATTTTTGCCAAACAAAAAGCAGAGGGAGTTGCTAAAAAATTAGTGGGGTTTGAAATGGTGGAGAAAGGAATTCCCCGCCATGGTTATGAAATAAAAGATGATACAGGGGCAACTATCGGTCATGTAACTTCCGGTACACAATCACCCAGCCTTGGAAAAGCTATCGGTATGGGATATGTACTTCCGGGCTTTTCGGCGATCGGTTCGCAAATTTTCATTAAAGTGAGGGATAAACTATTAAAGGCAAAAGTGGCAAAGATTCCTTTTTCGTAAGTAGCGTTGTGGTCAGGTTTTTGCAGGCTGTGAAGAATAAAGTATTTTAAACTTCAGGTGTATACTTCGTAAATAAAAATAGTTCATTGCTCCATGCCAACCATTCATCTTACCACCTTTATTGCTGCTCCGGCTGCTATTGTGTTTGACCTGAGCAGGCATATAGGACTACACAAAGACTCTATGTCCGCTTATAAAGAAGAAGCGGTGGCGGGAACCAGGTTTGGACTGATAGAGAATGACGAAACAGTTACCTGGCAGGCAAGGCATTTGTTTAAGAACAGGCTTCTGCGGGTTAAGATTACTGAAATGAAAAGACCTGACATGTTTATTGACGAACAGGTGCAGGGAGATTTTAAGATGATGAAACATGAGCATCATTTCAAACCTTGTGATAACGGCACTATCCTGATTGATCTTTTGCACTTTGAAATACCTTATGGTGTTTTAGGCGAATGGTTTAACGCAATATATCTCACCAAATACATGAAACGGCTGCTGGAGCAACGTAATAAGACCATTAAAGAATTTGCAGAGAGTGAAAAATGGAAAAAGTTGCTGATCAAGTAGCCGGTTAATCTGTTAATTTTTGTTCCATTATTTTTGCAACCCCGACTATGAGCAACAAGCCTACTCTTAATACTGCTATTTCCCCGGCCCTTCTTCATTTATATGATCTCAGCAACAGTGTTGTTGTTATTATTGATGTGTTTCGTGCCACTTCCACCATTGCGTCCGCCTTGTATAACGGAGCCAAATGCGTGATACCGGTAGATTCAGTTCCGAAAGCGATTGATATCAGTAAAAATATCGGGGGCATTGCAGCTGGTGAAAGGGATGGAATGATCGCAGAAGGTTTGCAACATGGCAACTCCCCGCTAGAATATACCAGGGAGTTCATTGAAAACAAAACGCTGGTATTAACTACTACCAACGGAACAAGACTCCTGCAAATGGCATTGGACAGGAATGCAGATATGATAATCTCCGGTTCATTTCCCAATCTGTCTGCCGTTTGCGATTTTTTATTGGCAGAGAAGAAGAATGTGGTACTCGGCTGTGCCGGCTGGAAAGACCGGTTTAACCTGGAAGACACCTTATTTGCAGGCGCCGTGATAAATCGGCTTACAAAAGAATTTACCATTCACTGTGACAGCTCACTGATGGCAGAGACAATGTATACAAAGCATAAAAGTAAATTAATTGAATTTGCTCCAAAGCTTACTCACTATCATCGTCTGGTTGAAAGATTTGGATTGATAGAAGATATTAAATTCTGCCTTACTCCTGATGTGGCCAATGTGTTACCTGTATACAGTAACGGGATGCTGATTTCGAAATAAAAATCTCCTAAGATACTTCATTTTTACGGCACATTTACTGAATAAAAAATATTTTTTATTTATCGCATTTTGCGAGGAAATCCGATGTACATTCTTTTACATTTGCCGATTAACCTTTTTTGAAGGTCGGAGAAAAATACTTCGTACCTCGTATATCTAAAATCGTATATCGCTTGGCATTACCGCACCTTATCAAGTATGTTTATACCCATGGAACCGATGAAGTGATCCGCAGAGGGAAAAAGATCCATGCAATAGGATTTGTAGAACTGGTGGAATACGATGACCTGTTTGGCTCTGCTGTATTCCGGGTAAAGGATGACAGTTACTCTACTTATTACAAAGTTTATATTCAGAAATTTAAAGATCCCAAATCAACATCATTGCGGTGTGCCTGTCCGTACAACCTGGGTGATATCTGCCGTCATGAAGCAGCGGCATTGTTTCAGTTACAGGAAATGATCGACCGGGGCCACCTGCAGGCTGACAATGTGAAGTATGACCAGCGTCACACAGTGGCCAAAATGAAATTAATTGATTTGAAAACACTGCGTTTATTGTGTTCTCCGGAGACCCTGATCGATGCCGAAACTTTTTTAAGAACAAATAAAGCCACAATTGAATATGCAGAGAACGAAACAGTAAAAGCTTCGGTGAAACTGGACGGTCAAACCTACAAAGTTATTATCCGCAAAAATGAGGAAAGAAACTTTGATACCAGTTGTGATTATGAAGATGAGAATCATCCGCTGTGTTTGCCTAAAATGATTGTGCTACTGCAGCTACTGAATGCATATGGCGCTAATTATTTCGACAGTATCCGCAACTGGGATAAGGAAAAAAATAAATTGCTGGAAGCGTATGGTTATTCTTTGAGTGATGACTTAAAAGGAAAGTTTGAGTTTGCGTATAAAGACGGAAAGCCTTTTTTGAGAGTGCTGGACGTAAAGATCAAAAGGGTGGCTCCGGTGGCTGCGCCTACACGGCCGGTACTAATTCCGCAAAAAGAAAGGGAACCTGATGAAATCCCTGCTGTAGCCGAAGAGGCTGAAGCAAACCCTTCGCAACGGCTCGGTATTGTTTTCAACTTTAATAAGAAAACCTTTCCACGGTTTACAGTAGATGTAGTTACGGGTGAACCTAATGACAGCAACGATGCTTTTGCCGGCAAAGTAGAGAAATTGGATATCAGCAGGTATGTAAATACTGACCAGCTTCCCGAAGGTGACAGGGAATTATTGGTTATGCTGAGAAAACTGCAGGATTCAGAAATTAATAAGTATATCAGCCGTAATTCACCTTTCTCTGGTATTTGGGAAAATATCATTCACCAGGAAGAAGATGACCTGCCAGATGAAACAAAAGAACTGATGGCTGAATACTTATTACCTAAGCTGAAGAAAATATTTACCGAATCAGCCGGCAATCCCTTTGTTTTCCTGTTACCTGAATCAAAAGCATTTAAAACCAATAATCTCGAACCGTTGCAGCTACAGGCAGAAGATGCAAAGCCGCATTTTATTATAAAGAAAAATTCTCACTATACGATTCAATGCCGGGTAAAAGCCGGATCACTTGAATTTGATCTGGGCGATAACGAGGCCGCCAGCCCGTTATTCTTTTTGTACAATAACCAGGCATACCTATGGAAAAATAATGAGGTGATTCACCTGGTGGAGAAATTTTTACCAACTGGTAAAATGAATGTAGCAGCAGAAGAATGGACAAGCCAGTTGAATAAGTTCATCATGCCGCTGGCAAAAGAGCATAAAGTTGATTTTGACAAATCACTGGTCCAGGAAATAAAAGATGGTAACCCGGAAGTGAAATTGTTTTTGATGGAAAAGGGAGATTATCTCGTATTTCAACCCTCTTTTTCTTATAAGGGCTATGAGACAAAAGCGAAAGACAGAGATGAAGTGATCGTATCACAGGGAGATAAAGTACTGGTGGTGCACCGAAACAGGGAAAAGGAAAATGAGTTTATTCAAAAATTACAAAACCTGCATTCCAACTTTGTATATAACGAAGATTCTGCAACACTGGCACTGAAGGGAACAGACGTGTTGAAAAATAACTGGTTCTTTCTGTTTGTGGATGCCATGAAGGACAATAAAACACCTGTATTTGGTTTTGAAGCATTAAAGAATTTCAGGTTCAATACCGCCAAACCACAAACGAAGATCTTCATCAGCAGTAATACCGATTGGTTTGATGCCAAAGTGGATATTGTATTTGGTGATCAAAAAGTAACCGTGGCTGAAGTAAAAAGGGCTTTGGCCAATAAGCAACAATTTGTACACCTGAATGACGGTACGTTAGGGATCCTGCCAGAAGAATGGTTAAAGAAATATTCCTTACTCTTCAGGGTGGGTGAAGGGAAAACCGATTCACTCAAACTTTCCCGCTATCATTTAAGTGTAGTAGATGAATTGTATGAAACAAGGGATGAAGAAGAACTGGTAGTAAAACTGGAAGAGAAATATGAAAAATTGCGGGAGTTTAATAAGATAAAAGAAATAGACCCTTCGGATAGCTTAAAAAAGATACTTCGTCCTTACCAGGTAGCGGGTTATCAGTGGCTCAATTACCTGAAAGATATCAAGTGGGGAGGAATACTGGCTGATGATATGGGTTTGGGTAAAACGGTACAGGCTCTTTCCTTCCTGGAGCATTTTAAAAATGACCAGGGTAAATTAAAAGCATTAGTGGTTTGCCCGACAACATTGATCTATAACTGGGAAAATGAAATAAAGAAATTTACACCATCACTAACCTACCGCATTCACCATGGTGCTGTAAGGACAAGGGCAAAAGAAGAGCTGATTGACCACGATGTTACCATCACAACGTATGGCACATTACGAAGCGATATTAAATTGCTGATGAGTGTGGATTTTGATTATGTTATTCTGGATGAATCACAAGCAATCAAAAACCCATCCAGTAAAGTAACCAAAGCCGCTTGCCTCCTGAATGCAAAGAACCGCTTGTGTATGAGTGGTACGCCATTGCAGAATAATACGTTTGACATTTTTGCTCAAATGAATTTTCTGAATCCCGGTATGCTTGGTACGATGGAATTTTTCCGGCAGGAGTTTGCTATACCGATTGATAAGTTTGGCGAACAGGATCGAAAAGACCACCTGCGTAAAATTTTATACCCATTTATTCTTCGCAGAACAAAGGAACAGGTGGCGAAAGATCTGCCTGAAAAACAGGAGATGATACTGTTTTGCGAAATGGAAGATGAACAGCGTAATATCTATGATGCTTACCGCAATGATTTCCGCAACCAGATATTAGGTACCATCGAAACGCAGGGCATACAAAAATCACAGTTGACCATTTTGCAGGGTCTGATGAAGCTGCGCCAGATATGTGACTCACCGGCGATACTGAACGAACAGGAAAAGTTTGACAACCATTCTATCAAGCTGGATGAACTGGCAAGGGAGCTAAGTGAAGATATGGGCAACCACAAGGCATTGATCTTCTCACAATTCCTGGGTATGCTGGCATTGATAAGAGCCAAACTGGAAGAGCTCGGTATTAAATATGAATATTTTGATGGCAGCACTTCCGCACCTGACAGGGAAAAAGCTATTCAAAGTTTCCAGAATAATGATGAAGTAAGAGTTTTCCTGATTTCTTTAAAAGCTGGTGGTGTGGGGTTGAACCTGACCGCAGCCGATTATGTATACATTGTTGATCCCTGGTGGAACCCGGCGGTAGAACAGCAGGCTATTGACCGTACCCACCGTATCGGGCAAACCAAGAATATCTTTGCTTACCGCATGATCTGTAAAGACACGATCGAAGATAAAATACTGCAACTGCAGGAAAAGAAAAGAGCTTTGGCTAAAGACATCATTTCTGATGATACTTCCTTTGTGAAGACACTGACGAGGGAGGATGTGGAGTACTTGTTCAGTTAAATATCGATTCTGATTTAAAAGTAGTGGTATAGTTGGCCATGTATAGCGTTGTACCGTTACATAGGCTGCCGCAGTCCTCATAGGAAGGATCTTTTTCCTTCCGCTACCTTTGTTCCAAATGTTGACGCTATGACGATTGCTGTTTTAGGAGCCGGTATGGTAGGCCGGGCTATTGCATTGGACCTGTCAAAAGAATATCCTGTTACTTCCTTTGATGTAAGTGCTGCAAACCTGGAGGTATTAATAAAAAGAAATACTTCCGTTCAGACAGTGATTGCCGATCTGTCTCAATTTGATGCATACAAAAACTGGTTATCTCCTTTCGATTTGGTGGTAACAGCTGTACCGGGTTTTATGGGTTATAAAACACTGGAGGCAGTGATCAATGCCGGGAAGAACGTGGTGGATATTTCATTTTTCCCTGAAGAAGCCATGCAGCTGGATGCACTGGCTAAAGAAAAAGCAGTGACAGTTATAACCGATTGTGGCGTGGCCCCCGGCATGAGTAATTTCATCATCGGTCGTTATAATGCCGAAATGAAAGTGAAAGGATTTGAATGTTATGTTGGCGGATTACCTAAGGAAAGAACTCCCCCGTTTGAATACAAAGCACCTTTCTCACCGGTGGATGTGATACAGGAATACATACGTCCGGCAAGGCTGGTGGAAAATGGAAGTATTGTTATAAAGCCGGCACTGAGCGACAGGGAGTTGATGCTCTTTGATAATGTGGGTGAACTGGAAGCTTTTAATACCGACGGGTTACGTTCATTGATACATACGATGGGTCATATCCCGGATATGAAAGAAAAGACATTACGTTACCCGGGACATATTGACCTCATCATTGCATTGCAACAGGCTGGTTTTTTTGATATAACACCTATCAGGGTGAATGGTGTTTCAGTTGTGCCGCTAGATTTTACTTCTGCACTATTGGTCAATGAATGGAAGCCCGGCCCGGAAGAAGAAGAGTTTACTGTAATGAAAGTGGTTATAAAAGGAGAAGATAAAACAGTGATATATGACCTGTATGATACCTATGATCCGGTAACTAAAATCTCTTCGATGGCCAGAACTACAGGTTATACCTGCAATGCTGCTGTTAATCTTATCACTAAGAAATTATTTACGGAGAAAGGGGTATTTCCGCCTGAACTGATTGGAAACAGGAAAGATTGTTTTGATTTTGTGATAGCGTATTTGAAGAATAGAAAGGTGATCTGGAAAAAAACAGAACAGTGAACGTTTAAAAAGACCCCGGGTCAAGCCCGGGGCGACAGTAATATTCTTCAAATTGTTAACCGCTATAATCAGTAGTTATTCTGCTTCCGCCACTACTTCTTTTACTTCCGGAATCATTCTTTTCATCATGCCTTCAATACCGGCTTTCAATGTGATCATAGAAGATGGACAACCACTGCAGCTTCCCTGCATGGCAAGGCTCACGGTACCGGCTTCATAACTTTTGAATTGTATAGCGCCACCATCCATTTCTACAGCCGGGCGAACATAATTATCAAGTAGTTCTTTGATTCTTTTTACTACATCGTCATCATCAGCAGCTACTTCATTGCTGCTGGTTTGTTTTACCGCAGCCAGTTCTTCTTCGTTGATTACTGCTTTTCCTTCTTCTAAATAATCTTTCAGAAATTGACGGATAGAAGGAATGGCATCATTCCAGTCTGTTTCAGTTGTCTTTGTCAGGGTTACAAAATTGCTGGCAATGAAAACGGCTTTGATAAAAGGAAAGCCAAATAACTCCGTTGCGAGCGGTGAAGGTTTTGCACTCTCTGCATCAGGGAAATCAATGCTTTTACCGGGGTATAACAGCTTGTTAGCCACAAACTTCATCGTTTCCGGATTAGGCGTCATTTCCGTATAAATGCTGATGATAGGGTTGCCTGTTTTGATCATAACTCACAATTTTATATGCAAAAATAACAACAAATCCCGGTGGAAGTTTACGAAGGCGGGAAGGAATAGGCTGGAGGACAGAAGTCCGTAAACCCGCAGGACAATAGCCAACCGGGAACATACTTTCCAGTTACTCTCTAAATTTCCCCGTCTTTTTCAGGTAGCGGATAAGAATGTAAATAAGCAGCAAAGCACCCAGAGCTATACCCAGCAGCAGGTTGCGGAACTTTTCATCATGCCCGGTCAGTTCCGGATAATTCAACAATAATAATAAAGTGATACCTATCAACCAGATGAATTGTGTAGTATGTTCTTTCAATATCCATCTTTTCCAGTTGAACTCCATACTATTGAATGTTTTTCCGATCCCTTTCAGGTTGGGAAACCAACGGTTTACATTTTTACAATATTCGTCAAAGCCAGCACCAAATTTTCCGCGGAGGAAATTCTCTTCCGCCAATACAATAGCCTGGTAGATAAATAAGAAAATGGGAATCATTATTCCAATATAGAATAGTGAATTGGCCAAAATACCCACACCAAGCAGCATCAGGATGTTTCCAACATACAACGGATTGCGGCAATGTGTAAAGATGCCTTCTGTTACCAATCCTTCGGCATATGGTTTTCCTTCTTTACCCCCCCGGACAATATAAGCCAGCCCGATGGTCAGTCCGCGGATCAGCTGACCCAAACAGGTGATGATTAAACCAACACTGATGGGCCATATATAATAGCTTTCCCCCAATTGCTCTTTAGAAAATAATGGCCATGAAGGAATGAATAAAGCGCCGTAAAAAAGAATGAATATCCAGTTGCGGTACTTAAAGAAGAAATTTCCAATACTAACCATGCCAATTATTTTTTAACAGCGATAAGGCCTGCGAAATTATACCACTTGAAAAAAACTTCACAATGTGCAAATCCTTTGTCCCGCAGTAATGATATGTTTTCGCTCAGTTTATAAGGCACTAATACATTTTCCAGTGCTTCTCTTTTTTGGGAGATTTCCATTTCACTGTAATTATTACGGCGTTTATAGTTGTAATAGTAGTTGATAAAATCACGGTTGAAATTGCTTTCTTCTGCTAATATTTTTTCTACCAGTATCAAAACACCACCTGGATTCAGGCCCTGGTAAATATCCTGTAGTAATCGTTCCCGGTAAACGGGACGGACAAACTGAAGTGTAAGACATAATACGACTACAGAAGCATTTTCAATTTTTACTCCTTGCCCGAGGTCGGCACAACGCAATTCGTAAGGACGGGAGAAACCCAGTTCCATCAACTTTGATTTGCATTTATCCAGCATTTCCTGCGAGTCGTCTACCCCGATAAATTTTATTTGCTGGTTTACCATCGTATCCATACCAAGCATGGTGGTACCGGTGGAGCAGCCAAGGTCATATACAAATGTTTCTTCCCTGGCATGATCAGCAGCCAGCTCGGCCATCATCCGTTGTATTTCTCCATAGAAGGGAACCGAACGGTTCACCATATCATCAAAGACTTTTGCTACGTTGGCGCCAAATTTAAAATCGCTGGCTTTTTCTATTTCGTCTCTAAAAACTTCATCTTTGCCCATAACAATAATTAAGGCTACAAAGTAAAGCATTTTACGGCTGAGTGAACCAAACGATAATCAGCAACGTAGTAACAATATGAAAAAAATCTATCATCTTGGAAACTGTACCACCTGCCAGGCAATTATTAAAGAAATAAAAGCGGATCAGAAAGGCTTTGCTATGCAGGATATCAAATTTGAAAAGATAACACCGGCCCAGCTGGATGAAATGAAAAAAATGACGGGTAGTTATGAATCCCTCTTCAGCCGCCGGGCCATGAAATACAAAGAACTTGGACTGAAAGATAAAAAGCTGGAGGAAAAAGATTACCGGAAGTATATCCTTGATGAATACACTTTTCTCAAAAGACCGGTTGCGATAATTAATGATAAAATTTTCATCGGTAGCGAAAAGAAAACAGTGGAAGCGTTGAAGAATGCTGTGAAGTAAGCTACAGCAAGAGTAGAATCAATAATTGTGCTGCTACTATCCGTAATATCATTGTCAACGGATACACAGTAGCGTAAGTGACCGATGGAATATCGCTGCCGGCCAGTTTAGTAGCAAATGCCAATGCCGGGGGATCGGTGGAAGCGCCTGCCAGCAAGCCGCAGACTTCAAAATAAGTTTTCTTAAAATATTTGCGGGCAATAAATCCTATTAGTAATAAGGGAACAACAGTAATGATAACACCCATCCCTATCCATAGCCAGCCACGACCGTCAGCAAAAGCAACCGATAAGTTTTTTCCACTGCTTAATCCTACACTGGCTAAAAACAAACTGATACCCAGTTCACGGATCATAAGGTTGGCGCTGTTGGTTGTATAATTGTTGAGGTATAAAAGATTTCCAAAACGGCTTAATGTTAAGGCAATAATCAAAGGTCCGCCGGCCATACCAATTTTTACAGCTACCGGCATATTAGGAAAATGAAAAGGAATACTGCCGAGGATAACCCCCAATACAATACCCATGAAGATGGGTGCCAGGTCAGGCACTTCTAATTTTTTTAATGAATTACCCAGCGCCTGTGTAACCACTTTCACTCCATCTTCGGTGCCCACTACTTTAATTGTATCGCCCAACTGTAAAAAAATATCACCATGTGGTACCATTTCAATACCTGCACGGCTTAACCTGGTGAGGGTGAATTCCTGTTGATGGAGCTCCGGGATATCACCCAGTCTTTTATGCGTTACAGCAGATCTTGTTACAACGATCATTCTTGAGATCAGATCGCTGTCAGTTGCCGTTTTCAGGTTCATGGTACTGGGTCGGCCAATCAATAATTTCAATTGTTCCATTTCCTGTTTGGAAGACACTACCAGCAATACATCATTTTCAGAAAGGATCAGGTCTGGTGTTGGCGTAATAATTTCTCCTTTGTGATACATTCTGGATACCACAACAGGTTCTTTTAACAGGTCAAACAATTTACGCAGTGGTTGTCCCACCAACTGTTTGTTTTCTAAATTCAGATGTACAGAAACAGGCCGGTTGGCCCGCAGCACACCCAGCTTGCGGTGAAACTCCTGTTCTTTTTCGATTTTAATATTGAATACTTTTTTCAATAACAGTAAAGAGCCAATGATACCAAACACGCCTAATGGATACGTAACAGCATATGCCAGGGTGATGAGTGATTTATCAGCCACAGTAACATGTAGGTCCCTTACAGCAGCCTGTGCAGCAGCGAGACCGGGGGTGTTGGTCACTGCACCACTCATTACGCCGGCCATTACAGCAATGCTGTTGCCGCTGACAGTATAAAGGATGACGGTGATGATAACTCCGGTAGCTACAATGGCAAAGGCAAGCAGATTATTCACCAATGCATTTTTCTTCATTGAAGCCCAGAAGCCGGGTCCAACCTGCAATCCGATAGAGTAAACAAATAAAATAAGTCCAAATTCTTTCATGAAATGTTCAGTACCGGAATCTATTTCCACACCGAAATAAGAAAAGATCAATCCTGCAAACAGCACCCAGGTGATGCCCAGTGATATTCCCGCAATTTTAATGCGCCCCATCCAGATGCCAATAGCGATCACCAGTCCATAGATGATGACCGATTGAGCTATGGATGTTTTTGTAAAAAGATCATGAAACCATTCAGGCATAAAAAAATTATTCAATACAATGTACATCATTCGTCATAAACAGGCAGCAGGCGGATACCCGCTGCACTATTTATGATTGTTAAAAAGGGCAAGCAATAATCGGCAGAGGTCAGTTTCTCTCCGGCTGTAATCCCCAATGTTCGGGAGAACGCCATAAGGCAGAGAGAAGTAATTCCCGCATAAAGAAAAATTCTTTAGGCAGTTTATCATACATACGTTCAAACAACTCTTCGTGAGATAATAATTCCTGTTTACCCGGTTCACGGTCTACTGTCATAATTTTCGCAAAATCTTCTTTGGTAAAATTTTCCAAACCGGTCCAGTCTATATCCTCATAACGGGGCATCCATCCAATCGGACTTTCCACAGAAGAGGCATTACCACGGATTCGTTCTACGATCCATTTCAGCACACGGATATTTTCACCAAAGCCCGGCCATTGAAACTGTCCGTTTTCATCTTTGCGGAACCAGTTCACACCAAAGATCCGGGGTGCATTGGGGAGATTGCGGCCAAACTGCAGCCAATGGTTTACATAATCACCGATATGGTAACCCATAAATGGTAACATGGCAAACGGGTCACGTCGAACTTTACCAATTTCACCAAATGCAGCGGCGGTCATTTCGCTGCCCATTGTTGTTGCCAGGTACACACCAAAATTCCAGTTGAAAGATTGATATACTAATGGAACTCCGGTGCTTCTTCTTCCACCAAAGATGAAACCTTCAATAGGCACACCATTAGGGTTATCCCAATCTTTGTCAATAGCAGGATTCTGATAAGCCGGTGCAGTAAATCTTGAATTGGGATGTGCAGCCGGGTTACCACTATTAGGATCCCATGGCTGACCATGCCAATCGGTTAGTCCTGCTGGTGGTTCTTTGGTCAATCCTTCCCACCACACATCTTTATCAGGAGTGATGGCTACGTTGGTAAAAATGGTATTGGCCTTAATGCATTCCATGGCATTAGGGTTGGTCTTATAGTTGGTACCCGGAGCAACGCCAAAATAACCCGCCTCCGGGTTGATAGCATATAACCCACCATCACCTGCTTTATGTATCCAGGCAATATCATCGCCAACAGTAGTTACTTTCCATCCGTCAAATTCTTTGGGTGGAATAAGCATGGCAAAATTTGTTTTACCACAGGCACTGGGGAATGCAGCTGCTACATATGTTTTTTGTTTATCAGGAGATTCCACTCCCATGATAAGCATGTGTTCAGCAAGCCATCCTTCTTCTCTTCCCATCACAGAGGCAATGCGAAGCGCAAAACATTTTTTACCCATCAATGCATTGCCGCCATAGCCACTTCCATAAGAGATGATCAAACGTTCTTCAGGGAAATGGGAAATATATTTTACATCTGGGTTGCAGGGCCAGCTGCTGTCTTTTTGATTTCCCTCCAGTGGAGCACCCACACTATGCAGGCATTTTACATAACTTTTCTTTTGCAGGTGAGGAAGCACTTCTCGTCCCATGCGGGTCATGATCCGCATATTCACTACCACATATTCAGAGTCGGTGATCTGTACACCATATCTTGATAAGGGAGAACCTAAAGGCCCCATGCAGAAAGGGATTACATATAAGGTGCGGCCTTTCATGGCCCCCTGCAGCAGGTCCTGCAGTTTCTTTTTCATTTGTACTGGCTCCATCCAGTTGTTGGTAGGTCCTGCATCTTCTTTGCGAAGGCTGCAGATAAATGTTTTGTCTTCTACTCTTGCTACATCGCTGGGATCGCTGAAACAGGCAAAACTATTCGGCCTTTTTTCAGGATTGAGCCTGATAAATGTTCCTTTTGTTACCAGTAGTTGGCAAAGGCTGTCATATTCTTCTTTTGATCCATCGCACCAGTGTACATTATTGGCTTCGCAGAAGGAAGCAATTTGTTTTACCCATGTTTCCAGTTCTGCTCTGGCAGGAGCAGTCTCCATGGTAAAAAAGTTGGATTGTTGTGACATAGATTCTAATAATTTAAAAGGAATTTATAAAAAGGCAGGCAATCGTAGTACTGAAATGAAGAATTTATTTCAGTACTGTAAAAATGAATGTTACGTTGGTTTTTATTAATGTTTATTATCATGCCAATATATGAGTTTTATTAGTTTTTTCGATGGTCTGTCAGGCTGTTCTAAATATTATCCGTATAATAATTAACAAAGTATCAATCAAATCCGTAACAAGTACTTTTATCTTTGCTGCCGTTAAGGCAAATGATACAAACAATTCAAAACTACTACGGTATCATTTATTAATTACCTCAAATTAATCTTTATGAAACTACATCAATTTGTTTTGGCCGCCGCCACACCACTCTTATTATTTTCCTGTGTCAGCAGTAAAAAATTCAAAACAGCACAGGCTGATTATGCAAAACTGGAAACCCGGTATAAAACCATTGAAAGTGATTTATCAGAATGCAGTACAGAAAAAGCTACACTGGCCAGGGAGAAAGCAGCACTGGAAAGAGAAATAGCCCTGCAAAATACCCGGATAAGTGACCTGAACGGGCAGGTGGATTTTCTAAAGGCGAATAATAACCAGGCATTAAAGCAGCTTGAAGATCTTTCAGTGATTACAAGCACTCAGGCGGAAAGTATAAAAAAATCAATGGAAAATATAGGTGCCAAGGATAATTATATTCAAACCCTGCAGCAACAGATGGCGCATAAAGATTCACTGAATATGGCGCTGGTGATGAACCTGAAAGGTGCGATTGGCAACATGGATGACCAGGATATCAATATCAAAGTAGATAAAGGGGTTGTTTACATAGATATTTCTGATAAACTCCTGTTCAAAAGTGGCAGCTATGAAGTAACAGAAAAAGCGAAGGGTGTTTTGGGGAAAGTGGCCCAGGTATTAAAGAACCAACCCGATATTGAATTTATGGTCGAGGGTCATACGGATAATGTTCCATACCGCGGAACTGTGTTAACCGACAATTGGGACCTCAGTGTGAAAAGGGCTACTTCCGTCGTGAGAATATTGCAAAAGCAATATGGCCTTGATCCTGCGAAAATGGCAGCCGCAGGTCGTAGTGAATACCGTCCTGTTGATGATAACGGAACCAAAGCTGGTAAAGCAGCTAACCGCAGAACAAGGATTGTAATATTACCACAACTGGATCAATTCTTCCAGTTACTGGAACCTGGTCAGGGAAAGTAATTACTACATAAATAATAGTCATAAAAAAGCCATCCGCTTTAGAACGGATGGCTTTCTTTATTGTTCAACTGTTTGTATTATTTGAAGGTTCTCATGTAGTTGACGATTGCCCAGATATCATTTTGATCAGGAATTTTTTTCTTGTAAGCCGGCATGTCTTTACGTCCTTCGAAGGTTTTATAGAACAAAGACCCGTCTGTTTGTGAATGAAAAGCTGTTTTGGTAAAATCACCACAATCAGTATCCAGCTGGGAAGCTTTTGGTCCGTCACCTTTTCCTTTGGTTCCATGACAGGATTTGCAATGCTGGTTATACAGGGCTTTACCGTTAACCAGTGACTCTGCATCGCCTTTAAGGGGATTTACCTTGTTTTTGTAGGCATCGGGAACAGGCCATGGTTGTGGCTGTACCATTGTCTTGGGAATAAAAGCAAATAAGCCAAAGGCCATTATACTAACGATCAATAAGAGAGCTTTTGTTTTCATGTGCATGTGTTTTAAGTTATAAATAGATTGCTTAAGCTATGAATTAGTTGCATTATCAGCGGTATTTGGCTGTTCTTTCCGGAGCCGGAACAGTTCATACACTATCACTATATAGTGTCCCCATACAGCGGCCATCAAGATAATAAATGTAATTAACATCCACAAAGGTGGGTGTGAACTCCATAATGATCTTGGCTGGTCCTCGATTTTATCTGAAACCGGGATACCCCATTTTTCCACTGCTGCAGCCTCCAGGTAACCATAGGTCTCGCTTTCATCCAGTTTAACCAACAGCGTAATGTTACCTTTTGCATCACCGGGGAGATTATTGGGTATTTCCACACTGGCTTCTCCGTTTTCATCGGTTGTTCCCTCTCCTATTTTCATCGGATTAAAGGACCGCTTTACAAAAACCCCCAGTGCAGTTTCAGGAACAGGGGTTTCTTCACCTGTAGAAAGATCAATTAATTTGACCTGAACGGAATATAAGGAGTCTTCTTTTACAGGGGTGATACTCAACAGGGCTCTTTTTACTGTCACTTCCTCTTCGGTGCTTTCCATTTTTTTAACTTCACCCAATACGGCTTTAAAATGAAGATTGCCTTCTTTGTTGGCAACAACCTGTTCCGCTTTTACATTAAAAAAGGCAACTCCGTTCCTGTCAGAAATTACTGATCCCAGTTCTGCTTCTGCGGAATCTGTAACGAGATAAAATGTTGTTTTGATCCCATACAGTTTTCTCATTTTTCCCTGCACTTTTGCTTTGACAGCAGCTTTCAGATCAACAGTCTTATCACCTTTCTGAATGCAGATAAATTCAATGGAAGGAGAAACCAGTTCTTCTTCCTCTTCAACTACTGCCGGCGCTTCGGTAGTTTCTTGCTGAACTGTGCTGTCGGTTTGTGCCCATACAGGCAGGGAGAAAAGCATAAACAGCGCCATTCCTGCAAGTAATAATAACTGCCTGTAAAATCCTGTGCTTGTTATTTTAAACTTTACTTGTTTCATATAATATCATTTTAGCAGGTTATGCCTTTGAAGTATTTTCTAAAGTAGGTTCTGGGTGAAGCAGGTGTTGTTCGTGAACTGTATGTGTATCTTCCAATCCTGAAACAGGAACCACCGTTACAAATTTTGACATCACGGTAAAGAACAACAGGAACGAGGCGATGCCTGCAATCGTTAATGCCCATTCGGGCCAGGTGGCTGCGTATTTTACATATTCTGTCCTGGTGTCCTGCATTGGCAACAATGTTGTTTCCAGTGTAGGTACAATGATCAGGTAACGTTTCACCCACATGGCAATTACCATAATAAAGGCGGCAATCGTAATGGGGCCCGGTTTACGGGTGGCCGGAATAGCCACGATGGCAATAGGTAAAGCAATACCGGCTGCATTGGCAAAAAGGGTCCACCAGCCGTATTCAGAAGTACTGAAGAGTTTATGGATCAGTTCGCTGTTCCATTTTTCTGAAGCAAACCAGTCGGTAAAATATTCAGAGAAAGTAAAATAACCATAACCGGCAGCCAGGATCAGCATCACATAACCGAGGTATGTAAAATGTTTATCGGTAAAGTAATAATCGAGCTTATATAATTTCCGGTAAAACCACATGGCTACTATCAATAATCCGCATCCGGAATAAACGGCTCCTAATACAAAGTAGGGGCCGAAGATGGTGCTATGCCAACCCGGTCTCAGCGTCATCCCAAAAATCCAGGAAAGAATAGAGGCAACCATGATCGCTAAAGGAATCATGATGACCGCCATCAGGTTTTGTGAAATGATCAGGTGTCTTTTCTGACTGGCAGCACCACGATAACCTAAGGCGAGGACCTTGTACAGTTTTTGTTTCCATTTCGGGATATTCAGTTTTGCATCACGATATACTGCGAAGTCTTTGATCAGGGCCAGGTATAAAAACAATACACTGCCTACAAAGAAGGTAATTACGGCCATCACATCCCAGGTCAGTGGGGATTGGATCCTCGGATAAATAAACAAATGGTGCATGCGGTCGAATCGGCCCACACATAAGAGAATGAAGATAGGACCTATAATGACGGAAACCAGTGTCATGAACTGGGCAAGCCGGATGATCGGTTTGCCCCAGGTTACTTTTGATAAGTGGAGCAGCCCTGCAATGATAGCCCCGGCATAACTGAGACCGATAAAAAAAATGAAGTTGACAATGAACAATCCCCACACCACATTATCTCTCATGCCCGTCACACCGTGTCCTTTGGCAATCTGGAGATAGAGGGCATACAGACCGACAAGGATACAAAGCACATAAAAGATGGTCCAGCCCCAGGCTCTTTTACCGTATTTTTCGATATTCTTCCGTTGGTATTCGAAAGCTTCTTGTTGATAATTATTGAGTTCCATAATTTATTTATTCATTGATGAAGTTGGGAAATGGGTTCAGTTATTCCTTTGCTTCCAGAATATCTTTGAAATCTTTAAAGCGTTCTTTGATGGCTGAGTCAGCATCCTGGTAACCTTTTTCTACCGGGAACTCCCTGTCTTTTGGCGGCAGGTAATACACCCGTGGTTTGGTACCCAGGTCTTCCATAAAGCGGTAGCCGGAACGGTCTTTTATCAATTGGGTGAAACTGACCGTTTCGAGGCCATTGCTGACGGTATCTTCATTTTCGTCACCAAAATAGAAAACCCCATTGGGGCAGGCTTCCACACATGGCGGCAGCAAACCTTCCCTTGCCCTGTCAGGACAGAAATCGCATTTTTCTACGGTGCCCACTTTTGCCGGAATACCAGTTTCGGGTGAGTAAGCAAGGTTTTTTATATCAAGGGATAATTCAGGTTCGTCCCAGTTAAATACCCGGGTAGAGTAAGGGCAGGCAGCCATACAGAATTTACAGCCAATACAACGGTCGCTGTCAATCAATACAATTCCGTCTTGTCTTTTATAAGTGGCATCCACCGGGCAAACTTTCACACAGGGTGGGTTATCGCAATGGAAACATTGTTTGGGAAACCAGTAAGGAGCTGCTTTATCACTGTCCTGCAGCAGTTTCACGGTCAGCCACTCCGTTTCTTTAGGGCGGTAATGCCATTTTTGACAGGCAGAAACACAGCTCCGTGCATTTTTACATTTGGCGAGGTCCACCACCATCACGAATTTTTTTCCGGCTATGCCTTCTCTTGCTTCCAGTTTGGAAACAATGGCCATATGTTCCTCGTGATTAAGGTAAGCGGAGTCAATTTCCACTATTTCTCCGGTGGGGGACAATAGTTTTACCTTATCACTGACCGGGGCCTTTTTAGAACTACAAGAGCAGGCAAGGCTTCCACAGGCGGTGGCTGCCACCGTAGCCAGGGCTGCGGTCTTTAAAAAATCCCGCCGGCTTTTATCATTTACTTCTTCTTGTTTCATTGTCTTATTATTAATAAGGAGTTATCAGATTTATTAACTGTTTTCTTTAGATGGATTGTTCATCCAGTTATAGATTTCTTTATTAGTAGCTTTTTGTTTTTTTGTAATCTCATCCAAAACTGCTTTACTGATCTGCACTAATTTTCCGTCCGGTGTCAGCATTTTCACCGTTTCAGAGGAAGCTGCTTTTTTATCAGCTGGTATGAACATCGATAAGAAATCCCGGCGGGATTTATCAGCAGGTTTTTTACTGTTTCCCATATTGAAAATTTTAATTTTCTTAAATTTAAAGAAATAATGGTGCAACTTATATATGACTTACTGACAATCTCATGACAGGCGTCAAGGTAATAAGTGAGAAATGTCACAGATATATTCTCTTATGTAAAATTGATTTAATACCTGATGACAATCGGATTACAATGTGACTAAAGTCATATAGCAATAAGTTTCATGTCATGAAACTGTAATTCGGGCCTGAATATTTTTGACAATGCATTTTTAGAAAGTTCTTATCAGTATCAATTTTCAATAAGTTAAACTAGCTTTTTATGAAAAAAGTTTCAATTGTACAAGCGGTTTCCCTGTTTGTAGGTGTTTTCTTCCTCTCTGCGTCTTTATTGCAGTGTACAAAAGACGGAGAAATCGTAAAGAATTTAGACAGATCCTATACCGGCGGACCCGACTCTACGGTATATGCGGCTTTTTATGAAAACAACACTATAGCTACAGCCGACGTAACTCCCGATGTGAATGATGTGATCAAAATGAGGGGTGTGCAGACTATCATTCATGCGTATTGCAATACTTCAAATTGTCACGGCGGGCCTATTGCACCCCGCTTTGAAACTTATTCTCAGATCATGCAATTTGTTACGCCAGGTGATCCTGAGGGAAGTAAGCTATGGGAATATATCACTACTAATGATTTTGACAAGGCTATGCCCCCCGTTAACTCTAACTACGAACTGAATACAAGAGATAAAAGCATTGTATATAACTGGATCAAGAATGGAGCTAAAGAAAAGCCCGATCTGAACGACTTCAGACCAGCAGCCATCAGGGTACTGGTTGATGGTTGTAGCTCTGCCAATTGTCACAACACAGCTACAGCCACAGGTGGCTGGGCAAGAAAAGGATTGATTCCCGGACTTACCTCTGCAGATACTACTCAATTCACTTATACAAATCCTACTACCGGATCGGTTACCGTTTACTGTCAGTTGTCTAATCAAACGCTAAGGAACCAGGTATGGACAGCTTACAAAGACAGTGTGAAAAGGTTCTATGCGGATACTGTAGCCAATGCCAGCTTCCGCCCATGGAAAACAGTAAGTACACCTGTTTCTGCTTTAAGTACCAGGGGACCGTTGAATAATTATGATGATATATTAATGGATATTCTTTATCCTAAATCAGTCAGAACGGTTAGTTCAGTAGTATACACTGATCCGGTAACATTAAAAGGATATTATGTAAGAGGTAACCCGCTGGTAAGTACTGATTGTTTTGTTCGCCGTATGGACTCCACCCTGATTTATCGTAACCCACTGACTCTTGTAGAAACTTCTGTAAGTGGTAATATGGCTTATGATGATGGTGGATTTAAACCTTCTGAGGTTGCCCTTTTCAAGGCATGGTATTTTGCTGACCCCAATATTCCCGATGTATGGAAATATGGTAATGGAAATGTTGGCATTTTCAAGTACAGGAAGACAGGTAACTATATCATTAGAAGATAAACCCAATCAACTTATACAAAATTTTTAGGTATATGAAAAAGAAAATAATCTTAGCAGCGCTGACAACCTCACTGATGGTGTACCTTTTGTCATCCTGTTATCAAAATAAAGAAGACATTTTAGAGCTTCCGAGAGTATCTTTCCGGAGCGAAGTAGTGCCAATCGTTACATCTGGTCCTTGTGGCTGCCATAATACCAGTGTAAATATTCGTGCCGTATTATTCTCCGATCAGCGGACCAATACTATTTTCTATGATGCTATTCTGGCCAGAAGAGGCGCATTAGCCGACTGGGTTAATGGCGGCACACACCCCGGCACCGGTGCAATTGATTTTTCTCCTACTGAGAAAAACATAATTAAAAAATGGATTGCGCAGGGTGAACCTTATGATGATGGCGAAGGATGTACTGTTTCAGGAAACCTGCGGTATACAACTGATATTGTTCCTATTTACACTACCAGTTGCAAAGGAGCAACCTGTCATGGAGGTATTGCAGCACCAATTGATTACGCAAAATTTGTTGATAAGAAAGATGTTTTACTCACTATTTTGAATAGTGGTGGCAACCAGGGTCACCCAGGTGGTGCACTGAGTCTTACTACCTGTACCGTAAATAAATTTAGGTCCTGGATCACAGCAGGAATGCCTCAGTAATCAGTACAAGACAAATAGATTAAGAATCAAAAAATAACTACGATGAAAAAGATACTATCACTTATAATTTTTGGATTCGGCTTTTGGGTTGTTTCTATAGCGCAGGAAACCACAGTGCCGGAAGAAAAAGAAGCTCCGAAACAAAAATTCACCCGGGCTACGTTTAACTCTACCCGTATCATCAATATGCAGAGTACAGAAATCGTATCACCCGGTAGCCTGCAATTTATGATCTCTCACCACTTTAGTCCTTTGTGGCCGGAAGGTGGTTCCACCCAAAATAACCTGGCTGGTTTACTGGGTTTAAACACCGGGCTTGCTTATACTTATTTATCATTTGATTATTCACCTACCGACTGGATGAACCTTGGTTTGGCCGCTGCCGGCAGGAATCGCTATGAAGGTTGGGCCAAGTTTAAACTGCTGCGTCAGCAGACAGGAGCTAAGAATATTCCGGTATCTGTTGGCTGGTATTCTTTGTTCAATGTGAATGCAGCTGAAGATGCTTCTGTTTCCCTTTCCTGGAACAAGTATTCTTTTATGCACCAGTTGCTGATTGCCCGGAAGTTTTCTGATAAATTATCCCTTCAGTTGATGCCAACCCTGATCCACTTCAATGTAGTTCCTTATGGCATCAACAATAGTAACCTGGTTGGCTCAATCGGAATAGGAGGAAAATATAAACTGACTGCTAACAAGAATATCACATTTGAATATGCCCGTCAGCTCAACATGTATGAAAACCTGCTGGATAAGAACGGCAATATTATTAATTACAAGCCCGACCTTCTTTCTTTAGGTATGGAATTTAATACCGGGGGTCACCTGTTCCAGTTCTATATTGGTAATACAACGAACTCTTCCAATATTGACCAATTGGCCAGGAACACCAGTAGCTTAAAATTCAGCAATTGGGCATTAGGCTTCACCATCAACAGGAGTATGAGTCTGAAAAAATAGGATAAATAGAAAATCCAAGGTCCAAAAGAAAAGGCCGGCTCTTAAAAGCCGGCTTTTTTTTGTTCTGACTACTGGTAACCGGCATCAAAAAATTTTAAAATTACATTCTTAAAGTACCCGCACCAGGGATTAATTATTCTTAATATTGTAGTAACAACTAACGATGCTGAGACGACTCTTCTGGACATTACTGCTGAAACTGAATGGCTGGAAAACGGCCGTTACTCCACCAGCGGTGGCCGATAAGTGTATAATTATCATAGCACCCCATACCAGCTGGCGGGATTTTGTAATTGGACTCGCCTACAGAAGTGTGCTTCGGTTGAAGCATGCCAAATTCCTTGGAAAAAAAGAATTATTCGATGGCCCTTTTGGTTTTTTATTTCGCTGGGCAGGAGGACTGCCCGTGGACCGGTTCAGTAAGCAGAATATGGTGGACCAGGTGGTGGATATATTTAACTGCCACGATAAACTGACCATTGCACTTGCTCCGGAAGGTACCCGCAAAAGAGTGGACCGCTTACGAACAGGATTTTATCACATCGCAAAAAAGGCAGGCATTCCAATCATTATGGGAGGATTAGATTTTAGAAAAAGGGAAATCGTTTTTGCAGCGCCGTTTTATGCCGGTGAGAATGAAGCAAAAGATTTTGAACATATCATTAATTTTTTTGCCCCCATCCAGGGAAAGCACCCGGAACTTGGATTATCACATTTGCAAAATGAAATCCCTGCTTCATGAGCCAGGCTATCAAAACATATCCCACCATTCTCGAAAAGTTTTTTGAATATGAAAAGCAATGTCCTGACCTCCTTTTTTTATCTGAACCTGTTGCCGGGGTAGCCCGGACATTTACCTGGATACAGGCAGGTGATGAAGTAAGAAGGATCGTTACTGCTCTTCAATCCATGTCATTACCACCTCAGGCCAGGATTGCCATCCTTGGAAAAAACTCTGCACATTGGATACTTGCCGATCTTGCTATCAATATCGCCGGCTTTGTTTCAGTTCCGTTATATCCTAATATTTCAGCCGCTACGTTACAAACTATATTATTGCACAGTGAAGCAAGGGTTATTTTTATTGGTAAACTCGATAATTATGAAGAGTTATCATCCGGTATTCCCTCTTCCGTCTGTAAGATCAGCTTTCCTTTTTATCCTAAAAAGGATTGCTTATTGTGGGATGAGTTAGTAAAAGAATACGAGCCGCTATCCACGAACCCGCTGCCGGATCCCCATTCGCTTTGCTGTATCTTGTATACCTCCGGCACAACCGGTGAGCCCAAAGGGGTGATGCATACTTACTTTTCGCATAGCTATAGCCTGCTTACCGTTTTTGATGCCCTTGAGAACGATTTTAATGCGGAGATTTTCTTTTCTTATTTACCACTTTGTCACGTTGCGGAAAGGATGGTTGTGGAATATGCCGGAGTCTTTTGCGGGGGCACAATTTATTTTCCGGAATCACCGGAATTATTTGCTAAAAACCTGGCGAATGCACAACCAACTGTATTTTTAGCGGTTCCCCGGATCTGGGAAAAATTCCAAGAGGAAATCCTGAAAAAAATTCCGCAAAAAAAACTGAATATCATTCTTTCTGTGCCCTTGCTTTCAGCAGTATTAAAAAAAATACTGAAAAGGAAACTGGGCTTATCCAGGGCCAAACATATACTAACCGGGGCTTCACCCATAAAAGCTTCCCTGTTGGAATGGTTTGCAACACTTGGGATCATAATACAGGAAGCATATGGAATGACAGAGAATATGGCCCTCTCACATATTAACCGGAAAACGACAGCTCGTTTTGGTACGGTTGGACAGTCCTATCATGGAGTTAAAGTGCGATTGGGAAAAGACAGGGAAGTCCAGGTCAAAAGTCCTGCATCTATGCAAGGTTACTATAAGGAACCGGAGTTAACAGCGCAAAGCTTTGAAGAGGGCTTTCTAAAAACAGGAGATGAGGGTTCCATAGATAAAGACGGGTACTTAACCATCACCGGCAGGATTAAAGATCAGTTTAAAACCAGCAAAGGGAAATACATTGCCCCGGCACCCATTGAAAAATTATTACTGGAGAGTCTCTGTTTTTCACAGGTATGTGTGGTTGGTTCTGGCTTGTCACATGTATTGGCAATATGTGTATTGGTCAAAAATCCTTCTGTCAATGAAAGAGAACCCATTACCCGGTTATTAAAGGAAGTTTTACAAAATGTCAATAGCCGGCTGGAACACTATGAAAAACTGGCGAGGCTGGTCATTGTACCGGAGGAGTGGACCGTGTCGAATGGTTTGTTAACGCCAACTTTAAAGATCAAAAGAAATAGCATTGATAAAGCTTTCAGCGGGCATTACGAGGAGTGGTTGCATGCCAACGAAGACATATTGTTTTTATAAATATTTTTACCCTGTGCTGATCTCCTAAAGAAATCTGCTCACCCGCTGCCGTTAATTTAAGTGGTACCTGTAACTTTTTAACTGTTAGGGCAGCCTGGTATTGTACAAGACCAACATCACTTGCTAAACTAATACACTGCAGAACCGTTATTAGTACAAATAAGTAACCGCATTAGCCGGGGTTTTAATATTTTACATAAATGTTATTCGAATTTAACCGGTTCAGCTCCCTGTTGCTGATCTTCTTTGTGCATGGATTGGTGTATGCCCTGTTATTATTCAGGAAGGGAATAGTCAATGAAACCCTTTCTGATAAATGGCTTAGTCTTTTTTTACTGCTCTGTATTTTATACATCGCTCCCTGGATGATTGGTTTTGGCGGGTGGTATGATAACCAGCCTTACCGTGATATTTTATTCTATGTTCCGTTTCAGCAGTTATATTTTATAGGCCCGGTCATTTTCTTTTATGTGCAAAGCCTGCTAAACCCCTCATTCCGGTTCGGGAAAAAAGAATGGCTGCATTTATTACCGGGTATACTGTATTTGCTGTTCAGTATCGTAATGGTGGTGACAGACAAACTGGTGCTAAAGAAATATTTTTTCCTGGCAAACGGACAAGACCCTGATTTTGATACCTGGTACCAGCTTACCGGTTTCTTTTCTATGCTGATCTATTTCTTATTATCCTTACGTTATTACAGCCTGTATAAAAAACTCATGGTGCAGGTGATCAGTTATGCGGATGTTGTTATGTTCCGCTGGATACAAAATTTTCTGCTGGCTTTTTTATTAATGCTGACGGTGCGACTGGGCTTTTATATCAGTGATTATTTTATCGGCAGCACTTATGCCGGCAGCTGGTGGTATTTTTTCGTATTTGCTGTTATTTTCTATTATATCGCCATTACCGGCTATGCCAATTCTATTGAAACCAAAATTGCTTTTCACCCGAACCTGTTAACCTACCGGCCGGCCTTATTGCTCAATTATCATCCTTCTCATATCAACGAGAGCCTGTTAACGGAAGAGGAAGCTGTAATTGATATTGATACAACGCCTGTTACCAATAACAACGAAACAGCCGATATAAAAGAATGGAAGGAGAAATTATTACAATTGATGCAATCGGGCAAAGCATATGAAGACCCGGAACTGTCGCTTGCACAGGTGGCAAAACAATTGCAAAGCAACCCCTCTTTCATTTCCAGAATGGTGAATACTGGTTTTGGTGTCAACTTTAATGACTTTGTAAACCAGTTCCGGATTGAAGCCGTAAAAGAAATGTTCAACAAAGGGGAGTATAAAAAACAAACACTGCTGGGGATCGCTTTTGATTGCGGGTTTAACTCTAAAGCCACGTTTAACCGGGCTTTTAAAAAAGTGACCGGCTCAAGCCCAAAAGAATGGATAGAAATGAATAAGCAGTAGAACTTTTTACCGGGTGATTTGTTTCCCGGGTTTAAATCAATCAATATGAAAAGGATTTTGCTGCTTCTCCTTGTTTTTTATACAATGCCATCTTTTGGCCAGGATACAATAAAGAAAACCAGCCCCGATAGTCTGTTGGGTACCTGGGTTATTGACCTCAGACCTGCGCCGGACAGTGAGCCCTACCTGAAAGATTTCAAATTCACTAAGATCGTGGGGAAACAATTCGACGGAGAGTTTTATGGCTATCCCTTCAGCGGGGGACTATTGAATACAGATTGGGATAGAATTTATTTCGCTTTTACGACGGCTGATCAAAGCGGCACTTATTTTCATTCGGGCTATATTGAAAACAATAAAGTTTTTGGTATCACCCTTAATGAGAACAGGAAATTTGTGTTACCCTGGAAAGGTCAAAAGAAAAATTAACCAATTAATTCAGTATATATATAAAATATACCTGAGCCGTCTCAAATCATAAATGAGGCGGTTTTTTTATTTGAGACTACATTATTTCGTCTCAAAACATCTTTTGCAGCGACTAGCCGCCCTTAGCTTCACATTTTTGTATGGTTAACAAATAAATCATCAAAATTATTATTATGAAGCAAATTGTTTTAGTTCTATCATTAGCCTTCTTGGTTTCCGGTGCTAAATCACAAACTGTTAGTTCCGGGGATTTCAAATTAATAGAAGGGGTATGGAAGGGGAAACTGACCTATCTTGATTATACCAGTAACAGGCAGGAGACTATAGATGCCAGGCTGATAGCTCAACTGACAGATAACGGTATTGATTTTTCCATTAGCTATCCCGGTGAAAGTGGAAAAGGAGGAAAAGACAGTTATCAGATCAATGATAACGGAACTGCAATCAACGGGATGAAATTAATTGAGCGAACCAGTACCGGGGATGGGATGTTAAAAATTGTACTTGAAGAGAAAGGCATAGATGGCAACGATCATAAGCCTGCTACTTTTAATTATGAGTTGATAATGGGCAAAAGTGTTTTTACGATGACCAAGCTGGTAAGATTTGAAGGAAGCAGCCAGTTTTTTCAACGAAATCAGTATAGGTTCAACCGCTAAGGGGCAATAGCTGTGAAATTTTTTATTCAGGAATTTCACAGCTATTTTATTTCTTCGAAAACACCGGTCTGTTTATTCTTCCGCACATTATCTGCAGTAAAATAACGGCCATTCATAGCTACATATACTCCGGGGGGTAATGTTTGTGCAAAAGCCAATGCACTGCCGAGATTGAATAAGCCATCCGAGCTGCCGAATTTTATGGGGATCATCGCCCCGGTAAGAATGATTGTTTTATGGGTTACTTTATTGGCCAGCACTTTCGCCGTTTCAGCCATGGTATCGGTGCCGTGAGTAATCACAATCTGGTGTTCATCACAGTTATTACATTGATGAACGATAAGCTCCCGGTCTTCATCTGTCATCTCCAGGCTGTCCACCATCATAAGTGTCCTTATTTCTACATGTACTTTGCTTCGGCCCATTTCGAGCAGGTCGCTCATATGGGTGTCTTTAAAGTACAGTTCCCCGTCCAGTTCGTTGTATTCCTTATCAAAAGTGCCGCCGGTTATAAAGATGCGGATAGCCATAGCGATGATATTTTATGCTGTGAAGGTAAAAGAATCAGGAATTATAAGTGTAGGGAGCAGATGGTGATTATTCAGCAGAACAGAACCTGCGATAGAGAATGTAAAAAAATATGCACGGAAATTTTGCCTGTATTAATTAATTGTTACTTTAGCAGGCCTTTAAACAAAAAAGGTCCTTCCGTAGAAACGGACTGACCTCTAACGATTGCTTGCCATATGAAATTCTTAAAGAGTAGAGTTTGTTGCTGACTCTCGTTGCCTTCCGATAATTATCGGTACATCAGCTTTTGAAGATTTTTGGCTTTAACTTTGACCTCTGACGCTTGCCCTTCTGACGATTGCCTGCCTTTGAAAATCTTCTGATACAAAAGTAATGTGCAGCGCCTTGTCCTTTAAAACAAATCCGGCAAGATTTTATCATGCCTAAAGGAAGGGGTGTTGAGCAAAATCCTTGCTGGCAGAAGGTTACAGCAAAAACTCTCTATGATGCCCAACCGCTCAACCGACATATTATTTCAACTGATAAAATCGCTGGAAAAGGCCGAAAAAAGGCATTTTAAGCTTTATATCAAACGCAGCTCCGGTAATGAAGACCTTAAGATCGTCCGGCTTTTTGATGCGGTAGACAAGCTGAATGATTACGATGAAAAAGTAATACTGAAAAAGCTGGAAGGAGTGACCAAACCGCAGCTGGCAAACCTGAAGACCCATCTTTATAAGCAGATCATGGCCAGTCTCCGGTTACTGAAAAGCACCGACAGTATGGATCTGCAGCTGAATGAGCAATTCGACTATGCACATATCCTTTATAAAAAAGGTTTGTTTATGCAAAGTCTCCGGATAATAGACCGGGCGAAAGAAATAGCAAGGGCAAACCAGAAATTCAATTTCCTGCCACAACTGATTGCTTTGGAAAAAAGGATCGAAGGACTGCATATAACCAGGCATATACAATACCGGGCGGATACGCTGGCAAATGAGGCCAATGAAATAAGCCAGCATATTGATATGGTAGCCCGCCTTTCCAACCTGGCACTGAAACTCTTTAGTTGGTTTGTGCAGCACGGCCATGCCCGGAATGAGGAAGATGAAAAAGACATCAGGCAATTCATGCAAGAAAGCTTGCCGGCCGATGTGTGGAAGCTGAAAGGTTTTTATGAAAGACTCTACCTGTATCAGAGTTACACCTGGTATGCGTTCATCCGGCAGGACTTTTTACAATACTATCGCTACACTCAAAAATGGGTAGACCTTTTTACGGAACAGCCTTTAATGATTAGAGTGGAAACAGGCCACTATATAAAGGCCATTCATAACTTACTGAATGCCCATTTTGATTTACGCAATCATCGTCAGTTTGAGAAAACATTGAAACTGCTGGAAAAGGTAGCACAAACGGACCGGGTAAAAGATCATGACAACTTCCGCATACAGGCATTTATCTATATCAGTACGGCCCGCATCAACAAGCATTTTATGCAGGGTACGTTTAAAGAAGGGCTCTCCCTGATACCGGGTATAGAAAAGGAACTGGAGAACTATGATCTCTTTCTTGACAGCCACCGGATATTAGTCCTGAATTACAAATTTGCCATGTTGTATTTCGGCAGTGGTGATTATAATACCTGTATCGACTATCTGCAAAAGATAATCAATGATAAGACCAACCTGCGATACGATCTGCAATGCTATGCCCGGCTGGTACACCTGATGGCCCATTACGAATTGGGAAATGATATGCTGATGGAGTCGCTGACGAAATCAGTCTATCGCTTCATGGCAAAAATGAAAAACCTTACAGTGGTGGAGGAGGCGATGTTTAAATTTTTGCGTCAATCCATTACTTTATCTACCCGCCAGTTAAAACCGGAGTTTGAAAAGTTTCTGCATACCATTAAGCACCTGGAGAAAAACCGTTTTGAAACCCGTTCCTTTGCCTACCTCGATATCATCTCCTGGGTGGAGGGCAAAGTATATGGCAAGCCAATGGGAACGATCATTCATGAAAAATATATGCAGAGCAAGAGAAAGAAATAGGAAACCTCCGGTGCAAGATCTTTTTGTTTATTTTCAGGCATGAAAAATTTTCTGCTCGCATTCGTATTAATCAGTTTACAATCCGCAGCTCAAATCAATCCCGCAAATATTACTATTGCCCGTGACAGTTTCGGGGTGCCGCATATTTTTGCTCCAACCGATCCTGAAGTGGCATATGGCATTGCCTGGGCTCATGCAGAAGATGATTTTGAAACATTACAGCTGGTGGTACTGAGCGGCAAAGCTAAATTAGGTACAGGCCTGGGTAAAAAAGGTGCAGAGGGTGACTATGTCATTAAGCTGTTACGAATACGCCAAACAGTGGAAGAACAATGGAATACGCTCAGTCCTGATTTTATTGCTTTGATCAGGGGATATGTTGCCGGTCTCAATGCTTATGCAAAAGCATATCCTAAGGAGGTAAAATACAAACAGGCTTTTCCTTTTGATGAGAAGGATTATTTAACAGCTGTTGTTTTTTCTATCAGTCTTTTCTGCGGCGTGGATAATGCACTACCACAGATACTCGGGGAAAAGGTAGCAACTATTCCGGGGTTCAATCCGCAGGGCTCCAATGCATTTGCGATGAACTCGGTAAAGACAACAACGGGAGAATCTTTTTTGACCATCAATGCACACCAGCCTAATAAAGGACCAGTGGCATTTTATGAAGCTCACCTGCAAAGCGAGCAGGGATGGAATATGCTGGGCGGTTTATTTCCCGGAGGCTGTCTTATTTTTCATGGAACGAATGAAAATTTAGGCTGGGCTCATACGGTCAACTACCAGGATAAAATAGATATCTACCAGCTGGAAATGAATCCGGCTAATAAAAATCAATACAGATTTGACGGGCAATGGGTAAACCTGGAAGTGAATAAGGCGAAACTGAAAGTAAAAGGGATTCCTATAACGATCGGTAAAAAAATTTACTGGAGCAAATACGGGGCAACGGTGAAAACAAAAAAAGGCGTTTTCTCGTTGCGGGTTCCCGCCACAATGGATATTAAAGCGCTGGGACAATGGTACAGGATGAACAAAGCACAAAACTTTACAGCGTTCTACAAGGCACTTAGCATGACCAGCCTGCCCATGTTCAATATACTTTATGCAGACAGGTACGATACGATATTTTATATCAGTAATGGGAAAATGCCCAGACGAAATCCTGATACAACCTATAAATGGAAAAGTACTATACCCGGGAATACATCAGCCACTTTGTGGACTGAGTTTAAAACAATTGAAGAGTTGCCACAATATATAAATCCGCAATCCGGCTATTTATTTAATACCAACCACTCTCCTTTTTTAGCTACAGATGTTAAGTACAACCTGGATATGAGAAAGTTTGACCGGACTGATGGGTATGAAACTTATCATAACAATCGCAGTCAGCGGGTAACAGAATTAATTAACGGGGATAAGGTTGATTATCCAACTTTCAAACGAATAAAATTTGACCAGCAGTTACCAAAAGAACTCAAATACATTTATGGCATTGACAGCATGCTGAACTTAAATGCCAATGAATATCCGGTTATACAGGAACTGGTTACTATTTTTCAGGCCTGGGACAGAAAATCAACAGTTACCAGCAAAGGAGCCGCTATTTTTTTACTGACCTATTATTACCTGGCAGATAGGTTGAAAGGAGTTCCTGCCAGGCTGATCACCCAAAAAGAAGCAGTTGAAACCTATCAGTATGTATATGATTATATGATGAAGCATTTTGGTAAAACGGATCTTGTATTGGGTGATATTCAAAAATTGGTAAGGGGCAATACTGTTAACCCGGCCTGGGGGTTTCCGGATGTACTGGCACCGTCTTTTTCTGAGCTGTATAAAAACGGGATGCGAAAAGTTACCGGCGGTGATGCGTATATCTGTTTTGTCCGTTACCCGAAGGATGGGGGATTGCCCATCATTGAATCTGTAAATACTTTTGGCGCCTCTATGAATCCGGATTCTCCGCATTTTAAAGACCAAATGGAACTATTCCAGCAGCAACGAACCAAGAAGATGACTTTGGATAAGAAAGAAGTATTGAAACAGGCTAAAAAAATATATAACCCGGCCAAATAGATCTACGTACTGTTGGGTATAAGGTTGCGCTAAGCAGAGTAGTATATTTAGTGAATAATAAATCGAGTATGAAGAAGATATTACTAATATGTTTTTTCGGTATTAACCTTTCAGGCTATTTACTTGGACAGGATAAAAGCAACCTGACGATCAGTACAACAGGAAGC
Organism: Chitinophagaceae bacterium; assembly: GCA_041738795.1. Lineage (GTDB taxonomy): Bacteria > Bacteroidota > Bacteroidia > Chitinophagales > Chitinophagaceae > JJ008. Next base: position 70,315 of record JBGSPB010000005.1, on the reverse strand, counting down.
AGCAACCTGAAAATTATTTATGCAGGTAAAAAATACAGCCTGCAGGACAGAAGCCAGACTTTCCAGGGTCAAAATCCGGGTACTTACAGCCTGGTAATTTATCAATGGCAAACCAAACAGGCAGGTGGAGAGTATATAAAGGTATATGACGGTTCTATAAGACTTACCGCTAAGAAACACCTTGAGTTTACTGTATTACGATTTGGAAAAACAGCCTGGGATGAAAGTGATATTGCCGGCGATACATGGAATGAAAATTATACTAACCCCAGGCCAGTCACTGAGACCGGGGATAATTATTATAATAACCAGCAAGGAGTAACAGCAACGCAATTTGCCAATGTGAAAAAAGCATTGGGCAATGAGTATAATGAAGAAGAGCGGCTGAACCTGGTCAAAGTAGTATTTAAGAACAACTTGTTTTCTTCCGAACAGATCAAAGAATTAGCCAAAAATTTTTACAATGAGGAGAGAAGGCTCCGTTTCACAAAATATGCTTATGATTTTTGCTGGGATAAGGGAAACTATTTCACACTTGCAGAAATATTCTATAACTCAGGTTATAGAAAGGAATTTATTGAATATATCGGTAGCCGGTAATATTTGGCACACGTTTACACTGTAAAAAGTTTATTTTCTGCGTCCTTTGTATTTCATTCAGTTAGTAATTCTGGCCAGGTTAGGATTGGCAATAAACTTATTTATGATGGTATAGGTTTTGTCGGGATTGATGCCGGCATCTTTAAAGGAATAGAAAAACCGGGTGGCTTCCGGCATCGCCTTGCATTCATCTTTTTTGTTGCGAATAACCGTGATAGAGTTGTTGCTGACTGTAAAATTGAAATCTGATTTTGCTGTACAGCCGGTCGTTACAACATCAATACTAATTTCTTGTTTTTCATAGTTAAATGATGCACCCAGTAAATTTTCTCCGGACTTTTGAACATTAGCACAACTGAATGTGATCAGTAACAAAAGAGAAAAACTATATAGTATTACTTGCTGCCTGATATTTCTTTTTGCTGCTTGTTTATTTAGATTTTTCATGAGCGGTGTTTTAGTATTTCTTATCGAAGCCAGCTACGATATAAAGATTTTCATTAAAAAATATAGCCAGTACTATTGAAGATAAAACCAGGGACAAAAGCCAACTTCCATTTTTAATAATGTTTTTTCAGATACGGGTTTCATGCGGTAAGTTTGGATACGTTCAGGCATCACTTATATTTCTATTATTATAATCTACTTGTTTTCGTCCCCAGAATATAAATAACAGGATTCCGACAATATTGAGTACCAGCACAATGAAAAACCAGCACAATTTGGTAGTATTATCATAGAAGCGTCCGTTGGCTATGGCTACCAGGGCAACAGACCAGATAATAAGCAGGAGTATATAAAGCATCACTAAGCTACTTTCCATCCCGCTGAAGAATGAGTGCAGCAATACCATACCAGTCTTCTATTTTACGAAAGTTATAGCGGGAATCAATTTTTTTTAATGAGGAAAAGCAAGGTTATTAATGATATAAGTCATTACCCCTTCTTTAGCAACCCGCTAACTTGTTGATTCCTAAAACCCGTTTATGAAAACATATGTGGTAATTTTTGCGTTGCTGTTATTCAGCTATGCCATGCAGGCACAACAATACATTATCCGCTATGACCTTGCGGGTGAAAATATCAGTTACTTAAAAGTCAAAAAACCCGGAGATACTACAACGGCACCCGTTATTCATTTGTCAAAGACAAACCGTGTAAACCTGCAATTGGTCAATGCAGCCAACAGTTACCGGAGGGAGCTTAGTTATATTGAGAAGACTGAAACACCTGAACCAATAATAATTCCTGGTTTTGGTAATATCCCAACCAGTAACCTTTCCGGCGGTGGATTACCCGCTATTGATTTCAAAAATCTTGGTATAGGGGATATATTTAAAAAGACCAGTGATAATAAAGACGCAGGTTTTGGTACAGAAACCAAACAGCAAAAACTGCTTAAAGAATTATTCACCAGTAATTATAACACATTTAATTCTTCTTTTTCAAAATGGGAAAGATCATTGAAAATGACACAACATTGCAGGGTTTTATGGAAAGAACTGGCTGGTTTACGATACAGCTTACAATTACCGGCAGAAGAAGTTAAAAAGACTGCCCGTATAAAAACCCAGTCCGTTTTTCCGTCAGCCGGAGATAATCCCAACCTGATCGTAGTTAGCAATGCAGCTGAATCACCTGCGGCAGTAGCTGCAGAACTAAATAAAAATTTTTCAGCTTTACAGAAAACATACTCTTACTTCAGTGAAAATGAAATACAATCAACCGTTGCTGACGGACTACTTTTAGAAGCCACCAAAAGAACTGAACTGGTGAATGGCACTCCGGCATCGAAGGCAGATTCTAAAAATGACGATGTTGTAAACCGTATTGCTGATTTATATGGCCAAATATTGAATGACAGCTATTCGCAGTTAACTCCCCTGAATATAACATCTAAAACAATGATGGCTGAAATCAGGTTTACGCCGTTAATTGATTCTGTGACTGCTTCAGCTTTGAATATCACAGGAACAGATACGATCACCAGGTTAATTCCAATTTATAAAAAAGAGCCCCTTCGGTTTCGGAATACATTTGGATTCAGTTTTGTTTCCTTTGCAGAGAACCGCTGGCATTATTATTTAAACCCCGACAGTATTATTGCCAGGGAAACAGCAGACCAGTTTCAGCCTGTGGTGGTCACATACCTTCATTTTTATTCACCAAGCGACAAAGGATTTCGTTGGGGTGGAACTTTTGGTGCCGGCCTTCCTATTGGAGGTGACAATGCAAAGTTGAATATAATGTTAGGGTTAAGTACTTTTTTCGGGAAAAATGATCCTGTAAGTCTCACAGCAGGAATTGCAGGCGCACAGGTTAAGAAATTGTCGGGATGGAAACTTGGTGATAAAGTAAATTTTTCTGAACTGAGTGCTGCTAATTATACTTCAGTATACAGGATTGGTTATTTTCTTGCACTGACCTTTAATCCCGGCAGCCTTAATATGAAGGATTAAATCAAGATAAATGAGAACAGATATTTTTTTTACAATACTTGCCGGATGTGTATTCTGTCTGTCCTGTAATCATCAGCAATCACCTCAGCAAACAGGCAATGGAGGTGAAAGTAAACCACCGGTGATAGCAGATAGTTCATTGAACACTTCATGGCAGGTAAAAGGCTGTGCGGAAAAGGCAACAAGAAGTGATACAAAATTTCCGCCTTCCGGAGAGTATAATGATTATCTTGGTTTACAGCCGGGCGATGAGCCGGGCATAAAAGCAAACGGTGATTCAATTATTTATAACAGGTTTGACCAACACCTATGTTGCAGGCAGGTAAAAGTGACCATTACTAAAACCGGAAATATTATTTCAGTAAATGAGTTTTGGTTTGGGAAAGGGTGTAAATGCAGGTGCAGCTCAACCGTTCAGGCAGTGATCCGCCGGCTGCCAAAAGGGGAGTACCAGGTGTATGGTATTGCCAACGGTACAGATCCGGTTGATGATAAACCCACTGCAGGCAGGGATACTGTGTTGAGACAGTTGCTCACTATCAAATAAAAATACTTGCTAACAATAGCCTTACAGTTTCAACCTCTCGGGCAATCAACGTAATTTGCGGACTTAATCACCCTTCGCAAAACTATGGGTGACCAAAAGAATGATTGATTATTTAAGCGGATTAAATGACCGTCAGCGGGAAGCAGTGTTGCACAAAGACGGGCCGATAATGATTGTGGCCGGGGCCGGTAGCGGGAAGACCAAAGTCCTTACAACAAGAGTGATTCACCTGATGGCAGCCCATGGTGTGGACGCTTTCAATATACTGGCATTGACCTTTACCAATAAGGCAGCCAAAGAAATGAAGGAAAGGGTGGAAAAAATCCTGGGCAATGGGGAAGCCCGGAATTTATATATTGGCACTTTTCACTCTGTATTTGCAAGAATACTCCGCTTTGAAGCCGAAAAGATCGGCTATCCCCGCAACTTCACGATCTATGATACGGATGATGCCAAGAGTGTTGTCAAGACCGTCATCAATGAAATGAACCTGGATGACAAGCATTATAAACCCAATATTGTTTACAACAGGATCTCTTCTGCCAAGAACGCTTTGGTGGGCCCGGCGGAATATAAAAATGATTATGGCTTGCAGCAGGAAGATATGCGGGCCAATCGTCCGGCTATCGGGCAGATCTATGATGCCTACGTAAAGCGATGTTTTAAAAACGGGGCGATGGACTTTGATGATTTGTTGCTTAAATTCTATGAGCTGCTCAAAAATGTACCCGAAAGCCTGGCCAAATACCAGCATAAATTCAAATACATTTTAATTGATGAATACCAGGATACAAATCCGGCGCAATACGAGATCATAAAATTACTGGGTGCCATGCATGAAAATGTTTGTGTGGTGGGAGATGATGCACAAAGCATTTATTCATTCCGGGGTGCTACGATTGAGAACATTCTGCAATTCCAGAAGGATTATGATGATGTGAAGATTGTAAAACTGGAACAGAACTATCGTAGTACAAAAAGCATCCTGCATGTTGCCAATGAAGTGATAAAGAATAACAAAGGCCAGATAGAAAAAGTATTGTTTACGGAGAACGGGGAAGGTGAAAAAATCAAGCTGGTACGGACGATGACGGATAATGATGAAGGAAAATTTGTCGCCGACAGTATACAGGAACAAAAACTTCGTAATCATTACAGCAATAAAGATTTTGCTATTTTATATCGTACCAATGCACAAAGCCGTGCCTTTGAAGAAGCGCTGCGAAGAATGGGGCTTGCGTATACTATTTACGGTGGTATCAGTTTCTACCAGCGAAAAGAGATCAAAGACTTTGTGGCTTATCTCCGCATCATCGTCAATCCAAGTGATGAAGAAGCGCTGAAAAGAATTATCAACTATCCCGCCAGGGGAATTGGAAAAACTACCATAGATAAATTGGTGCTGTCTGCCAATGAGAATAATGTAAGCATGTGGCAGGTACTGGAAAAAGCCAATGAATTTGGTTTCAGGGCGGGAACTTTTGCGGCACTGGAAGAATTTGTGACCATGATAAAGAGTTTTGCCAGTATGCTGACAAAACAAAATGCGTATGAAGTGGCATTTCATGTGGGAAAACAAACAAACCTGGTAAAAGAACTCTTTAACGATAAGAGTACAGAAGGAGTGCAGCGATACGAGAACATACAAGAGTTGCTTAACTCTATTAAGGAATGGACAGAAAGCCCCGATAATGAAGATGGTGAGCTGGTAGATAAAAGTCTTGCTTCTTACCTGCAACAAATCACTTTGTTGACGGATGCTGATGAGAAAGATCCGGATGCAGATACGGTAAAGCTGATGACTATACATGCTGCCAAAGGCCTGGAGTTCAGTTGTGTTTTTGCAGCGGGCCTGGAAGAAATGCTTTTCCCCAATGCAATGGCTATTAATACAAGAGAGGAGCTGGAAGAAGAACGGCGGTTATTCTATGTCGTTGTTACAAGAGCCAAACAACGCCTCTGGATCACTTATGCCAATACCCGGTACCGGTTTGGCCAGTTAGTACAAAATGAACCCAGCCGTTTCATTGAAGAAATTCCTGAGCAGTCCATGGACAGGAGTTTTGCAGGCGGAGGGGCTAAAAACCAGGTAGGCGGAAGCAAATGGAGTAAAAGTTCAGCTTTCGACCGGATGAGAGCCAAGAATGTAGATGACGGGGAATCAGGAAAAGTAAGCCAGCAATCCGGTACCTATTATAATTCAGGTCCTGCCACTTCAAAATCTGCACCTTCCTATTTGCCACCCAAAGGAGTGCCGGCCAAAGTAAAAGAACATGTACCCTCACCCGATTTTGTGGCCAGCGACACTTCTGATTTACAACCCGGGCAAAAAGTGGAGCACCAGAAATTTGGTTTTGGCGAAGTGCTGAAAATGGAAGGAGCGGCGCATAATCCCATTGCTACGGTAAAGTTTGAGCACAATGGCGAAAAGAAAATTATGCTCAACTATGCAAAGCTGCGCATAGTGGAGTAATGACCTGTATCATGATTTTTTTGTTACTGACTCGATAAACTGTTGGATGGTAGTAGGGCTTAATCCAAATTGGTGAACACTATATTTCGGATCCATGGTTTCATCCGAATTTTCTGTATAAATACTCAGTTTCATTATTCTTGCAATACCCGGGTGAAAGGGGCTGACTATAAAAGAAAATACTTTCAGTAAACGTACCGGCGCATGACCGATCCTGGGTTTTATATTCAGCGCTTTTCCAAATAAATCAGCAATCTCATTACGGGTAATGTTTTGCGGACCGGCTACCGGGATAGTTTTATTGTAAAACTCTTCCTTCAGTATTATTTTGTCTATAGCGGCTACCACATCTTTTACAGCTATAAAGTTTACCGGTGTATTGCCACGGCCCAGGATGGTTGTTTTACCTTTTTTGGCAATGTTTTTTCCAAGCAAATTGTAAACATGCCATTCCATAAAGGCAGGTAATTTCAGGATCGTATAGTTTAGCCCGCTTTCTGTTATCAACCGCTCCATCTTATATTTGGTTCTGAAAAAATCAACCGGGTGATCAGGAGAGGCGGTAAAGACAGAAGTATAAATAAAATGCTTTACGCCGGATTTTTGGGCTTCTTCTATTAAACTTTTATGACCGGCATCATCTACCTTTTCAGATTTGTTGTTACCCATACCCAACATGCCATGAGCCGCCGTAAGTACAATATCAATGCCTGTGAAAATACCGGTAAGTGTGGAAGGTTTTGTCAGATCTCCCTTTATCATAATTGCTCCTTTTTTCTCTAAGGAAACAGCCCTGGACCTGTTTCTGACAAAAACACTTACCCTAAATCCTTTTTCAAGAAAATGATTGGCGGCAGCGTTTCCCAGCACACCATTACCACCAATGATAAGCAGGTGAGGCATCGGTTTAATTTTTCCTGCATAAGTTACAATAAATTGTTATAAGGTACACATTACAAAAAATGACAGGCAAGTAATGCAATGAATTAACAACTTACAACAGGGTTGATATTTATATTTGTTTGATCATTTACTACTATTCCCCACATTCCGTATGCCATCTGCCAAACAGAAAAAAAAGATCCGCCGGTCAGTGTTTCGGGTACTTGCAGTTGTTTTCGTGGGAACAGCGGCCTGGATGCTGTACCAGTGGTTGACTTTTCGAAAAATAAAATATACCCGTTACCCGGAATTCGGCATTGCTATTCCCGGTGGCTATTCCATACATGGCATTGATGTTTCCAAGTACCAGCATACCATTGCATGGGAAGAAGTGAAGAACATGAAAGTGAGAGAAATTCAACTCGGATTTGCCTTCATAAAAGCAACGGAAGGCATAAGCAATACTGACCCGCAGTTCCGTAGAAACTGGAGGAAGGCCAAACAAGCCGGAGTCATCAGGGGGGCCTATCATTTTTTCATTGCATCCCGGGACGGGAAAGCGCAGGCTGAAAATTTTATTAAAAAAGTTGAACTGGAAACAGGGGATTTTCCACCAGTACTGGATGTGGAACAGCTGAATGGTACAGGTACCCTGCAACTACAAAAGGAAGCCAGGGAATGGCTGGATCTGATTGAAAGGCACTATGGGGTGAAGCCCTTTATTTACACCAATGTTGATTTTTATAATCGTCACCTCGGTAGTCAGTTTGATGAATACCCATTATGGGTAGCACATTATTACCAGCCAGAGCAGCCCCGTATCAGGCGGGGCTGGGTATTCTGGCAACATAGCGACAGGGGCCGGGTAAACGGCATTATATCCCCGGTGGATTTTAATGTTTTTAATGGGGATTCAGCAGCGTTTAAAAGAATACTGATCAGGTAAACAAAGCCATCAGCGACTTTCGAATTGTAGTACCTTGTCCGTTCAAACTCTTGTATGGAGCAAGGCTGGGATCCTCAGGTCAAAAATTTATTTGTCAAAATTCTTAATTCAATTGCCATTACCCTTTTATGGATGATGACTTGTGCCACAGCAGGTCTTTATTTTCAACTTGGGTATTTTAATGGTCAATCTGTTATCTACCCCATTATTTTTTATACGATAATGGCTGTTACTCTTTTTTTACTGGTTCGGTATTTGTACAAAACATGGAAAAACGGGTAGTTTAAAGTAAAATACCCTCTTTCACGGATGGCTGGAAAAGTAAAGTCGGTTAGTTTAGAAAATTATATTTTCACAGTACATGGAATTAAAGCAAATAAGTAAATGGTCTGTTATAACAGGAGCGGTAATCATTCTGGGGATAAAAATCCTGATCCGTCCTTTATATCATTTTGATGAACCCATGCATTTCTTTTTGGGAATTGCACCTAACTTAATCGGCTCTTTTTTAATTCCATTCGGGGCCAGCTGGTTTTTTAGCGGAAAAGATTTTTTGCTGGCAAGAATGTTCCGCATTGAGTGCAGTTATGACCTCCGCTTTGTTTGCCTCCTGGGATTTGGAATGCTTGTTGTTAATGAGTATTTGCAACTGATCCCTGTTTTTGGACGTACGTTTGACCCGTATGATATCCTTTTTTCCGGGTTTGGACTTATCACTTCTTATTTCGTTTTCGGAAGATTGCAACAGCGATATGAGGAAGCTCCTGTTTAGTTTTTTGTATCCAGGATTACAGGCGCATTTCCTTTTCCCATGATAATTACTTTTGAATTGGGTGATTTAGCCAGTTCCAGGTAAGCTTTTATCTGCTCATACTGAAGCTGCTGGTCGGTAAGGCCAATATTGATAATGCGCTGGTAATCGGCAATACCCTGTGCTTCCACTCTTTTTCGTTCTGCTTCCTGCTTTTCTTTTAACAGGACAAACTGCATTTTCTGTGCATCCTGTTCAGCATTTATCTTTTGTTCGATGGTTGCCTTTACTGAAAGCGGTAATGTGATATTTCTGACCAGTAACTGCTCCAGTATCAAACCTCTTTTTTTAAAATCATCTTCAATGCTTTTAAAGATGCGCTGCTGAAATTCATCTCTTTTGCTGGAATAAAGTGAAATGGCATCATAATAAACAGAATTATCACGGATTTTTGTCCGGGTCAGGGGCCGTACAATTTTATCTTTATAATCTTCGCCGGTTTCTCTTACCAGTTTGGGTGCTTCAGAAGGAAGGAGTTTATATAAAACAGTAAGGTCAATGGTGACTTCCAGTCCGTCTGCCGTCAGTACCCTGATGGCGTCATCAGCAGACCTGTTTCCTTCATCCTGCACACCACTCATCGTATAATTCTGTGTTTTTATATCCAGGCTTAATACTTCCATTAAGGGATTGATAAAATGAAGACCGCTGCTCAGTACATCATTTTGAACTTTGCCAAACAGAGTTTTTACTCCTATCTGGCCTGCATTGATCTGAACGACAGACTTGGTAAGTACACCCACAATTATTAATAGTACGGCAACTAATCTGGCAACTTTTGCAAACGGGGCTACCTGTTCATTTTTTTGTAAAACGATTCCGGCTATAAGAGCAAGGATTCCAAGAATAATAAATGCCATGTCAAAGTAGATTTAATAAGTGGTGAAAGTATAATAATTATGGCTGCAAGCTAACTGCTATGATCGGCAATAATAACCCAGCGGCCATTTATCTTTTGAAACAAGAGAGTATAGTGCCCTCCCACATCGCCGATACTTCTTTTTAAAAACCATTTACCAACTACATGATAGTGCCGTTTAGAAAGCTGTTTAACGGAGAGGAGGGTAAAGGTGAGTTTTCCCATGGCAGCTGTATCAGGGTATCCTTTCTTGTAATTGTTCAGTGTGTTGGTCCAGCCGTATGTTATACCAGTTTTGCCGATAAACATCAATGAATCATTTTCCCAGTACCCTTTCATAAAGCCATTGATATCTCCCTTATTCCAGGCCCCGGTTTGTTCGTTCAGAATATTTCTGATCGTTGTTTCATTTTTTGATTGGGCCTGTGATCCCATGACACTGCAAAAGCTGAGTAGCACAAGGAAATATTTCATACGAATCGTTTATTCAAATGAAGATAAACCAAAAAAAGACGGAGATATCTCCCTAACAGAATCAATGGTTGCAATCGTCTGCATGTGCATGATTATGTACCCGGCATGATTTGTAATTTAACAGGTGGCCGGTTACAATAAGGATCACGGCAGGTATCAGCAGCCAGGTACTGTAATGCAGGAAGAATTGTTTTAAAACCAGGAAAATAAATCCTGCATAGAAAAGGGACAATGGCAGAAGGCTATGATGGTGTTTCTTAAACCCGTGGTACATTGAATATGAACCAATAGCCAGGGCCAGCAAGATCATACCGATCTCAAAACCCAGGTGATGGATGATGTTGATTCCAAACAAAGGGAGACTGCTGAGAAACAGGGGCAACAGGGCGCAATGAATGGCGCAGGCCAGTGAAGCCCCGATCCCTAATGCATCCCAGTTGATATGAAATTTCATAAAAGGGAACAAAGGTATTAAAAAAGCAACATAGTTGCAAATGAAAATATGCCTTCGTCCATCAGAACTATCCGGGTCGTAACTTTGTTCTTTAATTCAATATTATGTCGAAAAAGGGTTGGTTGTATACTGGTTTTTTTATTGTCCTGGCAGTAGGTTTCTATTTTGTTCTGGCACGGGTTATCCCGGGATTTACTAAAATAGGAGTGGCTCCGGTTAGTTTTGTAAGGCCATTTGCATTCACAACACAGGATGGTAAACTCTTTACAGAAAAAGATGTGGCCGGTAAGGTATATGTGGCAGAATACTTTTTTACTACCTGTAAAGGTATTTGTCCTAAGATGAATAATAATTTGAAACTGGTGTATGAAAAATTGAAGAGTGAGAAAGATTTCCTGATCCTGTCACATACCTGCGACCCGGAGACAGATTCTGTTCCACAGATGAAAAAATATGCTGATTCGATGAGAGTGAATACGCAACAATGGGTATTCTTAACAGGACGCAAAGACAGTTTGTACACTGCAGCAAGGATAAGCTATACAATTGATGACCCGGTAAATAACCTGAAAAGTATAGAAGATGATTTTTTACATACCCAGTTTTGGGCATTGGTAGACAGGAATGGTGACGTTCGTAAGATATATGATGGATTGAAAGAAAGTGAGGTAAAGGAATTAATAAAGGATGCCGAAAAATTACTGAAAGATATTCCCGGGCAAAAGAATTAAATATCTTTATTATATAATGCCTAAGCAAGCAAGTGTAAATATTGAAAACAGGATTGCAGGATTGCTGAAGCGCAATAACCTGAGCATTACCGATAGCCGGAAAAAGATTCTGCATCTTTTCCTTGAGCAAACAGGAGCGCTGGCCCATGGAGATATTGAGAAAAGGGCCGGAGAAAAATTTGACCGGGTAACTGTCTATCGCACCCTGCAAACTTTTGTTGATAAAGGCATCATTCATACTATTCCTACCGCCGATAATTCGATCCGTTATGCCTTATGTAAAGATGAATGTGCCGGCGGCCATCATCATGACCACCACATTCACTTTGTGTGTCATAAATGCAATAACACCTACTGCCTGGACGACGTGGTTACCCCGGAAATAAAGCTTCCCAAAGGTTATTCAGCTGAACATGTGGAAGTTGTAGTGGATGGAATCTGTAAAAATTGCCGGTAAATAATCCACAAGGTCCTATCAATCAAAGGGGTAAAAAACAAAGCCCCGGTGTAGAAACATCGGGACTTTAGGTTAAGGCTCTGATTAGTAGCTATGTGATAGTGCAATGAAGCACCTATTTTTTCTAATTCAAATGTATGATGTCAGTTTCATATTTCCGAAAAAAGGGCATACCACTTTTAGGGTATTTTTTCTTTCTACAGGCTATCCATCTCTTTTTTAACAAATCCCATCAACTGGCTGATATATGCAGGGGAGAAATCAAATTGTAAACCTGCCGCCATAAATAACTCCGGTAATGTCTTTGTTCCTCCCAACTCAAGGGCTTTCAGGTAATTATTAATGGCGGATTCCGGGTTGTTTTTGTACTGTTGCCACAAACCAATAGCACCTAACTGTGCAATGCCGTACTCGATATAGTAAAAGGGCACTTCAAATAAGTGAAGCTGGCGATGCCATGCAAACCGGCGATATTCATCCAGCCCGGTGAAATCAATAACCGGGGATGAAAACTCTTTCAGTATTTCAAACCAGCGATCAGCTCTTTCTTCCTCCGTATGATTTGGGTTCTCATATACCCAATGCTGGAATTTATCTATTGTGGCGATCCAGGGGAAAATGGTGATTACTCTTTCAAGCTGTTGTTCTTTAGCTCTTTTTAATTCAGCTGTACTATCAAAAAATACCTGCCAATGGTCCATACTGAAAAGCTCCATGGCCATACTTGCTACTTCAGCAATCTCAGTCGGGTATTCTTTAAAACCTGTTAGTTCCAGCTCATGCGACAGGAATGAATGGATGGCATGCCCGCCTTCATGTACCATTGTGGTTACATCATCCAGTGTTCCGGCGGCATTCATAAAGATAAAAGGTGCGCCGCTCTCTGCAAGCGGACAATTATAGCCGCCGGGTGCTTTGCCTTTACGGCTTTCCAGGTCAAGATGTCCCATTTCACTCATTCTTTTCAGGCATTCACCAAAAAAAGAACGGAGTTCATTGAAGCAGGCAATAGTTTTTTCCGTGAGTTCCACTCCTGTTTTAAAGGGCCGCAAGGGCTGGGTGCCGGCTGGTTCTGCTTCCACATCCCATGGGCGTAGTGTATCAAGACCCAGTTTTTTCTTTTTAGCTTCATAAAGCTGGTTCACCAACGGCATCACATATAGTTTTACCGCTTCATGAAACTGGTAGCAACTTTCTTTAGTATAGTCAAACCGGCCTAATTCAAGAAAACGAAAGTCCCGGTAATTTTCAAATCCTGCATTTACCGCTACCTGGTGACGCTTTTGCAAAAGGGAACTAAATAAATCACTTAATGCTTTTTTATCCTGCAATCTCCTGTTACTTATTTTGCGATATACTTCTTCCCGCAGGTTACGATCTTCATCTTCCAGGAATTTTGCCGCTTGTTGTAACGTATATTCCTGGCCTTTTACTTCTACAGTCATTTTTCCGGAGATAACGCCGAATTGCTGTTGCATTACATTCAATTCAGCATTGATCGGTATGTTCTCTTCCCGGAAAAGATCAATGTTCTTTTTAACATTGCGCAGGTATGTAAAATATTTTTGCTGGTCAAGCTCTTTAGTAAATGAGCAATTAACCAGTTTTTTATTCAACTTGTCCGAATATGGCTGGATCTTTGGCTGGATTTCCATCATAAAAAAAGTGAACGATTCTTCCAGTTCTTTATTCTCGGTATCACAGGTCATTTTGATCTGTCGCCAGCAGGCATCTTCACTTATTACTGCTTCCACTTCACTGGCATCTTTCAACCATTGTTCAAGGTCAGCCACAGCATTAATTACCCGTTCGTCCAGGTTTTTAAAAAAGGGTTCCAGGCTCTCCCAATTAGTGATAATAAAATTGTTTGGTAAAAAATATCTCGGTAATTTTTTTATATCAGCACTGTAGGTCATACATATTCATTTTAAATTGAAAAAAGCTATTTCAACTATATTTGAAATAGCTCGTAGCTTATAACTAACAACCCGCAACTTTTCTATTCCGCTTTCTTCTTTCTTGTAGTTTTCTTCGGCGCTTCTTCTTCTTTAACCTTAGCGGTTGATGCTTCTTTCTTTTTTGCCGGGGTTTTCTTTGCTGGTTTCTCTTCGGCTACAGGTTCAGCAATTTCTTCCTCTGCCTCTTCTTCCGGAATTTCAGAAAGCTTTATCTCCACATTATTCTTCTTCAGCACATCAAACCATTTTACCATTTTTTTCATATCGCTGGCATACACCCTTTCAAAGTCCATATCGGGGTATGCTTTTTCAAAATACTTTTTTACGGCTGCTCCATCTTTCTCGTCAGGTAATTTTCCACCGGCTTTGTCCATGGCGTTAAACACATCTACCAGGTTCACATTATCACGGATGGTATACACTTCAATACTTTCCAGGTGAGAGAAATTGTGAACACGGCTGGACACAAAACGGGTGCTTTTATCTTCCAGCGAACGGACAATGGCTCCGTCAGTTTTACTGTTGATTAACTCAAATAACCCCGGCAACCCGGTCACGGCAACTAATTTACTGTACTCCATAAGATTAATAATAATTAAGGGACTGCAAGATAACGAGTTATTTCAAATACCAGTTTACTAAGTGGGTCCTGGAAATGAAAAATAGGAAAAATACCCATTTATACAGGAAACATGATTATAGAAGAAATTATGTCAACGAAAACTATGTGTTTGGCTGACACGACCGATAGGATTTATTAAGATGAATGAGTATTTTGAAAAGGCACATAAGATAGGCATTCGAACCCTTTTCTCTTATGTTGCGTTTCCTGATTTAGTACACCAAACCTTTAACCAACCTAATCCTTTTTCATGCCTGATCAAATTTTTACTTTACCACTCAATCAAGTTGGTATCAACGACGTTGAAACCGTCGGGGGAAAAAATGCATCGCTGGGCGAAATGATTCAGCATCTTAGTAGTCTCGGTATTAATATTCCCAATGGATTTGTTATTACTGTAGGAGCATACCGGGAATTTTTACGGTTTAATAACCTGGACGCATCTATCAGGCAAATGATAGGCGGTATAGACTTTAATAATATTGAATCACTTCGCAGAGGTGGATTACAAATAAGGCAACTGTTACGGAACAGTAAATTTCCTCCTGAAATAAGCAGCCAGATAATAAAACAGTATTATAAATTATCGGGAGATTATGAACAAAAAGAAACTGACGTAGCAGTTCGTTCTTCTGCTACAGCTGAAGATTTACCGGATGCAAGCTTTGCCGGGCAGCAGGAAACTTACCTGAATGTCAGAGGCCCTGCGGCTTTGATCGATTCGGTACGAAACTGTTTTGCCTCTTTATTTACAGACAGGGCCATCAGTTACCGCGAAAATTTCAACTATGATCATTTTGCCGTTGGTCTTTCGGTTTGTATTCAAAAAATGGTACGATCTGACCTCGGCGCATCCGGGGTTGCGTTTTCTATTGATACAGAAAGTGGGTTTAAAGATGCTGTCGTAATAAATTCATCTTTTGGTCTGGGTGAACTGATTGTGCAAGGCTCCATATCTCCGGATGAATACATTGTATTTAAACCTGCATTAAAAAAGGGATTTAATTCAATTATCGAAAAAAAATTGGGAAATAAGGACAAGATGATGGTATATGGTGATGACCCCGATGAAAGGGTGAAAATTATTCCTGTTGAAAAGATCATGCAAAAAAGGTTCAGCCTCAGAGAGGACACCGTGTTGCAACTGGCCAACTGGGTAGTTAAGATTGAGGAGTATTATACCCGCATCAGAAATAAATGGACTCCGATGGATGTGGAATGGGCTATCGACGGATTAAGTAAGGAATTATTTATTGTACAAGCCAGGCCCGAAACTATTCACTCTCAAAAAAACCACCGGTTAATTACCGAGTATTTCATTGATGATGAGAACAGGGCGGATAAACTTATTGCAAAAGGAATTGCAGTAGGAGATAAAATCGCTTCGGGGATAGTGAATATTCTTTTCTCATTGGATAAACGGGTAACAGAAGGGCATGAATTTAAGAATGGCGATGTGCTGGTAACTGATATGACGGACCCGGACTGGGAGCCTATCATGAAAAAAGCATCGGCAATAATAACTAACAAAGGAGGAAGAACCTGTCATGCGGCAATTGTGGCAAGAGAATTAGGCGTGCCTGCGATTGTTGGAACCGGGAATATAACGGAGATGCTGACAGACGGGCAATTAATAACCGCCTCTTGTGCTGAAGGTGATGTGGGATTGATCTATAAAGGAGAAATTAAATTCAAGAAGGAACAATTCAACCTGGATGAATTACCAGAGATAAAAACTCCGCTGATGCTCAATGTGGCGTCACCTGCAATGGCCTTTAACTTTTCTCATTTACCCAATAAAGGCGTAGGACTAGCAAGAGAAGAGTTTATTATTAATAATTATATACAAGTCCATCCACTGGCTTTGATGCAGCATAAACGGTTGAATGATGCAGTACTGACCGCAGAAATTGAAAAAAGAATAACCGGGTTTGAGAATGAAGAGGATTTTTTCATCAATAAACTGGCATATGGTATTGCAAAAATTGCAGCAGCTTTTTACCCGGAGAAAGTGATAGTTAGATTTTCAGATTTCAAGAGCAACGAGTATTACAATCTTTTGGGTGGAAATTATTTTGAGCCGCATGAAGAGAATCCGATGATCGGCTGGCGGGGGGCTTCCCGCTATTATTCCAACGAATACAAAGCAGCTTTTGGATTAGAGTGCAAAGCCATAAAAAAAGTAAGGGAAGAAATGGGGCTGCACAATGTAGTGGTGATGATCCCTTTTTGCCGTACCGTGGGCGAACTGATGAAAGTGCAGGAAACAATGAATGAGTACGGACTGGTACGTGGAGAAAATCAGCTCGAACTTTTCCTGATGGCGGAGATTCCTTCCAATGTGCTGCTGGCTGATGAGTTTGCTAAATATATTGATGGCTTTTCCATTGGTTCCAACGACCTTACCCAACTTACACTTGGTCTTGACAGAGACTCTTCGCTGGTGGCACATTTATATGACGAGAGAAATGAAGCAGTTAAAAAAATGATTACGATGTTGATTGAATCTGCCAAGAGGCACAAGGTAAAAGTGGGTATTTGCGGCCAGGGGCCCTCTGATTTTCCGGATTTTGCACAATTCCTGGTAGAGCTTGGTATTGATAGCATTTCGGTGACGCCGGACTCTGTTTTTAAAACAATCAAAGCTATTAAACAGGTGGAGGACCTTGTTGAAAAAAAGTAAACGTCGGGTTGAGAGTTTAATTTACCTGAAGCCGAATGTTTTTCCTTATTCTTGCGTCAGAAACAAGGCGTAGATTGCTATTAATTAAACTCAAATAATTTCAATGAAAAAGATTTTTTTATTGCTGATGGCTTCTGTGGCTCTTTCAGTAATTACGTATGCACAACCTGGTGGTGGTTTTCAACGCCGTACTCCTGAAGAAAGAGCGGCCACTATACATGCCAAATTAGACAGTGCTTTTAAACTGGAAGCTTCCAAACTTGCCATGATTGATACAGCTCTCACCGTTTTATATAAAAGGCAGGATCAGCGGATGCAGGAAATTTTTGCTGGTGGCGAAAGGCCAGACCGTGAAACGATGATGGCGGAAAGAAAAAAATATACAGATGCCCAGGATGAAATTTTAAAAGCAGTGCTGACCCAGGAGCAGTATGCAACCTGGAAAGAGAAGATTGAACCATCTATGCGTCCGCAACGGCAAGGTGGCGGAGGCCCTTCTTCTGGTGGTAACTAAAACAGTATTTTTTTAATACATAAATAAAGACCGTTCGGCCCAAAGCTGTAACGGTTTTTTATTTTTAACTTGTTGTCCGGCCAAATAAGTTGACGGGCGGACTGAAACAATACACTGAACTTCTGTCTGTAAAAGATATAATTGACTGAAATGAGAAAACTACTTTTCACAACCAGCCTAACTATTTTTGCTTTTGTTGTAATAGCTCAAAAACCCTGCTCCCGGCCTGAATACCGACAGTTTGATTTCTGGATCGGGGAATGGGAAGCATTTGATTTAAAAGGTAATAAGGCGGGAGATAGTAAGATCAGCCTGATTTTGGATAGTTGTATTATTTTAGAAGAGTGGACCAGTGCCAGTATCAACCAGGGAATCCGCTATGCAGGTAAAAGCTTCAATACCTATAATGCGGCAACAAAACAATGGCAGCAAACATGGGTGGACAATGTTGGTGGCAGTAATGAATACCTGTTGGGAAAATTTGAAAACAATAAGATCATTTACAGGTCCTCACCGTTCCCCTTCAACAAAGACACGATGGCCATTCGCAAAATGACATTTACCAATTTAAATCCCGATAAGCTCCGCCAACATGGTGAAATTTCAAAAGATAACGGTGCCAGCTGGGCTACGGAATACGACCTGGAATACAGAAGGAGAAAATGAAATTGATTAATGCTTTTTCAATGTACTGAAAACAGGAAAACATACGGATGTTTTTAATACAATGAATTGATTTTAACCAGGTCATTTTATCAGCAGGCGCAGTACAGGAATCACTGTAAAAGGTAAGTTGGCTGACAGGCAGAAGAAATGATGAGTGGAAAGATATTTTGGATTTATTATATGAACTTTAGAATCCGACTCTGCAATTTTTATTCATCACCAAAGCTGCTATATGAAAAAACTATTTTTTTTCTGCACATTGGCCATTGTTACCATTAATCTATCTGCCCAAATGGATATACCGCCTGTCGGGGGAAATCCCAGGGCCATGATCTCTGAAGAAGTAGGTATCACCAGCATCACTATTCAATACGGCCGTCCCGATGTAAACAAACGGGAAGGTAAAATTTACGGAGACGGTAACCTGGTTCCCTATGGTTTCAGTACAACCAATTTCCTTACCAGTAAGAACACTTCACCCTGGCGGGCCGGTGCCAATGAGAATACGACCATTACTTTTGAGCATGATGTGAAAGTGGAAGGAAAAGACATTAAAGCCGGCACTTATGGACTGCATATGGCACTGGCAGCAGATGTGGTAACGATTATCTTTTCCAATCAAATTGATGCCTGGGGCAGTTTTTACTACGAAGAAAAAAATGATGCCTTACAGGTAAATGTTAAGCCCGTCGCCCTGGATAAAAATGTGGAATGGCTTAAGTATGAGTTTATTGAGCACAAAGAAAAATATTGTATAGTAGCCATGCAATGGGAAAAACTGTCGGTTCCGTTTAAAATTGAAGTGGATGTTGACAATATTGTAATTGCAAGATTGAGGCAGCAGGTTACCAGCCAGAAAGGATTTAACAGTAACAATATGCTGCAGGCAGCCCAGTATTGTTTAAATAAGAATATTAACTTAGAAGAGGCGTTGGCGTGGAGCATCAGGGCCATCAACGGTTTTCAGGGTCAAAAAAGTTTTATCACACTTCGTAACCTGGCCACGGCTTACGAAAAATTAAACCGTATCCCGCAGGCAGACTCTACGATGAATGAAGCATTATTGATTGCTACAGCTAATCAATATACCGCTTATGGCCGTCAGCTGATCGGGCAAAAAAGGACAGATAAAGCTATGGAGGTTTTAAAAGCCAGTGAGAAAAGATATGGCGATATGTTTGGTGTGAACAATGGCTTGATGAGCGGCTACTCAGCTAAAGGAGATTTTAAAAATGCCATAAAGCATGCAGAGAAAGCTTTGGCACAAGCCCCGAATGAAAACTCAAAAAAGCAGATAGAAGGGTTTATTGTAAAACTGAAAGAAGGCAAAGACATTAATTAACAGAGCCTTTAATGAAATATTCAAATGAAGTGATTATCAACAGACCTTCAGAGGAAGTAACTGAATTAATTGACAACTAGGATTTATTAGCAGGGAGTGGATAAGTGGTATGACCGGCCAGTCAGGTACTATATCAAAATTGAAATGTGAAATGGGCATAAAGGAAGGATAAACTGTGATTAAGGGGTTAATAAAAAAAAAGAATAATGGCTACTGAGTTAAAAACAAAAAAGAATGATGCCAGTGTGGAGGCCTTTCTTCAAACGATTGAAAATGAGGAAAAGAGAAAAGATTGTATAACTATCCTGTCCATGATGAAAAAGATAACCAGGGAAGAACCAAAGATGTGGGGCAGCAGCATTGTAGGATTTGGTACCTACCATTATAAGTCTGAAAGAAGCAAACGGGAAGGCGATTGGTTTATTACTGGATTTTCACCGAGAAAGCAAAATCTTACTTTATACATAATGCCCGGAGTTGATTATTATAAAGACCTGGTTCAACAATTGGGCAAATGTAAGACCAGTGTTTCCTGTCTCTACATTAATAAGTTGAAGGATGTGGATACCGTCGTTTTGAAAGAGCTGATCAATACAGCATATAAGCGGATGAAAGAAATATCAAACCAAAAATAAACCAACAAAATCAATCAACATGGATAATGCAATCAGCTGGTTTGAGATACCGGCAACTGACATCGACAGGGCGCAAAAATTTTATGAAACTATTTTCCAGATCCAGATGCAGCCCATGGATTTTCAGCAAACAAAAATGAGAATGTTTCCTATTGATGACCCGATGAAAGGCATAGGTGGAACATTGATAGACAGTGGCGGGTTTCATAAACCATCTGCCACTGAAGGTCCGTTGATCTATCTCAATGGTAATCCAGATGTACAAATAACGCTTGACAGAGTAGAAGCGGCCGGAGGCAAAATAGTAGTTCCGAAAACAGAAATAAGCCCGGAATATGGGTATATGGCCGTTTTCATTGATACAGAAGGAAACCGGATTGCCCTGCATTCAGTGCCAGAAAAATACCTGCAAAAGTAAAATCAAACACACATGATAATACTATACGTCATACTCGGCATAATTGCCGTTTTATTAATAACCGGACTGTTTATCCCAAAAGGTATGAAAGCCACCCGGGAGATTATAATTAATAAGCCTAATGTCGATGTGTTTAACTACATCAAACAGTTAAAAAACCAGGACAACTATAGTAAGTGGGGCAGTATGGACCCTAATATGAAAAAAGAGTACCGGGGCATAGATGCGACGGTAGGCTTTGTAAGTGCATGGGAAGGAAATAAAAAAGTTGGTGCCGGTGAACAGGAAATAACCGGCATTGAAGAAGGTCGGAAACTAAGTACTGAACTACGCTTTATAAAACCATTTAAATCAGTTGCTCAGTCCGCCATGACCACAGAAGCGTTGAGTGATAACAGCACAAAAGTATGCTGGGGTTTTGAAGGCCAGATGAATTACCCGATGAATGTGATGAAACTGTTCATGAATATGGAAAAAGCTATCGGGAATGATTTCAGTACCGGCCTCAGCAATCTCAAAATAATAC
Organism: Chitinophagaceae bacterium; assembly: GCA_041738795.1. Lineage (GTDB taxonomy): Bacteria > Bacteroidota > Bacteroidia > Chitinophagales > Chitinophagaceae > JJ008. Next base: position 49,258 of record JBGSPB010000005.1, on the reverse strand, counting down.
TTGAAAAACAATAGTATGCAATCTAAAGCAACATCAGTAGATGCCTATTTGGCGGAATTGCCGGAGGAGCGGCAAAAGGCAATCGCAAAACTCCGTTCGGTAATTAAGAAAAACCTTCCTAAAGGATTTAAAGAAGGAATGGGTTATGGTATGATAGGCTGGAGTGTACCACACAGCATTTATCCTGCCGGGTATCATTGCAACCCAAAAGACCCGCTGCCCTTTATAGGTCTTGCATCGCAGAAAAATTTTATTGCTGTTTATCATATGGGAGTATATGCCAATCCTAAACTCCTGCAATGGTTCACAGAAGCCCATGCGAAAGCATCTCCTAAAAAATTGGATATGGGTAAAAGCTGTATGCGGTACAAAAGAGCTGAAGACATTCCATACAAATTGATTGGTGAGTTGGCGTCAAAAATCACTCCTGAAGAATGGATTAAAACGTATGAGTCGGTTTTCAAAGACAGCCGGAAGAAAAAATAATATCAACCATATTTAAACAGCATATGAAAAAATTATTTCTTTTTATCACAATGTTTGCAGCCATACACTCATTTGCACAGGATAGCAACAAAGTGAAACCCAAAGAATGGCTTGGGGTGCTGACCCTGACTGATAAATTTAAAACAGAAGCCAATTGGACACAACAGGACCAGGCAATTGTGGGTGAACATTTTCAGCGGTTAGTGAAAATGAAAGAAACCGGTATTGTAGTGCTCGCAGGCAGAATGGAACTTCCGTTAAATGATCCGGAAATGAAGGGGTTGGTTATTTTTTATGCAAAGGATGAGAAAGAAGCTTTGCAGTTTATGATGGATGACCCGGCCGTAAAAAATAAAATAATGCAGGCAAAGATTCATCCTTATGGCATTGCCGTAAATAAATGCAACTAAAGGGATACTAAATTAAACAAGCACTTATGAGCAGTGAATCAATTGACAAGGCTACGCAAACACAGATAGCCAATATTGAAAAAAACACTGGTAAAAAACTGACAGAATGGATAACCATTGTCAACAAAAGTGGTTTTACCAAACACGGAGAACTGGTGAATTTCTTGAAAGAAAAGCATGGGTTTACACATGGCAATGCGAATACAGTGGTGCATTTTGCCAAACAAAGCCATGCTGGTGCAGCAGAGAACAGCGATGATCTGATTGCTGAACAATATAAAGGGAAAGAAAACCTGAAGCCCTGGTATGATAAGATAATGGCAGAAGTAAATAAACTTGGTACTGATGTGGAAGTGGCACCCAAAAAGGCCTATGTGAGTTTGCGCCGGAAAAAACAGTTTGCCATCCTTCAGCCATCTACTAAAGACCGGCTGGATGTAGGACTGAATATAAAAGGAGTGGAACCTGCGGGCAATGTGGAGGCTGGTGCAAAATGGAATGCCATGTGTACACACCGCATTCGTGTAGAAGAGGAAAAGACAATCAGCAAAGATTTATTTAATTGGATAAAGCAGGCGTATGAACAGGCAGGATAAGATACAATTAATAACTGCTGTTTTAATACTGGTTACTCAGTTTTCTTTTGCACAGAAAAATGGATGGAAGATTGCATATGTGTTGTGGCAGGATACTACTACAGTGGAGAATTCTATTCATAGTATGGACCCGGATGGGGAAAATGATAAATTAATCATAGATTATCCTGGTAGCAATTGGATGCCGATGACTGCCGGATATAAAATTTGGTTTCACCTGGGAAAAGATACAATGGGCAAAAAGGCAGGTTTATATTTTTATAATTTAAAAAATAAGAAGGAGAAATATCTTTTTGATGCAAAAGGTCTTTACCAGGATATTGATTACCATAAGGGGCTAAAAATATATGCGGGTGGCTTCTCGCATAAACCTGAGGGCAAAACAAAATCACAATATGATATTTTTTTATTCAATGAAGATGGCTCTTTAAGGAAACCGGTGACAAGTGATACTGCGATTGATCTGGAACCGGTGTTTGCGCCGGATGGGAAAAAAATTATTTTTCGCAGCAACCGTGACCGAAATCCGAAAAGCTGGGCAGAGTTTGAGATTTATAGCATCAATACAGATGGTACCGGGTTGAAAAGACTTACGTATAATCCCGACACTACACAAAACGTATTGCGGGCCAGCAGTCCTGTTATTACTCCTGATGGACGCATTGTTTTCGCCGGATATTGGGAAGGTACCTACCGCCTGATGCTGATGAATATAGATGGCAGCGATATCAAAGTACTGATTAAAATGGATGAAATGGAGCAAACTTCCTGCAGCTTTTCACCCGATGGTAAGCAGGTTGTTTTTACCGGTAGACTCAAAGGCAAACGAAATAATGATATTTACATCGTTAATACAGATGGAACCAACCTCCGCCAGCTTACCAACGACTGGCGAAGAAAAGTACAGCCCTTTATTATTACATCGAAATGAAATCAGCAATGAGTGGAAAATATTTTGTTCCCGGCTTTTGTACTACCATCAGCTTCCGTTGCATCGCAATCTTGTACATTCTGTTCGCTTTTCAGCAGAACTGCGATGCTCAAAAAAGCAAAGGATCAGTTGAATTATACTATACCCAATTAAAAGCCGCTGAAGCCTACTACCGGCATAACCAGATTGGGGATGCAAAAAATATATTACTCGCTGTTCCCGCAAACAAAAGAACTTTTGAGTGGCAGTTTCTGAATGCCCGGCTGGACAGGAGTATAAAGACTTTATCTTCCCATACTAAAGCTGTAGTAGGCATTGCAGTAAGTAAAGACGGAAAATATTTTGCAAGCGGTTCAGCTGATAACAGCATCATTATCTGGGATGCAGCATCCTGTTTGCTCGTTCGAAAAATAGAAATCCATAAAGGGCAGGTAACCACCCTAGATTTTTCTCCCGATAGCAAAACACTGATTAGTGGGTCTACAGATAAAACACTCCGGCTCTGGAATATAGCCGATGGAGCAGAGATCAGGAATTTCAATGCAGATTTTAAACAGGGTATTTATCAGTGTAAGTTCAGTAGTGATGGTAAAATGCTGGGAGTTGTTTCCTGGGAGAGAGGAGCAAATGGTGTGCAGGGATTTGCCAAAGTACTCGATGTACAGAATGGTGCTTTAATAAAACGGTTTGATACGGATGATCATCCCGCTTCAGCAGTACAGTTTTCTGCTGATAATAAGAAACTTTTTACCGGTACCTGGGGCTTTCAGATAAAGCAGCATGATATTGCATCGGGAAGCACGGACTGGAATTATGATATGCGGGAATTTGATTATTATACCGCTGTGCAATCAATCGATCTGAGTCCGGATAATAAATATGTGGTGCAGGGAGGGAAAGATAATAAAATCCGTTTGCTGAATGCTACAGATGGAAAACTGGTTTATGTAATTGAGTCATGGCAGGGGCATAAAGAGTGGGTGAATGCTGTCCGTTTTTCTCCTGACGGAAAGCAGTTTGCCAGCATAAGCGATGATGGCTTGCTGAAGATATGGGAGACTGCGACTGGTATTAACATCTTCACATTCAAAGGACATATTGCAGGTCTTAATCAATTAGCCTGGCACCCGGATGGGAAAAGAATTTATACTACCTCTGCAGACAATACCATTAAAGTCTGGGATATAAATGCTCCCGGCGAAATGAGTTTCAGGGCAAGTGTGATAGGTCCCTGGAATGCACCTGTTTCTCCTGATGGTAATTTGCTGGCTCCTGTTAACAGTGATAAATATCTTGCATTGTACAGCATAACAACGGGGAAACCGTTGATTTTCTTAGATAGCCTTTCTGCTTTTGCTGCTGCATTTTCTTCTGATGGTCAATATTTGGCAACGGGATACAGAAATGTTATTGTTTACAATACAGCCACCGGGAAAAGGTTAATAACCGGCAAAGGGCACACAGGGGTTATTTACGGAATGGATTACAATGCAAAACTTAATTTATTTGTAACAGCGGCGGATAATACCATACGACTATGGAAGAGTATTGATACAACTGCTTTTAAAACTATTTCTGATATTGGCAACCCCTTCACTGCAAAATTTTCTCCTGACGGGGAAAAAATTTATGCCGGTTGTGCTAATGGAAAAGTAAAGATCATCTCAACGGATAGCTGGTCAGCCGTTGACAGCCTGCAAAGTGGTACTACTGTTTTTAATATGGCGGTTTCGGCAGATGGAAAGTACCTTATAACAAGTGGCAATACAGAAGTGATTGCCTGGAATTTGAAAAAGAAAAAAAGCATTTCCTTGAAAGGACATACCAAATGGATATACGGTGCTGCCTTTCACCCTTCCCTGCCATTGGCTGTTACCGCTTCTTATGACAGAACGCTGCGTTTCTGGGATGTGGAGAAAGGTATCAATACACTTACCTTGTTTGGTTTTTCACATGAACTTTATACTGTTTCCTTTTCAAATGATGGTAAACGACTGGTGATAACAGATACAAATGGCCAGGTACAGGTCATTAACCTGTAAATAGCCTGTTATAATGTATTTTTCACCTTTTGTCAAAATAAAGCTTCCTTTGGCAATCAGCTATTGTAACTTTCTATATCAAATTTACAGGTATGAAAAAAATAGGCTTTGCCTTTATACTGCAGTTTATACTTTTTTTATCCAATGCACAGCAGCCGGTGATCGTTACTCCTGAATGGTTAAACCAAAATATGAATGACGAAAAACTGGTTATCCTTCAGCCTAATTTTCTGCGAATGGATTATACAGTAGAACATATCAAAGGGGCCCGGTTTCTCTGGCCGGACTGGCTTACGGCGAATTCACCGGATGCAACATATAATCCTCCCGATGCTAAAGCGGCGACAAAAGTACTCCAGGATTTAGGAATCAATAAGGACTCGAAAATTGTGCTTTGTCATACCAGGGCAGATGTAAGTGTAACGGCAAGAATGTTTGTAACATTGGAGTATCTTGGCTTGTCCGGCAAAGTATATTTTTTAAATGGGGGACTTGAAGCCTGGAAAAAAGCCGGGTTTCCTGTGACAAATGAATTACCTCTTGTGCAAAAAGGGAATTTTGTAGCTACTGTCAACCCTGTACTGGTTGATAAAAGCTATGTATTATCTGCACTGCAGTCCTCTACGTCTACTATAATAGATGCAAGAGCTAAACGATGGTATGACGGCGACCCGACAGGTAATCCGAGAGACGGGCATATCACCGGGGCAAAGAATATTCCGTATCCCGATTTGCTTGATTCAACGAATAATTTTAAACCACAAGTGGCATTGATAAACTATTTTCAACCGGTTGTTCCCGATAAACAAAAGGAATTGGTCAGTTATTGCTTTATTGGACAGACCGCCAGTGTGGTGTACCTGGTGGGCAGGGAATTGGGTTATAAAATGAAACTATATGATGGCTCGATGCAGGAATGGAGCCGGCTACCGGAGTTACCTATGGAGAAAACAATAAAACAGTAGCCGATAAAATATTTCGGTTGTGGTGATTATTTAAACAAGAAGCCCGGATATTTGTTGTTTAAATAAAATTTCATGCAAAGAGCTATATCCGGATATCACCTTTTGATGATACTTACCAATGTAGATGGAAAATTGAATGTAAATGAAGACCTGGTCATCAGGGACTGGCTCAGCCAGCACTTTCCAGTAAGGGTAGACCTGGACAAGGAGATGGAAGTGATCAGCACATTAGAAAGAAGTGACTATCCCTCACATTTTCACACCCATATGAACCTGTTTTACCAGCACTCTGAAAAACAAGACCGGTTACAACTGCTTCAGTTTGCCATGAATATTATTAAGGCAGATGGGGAAATCTCCAATGAAGAGAATTCCTTTTTTAATGAACTATATGACGCATGGAATGAGGAGGCGGAATAGCAATGAAAAAACCCGGAAATAGTTCCGGGTTTTTGTTGAAATCAGCTTTTGTTATTTTTTGATTCTCTTAAAAGTTCCTTCCATAAACTTAGCTTCTTTGCCATCATGCCCTGTACCATACATAGTCATGGTATAACTATCATCACTATGAAATGTCAATACCTGTCGCATAGCTGTTTCTTTTTTCAAGCCGGGATCAGATTGTTTACCTGACATATTAAGAGCCTTAGTTGCTTCATCATAACTTCCTTCCATTTGTACTATTCCGGAGCCCAAATTGTCGATCCAGGAAAGCACAAATTTCTTTTTCATTTTATCAAAGCCCATCATGCCATGGCCTTTCATTTCCATACCCATCATGTTGCTGGAAAAATCAGACATCTGGTACAATCCGTTCATGGCTACCGTAACCACATCGGTTGCTTTTGAATAAGTGGGAGGTTGTGCAGGATCCATCCACTGTGCTACTGAATCGCAAACCCATGTTCCGGCATGATTGTTCATCCAGGTATGCTCAGGTCCGGGTGTAGCAAAATCCTGCCAGGCCTTCATCATTTCAGCTTGTGCTGCAGAATCCGGAGGGGCTGTTGAAGAGTTGTTGGTTTCGCTTGTTTCGGTTTCAATCTTTTTACTTTCATCTGTTTTCTTTTCATTGTTACAGGCAAACAGGATGACTGATACAGATAAGCAGGTCAATAGTATTTTTTTCATAAAAGAGTTTTAGGTGAATAAGGTACTAATTCAGCTGACATTTTGCAAGGAAGAAACGGAAGAAATAAACTATCAATGGATGAACGTTCTGCAATTAGTGTAACTGGCTGATTTTTATCTGCATAACGGTAGCGATGCTGGTGGCTCTTTCCTTGGCTAAAAACGCTTTTTCACCGTCAAAATACTCATCTACAGTTTCTTTGAAGTACCGTAGCCAGGTCTCAAAATGATGTTTTTGCAACGGAGATTGCTGGTGTAATATAAGATGTGGCTGCATCGCATTTTTCCGGTATGTATCGGATTGAAATAAAATTGAATCCCAAAAATCAACCAGAACCGGCAGATGATGCTCCAGATTTATTTTGGCCACATCAGTAAATATATAATTGATGGAATCATCAGCAAGTAATTTTTCATAGAACCTGGTGACAAGTAACAATAGGTCTCCCCTGTTTTCAATATCTCTATTCATTGATAATGGCAAAGAGTTTTTCTGCATCAGTTTTATTGAATAATTGTGTGCCATCATTCATCGTGGCTGCACTGCCGCACGCAACACCAAAACGAATAGCTTCTCTGAGTGTCTTTCCCTTTTGTAACGAGTATGTAATACCAGCCACCATACTGTCTCCTGCACCTACAGTACTTTTCTTTTCAACGGGTGGCGCATCAACAAAATATCTTTTATCCTCGCTTACCATCCAGGCACCCAGGTGTCCCATCGAAACAACAATTACTTCTGCAAAACCATCCCTGATGGCTTGCTGTGCAGCATCGGGTACTTCTTCTTTATCCAGCCAATCCACATTCAGCATTTTACATAATTCACCAATATTAGGCTTGATCAGGTAAGCATTTCTTCCTTTTAATGCCTGTAATGCCGGTCCACTTGTATCAACAATACATTTGGCCCCAACGGCTGTTGCATTTTTTACAATCAGGCCATAAAAGTAATCTGGCAAACCGGGAGGCAAACTGCCACTGGCTACCACATAAGTTGGTGCAAAAGAACGGATCTGGTCAACTAATGACTTTATGGTATCTTCCATTACCTCTCTTCCCGGGAAAGTGAAACGGAATTGATTATTGGTGGATGTTTCCAGGACAATCCAGTTTTCCCTGGTTTCCACTTTAGTATCCACTGCATGAAATAAAATTTCTTCTTCTTTCAGTAATGAACATAACATGTTTCCATTATGACCGCCGGCAGGGAATAATGCAACGGAGGGAGCTTCCAGTTTTTTTAATGCTTTGCTGACATTGATACCACCACCACCGGGTTCATTTACCACTTCTGCACAGCGCAATTTACTCTCGGGTTTTAATTTTTCTACTCTTGAGCTTTTATCAATACAAGGATTAAGTGTAATGGTCAAAATCATACAAAATAATAATTGAGTTAAACGGAAGTGATTTGTGTTTCTGCCAACACTGTTTGAATTCTTTTTTTCAATGTTTCATAGTCAGTAAAACCTTTTGCAAGCAAATAGAATTTTTGGTCTGCTACCTGCATCAGTACCTGCGGGAAGCTTGTTGCCTGTAGTTGTTTACACAAGGCAAATTCATAGTGTGCCTTTTCTTTATACTCTTCACTATTCAGTTTAGTATAAAAATCCTCTTCCGGTATATCATATTTTTCCAGCAAATGTCTGTAGGCCTCATCGTCTGTCAGGTCTCTTCCCTCATAATGCAGGGCATATTGCAAATCTGCAGCAACAGCTACCTGCTGTTCAGGCTGTATTTCTTTAATGATGCATAAAGCTATGGCAGATTTTTCTGAATGCTGGTACCAGTCACTTTTATCAGGATTGAATATATGCCACAGGTAATCTTCGCCAAATTTGATTCCTGTTGTTTCTTCCACCCGGTGATAGGCTTCACTGATATAGCCTGCAATTGCAGAAATGGGTCGGGCATTTTCCTTTGGGATCATTCCTCCTGATAAAACTTCAAATGAAAGCTTGTCTTTGAATGTTGTTGCTATTTTTTTAATCACAGGGCTGAATCCATAGCACCAGCCACAGTAAGCATCATAACAATAATAAACTACAGGCTGCATAAGAGTGCAAACTTATGTATATAAAGAAGTCAAAGTTTATGACTTTAGAAAAATCAATGCGCTTCCAGCCAGTTATTACCTTCACCGCATTCCGCAATCACCGGTACATTATGTGGCAGCAGCATGGCTGATTGCATGCATTCTACGATTAAAGGCTTAAGTTCTTTAACTTCCGATTTCACCGCATCAAAGACCAATTCGTCATGCACCTGTAAGATCATTCTACTCTCCATTTTTTCTTTCTTCATAGCGGCATGTACTTTTTGCATAGCCAGTTTGATCATATCGGCGGCAGTGCCCTGAATGGGGGAGTTGATCGCATTTCTTTCAGCAAAACCACGGACAGTGAAGTTGGCGGAATTAATATCCCTTAGCCATCTTTTTCTTCCTTTTAATGTCTGCACATAACCATGTTCCCTGGCAAAGTTGATGGTGTCATCCATGTATTTTTGAATACCGGGAAATTCTTTCTTGTAGTTATCGATGATCTCTTTAGCTTCTGTTCTTGAGATGCCCAGGTTATCGGCTAATCCAAATGCTCCTTGTCCATAAATGATTCCGAAGTTTACACTTTTGGCTTTGTAGCGCATTTCTTTAGTGACGTCTTTCTCATCGATATTATAAACCCGGGCTGCTGTGGCTGTATGAATGTCAGTTCCGTCTCTAAATGCTTTACACATATTGGCATCACCACTGATGGATGCAACAATTCTTAATTCAATCTGCGAGTAATCGGCGGATAATAAAATATGTTTACTGTCTCTTGGAATAAAAGCTTTCCGTATCTCCTTTCCCCGATCTGTTCTGACCGGTATATTTTGCAGGTTGGGATTATTACTGGCTAATCTACCTGTCACAGCCACAGCCTGTCCATAGGTGGTATGTACCCGCCCTGTTTTTTTATTGATCAGTTGCGGAAGCGAATCAACATAGGTTGACTTCAACTTTGTTAATTCCCGAAAAGTTAAAATATCATCTACTATCTGGTGTCCTTTTGCAGCCAATTTCAACAACACATCCTCCCCGGTCTGGTACTGACCAGTCTTTGTTTTTTTAGCAGAGGGATCCAGTTTCAGTTTATCAAATAATACTTCGCCTAACTGCTTGGGAGATGCGAGATTAAAGCGTACACCTGCCTGTTTGTATACACTTTCTTCTGCCTTTTTCGCATCTATTTCCAGTTCTTTGGAATAATCAGTAAGAAAATCCACATCAACCTTTATTCCTTCATACTCCATATCCACCAGTACTTTCACTAAAGGATTTTCTACTTCATTAAATACTTTCTCTACTTCTTTTTGCTTTAATAACGGAGTGAATACATTTTTCAGTTGTAATGTGATGTCTGCGTCTTCGCCGGCATATTCTTTTATCTTTTCGATCTCTACATCCCGCATATTACCCTGCGTCTTTCCTTTTTTCCCGATCAATTCTTCTATATGAACGGGTTCATAGCCCAGAAATTTTTCACTGAGTATATCCATGCTTCTTTTTCCATCGGGCTCAATCACATAATGGGCAAGCATGGTGTCGAAGATATTCCCGGCTACTTCGATTCCGTACCATTTTAATACCAGCAGGTCGTATTTGGTGTTCTGACCTATCCATAGCTTCTTCTTATCACTGAACAATGTATCAAAGTGTGTTAGTATTTCCTTTGTCTTTTTTTGATCAGCCGGGCAGGGAACATAATAAGCTTCTCCCGGGTTAACAGAAAAACTAAGTCCTACCAACTCTGCATCATTGGCATCAATGCCGGTGGTTTCAGTATCAAAACAAATCTCATCATGTTTCTTTAATGCTGCGATCAGTTGCTTGATTGCAATCTCTCCTTCAACAGCTTCATATTTATGCGGAGTGTTATTAATGTTCTTATCAACACTTAATATTTCCGATGAGTGTTCCGGGTCTTGTATTGGTTCCTGGCTACTGACAACGGACCCGGGACTTTCAACAATGTTTCCAAACAAGTCTGTTTGTACACCCTGCGGTATTTCTTTCTCTATAACAGATTTTCCCGGTGCTGCCACGGAGAATTCATCACCTAATAATCTTTTGCCTAATGTTCTGAACTCCAGTTCTGCAAATACTTCTTTCAGTTTTTCTTTATCCCAGTCTTTCAGCTTAAAATCTTCTTCATGAAACTCAACAGGGACAGTCGTAATGATAGTGGCAAGTTTTTTTGAAAGAATGGCCATCTCTTTTCCCTTCTTTACTTTTTCTCCCATGGCCCCTTTTATCTTCTCTGCATTAGCTAATGTATTTTCCAGTGATCCGTATTCAGCAAGGAACTTAGCGGCTGTTTTTTCTCCCACACCTGGAATACCGGGTATATTATCTACGGCATCACCCATCATACCCAGCATATCTACTACCTGGCTTACATCTTTTATATTCCATTTGGCACACACTTCTTCCGGACCGAGTATTTCTGCATCATTACCCTGGTAAGCCGGTTTATATATTTTTATTTTTTCAGAAACCAGCTGGCCATAGTCTTTATCCGGTGTTACCATATATACCTCGTATCCTGCTTTTTCTGCCTGTTTACTTAAGGTACCAATAACGTCATCGGCTTCAAAACCATCAGCATATATAACCGGGATATTAAAACCTTCTATGATCTTTTTAATATCGGGTACCGCAGCTAAAATATCTTCTGGTGTTTCCTGCCGGTTAGCTTTATAATCTGCAAAATCAGTATGACGTTCTGTGGGAGCGGAAGTATCAAAACATACAGCCATATGCGATGGCTTTTGCTTATTGATCAGTTCAACCAACGCATTGGTAAAGCCAAACTGCGCATTGGTATTTTTGCCTTTGGAGGTTAAGCGGGGATTACGGATAAGTGCATAATAGGCACGGAATACAAGGGCAAAGGCATCAAGGAGGAAGACTCTTTTTTCCATGCCTCTAAGGTAAAGATTTCACCCGTGCCGCATCTAAAAACACAACAAGCCCGGCTAAAAGGCCGGGCTTGTTGATATGTTAACGCTGCTTTGCTTAATTAATGGAAAGTTTCAGGGCTGTTGAATTCTCTGCTGTTGATTTAGAAGCATTTTTTTGCTCTTTATCAACAGAAACAGCAGCAGTCTCATTTTTCTTTTGCAGGTACTGTTCAGGGTTGTCTACCAGAACGGTTCCGCTAAAAGCGGCAGTAGTTGATGGTATTGCCTGGGCACTGCCAACAACAGCTTTGTCCTTATGAATAAAGTTCAGGTAGAGGGCGAAGAACAACAGGTTGAATGCAAAAAAATTGGCGATTTTACGGACACGTCTTTTCATGATTCGGATTTATTGGATTTTAAAAAAATGGTTTATCGGATATCTGCGGCTAAGATAAACGCATGTACTGCCTGCTGCAAGTAAAGAGGTAGTGTTTTGAATAAAATCGGGCACAAATACGCCGGGGGTATTCGTAAAACTACGAGTGGTTATTTTTTCATCTCCTCCAATTTTTTCTGAAGCGAAAACATTTCATCCCGTAGTCTCGCCGCTTCCATAAAATCCAGATCCCTCGCTGCTCTTTCCATTTCTTTTTTAATTTTTGAAAGAGCTTTTTCCATTTGTGGAATGGTTTTGTATTCAGCCTGTTCTTCCGCAGCTACAGTGACCAGGTCTTCATCCGGGGCAATCGCATAAGGATTGGCAGGGTCGTATCCTTTTATATCCAATACAGATGTTTGTGCAAACACATCTTTGGTTGATTTGATAACTGTTCTTGGCGTAATGCCGTGTTCAATATTAAAGGCAATCTGTTTTTCCCGGCGGCGGTTGGTTTCATCAATGGTCTTTTGCATACTGTCCGTCATCTTATCTGCATAAAAGATCACTAATCCGTCTACATTTCTCGCGGCACGGCCTGCTGTTTGTGTCAGTGATTTTTCATTGCGCAGAAACCCTTCTTTGTCTGCATCAAGGATCGCAACCAGGGATACTTCGGGGAGGTCCAGTCCTTCCCGCAATAAATTAACTCCTACCAGCACATCAATTTTTCCCAAACGTAACTCACGGAGAATTTCTATTCTCTCCAGGGTGTCCACTTCACTATGTATATATTTTGATTTGATATTGATACGGTGAAGATATTTGTCCATTTCTTCTGCCATCCTTTTGGTGAGTGTCGTTACCAGTACCCTGTCGCCCTTGGTTACACGTTTATCAATTTCATCCAGCAGATCATCTATCTGGTTCACGGATGGTCTTACTTCAATAGGTGGCTCCAATAGTCCGGTAGGCCTTACCACCTGTTCCACCACTACACCACCGCATTTTTCCAGTTCGTAATCATCAGGAGTGGCGGAAACAAAAATGACCTGGTTCTGCAATGATTCAAATTCATGAAAATTCAAAGGACGGTTATCCAGTGCAGACGGTAAACGGAAACCATAGTCAACCAATATCAGTTTCCTGCTTCTGTCACCACCGTACATCCCGCTTACCTGTGGGATAGTTTGGTGACTTTCATCAATCACCATCAGGTAATCTTTTGGAAAATAATCTAATAAACAGAATGGTCTTGTCCCGGGCCTTCTTCTGTCAAAAAATCTTGAATAGTTTTCAATCCCATTGCAATAACCCAGCTCCCTGATCATTTCCAGGTCATAGTTAACTCTTTCCGTCAGGCGTTGTGCTTCAATATATTTACCCTCTCTCTTAAAATATTCTGCCTGCGCCGCTACTTCATCCTGTATTTCATAAAGCACCTGTTGCAAAATATCTTTTGGAGCCACGTATAAGTTAGCCGGGAAGATGGCAGCATTTTCCATCTTGCCGATCCTCTTGCTGCTAACTACATCAATACTTTCTATCTCCTCAATTTCATCACCAAAAAAAGTGATACGATATCCATAGTCAACATAAGGAAGATTGATGTCAACGGTATCACCTTTCACCCGGAACGTCCCCCTGTTAAACTCTACTGTTGTCCTGTTATATAAAGAATTAACTAATGAATGAAGAAAGGCCTGCCTGGAAATGGTTTGCCCTTTATTGATACGGATAATGCCGTTTTCGTAATCAGTTGGATTGCCCATACCATAAATACAGCTTACGGATGCAACGACAATAATATCTCTTCTACCGCTTAGTAAACTGGAAGTGGCTCTCAGGCGCAGTTTATCCAGCTCATCATTAATACTCAGGTCTTTTTCGATATATACATCGCTTACCGGCATGTATGCTTCCGGCTGGTAGTAATCGTAATAAGAAACAAAATATTCGACCGCATTCTCCGGAAAGAATTGACGGAACTCACCATACAATTGTGCCACCAGCGTTTTATTATGTGTCAGCACCAATGTGGGGCGCTGCAGTTGCTGAATTACATTGGCGATGGTATAGGTCTTGCCACTACCGGTAACACCCAATAAGGTCTGGTATTTTTCTCCGTTCAGAATCCCCTCAGTCAGTTCCTGGATGGCTGCGGGCTGGTCACCGGCGGGTGGAAAGGGAATATGGAGATTGAATGGCATAAGGATATGCAATTTACTGAATGACCCGCTGAAACGGCAGGCTTCTGATAATTATCATATATAGCATTAACATCAATTAACAAGAATCATAGGCAGCGCTATTTATAAAAATCTCATCTTTATCCAACCAATTTTCCGCCCAGATAATTGATGACCCTGAGGGGTTTACAAAAGCGTACTTTAACTGCAAAACAGCGTACATGAAAAAAGTTATTGCAACTGCAGGTATTTTAATGATGATTTTTTTTAACCTGCAGGCTCAGAAAATTGATTCAGTATTGACAATGCTGAATACACATTTTCCAACGGAGAAGATCTATATCCACTACGATAAAGAATATTATGTGTCCGGAGAGACAATCTGGTTCAAAGCATATTTATACAATGATGGCAAACCGGATGCTGTCAGTAATAATTTTTACCTGCAATTCATAGATGCCAAAGGAAATATTATCAGCACAGGAAAATACCCGGTTGTAGGAGCTACTGCCAGGGGAAATATCAGTATCCCGGATTCTCTTCCACAGGGCAATTATTATATCCGGGCATTGACACCGGCTATGCTGAATAATGATGAGTCGTTTGTCTACAAAAAAAATATTGTCATTTTCAAACCAGGGGTAACACCTGCAGCTGCAAAATCATCACAAACAGTCTCCCTCCAGTTTTTTCCTGAGAGCGGATACCTCGTTGATGGAATCCTGACAATGGTTGCTTTTAAAGCAGTTGACCAGTTCGGCATCCCGGTTGAGGTAAGCGGTATGATAAAAACCGAAGACGGAATTACTGTTGCCCCGTTTAAAACCTATCATGATGGTATTGGCAGGGTGCCATTCAAACCACTGGCAGGGAAAAAATATATTGCCGAAACAGAGACTGCAGCTGGCAAAAGACTGTTCAATCTTCCGGAAGTCCGGGCATCAGGGATAGTCCTGAAAGTTCAGGATGAAAAAGGGGGGAAAAAATTTCAATTGGTAAGGGGGCCAAAAGAAAAGGAGCAATTTGAAAATTTATTGCTGGTAGCGCAAATAAATAATCATGTGGTGTATGAAACAGAGATTGCCTTTGAAGGCTACCCTTCAATCATTGGTCACCTCATTACGGATAGCCTGCCTTCCGGTATCTTACATTTTACTGTATTTAGTGATAAGGGGGTACCCCTTGCTGAACGGCTTTCTTTTGTCAATAATGAAGAATACAAAGTGAAACCGGATATCAATATCGTAAAACTCGGTACCGGGAAATGGGAAGAAAATATTTTTGAACTGAGTTTCCCAGATATGATGCAAAGAAGTTTTTCTGTATCGGTCGTTGATATTCCCGGAGGCGGTCTTACAGATAAGGAGAATATTTACTCCCGATTTTTGTTGACAGATGACCTGAAAGGATATATACATAATCCTGCCTGGTATTTTAACAGTAAAACTGATTCAACAGATATGGCAATGGACAACCTCATGCTTACACATGGCTGGAGCCGGTTTAACTGGAATAAAATATTGGCAAAGGAGTTTCCTGAAAAGAAATTCAATGATGAAAGCCTTATTAAAATAGCCGGTAAAGTTGTGGATGAGAAAACCAGAATTCCTTTAACAACAGGAAAACTTAATATCTATATTGAAGCGGAAGACTCTACTACTCAAAACCAGGAAGGGATCCTTTCCGAACAAGGAAGATTTATGCTGGACTCATTAGTGTTCATGGGTAAAGCAAAATTTTATTATGCTTATACAGATAAGCAAGGTAAAGCCAAACCTGCCCTGGCAATAGCTGATGAGAACGAAATGGAAAAGCAGGTGATAAAAATTCCCTTGTTGATACCTTCAGAAGTTGGAGAGAAGAATCTATCCGGTTTGCCTTACAATGAAGAGATAGGCAGGCGCTATACTTACACACAAGGCTTTGAGGAGAAAATAAAGGAGTTGGAAAATGTTGATATTAAATCAAAATCCTCTAAAAAGCCTTATGATATTGTGAATGAGAAATATACTACTGGTGTATTCAGGACAGAGGGCAAAGTGAATCTTGATAATATTAATGAACCGGCAAATGATAAATCAATGAATGTGATTGATTATATCAAGAACAGGATTCAGCAGGTGGAAATACAGGGCGGACGCTTTGTAAACAGGAAGAATATGAGTTTGATGAGTGGCCAGAAATGGGTAATTGGACTTTTCCTGAATGAACAACCTGCAGATATGGGTTTTTTGCGGACAATAAGAGTAACGGATGTGGCACTGGTTAAGTTTTATGAAGCCGGTTTTGTAGGGGTGGGTAGCGGTTCACCAGGCGGGGCGCTGTCTATTTATACAAAAGAAAAATTTATGGATGAACAGAAGCCGGATAAACTGAGCTTTTTTGAAGCAAATGGCTATTCAATCACAAAGGAATTTTATAGCCCTTCCTATACCACAGCAGAAGCAAAGCAGATCGGGGTGGATGGAAGGACAACGCTATACTGGAATTCCAACCTGTTTACAGATTTGGAAACCAGGACGGTTAAATTAAATTTTTATAATAATGATTTCAGCAAGAAGTTTAAAGTGATTGTGGAAGGGTTTGATGCAGCAGGAAAGCTGATACACCTGGAAAGAGAAATAGGGAACTAAATAAAGCTTGGTAAATGAAACACCCCGCATTATTGCGGGGCGTTTCATTTTTATAGGAGTATTTTTTATCAGAACTCAGCTGAAACTGTAATCTTTGGTTCTTTATCAATTTTTCCGGCTTCAACCGGCTGACCGGTGATGTTATAATCTTCTAATTTGATTTTGAAATTTGCTGCTATCTTAATTTTACCATCAGCAACTGTAACAGTTCCTTCAACCTTTGTAGGTTTACTGATTCCTTTCACGGTAAGGTTTCCGTTTACTTTTACATTATAGGTTCCGTTTTTATCGAATTTTACTTTATTTACTTTATCGATCGTTCCTGTAAAGGTGAATTTAGGAAACTGGTCAGAACTCATCCAATTGGGGGCGTTGAAATGCTCCTGGATCTTAGGATTGGAAAAAGCGAAATTTTTTACTGCTGCTTCAAAAGCCACGGCACCTGTTTGAGTGTCAATAGAACCGATAACAGTTTTGTTTTCTGCCTTGGGTAAAGCATCTTTTGGTGTGGTGGCATCAAAAGAAACGGTTGCTGATGTAGTAGTTTTTTTTTGTGCAAACGCTGCGCCTGCAGCGAATACTAAAGCCAGAACAAGTGTTGTTTTTTTCATTTGTTGATTAATTGTATTTATTTGATATTAAAAGTTGCTCTTTTGAATGTAATCGCTGTTGTTCCCAATATTTCACTGTAAATACTGCCACTGCAAACACCTTTCAATGAAACAGCCTCTCCCGCAGTAATCTTATTAATTTTATCAAACTGACTTCTTTCCAGGGAGAAAATGGCATAAGATCCTGTACTGTCTTCAAATTTGATGGTGCTTGTTGAATCACCCAGTATTTCTATAGCGGAAGTGTTACCATTTACAATAATGGTTTTCTCCAGGTATTTTTTGTTAGCGGCCGAATCGTTTGTCAAAAATTCCTTTATCAGCCCCGCAGCATCAGCAGTATAATCTGCTGCTACCTGGTCTGTATGGGTAAAAGTTTCAGACAGTACAGATTGCTCTCCGGTTTTATAGGCTCCCCATGCTAACAAAGGGCCTATAATAATCCAGGCCATTTTTTTAAACCAGGTATGCAGGGGAAGTGCAGTCAAAATAAAACCGATTGCAGCAAACACAGTAATAAATGCAGCCGGTTGAAGCATATCAAATGCACTATTGCCTACTCCCAGGTCGACCAGTGTATTAGAAAAAAAATAGTAAACAGTTACAAGAGAGAGGGCCAATGCCCCGGAAATAAAAGCAGGTAAGGAAGTTTTTTTCTTTTGTAAAGCAAGAACGATTCCGGCAATAATTAAGATAGGGATCAGCCAGAAGAAATAAAATGTAAAATCAAACTGGGGAAATGGATTGCCTAATCCAAAATTGGATTCCGATAATTTGAAAAAATTTCCGGCTGGCATATGATAACCGCTCACTTTAATATCTTTCCAGGTCACCCAGGGAAGGAAAAAGGAAACCAGCAATCCGGCTCCGAAAAGTAAATGGAGCGATTGTAATAAACTGGTTTTCGGTGATGTGGTAGTCATATAAATAAACTGTATTAACGGTTCCCTGCTTTAATAGGTTGCGGGAGGTACAGAACAAATATACAATGTTTAAACATTGATTCGTTCCTTCGCTTGTAAAATATTTGTGAAGAAATAAAAAACCGCTCTGCCGGAGGCGGAACGGTTCAATACACTAACCCATCGTTAATACATTGTATATAAGCTAATTATGCTGTCTGCATTTCTTTTATTTTCTCCCTGATCTTCCCTTCAATTTCTTTAGCCAGTTCAGGATTATCTGCCATTAATTGTTTTACGGAATCACGGCCCTGGCCCAATTTATCACTGTTATAACTATACCAGGAACCGCTTTTTTGAATAATGCCCAGTTCGGTACCCATGTCAATGATCTCACCGGTTTTGGAAATGCCTTCCCCGAAAATGATATCAAACTCGGCAGCCCGGAACGGTGGAGCCACTTTATTCTTTACAACTTTTACTTTTACGTGGTTACCAATGGCCTCATCACCATCTTTTACCTGTGTCATGCGGCGGATATCGAGACGAACGGACGCATAGAATTTCAGTGCATTACCACCGGTAGTGGTTTCGGGGTTGCCAAACATCACCCCTATCTTCTCCCTTAACTGGTTGATAAAGATGCAAATGGTATTTGTTTTAGAAATGGTAGCCGTCAATTTTCTTAATGCCTGGCTCATCAGCCTTGCATGCAATCCCATTTTACTGTCTCCCATCTCACCTTCCAGTTCGCTTTTAGGAACCAATGCAGCTACAGAGTCAATCACCACTACGTCCAATGCCCCGGAAAGAATTAGACGGTCGGCTATTTCAAGGGCCTGCTCACCGTAATCCGGCTGGGATATCAATAAATTATCTACATCAACACCGAGTTTCTTCGCATAGGAACTGTCAAAAGCATGTTCAGCATCGATAAAGGCACACATGCCGCCTTTTTTCTGTGCTTCGGCTATTACATGGGTGGCAATGGTGGTTTTACCGGATGATTCAGGTCCGTAGATCTCTACGACCCTTCCTCTTGGTAAGCCGCCGATACCAAGGGCTACATCCAGACCGATAGAACCGGTGGAAATTACTTCCTGCATGGTTTCTGCTTTATCGCCCAGCATCATTACACTTCCTTTGCCGTAGTCCTTCTCCAGCTTATCCATCGTAAGCTTGAGGGCTTTTAATTTTTCGCTGTTAGTGGTTGACATGTCTGTAGTTTTTTCTGTTTTTGCCATGGGTTAAAGTTATGTATTTGCGTATTGTAAGTCGGAAAATCCCGACCAGGATTCAAAACTAAATGATTTAGTAATTCAAAACTAATATTTTGGGGAATAATTTAAAAATTACCGGAAAGTGGTAGGCATACCCGGTAACTGGTATTGGCGACATAAAAGAATAGCAGTATTTTTCTGATAAGCCAGGAGTTGGTGAATAGGTTAGCTGAAACCAGCATCCGGCATTAAAATTATTGCCCAGGAATGGCATATTCGGTAATACTTAGGTTACTAATGAGTAAAGGAAAATTCATCCACATTTTTTTTGAACCAGCTTTATTGCTGGTAATTAGTTTATCGGTTCCTGTTTACGCTGGTTCACAGGAGCCCAAACTACTTTTACCTGTCGGTCATATTGGTGGTGTACGTGAAGCTATTTTCAGCCCTGACTATAAACATATAGTTACCCGTGATCGCTTCGAAGTTCCCCGCATTTGGGATGCAAGGACCGGTTATTTATTAGCCAATCTTCTGGGGCATGCTGACAGGATAAGTTGTATTGGCTACAACAGAGAGGGTACAATGTTATTTACTGGTTCCCGGGATGGTACTTTGATTATATGGGATGCAAAAAAAGCATTACCGCTTGTAAAATTGGGGGTATTGAAAGACGGTATCACCAGCGGAGCCTTTAATAAACAGGGAACTCTTTTTATTGCAGGCTCTGCCGATAAGTCTGCCAGTATTTGGGATATCTCAACAGGTAAACAGCTACTTGTACTTGGTAAAGGCGAACATGAATCAGAGGTCAGTTCGGTGCTGTTTAATCAGAATGGAAATATCGTAAGAACCGTTTCATATCCCGGCAGGCATTATTGGGATGCAAAGACCGGTAAGTTATTAGCAAAAACGGTTTATAATGATAGTCTTGACAGGTTTGTGATTACAAAACTAACCACAAAAGATACCAGTTTTCTTTCCGGGGAATACGGTCAGTGGGATTTTACACCGATATTACCCAATCCCGGCAGGGAATTGGTGTACGATATTTACAGGAACGATGTATTGGTGACTGACAGCCTGGGTAAAAAAATTTATACCATACTCAATGGTCATACATATATGACCAGGCTGCTTTATTATTCGCCGAAAGGGGATACTATTTATATGGAACCAGATGACAGGTTATTTGCTACTGCCTGGTCTGCCAACAGCTTGCAATTAAAGAAAACAATAGTCTATAAAGGAATTACCCGCCCCAATGTACACCGGGGAGATGATAATAAGAATATCATCTTTAATTGGGACCGGAGTTATGCAGTGGTAGTGCAGGATGTCAACAGTATCAATGATTTTAATGTGTGGGATAACAAAAAGGGCAGCAGGCTTAATCAATTCAGGGGGAATAAAAAGTTGCCGCAAAAAATTCAAAATGCTTTTTTCTCACGGGACAATACACTTTTAATGACGACCATGTATAATGACGGGGAGCCAGCAATTATCTGGGATATGGCAACCGGTAAAATAGTAACAAAGTTGTCGTATCATAAAGAGGAAAGGATTACCCACGGCTGTTTTAGTAATGATAAAACGCTAGCAGCAATCTTTGGTGCAGATGGTCATATCTCAATATTTGATATCGGTAAAAATAAACTGGTCTCTACTATTGCAACGGGCACCGGTGATGGAATTAATGATATTATAGGTGGCGAGATTAGCCCTGATAACAGTATGATTTGCTTTAATGATGGATGGGCTGCATTCAAGGTTTATGATATTCATAGCAAAAAAGAGATATGGTCGCTGAGGGAGCCTGGAAATTATGTAAGGGCAGCTGCATTTGCACCCGACAGCAAAAGTATGCTGTTGTCTACCACTGCCAGCCTTGTCAAGATGGTTGATTTAAAGACAAAGAAAATATTGTATCATTTTTTCCCGGTGGACAGTACGGAATATTTTACACAGGTGCCTGCCGGTTATTACCAGGCTTCGCCTGGCGCCACGAAGCTGCTGCATTATGTAACAAAAGATCTGAAAGTCATCACTTTTGAACAACTGGATATTAAATACAACCGTCCGGATAAAGTGCTCGAAACAATTGGGAGTAATGATAAAGCATTGATCAATGCCTACCGTCAAGCGTACCAGAAGCGGCTGAAAAAATTAGGAGTAGATACAGCTTATTTCAGGGAGGGTTATAGTGTACCGGAATGTGACTTTGTCAACCGGGATGCTATTGAATCCGAACAAAGGCAGGAAAAACTAATGCTTCATATAAAAGGGAGAGACAGCACTTACCTGCTTGGCCGCTTTAATGTATGGGTGAATGAAGTGCCGGTATTTGGGCTAAAAGGAATCAGTCTTCTTAGGCGGAATTCCTTAAGT
Source organism: Chitinophagaceae bacterium (assembly GCA_041738795.1). GTDB lineage: Bacteria > Bacteroidota > Bacteroidia > Chitinophagales > Chitinophagaceae > JJ008. The sequence continues at coordinate 27,431 of JBGSPB010000005.1, read as the reverse complement.
TTTGATACTACGATCACTATTAAATTGTCACAGGGAGAAAACAGGATTGAAACTTCAATCAGTAATGTGAATGGTACTGAAAGTTACCGGATGCCGCTGATCGTTAATTATTCACCTGCTGTCAAGCAAAAAGAATCCACCCGTTTTATCGGCATCGGAATTGACCAGTTTGCTGATAATAAATACAACCTGCAGTACTGTTCAAAAGATATCCGGGATTTAGCCGTAAGGTTGAAAGAAAAATATGGAGCCGGTATTATTATTGATACTTTATTTAATCAAAATGTTACAGTCACCAATGTAAAGGCCTTAAAGGAAGCGCTGTTCAATACAAATGAAAATGACAAAGTCATAATAGCTTATTCTGGTCATGGAATACTGAGTAAGGACTTTGATTATTATCTTTCTACATACTCCGTCAATTTTGATAATCCGGAGCAACATGGTTTGTCTTACGATGAACTTGAAAACTTACTGGACAGTATTCCAGCCAGGAAAAAACTGATGCTGATAGATGCCTGCCATAGCGGGGAAGTGGATAAAGAAGACCTAGTTACACTGGTAAGCACATCCGATTCATTGATAAAAGGATTTAAACCGGTAGCCTATAAAAAAGATGAAAATAACCTGGGACTCAGAAATAGTTTTGAATTAATGCAGAGCTTGTTTGTGAATGTAGGCAAGAGTACCGGTGCAACTATTATCTCAGCTGCAGCAGGAACACAGTTTGCCCTGGAGAGAAATGATCTGAAGAACGGGGTATTCACTTATTCAATACTGGAGGCAATGACCAATCATCCTTCTATGAAGATCAGCGAGCTGAAAAATATTGTCGGGAAAAGAGTGGAAGAGCTGACAAAGGGATTACAAAAACCTACATCCCGGAATGAAACGATTGCAGCAGATTGGAATTTGTGGTAAACAAAATTATAAATTATATCATCCCAGCCAGCTGGCAATCAGCATGGAAATAATTCCCACCAGTAAACCACCATATAGTTCTTTTGCTGTATGATCTGATACAATAAAACGGGACGTACAAACTATTCCGGCAATCAGCAGGCTGACAGTTATATAAATACCAAAATTGAGTGGTTGAGTAAATGCCAGTAGTAAAATAAAAGCAACCATCACTCCAAGAGACATAGCATGTAAACTTATCTTCATATAAATATTCGCCATTAACCCGAGGCTGGCAGTGATCCATACAGCCATTGCTAATTGCACAGCAGGTTTTGGATAATCCGGAAGGTTTCTCCATACATACCAGATCCAGAAGTACCAAACCCCGCAAGCTACTAATGGTATGATCCTGTCTTTTTGCGTAGCCAGGTGAAATGATTCAATGAATTTCAACGCTTTTAATAGTAGTACAGTAACCAGCGGAAAAAATGTAAACATGGCGAAAGCTTGTGCCACTACCAGTATCTTTTCTTTTGGTGCAAACCCTGCAAACAGGTAAGGATGTTCATACACCATGAATCCCACTACATATAATGGAATAAATACAGGATGAAAAAAATATGAAAAAAATGATGCCAGCATCCTGATAACAGCCGGGTATCCGGCACCTGGTTCATTTGTTTTATGCAACTGATTCTTACTGTTCATCATCAGGACTGTATTCATAATTGATAACTCGCTATTTGTGCAAAGTAAAGCAATTGATAAAAAGGGTGCGATTTTTGTATATTTATTATCAATCTGCTAACCCGTTGAAAACTGTATTGCTTACAAAAACCTCAGTATGAAGAAATTACTTTTTGCCATTGTGCTTTTTTTGGCATTTCACCAGGGGAATTCACAGAAAATAGATAAAGCCAAAATGCAGGCTACCTATGATGCTATAAAGGCCGCAGGTATCCGGCATCCTGATTTTGTTATGGCTCAATGTATGCAGGAAACAGGTAACCTCAATTGCAAAAAATGTTGCCTCCGCTATAACAACCTGTTTGGTTTCTACATCAAGGGGAATAAATGCAAAAAATTTAACTCTGATGAAGAATGTATTGCTTACTATAAAACATGGCAGGATAAGCGCTACGATAAATGGCGGGCAAAACATCCCAAAGCAGATTATTATCATTTCCTGAAACATGTGAAATATGCTACCGGAGATAAGTATACCGGTGAGTTAAAACCTAAAGTGGCCTGGGTGCGAAGGCATTTACAGCTATAACAAAAATAGGAGTGTGCTACGCTATGGTATTTGAAGAGCAGGTTCAGTAGAAAGGCTTTTAATGCCCGGACCTTGTTCCTTTTGTTATTTTTTTAATCTCTTTATCTTTTCAATATGAAAGGGTGTGTGGGCAGCGAAGATGTTATTGATGAACAATAACTCATTGATGCCTTCTTTTTTTAACATCGCGACAAAATCGCCAGTATAGTAACGCTGGTCCACTACAATTATTTTTTCATAATTGTTCACCAGGAACGGAGCAAATGCATTTCCATACGATTCTTTTACTATAGCAATTTTTCTTCCATTATTATGTTGTGTTTCCATTTTTACGATTGGCAGATCTCCCTGCAGAAAAACAGAATAACTATTGGATCCGTTGGCACCTTCCCCATACATTTTTGATTTGCCCCAATACGTAAGGCTATTACTGCTGCCTATGTAAAACCTGACGGAGTCCCGGAACAGATAATATTTAACCGAGTCAGGATTTTCTTTAAGTTTCGGATCCCGGGTCAGCCTGTATAAAGAACCGAGGAAGGTGGACTTTACTTTGTATCGGACAGTATCCAGTGATACAGGCGTTAATCCTGCTGTTTCACAAAATGCACGGTAAGCATAATATGCACCAAGGCTGGTCCAATGGTGGTCTGTATTGAAATAGATATATTCCTCCCGGTGTTTTCTTATTTCGTCAATGGCCCAAACCTTTTTAATAGTTGAATCCAGTTCATTGTAAATACTTTCTATCGCCGGTCGGTTTGGTTTTTGCAGCTTTTTATATTTTTCTGTGAGTTCAAACTCCAATGCCACAGGGATTATTAAATTGTAAACCTGCAGATCAGGAATGCCCAGCCTGTTATAAGAGTTGATCACATTGGCATAAGACTTTCCCATCGCAGTGCTACCGCCAAACATTTCAAAGGCCCTGTTCTTAAACACAAATAATCTTTTCTTTACTTCACCCACAGCGCCATCGTCCGGCAGAGGGCCTGAGTTGACCGTATTTTTTGTGGTATCTGTTATTTCATTGGCTTCTGCATCATTAGCAGGTTCATATATTTTAATGTCACCTGATTCAAAACCGAATTTATTACGAAATGAACCTGATACATTGATCCACCGGTTTCTCAGGGGAAAGTTATCGGCATAGTATTGATCCACCTGCCTGAAATAATTGCCACTCCACAAGGCGCTGTCAGAATAAGCAGGAAAGGGGGTTAGTTGACGATTTTCTATTTCCGACACTGCTTGCTTTTTCATAGAAAGCGAAGCCAACCCACCAATACCAAGCACTAACGTAAAAACGGTTACGTTAATAATATTAATAGTGTTTTCTGTTTTTGTCATGCTCACTGTAAAATATGTTTATCCGGGTTAAAACCGGAAATAAATAAACGGGTTATAGCTTTTACCCACTAATTGTGCCACACATAAAAAGATACATACAATATTTACTGCAATCGCCGCTGTTTCAAAAATTGCTGGTTTTTTAAGACTCGATTCAAAAAATGCTTTTGCTTTATGATAAACCGGCATACAGGCAATGATGGCAAAAATAAACCAGAACAAATGTGCCGTAAGATCACTGGTTAACCCGACATTCCAGAGATTACCGGAACCAAATGAAAATAATTTTTCTATATAGGCATATAATTTACTCGTATCGGTAAAATAGAAGATTACCCAGCCCGGAATAATGACAAGTAATGCATAGAAATGGGAAAAAAATTTCGGTAGTTTTTTAAGTGCCTTCAACAGGAATGCTTTTTCCAGTGAAATAAAAACAAAGAAGTATAGCCCCCAGAAAATAAAATTCCAGCTGGCACCATGCCACATACCGGTAAGGAACCAGACAATGAACAGGTTCAGGTAAATATGTTTCTTATTGCCACCAAGTGGTATGTACACATAGTCTTTAAAGAAAGTACCGAGTGAAATATGCCATCGTCGCCAGAAATCTGAAACAGAGGTGGCGGTATATGGATATTTGAAGTTCTCATGGTAATGAAAACCAAACATCCAGCCTAAACCTATGGCCATATCAGAGTAACCGGAAAAGTCAAAATAGATCTGGATAGCAAACATGATCAAACCAAGCCAGGCACCACCAACCGCCAGGGAGGAAGCATCTGCATCCATATATTTTGCCACCAGTTCAGCTGCTACATTGGCAATCACTACTTTTTTAAAAAGGCCAATACAAAATCTTGAAATGCCTTTGCTGATATCAGCCAGTTTTTCTTTCCGGTTATCTATTTCCTCTGCAATATGACTGTAACGAACAATGGGTCCTGCCACCAGCTGGTGGTACAGCGAAACGAACATCAGGAATTTTAAAAATGATTTTTGCGCCTTTACTTCATTGCGGTATACATCTACAGAATAGGAAATGGTTTGAAATGTATAAAAAGAGATCCCGATGGGCAACGCAAAATGAGGCAAATTGAAGGAGGTGCCAAAAAGCTGGTTTACATTTTCAACTATAAAACTGCTGTATTTGAAAGTAGCCAGCAGGCCCAGGTTGATGATTAAGGAAGAGACCAGTCCTATTTTGGCCCCGATTGTCCCCCTGTATTTTTCAATTACCCTTCCGTTCACATAGTCTACCAATGCGGAGAAAATCATGAGTGTGATCCAGATAGGCTCTCCCCATCCATAAAAGAATAAAGAAAAAAGGATCAGGATACTGTTCCTCCAGGTGGCATTCTTAGTACTGTAATAGAGCAGCAGGTTCAGCGGCAGAAAAAGAAACAGGAAGATAAGGCTTGCGAAAACCATGTTCAGTGGGTTGGGGAATAATTAGCTGTGTAAAATACAGTTTTGGATACTGATTTTATAACGAATAAATGATTTTTTTTCAAAATACCCGTTGTAGGGTATGCTTATAGTAATTATTCAAATGCCTGTACGTAACTTCATTCTTTAAATAACTTCAACGAATGCAATTAACTGCTAAACTCATACAGTTGCTGCCCCTCCAGACAGGTGCCGGAAAAAACGGTCCCTGGAAAAAGCAGGATATCATTGTAGAAACAGAGGGACAGTACCCCAAAAAAGTTTGTATCTCTATCTGGGGCGATAAAATAAGCGAAAGCCTGCTGCAGGTTGGCTCTATGCTGAGTATTTCTTTTGATGTAGAAAGCCGTGAATACAATGGACGCTGGTACACCGATGTAAAAGCCTGGAAGGTAGAAGCGGCCGGAGCTGCCAAGATTGATAAAGCCCAGGATGACCAGGTATATTTTGATGAGGGGCAGATGGAGAATAAAGACGATCTTCCTTTTTAAGCTTCAAGTGAATAAAGTATTATAACTCTTTTCTTAACCTTGCAACCGGAATATTTAACTGTTCCCGGTATTTGGCCACCGTACGGCGGGCAATATTGTATCCTTTTTCCTGTAACATTTCAGTGAGTCGCTCATCACTCAATGGCCGCTTTTTATCTTCTCCTTCTATAAAATTGCTGAGAATTTTCTTTACTTCCCTGGTAGAAACTTCTTCACCACTGTCGGTGCTTAAGGATTCGCTGAAGAAAAACTTCAACCGGTAAGTGCCGAATTCTGTTTGTACAAACTTGCTGTTGGCCACCCGGCTTACCGTTGAAATATCCAGGTTCGTTTTCTCGGCAATATCTTTCAGGATCATTGGTTTCAGTTCTGTCTCATCACCCGTAAGAAAAAATTCATATTGGTGTTCCATGATCGCATTCATGGTACTTAGCAATGTATGTTGCCGTTGTTTGATGGCATCAATGAACCATTTGGCGGAATCTATTTTCTGTTTGATGAACAACACGGCTTCTTTCTGACGCTTGTCTTTCTTGGCTCCCCGGTCGTAGTCTTTTAGCATATCCCGGTAGCCTTCACTGATGCGTAACTCCGGTGCATTACGGCTGTTTAGTGTCAGCTCTAATTTTCCGCTGTTATTCAGGATGAAAAAATCAGGTACTACATAGTTTTCAGCTTTATTGATCCCGCCAACATTACCTCCCGGCTTTGGGCTGAGGCGGATGATCTGCTGCATCACATCCCGCAACTGGTCATCATCAATATTCAATCCCCTTTGTATTTTTTCATAGTGTTTTTTGGTAAACTCATCAAAGTACTTGGAAATGGCTTTGATGGCCATATCTACCTGTGCACCTTCATCTTTTTGCCGCTTCAGCTGAATTAGTAAACATTCCCTCAAATCCCTGGCTGCTACACCTGGTGGTTCAAACTGCTGGATGCGTTTGATGATAGCTTCTACTTCTTCTTCCGAAGCAATAATATTCTGGCGAAAAGCGAGGTCATCGACAATAGCAGCTGTTTCTCTTCGTAAGTAGCCGTCTTCATCAATGCTGCCGACAATTTGTTCTGCAATGGCTTGTTCTTTTTCTTCCAGCTTCAGCAGGCCGAGCTGGTCGATCAGTGTTTCGTAAAAACTGGCTTCTGTTCTATAAGGTAATTGTCTTCCTTCATCTTCTTCCGGGTAGTTATCGTCACGAAGCTTGTAATCACCCACTTCATCATCACCATCATGCACATATTCACTCACATCTATATTATCGTATTCATCATTGCTTCCGTCTGCTTCTTCATACTCTTCTTCGGCCGTATCACTGAACTCATCTTTAATATCATCAGCGTCTTCATGTTTGTCTTCATCCAGCTCCAGGGCGGGATTTTCTTCCATTTCCTCTTTGATACGGGTTTCCAGGTTGGCCGTAGGTACCTGCAGCAGTTTCATCAGTTGAATCTGCTGGGGTGATAGCTTTTGAAGCAGCCTTTGTTGTAAGCTCTGGCTAAGGGCCATGGTTCGTTCAGTGTTTTTTAGTGGCGGGCCTGTTTTTTTAAAAATTCGCCGTTTGCACAAAAATAATGCCGTAAATTTAGACACAAATTAAATAAGTATGGTGCAACGAACCGCCAGCTTTCTTGTTGTGTTGCTGTTAATGTTTTTAAAAGGTGTTTTTGCGCAGGAAAAGCCCGGGGTTCAGGAACCTCTGTTGGCTGTCAAAAGCACTTTTGATCAAAGGGCTGTGCCCTTATTCAAACCTATATTTTCGGGTATTCAACTCCGGCATTACAATCAATACAGCGGAAGAGCAGGGTTTACACTGTCAAACTTACCAACCACTTCTTTTTATCTTAACAGCCTGGGATTTTTCTGCAAAAAAGAATTACAGCTGGATAAAGTGATTACTATTCCTCTCCGTTTTAGATTGGGATCTTTAGCATATGTGAATTGGATGGAGCAAAAACCCAATGTTGTTAAACCGGGCTTATAAGTTCCTCGAACTGTCTTTTTTTATTAAATCCAGATGACAAAAATCTATTGGCAGGTAAATGAAAAAGGTACGACACTATCTATTGTTTTTTTTAATTGTATCAGGAACTGTATACGATGCTTTTTCTCAAGCAGAATTTGCAGTTGATTTCAAAAAGAAGCTTGATTCACTAAGAATTGCCGGGAATTTTCCGGGATTGTCGGCTGCTGTTTACTACGGGACCAATAATTCATTTACAGCCGTCTCTGGCTATGCGGATATTGAGAAAAGTATCCTCCTTCAACCTGGTGATTGCCTGATGCAGGGAAGTGTTGGAAAAACTTATGTCTCGGCAATGGCGCTGCAATTGGTTAAAAATGGAAAAATAAACCTGGATGAAAAAGTTTCAACCTATCTCGGTCACTATGCGTGGTATTACAGGATACCTAATGCAACGGATATTACAGTCCGCATGATATTGAATCATACCAGTGGGGTCATGCGGTATGAGTTTAAAGAACAATTTACGAAAGACCTTACCCTTTTCCCGGATAAAGTATGGGCACCCGAAGATTTACTCCGTTATATTCTGGATGAAAAAGCGCCTTTTAAGGCAGGCGAAGGATGGGATTATTCTGATACCAATTATATCCTGCTAGGAATGATAATAGAACAGGTTACCGGAGAAAAATATTATGATTTATTGAGAGATAATATTCTTGTACCACTAACACTGCTCCATACTTTTCCTTCTGATAACAGGAAATTGAAAAAACTGGTACAGGGTTATGCCGGTACTAATAACGAATTTGGCGGAAAGGATAAAGTAATCGGGGAGGATGGATTATTTATCGTGAACCCACAGTTTGAATGGACAGGCGGGGGTATTTATTCCACTACGGAGGATCTGGCCAAATGGGGAAAGCAGTTATACGAAGGACAAATTGTGGATACAACATTGTTGCTATCAGCTGCTGTTCCGGCTAAATTGGGCCGTGATGTGAAATATGGACTGGGTGTTATTATTCGGCCAACCTCAATGGGGGTTGCATACGGGCATAGCGGTTTTTTTCCTGGCTACATGACAGAGATGCTGTACTTCCCCGGGCAAAACATGTGTGTAGCTATTCAAACGAACAGCAGCGATTTTAAAAACCTTCGGATCCCCTTGCTGAAATGCCTGATGGAGATTGCCAGTGTTGTAAAAAGAAATTAAGCTCTCAAATTGTAACAGCCCTGTTCTGTAATACCTTTCTAATCGTACTCACCATTTTCTCACCCTTCTCTTTGATCTGCTCTTCTGTCCACAGTAAACTGATAGAAGTAGAAATACAACGGCTCATGATCGCATCACTGGCTGCAAAATCTTTATTGGCCTGTTGCGTCACCCGTTCTTTTAATTCCGGGCTCAATGAATTTAATGTAACAGCATTCTTCAAATGATCCCATTTGCGGATATAATGCCAGTTATTATCGAACCAGTAGAAATGACCGGCTAATATTCCCTGTGCTTTTAGTTCTGCCACAACAGCCCTTGTTATTTCTTCAGTAGGCAGGAACCAACTAATAAAACTACAACTGTCACCAGCAGGATCTGGTATACGACGGAAAGAAATCTCAGGCACCTGTGACAGGATGTTTTTTAGCTGGGTATGGTTCTTTTTCTGAATGGTCAGAAATTCATTCAACCTTTTGATCTGTGCCAGGCCAACGGCAGCATGCAATTCGGAGATACGATAATTGTAACCGATAAAAGGATGCAGGTCAGCACCACGATCCACCCCTTTGTGATCGTGTCCATGATCCGTATAGCCATCGCTTTTTAGATAAACATCTTCCCGGCTGGTCATTACCACACCACCTTCGGCACAGGTCATCGTTTTTACAAAGTCAAAAGAGAAAGTACCGGCATCACCAATGGTGCCGAGATGTTTTCCTTTGTATGTACCGCCAATGCTCTGGCAGGCATCTTCCAGTAAAATAAGATTATGTTCTTTACATATAGCTATCAATGCGTCCATATCGGCCATGCTGCCACACATATGTACCGGCATCACGGCTTTTGTTTTAGGAGTGATGGCTTTTCGTACTGCTTCAGGATTCAATGTCAATGTATCATCTACATCCACCAATACAGGAACAGCACCAACACTCAGGACTGCTTCAAAACTTGCCACAAACGTAAAGGAAGGTGTTATTACTTCATCACCATAGCCAATGCCCAATGCACTCATAGCCGTAGTTAAGGCAGCAGTGCCGCTGGAAGTAAGCTGCGCATATTTACTGCCGAAGGTTTCGTTAACAGCAGCTTCTAATTCTTTACTCTTCCAGATCCCTTTTCGGGGTCCGTCAAATCCATAGCGCATCAGGATGCCTGTTTCCAGCACATTGTTTACTTCTTTTCTTTCTTTATCACTCCAGAGTTCGTAACCGGGCATATTTTAGGTTATTAGGGATTAAGTTAATCAGGCATCGGCTCATCCCAAAAGGATGAGCAGGGCAAAGGTAGAAAAGCCTGTGAAAATAGTTCGTTACGGTTTTGGGGTATAAAAACTCCATTTACTGCCACCTGGTTGTACCAGTATCGCAATTTCGCTTAACTCACTCTCATTATTATTTCTCCCCACGGCTGTTATCACATACCGGTATGAAAAATGTTTGGATGAAAGGGGTTCCTTTAATTGAAACCCCGCAGGCATGGTTACAAACTTTGAAAGGTACCGGGGCACATTACCAAAAGTTTCATTGTGTGAATCAGCTGTATATTGATATACTACATAATATTTGATCTCCACCCTGTTTCTTGGGTCTGGTCTCACATCCAATTGTATGATTGAATCATTAGTAATGCTTCTTTCTACAATGGGCGGCCAAGGTTTTTCACTATCGATCCAGCGCATGGGCGGCAGCAGGGCCGGGTATTTATAATAGTTGTCCCGGAGACTGTCATTCCAGCCATTCGGATTCCGTTCAAATGATTTGCTGCTGAAATAGATACTGCCCTGCACATTCGGATACCGGCGCAGTAGTTTTATCTGGTTGGGAAGTTCGGCCGGGTTTTTCCATTTAGGCTGATTCTCTGAAGTGCGATAGATACCATGACCTATATATATATGTCTGCCAAAACTATTGCGGCTCCACCAGTCAAGCATTTTTGCATAGTCAATTTTATCATGCCCGATCTCCAGGTAGAGCTGCGGGGTTACATAATCGATCCATCCTTTTTGCAACCACAATAAAATATCAGCATACAGGTCATCATAATTCGTTTGCCCGGCACGGGTATCGCTTCCCCGAACAGGATCTTTATCTTTATTTCTCCAAACGCTGAAGGGGGAAATACCAAAGCGGCACATTTTTTTCTCTTCTTTGATCGCTTTGCTCAACGCCAGGATAATTGTATCAACATTACTTCTACGCCAGTCATCTTTAGAAAGTTTACTTCCGGATTTTGCATAGGATGCAGCATCAGGAAATTCTTTACCCGGAATACGATAAGGATAGAAGTAGTCATCCATATGGATGGCATCTACATCATACCGTTTTACAATGTCCCGAACTACTTTTACTACAAAAGCCTGTGCTTCTTTATTTCCCGGGTTGAAATATTTCTTATCACCATACGTAAGGAACCATTCGGGGTGAACACGGCTGATATGATTGGGAGCAACTGAAGACTGGCCAATATGATGAACAGCCCGGTATGGGTTCAACCAGGCATGAAATTCCATTCCCCGTTTATGGGTTTCTTCTATCATGAACTGGAGCGGATCATAATAAGGGGTAGGGGGTTTGCCCTGTACTCCTGTAAGCCATTGACTCCAGGGTTCATATTGTGAGGGATAAAAGGCATCAGCGGCAGGCCGGACCTGCACAATCATGGCATTCATACCATTTTGCTGGTGCAAATCCAACAGGCGGATATAGTCTGCTTTTTGTTTTTCAGGATCAGTCATACCCGACTGTGGCCAGTCAATATTATTAACGGTAGCTATCCATACTCCACGAAATTCATACTTGGGCTGGGCTTCGGTAATATAAAAAGAAAAAAAGGCTATCAGCAATAGCCAGGTGGCGGGGCGTTTCATGTTTGTTTTCAGATTCGGAATGAATAATCGGGCAAAATTACATCATTCACCCCCATCCCGTATCTTATCGAGCAGGTCGCTTAAAATATTAGCATCTTTTTCTGAAAGATTGCTCAATACCCCGTCTATTTCATCCTGGCGGGTATCTAATCTGTCCAATAGTTTTTTACCCTTGTCTGTAATGATAACATCAACCAGGCGGCGGTCCTGTTTGCAGGTGACTTTCTTAACTAATCCTTTGGCGATTAACCGGTCAACAATACGGCTGGTATCACTCATTTTTTCCAGCATTCGCTCCCTGATCTGTAAAGTGGAAAGTGGTTGCGGAAAACTTCCTCTCAGGATACGAAGAATATTGAATTGTTGTGATGTAATACCCTCAGCTTCAAAAATCAATTTAGTTTTTTCCTTCAGCCAGGCCAGTGTATAGATAAGGTTAATGCCTGCTTTTTGATGTGCATTACGAAATTTAGCCTGTTGTATGTCTTTTTCAATACCCATACATACTATCAATTATTCATAAATGTAAAAAGTTTTGGGCGAAGCGGTTAGCCTGGCCCAAAACCTGTTGTGGTATCTCAAAGGTATTGCTTAGTTATTGTAATAAAACTTCTCTTCTGCAATCTTTCCGCCTTTCCAGCGCTGAACAGCCAGCTGGGTATAATTTCTTACACCATAATCTTTGTGAGTATAGTCAAACCACCACTCTACTACTGAAAGATCATCACTGATGAGGGTGTTTACCACTTTGGCACCACGGAATTCTGTAAGACCGTTTACGAAAGCCTCTTCATACTGGCGGTTAATTTCTTTGCCTGCACGGGCAGGGTAGTCGTTATCCTGCATTATCACATCATCTGCATAGAATTTGTCGAAAGCCTCCAGGATTTTGCCTTCCAGGATCATTTGATTCAACTGGTCAACATTTGTTCTTAAATCACTCATTGTATTATTTTTTAGGTTTAGTGTTTGAAAGCACAAAATTAATGTTGCAACATTGAATTATCAAATAATTTCTTTTATATCTCCCGGATTAGCCATTTATTAACAATTGTAAAGCAGCAGCGGTGCAAAAAAATACCTCTTTGGGGTATAGTTGTGTGTCTGGAAAATCAGTTCTTTTACTACACGAACCACCAACCATTAAATCTTATTGTATGAAGCTGCTCTCCGAATCCATCCGCCATTTTTTTGAAGGATTTACTTCCTTCTATACCTATGTTTACAAGGAATTCAGAAATTGGTGATGTAAATGTTATTGAGGTGTGCCGGTTGTTGATCCAAACATTTACAAATTGATCTGGCTTGCCGGGTTGTCTACTTTTTTCAGCTCTCCTGAAAGTTTCAGAATAGTAAAGAGATGATGTGCTTCATGCAGCAGGAAAAAATTTATCCATTGCAGCAATGTCATTGCTCCCAATGCAGGATGAATAGCTTTTTTTGTAAAATCTGTGTCTGCCAACGTGAGCATACCTGATGCTATTTCTTTTCGGGTGGTAAGCATATCATGCATTATTTCCCGGACAGATTTGCTGCAGTTGTCAAGAAATAGCGGGTCGGCTTCCGCAGTATAGCGGTCAAAAGCAGGGTTATCCTGTTCGAGCAGTTGCCGTACCCGGGTGATAAAAGTATGCTGGTAGGTTTGCAGGTGCACTATGTTTTCAAAGATGGACCACTTGCCCGGTATGATCTGCCTTCTTACCTGTTCTTCGGTTAAACCATCAATAAGATCTACCAGTGTTTTATGCTGATACTGAAGCCGGGTTGATATATGTGATGGTATTTGCATAGTTGAACCTTTTGTCATTAATCGTTGCTCCAAACCTTAGTTCCTTCACTACAATTGGAACAAATATCAATATTTTTCCTTCCTTTTAATATCTGTTGTCTGAATTTACTGTATTCCCCGTTCTTCCAAATCTCTTTAAACGATTTTTTCTTTAAATCACCCAATTGGTGCTGTGCATCTTTATCAAAACAACAGGGTGCCACCAGCCCATCCCAGGTTATTACCGGGTCATGCCAGAGCCGCCAGCAATGATTGGCCAGCTTTCCTTTAAATTCATAACCAGTAGCTGTTTTGCGGTAGCGACTGAACTTGTCAAGGGTAGGAATAAGCTGGTTCGGATCTTTCTCATAGTCATATACCTGGGCGGTTTTAAACCATACATCATCTACGCCGATCTCCCGGCCCAGTTGTTTTACCTCTTCTATCTGGTGTTCATTAGGCTTTACCACCAGGAATTGAAATACAATAAATGGTTTACTGCTTTTCAGTTCTTTTTTCCATTTTACAATATTCCTCGCTCCCTCCAGTACTTTATTCAATTGCCCTCCTACACGGTATTGCTCATACACTTCCTGTGTGGTACCATCTATTGAAATAATTAAACGGTCCAAACCACTTTCAATTGTTCTTTTGGCGTTTTCATCATTCAGGTAATGGGCATTAGTGGAAGTGGCTGTATAAATTCTTTTTGCAGATGCGTATTGTACCATTTCCAGGAAACCGGGATTCAGATAAGGCTCTCCCTGGAAATAAAATACCAGGTATAGCAATTCTTTATGTAACTGGTCAATTGTTTCGCTAAAGAAATCTTTTTGTAACATACCAGTGGGGCGGGTAAAGGCCCGCAGGCCGCTGGGACATTCGGGACAGCGCAGGTTACAGGAAGTAGTTGGTTCAAATGAAATAGAAATCGGGTAACCCCATTGTACGGGGTTTTTTGTCCATTTGCTGATGTAGTAACTGCTCAACACCTTCAAACCATTCCAGGCACGGCGGGGGGTAAGCTTGGTAAATAAATTGAAACTGTCTCTTCGGTTGAATCGGCTCATGGGGGAGTAAAGGTAAGTTGGTATCTTCAAATGCAATTCCGATGAACTACCTGAATATTCCATACCGTATTTTCCCCCTAGGTGATTCAGCGATTACTGTTGATTTTGGAAATGTAATTGATGAAGCTGTCAACAACGAAGTAATCGGCCGGTTTCATCAATTAAAAAATTATCCATTACACGGAATGATCGAAATGATTCCGGCCTATAGCTCATTGACCATCCGCTATGATGTATGTACGGTCAGAAAAAACACAACGATTGATATTACAGCATTTGATTGGATGAAAAATAAGCTGGATGAATTACTACAGCTGCCAATGTCAGTACCTCAAACCAGTTCCAGGTTATTGCAGATACCTGTTTGTTATGAAAATGGGTTTGCTCCCGATATTAAACAGCTGGCAGCAATTAAAAATTTATCTGTCGAAGAAGTGATACAGGTCCATAACCGCAAGAGAATATAAAGTATATATGCTTGGCTTTCTGCCCGGCTTCGCTTATATGGGTGAACTGGATGAAAGAATCGCCATCCCCCGTAAGTCACAACCACAAATTACTTTTCCGGGGAGTGTGGGCATTGCTGGGAAACAAACAGGCATATACCCATTGAGATCTCCCGGGGGCTGGCAGATCATTGGGAGAACACCACTTAAACTATTTGATGCAGACAGGGAAGATCCGACACTATTTCAAGCCGGCGATACAGTGCAGTTTTATTCAATAACAGAGAACAATTTTTATGAAATTCAAAATTCCCTTTCCTTCAAAAGAGGGGACTGGAGTAAAGTATGAGTCTGAAAGTTATTAAAGCCGGGATACTTGATACCATTCAGGATATGGGCCGCTACGGATACCAGCAGCTGGGGATTAATCCAAACGGAGCGATGGATAAGTATGCCATACAAATAGCCAATGC
Source organism: Chitinophagaceae bacterium (assembly GCA_041738795.1). Classification (GTDB taxonomy): domain Bacteria; phylum Bacteroidota; class Bacteroidia; order Chitinophagales; family Chitinophagaceae; genus JJ008. The sequence goes on along the minus strand of JBGSPB010000005.1, from coordinate 12,156 downwards.
CCTTGTTGGTAATGATTTACAGGAAGCGGTTATCGAATTACACTTTCCCGCATCGGTTTTCCGGTTTACTCAACCAACTTTGATTGCGTTAAGTGGTGCTGACTTCTCTCCAAGCATTAACGGTGTACCGGTACCGTTGCATCATTGCATAGCAGTGAATAAAAAAGATGAACTGCGATTTAATAAACCGGTCAGTGGGGCAAGGGCTTATATCGCCGTGCATGGTGGATTGGAAATTAAAGAATGGTTACAAAGCAGCAGTACGAATCTTAAAGCCGGTGCAGGCGGATTTCGGGGAAGAAACCTGTATAAAAACGATGAACTTTTATTGAAAAGCAAAAATGATATTTATTATTTGCTGCACGACAATGATTTTAAAATATTACCCTGGTTCGCTGGTTTTGCAGCAAATGAACATTCACAAGAAATATTTTTTTTACCCGGTAATGAATGGGAATGGCTGACAGAAGAATCCAAAACAATATTTACCACAACCCCTTTTGTTATTACAGAACAGTCTGACCGGATGGGATACAGGCTGGAGAATACTCCCCTAATTACCCTTATAAATGAGGAGGTGATTTCTTCAGCAGTTGGCTTTGGCACCATACAATTATTGCCTGATGGAAAACTAATTGTACTTATGGCTGATCACCAGACCACTGGCGGTTACCCCCGGGTGGCCCATGTTATAACAGCACATCAGTCCAGGCTGGCCCAAATGAAAACAGGTGATGAGATATGGTTCCGGCTGACCGATCATCAAACAGCGGAAGAATTGCTGGTAAAACAACAGCAACATTTGCTGCAACTCCAAAATGCTTGTATTTTCAGGTTGCAAGAATATTTACATGCAAATAGATATTAACTGTGATATGGGGGAAGGTATTGGCAGGGAAGAACTCATTATGCCTTTCATCAGTTCTGCCAATATCGCCTGTGGCTATCATGCAGGAGATGCCGATACCATGTATGATACAATGAAGTTATGCAGTAAGTACAATGTTGCGGTTGGTGCACATCCGTCTTTTTTTGACCGGGTCAATTTTGGAAGAATAACTATGCAGTTACCGGTTAACGAATTGTATGAACTGGTAACCCAACAGCTTATCATTTTCAGTGAAGTGGCTGAAACGGCTGATCAAAAAATGGTGCATGTAAAACCACATGGTGCATTGTATAATCTATCTGCCCGGGATGCATTGGTAGCGAAAGTGATTGCAGGGGCAGTAAAAGATTTTGACAATAGGCTTATTTTAGTTGGTCTGAGCGGCAGTCATTCAATAATGCAGGCGGAAGCTGCAGGATTAAAAACAAGCAGCGAAGTTTTTGCTGACCGTACTTACCAGGATGATGGTTCCTTAACCCCCCGGTCACAGGTCAATGCATTGATTGAGGATGCGGGAAAAGTAATGGAGCAGGTATTACAGATGATAAAAGAAGGAACAGTAACAACGATATCCGGTAAAACCATTCCGGTTGTTGCAGAAACGATTTGTATTCATGGCGATGGAACGCATGCAGCAGACTTTGCGAAAACTATTCATGATACCTTACAAAAGAACAGCATACTGATTTCTTCGCCATAGCAACAATGAAAAATGAATATTGCATAATGAGTAAACTCTATGATGGCCTGGTTTTCTGCTGATCATTGTAGTTCAAAAATGAAAAAGAATTCTGCTATACTTGGTGCTGCTTTCCTGATGGCTACTTCTGCAATTGGCCCCGGTTTTTTGACACAAACAAGCCTGTTTACCCAGGAACTGGTTACCAGTTTTGGTTTTGTTATTCTTATTTCTGTATTACTCGATATTGGTGCACAGCTTAACATCTGGAGAATTATCACCGTAAGCGAACAACGGGCCCAGGATATTGCCAACAAAGTTTTACCGGGTCTTGGTCTTTTTTTAGCGTCCCTGATTGCGTTTGGCGGATTGATATTTAATATCGGCAATATTGCCGGTACCGGCCTCGGCCTGAATGTGCTGACAGGAATGGATACAAAAACCGGGGCAATGATCAGCTGTATGATAGCGTTGGGAATCTTTTGGTATAAAGAAGCAGGAAAGCTGATAGATATTTTTGTTAAGCTACTTGGCCTGCTGATGATCGGGTTAACAATTTATATTGCTTTTTCCTCCCATCCTCCGGTTGCAGCAGCATTGTACAGAACGATATGGCCGGAAAAGATTGATGTCATCAAAATTGTAACCCTGGTAGGAGGAACAGTAGGTGGTTATATTTCCTTTGCAGGGGCGCATCGTTTGATAGATGCGGGTATCAAAGGAGAAAAAAACCTGTCACAGGTAACCAAAAGCTCAGTCAGTGGTATCCTCATCACAACTTTCATGCGGTATATTTTATTCCTGGCGGCACTGGGTGTTGTCTGGCAGGGAGTAAAATTATCAGCAGGCAATCCTGCTGCTTCTGTTTTTCAGTCGGCAGCCGGAAATATCGGGTACAAGTTTTTTGGTATGGTGATGTGGAGTGCAGCCATTACTTCTGTTGTGGGAGCATCGTACACTTCTGTTTCTTTTTGGAAAACACTATCACCTGTTGTCAGGAACAGGGAAAAAACGATCACCAGTGCCTTTATTATTTTGTCCACTATCGTTTTTATCTATGTTGGGCAACCAGTGAAACTATTGGTATTCGCCGGTGCTGTAAACGGAATTATTTTACCTGTTGCTTTAGCAGTTATGCTTATTGCAGCCAATAAGTCTGCTGTCGTTAATCAATACAAACACCCGGCATTGTTACAGGTAATTGGCTGGATAGTAGTAGTAGCAATGACCTATATGGGATTCATTACTATACAGCAAAGCATAGGAAAATTTCTATAAGGGGGTTGTTGTCATTACAAATCTCTGCCGGTATAAAAACAAAAAAGCCCAACCATAGGGTACGTTGAGCTTTTTGTTATCATCCATCCTTGTTTGTGTCCAATCAGCCGTTTAATATTTTAGAGCCAAGCAAATAATTCTTGCCGGGATGATAAATGAAAAGACAGGTTCCGTTCTTTATGGTTGTGATAATGTCAGTAGCTTCTTTTTTCGGTACAGCAGGGCATCCCCAGCTGCGACCCATATAACCACCACTTACTACACGGCTTTCGTTGACATAATCAGCGCCGTGTATTACAATGGTTCTCATCAGGGCTTTATCATTATAACCCGGATCGACACCGTTGATACGCAACGACAACCCATGCTTACCGGTATAGGTATTAGCAGTGATATAAAAACCTAAACTGCTTTGCAGCGATTCGGGTTTATTAGAGAAATTGTTAGCAAATTCAGCACCCGAATTTTTTCCATGTGCAACATAAGTGTTGGTAACAAGTTTACTGTTGTCAATATCAATAACGTATAATCTTTTTCTTTTTGATGACTGGCTGAAGTCGCAGATAGTTAAATAATTACTGCGGCTCACCATTTTCTTCTTTACTAAATGCTGATATCCTTTCCAGGCGTTATCAAAAGCTTCTTTGGACAAGCCATATTGCTGCAGGTTGATGTCATTATATAATGCAGTAGCTGCATCTGCCTCAGCAGTAGTATAAGATGAACCCGTATATAAACCCGGAGTAACTGAAACAGTGTGACTGTTTACAGTTTGATGAGATGGGATAATCGTGAACGAGGTGCACAATAATCCCATGGATATTGGAAGAATGAGTTTTCTCATTGGGGTACGGTTTTTCAAACTATCAAACGTAAGGCAAGGCCAAAATATTATCGATTACTTAATAATGCAAGTAATAAAGCATTGTTTTGTAATTAATTGCGAACAAATACGACAATACCGGTAATAACTATACGGGAAAATTTACGAGAAACGGATATGTACCCGGATGAATACGATTATAGAAGCCTGTTTATGCAGTGCAATCAATTATTCTCAGTTCTCCATTATCTTATTGATGTCCCGCTTCTTGGTCATAAACTCACTGGAGTAAATTTTTACCAGCAACATAAACATTGAAATCAATAGGGGACCAAAGATCAGTCCGATGAAGCCAAAGAGGTTCAGGCCTATAATAACGCCAAATACCGTAGTGAGCGGATGAACATTTCCTATTTTTCTCAAAAGTGAAAAACGCAATACATTATCTACGGTACCGATAACACCAAAGCCAAAAAATATCATGGCAATGCCCTGCCATGTCTGTCCATTTGCCAAAAAGATAATAATGAGTGGTATATATGCCAGCGCAGCACCAATCACCGGTAACATACCCGCAATGCAGGTTACACCAAACCAGAAGAAGGGTTCTTTCACTCCAATAATAAGGTATCCTATTAATCCTACTATTCCCTGTGCAATAGCCACAACAGGTATCCCTACGGCATTGGACACCACCATCATGTTTACCTCTTTCTCCAGCTTTGTAACATTATCGTCTTTTAATGGGATGTATTCATAAACTACTCTTTCCATCTGGCGGCCACTGACAAACATAAAATAGAGAATGAAATACATGAAAAATACAGCTGCCAGTGTATTAAAGGTGGCGCCAAGGATCTTTGGTAGTGCCTGGGTAAGAGAGGTGCCCAGTTTATTGATGTTCGCATCGCTCAGGATCACAATGTCAAAGCGTTGTTCGAAATCTGACGCTACTTTTTTTAAGGCAACTACCAGTTCAGTGGAATGCTCCACCGCATAAGTAACTTTACCTGACAACATATTGACCAGCATGCCTACCGGTACCAGAATAGCGATCAGGGAAATTAACATCAGTAATAAAGCAGCCAGCCCTTTCTTCCATTTTTTCTTTTCTGCCAGGTAAAACATCCAGCGGCGCATGAGAATATATAAGGTAACGGCACCCAGCAAGGCTGGTAAAAAGGAATACAGTTCAATAAATAATACAACTCCCATCAAAAGGATGAGAATGATAAAAAAAGTTTGCCGTAAGCGATTCTGATCTATTACATTATTCATAGCCACAATAAATAGTTAGCAATACGAAGTATGGAAACTAAGTACTGTAAAACTACCGCAATATTTCAAATCAACCGCTTCCTTACTTTGTATTGACTGTTGTATTTACACTTTCACTTCTTTCCATTTGCCTTTCTTAAAATAATAATAAGCGGCAATAGCAATAGCTGTTTCAGCTGCAGGGATAGCGATAAATGCACCAACCGGTCCCCACCCAAAAGTATTTACCAGCAGGTACGCCAGGGGTACCTGGAATAACCAGAAGCCGATAAAATTTATCCAGGTAGGTGTTTTGGTATCACCGGCACCATTCAGTGCCTGTATCATTACCATACCAATACCATAAAAAATATAACCGCATCCAATGATCTGTAAAGCCTGTACCCCATACCGATGAACTTCCGGATCGCTGGTGAAGATGCTGATGATAGGGGAGGAGAATAAAAGGAATAGTAGCATCACCCCTGCCATAAAGATGGCATTGTATTTTGTCGAGAGTAATACGCTTTTTTCTGCCCGGCCTGGTTGTTTGGCACCGAGGTTCTGTCCTACCAGGGTAGCTGCTGCATTACTCAATCCCCAGGCAGGTAAAATAAAGAACACCACATTTCTGATAGCAACCTGGTAACCTGCAGAGGCATCGGTGCCACCATATTTTGCCACCAGCACGGCCAGTACGATCCAGCTTCCTGATTGAATGACGAATTGTAAAGTGGCCGGCCAGGCTACTTCTACCAGTGTTTTGATCACCGGCGTATCCCACTTAAAATGTACAGCCTTCACTTTGATAATCCCTTTACCCCGGAAGAAATGATAACATTGATACAAAACACCAGTGCCCCGGCCAATCACCGTTGCAATAGCAGCGCCTTTCAATCCCAACTCGGGAAAAGGGCCATAACCATTAATGAGCACCGGGCATAAGATAATATTAATGATACTGGCGATCCACAGGCTTCGCATAGCCATGGCCGCATCACCGGCACCGCGAAAAATACCATTGATGAGAAAAAGTAAAATAATGACCACACTGCCGCCCAGCATAATGCGGGTAAAGGTTGTTCCTTCTTTAACTACTTCTTCCGAAGCTCCCATGATACGGAGTATATCGGCAGCAAATACAATTCCTATAGTGCTGATAATAACTGTTACAGCCAGTGCTATTACTATTGACTGCATTCCGGCATGTGCGGCAGCATCAGGATTTTTTTCACCAATTCGCCTGGCCACCACTGCAGTGGCTGCAGTACTTAAACCAATAGCGATAGAGTAAACGATAGTGATAGCAGATTCTGTTAGTCCCACGGTGGCAATTGCATTCGCACCCAATTTGCCTACAAAAAACATATCGACTACGGCAAATACTGATTCAAGACTCAATTCAAGAATCATCGGGATAGCCAGTAATACAATAGCACTGCGGATACTGCCCTGTGTATAGTCATGTGCATCGCCGCGGAGCGATTGTTTGACCAATGAAAAAAAATAGGATAACCTGTTGGTGTTGGTTTTATGTTGCAACATGATTGAAAATCTTTTGAAATTACAATAAAATGAAATGATAAACAGCAACGGAAGGCTGCTGATTGATAAACGGTTGGTCAGAAAAGGGCTCAGTTAACAGTAAGATGCCAGGCTGAGCAAGGTTAGATTTTCATATTCTTTTGCTTGAAAGAGAAACGAAGATAAGAGGATTAATAATTCCGGGAATCACATAAAGATGTGAATGATGTTTTTGGAGATTAAACGGAGTGAAAATCCCTTTTGGGTTATAATAACAATACTAAAACGACTGGTAAGAGTACAATTGCGTTGAGTCTATTACAGTATCCTGATTGCTGCACTTCAAAAGACAATTTGATGACAGTTATGCATTGCCTGTTTTCGCCAAAATGTTTAAAATCACATATATACTTAACAATAGTCAGCAGTTTTATAAACCAAATGGTTGGAAATTGGGATGTTTTCACAAACAATAAATCAGTAACCATGCCTGATGATAGAGAAAAAACACTGAACGAACCCATTCAGACTCAAATGCTGGACCAGCTGTGGGAATTACAAAGAAACAATGGTTGTATTAATGATGATGATATAAAGCAGCTTGCACACCGGTTCAACCTGTCGGATATTGAAGTAGAAGGAATGGTTTCCTTTTACCATTTTTTTCACCGTAAGCCAACCGGTAAATACACCATCTATCTCAACAACAGCATTGTGGCCGACCTGAAAGGGTTCAACCGGATAAAAGAAACATTCGAAAGAGAAACCGGTGCCACTTTTGGCTCTGTAGATCGTACGGGTACTTTTGGACTTTTTCTTACACCTTGTATTGGTCTCAGTGACCAGGAACCATCAGCACTGATCAACTTCTATCCTTTTACCAACCTGAATGCGATCAAAGTAAAAGATATCATTCATTCATTGCGAAATGGTGCTACGCCTGCATCCCTCTGTGATGCTCCGGCTGATAATATACGCTATACCCCTCCCGGTGATAAAAGTATTTTCTTTAAAAAATTTACCGAAGGTGCGGCTATTGCCAATGCAGCTAAACTGGGCAGGGACGGGATCATTGAAGAGTTGAAAAAAACAGAACTGGCAGGTCGAGGCGGTGCTTATTTTCCCACCTGGAAAAAATGGAAAGCCGCTAAAGATCAGCCTGCTGTTCCGAAATATGTGGTCTGCAATGCCGATGAAGGTGAACCGGGCACTTTCAAAGACCGGGTGCTGTTGAATACACAGGCAAAATCACTGATTGAAGGAATAATGGTCTGTGGTTATACTATCGGTGCTGAATACGGTATTATTTACCTGAGGGGTGAATATCACTGGCTGCAGCCAAAACTGGAAGAGGCTATCAATGAGTACCGGAAATCAGGTTTATTGGGGTCCGATTGTGGCAATATCAAAGGATTCAATTTTGATATCAGGATACAGATGGGTGCAGGCTCTTATGTATGTGGTGAAGAAACTGCGTTGCTGGAATCACTGGAAGGCAAAAGAGGTGAACCGCGGACGAAATGGTTCTTCCCCGTAGAAAAGGGGTATTTGCAAAAGCCCACTGTTATAAATAATGTGGAGACATTCTGTGCAGCTGCCCGCATTATTGAAATGGGTGCGGATGCTTATATGCAAATGGGCATACCCGGCTCACCCGGTACCAAACTCATCAGTGTGTCCGGCGACTGCAAACTGCCCGGCATCTATGAAATAGAATGGGGCATGACAGTGGCAGAATTACTCGAACTCTGTGAAGCTGATGATCCTTATTATATACAGGTGAGCGGACCATCGGGTGAATGCATCTCCATCAAAGAAAAATACCGGCGCATTTCCATGCTTGACCTGCTGGCAAGAAAAGATATACGATGCGGGGGGTCTTTTATGATCTTCAACAAACAAAGAGATCTTGTAAAAGTATTACTCAACTTCTCTGAGTTCTTCAAATCAGAATCATGTGGTATTTGCACACCTTGCAGGGCCGGCAATTTTATCATACAACGTAAACTGGAAAGACTGGATAACGGGCTGGCAAATGAAAAAGACCTGGAAGAATTGAAAAGCTGGGGCACTATTATGAAAAACACCAGCCGTTGCGGCCTGGGCAAAACAGCTACAACCAGCCTGATATTTGCGATGGAAAAATTCCATGATTACTTCCATAGCAAACTGGATAAAGACTTTAATGGTCTGAACCTGAAGTTTGATATGGAAAACGCAACAGAAGAATATGAGAAATATAAAATCTGATGACATGGCAGACATGGTGAACATAACAATCGATGGCAAAAGCATACAGGCAGAGAAAGGAAAGAACCTGATGCAGGTGGCGAAAGAAAACGGCATCTTCATACCATCTCTCTGTTATTACGAACACATTGAACCGCCTCTCGGTACCTGCCGGGTGTGCACCTGCAAAATGAATGGCAAATACAACCCGGCCTGTACTGAAAAAATAAGTGAAGGCCTGGTAGTAGAAGTAAATACGCCGGAACTGGTTGATACCCGCAAAGCACTGGTGGAAATGATGTTTGCGGAAGGCAACCATATTTGTCCCGCTTGTGAAAAAAGCGGTAACTGCGACCTGCAGCACATGGGCTATGAGCTGGGAGTTTCTTCTACCCGTTTCCCGCATTTGTTCAAAGATCGTATTGTTGATTTCGAGCCCAGCCGCATGGTGATGGAACATAACCGTTGTATCAAATGCCTGCGGTGCGTGGTGGATGTAAAAACCGATGATGGTAAAAAAGTATTTACCTATCAAAACCGGGGTAATGAAACGTATGTGGGGATTGATTATGACCAGGAAGCAAAGCTTACAGAAGAACAGGCAATCAATGCCATGAAGATCTGTCCGACCGGCGCCATCATTGTCCGGGGAGCAAGCCTGGCCGCACCTTTTGGCGACAGGAAGTTTGATATGGAATCTGTGCAGAAGGATTACAACAAGAAAAAACAAACACACAGGAACCGGCCGCCGGTTATGGGTAAAAAAATTGTAGCTACAGTTTCACTGGCCGGTTGTTTCGGTTGTCATATGTCATTACTGGATATAGATACAGACCTGCTCGATGTGCTGGAACTGGTGTCCTTTGATAAATCACCGCTGACGGATTTTAAAGAATTTACTTCCCGTTGTCATATTGGTATCATAGAAGGAGGTGTCTGCAATTCAGAAAATGTAGAAACACTCCGTAAGTTCCGGGAACATTGTGATGTGCTTGTGGCGTTGGGTGAATGTTCTGTTTGGGGCGGACTGCCTTCCATGAGAAACTCCATTCCGCTGAGTGAATGCCTGGAAGAAGCATACCTCAATTCTGCCACCAGCGAACAGGGAGCCAGCATAATTCCTTACCACGAAGACCTGCCAAAGATCCTGGACAGGGTATATGCCTGCAATGAAATAGTTAAGATAGATTATTATATACCCGGCTGCCCGCCCGATGCCAATCATATCTGGAAGGCAGTGAAGAATATTTTGTGGGGAGAAGAGTATTCTATTTTGTATTCCGAGTTTAAATACGATTAACGCATTGATATATGAACAGAAAAATTACAATAGACCCTGTAACAAGAGTGGAAGGCCACGGCCGGGTCACTATACATCTCGATGAATACGGACAGGTGAAAGATTCTTTTTTTCACATTGTAGAGTTTCGGGGCTTTGAACGTTTCATCCAGGGCCATCCTTATTGGGAGGCACCGGTGCTGGTGCAAAGATTATGTGGCATATGCCCGGTAAGCCATCACCTGGCTGCTGCCAAAGCCATTGACCAGATAGTTGGCATTGATCCCAAAGATCTTTCGCCCACTGCCACCAAGCTTCGCCGCCTGATGCATTTTGGACAGGTGTTTCAATCTCATGCATTACATTTCTTTTACCTGGCATCTCCCGATTTATTATTTGGCGTGGATGCACCGGTTGAAAAAAGAAATGTGGTAGCGGTTGCTGTGGAGAACCGGGAACTGGCCATCAAAGGCATCACTATGCGAAAATTCGGGCAGGAAGTCATCAAAGCGGTTGCCGGTAAAAAGATCCATGGCATACTGGCTGTTCCGGGCGGTGTTCATAAAACATTAACTGAAAATGAAAGGGAGTACTTTCTTGATGGTAAAAACATTGAGAACATTGATACCATGATCGAATGGTCGCAGGCGATTGTGGAGTTTATGAAAAACTATCATGAGCAGCACCGTAAGTTCCTTGATGATTTTGCTTTCTTTCCTTCCGGACACCTGGGTATGGTGAACAAACAGGGCGGATTGGATTTATATGATGGGTTGTTACGGGCTGTAGATAGTGAAGGAAACAGGATACTGGATGATATATCCACCGATCTGTACCAGGATTATTTTTCAGAAGCAGTGGCACAGTGGTCTTATATGAAATTTCCGTACCTGAAAAAAGTAGGAAGGGAAAATGGCTGGAACAGGGTAGGCCCGTTGGCAAGAATGAATGTATGTGATTTCATTACTACTCCCCTGGCAGAGAAAGCAAGGCAGGAGTTCATTGCTTTTACCGGAAAGAGAGTGAATAACAGTACCATGTATTCCCATTGGGCAAGGCTGATTGAAGTGTTGCATTGTGCCGAAGAAATTAAAATACTGCTCCATGATCCTGAACTGATGGGCAACGACCTGGTACGGAAAGGTACACCGCGGTCGAAGGGAATTGGTATCATTGAAGCACCCCGGGGCACACTTACCCACCATTATGAAGTGGATGAAAAAGGAATGATCACCAAATGCAATCTTATCGTATCCACCACGCATAACAACGATGCGATGAATGCGGCCGTGAAGTGGGTGGCTAATAATGTCATCAGCCGTAAAGGACATATTACCGATGGTATGTTGAACCAGGTAGAAGTAGCCATAAGGGCATACGACCCTTGCTTAAGTTGTGCCACACAGGCCATGGGTAAAATGCCGCTGAAAGCGGAATTGTATAATTATAATGGGGAGGTGATCGATGAAAAATATAAAAACGGATAAGGCAGATATACTGCTCATCGCTATAGGAAACAGTGGTCGCAGGGATGATGGGTTAGGCTGGGAGTTTGCTGACAAGGTCAGTCGTTCCTGTGGCAGTCTTATTGATTGTGAATACCGTTATCAGTTACAGATAGAAGACGCGGTAATGGTGAGCAGGTACGATACCGTGATATTTGCAGATGCCTCACATACCGAACTGAAAGAAGGATTTGAAGTGAAGCCCTGCCTGGCAGCACCGCATTATTTTTTCTCCTCGCATATGCAAAGCCCGGAAACAATTCTGTACCTGGCCAGGGAACTGTATAATAAATCGCCGGAAACGTATACAATGGCCATAGCAGGACATGACTGGGGTCTTGGAAAAGGCCTGGGTAAAGATGCAGAACTAAACCTGCAAAAAGCCATTTCATTTTTTGAAAAAGAATTTGTCCCGGCTGTTCGTAAAACAGCCTGAAGCTGTAATTAATTACCATATTCACCATCACTCTTTTGCCCATGCCGTGCTAAGCATGAAGCAGTGGGCATTTACGGAGCATAAGGCCTTTGCCAGTAACTTTACCATATGATTGTCCGGAAGGATATACTTTATAATGAATTGACCGGCGTTACTGTCACATATAAGGCCGGGCAAAAGAATCGCCAGAAGGGGAAAAACTTTATGGTAATCCATGAAAGAGGAAGATTGTTAGAGGGAACACATTATTATCCGTT
>JBGSPB010000009.1:0-309942 GCA_041738795.1 Chitinophagaceae bacterium | reverse complement strand
GTTCCTCCAAAACAATGAAAAATACCCCGTAACCCTTTTCCGGCATATTCTTTTACGATGTTGATCGTTTCCTGAGTGGCCGAACGGGTATGTAAAATGAGTGGCAGATTATATTGAAGCGCCCATTCGATTTGCTGTCGTAACGCAATCACCTGCTCATTAAAAAAAGTTTTATCCCAGTAAAGATCTAACCCCGTTTCTCCGATGCCCGCAAACTTTCTTTTTTGTAACCATTGTTCGATCAACGCCAATTCATCGCGATAATTTTCTTTCACCGAACAGGGATGCAAACCCATCATAGCAAAACAGGTAGTCGGAAATCGTTGCTCAAGGTGAAGCATAGACGCAGTTGTATGACTATCGATCGCCGGTAAAAAACATTCGGTGATGCCTTGCTGTTGCGCTCTTTCGATCACGGCATCTATATCATGCGCAAATTCCGCTACATATAAATGACAATGGGTATCTATTAACATCCGCTTTGTTATTGTTTGGTAAAATTACGGTAATGACCTATGTCATATTCCCTTAAATGTGTTGAAAACCTGTTCTTTATAAAAATGAAATAAGGAAAGGATGAAAAATATTATTGTATATGTTCAAACATCTGCGTAAATTAGCGACAGTTTTCATAGGGTACGGATTAAAAACGGGCCAGGGTTTCTACCCAGGCCCTAACTTTTTAGAGGAGGTGAAGCACCAGCAAATCAGGAAATAGCTGAAAAATTAAAGCCCTTTCGACTAAAATGCTCCAAAATCCGGGGTAGAGTATAGCTCAATTTCTCCCATGCCTTTTCACTATCATGAAATACGACAACCGAACCATCGTTAGTTTTTCCGACTACATTTCTCATGCATTGCTCTGGAGTTGTTGATTTATCAAAGTCACCGCTCAAAACATCCCACATTACAATTTTTGCCGTCTCCTTATCCATTGCTCTTCTGATATACTTTGCCTGAGAGGAACGAATCCTACCATAAGGTGGACGGAAAAGATTAGAGTTGATATGTAATGTCGCCTCTTTAATATCAGAGAAATAAATATCATTGACGGTTTGCCATCCGTTCAGATGGTTTTGTGTATGGTTTCCGGTCCGGTGACCTTCATCCAATATTTGCTGATAAACACCCGGGTAACTGACTACGTTTTTCCCGATACAAAAAAAAGTTGCTTTTGCACCATACTTTTTTAATTCACCGAGTACAAAGGGAGTGATTGTGGGATGCGGGCCGTCATCAAAGGTGAGATATATCTTCTTTTCGTTTGTATCAATACTCCAGATACGGGACGAATATAACTGCTTCAGCCACCAGGGAGTTTTGACAAAATATTTCTGCATTGATACAAAGATAGCTTACCCTGTAAAATCATTTTAATCACTGTAACCAGCGGTCTATCTTTGCACCTTATGAGTAAAAAAGTAAGAGTTCGTTTTGCGCCAAGTCCAACGGGTGGTCTGCACTTAGGTGGTGTAAGAACTGTTTTATATAATTATTTATTTGCCAAAAAACATGGTGGTGACTTTATAGTACGGATAGAAGACACTGACCAGAACCGCTATGTGGAAGGTGCGGAAGAATATATTTTTGACACCCTGAAATGGTGTGGACTGGAACCTGATGAAAGTGTACAACATGGTGGTGCATTCGGACCTTACCGGCAAAGTGAAAGAAAGGAAAGCTATCGTCAATATGCAGAGCAATTGGTAAAAGAAGGCTACGCCTATTATGCATTCGATACCCCCGAAGAACTGGAAAAAATGCGACAGACCCCGTTAGCTACCGGGGATAAAACAGAACACGGCCACACTCAACAATACGACCATTCTATCCGAATGAAAATGCGGAATTCACTGGCACTGCCAACCGCAGAAACACAAAAAATGATTGCAGAAGGGACAAAATATGTTATCCGTATTAAAATGCCGGAGCAAGAAACTGTCTCTTTTACGGATATGATCCGTGGGGAAGTAAGTTTTGATACTTCAACTGTTGATGACAAAGTATTATTAAAAGCTGATGGTATGCCCACTTATCACCTGGCAGTGGTAGTGGATGATTTCCTGATGAAGATCTCTCATGCTTTTCGTGGTGAGGAATGGCTCCCATCAGCTCCAGTGCATATTTTACTTTGGAAATATTTATTTGGCCTTGAAAATATGCCGCAATGGGCACATTTCCCTTTAATACTCGGACCTAATGGTAAATTGAGTAAAAGAGACGGCGCCAAATATGGCTTCCCTGTTTTTGCCATGAGATGGAATGACCCTAAAACAGGGGAGTTAACTGAAGGATTTAAAGAAAAAGGATTTCTGCCCGAAGCATTCATCAACCTGCTGGCATTACTTGGCTGGAATGACGGGACAGAACAGGAAATCTTTCCCAAGGAAGAGCTGATAGAAAAATTTTCGATGGATAGGGTTCACAGTGCAGGGGCAAAGTTCGATTATGAAAAAGCAAAATGGTTCAACCATGAATGGATCAAAAGGTTTGAAGTTTCAGGTTTGAGGTTTGAAGTTGGTGAACTGCTGAAACAAAATGGTTTTGATATTTCGAATGAGGCCTACCTGGATAAAGTGATTACACTGGTAAAGGACAGGTGTACGCTGCTGACAGATTTTGTGCAGCAATCTTCTTTCTTCTTTAAAACACCAGAAGTACTGGATATTGATGCTGTAAAGCCAAAATGGAATGAAGCCAAACAATTATTTTTTGCAGAATTGATCCGCAATTATGAATTATCATCCGGATGGGATGCTCATACGCTGGAAAATAATTTTAAAGAAATAGCAGCTGTCAATGACCTGAAGCCGGGTGAGCTGATGCTCCCCTTCCGCATTATGCTGGTGGGTGGAAAATTCGGTCCGGGGGTGTTTGATATAGCAGAAATGCTGGGAAAAGAGGAGACGATTAAAAGGATAACTATGGCAATAAAAGTATTCCAATAGTTGAGCTCTCTATGATTTCCATTATCCTTGTCTTAGTATCATATCCATTATTGACATAAATTGAGAAGCACCCATCTTTTCAATTAATTTCATGTCATCGCTTTCTAATTGAAACAACCCGGTTGTATTTCCTGTCACATGTTCCTTTGTCCTGATACCGGGAATAATAACAGATACTTCAGCATAACTCAGTACATAACTTAAAGCCAATTGCGTTTTGTTACAATTATACTTTTTACATAACTCCCAGACAGGAGCAAGTTCATCAGCGCAAGCTTTGATTATTTCAGGGGTCAGTCTGTTTTTGCGATGATCGTTTTCAGGAAAAGAAACTCCCTTGTCAAATTTACCTGTCAGCAATCCGAACTGTAAAGGCATACGGGCAATAATACCATATCCTTTTTCTCCGGCCGCTTTCAATAATGGCAAACTCCGCTGATTTAATAAATTCAGCACCAGCTGAAATCCATTGCCAAGGTTATGCTGCAATAGATATTCCGCTTCAGGTAGCGGATCAAAAGTGTTTAGTGAGAGGCCCCAGTAACGAATTTTCCCTTCTTTCTGTAATTGGAGCATAGCTTCAATACACAGCTCTTGCTGCAAATGTTGCAGTTTTGCTGTATGGAGCTGATAAAAGTCTATCGTATCTCTTTTTAACCGGCGAAGGGAATTCTCGCAGGCCTGCAGAATATATTCTTTTGAATAATCGAAAGTGAATTGCTCATTCCTTGAGACATTACCCACTTTGGTAGCAATAATCACATCTTTTTTATGGCCGATCGCTTTGCCGAGCAGCTCTTCCGAATGCCCTAATCCGTATATATCCGCTGTATCAAAGAAATTGATACCAGCCTCCAGCGAAGCATGAATAGCTTCAGCCGATACGATATCATCAGCATTGCCCCAGCCAATGGCTGTTTTACCAATCATAGCCCCGCCACCGATAGCCCATGCGCCAAAACCCACCTCACTTACCTGCAAATCAGTAGCGCCAAACTTCCTGTATTGCATACCGTAATTTACACTGTTGAAGCCTAAAGAACCTAATTTTGTGATATAAGTTTTTTTCAAATGAACAGACCTATCAGAGTATTAGTAGCCAAGGTTGGGCTCGATGGCCATGACCGTGGCGCCAAAGTAATCGCTACGGCCCTGCGGGATGCCGGGATGGAAGTAATTTATACTGGTCTTCGCCAGACACCTGAAATGGTTGTCAATGCTGCTCTGCAGGAAGACGTAGACGCTATTGGGATCAGCATCCTTTCAGGTGCACACAATACTGTTTTTCCTAAAGTAATAGCCCTGATGAAAGAGAAAGACATGAACGATGTGTTGCTTACCGGCGGGGGTATCATTCCGGATGAGGACATTGAAGCATTAAGTAAACTTGGAGTGGGGAAACTATTTCACCCCGGTACCAATACCCATGAGATCGCCGATTATATTATCAATTGGGTAAAAGAAAACAGAAACTTCTAAGTCCAACAAGTTTGTCAGAAAATTTTAGAATATTGAACATCGGCAACTGGAATATATAAGCTCTTGAAAAAACTGGAAGTATCTGTCATAATCAATAACAGCTCCTTAAAAGAAGAAGAGACTATACAACCGGTATTCTCTTACCAGGTAGATAATCCATGCAACAATGACAATTACTACCGCCGATTTATGGAAATGCAGCAGCAGCAGTAACTGAATGTTATTATCTTCGGCTTACAAAAATTCTCATATGAATGCTCAAACCCTGCTTGCTATTTTAGAAAATGGTATATTAACCATAATGATCAACCGGCCCGAAAAACTAAATGCACTAAATAAGGACGTATTCTCCGATTTGAATAAAGCATTGGATGAAATTGAAAAAAATCCGGAGATAAAATCGGTGATTATTACCGGTGCCGGCTCAAAAGCATTTGTAGCTGGTGCAGATATTACCGAATTTGCTGGATTGAAAAGGGAAGAAGCCATGGCCCTGGCCAAAAGAGGGCAAGATACGTTTGCCAGAATTGAAAATTCTTCAAAACCTGTTGTTGCTGCTGTAAACGGCTTTGCACTAGGTGGTGGCTGTGAACTGGCCATGAGTTGTCATTTTCGTGTGGCAGCAGAAAATGCAAAATTTGGTCAGCCTGAAGTTAACCTTGGATTAATCCCTGGTTATGGCGGTACGCAACGATTAGTTCAATTGATCGGGAAAGGTAAAGCGATGGAGCTATTAATGTCTGCTCATATGATTGATGCCAATGAAGCAAAACAATTGGGATTAGTGAACTATGTAACAACCCCTGAAACACTGCTGGAACATACCCGTAAAATTCTTGAAATAATAAATTCCAAAGCCACCCTTGCTGTTGCAGGTTGTATCAGATCAGCCAATGCAGTATTTAATGAAACCATAAACGGCTACGCTCTTGAAATTGAAGAATTCGGCAATGCTTTTGCCACAGAAGATATGAAAGAGGGAATAGCAGCATTCCTGGAAAAGAGAAAAGCTAATTTCACCGGTAAATAAAATTACTTTTCCAGGTACAATTTTTTATATCGAAGCAGTGCTTCCAGGAAATAATAATCAGCGTAAGTAAGCGGCACATCCACTTCTGAATTTCCGGGAAGTGACCCTACACTATGTTTCAAAATAAATCCACCACTCTCACCAGGTTTGCTTCGGTAAGAATCCGATGACAGCGATTGGAGTATTTTTTTAACTACAGCAATATATTCCTTTTTCCTTTTAGCATCTACTTCATATTGTGCCAGTTCCAGCAATGCCGAAGCCAATATAGAACCTGCTGATACATCCCTGTAGGTATCAGGGATATCTTTCGCATTATAATCCCAGTAAGGAATTTTATCAGGTGGTAAATTGGGATGATTCAATAAAAATAAAGCGATCTTTCTTGCCTGTTCCAGGTAACTACTCTCTTTAGTGAACCGATACATCATGGTATAGCCATACAAACCCCATGATTGTCCCCTCGCCCATGCAGATTCATCACTAAACCCCTGTGCTGTTTTTTTCCTTATAACATTACCGGTATTTACATCATAATCCAATACATGATACGAACTATTATCAGGCCGAAAATGATTTTTCAAAGTAGTGTTAGCATGATCAATAGCAATCACCTTATACTTAGGCTCTCGCCATTCGTCACTTACCCAGTTTAGCAATTCGAGGTTCATCATGTTATCTATGATCACCGGACTTATTGAATCTTTCATTCTACCCCACGACTGAATAGTCCTGGTAGTAGACCTATATCGCTTTATTAATGTTTCTGCAGCTTCAGCTATCACACTTTTATAGGTTTGATTACCTGTAATACGGTAAGCATTTCCAAAACTGCAAAAGATCATAAATCCTAAATCATGATCGCCGGTATAATGCTTTACATGCTCAATAATGTCAAGTCTTCTTTCTGCTTCTGCCCTGATGGCACTGTCTTTGGTAAACTCATAGATGTACCATAAAGAACCCGGGAAAAAGCCACTGGTCCACCAGGTGGTATTGCTCGTAACTAATTTCCCTTCTTTGGCTATATAATTTCTCGGCATCACATCGGCAGGGGTATTCTTAGCCAGTAGTTTATATTGCTGTGCTGCCAGCATAAAATTTTCCCGAATTAATTTTTGCATAACCCGGTCATGCTTTTGAGCCAGCAGTATCCAGCTAAAACTAAGCAGGAAAAAAGTCAATACAATTTTTTTATGTACGCCAGGTTTATTTTTCATTTTCTATCAGGTTTTCATTGATCAAATATGCGGCTACACCACTGATATTATCATTACCCTTTGCGTCTTCCAGGTTCACCCGGAAAGAAGTTATAGTTGTAGCCGGGAAAGTTAATATCCGTTTTCGGCCTACACTATGCCCCCGCACTTCTCCAACAAGTCTGTCATTATTATATAATTCAATGTTGAAACGCCTGATCGTTTGCCCAAGATGTATAGCCTCCCGTAAAACAATACAATTAACTGTAGCGGGCCTGTGAAAATCTGCAATAAAATTCTGAAGATTAATACCGTAGTATGCAGCAGCAGAATCAAATCCACGAAGCATCAGTGGCTTTTTGATAAAATCCCGCTGGCTAAATTCATAGTAAGTATCCGCTTTTTTCAACAGGTTGTCAGAAAAACTTTCATCCCTCAATTTTTTAAACCCGATCAGTGCTGCTGAATCTTTTTCATGGATCAATCCTCTTCTGTCAGGAGGCACATTCAATAAAAGATTAGCGCCTCGTCCCACAGATTTCAGGTATAGCTCAAATAACTGCTCTGGTGACTTTACTTTATGATCCTCATTGGCATGATAGAACCAACCCGGACGGATACTCACATCACATTCAGCAGGTATCCAGTGTTTACCATGATAATTACCCTGATTTAGTGTATCTGTATCCGGCGCACCAATTCCTCTATTAAATCCTGCTGTATCCAAAAAATTCCAGTTAGGATCTCCTGCAATACCTTTTTCATTTCCTACCCATCGTATATCAGGTCCAATATCGCTGAAGATGACAGTAGATGGAGAGAGTTTTTTAACGGTATTCTCATATCTTCTCCAGTCATATTCCTGTTTTTTCCCATTAGGGCCCTCCCCATTGGCACCATCCCACCATAATTCCCATATCGGCCCATAGTTTTGAAAAAGCTCTTTCATCATTCCCACAAATACATTGTTGTATTTTTCGGTGCCATAGTCAGGATGGTTCCTGTCCCATGGTGAAATATAAATACCATATTTCAAACCTGCTTCTTTACAGGCCTGTGATAATTCTTTCAATACATCACCTTTCCCATTTTTCCATTTACTTTCTCTGACAGTATGAGTTGAATATCTACTGGGCCACAAACAAAATCCGTCATGATGTTTGGCTGTAATTATGATTCCTTTTGCACCGGCGGCTTTCGCTACCCGGCACCATTGGCGGCAATCAAGGGCAGTTGGGTTAAAAATTTCTTCCTTTTCATCCCCATGCCCCCATTCTTTATCTGTAAAAGTATTTGGACCAAAATGCACAAAAAGGTAATATTCATTTTCGTGCCATGCCAATTGTTGCTTGGTGGGTAGGGGTGACAGGGCATTTTGTTGTGCCATCGGGCTACCGGCTATAAACAAAAAAATAAAGGAAATGACGATCCGATTCATATTATCAATGTTACGATTTATCCTTCAAAGAAATAAACTGGAATCGTGTAATGAATACGTTTAAAGTCAGTACCCGAACAATCCAATTCCGCTACCTTTGCTGCGCAAAATTTACTCCTTAAATCAAATTATATGGAATTCAGAATTGAAAAAGACACGATGGGAGAAGTAAAGGTTCCCGCCGATGCGTATTATGGTGCTCAAACCCAACGCAGTATTGATAATTTTAAGATTGCACAAGATATTAACCGGATGCCTAAAGAGATCATCCGGGCATTTGCCTACCTAAAAAAAGCTGCAGCCCTCACCAACCTGGAAGCAGGAGTATTGGCAAAAAATAAAGCGGTGCTGATTGGTAAAGTGTGTGATGAGATCTTAAAAGGCAAACTGGATGATTATTTTCCGCTGGTAGTTTGGCAAACAGGCAGTGGGACACAAAGTAATATGAACGTAAATGAAGTTGTTGCTTACCGGGGTCATGTACTGAAAGGCGGAAAACTCACCGACAAAGAAAAATTCCTGCATCCGAATGATGATGTGAATAAATCACAATCATCAAATGATACGTTCCCTACAGCTATGCATATTGCGGCTTATAAGATCCTGGTTGAAACAACGATACCGGGAATAAAAAAATTGAGAGACACATTTGCCAAAAAGAGCAAGCAATTTATGAAAGTGGTAAAGATAGGCCGTACCCACTTTATGGATGCCACACCACTGACAGTTGGACAAGAATTCAGTGGTTATGTTTCTCAACTTGATCATGGTTTAAAAGCAATCAACAATTCTTTGGCTCATTTAAGTGAATTGGCATTGGGTGGAACAGCGGTGGGAACTGGTATCAATACCCCTGCTGGTTATGATAAGAATGTAGCTAAACATATTGCGGCTTTAACAGGATTACCATTTGTAACAGCAGAAAATAAATTTGAAGCCCTGGCCGCACATGATGCAATTGTAGAAGCACATGGAGCTTTAAAAACAGTGGCTGTGAGCCTGATGAAGATTGCTAATGACATCCGAATGCTATCATCCGGGCCAAGAAGTGGTATTGGAGAGTTATTCATACCGGATAATGAGCCGGGTTCTTCCATCATGCCGGGAAAAGTAAACCCAACGCAGTGTGAAGCCTTAACCATGATAGCCGCCCAGGTAATGGGCAATGATGTTGCCATCAGTATTGGTGGTGCCAATGGCCATTTTGAACTGAATGTATATAAACCGGTAATGATCTATAATTTCCTGCATAGTGCCAGGTTGATTGGCGATGGTTGCGTGTCATTCAATGATAAATGCGCTGTCGGTATTGAACCTATTGAAGCTAATATCAAAAAACATGTCGACAACTCACTTATGCTTGTCACCTCGCTTAATACCAAAATTGGCTATTATAAAGCTGCAGAAATTGCACAAAAAGCACATAAACAGGGAACAACATTAAAAGAAATGGCAGTAAAGTTGGGTTATGTCACCCCGGAACAATTTGATGAGTGGGTAGTGCCGGCTAATATGGTCGGTAAACTGAAATAGTAATTTTCCTATCGTAAAAAGAGAAGAATTCCACGTTCTTCTCTTTTTTATCCAGTAATATTTGCAAATGGTTTTTATTTGTCTCTATCTTAACAGTCGCATTAATCCATACCTTTTTAAAACAAAAAATCCGCCATATGAAAAGTAATGCCAGAGTTATTTCCTCCTTTCCGTTGAACACCCTTAAGCCAGTAAAACCGGAACCACAGTCGTCTTCACAACAGATCAAATCCGCTTATTTAAAAGCTATTCTTTCTGGTTCCAGGATAATATCAGGAACAGAAAGTAGTGTGCCCGTAGAAAATCCTGACCGGGCTGCTGCGATCCGCTATATTAAAGAAAGTGCTTCAACCAGGAAATAACAGCGAACGAAAGAAATTTTAATTATTACAAGTAAACCCCTGAGCATAATCCCTAAAAAAAAGCCTCCGCTAATGCGGAGGTTATTTTTTATCAACAACAGTTATCTGCCGGATTTATTGCTTTATGAATTTCTCAATCTGCACTTCCATATCATAACCGTTGTAAAGTTTCAATATGTATGTCCCCGCAATTAAACGGGATATATCCACTGAAAAATCATTTCTGAAACTGGTTTCTTCTTTCAACATGCGGCCATGCAAATCATAGATCTGCACCAATAATGGTTTCCGGAGTTCTCTTTTTCCATGAATATAAATAGTACGGGTAGCAGGGTTTGGATAAATACTGATCAAATCCTCAACTCTTACCGGCCTTACGCCTGGATTTTCATTCAATGAAAGAATTACCCCCGCATAAGTATATTCCATAATAGCCCCCCCATTTATTGTAGCACCGGCATCCCGGGCCACATAAAATTTTAATCCATCAGGAGAAATGGTTACTCTTCTGATCCTGTTCCCGTCATTACGAAAATAAGGGATGGTATCGCCTATAACATCAGTTCCTGTTGCATTTAAGCTGACACGGTATACTCTATCCTTTTTTAAAGGACTTATCAGCAAAGAATAATTCCAGCCCGGTATCTTGTTCTGATCATAGAAATCGACACTGGAACTGGCTATTGTGGGCCAAAGTTGATTATTCGATTGTGCCATCAGCGCAGGCATATTAGCCGCTGTTTCTGTAAATGTTGTAAAAATTGGTTCCTGGTGAGTGGGAGTTACAGAACAAAAAGCACCTTCATTAACACTGGTATTCTGACCAATTTTATACCCATTAACGTTATTATCACAATAACCCGATACCTGGTCCCATCCATAATTTTTTCCGGTCTCAATTATATTGATCTCATCATCGGTTCTGTCCATCTGCTCCGTGCTATACAAAATATTATTACCAGCAACAGTACCCCATACTAAACCTTGTGCATTCCGGTGGCCTAAAGTAAAGACATAATCTTGCGGAGTTATTACTGCACCGTTATAAAAAGGATTATCGTTTGGTATCCAGGCATCCTGGCCCGCATCGCCATCGCTTTCTGAATTAATCCGCAATACTTTCCCCTCCATAATATTAATGTTCTGTGCATTTTGTGTACGTGTAGTATTGAGGAATTGTCCGGCCCCCATATCTCCAACCGTATAATACAACCGGTATTGAGTATGTGCTGCATCGGCACCCGGCTCAATAACCGGACTTATTACTAATCTTCCTGAATTGTGATCGCTACTGCCGGGAATAGTATTTAGAATGGTTACCGGGTTGGACAATGTGTTACCGTTATAATCAAACCGAACAATTTTTGTGGTGAAAATGCAACTGGTATTAGTACCCGGACAACTTCCCCTGTTATAAACATATGCTGCATACACCCATGGCTTAGCCGCTCTTACTGCCGGATCTGCAGAATATAAGTTTGGATGAATTACCAACCCCATTAAACCACCCTGCGGCTGCGTTCCGCTGCCTGAGGTGAAGTTTATAGAAGCATCTGTAGCTCTTAAATCAACCAACACTGTTTTTGCCCCGGTTGCTATACTGATCCTTGAAATTAAATAAGCCCTGTTTTCTGTTACCCAGAGGGAGTCATTTGGGCCATATACTACTTCCCATGCAGAGTTTAATCCCGAAACAACAGTTCTTTTTGTAAAGGGTTCGTTTTGAGCTGCGGCAGTAAAGAAACCAAATAAAAGCACCAATATCCGGAGGATTTCACACAGTGGCTTTTTCATGCAAATGGATTTAGGTTTAAAAGTAACCATTCGAAAACCCGCTACCAATAGGGAATCTACAGTAAATATTACACCGTAAATACAACTGAAAAGTAAGCATTTTTTCTATTGTTTGAAGATACCCATTAATCTATTTTTATACCAGCGAGTCCGAACTGTGTACCTGAAAATCCAGACTATGAAAAAAAATTTACGCCGTACTATTTTTTCACCTTTATTTTTTCTTCTTCCTGTACTATTGATTTCAGGAATAACTTCTGCCTATTCACAAAACATTGACTTCGGGAAAAGCTATATCAACGTAACAAAAGGTTTGAATGGGGGAACAGTCGAAACAGGTGACACTCTTGAAATCAGAGCATCTTTTGTAGTACGTTCGGGTACCTACGACAGCTGCCGCTACCAGGATGCAGTACCGGCAGGAACGACTTATATTCCCGGTACTATTAAAGTACTTACTAATGAAGGTATCCCTTATAAATCATTTACGGATGCAGCAGGTGATGACCAGGGCAGGATTACTGGTACCGCTATTACTATTAATCTCGGGTTTAGAACCGGGGCTGCTCCTGCTACAGCTTTTAGAAGAGGCAGAGTAGCTAATACACATAAACCTTCTTTTTACGGAAGCACCTGTATTATGATTGCTTCTTTCCGTATAAGGGTTACTGCAGCTACAGGCAGCAATATCAGTACCGGCGGCGGTAATATAACTTATAAAAATGGGGCTGCCGCTATACAAACTTTTACTTTTCCTGCTAATACACTTAGAGTATATCCCAACTATGGTATATGTTCTAATACAATCGGTACGAATGCTATCGGTACAGAATTCAATGGTACATTCGGAAGCGGACAGCCCCGGAACAGGGGAACATCTGCCAATGTACCTGTAGGATACACATATAATTTCTTTGCAACAAATTCACCGCAGGATTATTATTACGGAGTCGCAAACAATACTTCCACCAGAACCGGATATACTACTTTGAATACCTGGCCAAAGCCTGATCCGGACCCGGATGGCGCAGGCCCCCTGACAAGTCACAGGGTCTTTACTTTATGGGATATTATCGGCGACCACACGGGTGCTGTTAATCCTATTACCGGCAATCCGGCGGCTGATACGGTTGCTAATCCAAATGCAGGTTACATGCTGGTCATAAATGCAGCTTACCGTATCGACTCCGCATTTCAGCAAACTATCACGGGGTTATGCCCCAATACCTATTACGAAATTTCCTGCTGGATGAGGAATATTTGTTCCAAATGCGGTTGCGATTCTAACGGTAAAGGTGCAACAAACGCTGCTGGTCCTCCTTTTTATATTCCAACAGGCCCCGGTGATTCATCAGGTGTAGCGCCTAACCTGACATTTGAAATCGACGGTATCGACTATTATACTTCAGGAAATCTTTTATACAGCGGGCAATGGGTGAAAAAAGGTTTTACCTTTTTAACTGGTCCTCTACAAACAAGTTTTACACTTAAGTTTTTTAATAATGCCCCGGGTGGTGGTGGTAATGACTGGGCACTGGATGATATTTCAGTTTCAACCTGTTCTCCTAACATGAAATATTCTCCTTCCCTGAGCCCTGCAGTTTGTGACAGCAATGTGATTACAATTCATGATACCGTCCGTTCCTATTTCAATAACTATACATATTACAAATGGCAACGCAGTACGGACGGTGGTGCCACATGGAGTGATGTAACAGCTCCGGCTGGTCCGGCAAGTCCATTTTGGAACGGTACTGCCTGGGAATATGTTATATCCTATACATTAACCCCTGCGCAAACACAAATGCCGAATAATGGTGACATGTACAGGGTAGTTGTTGCAACTACACTTTCCAACCTGACTGATCCAAATTGCAATTTTACAGACCAGGGAAATATTATTACGCTTCGGGTAATTTTTTGTGGCATCCCACTGGAAACCCGGCTACTTTCTTTCAGTGGTCGACAAGAGAACGAACATGCTGTATTAAAATGGACAACTACCGGGGAAAATGAACCGTTAATTTTTGACATAGAAAGAAGTACTGACGGTGTCAACTTCATTTTTGCCGGTTCTGTAAATAGTTACAATGACTATATATCCGAACAAAGCAGCTACTCATATAACGATCCTGAAAAACTGAATAGCAAAGTGTATTACCGTATCAGAATGAGAAACAATGCCGGACAGTCAACGTTTTCAAGAACAATTCAACTGGCTTCATCAGCGGATATATTATCATTTATATCTGTTATCAATCCCTTCAATAATGAACTATTATTCGAAGTTTCTTCACAAAATAGCGGGAAAGCCGAAGCGGAATTATTTGATGCTTCAGGAAAATCAGTACGAAAAAAGGCATTTGATATTTCTTCCGGGATTACCCGACTGAGTCTTGAAAACACAAGCAAGCTTACTACAGGTATTTATTTCCTGCGGGTACAATCAGCCGGTAAGTTTATTCAAAAAAGTGTATTGAAAACAAGTAATTAGTAAATAGTCCCATTACAAAACCTGTATCTTATCGCTTATTTCAGTATTAGTTTCTACTGTCGGAGAAGTAACAGTTTCATGATGCTTCTTAAAAAACCGCTTTTGAAATATCAGCAGTGTAATTACACCAACAGAAATTGAGGCATCGGCGATATTAAAAATAGGGCTGAAGAATTCAAATTCATCACCACCTATTACAGGAAACCAGGAAGGAAAATTTGATTTTATTATTGGGAAGTACAGCATATCTACAACACTGCCATGCAAGAAAGATGAATAGCCATTTGAAGAAAATTGTGCTATACCTCCATAACTAATATAATCATTAATAGCAGCATCATAATGAAGTCCTTTGTCGAATATCATTCCATAGAACATACTGTCAATGAGATTACCTAAAGCTCCGGCATAAATCAGCCCTGCACAAATTATAAAGCCTTTACTGTATTGCTGCTTTACAATTCTGCCGATATACCATGTACCAAAGATCACTGCAGCCAGACGGAACAATGTCAGAATCATTTTACCGGTTTCGTTACCAAATTTCCAGCCCCAAGCCATACCCGGATTTTCAATAAAATGAAGACGGAACCAGTCAAAGCCAAAAACCCTCACTACTTCACCGGTTGGATGTCCCGTTTTGATCCATATTTTCAATGCCTGGTCAATTATGATAATAACTGCAATAAGGAATATGACTTTTCTAAGCTTCAATGGTACAATTTTAATGGACAAATATAAGGAGAATGCTGCAAGGTGTCAGGTCAAAGAAGTCATAAATGTAGCATTGATAAACGCCTTGCTGTCATTGATTTGGAGAACTTTTCCGGTATTTATTCTTCATAATACACCCTTTTCACCCGCTGTGAAATTCCTGTTAGTATTTCGTAAGCAATCGTTTCCGCCCATTTTGCTACTTGCTGAACAGGTAAACTACTTCCGAATATTACAACTTCTTCTCCTTCCTGTATATTATCAATACCTGTCACATCTATCATGAACATATCCATACAAACAGTACCAATTACTGGCACCAGGTGACCCTTTACCCAAACTTTGCCAACCCCATTTCCCAGTCTTCTAGGGTAACCATCAGCATAACCCAGCCGCACAGTGGCAATAACAGAATCTTTATTTACCACTCCATTACGGTTATAACTCACCGATTCTCCTGCTTCCAGGTACTTGACTTGTGCGATAGTTGATTTAAGTGTAGTAACAGTTTGCAGATTCAGTTTACCGGATCCGGCGCTATCCACTCCATACAAACCAATACCTAATCGCACCATATCCAGTTGTAGCTGCTGATGCCGTATAGCAGCAGCGGAATTGGCGATATGCCGTATAAAGGAGTATCCCAACCTCTCCTGCAACAGAGTGGCTGCTATTTCAAACTTATTGAACTGATTAATCGTAAATGGATCCTGTAAAGCATCTTCGCTGGCAACTAAATGAGAAAAAACAGTTTGCACTTTGAAGGAAGAAGTTGAATTTAAACAGGTGCATAATTTCTGTATATCGGTTATGCTAAAGCCAAGTCTGTTCATACCTGTTTCTATTTCAATGTGAACTGAATAGTGCTGAATTCCTTCCTTTTGTAAAAAAGAATCAAATGAATTCAGTAATTCAAAAGAATATAATTCCGGCTCCAGGTTATGCTCCACTATTACATCAAAAGCGTTTTCTTCAGGATTCATGACCATTATTGGCAAACTAATCCCAGCATTTCTGAGTTCCACACCTTCGTCGGCATAAGCAACTCCGAGATAGTCCACTTTATGATATTGCAGAATCCCGGCAATTTCAGCCCCACCACTTCCATATGCAAAGGCCTTTACCATTGCCATCACTTTGGTGGTTGGTTTCAATACCCTTTGATATTCCTTTAAATTATGCACTATTGCATTCAAATTGATCTCCAGTACAGTTTGATGCGCCTTTTGTTCCAGCAATTGAACAATCTGTTCAAACGCAAATATCCTTGCCCCCTTTACCAGTATTGCCTCTTCTTTAAACATTGATGATCTGAATTGCTGCAAAAAAACATCTGTTGATGGATATAATTCAACAGCTAAACGTTTATCCGCCCTATTAATCAGATGCCGCAAAGAGCTGGATATCCTCTCCCCGATACCAATTAATCTGTCTACCTTATGCTTATGTAAATTTTCAAGAACCTGTGCATATAATTTTTCATCTGAAACAGCACTTTGTAAAAAATCAGAAAGGATTACTGTCCGTTGAGTGCCTGCACTTTGTTGAACCAGGAAATTCAGTGCTATTTCCAATGAACTAAGGTCAGCGCTATAGCTGTCATTTATAACCAAACAACGATTGACCCCTTTCTTCATTTCTAACCTCATATCTACCGGTAATAATTGCTTCATTCTGAACCTGACAATTTCATTGTCGTAGCCAAGGGTCAGCATTACTTTCCAGCAGGTAGTAGCATTCTGTACAGATGCATCATCAGTAAAAGGAATTTCAATAGAAATAAATTCTTTCTCAGTCCCTGGATCTCTGGCAGTAATTATTGTTGTGGATAGCTGATGACGCACTTCAACAACATCAAGATTTCCTGGTTCTGTAACATTCCTGAATAATATTCTTTTTTCTTCTTCCTTCTGTATCATCGATTCAAAACCTTCACTATGCGCTTCCCCGATATTAGTGAATACTCCAATAGTTGGTTGAATTATTTTCTCCAGTTTATCCATTTCGCCGGGCTTAGAAATTCCGGCTTCAAAAATTCCCAGTGTATGATGTTCATTCATCTGCCATACACTCAACGGAACACCAATCTGTGAATTATAACTTTTGGGACTACGAACAATATTATAATCTGTATGAAGCAATTGATAAAGCCATTCCTTTACAATGGTCTTTCCATTGCTTCCTGTAATACCAATAACCGGTATGGCAAATTGCTTCCGGTGATAAGCAGCAAGTTGTTGAAGTGCCGCCAGTGTATCATTGACCAGCAAAAAATTAGCTCCCGGAAATGCAGTTGTTTCAAATTTTTCACTTACTACAAAACTTTTAACTCCTTTTTTATATAAATCAGCAATAAAATCATGGCCGTTACGACGAAATCCAATTAATGCAAAGAAAATGGATGTACCCGGAGAAAATACTTTCCGGCTGTCCAACAAAAGATGTTCGGCAGGCAAATCTTTCACTATGGCGGCATCTGCATGTATAATTTGGGCAATATTGCGTACAGAATAGTTCACAGTAAATTAATATATCGGTCAGGAAACACTTTCGTCTTTAACCTCCGGCGGTACTCCCTTTTTATTTATGAATATGGAATAAAAAATTGAGCCTGTAATACAAATCATAATTACACCCAAAGAGATAAAGACCTGTATCTGTTTGCTTACCCACTGATTTATCCAGTGTTCAGTCAGCATTTTAACACCTATAAAAACCAGGACGATAGCAATTCCCTGCTGCAGGTAATCAAACTTGGTAACAGCTCCTCTTAACAAAAAGAAAAGAGACCGCAACCCTAAAACAGCAAAGATATTAGAGGTATAAATCACCAACCGGTCTCTTGAAATACCCATTACTGCAGGAATTGAATCGAGAGCAAAAACCAGGTCAATTGCTGCCAGCATTATTACCACCACAAAAAGTGTAGTATAGACGGACTTGCCGTTCTCTTTAACGACAAACTTACCGTTACCATCATGTGGCGCCAGCGGCAAAAACTTTTTTATAAAAAGAAATATTTTACTCTCCTGCGGATCGAATTCTTCATCGTCTGTTGCCGTAAACATTTTATATCCTGTATAGACAAGAAAGGCACCGAAAACATACAATATCCAATGAAATCTTTCTACCAATGCGACACCCACGGTAATAAAAATTACCCTGAAAATAATGGCCATCAGGATACCAATCAGCAACACCCGTCCAAAATGTTTTTCTTTTACGGAGAAAGCAGAGAAAATAAGAATAAAAACAAAAATATTATCAATACTGAGACTCCATTCCATGAGGTAAGCACTCAGGTACTCTAATGCAAGACCCTGGCCCTTTTCGATCCATACAAATACAAAAAAAGCTAATGCCAATCCCACCCAGAAAAATGTCTGGTATAAAGCCTGCCTGATTGTTACTTTCTGCCCTTTTTTACTTAAAAGACCCAGGTCAAATACAAGGGCTAACACTAAAACTATTCCAAAAACGAGGTAGGTAATCTGATCTGCTGTCATTAACAAAATTTATTATGAAATGTAAAGATAGATGGCACTATGCTGCATATTTTCTCTTCCTAACCTGCTGATAAATCCAGCCAAATAGAATTACCAGCAATACCGGTAAAGCGATATTAATAAACTGCCAGGTAGTTTTTTGTTCTTTTACTTTTTGAGAATCAAGCAGGCGCAATACCACATCCTTGTTTCTTGTTTCACTGATGCCGGGATTACTAACCTGGTATTCTATACAGTTTAGCAGGAATTCTCTATTGGCAACCGGCCTGAAAAATCTACCATTTTCTGTCTGATTCAGATATTCTCTATAGGTGTATTTATTCCACCCCATTTGAATGGGAACAGGGGCAGCATTTGGCCCTTCACCTGGCAAGAAATCATTAAAAAGAATATCTCCATCGGCAGCTACTATAATTTTACTTTCTGCTGATGTCTCCCTGAATGCTTCCCCTATTACTGATAAAGTGTCTAATTGTGCCCGGCTGATCCTGTTTTTGAAAAGTGAAGTGAACCTGCCTTCCAGTAACATTGCAACCGGAATTGCATTGCGTTTAAAATTAACATCCTCGGGTACATTCTTATTCTCGTTGAGACTGATTAATGCTGGTGTACTTATTATCCGTGAGTTAGAAGATGTAACCAGTAATGGTTCTTTTCTTACACCATTTACCTGTATAGTATCAATAGAGTTTGCAAAATGGCTCCCAACATATCCAAGACCTTTTGTAAGCTTGCTGTTTGTCGGGTTAAGCATAGGATAATAGTTCCAGCTCAATAATTCCATTTGCGGGTTCTCGTTTGTTCCACCTACTACAAATGGTAATAAATCACATTGCAGATCCATGACAAGATCCGTATTGATACGTAATCCATATTTGAAAAATAAATCCGTAAGATTTAAATTACGGTCATAGGCAATTGTTTCCGGCTTATAAGCAAGACTGTCTTGTTCGGCTATTAAATTATCTATAAAACAAAGTAGTTTACCTCCTCCCATGACAAACTGATCAATCTTTAATTTTTCGTCCTCAGTAAACTGAATTGTCGGTTTTACAATCATAAGCACATCAACACCATCAGGAATCCGGGGTTGGTTATGCAGATTAATAATTTTAAAATCATAATCATCAGCTAAAGCCTGCCGGAACATAAATGTTCTTCCGTCAGTTGGTTCTCCGTTTCCCACAGAATAAGCAATTCCGGGTTTTTTAGACGCCGTTAACTTATCAAGTGTTTTTACAAACTGATATTCCATTAAAGATTCAGCACCATTTATTTCTTCCTGGGAAATACGGCTATTAGCTCCCGGGTATAAGTTTACAAGAGATTGTTTTCCTTTATACTTAATAAATGCAACCGGGAAAATGATATTACTGCTTTCACCTTCCTTTTTTTGTACTGTAAGGTTAATAGGAATAGCTCCTAAATTAACCAACGAATCCCCATAGATGGTTTTAGTACCTGGTATCTCTTCAACCGGAGAAACAAAACGATAATGAATCTTTGAACCATTTCTGTCTTTCAATAATTGTAAAAACTCATCCGTACTATTAGCCAGTTTTTTAAATCCTGCAGGAAACTCCCCTTTTAAGAAAACATCTATCTGCACATCATCATCAAGGTTTTTCAGGATATCTTTTGTGGCTTTGCTGAGTGTATATCTTTTTTCCTTTGTTAAATCTAAACGGGCATGGAAAACCGAACCCAAATAATTGACAATAAGCAAAGCAACCAATAGCATCAGCCACCAGTATTTTGAAGCAAATATTTTTTCAATCCCTTTTCTCATATCACCTCTTTAAAAGATTGCGGTTCGTTATTGCAAAAAACAGGAATATGAAACTTAGAAAATAAACCACATCACGGGTATCGATCAATCCGCGGCTGATACTGCGGTAATGAAAATCAATACCGATCATTTCCACATAATAATCCGGGCCATTGGCCAATGCTGGCATACGACTAATGGCACTGAAACCATAATACAATAAGGCACAACCAATCAAACTAACTATAAATGCAACGACTGCATTATTGGTAAAGCTGCTGCAACAGATGCTGATTGCTGTAAATACCGCAGCCAAAAAAAATAAACCGATATAAGAACCGATTGTAGCTCCCATATCAATACCCTCGTTAGAAGAAAGACGCTGAATGGAGAAGATATAAATGATGGTTGGCAACAGGGCAATGAAAACAACTATTAAACTACCGAGATATTTACCGCCAATGATCTGCCACCGGGTCAGCGGACGGGTTTGCAATATTTCATAGGTACCTGTTTTAAATTCCTCAGCAAAACTTCGCATCGTAATGGCAGGTATGAGCAATAGTAAAATCCATGGCGCTAATTGAAAGAACCGGTCAAGGGTGGCATATCCAAAGTCGAGGATATTGTCTTCAAATACAAACAATACCAGTCCGTTTACCAACAGGAAAACGATAATAGCAATGTAACCGGTCAGGCTACTGAAAAATTGGCGGAGTTCTTTTTTACAAACGGACCACATAGGCATGGACAATGCTGCAAAATAAGCTAAAGCTTCTATATTTCAGCTCTTTGCACCTGTTATAGCTAATAAAAAATCCCTCCGGAGAGGGACCTTCTATTAATAAGTTCGGGGTTTAATAATTTAAACTGCAAAACTTTCGCCACAACCACAGGTACGACTGGCATTTGGATTACTGAAATAAAATCCTTTGCCATTTAAGCCATCAGAAAAATCGAGTGTAGTGTTCACCAGGTATAAAAAACTCTTCAGGTCAGTTACCACTTTCACCCCGTTGTCTTCAAAAGACTGATCCATTGGCTTTTGTTCATTATCAAAATCCAGTTTATAACTTAGACCAGAGCAACCTCCACCGACCACACTAACCCGAAGGAAGTATGAAGGGTCATTAGCTACACCAGCATCAGCCAGTAACTGTTGTACTTTGGCTTTGGCTTTATCGCTTACATAAATTGCATTATCTAATCCTACACTCATAAATCCGGGTAGTAGTTAAAAGGAAGTGGTTAGTGCAAACCGGCTTTTGCTTACCCTGCTCAGCATTTTCCACAACCCATTTTCATTTTAATGGATTACACTTTCGTCAAACTTCAATTCTTCCAGGCCATTCTTCTTACGGTAATCATTGATTGCTGCTTTAATGGCATCTTCAGCCAGTACAGAACAGTGAATCTTAACCGGGGGAAGATTTAACTCTTCCACAATGGTCATATTATCGATGGTCACCGCTTCATCTATTGATTTACCCTTCAGCCATTCTGTAGCGAGGGAAGAGGAGGCAATGGCAGAGCCGCAACCAAAAGTTTTAAATTTGGCATCTTTTATAACCCCAGTGGTTTCATCAACTTCTATCTGGAGACGCATAACGTCACCACATTCTGGTGCGCCAACAAGGCCGGTACCTACGTTAACTTTACTCTTATCCAATGTGCCCACATTTTTGGGATTCTGGTAGTGATCGATTACTTTTTCACTGTATGCCATGTTAAAAAATTTAAAGGTTAAAAATTAATGATGAGCCCATTCTATACTATTCATATCGATTCCTTCTTTATACATTTCCCACAGCGGACTCATTTCTCTTAACTTATTTACTGTGTTGGTTACTTGTTCTATCGTATAATCAATTTGCTCCTCGGTTGTATACCTTCCCAAACCGAAACGCAGTGAACTATGTGCAAGGTCATCGCCAAGTCCCAGTGCTTTTAAAACATAGGAAGGTTCCAATGAAGCAGATGTACAGGCCGAACCTGACGAAACTGCAATATTCTTATTAAAACCCATCATCAACCCCTCACCTTCCACATATTTGAAAGAGATATTACTTACATGCGGCAACCGGTAGTCTTTATCACCATTGAGGTAGGATTCTTCTACCTGTAACAACGCATTTTCCAACTTATCCCGCAGTTTGATTATTCTTTGTGTATCTGCTTCCATTTCATTGATGCAAATCTCACAAGCCTTGCCAAAACCAACGATACCGGGAACGTTCAATGTTCCACTACGCATACCTCTTTCATGTCCGCCACCATCAATCTGGGCTGTAACTTTTACCCTTGGATTTTTACGGCGGACATACAATGCACCTACTCCTTTAGGGCCATACATTTTATGTGCCGTGAATGCCATAAGATCTATTCCGTCTTTATTTACATCAACGGGTATTTTTCCAACTGCCTGTACGGCATCGGAGAAAACCAACACTCCATGCTTTTTTGCAATGGCACTGATCTCCTTCATTGGCATCACAGTTCCTATTTCATTATTGGCATACATGATGGCAATCAAAATAGTAGTCGGCTTTATCGCCGCTTCCAGTTCGGCCAGATCAATCAGGCCATTGGGTTTTACTTTCAGGTAGGTCACTTCCCCACCTTCCTTTTCGATGTGTTTGCAGGTATCCAGTACAGCTTTATGTTCAATATTGCAGGTGATGATATGATTGCCCTTGCTGGCATACATTTCAAAGACTCCTTTAATAGCGAGGTTATCACCCTCTGTAGCTCCTGAAGTAAAGATTATTTCTTTAGGGTCGGCGCCAATTAACCTGGCAACCTGTTCCCGAGCATAGTCCACCGCCTCTTCTGCCTGCCAGCCAAAAGGATGGTTACGGCTGGCTGCATTACCAAAACTGTTGGTAAAATAGGGAATCATTGCTTCCACAACCCTTGGGTCGCAGGGTGTAGTAGCATTATGGTCTAAATAAATTGGAAATTTTAGCATAAAATGAATTAGTCGTTGTTCGTTTCAATAAACACAAAATTAGCTCAAAAGGTTCTAAAGGAAAGGGGTAATTTCGTGTTATACACCGAATTTACCGAAATCGAAAGCCCTGATATTAAAGCCCTTAATATGCAAAAAGTGGAACATATAGGCATTGCAGTCAAAAACCTGGCCATCACTATCCCCCTATTTGAAAAATTGTTGAACTCTCCCTGTTATAAAACAGAAATGGTTGAAACTGAGAAAGTAAATACAGCTTTTTTCAGACAGGGGGAGACTAAAATTGAACTGCTGGAAAGTACCGACCCGGAGGGTGTAATTGCCCGCTTTATCGAAAAAAAGGGGGAGGGCCTCCATCACATTGCATTTGACGTTACGGATATTGAAGCGGAAATGAAAAGACTGCAGGGAGAAGGTTTTGTCTTACTAAATGATAAACCTAAACAAGGCGCTGATAATAAGCTGGTTTGTTTCCTTCATCCCAAACATACTAATGGAGTACTGGTTGAGCTATGTATGGAAAAAAAGTAACCTTACTTACTACTGATTCTGATTAATCTCTTTTTGAATTTCATTGTCCCGCATTTTCATTTTGAACCTGGAAGCAAAATCTTTCTGGGCATTGTGCAATCTTTTATCATGTATTTCTTCTTCCCGTTTAATACTGTCCATTATTCCCATTATTTCTGCAGCCCCTTCTTCAGTTTCATCTCCTCCCTCCCGGCGGATGGAAAGAACTCTTTTATAACTCTCCCCAAATAATTTCTTATAAAAGGTAAAAGAATTTACAGCAGCATCCCGTAAAGAAGAATCTCCTTTATAAGAAGGCATGTCTTTTATTTCTGCAATAATTCTTGTCGCATCATTGGTGTAAGTATCCAACATACCATAAGCAGAGTCAACATCTGAATCTGCCTTTTTGCCCAAGTCAAGTATATTTTTAATAAGGATGGTTTGACGGCTGATAATATAATCATTGTAATCAGCAGGGTTCTTAAAAACTACCCCATTTCGTCCTTTTACGGGATTATTACAGGCAATAAAAACAGCAATGAACAGGAAGAATAATGCAATTCGCTTTAATAAATACATATTATCATGGTGATATCGAAAAATTAAGCCTGTGCTTTTTTCTCATCAGTTTCCTCACCAACTGAATCCGAATTAATGATACCCAGCTTTTCCACTGCCACCTGTGCTGCAATCTGGGAAGCATCTTTTTTATTAAAAGCTTTCCCTTCGGCAATATTCTTTCCATCCAACACAGCAGCAACCGTAAAGAGACGACGGCCGTTTTCCAGTTTTTCATTCAGCGTCTCAAACTCCAGCACACGGCCGTTTTTGTTGGCCCAGCCATATAACTTGTTCTTGTGGTTAATTTCCAGGTTTTCAAGATCGTCCATGAACATATGGGGCAGAATGATAACCTCAAGCACCCACTTAGCTGTTTTCTTATACCCCAGGTCAAGATAGATCGCTCCAACCAATGCTTCGAGTGTATTACCAAATATCTGGCTCACTTTTAATGAACCATCCATTTTATTATATAATGTAACTTTTTTCAGTCCCATGCGGATAGCAATCTCATTTAGCTGCTGCCGGTTTACCATCTTACTCCGCATTTCTGTAAGAAACCCTTCTTCTTTGTACGGGTATCGTTTGAAAAGATAATCTGCAATTAAAGCACTGAGTACAGCATCACCAAGGTATTCCAGGCGTTCATTGTTTTCATCCGCTCCGTCACGAATGGACCGGTGAGTAAGTGCTGTTTTATACAAGGAGATATTCCCGGGTTTATAACCCAGCATATTCTTTAGTTCCTTTTTAAAAGAAGAACCTTCGTGTTTGGTAAAAAAATTCTTAAAAAAATCCACAGGAATCAAGCTACGAAAAAAAAACGAATCAGGCTTTGTACTTTTTCACAATCACACAGGCATTATGCCCGCCAAAACCAAATGTATTACTCAGTGCTGCACGAACTGTTCGTTGCTGCGCTTTATTGAAAGTGAAATTAAGTTTTGGGTCTAATTCAGGATCATCAGTAAAATGATTTATTGTTGGTGGTACTATATCATTTATAACAGCTTGTATACTTGCAATTGCTTCTATTACACCTGCTGCACCAAGGCAGTGACCCGTCATGGATTTGGTAGCACTGATGTTAAGGTTATAAGCATGTTCACCAAATACAGCTGTTATAGCTTTTACTTCTGCACCGTCACCAATGGGTGTGGAAGTACCATGAGTATTGATATAATCAATTTCATCCGGTTTCATCCCTGCTTCATCCAGAGCCGCCAGCATTACATTTCTTGCACCCAATCCATCCGGATGAGGGGCCGTAATATGGTAAGCATCTGCAGTGGCGCCGCAACCTGCCACTTCGCAATAAATTCTTGCACCCCTGGCTTTAGCATGTTCCAGTTCCTCTAACACCAATATGCCGGAAGCTTCACCCATCACAAATCCGTCACGATCTTTATCATAAGGGCGACTGGCCGTTTTAGGATCGTCATTTCTCTCACTCATGGCTTTCATAGCATTAAATCCGCCAACACCTGCTTCACTGATCACCGCTTCGCTTCCGCCAGTCAGGATTATATCCGATTTGCCCAATCGAATAAGATTAAAAGCATCCATAATGGCATTCGTACTACTGGCACAGGCACTAACTACAGCAAAGTTGGGCCCACGTAAGTTATGCCTCATGCTTATTTGACCAGCAGCAATATCCAAAATCATTTTGGGAATAAAGAAGGGATTGAAACGGGGAGTTCCATCTCCTCTTGCAAAATCTGTTACTTCATGCTGAAAGGTTATTAACCCGCCAATACCACTGGCAAATACCACACCTACTCTGTCCGGGTTAATATTATCTCTATTTAACCCTGCATCGGTCATTGCCTGATCGCTAACTACTAATGCCAATTGGGTAAACCGGTCAATCTTTCTTGCTTCCTTTTTATCCAAAAACTGAGTAGGTTCAAATCCTTTGATTTCACAGGCAAATTTGGTACGAAACTTTGAAGCATCGAACAGGGTAATCATTTCTGCGCCGGATACACCATTTATCAATCCATTCCAGTAATCCTGTACAGTATTGCCTAAAGGGGTTATTGCCCCCATACCTGTTATGACAACTCTTTTTAGTTCCATATAATAGTAAGATAAAGCAGTTTAGTCAAAAATAAAAACCAACCGCCTTCCACCCGATTGATACCGGATTAAGAAGGCGGGGTTTAATTTATTTCCTGCAACGGAGGCAGGCATTTTTGTTATCTGCCGGATGCAAATAACTTATACATTACTTGGCATGCTCTTCCAGGTAAGTTACAGCCTGACCTACAGTAGTAATAGTTTCGGCTTGTTCATCAGGAATAGAGATATTAAATTCTTTTTCAAATTCCATGATGAGTTCTACAGTGTCTAAAGAGTCGGCACCCAGGTCGTTGGTAAAAGAAGCTTCGTTTGTTACTTCTGCTTCGTCAACGCCCAGTTTGTCTACGATGATCTTTTTAACTCTTGATGCGATGTCTGACATGATCTTAAAGTTTAGTTTATTGGGTGCAAAAATATACTTTTTGAATAAATAAGCATCGGAAAGACATTATTTTCCCATTTTATCTCAACCCCCTGAAAAAGAGGGTATAATAACCAGGAAAAAGGCTTTTAGCCGTTTATTTAATACCAATAAACGGTTGGTAGTATTATAAGTTATTTGTATTTTGAACTTCCCTCCCGTTAATTACTTAGTTATGGCGTTGAAAATTATCGAACACGGTACACCAGAATACCAGAAGATGGTCAAGCTTCGGGAAGATATCCTGCGTAAACCGCTGGGATTGGGCTTTACAACTAATGAGCTGGAACAGGAAAAAAGCAATATGCTTATTGGTGCTTTTGAAGAAGAGGATATACTGGGCTGCTGTATGCTGGTAGAGGAAAATCCGGAAATCGTCCGGCTGCGGCAAATGGCTGTGTTGAATGACCTGCAGGGAAAAGGGATCGGAAGAGCTATCATGCACTTTGCTGAAAATATTGCCAGGGACAGGGGGTACAGAATTCTATCCATGCATGCCCGGAAAAATGCTATCGGTTTTTATGAAAAAATGGGCTATAAGGTTACCGGTGATGAGTTCACCGAAGTGACTATTCCACACTATGTGATGGAGAAAAAATTGTAATACAACTGCATTACCACCTCATCTGAATCAGCCTTTTTTTACTTTCTCTTTTATCAGTTTACGTAATTCAAACACCTCATCGCTGTCTTTGCAACCGCTTTTAGGTACGAGTAAGAATGAACGGCTATCAAAATATAAATGAAAAAAATGGGGGCTTTCCAAATAGCTTTTCAGTGCTGTCCATGCCCATGATTTGGAGCCCCGTTCATGTGCCAGTGTAAAACCATCGTCGCGGAAATCCATACTAAACTCATGCTTGAAAGTAATAGCCCTCCGGTAAACCATGAAAGGAAGGATAAACCAGAAACTAATCATTAATACGATCCATAGAGCTGAACCCATAAAGAAAGCCATAGGTGTT
Source organism: Chitinophagaceae bacterium (assembly GCA_041738795.1). Lineage (GTDB taxonomy): Bacteria > Bacteroidota > Bacteroidia > Chitinophagales > Chitinophagaceae > JJ008. The sequence continues at coordinate 282,164 of JBGSPB010000009.1, read as the reverse complement.
ATTTTACCCAACGCATATAATGTAACCGATGCCAATGCAAATACATTTACCAGGATCAGCATAATGCGTATCTCCTGCCGGCTGATAAAATGATAACGCAAAGCCTGGATCACCTGTCCCTTCTCATATCCAAAATAGATAGTCATGAGGCAAATTTATTGAGGGGTTTTCAATTCCTTTTCAGATATACTCCACTCACCTAATTTTTCTCCTTTCACTCCCAAAAACTCAACATTTAGCTTCCTGTTGCCTCTTGCTCCGCTGAATGAAAATTTACCGTAGTTCTGCTTTTCATCCAATCCAAATACCCGGTAAGCATTATTTTTTTCCGGACCACCGAATGAATGTGTTCCTGATGTAAGCGGGGAAACAGTGATATCATAAAGCGGATATGTACCCGGTCTGTCTACTTTTATTATTTCACTGTGGTGTCTGTCACCCGTAAGGAAAAGCACACCGTTAACCTTATATTTTTTCAGAAAGTCCATCAGCTCCTGGTATTCTGCCGGGAAATCCCTCCATTTATCATAGGGAGAAACAGGATTAAGTACCTGGCTTCCAACTGTAATTATTTTAAAAGTTGCACTGCTGTGCAACAATGAGTTCTTCAGCCATTCCATTTGCTGTTTACCTAACATTCTTTTCTCAGGGTTTGGTTTCCCATCAACAGAATCCTTCATTCTGTCTGCACTGCGCCACCAACGGTCATCAGTTAGAAAAATATCGGCGTCACCCCAGGTGGTCATGGTATAAATGCCCTGGCCGTTTTCACCGGAAGAAGGGTTACAGAAATATTTGTTGAAAACATTCCGGCTGGCTTCCTTCAGGATATAATTTTTTCCAATGTCATTTGGTCCGTAATCATGATCATCCCAGGTAGCCAACTGCGGCATAGATTTCAGAAAATTCTGTAATACCGGAGTAGCCCTGTCCCTGCTGGCCCTGTACCAGAGCCCCCATTCACTAAAATAATCTACCTCCCTGGTGTACCATGCGTCACCCAGCCAAAGCATGAACGAAGCTCTTTCTTTTGCCATGGTTTTAAAAATAGAAGAGTCTTTTCCATAGGGAGTACCGGGCCTGTCGAATACAGGCTCATTAAAATATGAACAGGATCCTGTTAAAAAGCTGAATTCAGGAATGGGTTTTCGCCATTGCCACAGATCTTTAGTTGTAAACTCCCCACTATAAGTAGTGGCCTTTCCATTCACCCATATCTTATACTGATAAGAACTATTAAAGTCTAATCCGCCTATGGTAAAATAAAGGGGGTTGAATTCATTACCCAATTCTCCTTTGTATAAAACAGTTTTGGTCTTTTTTTCTCCTTTCTTATTGTATTGCAATGAAACGGATTTTACTTCCGGAGAAACCTCCAGCCATACTTTTGCATCTCTTAATTCAACCGGGCCAAGCATAGGTCCGGATATGATACGGGGCTGAGCTATTGTTATAATAGTTAACAGCAGGTAAAATAAGAGTAAAGCAATATTCTTCATAACAGATCCTTTTGGAGACACAAGGTAATACAGAAAATAATGCTAAAACAAAGAGCCGCTCCATATAGGAACGGCTCTTTCTATTCAGATTTAAATTTATTAAGGCTGTATTTTAAGCAAGCTGCATACCTGTTGGTAAGACATTGCTTTTAGTTGTGATTCTGTATAAACTTGCCCGTTTATTTCTGCAGCTTTTCCGATTGTACGACCACCGGCTACACCACCAGGAATAATTACATACCGAACATTTATTGTAATCAAAGTGAAAGCGGAACTGGGGCGGTATGCTCTTAATAATATCTGTCCAACAGTAGCTGGCAGATAAAAATCAAATGTAATAGGATTAGCAGTTGATACATCATTGAACGGTAATGGTCTTATCAGGTTATTATAAGTTACATACACCAGCACAACACCATTATCTCTTATTGCCTGCGTAACACCAGGTGCAGTTAATGTGTAAGACTGGTTAGCAGTACCAGAACCAGTCCAATCTGTACCCAGAATTGGAAACCAGCTTGAGTAAATAACGTTTGCAGTTCCGGCAGGACCAGCAGGACCTTGCGGACCAACAGGACCAGTAGGGCCTTGCGGGCCAGTAGGGCCAGTAGGACCAGCAGGGCCATTAGCACCGTTAGCACCAGTAGGACCTTGGGGACCGGTAGCACCGGCAGGGCCTTCAGGACCTTCTTTTGTACAACTAACGGCTATAAATGTGATGGCTAAGAATAATAGCGAGAGTAGTCTGAACTTTCTCATAAAGTTTGATTTGGCTGTTAATTAGTTTCGGTTTTAAAAGTAAAAGGAATTTTCCTGTTTACCAAGATATTTTAAAGGTAAAGGAAAAAATTTCAAAATCACCTCAAGTTTCATAAAAAAATAGCTGCAAGTGGTTTCCCTGAACAACTATATTTGTTGTCCAACCAATTCAATAATATGCAACTTAAAATGCAATTTTTAGCGGCCGTTTTATTACTATCCATATGCACCCATGCACAATTCAAAAAAGGAGATAGAATGGCAGGCTCGTCTGTTGGTTCTGTATTGTTCAATTCCGGCAGTTCCGATATAACGGTGGTTTCAATAGGCAGCAATACGTCAAAAATAACCAGCTATGATGCCAGGATCACCCCCTCGCTGGGCTGGTTTGTTTCTGATAATACTGTAGTAGGTATCATGCTGAATATAAATCCCAATGGCCAAAAAACAAGCTATGAGCAAAATGGCAGCACTTATCAAAGTGACAAAAACAATGGTTTCAATATTGGTATTGGAGGTTTTGCCAGAAATTATTTCCCCGGCAACGGATCTCTCCTGCCTTTTGGCCAGGTCAGCCTTAATGGAGGTATCAGTAGTCTGAAAACGGAAGGATTTTTCTATGGAGGTTCTGGCTCATCTGTTTACAAGCAAACATATGATGGAAATTCTTCAGGGGGATTTTTTGCCAATGCGGCCTTTACAGGTGGATTTACCAAACTGGTTGGCGAGAACGCAGGTCTTGATTTTTATATTGGATATAATTATTCGTACAACAAAAACACCTTCAAAAGAACAACCCTTCGTGATGATGGCATTGATGGCAGTATTGATACAAGAGCAGAGAATGAAACCACTACCAAGTTTACCAACCATGGCTTTACTATTGGTGCCGGGTTCCAGATCTTTTTGAGGGGAAAAAAATAAGAACTTTTGCAACAAATAAAAAACCCCGGTCACCCGGGGTTTTTGTTTATCGTTAGTTTTCAGAAAACTTATTTATTCATCATCTGCTTAGCTTCAATGCTCAGGGTAGCATGAGGTACTGCACGGAGACGGGCTTTATCAATCAATTTACCTGTAACACGGCAGATCCCATAGGTCTTGTTCTCAATTCTCATCATGGCTTTTTCCAGGTGATCGATAAAAGTGATCTGGCGGCTTGCCATCTGGCTGAGTTGTTCTCTCTCCATACTTACACTTCCATCTTCCATTGTCATGTAGCGGCCCTCATCCATATCTCCACCCTCCTCTTTACGGGTTATCAAACCCTGTAAATAAGCTAATTCTTTCTTTGCGGCGTCCAGTTTACGCTGAATGATCCCCCTGAACTCTGTCAGGTCAGCGTCTGAATATCTCATAGTTGGTCCGGAATATTGCTGCATAGCTGTATCTAATACGGATTTAGTAAACTCAGGTTCATATTTTACCGAGCTTTTTGTACTTGTTTTTGGAATAACCATTTTCGATGGTTTGGGCGGCTCCTTCTTAATGACAGGCTGCACTTTAGGTTTGATTGAAACTAAAGATTTAGGATCAACACCTCCATGCTTTTTAACCACTGGCTTGGGGGCAGGGGATTCCTGTTTTGGTGCCGGGGCAGGTGCAGGTTTGGCAACTGGTTTAGTTGCAGCTTTTGGTGCAGGCTTAGGAGCCGGTTTTTTTGCAACTGGTTTTACTGGCTTTTTTGGAGCCGCCTTTGCCACCTTTTTGGGGGCAGGCTTGGGTGCAGATTTTTTCACAGTTTTCTTTGCTGCTGGCTTTTTAACAACAGCTTTCTTTGCGGGTTTTACGGGTTTGGCGGCCTTTTTTGTAGCCTTTTTTTTCTTTATAGCCATATTTTTACCCTTTTTTTGAAACAATCACATTTAGCAAATCATCGTTAATATCTATCTCAATTCCATCCTCAATTTCGGTCAAAAACTCAAGCTTATCAGCCAGAATTTCGGCGCAAATATAGGTTTTAAAATGAGCCAACGAATCTTTTAATCCATCAGGTGCTGCAACTTTAATTTCAACCCTGTCCATCAATTCAAAACCACTGTCTTTCCTGATTTTCTGGATGCGGTTCACAAATTCCCTGGCATTACCCTCAGCTTCCAGTTCCGGAGTTACTGTTACATCCAATGCTACTGTCAAATTGCCTTTATTGGCCACTGTCCAACCCGGAATATCCTCACTGCTGATCTCCACATCAGTGATTTGTAATATTACAGGTTCGCCATCAATTGACAAATTATATTGACCCTCTTTTTCCAACCGGGCAATATCCTCCTGGGCGAATTGTGATAAAGCTGTGGATACCGCTTTCATTTTAGAACCCAGTTTTTTGCCCAGGGCTACAAAATTGGGTTTTATCTTTTTACTGATAAAAGTATTGTCGGGGTTCAGGTATTCAATTTCTTTCACATTTACTTCCGCTTTCAAAAGGTCTTCCACTTTTTGTAATTGCTCTTTCATGGAAGAATTCAATACAGGTATCAGTACTTTCTGTAATGGCTGACGGACTTTGATATTTACTTTTTTGCGAAGTGATAAGACCAAAGAAGATGCATCCTGCGCCAGCTGCATTCTTTCCTCCAGGTATTCATCAATAACTGATTCGTCAGCCACAGGAAAGTTGACATGATGAACAGATTCTGCCTTAAAACGATTTGTTACAGCATTCAAATTTTGAAAAACAGCATCGCTGAAGAACGGGGAGATCGGCGCAATTAACCTTGTTATCGTTTCCAAACATTCATACAATGTCTGGTAAGCACATATCTTATCCTGTTCATATTCCCCTTTCCAGAAGCGGCGTCGGCAAAGACGTACATACCAGTTACTTAAATGCTCATCTACAAAATCTTCAATTACACGACCTGCCTGTGTAGGTTCGTAGTCATCCATGTATTCATTCACTTTCTTCACCACAGTGTTCAATGAAGAAAGAATCCATCTGTCTATCTCTGGTCTCTGGTTCAAAGGAATGTATTCCTCTTTGAAAGCAAACCCATCTACATTTGAATAGAGTGCAAAGAATTGGTAAGTATTATATAATGTACCAAAGAACTTACGCTGCACTTCTTTGATCCCTTCGCTGTCAAACTTCAAATTATCCCAGGGTGAGGCGTTAGTGATAAGATACCACCTGGTAGCATCCGCTCCATACTTTTCAATGGTATCAAAAGGATTCACCACATTACCCAATCGCTTACTCATTTTGTTGCCGTTCTTATCAAGTACCAAACCATTGCTAACAACAGTTTTGTACGCTACTGAATCAAACAATAAACAGGCAATAGCATGAAGTGTATAGAACCAGCCTCTTGTCTGGTCCACTCCTTCTGCAATAAAGTCTGCAGGAAATGATTTTTTGAATTCCTCTTTGTTCTCAAAGGGATAATGCCACTGGGCATAAGGCATAGCACCACTGTCAAACCAGACATCGATCAGATCCGGAACCCTTTTCATAGGCTTACCTGAAGGGCTGACCAATACTATATCGTCAACATACGGTTTGTGAAGATCGAGGATCCCTTCATGCAAGTAGTTCTTATTGGCAGCAACACCTAATATTTCATTAGCCTTTTTAATTCCGGTATTCAGTTCTTCGATGCTCCCGATACAAATCTCTTCTTCTCCATCTTCTGTTCTCCAGATCGGCAAGGGTGTACCCCAATAACGGCTGCGGCTCAGGTTCCAGTCCACCATATTCTCCAGCCAGTTACCAAAACGACCTTCGCCGGTTGATTTTGGTTTCCAGTTAATGGTCTTATTTAATTCAACCATCCTTTCCTTGATAGCCGTGGTCTTAATGAACCATGCATCCAGGGGATAATATAAAACAGGCTTATCTGTTCTCCAGCAATGCGGATAACTGTGTTCGTATTTTTCAACTTTAAAAGCCCTGTTCTCCTTTTTCAGTTTTACGGCTATGTCAATATTTACATCAACGTAGTTTGGGTCATCTTTATAGTTCTTCACATAACGATTACTGAACTCTCCTAATCCATCTACAAATTTTCCTTCCCTGTCAACCATGGTGAGAATACCGATATTATATTTCTTCCCAACCTTATAGTCATCTGCACCAAAAGCAGGAGCAGTATGAACAATACCGGTACCATCTTCGGTGGTAACAAAGGTGTCTACCAGGACCCGGAACGGATCGCCACCTGCATGAGCAGCAGTGTTGGCATCATAAGGAAGCAATTGCTCGTAACGGCATTCTTCTATTTGTGAACCTTTGAATTCAGTAAGTATTTTCCAGGGAAGGATCTTTACTTTTTCGTTGTAGCCGGCAAAATCACCATCCTCTCCCTCTTCTTTGAAATATTTACCCAATAATGCCTTTGCAAGCACCACATTTATTGGTAAATGTGTGTATGGATTAAAAGTTTTTATCAATACATAATCAATATTGGCACCAACCGTCAAACCAAGATTTGAAGGCAAGGTCCAGGGGGTAGTTGTCCAGGCTAAAAAGAAGACCTCTGCGCCATGAACCACATCATGCAGGAATTTACTTTTTTCATCTTGTACTGCCCGGAACATCGCTACAGCACTTGTATCTTTCACATCTTTATATGTACCCGGCTGGTTCAGTTCATGTGAGCTTAAACCGGTTCCCGCGGCCGGTGAGTAAGGTTGTATACTCACACTTTCGTACAACAATCCCTTTTTGTACAATTCACTCAGCAACCACCACAGGGTCTCAATATATTCATTCTTGAAAGTGATATAAGGATCATTAAGGTCAACCCAATAACCCATCTTGCGGGTTATCTCATCCCATTTGTCTTTGTACCGCAACACCGCTTCCCGGCACTTTTTGTTATACTCTTCAACAGAGATTTTTTTCCCAATATCTTCTTTGGTAATACCCAGTTCTTTCTCCACTCCCAGTTCAATCGGCAAACCATGTGTATCCCAACCACCTTTTCGTTTCACCTGGAAACCCTTCATGGTTTTATAGCGGCAGACCAGGTCTTTGAGCGTCCTCGAAATAACGTGGTGAATTCCGGGCATACCATTGGCGCTGGGAGGTCCTTCATAAAATACAAAGGGAGTGGCCCCTTCACGAAGGGATACACTTTTTTCAAAAGCCTGGCTTTCAGTCCATTTAGCCAACACCTCCTGCTCGAAAGCCGGCAGGTTCAATCCCGTAAATTCTCTGTATTTAGCACTCATAGCCATTCTAAAATGGTGGCGAAGTTACGGAATAAAAAAAGCTTTTTATGAGCTAAAAAAGCAAAAAAAGCCACTTTAAAAAGGGGCTTTTAATCCTATAACCAGTTAACCTAATCTCTCTTCAGCCAAACTGCTTCAAAAGCAGGATAGCCTCTCTCCCCGTTTTGCGTAAGCGCAGTAAAACGAAGTTTATAATAATTATTATCACCGTCTTTAATAATATAATAACGATCTGTTCTTACCGCAGGTGACGTACCCGGACCACCACCTGAACGCCAGTCAGCAGCAATAGCATTTTGTGTGGTCAAAAAAGTCTGAGATGCGATGTCTGCTATCCCAAAATCAGCAAATGTCCTGGTACCGGCCATCACTTTGGCTACCTGCACATTCCTGTTCAACAAAATAATATCCTGAAAAAGATAAGGTACTTCGCCAGCACCAAAATTGGTGACGTTAGAAAAATAAGACCAGGCAATATCCCATTTCTTCCTGGCAGGTTCTACACTAACGGCACCGTTGTCAAAAGAAATATATTTAAAGTAATAAGCCTCTTCCTTGGCTATATCTATAGTTGAAAAAGTGGTAGCGGCAATATCGGCATGCTGTAATGTATAGCCACCACTTGCATTACGAAGGATCCTGATCTTTTTCCAGCCCCTTGCCGGTGCAGGGCTTCCGGGAGCCAGACCACGATTTACGATATAGACTTTATTCTCGGCAGCTGCTGCACTGGATGCCATGATAGCTGTTCTTGCGAGGTCACCATTGGGGTAATCTATATAAGGTAATGAAATAGTTGCAGGGGCAAACTGGTTAAAAGCTACTTCTGTTGAAAATCCAACCGTATCGGCAGCTGTTACTTGTGTAAGATCATTCTTATTGATCTGTTTTGCCATCATAGCAGAGGATGAGTTTAAAATCACCCGGTAATCATCGGCACCGGTGTAAAAACCAAGATCCCATGTATTTCGGTTTACAGCAGTCTGACGGTTGGCACTAAGATCAATGAATACTTTGTTTGAATATAAAACACCCCCTCCATTTATTGTCAGTGTTGAATTAGCAGCCACCAGTTCAGCAAAACTGAGTGTGAATTGCCTGGCAACCCCGATAAAAACAGGTGTTCCCGAACTGAACAAATCAAAAACTATCTTTTCATCACCATCAAATAAAACACCACTATTCTTTGTGAGTGTAAATGACGTTTCATTATTTCCTGAGGGAATAGTCACTGTCAGTTTACCTGCAGCAGCGGCCGGTGTGGTGGTATAATCGGTTCCATACACTACCCCTTCTTCAACCAGGTTAATAGTAACCGGAATATCTCTGTCTGTACCTCTCACTAATTTAAGCTTAACAGTGATAGAATTTTCTGAAGCGGTAATACCTTGTGCTGATGTTTCAAATACAATGAGGTTATCAGCTAAATCGGCATCTCTCTTCCGGCATCCTGCCACGAGTAATAGCAAAGAAAGAAAAGCTACTGATATACTTATAGATTTCTGTTTCATCTTGTAATCTGTTTATGTTTACCTGAATTATTTATTTTTAATTCCAGTTAAAAAGAAGGGAGGCGAAGTAGGAGCGGCCTGTTGCAACATTCAGTCCACCACTGGTATGTATTCCTCCCTGAACAAAACTGCTGTTGATACGATCAACATCGAAGAGGTTGCGTATACCTGCATTCAGCGTCAGACTCCTGATCAATTTTTTATTCAGGGTGAAATCTGCCAGGTGAAAACCATCCTGCTCTGATAACACCACATCAGGACCATCCATCACATAGCGGGGACGTTTACCTGTTAATTTATAAAACAGGTTCAGGTCTAAACCAATTGCAGGAATAGAATACCCAACAGAAGCATTCGCTTCAGCTGACCAAACCAATGCAGGCAGGTCTTTATTTGTTTCGTACTGTTCATTATAAAAACCGGTATAGGCAGCACCAGCGGAGAAACTCCATTTTTTATAGGTAATAACGGTGCTCAGATTAGCACCTGATGTTTTACTACTGAAAACATTATACAATCTTGCCGTATCAGAACTTTGAGTAAAGACATAGTCAATCATGTTTTTTACATCATTGTAATAACCTCCCAGTTGAACAGCATACTGTAATTCTTCTACTCTTTTTTTCTTAAAGCTCAACGATCCGGTAAAACTATGCGAGGTCTCTGCCTTCAGATCAGGATTACCCACCACCTGGTGATTGGCATCGAAGAAGCTGAAGTATAACTCACGAAGCGATGGAGAACGGAAGCCACGGGCATAGGACAAACGCAGGTCCAGGTTTTGTGTTAACTGGAACTTGGTATTGATTGAAGGAATAACCGGTGGCGCATCATACACGGAATTTCTTATAAACCGTAAGCCGGGACGAATGTTGATCTTAGAAGAAGGAGTGATCTCAGTTGTAAGGAACAATGCATAATCATTCACAGCATTTGATCCACTTTTCAATCTTTCACCAAGCCCCTTATCTAAATTTATATCAACACCGGGCTGGAAACTGATTACATCTGATAATTTGTATAAGGCAGTACCGCGGAATGTAAAGCCGGTAAAGTCAACAACCGACTGACGTCCTTCTCCCGGATCAAGCCGGATATCTCTATTCTTTTTATTGATGGTCGTTGAAAAAACCTGTCGGCTGTAATCAGTAAAAGAAGATTGCAGCTGAAAAGACAAACTGTTATTAACAAAATAAGAACCCTGCAACTGGTGCATCAGGCGTTGAGAAAGATATTCCTGATCAAACGCCAGCGTATCGCCAGAGATGGGGTCAGCAAAAGGACTGAAATTGCCGGGATTGGTGATCACTTCATCTAATCCGTCAACACGGTATCGAAGGTGCAGTTTGCCATTAGTATATCCAATAAAGCCATTCATTATAAGCTGGTCCTTTTTATGCCATACCAATTCTCTTTCAATGGCCGTATCTTTCCAACCTCCGAAGTAATTATGCGCAAACGAACCGCCAATCTCCCATTTATTTTTTTTCCATGTAAGACCTGCCTGTTGGTTATGGATGCCTTGATTGATACCATATTCGTTCCCAACTGTCTCTTCATGTATTCTTGCATTCACAGACAAGTTGTATACTGTAGCTTTCCTGGTGATAATGTTAATTACACCAGCGAGGGCATCAGCACCATAAACAACAGACATGGGGCCTTCCACGATCTCAATTCTTTCAATTGAATTGATATCAATCTGACTAATATCAAATTCATTGTTCACACCCTGGCGACCGGTAACGGGCAGCCCGTCCATCAAAATTTTAACGTTCTGGCCACTTAAACCCAGCATAGAGATAGCAGAACCACCAGTTGCCACATCCTGCGAAAAACGCATATTCAATTCGTTTTTCAATACATCCTGCAGGCGGGTAGCCCCTTGTTTCAGGATCCTCTCTTTTCCAATTACTTTAACCTGGTATACTGAGTTTTTGACAGACTGCGGCTTGTACTGACCTGTAATAACTACTTCATCTAGCTCTTTGGTTTTTGTCGTGTCCTCCGGAGGAGCAATTTTAACCAATTGACCATGTACGGAAGCACTTATCAGTACTGCAACGAGGAAGAGGTGAATTTTTCTCATAATTTTTTAATTGCTGCGCAAAGTTTCTTCAGCAATAAATGAGATTTATCACCTGTTTGTCAGGAAATGTTAATGAAACTACGTTTGACAAAAAGATGACAACGTCTGTTTTGCAATCAGTCAACTTACTGATGAACATCATATATGTACCAAACAAAAGCGCATTGGATAATTCAATAATTGAATTATCCAATGCGCTTTTCAGCCATTATCAGCATCAGAGTTTAGCTCCGATACTTATAAAGAAAGTTCTTCCCTCAGCAGGTAATGCACCCGGGCCAGGATATCCTCCAGCACGGCGGGTGAAATAACGGGCATCAGTAAGGTTGTTGATCCCTGCTTTGAGGTTCAATCCTTTGGAAAATTTATATGTAGCCGTGATATCTGTTACGGTATAAGATGGGATCAATCCGTTATTGCTATTGGCGGATGGTGCAAAACTATTGTTTGCATCACTGAAAGCTTCACCCACATAGCTCAGTTGTGTTGTCAGCAGGAATGTTTTGTAACCAGCTGTAATACCGCCACGGAAAATGTTCCGTGGTGCATTTTCTACTTTCTTACCTTTTGTGGCAGCATCTTTATGATCACTGCTGTAACGGGCATCGGTATAGGAATAAGAACCAAATATTATAATATCCGCATTACTATTTTTGGTAAATGCCCTCCAGGGGTTAAACTCTGCATAACCTTCAAAACCTTTGCTGGTACTGCTGCCCACATTAGTAATGAGGCGGTAAGAAGGTGTGCCGCTTACTGTTACAGTACCCACCCGGTTATTGTATTGCAGGTAATATCCGCTGATATCAAATTGCAGATAATTTTTCACCTTGCCACGGTAACCAAGGTCTGCATTAAAGCCTTTGGCATCTTTCAGGTCGTTATCTACCACATCTGTTGTGGGCGGAGCCTGCAGGTTAGCAAACTGAATAGGGCGATATGCCTGTGATATGCTGGCATAGATTTCTGTTGTCCGGGTGAGGTGAAATTCTGTACCGATACCGGCCAATACAAAACTTCTGCTTCGGGTAATATTTTGCAATAATATCTCAGCACCTCCTGAAGTATAACCATTGCGACCGGAGGCAGTGCCTTCTAACCACTCTGAACGAATACCGGGTATGATATAAAATTTATCACTGAACCGGAAAATATTTTCAACAAAGGCAGCTGCATTCTTTGAATCAAAATTGATATCTCTCGGGTAGTTACCAATTATACTTACATCATAGGAAGATCCTGTTGTTCCTTTTCCATCCGCCTTGCGGTGGGTAGTACCGGTGTATAAACGAATACCACCGGACAGGGTGTTTTGCAGATTGCCAATTTTGTAATCGGTGATGATGCGGCTTTCCAATCCATAATTACGGTAATTATCTACCTGTACGGTTCTGTTATTGTATTCGCCGGTAGCGGTATTGATACTGTCTATTGTAGTGATGGATTGCAGGAAGCCTACACTACTTCTGTCACCCATGGTGGCAAACAGCTTTGTATTCCATTTTGTACTCTCATTGAGCTGGTAATTGAGGATCAGTGCTGGGGTTGTCCATTTAATATCAAACCAGTTGCGGCTGCGAAGACTCTGCTGCGCATCATTCTTTACCTGTGCATCTGTCAAACCACCGGGTTGCTGGCTGCGGATATGAGAGAACATAACTTCTGCAGTCAGCGAAAGTTTAGGATTGAAATAATAAGTAGCTGTACCATAACCTGCATTAGTGAAATAGCGGCTGTTTTGTCTCCAGCCATCTCCATTGCGATGATCAAAGAAGGAATAGTAATGCCACTTACCATTCTTTCCTCCGATTGCATTGTAACTATTAATCAAAGCATTGCTACCAACAGTTTGCTGTGTTTCGAATTCAAACTTTTTACTGATCTCACTTCCATTCCGCAAAATATAATTAACGAGCCCCCCGAATTGTGGTCCATATTGCAAGGCGCCCTGCCCTCTCACCACTTCAATACGTTGCACTGCCTGCAACTGCGGGTTATAATAAGCTTCAGGATATCCAAAAGGATCGGCAGCAATATCATAGCCGTTCTGACGGATATTAAATTCCCAGCTACGGTTGGGGCTTAACCCCCTTGCGGCAATACCAATCTGAATACCACTGGGATCGCTTTCCCACACATGTATACCTGGCACTTTCGCCAATACTTGTCTCATCGTATTTGTTACCACATTACCTTGCACATTATCCAAAACGATCAATGCATTTTTTTTTCCGGCATAGATAGAAGTGCCCACAATCTCCGGCATTTGCTGATAATCGCTTTTGCTGTTACGGCCAACGACTGTTACGTCAGCCAAATATTTAGATCGGGGTTTGGTTGAATCATCATGAAATATTCTTGTACTGTCCTGGGCAAAAATAACCGGGCCTGCAATTATTAAGGTTACTATTAACTTCATTCTCTTAAGCATCATTATCTTGTTTTAGACCGCAAAGATCAATCGGACTTGTTTAATTCATTTTCACAATCAGAAACTCTGCTTACGCAAAACGGAAATTGGCAAGAAAGGAGTTTGTTAAAAAAAGAAAGGCTGCCTGTTGAGGCAGCCTTTACATTATTCACAGTTGACCTATTTTATTCAGCAATTACTATTCCTTTTGCCATCACCCGAACTTCTTTCTCCGGCTTTATAATTGCATCGATTTCTTCTTTTGATTTTTTAGCATCTTCAGCATAATGCTTCAGTTCCGCTACAGAAGTAGTTTTGATTTCCACTTTTCCATCAATCACCACGGTTTTACCTTTTGCTGATACGGGAAGGAAAAAACCATAATCTTTCATTTTTACCATTGCGGTTTCTCCATTTTCTAATTCGAGTTTTAACCAGCAACCCTTTTTAGGACAAACCTCCGTAATCTTAGCTTTTATTTTCACTTCAGGAAATTCTGAACCGCCATTTAGTTTCGCCACTACATCATTGATATTGAGGGCACCTTCTGTGGATATTTTTTCGCCATACCATTCTCCGGGCTTTGCATCACCAGCAGGTGGTTGAGCATTGACAATAAATCCAAAACCAGCCATCACAAGAGTAAAGAACATTTTTTTCATATTGATCATTTTTGATTGATTTATTAAATGGTTAACAAAGATAGCTTTTCGTCTGAAATAGTTGCTTAGTCGGGTAAAACTGGTTTTTGAAATTCCAGTGGCGGGGCAGAAATAGCTTGCAAGAAAGCCAGTAAATCAGTTTTTTCCCTTTTTGTAAGCCCTAATGGCTGAATCAGTTTATCCTTACCAACTGGCATATCCCCTGTATTGAATTTCTCGATAATCTGCAACATGTTGTTTTGCTTTCCGTCATGCATCCATGGACCTGTTTTCATTACATCTCTTAAAGATGGTGTTTTGAATTTGCCCATATCTTCTTCCTGGTGTGTTACTTTATAATACCCTTCTTCTGAACCAGAAAAGCCGCTGTTGTGAAAAAGGTTATCGGTTAATAATGGTCCACCATGGCAATTCATGCATTTTGCTTTTGTCCGGAATAAATGTAATCCCCGGATTTCACTATCCGTTAAAGCCTTTTTATTCCCCTCTAAAAACTCATCGAACCTGCTTTTACGGCTTGTGATTGTTTGTTCAAATACCGCAATGGCTTCAGTAAGCCTGTCCGGATCAATATGTTCATCGCCAAAAGCTTTTTTAAAAAGCTCCTTATAGCCTGTTATTTTTCTCAGCTTCCTCATCACATCAGGCATTTCACTATTCATCTCTGTTTCGCTGTTAATGGGTGCAAAGGCCTGGTCCTGCAAATCAACTGATCGGCCATCCCAGAATAACCGGTTATAAAACCAGCTGTTTTGTATGGTAGGAGAGTTTCTTTTATTTATTGCTCCCTCATGCCCGATTGACTTTTCTTTGGCATCTGTCCAGTTTAGCTCCGGCTGATGACAGGTGGCGCAGGAAATTTTCCCGGAACCACTGAGCCTGGTATCAAAGAAAAGTGTCTTGCCCAATTCAATAATATGCATCAGTGAATCTTTATCCTTCTCAACGGGGCTTTCAGGCAGCGTTCCTAATTCTTTCCACTGCACACCATCATCAACAAACGGTTTTGGCCATTCAGCAGGTGGATGGGAATAAATACTCCTTAAATTTTCTTTCGTAAAGGAAATACAAAAAAAAACTAATGCAGATAAAAGGCCAATAACGGAAAATTTTTGCATAACATTTATACTAAAGCCCAAAGAAAAGGAACCGGAATACTTTATAACCTGATTATTATCATGTCAGATAAAACCACGGCAATTTTGGGCGCCACACCGGCAAGGCAAAGTCCCTTCATGATGTGTTTCCCCGTAATCGCAACTCAACTCCTGCCCTTTCTTAATTTTCTTTAATGCATAAAACTCTACCCTGTTCTTCATTACCCTTAAATAGGTGTTGGGATCGCAGGAGTGATTAATGAAACGCATATCGTTTGGATTGGCAGATGCGTTTAATGCAAGATCATTATCCAGTTCCACAAGGTTGATTACTTTCAGGTTTTTGATCAGCTTCATGGCCTCTTTCATGGTAATAATAACACCGCCAAGATCACCGATCTTTTTCCTGGCCGGAATATTCTGTAAGGCATAAGCACCTTTACCGGCTATTTTACTTTTTGCCACTTTAACAGGAAAGTAAATATGGTACAGTGGTGTAACGGGTTGTTTTGGCATATGTTATTCTTTTATCCAGTTTACTTTTTCTTCCAATGGTAATCTTGTTGCACCTTTCGAAGGTATAGCGATATAACCAATATAAAAGAAACCAAGCAGCTTATCCAATTCGTCCAAACCAAAAAAAGATTTGGCCTCTTCTTTATAAGTTACACCTCCGGTTGTCCAGTACCCGCCGAGCCCATATGCTGTAACTGATAAATACATATTCTGTACTGCACAGGCTACTGCTTCTATATCTTCTACCTCCGGAATATTCTTAGTTGTGGTTCTTTTCATTCCGATAGCAATAATATGAGATGCCTTGAGGGGGTTTTGCTGAAGTTTTGTATAAGTAAGTTCTTTAAAACTATCGCCGGCCAGTTCTTTATACAATTCACTTTGGAAGGCTGCCAGTTTATTTAATCCTTCACCGCTGAAGACAGTAAACTGCCAGGGCTCGGTTTTCCCGTGATTGGGTGCCCAGGTAGCATTGGTCAGTATCTCTTTTATAATGGCATCATCCACTTTTTTTCCTGCTTCAAATTGGTCTGGAAAAACAGACCGGCGGTTCCGGGCCAATTGATTAAATAATTCAGCTATCATTATTAGAATTTGAGCAAAAATAAAGTGCCGTGAATTATCACGGCACTTTGATTTACATTCTATATAAAAATTCAACCGCCAGTTACTCTTTTGCCTTCTTATTATTTTTTATCTGGAAAACCCTGGACAAGTTAAACCCAAACCGTACTTCGGCTTTACCCCATTTGCCAGTCGTTTCTGTAATAAAGGCCCTTTCGTTCATACCTGTTGAATTGGAAAAATGTAACTGAAAGACGTGGCCACCAGTTTCAATGTCGAATCCTACAGATAATGGATGATAGTAGCCGCTATCCGGCATGCCTATTATTACATGAGAATAATCCCAGGTAAATGCAATGCGCTGAGACAACTTAAGTCTGCCTCCAACACCAATAGCATAAATATTATTGGGATCTGTTTGCAATTGTACAAGGTTTTTATGCACCATTGTCGGCGAAACCTGCAGTGTTAAGCCTTCACTGAACTTTCTCCCGATTATTGCCTGGAAATAATATGCAAGACGGGAAGTAAAAAAATTTTTGCGGTTAGGGTCAGCCCATGGTAATCCATCCATTGTAATGCCTGATACTAACGCAAATGTAACGGGTGAACTCCAGGGTCCCGTAGATTGCCGAACCGGAGCATACTTAATAAATGCGTCTACTTCTTTTTTATAGGTACTTCTTCCAACACCAACCATAAGGTTTTGGAGGATACCGAAATCAAATCCCATCCGCATACTGGCCTGGTCCAGACCAAAGAAGTTTTTATACCCCTGGTCCAGCTGACCGAAGCGGTGAAGTATTCTGAAATCCATCGTTCCCGGATTCAGGAATTCCATTGAATGTCCGTTAATGACTCTCGGAGATTTAAACGCATATTTTACTCTTTCTTTCGTTGGCTTCTCGTCTCCGCCCACTAATTTCAGAAGGTCCTCGTCCTGGGCAAATAAATTGCTGCTGAACAGTAAAAGAACTACTCCTATGACAAATTGAGATGATAGCTTCTTCATAAATAGTTTTATTGGATTTTAGCTTTTAAGTGGCTCAAGCGAACAGGAGATAATTAGTTTAGCCGTTTTGGAAACTTTATCTGCTACAAGGCCTGGTATTGATACTTTATATTCAGACAGTAATATAGAAAATGAAGCGTTTGCATTTATCTTACCTCCCTGTACTGTAAATTTACCCGGTGTCTCCACTTCTTTAGTTTCACCGTGTATGGTAAGCTTACCTTTTACTGTTACTGAATAAGTGCCATCTTTTGAATAATTAATTGTTTCATTGTTAACGATGGTTCCTTTAAACTCAGCCTTTGGAAATTTATGGCTTTCCACATAGTTTTCATTAAAATGCTCTTCCATCAGGGCCCTTTCAAATGCAAACCCTTTCATCAAAACCGCAAACTGTATAGCTCCTGTTTTCGTATCGACCACACAGGTAGCTGTTCTGTTCACCCCTTCAATTTTTTCAGGAGAAGAAGGTGATGTTGCATCAAAATCTATCTTTCCGCTTTTTGTAAAGAATTTTTGCCCAAAGGAGGAAGTGGCGACCAACATTAATACCGCGGCCAGTAGCAAGTGATTTTTCATGTTCATGATTTTTAGGTGTTAGTGAATTATTTTTTTTGTCCGATAACGCTGCGCACAAGAATGATATCAGAACCAAGCATATCATCCGCATTGTAGCCTGAACATATCCCTTTAACGGAGACTATATGTCCCCTTTTAACGGAAGCAGCTTCATTGCCATGAATACTATCAATACTGCAGCGGACAGAAGATAAAGAGGATGTATCTCCAAGGATGACAGAATAAAAACCCCTGTCATCCCTTTTAACATCTTTTACCATACCTTCTACGCTCAGCACCTTATCCCAGTATTTTTTGTTTGAAGCCTGTTCGTTATTTTCAAATTCTTTCAACAGGTCATTAGCGGCAACTGTGAAATCAGGTTTCAGGCCTGCCGTATCCTTATGTGCCCGGTTATACTCTTTATAAATATAAATACCAACTGCCCCACCGATCACCAGCAATGACAGCAGCACATAAAGAATGATTTTTTTTCGTTTCATAAATAGTGGCTTTTTTTTAGTTATTCAGCATACCGGAGTCTACCCATTTTTTTATGGTTGCGATCTGGCAATTATTCATTTTGGCCATGCCCTTGGGCATAGGTGAATACCCGGCAGCATGGTTTATAGTTCCATATAACTTCCCGTTTTGTGCCATGGCTTTATCTGTAGCATAAGTCCCCATCACCTGATTGCCGGACGGAAAGCTACCCGTGTGGCAACTGTAACAATATTGCTGCAGCATTGGCACTACTTTTTGTGTATAGGAAATAACTCCTGTTGTATCAGTACAGGGGGCACTATTAGCCCCGCCATACAGTAAATCCTCTTTATCATAGTAACAAGAGCTCACAAAAAGTACTGATACAATCAGTATACCCAGTATTGAAAATTTAATATTCATTCTTTTTGATTTAATTGTTTTGCGAACCAGCAGTAATCCATTTCTGTACCTGGCGGATTTCACAATCCGATAGTTTAGCAGCATTTTTTGGCATGGGTGAATACCCGGTCTGGTGAGCGATAGAACCATATAGCTTACCATTTAAAGCAACTACCCTGACAGCGGCAAAAGTTGACACATCAATATTTCCTCCCAGGTTTGAAGGGTTGTGACAGCCAGCGCATTTATTATCCATTATAGGTTTTACTGCACCGCTATAGGTAAATACAGTTGTGTCGCAACTGCCTATACAACTGTTATTTTTTGCACCCTGGTTGATCCATTTCTGAATAAGTGCCTTTTGGGCTGTTGTCATTGGCGCCATCGGAGGAGGTGGCATTCTGTCGCCATCCGTCTTAATTATCACCTTATACAGCTTACTGTTAGCCGCATCGCCGGGTCTTACATAACCCATTATTTTATTATAGGTTGTAAGGTTTACTCCATCAGCATGTGTGATATTATCATGACATCCGCTCATCGTACAATTAGAAGAGATAAGCGGCATGATATCATTAACAAAATAGACAGAATCCGGATTGCAGTTTGATGTTGGTGGAAGATTACCACCACCGCCAGTACCACCACCACCGCTGCCATTTCCGGGATTTAGAATTTCATGCCGGCAGGCATTCAACACAAAAAGTCCGGTAATTAAAGAGAATAGTAAATAAACAATTTTGTTTTTCATAAAGGTTGTTTTGATTTATAAATCATACTCAGTGCCATACAGCACAAATACACTTAAAAAAGAATCAGTAAACAGTTACATACGTCATGTAACCCTGTAATCAGGAATTCAGATTACATTAACAAATGAGGTGAATAAGAAGAATACTATCCAAGCCGGGGCGGCTGCAGAATTAGTAAAGCATGTTTAGCTGAAATAGCAGGAGGTAAATGACTGGCATATACTTTGGTTTCCCCAGAGGAGAAATCAGTTGGGGCAATTTCTTTAATCATTGGAAAAAAGACAACGGCAATGGAATGGTAGTTCAGATTATGCCAGGGAAGTTCTTGATCGAAATCATCATCTGCCGAAGTTCCATCATCCCCACCATAATGCATTGCAATAAACTCAATAAAATTAATAGAAGGATCAAGATGATGATGCTGAAAGAAATGCTGAAGAAGCTGTGGCAATTTAAATAGCTGACCAGCCTCTGTATTACCTACGAGGTGTACACTAATCAGAAGTATGGCCAGGGTTTTACGCATCTGTGACAATTGACAACTAAATATTCAAAAATGATGCCATGTGTCCTGTAACGGATGTCATAGAAATAATATTGCATCCTGTTTATCTATTTAGATAAATATTACGACTGTCTAATACGACTAAATGTTAGTAAACTCACTAATGAATTATCGTAATAAAAGTTCACATGGTTTTAAACCGGTGTGCTTTTTAAAGGCGGTGGAGAAGTGGGAAATAGAAGAGTACCCAAGCATCATAGATACTTCGGTAACACTTAATCCTTTTTCGTACAACAGGTATTTGGCATGCTCCATCCGCTGGCTTTGGTAGAAATCAAATACAGTTGTGCCGAATAATTCTTTGAACCCTTTTTTCAGGTAACATTCATTGATTGCAACTTTACGGCTGAGTTCTTTAATGGTGATTGGCTCACCAATATGCTGAATAAGGATTTCCCTTGCTTTTACAATTTTTTCCCTGTCTGCTTCATTTGCCAGGAATTTACAGCTGATGACATCAATCTCTTTTTCTCCCAGCATACAATCCAAACTGTAGAGTAGCAACATCTGCGTTTGGGCATTGATATAAATATTCTCCAGGCTGTCGCTGTAGGTATGATTTAAGACTCCTTCCAACACTATTCTTGTTTTGCCACATAATGGAAGAATCTTGGTGAATGAAGAATTATGACTGAAACTTAAAATATCATCAGTAAGTGCTGCATTCCCTTTCCTGGGTTTTACAAACTGGCTCATATGCACCGGTGAAAACCTGAAACTTACCACATCCACACTTTCCACCCTTTCCATGCAGGTTTTGGAAGCATTGAACTGGCACATATCACATTCTGAATCTTTTTTACGGCAGTACACATTACCACTCACACAAAATTTAAGCTCCAGGTAGTTTTCTTTTGGCTCTTTGTTTTCATAATGATATACGAGCATGCCGGTATCTTCAATATTCCATTGCGGATGGCGACGGTACCTGTTAATAGTGTATTGTACCGAACCGGGTATCTGCTGCTCTTTTTCCTGTAGCAGCACCATCTGGTCCTGCATGAGGGTTTGTTTGTAAGCCAGTGTCAGTATATCCGGAGGATTGTGCATTGAACTGCAAAATTACGCTTTATCATGCAGATTAATGGTGTAACGCCGAACGATGCAGATCAGATGCTGATTTTTAACAATATATGTCCAAAAAAACTTCGGTTTTTGGCCGTAACAACTAACTTTGCCCGTCCCGCCCCGGGCGGGAATTTTTAAAATTGCATGATTCATCCGCATACATATATTCATCCTAATGCAAGGCTGGCCACCAATGTAAAAATTGACCCTTTCACCGTTATTCATCAGGACGTTGAAATTGGGGACGGAACCTGGATCGGCTCTAATGTAACGATCATGGAAGGTGCCAGGATCGGTAAAAACTGCCGCATTTTTCCAGGGGCAGTTATAGCTGCCATTCCGCAGGACCTGAAATTCC
Organism: Chitinophagaceae bacterium; assembly: GCA_041738795.1. GTDB lineage: Bacteria > Bacteroidota > Bacteroidia > Chitinophagales > Chitinophagaceae > JJ008. The sequence goes on along the minus strand of JBGSPB010000009.1, from coordinate 260,687 downwards.
AGGGTGAATATTCCAACGTTTATATAGGCGATGGTACCACCATCCGTGAGTTTGTTACGGTGAACCGCGGTACAAAAGACAGGGACAAAACTGTTATCGGAAAAAATTGCCTTATCATGGCCTATTGTCATTTTGCCCACGATTGTTTTGTGGGTGATAATTGCATTACCAGTAATAATACACAGGTGGCAGGGCATGTTACCATCGGCGATTGGGCTATTATCGGTGGCATGTGTGCTGTACACCAGTTTGTGACCATCGGTGCCCATTCATTTATAAGCGGAGGCTCACTTGTTGGAAAAGACGTTCCTCCCTATATAAAAGCAGGCCGTACTCCTTTAAGTTATGCCGGTGTCAACTCAATCGGATTGAAACGCCGCGGCTTCAGTGTAGAACGAATTAATCATATCCTTGACATTTATCGTGTACTGTATAATAAAGGGATGAACACCAGCCAGGCAGTTGAATATATTGAAGAAGAAATGCCCGCTACTGATGAACGGGATGAAATAGTAACCTTTATCCGTGAAAGTGGAAGGGGTATCATCAAACGGTTCACTAAAGGCAGCAACGATGACGATCTCCCTATCTGATGCCGGAAAGCGGTTTAACCGTGACTGGATATTCCGTCATTTCACTTATACATTTGAAACAGGAAATGCATATGCCATCACCGGGCCAAACGGTTCGGGAAAAAGTACATTGTTACAAGTACTCAGTGGTGGCATGATGATCAATGAAGGAAAAACGCAATGGTCAATAGCCGGGAATGAATTGGCCAATGAAAAAATATATCAGCATGTATCTATCTGCGCTCCTTATCTCGAACTGATAGAAGAGATGACATTGACTGAGTTCCTGAATTTTCACCAGGGATTTAAACCGTGGCTCCCGGGATTTTCTGCAAAGGAAATTATTTCTATAATTGGCCTGGAGAAAGCGGTTCATAAACAGATCCGGTATTATTCCTCCGGAATGAAACAACGGGTAAAACTTGCCCAGTGCATACTTTCTGATACAATGATTGTTTTACTCGATGAACCTTGTACTAACCTTGATACAGCAGGCATCGACTTATATCACTCTCTTATTAATAAATACTGCAAGCACCGGCTTGTGGCAGTAAGCAGCAATGACGAAACTGAATACAAGTTTTGTACACACCTCATTAATATTAATGATTATAAAAGACACTGATGTCTTTAATCATGTCCGTCACTGACAAAGATCATCTCTCTTCTTTCATATCGCCGGCTAAATTTGCAACTGTGAAAAAAGTCACTGCGATCATACTTGTTACTATTTTTTCTTTCCAGCTTTTTTATACTACTGGTTTTGCGATCTGGTTTTTTGCCAACAGGACCACTATAGCCAAAGAACACTGTATTAACAAAGGTCGTCCCGAACTAAAGTGTGATGGAAAGTGCTTTCTCAATAAAAAAATAAAAGAAACCGAACAACACCAGAACGAAGAAGCTCCCTTACAGATCAAACAATTACTTGAAAGTAGTCCTTGTACTATAGCAACAATCAACTATTCGATTTCTGCTCCAGAAGTCAATCTTATACATACTCCCTTAAGTACAGCTACTTATAGCTTTAATCATATTATAGCTGTATTTCGTCCCCCTTCACTCAGCTGATCATACTTATCTATTTACCACCCGTTTTTAATTGATGCGTTAAAAAAGCATCGCTGTACCTCTATTTCATATAATTATTCAAACAAATACAGTTTTTATGAAAAAATCGATACTGATATTACTATCACTTGCGGTTCTTTGTGTTGTTGCATTCCTTTCTGCTTGCTCAAAAGATGATGTGCAGGAGCCAGATCCGGTCGTTGGATTAACAAAAATTACTGAAGGATATGCTGCAGGGGCGGCAGCTAAAGTAGAAGTATACACAAAAGAGACTTCAATAACCGCTGGCTATACAAATTTTTATTTTGCGCTATATGATTCTGTAACAGGGGAAAGGATTGAAGATGCGCATATACAACTCACACCAATGATGGATATGGGAACAATGATGCATTCCTCACCTTATGAAAATCCGGCTTCTGAAAAAGCGGTCAACCATTTATTCCCTTGCAGTGTGACCTTTATTATGTCATCAATGGGTGGAACCTGGACGCTTAAAATACAGGTGCACAATAACCTTAATGATAAAGAAGGCACTATTACTATTCCCATTACAGTAAATGAACCCACCAGGTCCAGACAAAAATCATTCACTGCTGCACATAATGGCGCCAAATACTTTATCTCTTTGATTGAACCTACTGCAGCCAGTTCAAAAGTGGGTATCAATGACATGGAAATAGCTATTTATAAAAAGGCTTCCATGATGAGCTGGCCGGCTGACAGTAGTCTCTCAGTTATATTAACACCCGAAATGCCCACCATGGGTCATGGCTCACCTAATAATGTAAACCCGACCCATATTGGTAATGGTCATTACAAAGGGAAAGTAAATTTCACTATGACAGGTTTTTGGAGATTAAACCTTGATTTTATGTCAGGTGCAGGTGCAGCTGTAGCTGATACCACACAATATTTTGATGTTGAATTTTAGCAGTTAATAACAGCGGGTGGGTTTTCCCACCTGCTTTAAACTTTACAATCTTGAAAAAATTAATTATTAGCTTACTACTCATCAACAGCTGTTTGTTGATAAATGCCCAAATATACCAATCAACGATGAGTGATGACAGCAGTCGCATCATTGAACTGAGGGAGATAACGATAAGCACAAATCAAAAAAATCAACAACGACAACTGGTTAACTTTTTCAGATCAAATAATGCTTCCACCCTAGAAGAAATCATAAACCTCTTACCGGAGGTTTCCCTGTTACGCCGGGGTTCATACGGTATGGAACCCACCCTGCGTTCATTTAGTGGCGGGCAGCTCAATGTACTAGTGGATGGCATGCGAATTCACGGAGCCTGTACTGATAAAATGGATCCCGCCACTATTTATATTGAACCCATAAACCTGGAAAACCTGCAGGTACAAACTGTTACTACCGGATTTATGAGCGGTTCGTCTATTGGTGGTACAATAAATATGAAGATGGCGGAACCGGATTATCTGAATGCAAATAAAATAACAGGGATGATAAGCAGTGGATATCAAGCGGCTGCCAAAAGTATTTATGAATCTGCCCGTTTAAACTATTCAACGGATAAATGGGCTTTCAGGATGAGTGGAACTTACCGCAACAATAAAAATTATCGAAGCAGTGGTGGTGATATAATTGACTTTTCGCAATATGAAAAAGTGAACTACTCCATATCAGCAAAATACCAGCATAATACATACACTTATTTTAAGGCAGACCTGTTGGGCGATGATGGATGGAATATTGGCTACCCGGCCTTGCCTATGGATGTGGGATATGCCGCAGCCAGGATTGGCTCACTGAGTATGCACCGGGAAAATCCGTCAAAGCCACTATACAATTGGCAGGTTAAGATCTATGCTAATAAGATTGACCATACCATGGATGACACCAAAAGACCAAACGTACCAATGCATATGGATATGCCGGGGTGGAGTAAAACTTATGGCGTTTATTCAGAAGCTGAACTTAAAATAAATCAAAAGCAAAAATTACTCCTCAGGGCAGACGGTTCTTCTACTTTTCTAAAAGCTTCGATGACCATGTACCAGCCAGGTGAACTCCCTATGTATATGCTTACCTGGCCAGACAATAGAAAAAATCAATACGGCATTTCTGCTTCCTGGTTAATGCAAATCGACAGCACATTGAAACTACAGGTAACCGGCAGAACTGATTTTATTACCCATAATTTAGTCTCCCAGGAAGCCAAAGACCAGGTTAGTATTTTTGGCTACCCTTCTGCTAAAAGAAATGATTTATTGAAAAACCTTTCAGTACTTTTCTCAAAAAAACTCTCTCAAAAGATAAAAGTATCGGCCAGTATAGCTTACGCTGAAAGAATGCCAACAGCCAGTGAGCTATATGGCTTTTACCTGTTCAACAGTAATGATGGATACGATTATATCGGTAATCCAAAACTAAACATTGAAAAATCACTACAGGCTGATTTGTCTGCCATATACAACTGGAAAAACAACCGGGTCCAACTTAGCTATTTCTATTCCAGTTTGTTTGACTATATAACAGGCACTATCAATTCTTCTTTCAGCACTATGACGATGGGCGCCAATGGTGTAAAAGAATTTATCAATATCCCGGATGCATCTGTATCCGGAATGGAAGGCAGTTTGATACTTAAACCTTCCCCTGCCATTGATGTGGTTTCCACTATCCGGTATACTGCCGGAAAAGACAATAAAGGAAATCCATTACCCTTTATAGCTCCTTTGAAGAATACAACATCAGTCCGATATCAGCCAAAGAATTTTTCTGTACAACTGGAAGCAGAAGCAGCAAGTAAACAAGACCGTATAAATATAGAAGCCGGGGAAGATATTACAACTGGCTATTCCCTTTTGCATATTCGGTTTGGCTACAATACAATGATGTTTAACAATATTATTGAGTTACAGGGAGGAGTTGAAAATATTTTTGACAGAAAATATCATGAGCACCTGGATTGGGGAAATATTGCGAGGCCGGGGAGGAATGTGTACATACAATTCAGGTTGCACCTGTAATTAAATGTGCCCGTTAGAAATAACAGGCACATTTAATCTGCAATAATAGTATAATAACAAAATTATTTTTTCTCTTCGTCTTTCCTATATGTATAAACTCTTTTGACAATTTTTATTGCCTTGCCTTTATCATCAAAGGTTGTACGCTGAGTCCAGTTACCCATTTCATCATGAGAGTCATAGGTATATTTTGTCACTTTTGTCGTTGTGGAATCTTTTAAAACATTAGTTTGTGTAGCTTCAGTTTGTTCTCCCTTATCATTATATTTGAAAGAACTGGATGACTTTAATTTGCCTACACTGTCTTTAGTTGTAAATCCCATTTGCAATTCCTTATCATATGTAGCTTCACCTTGCATTCTGAAAACACTATCCTTATCATATTGTTTCCATCCCAAAATCTGGCCAAATTCATTTTGTTTAGTATCAGTATAATAAACATCAAGCTTTCCGGTAGAATCAAAAGCTTCCGCTACTGTATACTGGCCTTTATCATCTACTCCTACTTTCATTGATCCTGATGGCTTACCACCTTCTTTGGTGTCAGTTGACCCGATCCATAAACCTGTCTCATGACGGGTATAAACGGATTGATTCTTTACAGTGCCTTTGCTGTCCTTTGAGGTAAACTTAACAGCATTACCATTTTCATCGTATTCTACCAGATCAATACAGCAGGAATCCATATTCCCGATCTTACCAGCGCTATCTACCTGGTATGGAGTTTCTTCCACACTTTGAACATTACCGTTAAGACGTTCATTAACCAGATCGCTGTACTTTACTTTCTTCTCGGCCTTTTTGTCTTCTTGATTGTTACAGGCAAGCACAAACAGCCCTGCCATGATGATCAGAACATTTCTCATGTTGATTTTTTTAAAAATTAATAAATGACAGGTAGAATTAAGAAGGATTCTTAGGGATGTTATAATCTAAATGTACATATAAAAAATTATACGACAATTTTTCCCTTACCGCTGGCTAGCAATCAGTAAGTTTAAATCCGTATATTTTAAATCAAACCGCTGGCTGAGATAAAAATTGGTCAATGCTCCTTTAAAAAGATATATACCGCTGCGGAGATGTAATTTGTGCCAGACAAGGTTTTCAAAGCCACCCTCCTCTCCTGCTTCAAGCAGTAATGGCATCAACACATTGCTGATAGCCTGCGAAGCGGTTCGGGCAAAACCGGATGGAATATTGGGTACACAGTAATGTATCACCCCATACTTCATAAAGATGGGATGCTCATGTGATGTAATTTCTGATGTTTCAAAACAACCGCCCCGGTCAATACTAACGTCAATGATCACAGAACCCGGTCGCATATTACTCACCATTTCTTCTGTCACAATCAGCGGGGTTCTTCCTGTTTCTGAACCCAGCGCCCCAACGGCCACTTCACAGGTTTTGAGCTGTTTGGCTAATAATCTCGGCTCAATAACTGAGGTCCACATCCGCTGGCCAATATTATTCTGTAATCGTTTTAGCCGATACACACTGTTATCAAATACTTTCACAGAAGCGCCTAGTGCAAGGGCTGCCCTCGCCGCATACTCTCCCACTATACCTGCACCAATGATAATAACTTTTGTAGGGGCAATACCGGATACACCGCCCAATAACACGCCTTTGCCATGATTAGCAGAGCCAAGGTATTGTGCAGCGATCAGCATCACGGCGCTACCGGCAATCTCACTCATACTGCGAACGATAGGATAAGAATCACTATCGTCTTTCAGGTTCTCAAAAGAAATAGCGGTAACTCTTTTCTCCATCATTTTCTCCAGGATCTCAGCTTTCATTACAGCAAGATGAATGGGAGAAATGATGATCTGACTTAATTGCAGCAGCGGCAGATCTTCATCGATAATCGGGGCACTTTTTACCAGTATAGGCGCTTTAAAAACACTTTCCCTGTCATATACAATCTTAGCACCTGCTTCACTGTAATCTTTATCCCTGAAATGAGAAGCTTCGCCGGCATTATGTTCTATCATTACCTGGTGCCCGTTGCTTATCAGTACACTTACCGCATCCGGGGTCAGCGCTATGCGATTTTCCTGGAAAGCGATCTCCTTGGGAATACCTATCATCATCCCTTCAGCCCTGGGTTTTATATCAAGTGTTTCTTCCAGTGTTTCATAGCTGAAAGAGGTACTTATTTTAGGTCTTTGCTGACTCATGAAGTTGGTTGTGAAAGTTGATGCTGATTACTTTCAAAAATAACTAATTATTGCTGATTTTCAGCCTTCTTGTTTTACTATCAATAAGTTCCAGGTACGCATGAAAAGTGTTATCCGGAAATATTCCGGCTGCTTTTTCCGGCCATTCCACCAGGCAGATATGACCGCTGTGCAAGGCATCTTCCACACCCGCCTGTTGTGCTTCCTGTTCATCTTTCAGACGATAAAGATCCATATGAAAAAGCGGCTTCTTTGTTCCTTCGCATTCATACACATACTCATTAATAATAGAAAAAGTCGGGCTGCTCACCACATCTTTTACGCCTTTAACATCACAGAGGGCATGAATAAGAGTCGTCTTTCCGGTTCCCATTTGCCCGTGGAAAGCAATTACAGAAGCATTGCCGGCCGCTTCCCAAAACGCTGTCGCTATTTCTTTTATAGAATCCAGTGAAAACTTCCATTCCATACGGCAAATTTAGTACGATAAAGCAACCATGTTGTAAACATATTCCCCTTGTCGGAAAAAAGGCTTTGCCAGTTTGGGTAATTTTGTAGTATGGAACAGGTACAATGGAAAGTTGATGGAATGGATTGCACCACCTGTGCATTGAACATTCAAAAATACCTTGAAAAAAAGGGGATGAAGAATATTAAGGTGAATTTTGCCACTGGTGATGTAAGTTTCTATGTAAAAGGCCAGTTTAATGAAAAGGAGATCGCTAAAGGTATTAACGGGCTGGGTTACGAAGTGGCTGAACACAAACCTGAGAGCATAAAAAGAAAACCTTTTCTCACCACTCACCTGCAACGATTCTGGTTCTGTTTTCCTTTTACAGCTGTATTAATGCTGCATATGATTCCGGGTATCCATATTCATTGGCTGATGAATCACTGGGTGCAGCTGGCCCTAACTATTCCCGTATATCTAGTAGGTATGGGTTTCTTTGGCAAAAGTGCATGGAAAAGTATCCGCAACGGTATGCCAAATATGAATGTCCTGATAACCATAGGTTCAACAGCAGCATTTGTTTACAGCTTATACGGTTCATTAACAGGGCAGGCGGCACAATATATGTTCTATGAAACTGCAGCCACCATTATCACTTTGGTCTTTCTTGGCAATTTTTTAGAAGATGCTTCTATCGCATCTACTCAAAGAGAACTTAATAAATTGGTGAAATCACAAAAAGTGATGGCCAATATGATTGCTTTTGATGACGAACATAAAGAACATGTGTTTCCGGTTGAAAATGTACAATTAAGATTGGGGGATTTAATTCTTATAAAAAGCGGAGAGCAGGTCCCGGTTGACTGCAAAGTACTTTGGGGTGATGTACATGTAAATGAAGCCATAATTACCGGTGAGAGTTTACCTGTTCATAAATATGCAAAAGATAAACTCATTGGCGGCAGTATCATACATGATGGAACCGTGAAAGCACAGGTAACGGCAGTTGGAGATGATACTGTTTTATCAGGCATAATAAATATGGTGAAACAGGCACAGGGAGAAAAACCTCCTGTCCAGCTGCTGGCAGATAAAATCAGTGCTGTATTTATCCCCGTTGTGCTGGTTATTGCAGCTGTTACACTGATTGCAAGCTGGATCGTTCTAAAAGACTTCACTCCTGCACTGATGAGAAGTATTGCTGTATTAGTGATTGCCTGCCCCTGTGCGATGGGGTTAGCTACTCCGGCTGCTATTGCCGTTGGACTCGGAAGAGCTGCAAAAACCGGAATTCTTTTCCGCAACGCTACCAGCCTGGAAACATTCAAAGACATCAAACAGGTGGTATTTGATAAAACAGGAACACTGACTACCGGAAAATTCATTGTGGATGGCTTCCGGGCATTGAATGGTGATGAAGAACAATTTAAAAAGACCGTTTATTCACTTGAGAAATATTCCAACCACCCGATTGCTAAGTGCATCACAGACGCCTGGAAGACAAAAGACCAGATTCAATGGAAGAAAATTGAAGAAGTAAAGGGCCTGGGCATGCAGGCTGAAGATAAAGAAGGGAATAACTACACAGCTGGTTCTTATAAATGTGCTGATGGATTAACAAAAGATGGTACACATAACGTCTATATCCTACGCAATGGTTTGTTACTGGGCTGGATTGATGTAAAGGATGAAATAAGACCAGAAGCAAAGAGTATCATTGATTATCTCCATAGTAAGAATATAAAAACGATATTGTTGAGCGGTGACAGGCTGGCTACATGTACTCAACTGGCAGTAAAACTTGGAATTGATACTGTATTTGCTGAACAAACTCCACAGCAAAAATTAAATAAAGTAGCGGAACTGAGTTCCGATGTACCAACAGCCATGGTGGGTGATGGCATTAATGACGCCCCGGCATTAGCCAAAGCAACCATTGGTATTTCCATGAACGATGCCTCGCAGATCGCCGTACAAAGTGCACAGGTTGTACTGATGAATCATGGTTTAAAAAATCTTCCTACTGCTTTGGGGTTAGGCAAACACACCTATTTAACGATAAAGCAGAATCTTTTCTGGGCTTTTGCTTATAATATTATTGCTATTCCCGTAGCAGCTTTTGGTTTTCTTACTCCAACATTCGGTGCATTGGTGATGGGATTAAGTGATGTAGTACTGGCTATAAATTCAGTACGTCTCTTCGTTAAGAAAGTAGTGTAAATTCACACTTCCCGATGACGGATATTCACTCCATATTAAAAAGGTACTGGGGCTTCGATAGCTTTCGTCCCCTGCAAGAGGATATTATCAATGCTGTTCTGAAAGGAAGAGATACATTAGCCCTGATGCCGACCGGTGGTGGTAAATCTCTTTGTTACCAGGTACCTGCAATGGCAAGGGAAGGTTTATGCCTTGTCATTTCTCCTTTGATTGCGTTGATGAAAGACCAGGTGGAGAATCTTCGTCGTAAAGGAATTACTGCTTTCGCTATTTATTCCGGGATGAGCCGTAAAGAAGTTATCAATACATTCAAAGTAGCTTCCGATAGCAATTGCAAATTTTTATATGTTTCTCCGGAACGGCTGGAAACTTCCTTATTTAAAGAATATCTCCCCGGACTTGGCATTAATCTCGTAGCTGTGGATGAAGCACATTGTATTTCACAGTGGGGTTATGATTTTCGTCCCCCATACCTTAGAATTGCAGCTTTGAGAGAGGAGCTGCCAGGCATACCGGTCCTTGCTTTAACAGCTTCGGCCACACCGGCTGTACAGCATGATATTTGTGAAAAATTAGAATTCAGGAATGATGAGATCTTCCGGCAGTCTTTTGAAAGGTCTAATCTTTCTTATAGTGCTTTTAAAGTTGATTCTAAAATCAATAAGATAATTGAGATAGTGAGAAAAGTACCCGGGAGCAGCATTGTATATTGCAAGAGCCGGAAAAGAACTAAAGAAATAAGTGAATTATTGCAATTACAAAAGATTTCAGCCGATTATTACCACGCCGGACTGGTGCAGGAAGAAAGAAATAAAAAACAGGAAGCATGGATCAATAATAAAACAAGGGTGATTGTTTGTACAAATGCATTCGGTATGGGCATAGATAAACCGGATGTAAGGACCGTAGTGCATGCAGATGTTCCGGACTGTCTGGAAAACTATTACCAGGAAGCTGGTCGTGCCGGGCGGGATGGCAAGACTTCTTACGCTGTTCTTTTATATGATGAAAGAGACCTGCATGAGCTGCAGGAAATGGCAGCACTCCGATTTCCTTCGCTGGAAGACATCAGAAATATTTACCAGTCTGTAGCCAACTACCTGCAAATACCTACTGGCACAGGGGAAGGACAATATTATGATTTTGATATTTCAGACTTTCTGAAAAAATTCAATTGCACCAGCCACACTACCTTATATTCTTTAAAAGCATTGGAACAGGAAGACTGGATATCTTTTAACGAACAAGTTTTTCTCCCTTCTTCGGTTGTATTTACTGTAAATAAAGACTCGCTGTATGAATTTGAAAGATCCAATGCAGGATTAGATCCCTGTATTAAAATATTACTCCGGGCTTACGAAGGGATTTTCGATCAGCAAACATTCATTTCAGAAAAAGTAATTGCAGGGCTGATGAAAAAAGATGCAGAGGAAGTAAAAAAACAGCTGATTGAACTGCATCGCTTCCGGATAATCGAATACAAACCTCAAAAAGATACACCCCAGCTTTACCTGCTTCGCAATCGCATCAAAGCGGAAGACATTTCCATCAATATGGCAGCATATAATAAGCGCAAAGAACAGTTTCAGCAACGAATGAAGCAAATGGTGGATTATGTAAAAGAAGAAGCAGAATGCCGTAGCCGTATCATTGGCAGTTATTTTGGTGATGACAGTATCAGGGCATGTGGAATCTGTGATAATTGCCTGCGGCAAAAAGCAGCCAATCTTACCAGGGAAGAATTTGAGAACCTGTATCACCGGATCATCAATATGATCAAATTTGAATCACTGCATACGAAGGACCTGCTATTAAAACTCAATGGTATTAAGAAGGAAAAAGCCTGGAAAGTGATTGAATTCCTTCAGGCTGAAAATAAAATTGAAATGGATAAAAATGGCTGGGTAAGATTAAAATAGGCTCTTCCGCCTTCTGCCACCCAGGCCCAATACACCCAACAGGGACCGGACAATCGTATTCCCGGCTGTTCTTGTCATGCTTCTTACCGTTGGGTCATCAAAAAATCCTTTTTCCTTCTTGGCAGGTTTCTTGTCAGCCTTATTTTCTGCTTCCTGCTCCTTCTTCGCTTCCTCCCTTTTAGCTGCTTCTTCTAATTTCTCCGTGAGTATCTCATAAGCACTCTTGTTATCGATCACTTGATTGTATTTAGCAGCTATTTTAGATCTGCTTACAAGAACATCAATTTCGGTATCAGTTAAAATATCCATCCGGCTCTGCGGCGGACGAATCATACAATGCACCAATGGCGTTGGAATTCCTTTTTCATTCAATATGGTTACCAATGCCTCCCCAGTTCCCAATTGAGTAATCAGGTCTTCTGTCGTATAAAAATCTGTTTCCGGGTAATTCTCCGAAGTTTGTTTGATAACTTTTCTATCAGCTGCTGTGAAGGCCCTTAAGGCATGTTGCACTTTCAATCCCAACTGTGCCAGTACGGAAGCTGGTAAATCCATCGGGTTTTGCGTACAGAAATAGATACCAACTCCCTTTGAACGGATGAGCTTGACGATGGTTTCAATCTGCTGTAATAATGCTTCATTTGCTTCCTGGAAAATAAGATGCGCTTCATCAATGAACATCACCAGTTTTGGTTTGTCCATATCACCTTCTTCAGGGAATGTGGCATAAAGCTCTGCAAGTAATTGCAGCATGAACGTAGAGAAAAGTTTTGGCCGATCCTGTAAATCTGTAACTCTGACAATAGAGATCATTCCTTTCCCTTCATTATTGATACGTACCAGGTCTTCAACTTCAAAACTTTTTTCCCCAAAAAACACATCTGCACCCTGTTGTTGCAATTCAATTACTTTGCGAAGAATAGTACCGGTGGAAGTGGTGGATATTTTCCCGTACGTTTTTTCCAATTCTGCTTTTCCTTCATCACTTACAAATTGCAGCACCTTTATAAAATCTTTTAAATCCAGTAAGGGCAGCTTATTATCATCGCAGTATTTGAAGATCATAGCCACAAAGCCGCCCTGCGTATCATTCAGCCCCAAAATTTTTGAAAGCAACACAGGTCCAAATTCACTTACTGTAGCCCGTAATCTTGCTCCTTTTTGCTCACTCAGTGTAAGCAGATCAACAGGATATGCAGTTGGCTTGTACTCAATATTTAATTTCTGACAACGATCTGATATTTTATCATTTACAGAGCCTGCTGCGGCAATACCACTCAGGTCACCTTTTATATCCATCATTAATACTGGTATACTGGCATCACTTAACCCTTCGGCCAGTACCTGCAATGTTTTGGTTTTACCGGTACCCGTAGCCCCGGCAATCAATCCATGCCGGTTAAGTGTTTTAAAAGGAAGTAATACATCTGCCCCGGAAACAACATGACCATCCAGCATCGCACAACCAATTTTAAATGACTCACCTTTGAATGCATAACCTGCTTTTACAACTTCCAGGAATTTTGTACTATCTGCCATTTGGATAAATTTGAATGAAAGTTAATCGAAAAGTTTTAGTTGTTATAAATCCTCCTCCCTTTCCAGCATCAGGATAGCACTTTGCGGCACGATGAAATATTTCTCATTCTCGTATATCACTTCAGTAGCACCGCTAAGCAGGAAAATGGCCAGGTCGCCTTCTTTTGCCTGTAAGGGTACATATTTGACCTGCTCCTCTTCGCCTTTCCAGCTTTCATTTTCTACCGGCATAGGAATAGCATAACCGGGGCCCGTTTTTATCACATAACCCTGCTGCACTTTTTCCTTTTCCTGCACACCTGGTGGCAGATAGAGTCCACTGGCAGTTCTTTCATCTGGCCGGGTGGGTTTTATCAGCATCCGGTCGCCAATTACTATTAATTTTTTCAGCCTGTTGTCAGGAGTGATATGCATGGCACAGTTTTTTATTATATACAGCAAAAGTAGAAAGCAAAGGGGTTGAAACAACGGTGTTTTAACAAAATATTCAGCCCGGATACTTGAACCCCCAAAATGCTTTAACTTTATTTGTCACTAATATAAAACCACCAGACAATGGAAGCTAAGAAACCTAAAATTTTGTTGTGCGAAGATGATCCGAATCTTGGAAGTGTTCTAAAGAATTACCTGGAATTAAATGACTATGATGTTACGCTGGAAAGAGATGGCCGGCTTGGACTGGCTGCTTTTCAACGGGAAAAATTTGAACTGTGCCTGCTGGATGTAATGATGCCTAATATGGACGGATTTACCCTTGCAGAAGAAATACGGGATGTGGACCCTGATATTCCGCTCTTCTTTCTCAGCGCCAAAACAATGAAGGAAGATGTGATACAAGGCTACAAACTCGGTGCTGATGATTATATCACCAAACCGTTTGACAGTGAAGTGTTGCTACTGAAAATAAAAGCTATCCTGAAAAGGAACGAAGAGCAGAATAAGGAAAGTGAGAACAAAGAGTTTGACCTGTCCAGTTATCACTTCAATCCTAAATTGCGTCAGCTGATTCATAACGGAGTAACACAAACATTATCTCCCAAAGAAAATGAATTATTGAAGATGCTAGCTGAACACCTGAATGATCTGCTGCCAAGAGAAGCAGCCCTGAAAAAAATATGGGGCAGCGATACTTACTTCAACGGCCGCAGTATGGATGTGTACATTGCCAAGCTAAGAAAATACCTGAAAGATGACGAGAAGATTGAAATTGTGAATATTCACGGTAATGGATTCAGGCTGGTAGTGCAATAAGATGTGTACTGATTAGAAAATTTAAACATACACAAATGAGTGCCCCTGACCAGGGCATTCATTTTTTTATGTAAATAATGAACCGGGGAAGTTCGGTCGGGATTTCCCTAAATGCTCATATGCCTTCGCTGTCACTTCTCTGCCTCTTGGGGTTCGTTGTAAAAAACCTTCCTGTATCAAAAAAGGTTCATACACTTCTTCCAATGTACCCGCTTCTTCTCCTACTGCTGTGGCAATGGTGGTAATGCCGACAGGCCCGCCTTTGAATTTATCAATGATTGTAGAAAGGATCCTGTTATCCATATCATCCAACCCATGCTCATCTACATTCAATGCCTTTAAAGCATGTTGTGTGATACCAAAATCAATTTGACCGTCATTTAATACCTGGGCAAAATCTCTTACCCTCCTGAGCAAGCCATTAGCTATTCTGGGAGTGCCCCTGCTCCTTCTGCCAATTTCTTCCACCGCATCTTTTGAAATTTTAGTACCTAATATCCCGGCAGATCTGTGAATGATCTTATTCAGCACTGCCGACGTATAATATTCCAATCTTGATTTAATGGCAAATCTTGATAATAAGGGGGCTGTGAGCAACCCACTCCTGGTAGTAGCCCCAATTAACGTAAATGGATTCAGATTGATCTGGATGCTTCTTGCATTGGGACCTGAATCAATCATAATATCAATGCGGTAGTCTTCCATTGCCGCATACAAGTATTCTTCCACCACTGTACTCAGGCGGTGTATTTCATCAATAAACAGAACATCATTAGCTTCCAAACTGGTAAGCAGGCCAGCAAGGTCGCCGGGTTTTTCGATTACCGGACCTGAAGTTTCTTTTATATTCACCCCCAGCTCATTGGCCACAATTCTAGATAGCGTTGTTTTACCCAAACCGGGAGGACCATGAAATAAAACATGATCCAATGCCTCACCACGGATCTTGGCAGCCTTAATAAAAATGCGGAGATTTTCAATGATCTGGTCCTGACCGGAAAAATCTGCTATAGCAGCAGGACGGATATTATTTTCAAATTCCTTGTCCACTGCCGCCAGGCCCTGCTTATCACTGCTGAGGTTAGGATTAGCCATCAATTTTTTTTCTTAATATTTGTAAAGCTAATTATTAAAAAAGAAAAACAGACAGTTATGAAAATCGGAATCATCGGTTCAGGACCAGTAGGCCGGGTATTGGCCTCTGCTTTTTTAAAAGAAGGGCATAAAGTAATGCTGGGCACCCGAAATATATCAAAGGAAGAAATGATAAACTGGCAAAAGGAAAATACAGATGGCCTGTCAGGTTCTTTCCAGGAAACTGCCCAGTTCGGAGATATTATTGTTCTTGCTGTTAGCGGCCTCGCTGTTGAAGATGCAATAGCTTTGGCAGGCAAAGAACATTTTTTTGAAAAAACAGTAATAGATACTACCAATCCCATTGCAGCTATTCCACCAGATAATGGAGTACTCAAATATTTCACTACACTCGAAGATTCGCTGATGGAAAGAATTCAGAAGATATTGCCGGATGCCAAACTGGTAAAAGCATTCAATAGTGTTGGTAATGCATTTATGTATAAACCTCAATTTGCCGGTGGCGCACCTACTATGTTCATTTGCGGAAATGATGAGGGAGCTAAGAAAACAGTAACTGGTATTTTAACTTCATTTGGTTGGGAAACAGAAGATATGGGAGGAGTGGAAGCAGCCAGAGCTATTGAACCCCTTTGTATATTATGGTGCATTCCGGGCTTTATCCGGAATCAGTGGAAGCATGCTTTTAAATTACTGAAGGCATAAACAGGTCCATTTCTATAAATACTGGTTCAATTGCACTATAATATCCGGGTCTGGGCTGTTGGCAATCCATTCTTCCTTTTCAGAAAATTTACAAACACCAGGATAATCACCTTTCCATTCCCCTATATCAAGTATCAATTGAAAATGCAAATGTGGCGGCCAGCTGCCATTTTCAGCGGGGATACCAAATTCTGCAAATACTTCACCCTTTTTTACCAGCTCTCCTTCCCGGAGATTTTTAATTGAATGTAAACTCAGGTGTCCGTATAAAGTATAAAATGTAAAGCCCTCCAGTAAATGGGTGAGAATAATAGTAGCACCATAATCACCAAAACGATTATTAAATGCAAAACTGTGAACAATCCCATCCAGTGGCGCCATTATAGCCGTTTGGGGTGGGCCCCAGATATCAATCCCAAGGTGAAGGCGCCGGGGTTCATCACCAGGTGCATTACCGTCAAAAACCTTGCTGCTACTATAGACTGTTCTGTGTTCTGCGTATCCACCAATACCATACCGGGCATTCGCTTTGTTCAGCTTATAATTGATGTAGGCGATAAACTGGTTAGAGCTGAGTAAAATATCCGCTGTCAGTTCATTATTAGCAGCTGTAAAATCAAATGGAAGCAACTTGTCCTTTACAGGATCAAAAGCCACCACAGGATGAAAAGCTTCCTGGTACATCTGTAATTTATGCAAAATGTTCTGCGATGCCATTCTCTAAAGATAAGAGGACAAATGACAAGTAAAAAAGGCATCCCGATAATTTCGGGATGCCTTATAATACTTAACTGAATCTTTCTTTATTGTCTGCCTACCACTACTTTGAAGGTCTTCTCCGATGTTCTGATTCCATCGTCGTAAACGAACCTTACCATGTAAACTGCAGCCGGCAAATGAGTCAGGTTAATTGGTATCACACGGCCGTAAACCAAGCCACTCCATTGTTGTGTATGTACCAGTTGTCCTGCTGCTGTGTATACTTTCATACCAAGATAATTATACAATACACTGTTCATCCTGATGTTGAACTGTCCGTTATTCGGATTCGGGAACAGTATTACAGCATTATCTCTCAGTAACCTGATTCTTTCAGGACAATCACTCACTTTCACTGTAGTTGTATCAGATGAAGTACAACCGGCAGTATTAGTATATGAATAGGTAAGTGTATACGTTCCGACAGCAGTGGCACCTGGTATAAAGTTGAAACCAGAAACACCAATACCACTCCAGCTACCACCAACCGGTGTTCCAATTAATGGAACTAATGTATCACTGATACAGATCCTCCTGCTGAACAGATCGTTCGCAACAACTGTTGGTAAAGCATTTACAGTTAATGTTGCCGCATTGGAAGTAACTGTATTACAACTATTAGTTACAATTACACGATACCTTCTGCCGCTTAAAGCAGTAGTTGTATTAGCCACTACATATGATGTTGCATTAGCACCACTGATATTGGTCCAGGTAGCGCCGTTATCTGTACTTAACTGCCATTGGTATGTCTGGAAGTTACCGGTAGTTGCTACACTAAATGTAACCGTTGCACCGGCACAAACAGTCTGGCTGGCAGGCTGTGTTGTGATTGCAATTGGCTGATAAACTGTAACAGTAACCGTTGTTGTCGGTGAAGTACAGGTTGGTGTAATATTATTTACTGAATAAGTGGTGGTTGTCGTTGGTTTTGCATATACAGTAGCTAACTGGGTACCAGCTACATAAGGGATTGTAGCGGCAGCGTTAGTAAACAGTCCTGTGGCTGGTGACCAAACCGGTCCTGGAACTTCAAAAGTGATACTCCAGCTGGCAATAGCACCTGCATCTCCACCCAGATCATCGACAGCAAACAAGTTCCAGGTGCCATTCATATTACCTGTAAATGAAGATAATGTTGGAACCGCCTGTGTTATGGAACCCGGCCCTGGAGCGACCCAGGTATCAGTTGCACCAAAATTGGTTGGTCTGTACGTACCAGATGCGTTTAAGGCACCATCAGACATTAATGATCCGGCTGCATCATCAAATACAAAATTTTGACCTGTATTATCAGCACTACCACCTACATCAGACATTATTACTACGTTAGTGCTGGCGGGTGATTGCAGCAGGATATCTACATCATCAGGGAATGTATGAGCAAAACCGTTGATACGAACTGATTTAACCCTTGCTCCTGCGGGCACACCTGTTACATTGATAGTGGACGGGTAAGGTGTTCCAGCACCTGAGGCATTGATTGTTATTGCACCTCCATTTGCCGAGTTAAATGTAACCGGTACTGACAGAGGAGCTATATTTCCAAGGCAAAGTGAAACACTGCTTGGCGTAACTACTGGTGCCGGAGGTGTTGCATTAACTGTAACAGTTGCAGAACTGGTACAACCCGAAGGAGTAAGTGCACCGGTAACCGTATACACCGTATTTGCAGTTGGATTTGCGATAACAACCGCACCGGTGGTAGTATTAAGACCAGCCGCCGGACTCCAGGAATAAGAATTAGAATTTCCGGTTGCAGTTAACGTAACAGGTCCACACTGGTTATTCGGACCTACTGCAATCGTTGGTACAGGATTTACTGTAACCGTTACACTGGCAGGACCAGAACTACATGTACCTAATGTATTCGTTACAGTATAGGTATAATTAGTAGTAACAGCAGGTGATTGCAGGAAGTAAACGGTTGAAGCAGCTGTTCCAGCCACATAAGGTACAGTAGCAGCAGGATCAGAATATAATCCGGTTGCAGGAGACCAAATGGCAGTCGGTACTTCGAAAGTAATAGTCCAGCTGGTCAATGAACCAGCATCACCACCCAAATCATCAACAACGAACAAATTCCAGTTGCCGTTGAAGTTGCCTGTAAAGTTTGACAACGGAGGATTAACCTGGGTAATTGAACCTGGACCCGGTGCCGGGAATGCATCCGGACCAGCCGCATTGGTTGGCCTGTATGTTCCTGACACAATTGTGGCAGGCAACAATGATGCAGCTGCATCATCAAACACAAGATTACCATTTACAATATCAGTTCCACCACCAGCATCAGACATGATAACCACGTTGGTACCGGTTGGCGACTGAACTACCATGTCAATATCTGACGGGAATGTATGTGAAAGACCATTTATTGCAATTGATTTAACTCTTACACCAGAAGTTGGTAAACCAGAAATATTAACCACAGCCGGATAAACACTGGCCGGGGCACCTGTTCCTGTACCTGTACCTGTTCCGGGTATGGTAAGAGCAGCACCTGAATAAGTGACCGTAAAGGTTGTTGGTGCCACTGTTAATGGCTGTATTGTTCCTGCACAAATAACCGGAGCTGCAGGGGTAATAGCCGGTGTGGCCGGTGTACCCAATACAGTTACTGAAGCAGAATTCTGGCAACCTGTTGCAGTAATTGTTCCTGTTACTGTATACACAGTTGTAACAGTTGGCGTTGCAATTACAGTTGTACCAGTTGTTGTATTTAGACCACCTGAAGGTGTCCACGCATACGTATTTGCATTACCTGTTGCTGTTAATGTAACCGGTGCACACAAACCACTTGGACCTGAGTTAACAGTTGGTATCGGGTTAACAGTAAGTGATGCAGAGTTAGAATTGGTAGGACCACAGATATTCTGAACTACACAACGGAACAAATTACCGTTATAAACTAATCCTGCCGAAGTAACAGTAAGTGTGGTTGTTGTAACACCAGAGAAAGGTGCTACGTTCGCCAGGTTGGTCCAGGTTGTACCTCCGTTGGTACTGATTTGCCACTGATATGTTGGCGCCGGAACCGGTGCGTTATCAGTGATGGTGAAAGTTGTGTTTCCATTCTGGCATATTATCCTGTTTACAGGTTGTGTAACAACAACAGGAGGTATCACTGTATTTATTACTACAGGATTACCACTATATATAGTAGAACAACCAGGATTGCTTTGCTCCCTTACTACAATATTATAATTGCCTGGAGTCAATCCGTTGAAGGTATTAGATAATTGGAAAGTAGTGCCGCCATTTACACTGTACTCCAACGTACCGGTACCCGTTGCATTCACAACAATTGTTCCGGTTAATATTGGACAGAGCGGTTGAGTTACAGTTGGCGGTGTAATGGCAGGAGTACCGGTCAGTGCATTTATCACTACAGGGTTACTACTATAGGTGGTCACACATGAAGGTGTGGCCTGCAGACGAACAACTATATCATAGTTACCTGCTGCAAGACCTGTAAATGTATTTGAAGCCTGGTATGTTGTGCCACCATCAATACTATATTCTAATGTACTGACGCCAGTTGCATTTACAACAATTGTTCCTGTTAAGGTTCCTCCACAGGTTGGCTGTGTTACCGTTGGTGCATTAACTACAGGCGGATCTGCACAAAGTGCCTGAATTATCGGGGTAAGACTGTCTTTATAACTTACCCTGGTATTAGTGTTATCATACAAACCTGCTTTGGTATAAACAAAAGGCCTGCTTTCTAATAAAATATCATCGATATACCACCCGGTTGCACCTACTGAAGGATCAGAAGCAAATCTGAAACGTACTAAAATGGTTTGACCGGCAAATGCTGCCAGGTTAATTTTTGTTTCAACAAATGAAGCCCCTACGTTTCCAGTAAATGCCTGGCGGCCTCCCATAAATGTATTCAAAGCTGATAATGTACCATTATAACGGGCTCCTGACATGTATGGTCCAAGGTCAGTCCATGTGCCACCACTGTTAGTGCTGATCTCCACCACACAACCATCAAATCCGCTTTCTGTAATATACCTGTGCCAGAAACTAAGCGAAGTGATGGCTGAAGGATTAGCAGTCAGCACAATTGGATTTGTCGTCGTTAAAATCTGTTGAGACGATACAGTTGGATTTGGTGAAAAGAATGCCAGCGGTGCACTTCTTACAGAAGCACCGGAAGTAGCCCATACGTTTGCAGTAGTGGAAGTTGCAGTCCAGTTTGGCGCAATAGCTGTAACAGGATCATTGATATGCTCTACCGGAGCAAAATAGGTACCTGCATTGACATTAACTGTCACCGGAAAATTC
Organism: Chitinophagaceae bacterium; assembly: GCA_041738795.1. Classification (GTDB taxonomy): domain Bacteria; phylum Bacteroidota; class Bacteroidia; order Chitinophagales; family Chitinophagaceae; genus JJ008. The sequence continues at coordinate 239,620 of JBGSPB010000009.1, read as the reverse complement.
TGAGAAGTGTTAATAGCCAGGTTGATCGGACTGAATGTTACGACCCTGTCTCCGGGAGTATACACACCACCGCTAACCCAGGTTACCGTAGTTGGCAATGTATCTCTTAATACATAGTTTGCCATCGGTGTACATTCGCCTGCACTTACTACGTTAGTATATGTAAGAGGAGTACCTTCAAATACTGAAGGACCACCTGGATTAAGACCAAAATTTCCGGAGTCAACAGAGAAATCAGGTATACCATCTGAGATGCTGGTATTTGAACCCTGGGATGCATTACGTCCCAATCCTCTTTTAGCAAAAGCTTTCCAGATAGAGCAGGCATAACGTCCACCAAAGAAAACCTGGTCAGCTTGTAAGATGGCATTCCTGGATTGTACAAAACCCGGACTACAAGATTGCAACCTCATTCCCTCCATCACCAGTTTCATAGCAGCGGCATTACCTCTCCATGTTGTAACTGCACCCGGAGGACTTAAAAAATTAGGTTCAATGAAATTATCCTGTTTGATGATCTCCCAGGTCATTTCCCATAACATACCACACCATATAGTACCTACACCATGTGGTACTGCCTGACCCGGAAGATTAGCATAGGTCAGGGAGAAAATAGACATATCTGTAGAATATGGCTGAGCCCGGATACCATTTCCGGTTATTGGCTGGTTCAGGGCATAGGTCCCAATACCTCTTCTGATCACTCCATCATTTACTGTCGCAGTAGCCCAGTTCGTTCCCATCATCAATGACATATAATCACTCCATCCTTCACCGGCTTGTTCAGCATTTTGCAGACAGTTAACCACATTGGGACCGCCGGTAAACCTATTACTGATACCATGTCCGTATTCATGACTTACAATTCCATTATCTAAGTCGCCATCCCTGTCAGGGTTGGGTGCTGTCCACAGGAACATCTGCATTCTCGGCCTGGTACCATCAGCAGGTGTGGCAAAATTGGCATTGTTCGTACCACTGGCATCCTGTGCATCAGCAATTACATAGTCAACGCCAGCACCACCGCGTCCCTGGTTGTCATTCTGAAAATTACCTGCCACTTCATCAAACCCGTACGTATACGCCATATCATGCATCAGGTTATTCATGTAAAACAAGTTTACAATAGCTGCCTGCTGATTGTCAGAAGTGGGGTCAATAGGGCTTTTAGTAAAATCATAGTTATAATCAAATGTCAGATTCGGTAAGGCAGTAGTTGAGTTACCTGGTATACCAAAGGTCGCATTACTTGCATCCCTGTCTTCCTGGGCCCATACGTTATTTCCACGGGTGATATTATAATCGGCCGGGTCACTGTGCCATTTTAAAGAAGTAGCGTTACCTGGAGTCAATGTCCACGGATCTGTATGCAATGAAGGAGTACCTCCGGGGTGTTGAGGGCTTTCTGCGGGATACTTAACTACACGATAAGTAGCAGTCCCAATTACAAATGGCTTGTACTCCCATTTATTACTTTTATCATTACGCTGCATCACATAGTTCATAGAACTGGTTGCAGATTTTTTATTATGCTTTTCTGCAACATGTTTCTCAATTGAATGGTTCTCATGATCCCATTTACACGTAATAGTCAGGTTATCTTTATTTAATATAGACCCAGTTTGAGCATCCACTCTGATCAGCCAGTAGTCTGATGTGCTTACCGGAGCCACGAACACCTGCCAGGCTAAGCGATATTCGCCCCTTGCAGTAGGCATCCAGATCAATTCTGCACTGATATTCTCTGCAGAAACGCCCAACTTACCAAATTCAAATTTGCGGCCATCTTCCAGTACGCTGATAGGCACAGCCAGTTCAGTGGCTTCTACTTTTGCTTCTCTGAATGCTGATTGTAAAGCATTAGCCGGAGAAATACCAGGCAAATTGCTTGCATTACCAGTAAGCTTCTCCATAGATGGTTGCAGATCTCCTGCATCGGATACCACCTTTCCACCCCTGAAAGCCAGTGTTTTTAACTGGTTATAAACAGGGATGCCCTTGTAGCTCTGTTGCAGGTATACCATTATCACATCAGTCCCGGTAATCTGGTAACTGCTTGATACGATAACATCATTAATGTCTTGAGAGGGCAATTTGATAGCAGCCGCGTTTTGCCTGACAAGTTGTAGCGCTGCATTTTTGGCTTTGTTATCAACCTGTGCAAAGCTGGTGAAAGCACAAATCAATAAACCGATAAAAAGTAGAACTTTTCTCATAAAAGTTAGTGTTGGGTTTTAGATGCCGAATTACTTCCAGTGAAATTCAACAGGTACGATGGTTATTTATGAGGATATGAGATTCGGGACATGCAAATACCCGAAATAAGAGGAAGAATAGTAAATACATTCCTCATAAGCAGGTAATGGCACAAAATACGGGACTAATATAGGAAATAAAACAAATTCCAGCCAAAACAAATCCATTCCATTTCCGGGTAAAATAATTGTTGCCCGTGATTCGTTTAGCTGAATAACCCTGAAAACTCATTTAAACCTGCATTTTGAAAAAAATAACGATACAAACAATACTTTTTTTCCTTATTTGTTTCTCTTTCTCTGCTGCAGATGGCCAAATGATCACAGGAGTATGGAAAGGAAAGATCAACCGGCAAAAAGTAGAGGTAAAGATCATTCAAAACGGAGATAGTCTTACAGGTACTTCGTATTATTACGAATCAGCTAATAATTACCGCCGCTATAGTATCAGGGGATATTTTGATGCCACCACCAACGAAGCCGTATGGTGGGATGACCAGTTATTGGAGGAAAAATCAAGCCGGTTCACCATTTCAATTCCGGGAAAGATGCCGTTACTGTCAAGAGCAGATTTCAATTGCCCCGGAGGTAGCAAAATGATGTTGGATGGTAAAGCTGCACAAAAAGAAAATGACCGGGTTGCAAAAGGGGAAGTCCATTTAGATAAAAATGAACAGACGGATTTTGAAGATGAATTGGATTTTGTGATTGATAATTATACCGTGGGCGGCAATGACCCGGAAATAATTGATAGTATCAATGCGATAGCACAGCTACCGGTAAAGCCAGCTGAAGAACTTATTGGAATAAAGGAAGAAACTCCCAAAATAATTGCAACTGAAAAACCGGCACAAAAGGAAACAGTGCCTCCGGAAAAGATCAATCCCGTCATTGAAAAACCTCAACCGGTTGTAAAACCTGCCGAACCGCTGAAAGCCCCGACAATAGAAGAAAAGTTTGTTACCCGCCAGAAAGTATTTATTAAAGAAATACCGGTAAGCGGGGACTCCATAGAACTTCGTTTTTACGATAATGCCGAAATTGATGGCGATTCCATCTCTCTTTTCTTAAATGATAAACTGCTGTTTCAGCATATAAAACTGACGGCAAATGCATACGTAATCAAACTGGCAGTGCAGGATCTGAATGAGAGCAATGAACTGGTGATGGTAGCTGAAAATATGGGGGCTATCCCACCCAATACTTCTTATATGGTGGCAATTGTAAACAAGCAGCGGCAGGACGCCTACCTCGCCAGTACCGAAGGAAGCAGTGCGATGATACGGTTCATTAAAGCACCTCCAAAAAATTAAAAAAACCGGTGAGTTCTTCACCGGTTGTCAGGAAAAGAAAGTTACCACGCTGCCTATACTTCACTTTCCAATGCCACTTGCTTTTCCCCGATTAGAGAAGTTGCGATAATATCTTCTAGACGGATATCAACAGATTGAATTAATTTTTCTTCCAGCAGGTTGGCAAAAGCTTCAAAATAAAGTATCACATCTTCCCGTACATTTCTTTTCAGCCAGCGAAAACCGCCGGGCAAAAAATTAAGTACAGCCTTGTCCGTAAGAAATTCTATATGGTGAATATCGGTGGGTGTAAGGCCTGCCTGCTCCAGTTTCGACAATACCAGGTTAACGGGTGCATTACTCGTGGAACAATATTCTTCCGCCAGTTCTGTCCATTCGCCGGCACCGGTATGCGCATAACTCAGAATTTCCTTTTCAGACAAGGGTGTTAATACTTGCAGAAGGTTACCACAATTACAGGCTCCATGATGCCCCCAGGCATAATGGGCACCATTGCGTAAGCGGGTTGCTGTTTCACGCAAAGCATTGATCAAACCGATAGAGGGAAATGCCATAGACAGATTGTTAGGTATAAAACGGGTATGAAGATGTAATTGTTTGATTAAAGAAAAAAAAAGAGGCTGTCTCAAAAGCCCCAATCAGTGTCATATTGAGCATAGCCGAAATAGGACACTGATTGGTAAACAAATTTGTACGCATTTCGATAAACTCAATGTGACAAATTTGTTTGCTTTTAAGTCAGCCTCATTTCACTTTGTTGAATTATACCACCACATTCACCATCTTGCCCTTCACAAAAATGATCTTCTTAGGCGGTTTGCCTTCCAGCCATTTTTGCACCACTTCATTTTCTAAGACCATCTTTTCTACCATTGGCTGAGCAGCATCCAATGCAATATTCATCGTGGTTCGCAGCTTACCATTTATAGAAACAGGATATTCTTTGCTGGTCTCTGCTACATATTTTGCTTCAAACTCAGGATAGCTGGCATCCAGGATACTATCTGTATGACCTATTAAATTCCAAAGCTCTGCTGCAATATGCGGTGCGTAAGGCGTAAGCAATACCAGTAAGGGTTCAAGTACAGAACGTTTATGACATTTCAGATCGGTGAGTTCATTGGTGGCGATCATAAAACCGCTTACCGCAGTATTGAAACTGAACCGTTCGGTATCTTCTTCTATTTTCTTAATGGTTTTGTGCAATACTTTCAGTTCTTCTGCAGTAGGTTCATCGTTGGTAACGATCAATCCCTTTGTCTCATTTGCAAACAAGCGCCAGAATTTTTTCAGGAAGCGGTGCACCCCTTCAATGCCTTTTGTATCCCATGGCTTGCTCATTTCAACCGGACCAAGAAACATTTCATACATACGGAAAGTATCGGCGCCGTATTTCATTACCAAATCATCCGGGTTAACGGTATTATACTTTGACTTGGACATTTTTTCGACTTCAGCACCACAGATATATTTACCATCTTCTAAAATGAATTCAGCATTTAAATACTCAGGCTTTGATATCTTGAATGCCTCAATATCTAATTCAACTCCATCAATAATATTTACATCAACATGAAGTTTTGCCAGGCTCATCGCATTCGTAGCATTAAGAATTACTTCACTCTTAGGATATTTTTCCTTTAGTAGTGCAATCCTTTTTTGGTTATCATTAACGGAAATGTTCATTAATTCATCAAAGTCTTTCTCTTTAATAAAAAGAGTCGAAAAAGGTTGGAGTTCCCCTTTTAAAACATCTAACATTTTTGAAAACTGCACCCTATACACAAACCTGCTACTACCCTGTATCATTCCCTGGTTCACCAATTTTTTATACGGTTCATCATAACCGATATAACCGAGGTCAAATAATACTTTGGTCCACATGCGGCTGTAGAGTAAATGACCAACCGCATGTTCGGTGCCGCCAATGTATAAGTCCACCTGGTTCCAGTAATCAGAAACCTTCCTATCGCAAAAAGCTTTATCATTATGCGGATCCATATAGCGTAAAAAATACCAGGATGAACCTGCATAACCGGGCATTGTATTGGTCTCAAGTTCCTGGGCCACCCATTCAGGAATGTTGGCTAAAGGACCTTGTCCATCAGGACCGGGGCCATATTTTTCTACTGTCGGTAATACTAATGGTAACTCTCCTTTCCATTCTTTGGCAATGCCATCTTTCCATGTAATGGGAAATGGCTCACCCCAATACCGTTGCCGGCTGAAGGCCGCATCCCGCATTTTGAAATTTACCTTTCTCGTACCTATTCCTTTTTCTTCGATGGCTTTAATGGCCACTTCCATGGCATCCTTCATCACCAGCCCGTTCAGGAAACCGGAGTTCTCCAATATGGCTTCTTTGGTAGGGTTGGCTTCTTCGCCGTCGTAATTTGAACCGATAATATTAGTGATGGGAATATTGAAATGCCGGGCAAACTTGTGATCCCGTTCATCCCCGCAGGGAACGGCCATGATAGCACCGGTACCATAACCAGCCAGTACATATTCAGATATCCAGACGGGAATTTCCCTTCCATCGAAAGGATTAATGGCATAAGCACCGGTAAATACACCGCTGATCTTCTTTTCTGCCATTCTTTCCCTTTCACTGCGGCTTTTTACATAAGCCAGGTATTCATCTACTGCTGCTGTTTGTGCTGCAGATTTTATTTCATTCACAAGATCCAGTTCCGGAGCGATGACCATAAAATCAACACCAAAAATGGTATCGGGCCTGGTTGTATATACTCTCAATTTCTGCCCATGCCCTTTAATGTCAAAATCAATTTCCGCACCTGAAGATTTACCGATCCAGTTGGTCTGCATTTCCTTCATGGCTTCACTGAACTCGATCCTTTCCAGTCCTTCAAGCAAACGATCTGCATATTCAGTGATCCGCAGGTACCATTGACGCAATTTCTTTTTCACTACCGGGTGACCACCTCTTTCACTTACCCCGTTCACCACTTCGTCATTGGCCAGTACAGTTCCCAATGCTTCGCACCAGTTCACTTCGCCATGGCCGCAAAAAGCAAGGCGGTAGTTCATTAAAATATCCTGCTGCGATTTTTCATCAAAGTTTTTCCATTCTTCCGGCGTAAAGCTAATGGCAGAAGGCGCAACACCGGCAGCACTGGAACCATGCTCATCAAATAATTTTATTAGCTGGGTTATATTTTCTGCTTTCTGCGTTTGACGGTTGTAAAATGAGTTGAAGAGTTGCAGAAATATCCATTGCGTCCATTTATAATATGCCGGATCGCTGGTCTGTACTTCTCTTTCCCAGTCATAGCAGAAACCGATATTATCCAACTGAGCCTTGAAAGTTTCAATATTCTTCTTGGTAGTTACCGCAGGATGCTGACCTGTGTCCAGTGCATATTGCTCCGCAGGTAACCCAAAACTGTCGAACCCCATCGGGTGGAGTACATTAAATCCTTTCAACCTTTTATAACGGCTATAGATATCAGAAGCGATATATCCTAACGGATGACCTACATGCAGTCCCGCCCCGCTTGGATAAGGGAACATATCCAGCACATAATACTTGGGCTTGTTCAACCCTTTGCCATGCTCAGGATTAAATACTTTATAAGCATTGGATTCCTTCCATTTGCTTTGCCAGTCTTTTTCAATTCTTCTGAAATCGTATTCCATAATAGTTATACCTGTACTTAATCCTTTTTAAATGATCGGGCTGATAATTATAATTCTTTAACAAATATCTTTCACCACATATGGCAATATGAGCCGGGGGCAATCGTTTAAATGGGCAGCAAAAATACTGATTGTAGCCCTAAACTGCTATTTTTGCGTGCAATCCATTAATCTGAAAAAACAATCTCATGTCCCAATCAGGCAAAGCTTCAATCAAACGCGGAAAACCTTCTTACTTCATGTCCATCCTCGGCGTTACCCTTGTTTTATTCCTGCTGGGTATCATCGGCTGGCTGGTGATCAATGCCAATAAACTGGGCGATTACTTTAAAGAGAATGTGGAAGTAAGGGCCTATCTCCGTGGTGACCTGAACCCCAAAGACAGTGTGGCACTGATGAATTATATCTCCGCCAAGCCCTATGTAAAGTCAATCCAGTATGTTTCAAAAGAAGAAGGAAAGAAAATATACATGCAGGAGGAAAGTGAAGACTGGAGTAAAGTGCTGGATGAAAACCCCCTGCCCAATGCAATTTATTTCAGAATTAAAAATCAATATGTAAACCTGGATACACTGACCAGCATAAAAGCCGATCTGGAAGCACAGACCTACGTCAGTGATGTCAAATATCCTGAAGCATTGGTAGGCAAACTGAATAAAAACATACAGGTGGTAAGTATCTGGTTGCTTGTCCTGGTAGTAATTATTTCAATAGTTGTTATTTTCTTAATAGACAACACCATCCGCCTGGCTATGTTCAGCAACCGGTTTCTTATTAAAACCATGCAAATGGTGGGGGCTACCCGCTGGTTCATCGCCAAACCCCTGAATGTCCGGGCTATTATCAACGGGGCTATCAGCGGTCTCATTGCTTCCGCTTTGCTTTATCTTGTAATACTGATTGCAGAGGGCTCTGTTGACTGGCTGAAAACAATTCATGACTCAGGCCTGCTACTATTATTGTTCTTTATCCTGATAGTTTTAGGAATTGTCATTACCCTTTTCAGTACCCACCGCAGTGTGGTAAAATACCTGAAAATGAGGCTGGATGACCTGTATTAACCAAGGGGACAGCAAGTCCAATATATAAAATCCGGACAAAAAAAAGTGAGTACCCGTTTGATTACTATTTTTCAAAGTTATAGCCTTACCGTCTTCCCGACTTTTACTTATATTGCACGACCAAAAAATTGTATGAAATGAGTGAAACGAAAACAACCCCTGCAATGTTCAGCAAAGATAACTATGTATGGATGCTCGCAGGATTGGTACTGATCGCTATTGGCATGTTCCTGATGTCAGGAGGTAAAAGCAACACAGACCCGACTGTTTTTAATAAAGAGGCTGTTTACAGCACTACCCGTATCACAGTTGCCCCGATATTGATACTGGCCGGACTGGTGGTTGAAATATTCGCCATTTTCAAAAAATCGAAAACTGCCTAATAAACAAACAGTTCAAATAATTTCAGGCGATGGGAAACCATCGCCTTTTCATTTTCGGAGCGTTATTCAATCTCCTATCTTTATAAACTATTATTTATACCTTAACCAACTTACCCCATGAGTGTTGCAGAAGCGGTCATCATAGCCATTGTAGAAGGCCTTACTGAATTTTTGCCCATCTCCTCAACAGGGCATATGATCATTACAGAAAAATTGTTAGGTATTCCACATGATGACTTTACAAAACTCTTTACGGTTGGTATTCAGTTTGGCGCCATCATGGCAGTAGTAATATTGTACTGGAAGAAATTTATGACGCCCCTTACTTCCGGAAAAAAAGGATGGCAATTTTACCTTAAATTATTGGTAGCTGTTATCCCTGCGTTGATCTTAGGATTTATTTTCTCCGATAAAATAGACGATCTGCTGGAAAGCTCCCTGACTGTTGCAATAACTATGATTGCAGGTGGGATAATCCTGCTTTTCATTGACAAGGTGTTCAAGCATCATCCTATAGAAACAGAAGAACAAATTAGTTTTCAAAAGGCATTTATGATCGGACTGTGGCAATGTGTAGCCATGATTCCGGGGGTAAGCCGGAGTGCTGCCAGTATTATTGGTGGTATGCAACAACACCTGACCCGTAAACTGGCTGCCGAGTTTTCTTTTTTTCTTGCTGTGCCAACCATGGCCGCTGCCACCGGATATAAATTGCTGAAGGGCTATGAGACCATCACTACTGAGAATATAAAATTATTCGCTATCGGAAATATTGTAGCTTTCGTTGTGGCAATGCTGGCCATCAAATTTTTTATTGGCTTTTTGCAAAAACACGGTTTTAAGTTATTTGGCTACTATCGTATTATCGGGGGTGTTATCCTCCTCCTCATGCTGGCTACCGGGTACCTGAAGGGATAAAATCACCTGAAAAGGTTATTTGCGGCAGTTAATTTTTGCTTACCTATGTCAAAATAAAACTACGGATATGAAGAAAATCCTCTTTTCACTGCTGCTTGCCACTATACTTTTTTCCTGTTCCAAAAACGGAGATAAGGTATCACAGGACTTTATGGAAGTCTATTATAAAGATGGTATCACCAAACAGGAGGCCCAGAAAGCACTGGACTATTTTCTACCCCGCTGGAAAGAAAAAGATGGCGAAACCGCCCGAAAAAGTATCCAGCTTACCAAAAATGGTGACACTATCAATTTCAAAATGGTTTCTAATATGGAAGTGATGGATAAAATGGAGGATGAACTTTTCTATACAACTGGTAACGAACTTTCTGAAAATCTCTTTGGCGGTGCACCGGTCAATGTACTGTTGTCTGACAAATACTTTAAAACAATCCGTACCTACAGTTTTAAAAAACTCGAAAAGCCTGTTTTTGGGAAAAAAGTATCCGATGGAAATATTGAGGTATATATAAAGGATAGCTTTAGTGATGACCAGGGAAACGAAATGGCCGGCTTTCTCAATAAATCAATGCAACCTGCCAATATCATCAGCTTCCAGGTGGGTAAAAATGAAAATGGAAATTATGTAGTGAGTATGGTGGCCAACCGTGAAAAAGCGGATGCATTACCGGAAAGCAATTTTATGGCTCTGGCTTCTGAAATTTCTGAGAATACTCTTAATGGTGCACCTCTTATATTTCAGTTAACCGATGACTTATTCAAACCATTCAAAACATTTAATTATAAAATGGAGTGATACTGCCGGTCACAATTAAAAAAATGCCCGTTTACCAAAGCAAACGGGCATTTTTTTTATAAAGACCACTAAATCCCTATTTTTACTCAAAGCATTGAATATGCAGACGGCTCCGAAAAAAGTAGTGAATGCCTGGGCGATGTACGACTGGGCCAATTCAGCTTATAATCTCGTCATTACTTCAACTATATTCCCGGCTTACTTTGAAGCTATCGCAGTTGATGATAAAACAATATCAAAAACTACAGTCACTTTCCTGGGCAGACAATTTGAAAACACCGCACTATATAATTATACATTGGCTTTTGCTATGCTGATAGTGGCTTTTATGTCTCCGTTATTGTCGTCCATTGCCGATTATAAAGGAACGAAAAAGAGATTCATGAACTTCTTTATGACCATGGGTAGCCTTGCCTGTGCTTCGCTGTTTTTCTTTGACAGGAATACATTATGGCTTGGAATAGCAGCTATGATCATAGCTTGTGTAGGCTTCTGGGGCAGCCAGGTTTTTTATAATTCCTTTTTACCGGAAATAGCCGCCCCGGAAGACAGGGACCGTATCAGCGCCAAAGGTTTTGCGTATGGTTATGTTGGCAGTGTTTTGTTACAAATCATTTGCTTTGTTTTTGTCTTTATGCCAGGTTTGGTTGGCGGTTATGAAAATGAAAGTGGTACTTCCAATATACAGTTCCAGGTCTGTTTCCTGCTGGTAGGTATCTGGTGGTGGAGTTTCGGGAGATTCTCATTGCGACGACTACCAAAACCAACACCGGCTGGCAGTGGCGATCTGAAAAAAAAGGTTCTGTCAAAAGGATATCATGAACTGCAAAAAGTATGGAACCAGTTAAAACATCTTCCTCCATTAAAACGTTTTCTCGGTGCTTTTTTCTTTTATAACATGGGAGTGCAAACAGTTATGCTGGTTGCTGCCTTGTATGGCAAAAGTGAATTGGAGATTCCCACGACCAATCTTATCATTGCTATACTGATCATTCAGCTGATCGCTATTCCCGGGGCATTCAGCATCTCGTGGCTCTCTTCAAAAATCGGCAACCTGAAAACATTGATGATCCTGGTAGCCTTCTGGTCCTTTTTATGTGTAGTGGGATACAATCTTCCTGTCGGGGGAATCTATGAATTTTATGGGCTGGCCGTAGCGGTGGGTTTTGTAATGGGAGGCACCCAATCACTCAGCCGCTCTACCTATTCCAAACTGATGCCTGAAACAAAAGACACTGCTTCTTTCTTTAGTTTTTATGATGTAACGGAAAAAGTGGCCGCAGTAATCGGGATTTTCAGTTTTGGTTTTATCAATGAACTGACCGGGTCCCAAAGAAGTTCTGTATTAGCACTGATGATCTTCTTTATTGCAGGCCTGTTAATGCTTTTTTATGCAGCCTCCTTAAAAAACAAAAATGTATGAAGCTTTATTCTATAAATACAGGTTATTTCAAACTGGATGGCGGTGCGATGTTTGGCGTTGTACCTAAAACAATCTGGAACAAGATCAACCCGGCCGATGACAATAATTTATGCTCCTGGGCTTTGCGTTGTTTATTGATTGAAGACGGCAACAGGCTGATACTGGTTGATAATGGCAACGGCGATAAACAGGATGCAAAGTTCTTCAGCCATTATCACCTGCATGGTGACGATACCCTGGATAAATCATTAATGAAGTATGGTTTCCACCGGGACGATATTACAGATGTATTCCTTACCCACCTTCATTTTGATCATTGTGGCGGATCGATAAAAAGGGAAGGAGATAAACTTGTTCCGGCCTTTAAGAATGCCACTTTCTGGAGCAATAAAGAACATTGGAATTGGGCCGTGTACCCAAACGACAGGGAAAAAGCTTCTTTTCTGAAAGAAAATATTTTACCTATTGAAGAAAGCGGGCAGTTAAAATTTGTGGATGTAGCAGGAGGAATTGATGGTAAACTTGGTAAAACAAATTTTGCAACTGATATAGCAGTACGATTTGTTAACGGTCATACTGAAAGTATGATGCTGCCACAAATAAAATATAAAGACAAGACCATTGTGTATATGGCAGATTTACTTCCTTCACAGGGCCATATTCCTGTTCCCTATGTAATGGCGTATGATATGTTCCCATTAACAACATTAAATGAAAAGAAATCATTCCTGAAAGAAGCAATTGAAGGTGATTATATTCTTTTCTTTGAGCATGACCCGGTATATGAATGCTGTAACTTACAACAAACAGAGAGAGGGATACGACCCGGGGATTTTTTTAAACTTGAAGAAGTGTAGTTGTATTATTCCTACTTTCTCTTTACCAGGGAAGTCAGCGGATGACGCAGGTTAGAATGACTCATCATATCAATCTTAACTTTCCCAACTACCAATGGACTTTCAATTCTGACTGGAATACGATTAGCATCATCTGTCACCCAAACGGTCATATTCTCTCCCCCTTCAAATATTTGCCCTTTCAATAGCAGCGGCTTTATTTTAATAGCCCTGAACTTGCCATACCTGGTTTTGATTTCCTCTTTTCCTACATAGCGGATATACATGTTGTACACTTCATTATCCAAAAACATGGAAAAGGGTATTTTATCTTCCGGACGTAATTTTGAAAAGTCAATATTACGGGCATAATACATGGCACTAACCACATCCTGCACACAGGCAGGTACTTTAAATACTCCGTTCGTTGTGATGGCAGTATTGGCAGTTTTATTAAATGTAATATTCTGGTATATTTTATATCCCCCTTCATTTACGTTACGAACAAACTTCAGGGGCTGCATAGTGGCCGTATCAATATATGTTTCGTACTTATCCCTCACCCTGTATATCCAGTCGTAAGAAGAATTTGTTTTCCCTTCGCCCGTCACATGGTATACCGGCCGGTTATTAACTTTCTCCAGTTTACTGGTAAAAGTAGCCGTACCGGCATTGACATAAACACCCGCCACTGAATAGTAAACAGTAAATGTTACTTCCTCATTCACCTGGAAAGCTGTATTGTTGATACCACAAAAAGTATCAGGCAGCACACTTGCATTTTTAGAAAAACCGAGCAATCCAAAAAACAGTGGCACTAAAACTTTAAATCCCTTCATTTTTTTCTGTATAAATTTTTTTAATGCTCAGGATCATCAGGCTTCCTACGATCGCCGGAATTATCAGGTTGATAAACCAGATGCCGGCTGTTGTAAAAATTATTCCGGCTTTGTTAGCACTGAATAGCCCTGTGAAAATAAGACTCACTTTCCCTCTCAACCCTAACTCTGCTATGGCAAAAGTGGGAATCACCGCCATCACCACGAATGCAACACTAACCGTCCAAAAAGCCTGCCACCAGGAAACATCAACATCAAAGAAGCGGAACAGCAGGTAATATTGTATTCCGAAAATAAAGAACCTGAGCAGTGATAAGGACAAGATTCGCAGTAATAATGTTGCATTAAAATCCTCTAATACTCTCACCAGGTATGCAAACCGTTTCATTCCGGGCAAACGGTCTATCCACTTTATGAGCCATGATAACCGGAAATAAAATAGTGTTAAAACCAGTAATACTGCTAATACTCCATAAATGATCATGGTCAGCCATATAGGAGAAACAAAATGTTCAGCTTCGATAGCCGGACGAAGAATGATCAATCCTGTTAATCCCATCAGCAAAGTGATGATAAGCTGGCTGATACTGCCGGCAATCGTAACAGAAATTGTTTTTAGCCTGTTACCCTCCTCCATATATAATACCCGGCCGAGGTATTCTCCCACCCTATTGGGAGTACTTACAGAAAATGACACGCCGGATAAAACAGCTTTTAATGCCCTTGAAAAACTAACTTTCTGAATCTCATTCACAGATATCTTCCACTTAATGGCTTCAACAGACCAGTTAATAAACATCAGCAACACAACGGCCGCCAGGTTCCATAGCATAGGACTGGAAAACGATTCACTGATCTTTTGCCAGGCAATAGTAAGGTCGGGCTGATTTATTATTTCCCTGTAAATTGACCATGACAGCCATATAAACAGTAGCGGACCCAGGAAGTAATTGATGAAGATTTTGATATTTCGGTTCAGCTTCATTAATCTTGTAAAAATACATCCCTGCTTGCAAAAGCCTGTTAAAATAATCCTTGGTATCGACCCCGGCACAATAGTCATGGGCTACGGGTTAATAACGGTTAAAGGAAGTGAAGTCAATTTACTGGAGTTGGGTGTATTAAAGCCTGGTAAAGTAAAGGACGGGTATAAAAAACTACAGCTTATATTTAATACAGTTAGTGGATTAATTACCAAATATCAACCCACTGATTTTGCAATTGAAGCCCCTTTTTTTGGTAAGAATGTACAAAGTATGCTGAAATTGGGCAGGGCGCAGGGAGTGGCTATTGCAGCCGCCATGCGTCATGGCCTGGAAGTAACAGAATACTCTCCTAAAAAAGTGAAACAATCCATCACCGGAAATGGCAATGCTGACAAAGAACAGGTGATGAAAATGCTGCAAACATTATTGTCCTTTAAAGAAAGTCCCAAACATTACGATGCCACTGATGCATTAGCCGTAGCATTATGCCATCATTTTCAAACTAATTCAGTAGTAGGGAAAATGGCTAAAGGATCAAAGGGCTGGGATGATTTTATTAAGAATAACCCGGGGAGGGTTGTCAAAAAATAGTTACAGATATTTCAATATTTTATCTTGTGCTCTTTTTAAATTTTCTGGAGATGCCTGTGGCTTAGACTGGGTAAAGTTGAGGTCGTTGGCAGAATTGATAGGAATAAGATGTATATGTGCATGCGGCACTTCCAGCCCGATAACGCTGATACCACAACGGTTACAATCAAATGCTTTTTCGATTGCTTTGGCAATAGGGCGGGCAAACAATAGCATTTCCGCCAAATATTCGGACGGCAGATCAAAAAGATTATCTGTCTCTTTTTTAGGAACTACGAGTACATGCCCTTCCCTCAGTGGAAAAATATCAAGGAAAGCAAAGAATTTTTCAGTCTCAGCAATTTTATAACAGGGAATTTCACCAGCTATTATTTTTGAAAATATCGTCATACCGCCAAAAATTTTTGATTGGAGTGAAAATAAATAATATTTGAACCTTTTGAACACTCTAAATTTTTCTCAATAAAGCTATCACACTTTTGAATAAAAAATAGGCTGTCTCAAATGCCACAATCATTGTCATATTGAGCAAAGCCGAAATATGACAATGATTGGTAAACAAATTTGTACGCATTTCGATATCCCGATAGCTATCGGGACAATGTGACAAATTTGTTTGCTTTTGAGACAGCCTCTTATAAATATACTGGGTTAAAATTGATTGGTTTATGCTGTAATTCCTTCAATCCTGAACTTAAGCACACCGGCAGGCGCCTGCACCTCTGCTGTTTCACCTACTTTCTTTCCTAAAATACCTTTACCTATCGGCGAGGTAACAGAAATCTTTCCTGCTTTCAGGTCAGCTTCCTTTTCACTTACAATCTTATAAGTAACCTGCTTTTTTGTATTCAGGTTTGTCAATGTAACATTTGTAAGAATAGAAACTTTACTGGTATCTATGCTGGCTTCATCCAATACCCGGATATTAGCCATAGAACCTTCGTAAGCGGCAATTTTTGCTTCCAGTATACCCTGGGCCTCTTTGGCAGCATCGTATTCAGCATTCTCCTTCAGGTCACCTTTTTCCCTGGCTTCTGCAATAGCTTTACTGGCAGCAGGGCGGTCTACAGCTTTCATGCGCTGAAGCTCAGCCTTCATAAGCTCCAGTGTCTCTTTTGTCACATATTGTATTCCACTCATGTTCACCTCCTTTGATAAAATAAAAAAATAACAACGCCCCAGTTTTTTAACTGAAGCGTTGCATGATTAGATACAAATATAAAAAAGATTTGGAATAAATAAAACCTAATCTAACCCTAATTTTTGCAGTAAAATTGCTGCCATTTTATAAGAAGCTTCATGGCTATAGCCAGCTATATGAGGCGTGATCAGGACATTTGGCTGTTGTAATAGCCATTCCAGTTGTTTTTTCTCCTCTGAAGTATAGGCCGCCAGGTTTTCATTAGGTAATACATCTAATGCTGCACCAGCGATCTTATTTTGCTTTAAAGCATCTATCAATGCATCCAGGTTTACGACTTTTCCTCTTGCACTGTTCAAAAAATAAGGCTTACACTGCAGTGAATTAAAAAAAAATTCATTTGCCATCCCCGCAGTTTCATCCGTCAGGGGTACATGAAAACTGATAACATCTGCATAGCGATATATATGCTCAAGACTGGCTTCCTTTATATAATTAGCGCCAAAGTCAAACTTATATTTATCATATGCCAGCACTGTAACATTAAAAGGCTGTAACAATTTGGCAAAGCTGCTGCCTGTATTTCCAAATCCTATGATACCAACTGTTTTACCACTAAGCTCCATACCCCTGTTCTCATCTCTTTTCCACTGGCCCAGCTTTACTTCATCCCGGGAAGAACAAATATTATTAAGCAGGTTCAACAACAGTCCCAACGTATGCTCTGCTACAGCATTTCGGTTACCTTCCGGGCTGCTTACACATTTTATCCCTTTACTTTCTGCATAATCAACATCTATCAATTCCATTCCACTGCCAAGCCTTCCGATCCATTTCAGGTTCTTTGCTTTATCAAGGAGTTTCTTATCTGCTTTGATCCTCGTTGTCACTACTATTCCTTCTGCATCAGCAATGGAAGCAGCCAACTCATCATAAGTAATAGCAGGGGCATACTCCACATCATATCCTTTATGCGTTAACTGATCGATCAAATACTGATGGGATTTCCCCGTTATTATTACTTTACTCATTTCATTTTAAAAGTAAGTGCGGCAAATTGCGCAACGCTCAACTGCTCTGCTCTTTTATTAAACAACTCATCTGCTAATATCGCTGCATCAAACAACCCCTTTACTGCATTTCTAAGGGTTTTCCTGCGCTGGTTGAAAGCGGTTTTTACCAATAGAAATAATTGCTTCTCACTGCTTATAGCCAGGGGCTCTTTTACAGGCAGTAAACGTATTACTCCACTTTTCACCCTGGGCGGGGGTTGAAAACTTTTTTCATGGACGTCAAATAAGTATTCCACCTGAAAAAAAGCCTGTACCAGCACACTTAATACCCCATAGGTTTTATTACCTTCTTTTGCTGCTATCCGCTGGGCTACTTCTTTTTGAAACATACCCACCATGCACTCCACATCCTCTTTCCATTCCAGTAGTTTAAACAGTATTTGTGTAGAAATGTTGTAAGGAAAATTGCCAACTACTGTAAATTTCCCGTTAAATGGTTTATCGATATCCAGGAAACTCTGGTGAATGATCTTTCCTTCAATTGCCGGGTATGTTTTCAGTAAATAAGACACTTTTTCTGCATCCAGTTCTACAGCTTTAAACTCAATTTTCTGCAACTCCAGCAGGTATTTTGTTAACGCACCACCACCGGGGCCCACCTCCAGCAAATGAGTGAAAGGTTGTTGTTGCAAAGCTGAAACAATTTTCCGGCAAATGTTCTCATCTTTCAGAAAATGCTGGCCCAATGATTTCTTCAGGGTGTACATATGTGCAAATGTAACTGATAGCACAGCTACAATAAAAAACCTCCTCTTTGCAGAGGAGGTTTGCAGGTATTACCTGCGGTAATAACCAGCTACCGAGTTATAAGTACATTCTGATCTAATTCTTTATCAATTTTATTGTTTGGTGGTCAGTTCCGCTTTCAATTTTCAATAAATACACACCGGGAGTTAAATGACTGAACCCTTTAATAGTATATACACCTGTGCCTGAAGTGGCATTATAAGTTTCTTTTCTTATCAATGCCCCGGCTGCATTGAATAATTGTGCAGCTATATTTTGATTTTGAATTAACTTATACCTGAGAATTATCTGGTCAGTAAAAGGATTGCCCATGACAGCAAATTCATTTTTACCGGCAGTTTTCCTGATAAAGACTACAGAAGAATAG
The DNA here is from genome assembly GCA_041738795.1 of Chitinophagaceae bacterium. Classification (GTDB taxonomy): domain Bacteria; phylum Bacteroidota; class Bacteroidia; order Chitinophagales; family Chitinophagaceae; genus JJ008. Next base: position 221,231 of record JBGSPB010000009.1, on the reverse strand, counting down.
GTATAGCTTCCGTCTATATCAATAATTTTCAACCGATAATAAGATTCAAATAAGGCTGTATTATCATTATGAGTATAGTTTGTCTCAATGGTTTGATTCTGTGCCGATATGGTAGCAACCTTCACAAAAGCTGATCCATCAGTACTTCTTTCCAGTTCATAACGGGAAAGATTTTGTTCCTGGGTAACCGTCCACTTCAATTGATTGTATCCTGCGTGACCAGAACCGGTAAAATCTGTAAGTGTTGCTGGAAGAATTGAATGTACGTATAAATCACTTCTGAAAACGCCTTTACCATGCGTAGCGGCGATCAATTTATTATTTGCATCTATCTGCAAATCCATCACTAATGTGGCATCGTAAAAACCGGTATTATAATCATACCAGGTGGCTCCCCTGTCCGGGCTTACATATACACCAAAATCACAACCAGCGTAGAGATATCCTTCATTTATAGGATCAATAACGATGGCATTAAATGGTACATCCGGTAATCCTGCTCCGCGGCTGAGCCAGGTGGTACCACCATCAGGAGTTAAATAAACATGTGAAGTACCAAAACCACCTAACACCACATATACACTATCATCACTGTTGGTACTGATGGCAAAATCCATCACAAAGCGATCTGGCAAACTTCCTTTAATGCTGGCATAAGGAGTCGTAGCAGGTGTGGTGGTTTTTAAAATATTTGGTTGCCCGTTTACATAAATATTGTTTACATCATTGTCGTACTGTGCAAAAGGTGAAGTGGAAACATATAGTTTACTTGAGTTGGTTGGCGAAACAGCCAATGCAATGGCAGTTTTATGACGTTGCTCTATAAAGGCATTGGGTGTTAAGGCCGGAGCTCCGCCACCAAGTGTATTATTGGTGAATGAAGAACCAGCATTTGTGCTGATATGAATATTATCCGATGCCTGGTACACAATATTACCATCAGAAGGAGCAAATGTAATGGGAGCTACAAAAGCAGTTCTTGAATCTCCGGTAAATGCCCAGGAGCTTCCTGCAAGTTCTGAAAAGCTGCTTCCACCGTTAGTTGAACGCTTAATAGCTCTTGCATCCCGGCAGGCTATCATAATATTATCATTGCTGGGATGAACAGCACAAGCAGTTCCGTCTCCTCCTGCTCCTGTTGGTGCGATCCAATTTGTACCGTTAAAAACTACCTGCCCGTTATCCTGCAATCCTCCTACCATTCGGTTAGCATTGGTTTTGGAAACGCCTAAAGAAGCATAAAATTGGGTCGCATTCAAGCCATTATTAATGGCTGTGAATGTCGTACCATTGGTGCTTTTATATACACCCCCATCATTACAAACATAAACCGTTCCCCTGCGAACAGGATCAAATTTAATATCATGATGGTCTGCATGTAATCCACTGATGGTTGTCCGTCCTACTGTTGGAGCAGTTTTATGGCGGTATATATTGACGCCGCCATAAATAATAGAATCCGTTGCAAATGGGTTTACAGCAATAGTATGAGCAAACCAGAACTGGTAAGAACAATGATTTGAAGTAGATAAAACTGTCCAGTTAGCTCCAAAATCTGTTGATCGATAGACTTCATTACTGGAACCCGAGCTTACACCGATACTGGCAACCAGTACACTTGATCCAACATTGTCCATTTTTATTGACCCCTGGAAAGACGCAGGAAGTCCAGATGTAACCTGTGCCCAGGTTGGAGAGGCATTATTGCCGTTTGTGGTACGGAAGATCCCTTTTACACTATTCGTCATATTACCAACACTGATAACAATCTGGTCAGTATTGGAAGGATTAATAGCGATATCTCTTACATTGATGCCAGTATAGATCTGGCTCCAGGTAGTTCCGGAATTGGTAGAACGATACACACCATCAGTAGCACAGGCATAAATGGTTGTGCTGGTTCCCGGTTGAAAAGCCATTGATTGAATAGCAAACAGGTCAGATGATACTTTTGTCATCACCTGTGACCAGGTAGCACCACCATCGGTACTTTTGATAACACCAATACCATAAGTACCTCTTGTTTTCCAGACATTATATCCCATCACTCCAACTTCTGTATGATAGACCTCTCCTGTTCCGGCATAAATAATATTGGAATTGGAAGGGTCAACAAGAATAGCCGATACGCCTAAAACAGGCAATCCTGTTTCAACAGGTGCCCAACTGGTACCGGCATTGGTTGATCTCCAGATACCACCACTGGCAGAACCCACCCACAAATTATTGGTGTTACTAGGGTCAATTGCCATACAAACAATTCTTCCCCCGATTCTTGAACCATTCTGGCTATAACCAAGCGATGTCCAGTTACTGGCACTGGTTAACCGGGTAGCATGCTGGTTTTGTGTTTTCTTTTTTATTTCTTGGTACTCTTCCCAGGCTTTTAGATACCTGGCACTCAGGTTCTCCGGATTAGGATAAGCCTTTGCCTGGAACCATCCCCGGAGCTGCATGGCTGCACCACTCTGAAGTTCATCTCCTTCTTCCTCTTCTTCTTTTTCCTGGTAACTATGGGTTTCTTTTGTAGTAGTCCATTTTAACTGAACTAATGTGAGGCCGATGGCAATGATTGCTGTAGCGGCCAATAACTGGAACACTGGTTTTTTCATACAAAATTGGATTTGGTAGGGTTATTATTATGACAGAGGTTATGTTGTAATCACTGTCAGTAAATACTATTTTATTTATTTACAATTAACTTTTTATACGCCACTTCTCCGCCAACTACTATACGGGCTATATAAGTACCGGCACTCATCGTTTCGGGAAGTGAGATCATTATATTATTTAATCCGGCAGTTATTCGTTGCTTTCTTGATAGCAGCATACTACCCTGCATATTCAGAATATTGATTTCGATATCGCCGCCTTGGGCTGCATCCAAACGAATAGTAATATTATCTTTTGCTGGATTAGGTGCAACGATCAAACCGGATTCAAGATCTTTAATGGTAATTCGTTTAACCGGACTAAACCTGTTCATTCCTGTACTTTCAATTAACCGCAGGCGGTAATAAGATATACCTTTCAAAGGACTTGCATCTGTGGATTCATAATTATATGTACCCGCTGTACCATTGGCATTTACCGTAGTAATTTTAGTCCAGTTGATATTATCCCGGCTTCTTTCTATCTCGTAAGCATACAGGCCGGCATCTTCGGTCACATTCCAGTTCAGTTTTACTTTCTTATCCTGAAGGCTTGCTTCAAAGTTTAATAAATGATTAGCTAAAGGAAAGTTATCTACTAAAACCCTGTAATCTTCTACTTCACCATTGTTAAAATAACCGGTCGGATGGGAAGTTGTCATACCCGCAGATGTTGAAGTTATACGGATACGCAGGTAGGTAAAGTCACCATTTGAAAAAGTATTGGTAGTAATAGGCCAGTATAACCAGAAGTTTTGAGAGGATGCAGATGTTGGTACTGTAATAGGCGTAATAGCTTCAGCGGCATCAAATACGCCGTTACCGTTGTAATCTAACCAGGCGATCATGGTAGCATCAGCTCCGCTGTTATTATAGGCTGCAACCTGCACCACATAGCCGCCACCACCCGGAGCCATAATAGGTGTATAGGCTAAACCGTCATCCGTATCGTCAGTACCTGTTGTACCTCTTTTCCAGTATTCCATGTTCCAGGTGGCGCCTAATCTTATACTATCTGTTCTTTCATGTACAGCCGGGCTTTGTGTAGCCGGGTCGGCGTAAGGATCATAAGTTGCTGGTGCATCACCAAAATCACATTTGGGGCGGAAGGGATCGGAAGCATCACCGGCTCCACCGGTTGTCCATAAAGGCCCGGAAAGAACTGTTATAGTACTGATTGCACCATTAGTACCGGCTTCATCATAGGTTCCTACACCGGATGAGGTAGCATTAATGCCCCTGAAATAGTATAGATTTCCATTCCAACTCATCCCTGCCTGGCCATTCCAACTGAGAGTTCCGGGGTTAGAGTAAATAGTAGTAGCACCGGTCATCATATCAAAATGATGGTATTTGCTCTGATTGTAATTCGCACCGTTTCGTGCAGTATTAAAATCATATATAACACCGTTCTTAATTATAAAATCACCCCAGTCATGTATAGAGGTATTGGAACCTATTATGAAGGCATCTGCTGCAAATACCTGGTATGCACCTGTGGGATTATTACTTGCATCAAAATCTATTCTCCAGATAATTGTTTCCCGGGTCCTGGTGGATGAATTTGAACCAAAGCGTCCGCCTTCCACTCCAAAATACAAAGCACCATCATAAAATGCAGCGCCAGCTGATTCAATACCATAATTAAATGTAGGAATACCCAGCGTTGCTAAAACATCCGCAATCACAACTGAGCTGGTTTCCGTGTTGTAATCATACCTTTTTAACTGCCTGTTACCCGGAGTAATTGTTACATCCTCGGAGATATAATATAAAAATCGGTTATAAGGATCATATGCAAATGAATTAATATAATCCATATCTGTATCCGTAAATAAAAATCTTGCCTGCGCATTTACAGGATCAAGATAGTAACAGGAGTTATTATCAGGTGTAACTAAAAAATAATCAGGCTGATTTTGAGTAGGTCCAACGAATGGGCGGTTATCAGCACCCTGGTGCCAGTTGGTTGGAAAGGTTCCGCTTACACAGGCATTGATATCCGAAAGCCAGAAGATCGGCTCAGTTCCTATTGTTGTATTGGTAATGGTTATTGAGTTAACCAGTCCAGGCACATTGATCGTAGCCGTACCAGTGTTTGCAGTGTTAACAGCTACCGTATTACTGGCGGTGATTGTTCTTGCAAGTGGCAAAATGCCTACTGTTAAAATTGTGCCAGCATAAGTAGTAACATTCACTGCCGTTGGTAATGAAAGATCATTGGTCGCTGTAACAGTAAATGAGGCAAGTCGGTCAATATCATAAAGAGTAAAATTCGGATCAGAAACAGGCGTATTGAATGTAATGGTAATGGATTGGCCATTAGCATTTGGATTATACTGTACATCGGCACCTGTATAATTAGCAATTTCCCCTGTATGTGTTGTATTCTCAGCACTAGTACCTGCAGTCGGGGTCACAACTGCCGCATTACTTGTGGCTATGGTCAACCATGTTGTACCGATGGCAAAACGCTGGCTTTGTTCCAAGGCATCAGTAATATAATTTTGATAGGGTCCATTACCACTACCACCGCTATTCCAGTAATAATCCAGGTTATCCCAGTTCAGCTGCGCCTGTGTATACCCACCGGGACATTGCGCAGCAGCTTTTTCAACAGTGGTAAATAAACAAATTGCAGAAGCAATCAGCAGGAAATAGCGATTTTTCATGAGACAGAGTTTGGATACTGGTTTTTCTAAAAATTGGCTTTTGAATCAAAATCGCCTGTCCCCACTGTTCTATCAAATGCTTACGATCCTGGACACACGATTTTCGTACGCTAAAATGAGAGTATTTACTTAGAAATACAACGCTTTCGTAAAGTTTCAGGAATAATAAAGTACAAGTACAAACCATCCTCGTAAATCATACAAAGACCCATGGTATTTCTACGAAAAAGACCCCAAAAGCGGCTCATTATAAATCACTATTTTTACTGATAATCTGAACGGTATGAGTCAACATAAACCAGTAATTGGTATTTCCTGCGGTGACCTGAATGGCATTGGCATTGAACTGATCATTAAAACTTTCTCCGATAACCGTATCCTTGAGCATTGCACCCCTGTCATTTTCGCATCCGGAAAAGCGATTAACTTTTACCGGAAATCAATCCCGGAGACAAACTTCAATTTCCAGAATATTAAAGATTTTAGCCGGATCAATCCAAAACAGGTCAACCTGTTCAACTGCTGGGAAGAAGAAGTACAGATCACTCCTGGTCAGTTAACCGATATCGGGGGAAAATATGCGGTACTTTCCCTGCAAACCGCTGTAGCTGCATTAAAGCAAAAGCAGATTGACGGACTGGTGACCGCTCCCATCCACAAAAAAAATATTCAATCAGCTGAATTCAATTTTACCGGGCACACTCCCTACCTGAAGAATATTTTCGGGGTGAATGATGTGGTCATGATGCTTTGTGCCGGTGATTTTCGGGTGGCCCTGGTAACTGAACATGTTCCCGTCAATGAAATTACCAAACATATTACCAAAGAAAATATCATCAGCAAACTTAAAATCATCAACCAAAGCCTTCAAAAAGATTTTGGTATAGATAAACCCCGTATTGCGGTATTGGGATTAAATCCGCATGCAGGTGATGAAGGCCTGATTGGAAATGAAGAGGAAATGATCATCAAACCTGCCATTAAAGAAGCCAAGAATAATAATTTACTCGTTATCGGACCATATAGTGCCGATGCTTTCTTTGCCCGTCGCAGTTTTGAAAAATTTGATGCGGTATTGGCTATGTACCATGACCAGGGACTGATTCCCTTTAAGACACTGTCCACCGGTGAAGGTGTAAACTACACTGCCGGATTGCCTTCCATAAGAACTTCTCCTGACCACGGAGTAGCATTTGATATTGCAGGCAAAGACAAGGCTGATACTTCGTCTTTCCTGACTGCCCTTTTTGAATGTATTGATATTTTTAACCGCAGAAACGGCTATGAAGAAAGCCGGAAAAACCCATTACGAAAAATGACACCGTCAATATTGGCAAATGCTAAAGATGAGATAATTGAAGAAGGCTAAACTTTAGTTGAAAACAGAATCAGGTACACCTTTATTTATAATGTAAACGGAATACACAATTTCAACTTTACCCTTCTTATTTTTCAATTTATCAGTTGGTTCCGTTTTCTTAGTCCCATCATCATAGTCAAACGTAATGCCCTTGGGTAGTTTATAATCTTTTGTGTTGAAAGAAAAATTCACTTTGTCGGCCAGCCCGTACGCTGCATACTTCCCGTATGTCATCTCCAGTTCATAAGTGCCGTTTTCCTTTGTCGTCGTCTTTGCCTTTTTAATCAATGAAAGCGTTTCGTCAATGTATAATGTAGACAAAACCACCTCTGCATTATCATCTTTGGGTAGCAATTTAATTATACGGAGATTCGTACCCGATTCTTTTCCCACATCGATTATGTCGAACCCGTTGGTATTGATAAAAATATTATTCAGGTTGATATTCACCGATCCTTTGGGAATAAAGGAAATTCCATTCTCATTATTTATCCTGAGCTTATTGGGTTTTTTATAATACACTTTAACATTAGCTATAGGTGCCTTAATAAAGATCACATTGGTTTTCATTTTACCGCTGGCCTCATAATCATTCACTTTTTCCAGCTTTGCCTTCACATTATTAATAACCTCTTCGGCTGTCTGTGCTTTTGTCACAAAAGCTCCGCACATAAAAAAGATAAAAAAAAGTATGTTTTTCATTTTGTCAGGATTTAAGTGAGTATATCTTTTTTTCTGAACACCCATACAGCCGTACTAAAGAAAAGAATAATATAAGCAACCAATATTCCAAGGCTTTTTAATACAGCCGGTAAATTTTCAATACTCCCATTAATAGTAGTTCCCTCCGCATCCGCCTTTACATAAAAAAAGCCTTTCCATGCTACCATGTGAGATGTAAACAAATAGGGTTTTACAGTTGTATCATAGATCGGAATATTCATTTCAGATAAAATAGTGAAAACAATCACGATACTCATTGTTGCAATTATCGGACCGATAGAATTTTCAGCGAATACACTTAATAGAAAAGCCAGCGCCGAAACGGTAGTTAGCGCTACTGCCGCATAACCAAAGGCTGCAAAATACCGCCATAACACATCAAAGCTTTTCATTTGTTCTATCCCTTCCGATCTCAGCACCACCAGGTCATTGGTTCCGAATAGGAGCATACTTCCAAACAAAGCCAGTGCTGCCATCCAAATCAGTAATGCCAATGTATATACAACTGAAGCTGCAAATTTCACCAGCATATATTCGGTACGGCTTACAGGCTTGGTTAAGGAAAGCCTTAATGTTCCCATATTTGCCTCACCCGCAATAGAATCTCCGGCAATTAATGCGACGAGCAATGGCATCTGGATCAGTAATGTATTAAGAATCACGAAACAGATCAGATAACCATTAAGTAATTTCCCTTTAAAATCATCAGAAAACTCAAATGATCCTGACAAATTACTCATTAACAGGTCTACATAGGATTTCCCATCAAATTTCAACGCTACCTGTATCAGAAAAACAATGGCAGCAATAGCGCCAAATGCAATATAGGTGCGGGGCCTTTTGAATATTTTAAACAACTCTATTTTAAGCAATTTCAACATTTGACTGCCCGGTTGTTAATGATAAAAAATAATCTTCAAGTGAGTGTTTGGAATGTAATGAAATGACATTTACATCCATCCTGACCAACTCCTTCATCACTTCCGGCACCTTATTCCGGTGCAACTTCATCAGCACACAATCATTCCTTTTGCCTTGTACAAATCCCTTTAAGGATGATTGTATTAGTTTATTATAGGTTTCGCTATCGTCAGTTGTTTTCAATTCAACAATAGTTTCCGCAGGGTCAAACAATTCATTTACTTTTCCTTCAACCAATTTCTTTCCTTTATCGATAATGATCATAGAATCAGCTATCAGTTCCATCTCACTTAATAAGTGCGACGAGATCAATAAGGTTTTATGCATATCGCGGCTAAGCATAAGAATAAGATTTCGTATATCGGCAATTCCCTGCGGGTCGAGGCCATTTGTTGGTTCGTCAAGGATGATAAGTTTGGGGTCATGCACCAATGCTATCGCAATACCCAACCGCTGTTTCATACCTTGCGAATATGTTTTTACTTTGCTGTGTGCCCGCTGTTCCAATCCCACCATCGCCAGTTGATCCATTAATTTCTTTTCAGAAATTTTGACACCGCTCATCGCAGCAAAAATGCGCAGATTCTCCAATGCCGTCAGATATTTGTAGAGATCGGGACGTTCAATGATTGCACCAACCTGGCTGAGGATTTCTTTCCGGTGCTTTTGCAAATCCAGGCCAAAGATTTCGATATTTCCCGATGTTGGCTTGATAAGTGTCAGCAGCATCCGGATGGTAGTGGATTTACCGGCTCCGTTTTGTCCCAGAAACCCATACACCTGGCCTTCCTGTACAGTAAAAGAAAGATCATTCACTGCTTTTAAATCCCGAAAATTCTTGGTAAGATGTTTTACTTCGATAATTGGTACCATCACTGACAGATAACGGGCAAAGGTATTAAAGGTTCAACCCTGTTAATGAAGTATTTAAGAGTTTAAGAAAATATTTCTTACCAAAGACTTGCAAATGTTACGTTCATAGATTAGGTTTGTTTTCGATTCGGAAAACCACATTTACCCACGTAAAACTACTATAAACATCCGTACCAAAACTCACTGTCCTCTCCACCAATTGAGTACGTATCTTAAAGTAGAAGCAACATTGGGATAAAATAACAACCGAAAACTAACATCCAATATTTCTGTGGGCCATTTGAAGATCAAATTCAAAAAACCCTAAGAAATGACAAAGTACCTTATTCTGGCGATCGTTTTAACATGGAATTTACCGGATATGCAATGGAGCCATCAAAATGACTATGCCCCTTTTACAAGCCTTTCTTTTCAAAGTCATAAAGAACCAAAATTCCCGGGCAGGGTAATCAGCCTGGATGGCACAATTAACAATAATAAAGTGTTTTTAAACTGGAAAGTAGAAGAAAATGAAGCAGTTTACATGTTTGAAGTAGAAAAAAGCAAGGATGGTAAAAATTTTACGACCGCAGCAATTGTTTTTGGTACTGATAAATATGAAACAGAAGAATACCAGTTTTTTGAAAAGGCCAGTAAACCAAAATCAGTGTACAGAATTAAGTTAATAAATAAACAACGCCAGGTAGCCTATTCAAAAATAATAACAGTAAGTCCGGCCAGTTAAGCTAAATTAAAAATATGTCAGAAAAAATAAACAAGTCATTTAAGGAAGGATATAACCGTTTGAAGAAAGCGGTTGAAAAAATAGTAAATGTAAAAAAGCAACAAACTCCCCAGCTTATTTTGCAACCCATAAGAAATAATAACAGGGTAAGCCATTAACCAACCCTCACCTTTTTCATACACTTAGAGTATCAAAAGAGAAAAAGCCCTTTGTCTAAAGGGCTTTCTCATTTTCCGCTTTTACCAAGATAAGATTGCAGGTTCGTAACATACTCTTCAAAAGCCTTAATCCCCTGCTTTGTTATTCTGCACGATGTTTGGGGGTAGTTATCTTTAAATTGCTTTGTCACCTCTATATAACCGGCATCTTTTAATTTTTGTATCTGCACACTCAGGTTTCCGGCAGTTGAGTTTGTTTTCTCTTTAATAAATGTAAATTCTGCCTCCTTTACACTTATAAGCAGTGACATAACAGCTAAGCGAAGCTGCGAGTGCAATATAGGGTCGAGTTCTTTAAACATTGGCAGCTGTTAATTCCCTTTTTGCTTTTCTGTACTCTTTCTCCATAATGATACCGGGTAGCAACCATGCAAAAAAAGAAGACAAGGCAACTAATATCAGATCTATCTTAATCGGAGTATAAATTGTAACAAGACAAGATACCCAGCAAAGTAATCCTCCCCAGAGCATCGGCTTAAATTTCATACTTACCCCTGTAACAAAAGTGGGCAATCCATAAAGCATCAGGAAAAAAGAAGAGTTGAATTCATACAATTTGAAAGGGAATGCAGTACCTGTTAGTCTTCTGTATTCATCGGCGGCGGGGCCCCACTGACTGTACATAATATTGGTAGTATAAATCATCAGAAAAATGCAGATCCCGAAGCCCAGCCACAATGAATCCATAAACCCATCATCATAGGTCTTTACTTTTCTTTGCCTTTTTTCTTTTACTGTAAAATAGATCTGTGGAATTACTGCGACAATCGTAAGCAGGTAAATATCAAATGGCAGTCTGTATTCGAAATGCAGTTCAGATAACCTCACCAATGAACAAATTGTTATTACAGCCCCCCACATAATAGCGGCAATGCCCGTATCATGACAGGCATCTTTCGCTTTATTGATCATTTGCGTAATCAGTTCAAGGCTTTCCTTTTCAGTCAGTATTTTTTCCTGTCCGTTCATAGTAATAATATTAGTCAGTTAACAGTTTTGTTTCGGTTCCGTAACATATGCGCAGGGATAATATAACTGATCAGAATAGCGCCTGCACCAAAAAGCATCTGGTAATCATAATTCACAAATGTGGACCCTATGGCAAGGGCCCAGGCCAGGATTCCCCCGATTACGAGCGGCCTGAACTGAATAAAATTGCCGGATACAAATGTGCCAAGACCATACAACATGATGAAGAATGGAAAAATTACTGTGCCCCAGCCCAATTGGGTAAGAATCATTCCCAATACAAAAAAGCTTATAGCCATGCCTGCCCACAGGTGCTTCATATTATCATCAACGTAGGTTCTGACTTTCATGGCTTTCTTTTCCCGTTGCCCCTGGTAAACAGAAAACAGTATACCAATTATGATCACAGTCCATACCATATAATGTTTTTCATACTGCAAAAAATGCTTCAGAATAAACTGAGCGGTACAGGCAAAAAATGTAAGCCAGCCCCAGACAAGAAAATAAATACTGTTATCAGACATATTTTGCTTCGTCTTATTGATCATGGATTGAATAAGCTGAAGACTTTGCTCGGGTGAAAAATTTTCTTTTGACATAACCATTTTTTAAAAAGCAAAAAGCAGCCTGTTCCCAGGCTGCCCGATATGCAATATAATTTTATTCCAGTGTAAGAAAATATTTAACCTGGCTTATGCCCCACGAAGGGTGAATACTGCTGGCCGGCTTAAACGTCTCAAATTTTTTCATGGCTTCTTCAAACAATCTTTTTCCTTCTGTTTTACTACCACCGTACTGTTCAGGAGTATAATACTTATCAATACCTTCTAAAAGATCTACCCTTGGATTTTCGGGGTTCAAACCCCTGGCAACTTCCAGTGCCTGCGCAGCTGACTGGCCGAATGTCATAAACCGGTTCATCGGGTCAGCCATCATTTTCCCTGTATTGAACATTTTTTTCAGGCACATGATCTCTGAATTATTCTTCTCCAGTTCTTCTGCCCTTGCCAGTAAGGGCTCTGCTATATCCATCAGCGGATCAACCTTATCAAGCTCTTGTGTCTGAAAGTAGCCGTTTGCCTTATTGATGTGACAAAGTGCCGCATAATAAAAAGGCAACCACATTGTTTTTTCTGCATTGGCAATTCTTTCAAAAGAATTTGCAAGTTGCGTAAGCCCATCGGGACTACGGGTGGTATCCACGGCAGGTACCAGGGCTTCCATTGCTTTTATGTATTTTTCACTTTGGGCAAATGAAGAGGTAAGCATGAAACTGGTTAGTAAGACAAAAAAGCCTTTTTTCATTGTATAAAATTTAATTAGTGATAAAATATTCTTGTATTGTTTATGAGCCCGGTTACGAATAAATGATTGATTCTTTTTACTATTATAAACTATTATTAATGACTTCGTCACTCCTGTCCACACCAAAACTCAGGAAAGCTCCTATATATACGAACATCCTGGATGTAGGCACAATAGCTTCTTTTCTATAGCCATTATAGGAATACTGGTAACCATAGGTTTGCTTAATATTAAAAATATTACTTACCTGCAGCACATATACTGCAAATGATTTTGCATCCTTTTTACCAATTTTAGGGAGGTAATTAATGGCAAAACTAACATTGTGATAATCGGGTATTGTACCCCTGTCGTTGAATTTATAATTGGTACCGTCAAAACCAATATTGTAATATGGACGGCCACTACTATAGTTATAAGAAGCATTCAGGTTCATTTTTAATTGCTGCACAAATTTTTTGGTAACCAATGAAGCCGTATGTTTTGCAGCGAAATTCGGAGTTATAGCAAAAGGAAAATTCAAAAAATCCCTTTTAGTATCCAGGTAAGAATAAGAGACCCAATAATCAAAATTCTTTATTGTTTTTTTATCCCGCCAGAAAAATTCAAACCCGCTGGCATCGCCAAACCCGTTGTTGTTAATAGCCGATTCTGTAAAATTTGTTACACCGGTTTTTACGAGGTTATCATATTTCTTATAGAAAACCTCCACTCTCAACGTTTGCTGATTAATGGACCGTTGAAACTGGGCAATATAATGTGTGGCCTTCATAAAAGTGAGTGCAGTAGGAGAAGGCAGGTATCTTCTCTCGGGATTCTGATAAAAAATACCATAAGCCAGTGAAGCCTGGGTTCCTTTGCCTAGTTTATAAGCAAGAGATAACCGGGGTGCAATATTAATTTTATCAAGAATATCAGAATGTTCGAAGCGCAGACCGGCCTTTATTGCCAGGTCGTTGGTAGCGTATATATCGCTTTCGGCAAAGGCAGCTTTGATGTGCTCCTTCACCGTATTAGGGAATTGCTGGTTATTATATGCTGTATAAATTAATTGATCGTTACTGAAGTTATACTCCCCGCCAAAGCGGATAGCACTCAAACCTTTCAGCTTTTTTTCCAATACTGTTTTGATATTAAAATAAGTTCCCTTTGTATTAACATTAAATTCTTTAAACTCAAGACCATTCAGAATAACATCATTTTTATTATTATCCTGCATATTGCTGTTAACATCATCTTTATTATTAGTATAAGAGATCCCGGAAAAAATCTTCCAGCGTTTAGGCAGGTTTTCTTTCCAGGAAAGATTATGGAAGACATTTGAATTTTGAATGGAAAATTTATCAAGATACCCCAGCGAATCAATACTATTGGTTGTAAACGAAAGCCTGTTGCTACTGAAATAGCCGTAATATTTAAGCATCCCGGTTTTAGATGTTTTAATACGAAAGTTCGCATCTGCACCATGATAAGCCGGCACTTTAGAATAATCCTGGCGCTGTTTAATGACTGCAAAAGCTAAAGAGAGGTCTGTATAGCTGTAACTGGCACCAAAAGACGATTGCTTATTTTTTGAAAGATGCTGGTAACCTCCATTAATTCCCAATACACTTATACCCAGGTTGGCGGATGATTGATCCGGTAAGTCTATTGATTCAAGAATGAGTGCTGATGAAAGAGCCTGCCCATACAGTGCAGAGTAGCCGCCTGTACTAAAGACCGTTCCTTTAAATATAAACGGGGAAAACCTTCCAAACTGTGCAATATTGGGCACACTGGAAAAAAAGAAATTATTAACCAGCGTGCCATCAATAAATGTTTTTGTTTCTGCAGCGGTTCCACCTCTTACAAACAACCCTTCACTCTCTCCCACCTGTTGCGCACCCGGCAGTGTCTTTAAAGCCCCCGTAATATCGCCATTGGCACTGGCGGTAGTTACAATATCTATCGGGTCCAAAACAGCAGCTGCCCGTTTACGATCACTGGCTTCAAAAGTTCCGGCCGATAAAACCACAGCAGTCAATTCAGTGACTTCCTGCTTCAATACCACATCTATAGTTAGTACACCTGATTCCAGCTTAACCTGCTGTTCATATGACTTATAGCCGATATTCGAAACAATCAAAAGTTGCGGACCTTTTTCATATGCTTTAAAACTATACCGGCCAAGTGAATCAGATGTAGCTCCATCATAGCTGTCTTTAATAGAAATACTTGCGCCAGCAATAGGGTTGCCTTTATTATCCTTCACAATACCCTTTACGGTTACCTGTGCAGAAACTGCCTGAAACAGTATAATAGTTATTACTACTGCACTGAATGTTTTGAACTTTCTCATAAAATTCCCAGGTTTGGAACACAAACATAAAGTAGTTTATAATATAAACCAAAATATTTTTAATAAAAAAACCGCCTCACCAAAAGGCAAGGCGGCTATGAAACCCCTATGAAAAATTAGTTTATTAATGCTTTACTATCTTTTGCTGTGCGATTTGGCCCTCGCAGCTTACTCTTACAATGTAGAAGCCTGGTGCCAGGTTTGTTACATTTATCGTTTCTGTCTGGCTGCTGTTTGACGTCTCACTCCTTTTGGCGATCTGTCCATTTGTGTTAAATACCTCGTACACTGCTTTCTTGTTCTGCCAGTTTGAAGGCACGGTAATACGAAGCTCATTACTTACAGGATTAGGGTAAGTGAGTATTGTTATTTTATTCTCTTCCTGGTTATTTCTTCTGATGATACGGGTTGCTGACAGTTGTCCCTTGCCATCAATATCTACAGAGCGCAGCCTGTAATAAATTATTTTAGCCTGGTCATTTGCAATATTATCTGATAATTTATAGTCTGCTTTTTCTGTGGCAGTGCCATACGCAAAAACAATTCCGGCATCATTGTAATTTGCGCCATCTGTACTCTTTTCCACTACAAAATGACTTACGTTAATTTCTGAAGCAGTGCTCCACGTAAGATCCACTTTGCTATTATTTAATGAAGCAGTAAAAGCAGTAAGGCTAACAGGCAAGGTTGAGAAAGGTGCCAGGCTGAATTCACGGAACCATATAGAATTTAACCTGATTCCAGATCCATTGCTGGATAAAGCACCTGACTTTGCTCCGTACCTGAATTTGATATTGTCTCTATTGAGGTAACGGTATAATGCCATAACCTGTGTAGCAGAAGTATCAATAGAAGGAAAGTTGCTAACAGGTCCGTTTACTGTATTTCCGGTACCAGCTTCGTATGCATGCTGACATTCAGAATGCAGTAAGCCACTTCCGTCACAATTATTATCTATTTCCGTTCCAATTAATCCTGTTCCGCCACAATTACTACAGGCAACAAGAACACTTGAAATTTCATCTTCACCACATTCAGCCAGTTGACCAATAAGACCAACAGGATTGCTTGTTAAATAACTGAGCGTAGAATAAGTAATTGAATGAGGCCTGTCAAATGTTATATATTCAGTGATAGAATTACCATCGCCATCTACATCAAGAGCAGTGAAATCAATAGTATCCATTTTCTGCTTTGTATTGGTACCGGCAACATAAAACGTCATTTCAAAATCAACATACCAATGTTGGAAAGGTGCTACTACACCCGGTAGGCCAAACTCTGGTTGAAAGGCTTTATTCCAGCCCAAAGCAGAATTATCGACCGTTGGCATAACAATATCGTTTCTTGAAAACTTCTTTAGTTTTACGGTAGCATCAACCCCAGTTGTTACATTACTGAAGCGATAAATCGCTCCTTGCCTAAGGTCAGTTCCGCTCACTAACACGGGATTGGTAAACACCAACTCAGGGCCGGACTGACAAAACACAGCCAGGCTAATAAAGAAGGTTGCAAAAAAGGTTACAATTTTTTTCATCGTTTTCACTTTAGGGTTCAAGATTAAACTGGTACGGGTTCTTTTTTGAACTTGTCCTTCAGGAGGCAATGAAAACCGATATTTGAAAGTTGAAACAGACCGGGAAGTATTATCCCGTGATAAGAGTAGTTTGTTTCAGGTGTCGGATTTACGTTGCTTTCTTAGGATTCGTTCGATTCGAGTACAAACATAATACGCAGTTTTTTTACTTGCAAGTTTTTCGAGCATTTTTTCGTAATAAATACCGTATTTTCTGTAGTAATATTACTATTTCTGCTGTCTATCAACACATTAGTTTTATAAAAATCTAAAAAAATTGAGTAGGAAAACAATAATTGACTCTTCAAAAAAAATGCGGTTACTAAAATTAAAAACCGCCTCACCAAAAGGCAAGGCGGCTGGAACCCCTATGAAAAATTAGTTTATTAGTGCTTTACTATCTTCTGCTGAGCAATTTGTCCCTCGCAGCTTACTCTTACTATGTAGAAGCCTGGTGCCAGGTTTGTTACATTGATCGTTTCTGTCTGGCTGCTGTTTGACGTCTCACTCCTTTTGGCGATCTGTCCATTTGAGTTAAATAACTCGTACACTGCTTTCTTGTTCTGCCAGTTTGAAGGCACGGTAATACGAAGCTCATTACTTACAGGATTAGGGTAAGTGAGTATTGTTATTTTATTCTCTTCCTGGTTATTTCTTCTGATGATACGGGTTGCTGATAATTGTCCCTTGCCATCAATATCTACAGAGCGCAGCCTGTAATAAATTATTTTAGCCTGGTCATTTGCAATATTATCTGATAATTTATAATCTGCCTTCTCTGTGGCAGTGCCATACGCAAAAACAATTCCGGCATCACTGTAATTAATACCATCGGTACTTTTCTCCACTACAAAATGACTTACGTTAATTTCTGAAGCAGTACTCCACGTAATATCCACTTTGTTCGAATTGTTATTAAGTACAGCATTGAATGCAGTCAATTTAACAGGCAGTGTTACGGGTGTTGTATATTCAAAACTTTTGAACCAGATAGAGTAAATCCTGTTTCCCATACTTGAAGAAGACGTCCTGGTACCACCGACTCTTAATCTGATCATATTTGCAGATGTATAAGTGACTGTGGTCATTATCGTTGTTTCCAGTGTATCCACACCGGTCGAATATAAAGTTGAAGACCCATCAAATTTTTTACCAACAACCACAGTATTGCCTGCAATATTCTCTGTGATGTCTGATACAGTTATAGCAGTATTATTTTCTAAAGTATAAGAATTCAATGAATAAAAAGAAACCCACTCGTTTAACGTACTGTTATCACCGTCGTTATCGATAATTGTTGCTTTAAACCCAGGGATAACCTGTAATGCCTGGGTTGTGCTATTAACGAATGAAATTTCAAACTCCATCCACCAACTGGCCCCACCACTATTGCCGGTGTACTCTACCCGTGGTTGAAATGCGTTATTATAACCACTTGAACTCAGGTCAATATCATTCATCCTTACACTTGCAGATGATCTGCCAACAATTTTTACAAGAGCATTATGGGTACTGTTGATAGCAGAAAACTGATATATAGCCCCATCTGCTCCGTTTGTACCGGAAATACGGATTGGGTTTTTGAATACCAGTTCCGGGTTGGTTTGTGCACTTACTGATGAAGAAAGCAGAGCTGTAACAAAAAACAGGGCAACAGCCATTGCAGTCTTAACAAAAGAGGGTAAAGTTGTTTTCATTGCTTTCACTTTAGGGTTCAGGGTGATCAGGTACGTATCACCGAACTTCTCGTTCAGAGAGCAATAAAATCCAATTAATATTATTTGAAACAGACCGGGAAGTGTTATCCCGTGATAAGAGTAGTTTGTTTCAGGTGTCGGATTTACGTTGCTTTCTTAGGATTCGTTCGATTCGGAGACAAACATAATACGCAGTTTTTTTACTTGCAAGTTTTTCAAGCATTTCTTCGTAAATAATACCGTATTTACTGTAGTATTATTACTATTTATATTGATTATCAAAATAATGCAAAAGAGATTTTTTTTTATTTCTTAGGAGAAATGATTCCTTACTGTACATTTTACATAAGAATAAACCAGATCCTGGGTTATATTTTAAAGCACAAACAATAAAAGGCGACCAAATGGTCGCCTTTTAAACAATAGAAGTCTTTTTACTTTATGCCTTATAAGAAGGAATCAACCCATTCGCCAGTTCTACCATTTTCTTCAATCCGTCTTCCGGTAAATTTCCTTTCTTGAACTCTGCCAGCACATCCGGTAATTTGTTATCCATTTCCATTAAGAAATGTTCTTCAAACTCTTTTACCCTTTTCACGGCCACATCTTTCAATAACCCGTTTGTACCAAGATAAATAATAGCCACTTGTTTTTCTACTGAGAAAGGTGAGTATTGCAATTGCTTCAACACTTCCACATTTCGGGCACCTTTATCAATTACATTTTTGGTAGCGGCATCCAGGTCACCACCGAATTTAGAGAAGGCTTCCAGCTCACGGTAAAGAGCCTGGTCCAATTTCAAAGTACCAGCCACTTTTTTCATCGATTTGATCTGCGCATTACCACCCACACGACTTACTGAGATACCTACGTTGATCGCAGGACGGATACCTGATAAGAAAAGATTCGTCTCCAGGAATATCTGGCCATCTGTAATTGAGATAACGTTGGTCGGGATATAGGCTGATACGTCACCAGCCTGTGTTTCAATAATAGGTAATGCAGTCAGTGAACCACCACCTTTAATCATATGCCTGATACTTTCAGGTACATCATTCATGTTCTTTGCTACATTATCATCACTAATAACTTTCGCCGCTCTTTCCAGTAAACGACTGTGGAGATAGAATACGTCACCGGGATATGCCTCACGACCCGGAGGACGACGTAATAACAATGATACTTCACGGTATGCCACTGCTTGTTTTGAAAGATCATCATAAATGATCAGTGCCGGCCGACCGGTATCACGGAAGAATTCACCAATTGCTGCTCCTGCAAACGGAGCGTAAAACTGTAAAGGAGCCGGGTCAGATGCAGAAGCTGCCACGATAATGGTATATTCCATCGCACCATTATCCTGCAATGTTTTCATGATACCTGCAATGGTAGATGCTTTCTGACCAATCGCCACATATATACAATAAACAGGTTTGCCTGCTTTATAAAATTCTTTCTGGTTGATGATCGTGTCAATACAGATGGCCGTTTTACCAGTCTGACGGTCACCAATCACCAATTCCCTTTGTCCGCGACCGATGGGAATCATCGCATCAATTGCTTTGATACCCGTTTGCAGTGGTTCTTTAACCGGTTCCCGGAAGATAACACCCGGAGCTTTTCTTTCCAGCGGCATTTCATATAATTCACCGGTAAGAGGACCTTTACCATCAATCGGGTGGCCTAATGTATTTACGACACGACCAACCATTCCCTCTCCTACTTTAATAGAAGCGATCTGGCCGGTACGTTTTACTTTTGCCCCTTCTTTGATTGCGCCGCTTTCACCCATCAATACCACACCCACATTATCTTCTTCCAGGTTCAAAGCGATTGCCTTTACACCATTTTCAAATTCTACCAGTTCACCATAGCGAACATTACCCAACCCATATACCCGGGCAATACCATCTCCCACCTGCAATACAGAACCTACTTCTTCCAGGTCTGCAGCGGCGTTGAAGTTGCTCAACTGCTGACGCAGTATCGCTGATATTTCATCTGGTTTAATCTCTGCCATATATTTCTGTTTATCTTTTTGAAAAAATTATCTGATCTTATAAATAAATTCGTTGCTTTCAAACTGTTTGGCAATAGCCCGCAGGTCGTAAGCAATGCTCGCATCTACCAGCTTATCTCCAATTTGTAATACAAACCCACCGATCAGGTCAGCATTCACTTTCTCTTCGAGTTCGATATTCTGATAGCCCGCACTTTTTTTAATCTGGGCTACGATAGCCTCTTTTGTCGCCTCACTAACCGGCATCGCTGTTGTTAGCTTGACCGTGTGAATATTCTTTTCCTCTTTATACGCTTCAATAAAAGCACTACTTATTTCCGGCAAAAAGCTTTCCCGGCTTTTTGTAATAATTAACCGGTTGAATGCTGCTGTTAGTTCATTGATCCTTCCTGTTGTTACCGCCTCAACGATCTTTTTCTTTACGTCGGCCTTAATAACAGGACTACGCAACACATTTACAAAGTCACGATTACTTTTACAAACAGATTGCAGCCATTTCATATCGGCAAACACTTCTTCCAACTGGCCTCTCTCTATCGCAAGGTCAATCAGTGCTTTGGCGTATCTTGATGCTAAACGTGGATTTGGCATTTCAGTTCTTTAATTAGTTCAACCTGACTTCATCAACCAGCCCTTTGATATGTGCTTCCTGGGCCTCTTTATTTCCTAACTCTTTTCTGAGGACTTTCTCACTCACTTCAATTACCAGTTTTCCGACCTGGTTCTTCACCTCTGTTATGGCAGCCATCTTCTGCGCATTGATAGCAGCCTGGGCTTCCGTTACAATTTTACCAGCTTCAGCCTTAGCCTGTTCTTTTGCTTCGCTGATGATCCTGTCCTTTGTTTCCCTGGCTTCTTTCAGCATCAGCGCTCTTTCTTCACGGGCCTTAGCCAGCAAGGCTTCATTCTCACTTTTCATCAGTGCCATTTCCTCTTTTACTTTCTGTGCTGTGGCCAATGAATCAGT
The DNA here is from genome assembly GCA_041738795.1 of Chitinophagaceae bacterium. GTDB lineage: Bacteria > Bacteroidota > Bacteroidia > Chitinophagales > Chitinophagaceae > JJ008. The sequence goes on along the minus strand of JBGSPB010000009.1, from coordinate 200,217 downwards.
AATGCTGTTTTCACGGTCTCTCAACCCTTTAATAATGGCAGGCCATGCCAGTTTCTTTAAAATAAAGAATACGATCAAAAAGGCCAGCATGGTCCAGATGAGCAAACCAAATTCGGGAGTAAGAAGTTTCATTGTCTATTTCAGTTTCTTGTTTCAGATTTAAATACTGCATCCTCCGCCCTGTGCATTGGATGCAGTAAATTTTTGTTGCAACAATATTATAATACCATTGCAAGGAAGCCTACAATGATCGCAAACAGCGCAGCACCTTCAACCAGGGCCGCAGTCAGGATCATGTTTCCGCGGATGTCATTAGATGCTTCCGGCTGACGGGCAATCGCTTCAACAGCGCCTTTACCGATCTGACCGATACCGATACCGGCACCGATAGCAGCAAGACCTGCACCAATTGCACCACCTGCGTTAGCAGTGGCTTCCAACAGAATTACATTCAGTAAATCCATGTTTATTATTATTGATAGTTAAAAAATACTTTTTAATGATGAACCGCATGCGCCTCATCGTGATGCTCACCTTCCAGGGCCTGCCCGATAAATACTGCTGTCAGCATCGTAAAGATGAAAGCTTGCAAGAAGGCCACCAGTACTTCGATCAGGTATATAAAAACAGTAAACCCTATTGACAGCGGAGATGCACCCCATCCGGCAATTGGATTTAATTCTCCGAAAATGAATATCAATGAAATCAAACAAATAATGATAATGTGCCCGGCTACCATATTGGCAAAAAGACGAATAATAAGGGCAAAAGGCTTGATGAACACACTCAGAAACTCTACCGGTACCAAAATGAACTTAACACCCAGTGGTACCCCCGGCGGGTTGAAGATATGTCCCCAGTAGTGCTTGTTGGAACTGAACAATATCACAACAAAGGAAATCAGACCAAGTACTGCTGTAAAAGCAATATTACCTGTTACGTTAGCAGAACCGGGAATCAAACCAAATATATTATTGATAAGGATGAAAAAGAAAACAGTAAGCAGGTAAGGAAGATACTTTTCATACTTATGGCCAAGATTAGGTTTTGCTACTTCATCCCGTACGAATGTGATAACAGGCTCCAGCAGGCTTTGAGAACCTTTTGGTGCAGAGGTAACACCTACTCCGCTTTTATATCTTTTTGCGATCCTCAGCATTATCCAAACGAAAACTATCAGCGCTAAAATCATTTGCACCACGTTGCGGGTCATTGAGAGGTCGTAAATTTTTACAGCAGCATCATACTTACCATTCTCATCAACCGCTACAATATCGCCAACAGCAAATTTCTTGGGATCTAATCCCATTTCTTTTATAGAATGCTCAGTGAGCATGGCATAACCATTATGGTTATGATGTCCGTGCTCAAACTTAGAAGACATGAAACTAGTAAACCCTTTCTGTGGAGAATAAAGGATGACGGGAAGGGGGATGGAAACCGGTTTGCCGCCAATATCCATGAAATGGAACTCATGCCCGTTCAAAACGTGGCCAAAAATGACTTCGGAAGCATTAAATTTCTTCTTTTCACCATCTTTTTCGCCTTCCCCACCACCAGCAAAAGCCTGCAATGAAAATAGAACAAAAAATAAGCTGAAAACCGCTACAGTAAAGGATTTGAAACGACGTACTAACATACCTGTTCCGAAATTTGGCGCAAAGATAAGGGGGTGGGGGCAAAAACGAACCGGGATTGAAAGGAATTTAGTGATTTATACAAAAATGAATAACAGTAGTCATCCTCCACCTGTAGCCATCTGCAATAGATTCTGATTATCAAGGTAATAAACCTCTGAAATCAGCCATTATCCGGGTTACTTTCCTGGAACTGCATCTCATGTAATTGAGCATAAAAACCGCCCATCTTTAATAACTCTTCATGGGTACCGGATTCCTTTACTTCACCCTTGTCAAGTACAATTATTTTATGGGCTTTTCTGATCGTCGAAAGCCGGTGAGCAATCACGATAGATGTCCGACCTTTTATTAAGGTATCTATTGCATGCTGAATCAGCTGCTCACTTTCAGTATCTACCGAAGAAGTTGCCTCATCCAGGATAAGAATGGATGGGTTATACAGCATTGCCCGTATAAACGACAATAATTGACGCTGCCCAAGCGATAAAGTAGCTCCCCTTTCCATCACATTGTAATCATAACCGCCTGGCAACCGCATAATAAAATCATGCATCTCAATGAGTTTGGCCGCTTCAGTCACTTTCTCTTTTGAAATTTCAGGGTTCCGGAGTGTGATATTGTCAATCACCGAACCTGAGAACAAAAAAACATCCTGTAATACTACTCCAATATTTTTACGGAGAATTTCAAGATTGAACTGTTCAATATTTACATCATCAATTTTAATACTTCCTTCTTGAATATGATATAACCGGTTCAGCAAACTGATAATAGTCGATTTGCCGCTTCCGGTGTGGCCAACAATTGCAATAGTTTCTCCCGGGTTAACAGAAAAGGATACATCTTTAAGTACCGGAACTCCGGGATTGTATTCAAATACTACCTTCTCAAATTCAATTTTCCCTTTTACTACATCAGGTGTATAGGCATCCGAAGGATCAGCAGGAGTAAAATCATCATTATCCAATACTTTAAACACTCTTTCGCTGGCAATGATACCCATCTGCAATACATTGAATTTATCGGCAATCACCCTGAGCGGACGAAACAGTAAATTAAGACAAAGAATAAAAGATATAACCGTTCCTTGCTGGCTTTGGTGCAGGTCCAGCGCCTCTTTGGATGTCCACCATACAACCAAACCAATAGATAAGGCCAGTACAATTTCCACTAACGGGAAAAAAACCGAGTATGCAAAAATGGCTTTAATATTCGCATTACGATGCTCCCTGTTTATTTTCTTAAACTTTTCAAACTCCCTGTCTTCCGCAGCAAAAGCCTGCACTACTGCCATACCGGTAAGATGTTCCTGCACAAATGCATTCAATGCAGCTACTGCATTCCTTACTTTATGAAAAGAACGGTTGATACTTTCTTTGAAATAATAAGTGCCGATAAGCATGATAGGGAATGGTATCAATGCGATGAAGGTCAGTTGCCAGTCAGTCCAGAACATAAACACCAGTACACAGACTATAGAAAGCAGATCAGCCAGGATGGGGACCAGCCCATCTGAAAAAATATCATTGATGGATTCGATATCATTAATTGTTCTTGTAGTGAGTGTGCCAATTGGTGTTTTGTCAAACTGGGAAAGATTAAGATTAATTATTTTTTTATACGTAGCAACCCTCATATCCTTTACTACGGACTGGCCCAATACAGCAGTTGTAAACGAGAAAAAAAACCGCATAGCAGTTTCAATTAATATTAACCCGATTTGAATAAGTGTAATATTAATCAGCATAGCAGCTATCTCATTGGTAATATACTCATTGACCGTAAGCTGAATAAGCATTGGTCTTACCGGCGTAATAATAGCCAGTAGTATAGCCAGTACGATGGAGAGATAAAATTTCTTCTTGTATGGTGCGGCATAGCGAAACACCCTCCGCAATAAGGCAAAATCGAAAAAAGTTTTTTTAGGTGTTGACAAAGTGAATAGTTGAAGAAGTCTGATTCCGCAGACAAGCAGCAAATTTAGACAGAAGTGAACAGAAAGGATTACCGTTTATTGATTTTCCTCTTCACTCCCCATGGCTTTTGTGTACGCTTTGATAAATAAAGCACCAAGATTTTTATGCGGAGGTACATAATCCTCAAATATCTTATCGGTAACCATCTTATCCAACTCTTTCCAGAATGGTATCCATTCTATATTGCTACCGGCTCTGAGTTTCTCCATTATTAATTTTAAAAAAGGATTATTTACCGGGGCATCCGCTATCTGTTTAGTTCCGATGATATGCGCATCGGGTGCTTTCGCCAGGATATCATGTATCATCCGATAACCACCACAAGAACCCATAAAGACAATCTTTGAGGCAGCAGACATCTGTTCGATCGTATAAGGAGCATTATAACTATGCCCCCTGTTGATTGTAACGGATGGAATAATTCCGTTTTTCTCTAGGTACTGGCACAAGGCTTCCTGTGCTTTTGCATCCTCCCCTGTTTCTTCCGGCAATGGCCTGTTCATAAAAAGAGAGACCGGCCGGCCCTTTGCTGACGAAATAGTAACCCACTGCTTGTTACTGCCATCAATTTTCCAATTGGGGTTATTGAACATACTGATGAGCCCGGGGAAAACACCTATCCCGTCTTTATCGCCGTAAATAAATAGCTGAACAGCCACATGCCCGCTATCATATCCTAATGCACTAAATGGCACTTCATAAACCGGAGGTATCCCTAATTCTTTTGTCAGGTCAATTTTCTGAGTGGTATCAGCAGAAAGAAAAAGTTTGTTTAAAATATTATAAATCGCCACCCCCTTAATATTGTTACTGGCAACAGTTCGCCGGTAGTTATCCTGAATATTTTCAAGCATTCGTTCTGCAACGGGCTTCAATGTTTCGGCAATACTTGCATAGGAGTCTGCCACATCAACCCCATCTTCCAAACCATCCGATTTTTCCAGGTTCTTCACAAATGCCCTCATCAAAGTATTGGCGGGGTCTTCTTCATCCGGCTGATCACTCTTTGGAAAAGAAGCAAGAAAATGATCCAGTGTATTAAACCCTGCCGACATTTTGATAAATTTTCTGTACTTATCAAAATTCAATAACATTAACAGGGAGTCGCCCCGGTTATTGATCTTTTGCATCATCAAAGGATATACCCCTTTCACAAAGCTGGATGTATAAATCGAACCATCAGACGATACGGCCAGGTAATACAACTCCTGTGCATTAAGCGACTGAATGCACCTGAAACGAATTTCAGGGTTTCTTTCATTATGCAAGCCGTTAATAATATTGATAAAATCAGCTTTCGCTTTATCTTCCAGTCTCCGCGTCAATGATTTAAACTCAAATGCGGTGTCCTTGTTGATGGCCCTGGCCACATAATCCATCTGTGTCTTTACCAGCAGCTGATAATAGAGTAATGAGTCGTCTTTGGCTGCATCAATTTCTTTCAGTGTTAATTTCCCGTTTACAATATTGTCCAGGAAAGGAAAATATTGCTGACCACTTTTACTTCGGGCCATTGTAGCTATTGTTTTGATGAACATATCATCAGAAATATTCCGGATGATTACACCAAGCTTATTACCGGCAGCGGCATAATCATATAACTGCCTGGGGTATTTTTTTGCGATAGCCCTGACCAGGCTATCAGCAAAGGGCACATCCGGATTTTGTTGCAGAATCGAAAAAATTCTACCAGGATGAAGTTGGCAAAGTTTAAGCACCAACCTGTCTTTTACTGGCTGGTAGCCTGGATTTTTTTCAAAAATATTTGCATTGATGAGGTTCGTCCCTGCATCAAACGACAAAGGATAAATAATATTCTCGATGGATCGACCCAGCCTGTCAGCATTCATGCAGGCTTCATAAGCGCTGATAATAGCGGAAAGATTTAATGGATTAATTTTTCTATCCGATTGCTGTTTCCAGTTTTGGCGAAAATATTTTAACAGGTTCTCAAGACCAAAGAGATAATTAACTTTCAACCGGTGATCAAATCCGGCATCTGTTTCAATACTATATTGTAACCAGTCCACTTTCTTAACGAGGGATTGGGATAACATCAGGTTAATCTCTTCTTTGTCGCTGGGTGCAAATAAATTATCCGGATTACCATCCGAACCTAGAATTGCTTTTTGTTCTGCATCTATCAATTCATGGTTTCTTTCCCGCCTGAATTCAGGTTTGTATTTAGCCGGTATGGCAAGGGTATCGAAACTGCTGAAGCTTTGGCTTTTTGCAGCAGAAAGGGCCAACAGGAAAAGAGGGAGAAAAATAAGGTATCTGGTTATTGCTATCATAAGGATGAGGCGTAAAGTTACTAAGCCCTGTTGAAAGTTTCATTTTAGCTTTTACTGTTGATACAGACGGCTTTACAATGCATAAAGCTGTCTGGGTCCTGTTAAATATTTTTATTGCCGCATTGGTACTGCCCTCATTTATATTAAGTTATCATTAAGTCTGTGTAAACGACTGCCTGTAAATTTCCCTGCTAGTCATTTTCCCGTTAGGTTTGCGCAAATTATTTCCAGTATGGAAACCAAAGCCCGGAAAGTATTGATAGCTGACGACGAACCGGACATCCTTGAGATCCTGAAATACAACCTTTCCAATGAAGGTTATGAAGTCATTACTGCCAAAGATGGTGATGAAGCGCTGGAAAAAGCCCGTCGTTCCATGCCCGATCTGATAGTACTGGACGTAATGATGCCCAAAAAAACCGGGGTGGAAGTTTGCCAGCTGCTGAGGGCACAAGCTGCTTTTAAAGAAACGCTGATTATTTTCCTGACAGCGGTAAATGATGAAGGCACACAGATAAAAGGATTGGAAACCGGTGCTGATGACTATTTGAGTAAACCGGTAAGCCCAAAAGTTTTTATCAGCCGGGTTAATGCATTGTTCCGCAGGTTGAACAAAACGGAAGCACGGATACTGACTATTGATAATATAACCATTGACCCGGAGCGATTTATTGTGAAAGTGGGGGAAAATGAGATCGTACTGGCCAAAAAAGAATTTGAATTGTTGTATCTACTGGCGGTAAAGCCAGGCCGTGTTTTTCTACGCAATGAAATACTTAACCAGGTGTGGGGCAATGATGTGATTGTTGGCGACCGCACTATCGATGTTCATATCCGCAAGATCAGGCAGAAGTTAGGCATCGATTGCATTACAACGGTAAAAGGAGTTGGGTATAAGTTCGAACTCTAACCCATCTGCCTTATTCAATAAACTTTCCGTTTTTTGCTTTAAGCCTTTTGCATTTCCTACTGCACTCAACCTTATCCCTTGTACCTTCGTACCATGTTTTCTATTAAAAATATTTCTCCAAGACAGATAGCTGTCTTTACTGCCCTGGTACTGGCTATACCGGAGAGTATCCTTGTTTTGATAGTAGAAAAAAGTTGGGTATGGGGGCTCGGTTCATTTTTAGTAATCTTTATTGGCAGTTATTTTCTTATCTCCTTTATGCTGGAAAGGTTTATCTACAGGAAAATTAAACTCATTTATAAGTTCATTTACAAAACCAAGGCCACCAGGAAAGAAGAAACCTACTATAAATATGTATTACCTCAAAAGAGCATAGATGAGGTCCGTGAAGATGTAGAGGCATGGGCTACAAAAAATGAAGAAGAACTGGACCTGCTACGCCGTAATGAACAGTTTCGTAAAGAATTTTTACAAAATCTTTCGCATGAATTTAAAACCCCTGTTTTTGCCATACAAGGCTATGTGGACACCCTGTTGTCCGGGGCATTGGCTAATCCTGATGTAAATAAAAAATTTCTCGAGAAAACTGCAAAGAATGTAGACCGCCTGACTCACTTGCTGAACGACCTTGATGAAATTTCAAAACTGGAAAGAGGTGAACTGGTACTCTACAAACAAAATTTTGTGATACAGGAACTGGTTAAAGATGTCTTCGAAAGCCTCTCAGGCAAAGCAGAAGAAATGAATATTCATGGCAGCATAAAAAAAGGATGTGAATCACCGCTTACGGTCTTTGCAGATAAAGAAAAGATACGGCAGGTACTTACCAACCTGGTGGAGAACTCCATTAAGTACGGCAAACAAAACGGGAGCATTACCGCCAGTATGTATAAAACAGATGGCAAACATATTTTAATAGAGATAAGTGATGATGGGATTGGTATCAGTGAAAAACACCTGCCCCGTATTTTTGAACGCTTTTACCGTACCGAAGAAGGCCGGAGCATAGATGTATCCGGGAGTGGCCTTGGGTTGGCGATCTGTAAACATATTGTGGAGGCGCACGGACAAACCATTCATGTACGCAGCCGGGAAGACATTGGCACCACGATTGGATTTACATTAGATGCAAGAAGGGATTAATATCAACTGCTCCCTTCAGCTTATTTAGTTTTATCTTTTTCGGATAATAACTGGCTTTTTACAAATACTCATTAACGATACAATATGAAATTTCTTTTATCCATCAGTCTTCTTGTTTTAATTCAGCAATCAATAACAGCACAATTACCGGTTATCCCTTCGTCTTATTCTAATATCGGATACGATGAAAAAGGAAGATTATTTTTTTCTAAAGAAGGTCAGCGATATTATGCAGACACAACAGGCCCCCGCTATACACTTCAGAAATTATTTGGCAACCCTAAAGGAACTGACAGTGGCTTGTCATTGGATTTTGGCACTTTCAAAGGGACTGTGACCTATGGCATGATACCTTACGGAAAAGTGCCTCATCCATTACCGGTTTTTCGCATTACCGCTCCGTTGAAAGACGGAAAAGTGAATATCAATATCAAAAATGATTTCCGTAATCCTTACGATTTTGTGAAGTGGTCAGATAATAAAGGTTTTACCATTGGTTACCGCCTGATGGATGAAAAAGGATTGGTGGTGTTTGACGGTGAGGTTACTGCAGAAGGTATTGGCCCTTTTACTGTAGTGCCTGCAATATATGAAGGTCCGTTTATAAGTAATGTTACTGAAACCAGTGCTGTTATCTGGTTTAATACAAATCAGCCCGTGCAAACAAGTGTGCTCGTTGATAATAAAGAATTAAAGAGTGAAGCAGATGCCACACATCATGAGTTCAAAATAACCGGACTGAAACCGGGTACAAAATATGCATACGTTGTGAAAGCAGGTTCTCAATTACAAGCTTATCACCTGACAACTTCTCCCAAAAAAGGAAGCCGCAAACCTTTTGTTTTTGCCTATACCAGCGACAGCCGCAGTGCTACCGGTGGCGGTGAAAGAAATATATATGGTGCCAATACATATATTATGAAAAAGATTGCAGCGCTTGCTTATCAGCAGGGGGCAGCTTTTATGCAGTTCACCGGCGATATGATCAACGGCTATTTATCTAATAAGGAAGAACAGCTTGTCCAGTACACTAACTGGAAGAAAGCCATTGAACCTTTCTGGCATTATATACCTTTTTATGCAGGACAGGGAAACCATGAAGCGTTGGGGTATATTTTCAGGGATACAGCCGGTGCCCAGCGGGCATTTATTGATAAATTTCCTTATACGATTCATTCGGCAGAACAGGCCATGCGGGATGCATTTGTAAACCCGGAGAACGGACCGGTAAGCGAGGATGGCAGTATCTATGACCCCAATCCGGAACAAGTTGATTTCCCTTCTTACAGTGAAACGGTTTTCTACTATACTTATGATAATACAGCAATGATTGTACTGAACAGTGATTACTGGTTTGCCCCATCTATTAGCAGGGATACATCAACCGGTGGCGGGCTTCATGGCTATATTATGGACAACCAGTTGGAGTGGCTTCGTAAAACCATACTGCAACTGGAAAAAGACCCGGCCATAGACCATATATTCGTTACACAGCACACCCCGGTTTTCCCGAATGGCGGACATAAAGGTGACGATATGTGGTATAATGGAAATAATGATAAAAGAACCTATGTAGCAGGTAAACCGGTGGAAAAAGGGATCATTGAAAGAAGAGATGAATACCTCGATATACTGATCAATAAAAGTAAAAAAGTGGTGGCTGTTCTTACTGGAGATGAGCATAATTACAACCGGCTGAAGCTGACAAATAATGTCACCATTTACCCGGATAATTATCCGCATAAAAAACTGAATGTCTCCCGGCATATTTACCAGATCAATAATGGTGCTGCCGGTGCTCCTTACTATGCACAGGAACAATTGCCCTGGAGTGAACACACAAAAGCATTCAGTGTTGAAAATGCAGTATGCCTTTTTTATGTAAGTGGGAAAAGTATAAAGATGAGAGTTCTCAATCCGGATACCTTAAACCAGATTGATGAAATAACACTTCGCTGACAGGCAACTAAAAACTTAATACCATTCTTTCCCTTCAACAAGGCTTTTCAGTAATTCGGCCCCTTCAATCGTCATTTCTGTACTCATCACTTTGTTATCCATATCAAACAAAAAGTGACGACAACCCTCTTCCGTGTATTTAAAGATCACCGGCAATACAATTTCACCTTTACTGTAAAAGATCATATTACCATCATACCCGCATTTGTACAACTTCCCTTCCTTTCCATCTACCAGGCTGATGAATTTTTGTATTGCTTTTCCCTCAGTTGTACTAACTGTTTTAATGACTGAATCTGTATTAGGGACATTAAAAGTGATGACAAGGCTATCAGCAACAGTCAACTTTTTACTTATAACAGAACCGCCACAGGAAACCAGAAGAAAAATAAAGCCGGTAAAGAAAAAATATCTCATACTTATACATTTCTTTAAAGATAGAAACTCTCTTATCTCTTTCAAATAATTCCAGTACTAAAGAAACCAACTGGAAAGGGGTATCTCCTTCCTATTTTTAAAAAAATCATTAAAGGCCTCTAAAACTAATAATAATCAAATTATCATTCGCCAAAAAGGAATCCTTCAGTAAAAAATCTGACAGGGAATCGTGCCTCATTATCAAAGGATTATTAAAAAATGGTTACAATTTGTTAATACAGACTTAGCCATTATGTTTCATTTCTTTGAACATTAAGTTTATATAATGGGTCTCCTGATTTTTTTAGTAGTTATCCTCTTTTTACTCGCTATTACCGACCTGGTAGTGGGGGTAAGTAATGATGCAGTGAATTTTTTAAACTCTGCTATTGGGAGCAGAGTGGCTCGCTACCGCACCATCATTCTGGTAGCCGCTGCAGGTGTTATACTGGGCTCTGTATTTTCAAGTGGCATTATGGAAATTGCCCGAAAGGGTGTTTTCCATCCTGAATTCTTTACCCTATCCGATCTTTTGTGGGTTTTTCTGGCTGTGATGATAACAGATATTATCCTCCTGGATATTTTTAACTCATTGGGGTTACCTACTTCGACAACCGTATCTATCATTTTTGAATTACTGGGTGCAGCAATGATAACGGGGATACTAATCTCCATAGATAAAGATGAATCGGTTTCGACGATGATGAAATATATTAATTCAGAAAGTGTTTTGACAATAATCGGTGGTATATTCTTATCCATCATTATCGCATTTACAGCAGGCACGATCATTCAATACCTCAGCAGGCTGATCTTTACTTTCAATTACGAAGACAACCTGAAAAAATACGGGGCTTTTTTTGCCGGCATTGGTATTACCTCGATCTTTTATTTTCTGCTTATTAAAGGGTTGAAGGGTACTACCTTACTCAATCCGGGTACGACAAATTGGGTAGCGAATAACACACTCCTGATTTTGTTAGTGCTGTTTGTGGCAGGTTTCCTGACATGCTTCCTGTTACAAAAATTTGCTGCCATAAACCCTTTGAAAATTGTGGTCCTGATGGGCACATTTTCCCTGGCTATGGCTTTTGCCGGAAATGACCTGGTGAACTTTATTGGAGTACCAATTACCGGGTATCTCGCTTTTGAAAACTGGAGAAAAAGCGGGGTGCCGGCCGATGAACTCTACCAGGGCTACCTTGCAAGCAATGATGTTATCGTTCCCAATTATATGCTTCTTATTGCAGGTATCATCATGGCATTGACACTATGGCTAAGTGCAAAAGCCAAAAAAGTAACTGAAACGGAAGTAAATCTCGGCAGCCAGCATGAGGGAGAGGAAAGGTTCAAACCTAATGATATATCGAGAAGCATAGTTAAAACCTCGATGCGGTTCGGTAATTTCTTTTCGCTGATCATACCCAGGTTTGTGTCGGATAAATACAACCTGAGCTTTGAAAAAAGTAAAATGCGACAGGCTACAGAAATTCATGACAAGCCTGCTTTTGACATGGTTAGGGCAGCTGCCAACCTCGTAATTGCCAGCATACTTATAGCCTGGGCTACGTCAATGAAACTGCCTTTGTCAACCACTTATGTTTCTTTTATGGTTGCCATGGGTACCTCGCTGGCAGACAGGGCTTGGGGAAAAGAAACAGCTGTTTACCGGGTAGCAGGTGTATTAAGTGTTATAGGAGGCTGGCTTATCACTGCAGTAATAGCATTTGGCGTATCAGGTTTGTTGGCTTTGATTCTTTTTAAAACAGGAATAATCGGGGCTCTATGTTTATTGTCTGTAACGGCCATTTATATTGTTTCATCGCATATAAACTTCGCCAAAAAAGAAAAAAAGAATAAAGAGGGAAATACAAAACTGATACTCCTGGAAGGAACTGATGCAGACATCCTGCAACAGAATAAAAAAATGGTAACAGAGACCTTAAGTGAGATTAATCAATACTATAGTAGTATTCTCGGAGCATTGAAAAACAGTGAAGTCCATGTACTGGAAAAAACGCATAAAAAACTGAAAGAGCTGGAAGACTATGGATTCAAACTCAGGGCACAGAGTATCCGATATATTAAAAACCTTAATACCGCTGAATCCAGGCCGGCAGAAATATTGTTATATAGTACAGATTTACTGCAGGATATCACCAACTCATCCCTCGCCCTGAGTGAAGAATGCCTGCATTATATAAAAAATCTTCACCGGCAGCCTGACAAAGAATTTGTAGTCATCACGGAGGAGTTGAAAGATAAAATGAACAATTTTATAACGTCTGTCATCACCGTAATCAGAGAAAATAAAATATCGGAGATTGAAAATATGAAGGCTCTTCGTGATACAATACGCAATTATATGAACCAACAGTTAGATGCACAGGTAAGTCATATACAGCATAACAAACCGGGTATCAAACAAGCTATTCTTCAAACCAGTATATTTCTTCAAAGCCGGGATATTCTGGCTGTTACACACCGGATACTAAAAATGTATAAGAAATATATGCAGGCACAGTAAATAAGATAATTTATTTTGTCATAAATCTCGTAGCAATTGCCAGGGGCCGGAACGTATACCTTTTCTTGGCATGATGCCCGCCACTCCTTATTAAAATATCCCGTAAGGTTTCCATTGTTCGGATGATATGCGTGCCTTTGTTGATCATCACACAATCAGCCAGTGCAGCATGGGCGGCATCCGTAATTTCTGAACGGGTGGCTACCCCTGATTTGTTCATATTTTCCAGCACCTGGGTAGCCCATATCACAGGCACATGTGCGGCTTCACATATCCATAGTATCTCTTCTTGTATCTCACTCATTCTCTCAAATCCGATTTCAACTGCCAGATCGCCCCTGGCAATCATTACCCCGATATTTTCTTCCCGCAGACCACAGAATAAAAGATCCGGGAGATTTTTTACTGCTTCAGGAGTTTCTATTTTAATAACCAGGGATACTTTCTTATTTTTTCCCATTGCTTCCTGTAATTGCAGGATATCTTTTGTGTTGCGGACAAAAGAATAACCAACCATATCCGCATGTTTATTGATAAAAGACAGGCATTTTATATCATACTCTGTCAGAGCCGGCATAAGCAAGGAGGAGTCGGGGAAATTGATTCCCTTCTCATTTTTTATAAAGGGCTTCCTGGATGAGATACGTAACACCTGCAACTTCGCCCTGTTAGTTTCTATTTTCTCAACCCTTGCTTCAATCAATCCATCATCAAATAATACAATCTCCCCGGTATTCAATTGTTCTGCAATTCCCGGTATTGTACAGCCAACTGTTAGTTTATCATCAGCCATATTTGCTTCATCAGACAAATAAATACTCTGCCCCTCTTCCACTTTTAGTTTTCCCTTTTCTTTGATAACCGTCCGGATCTTAGGTCCGGCCAGGTCCATATAAATTTTACAACTGATACCGGTAATCCTGGAAGCTCTTTTTATATGTTGGATCATCCGGAACCAGGTACTCTCGTCATCATGGGCACAATTGATACGGGCTACATTCATACCTGACTGAAGCAGGTTCTTCACTTTTGCATAATCATCGGCCAGGCCACTTTCAAAGGTCACCATGATATAGGGTACAGACTCCGTTTGTTTTATACCAAAAAGATCTGTTGATTTTTTTATCTGCGACTGCTTACTGGTTTCATAGCTGAATACATTTCCCGGTATTTCTTTTTCTTCACCTAACCGTTGTGAAATAGCCAGCAGTTGCCCGCGGATATGACTTTCTGAACTGGCCATGGAAGAAAGACCATAGGCATGTAATGTGTCCTGCAGTTCACGGATATCAAGACTTCTCAACGCAAGGTAATGCAGCAGGTTTATGGCCGTCATCTGGTTGGCAGGGTGTACTTTTTCCAGCAGGTAGTGGAAGTCATTTTCGGACCGGACCATAAATTCATCGATCTTGTCCAACTCTTCGGTGAGCTTAACCAGGTCATGAGTCATAAGTATATTTTTTCTGGGAGTCCGAAATTCAGCATACAAGCCGGCACAAACAATGACTTTAATACGTTTTACAAAACTTAATACTGATTTATATCAGCCTGCAAACTTTATCTTAATGAAACAGCCGAAGCCACATTTGCCTGGTTAAAATCCTCTCCTACCAGGTGGGCAATAGTTTGAGCTATTTGCTGCAGGTATTGTTGCTGTGTACTTTTTATTTCCCCTTTCGGTTGAATACCCGGCCCCATAACAGCAAACCAGGTTTGGGAAGAACCAGCAATAAATTGACCATGGGAAGTCCATTTTGAAGGTTTACTTCCCCTTCCATGATCAGTAGTGATAATAAAAGTAGTTTTGTTTTTATAGCCGGGTGTGGTTTGTACCCAGTGCCATAGTTCAGCAATCATTTTATCTACCTGCGATGCCTGCTGAAGGTAGAGATCATATCGCCCTTCATGAGCAAACTCATCTGTTTCACCTAAACCAAGATAAACTACCCTTGGCCGGTAGTGCTGTATATATTCTTTGGCAGTAAGATAAGTAAGCTGATCGTAACGGGTTGCTCTTTTATCATAAACGGCTTCGGTCTGAACCGTATTAATAATTTTCTGATGGTCAGAAGGGCCTGTATTTAAACTACTATAACCGCTGTTAACCGGCAATTTATTTCTGCCTGTATTCAGGATATAAGGGAATACATCCCAGGATGTGAAAGCTGCAACCTTCCCAACAAAACCGGGTTTACTATCCAGATACTCCAACACATTGAGATTGGGATTATTTATTTTTTTATTGGATGAGACCATGATATCTGTGTTCCCGGTAAATAGTTCATTATAGCCCGGGTAAGAAATTGAATACGAATTAGCGACATCTACTTTGTTATGATGATACCTGTTTCCAAATACCTGTCCTTTGGCAGAAATGACATTCCAGAAAAAAGGCATCAGCTTTTTCCTTCTTTCTTCCGGACTATCAGCCCAGTAAAGTAATTTCATTGTGGAAGTATCCGGAGTATACTTTTCTGAATTGATAAGTATGGAATCAGCGCCGCCGAATAGTTCCTGCCAGCGAAATCCGTCAGTTGTAATGATAAAAAGATTTTCGGAAACTGGTAATGGAGAAGAGATAGGTTCATCCTGCAGTTGTTCAGTATACATTGGTGGCAATATCATCACAAGGATGATACAGGTCCAGATGTTTTTCATGTGTAACGGTTTTGCAAAATAAGCAAACCATTGTAAACTTTATATTAAGCAGCGATTACTTAATTGTTAGGAACAATTGAATGCTGAACCGTTTCAAAAGCACTTTCAAGAATGACAAGTGCAGTTTTTAATTCCTCTCTGGTAATAATTAACGGTGCACATAGCTGAAGTACATTACCCTGTGACACTTTAAAACTCAGCCCTCCCCTTAAACATTCATACATTACTTGTTCAGCTTCGGCTAAAGCCCTTTCTTTGACAACCCTGTCCTTTACCAGTTCAATAGCCCACAACATGCCAATACCTCTCACATCACCAACAAGTTTATACTTTTCTTTTAACCTTGTTAGTTCGCTGCTTAAAAAAAATTCATCTTCTTTCACCTTATTCAATAATTGTTCATTTTCAAGGTATTCAATCATGGCGAGTGCTGCCACACTTCCTAATGGACTTTTTTCATGAGTGTAGTGGCCCAGTGAAACATCACCGGCTATATT
Source organism: Chitinophagaceae bacterium (assembly GCA_041738795.1). Taxonomy (GTDB): domain Bacteria; phylum Bacteroidota; class Bacteroidia; order Chitinophagales; family Chitinophagaceae; genus JJ008. The sequence continues at coordinate 184,196 of JBGSPB010000009.1, read as the reverse complement.
GTATTCATTCCTTGTTACTACAGCCGCAAAGGGTACAATGCCGGCCCCCAACCCCTTACCCAGGCAAAGAATATCAGGTTCAATAGCATAATGTTCAAAAGCAAACATCTTTCCTGTTCTGCCAAAAGCAATGGGTATTTCATCCAGTATAAGAAGCACATGATGCCTTGTGCATATTTCTCTTATCCTTTTCCAGAAAGTCAAAGTCGGAATCTGTACATCGGTGTTTCGTATAGTTTCAGCAATGAAAGCACACACCTGTCCGTCCTGCTGTATTATTTCTTCAAGCATATCTGCATGCTGCAGAAGCATTTCCTCCTTGTTATTACTTCTGTATGAGTCATGCTGTGGAATAAATATAGTCTCCGGAAGCAATGCTCCCATATCTTTCCGGAATTGTTCTTCGCCGCCCACTGCAATTGCATCCAGTGAAGCGCCATGAAAAGAACCAGCCATAGATACGACTTTATGTTTACCCGTTACCCTTTTGGCAATCTTTAATGCTATGCCCACTGCACTGGTTCCTCCGGGGGCATACAATACCCTGTTTAATCCACCTGGTAATAAAGAGGCCAGCTTTGTTGCCAGCATTATTGCCGGTTTATTGGTATATCGACGGGGAGAAAAAGGAAGGATATCCAATTGTTCTTTTACTTTTTCCAGTACATAACTGTTCCGGTATCCCAACTGGTGCACATTGTTACCATGAAAATCCATATACTTTTTTCCTGTCACATCAGTAATATAAATACCCTCGCATGATTCAATAACATTTAAACAGGGAGTTGATAATGATTGGTGCAAAAAAAATTCGGCATCCTCATCCAGAAGTTGCCTTATAGTTGGATCCAATCGCCGGTACCAATCTTGCCTGCTGGCAGAAAAATTCACATCTCCTTCTTCAAAAAGGCTATAATCATTTTCATTCGTCATGAAACATCAGAATTTGCTAATTAATTTTTCAGTTAATCCAAAAGAAAGGGTCATTCCAGCCCCACCTAAACCATTAATGATAGTAACCCCTTGTTCAGGTTCTAATACAACAGCCGCCTCCCCGTTTGTCAATTTAGGATAAATGCCATTCCATGTTTCAACAACTGTATCTTGTTTGAAACAGGCAAACCCTTCCAGGTAGTCAAGGATCATTTTATTTATAAATTGTTTGTCGAAAGGATCATGTGTAAGGCCATATTCATGTGAGTCGCCGACTGTTAATTCACCAGCCTGGTTTTGCGACACCATTACATGTATGCCCCATTTCAGGTAATCTGCATATTCGCTTTCATATCTTACTTTCAGTTTGGATAGCGAAGGGGCGGCGGCAAACCCTTTATAATGTATCAATGATAAAGACCCGCAGAGCGAAGGACCGATCCGCCAGTTATGAGGCTGTGCTATCAACCGCATCATTTGTAGTTTGCATTTGGTAAGGGGGGCAGTAGTATACAAATCCGGATACAGGGTTTCAAAATCAGCACCACTGCAAACAAATACAAGGTCTGCCCTTAATTCTTTCTTCCCTGTACATATGACGGGGTAGTCAATACGGGTAACTGCCATATCCCATTTAAATTCCACTCCATATTTTTCCTGCAACCAAAGGGGTATTGCGGCAATAGCCTGCCGGGGATCAACTATCATTTCATCAGGGCTCCACAATGAACCTAATAAATTATCAGTTACTACAGCTTCCGATTTTTGCTTTGTCTCATTCGGTGATAACAATTTACACTGACGGTCTGCCGAAATGGTTTCTATGAATTCATTCATCACCCCCCACTCATCTTTTGCATATGCCATATGCAATGACCCTGCTTCCTCATGCCAGATACCGGCATCCACACACACTTGTTTCCAGATACTTCTGGACAATATTGCGGTTTCATACAATTCTCCTTCCGGTTGCCCTACCGGCCAAATCATTCCAAAATTCCGGATAGAGGCTCCCACCGCTTTACTGCTTCTATCAATAACAGTCACTTTATACCCACGAACAGCCAATGCCCTTGCGGTTGCAAGACCCACTATCCCGGAGCCAATAACAATTGCATTTTTACCCATAGCTTATATAAGTATTTAGAGGAGGAGAATATTTTTTATATTTCTTTTGAAAATAAAAGGCAGACATTACCACCAGTATGATTCCCGCCACAGAAACAATCAACACCATCTTTATAAAAAAATTAGTCCAGGAAATATCAATATCACTAAAATTCTTTACCAATAATATAGCGTTACTGCCCAGGTAACCGAATGAATCAGCTACATAAATAATAAAACCGGCATTGCTGACATATTTAAAACTGGCGATGAGTCTTTCAAACAACATACAATTGAAAGGTACATATCCCATGTACAAGCCAACGCCTGTCAGTGTCATCCACCAGAAAGCCGACAGATTGCCATTTATAAACATTAAACTGCTGATAATGGCAATGAGGAATCCTGCAATAATAACAACATGATTAATCAGGAGGGCATAAATGTTTTTTCTTACCAAAACAAGCAGCCCCATTAATACCAGTACAACTAATGAAGCCGGTAATTCACTTTTTGTAAAAACTGAAGCATCTTTACTATAACCAAGTTCATTCCACATATTCGAAGCAAAGTTGCTCCGGTAATCACGAATCATAGTAAGCATAACATAGGCGGTTATCAGTAAAAACAACCCCGGCAGAAATGTTTTGATAAAGTTGCTGCGATCTCTTTTTGTCATAGGCTTCCGTTCGGTTCGGAGTAATTTATCGTGCTGATCGGGCAAAGGTGTTTTATCCAGTAACCAGGTAAACAGTACCAGGGGCGGGAAAAATAATAGCCCGGTAACAAAAGGCATCCACCACTCATTCACCTGCCACTGCAGCATAACAAACTTTCCAACACTTTGTGTGAAACCGGAAGCAAAAATGAAACTGGCAGACAACACTGCCCCTAAAAATTCAGTGGTCCTTCTGCCTTCAAGATAACTGAAGACTAATCCATAAATAACACCCAGGGGAAACCCATTTATGAGAAGAAAAATAATATTGAACGGGGGTGGAAAAAGGCCGAAGAACAATAATGAGACCCAGCCTATGGCAATCAATTTTAAAATCGCCGGAGCTCTTTTTTCATTGTTCATTGACCCTATAAATCCAATTCCAAAAAACTTACTGGCGGTGTAACCGATAGTTTGCGCTATTACCAGCCATATTTTATAATCTATACCCCACAACTGGTGCCCGTCAAAACTTGCCGCAGTAAATGGTTTCCTGAATGCATACATACATGTGTACACACAAAATGCAGACAAAGCAGCGAGTAATGTTGTTTGCCAGGCCGGTTTTTGGAGATAAGCGGAAGATGACATGATTACTGAAGGATCACCGGTATTTCAGAAAGACTATTTACAATATGAGTAGGACCATATTCTGCCAATTCTTCCCGGCTACCCGAACCCGTGGTTACCGCAACGATATATTTACAACCAGCATTTCTCCCTTCTTCAATATCAACTGATGTATCTCCCACTTTGGCCACTTCTTCCGGATCATCCACTCCTGCCCGTGCCATCAACTCCCCTATCATCAACGTATCCGGCCGGCCATTTTCAACTTCATCACTGGCGATATAATCATCGATAAGATTCTTTTCCAGCCATTGAAACCGGTTAATGATTATTTCGGCAATTGTTTTAGGAAAACCTGTATTCAACGCAATCCTGATCCCTTTTTCTTTTAATTGTTCAAATACTTCTTCCGTATCACTAAATGGTTTTACGGAGGGATCATATTCATAAAAGTCAATCATTTCATTTACAAAATCACTGTGTATCTTTTCTGCATCAGCTTCAGAAAAAGGCACTTCAAGTTTTGCCAGCATCGACTGTACAGCAATAATTTTTTTAATCCCCATATACGGATGAGTATCTTCAAGGGAAATGCTGTATCCATTCTTCAGAAAAGCATTCCTGAATGCATTAGCCACGAATCCTTTATCCTGAACGGTAGTTCCTGCAATATCAAAAACAGCCAGTTTGATTGACATACTCAATTTTGGGAGAAAGATAAAGGGAACGAAGAATAGCGCTGTTAAGCCTGTATGAACAAACTCTTAATTATTTGTAAGCAAGAGGGATTTTGTATTTTTTCTCCTCCTGTTACGAAGATCAGATTTTGATTGAAAGGGATATCCATGCACTGCGTCCTACTCCATTGATACCGGATCCGTGTGTGCGATAATCTTCATTCAGCAAATTTTGCAAACCAATACCAACCTGTACTTTTTCCAGCTTATACCCACTATAAAAATTTATCACCTGCCAACCGGGTGTGCCGCCTGCTGGTATACGGTTATCTTCTTTATCACCCTGTGCCAGTCGGTTTTGTTGCGAGGCAAAATGAAGTTCAGCGGCCGCAAACCATTTATTGTTACGATAAGTGCCTGTTAGCCTGCCATTAAATGGTGGTATACGACGGAGCGGCTCAGCTTTCGTTAAATTTTGTCCATACGCATAAGCAATACCCCCACCAAGAGTAAGATATTTAAATACCCGCCAGTTGAATGCTGTTTCTACCCCTTTTATAAACGCAGACTCTGCATTTTCTTTCTGGTAAACCTGGTAACCACCAACAATTTGTCCATCTACTTTAACCCTGGTAATAAGGTTAGAAAGGTGCATATAATATGCAGCGATAGTACCACCGAATTGCTTTCCCTGAAATTTATATCCAATTTCTGTGTGCTGTGATTTTTCAGGAAGCAGACCGGCAGTTGGAATCTCATAACGAAAATCCACGATACCCAGCGTACCCATATCGTCTACATTTGGCGCCCGGTATCCACTGCTAAAAGCAGCATAAACAGTTTGCTGCCGTTTTATAGTGTACATAATAGCCGCATTCCCGATCAATGCAGAAGGAGTAATTTTTACATTGCCCAAGGTGGTATCATTAATCTGTATATTGAAAGTATTGAACCGTAACCCTGCATCTGCGATCCATTTACCATAACGGAAATGATGCAGCGTATAAATTGAATAGTTTCCATACTTTGAATCATCAGGATATAACCCTCTTTTAGAAGTCGCAACACCTGTTTGAATATGGATATCCTCTCTTATGCTTCCCACCCTGTCGGTATATACCTCAATACCCGAATTAGCTGTCCATATTTTATTAAACGCAGATGCCACATCAGCCGTTATTCCAATGGTGCTGGTCTTATCCTTTTCTTTTCGCAAAGTTGTACTTCCGTTTTTCTGGCTGTTTCTTCCTTCAGTTCCTTGCTGGTAAGAAAATGTCAATTCAGTTTCCCTTAGCAATGAAGAACTCCCCCGCACATTTAATCGTGCATAACTGAGCAATCGTTTTTGCGGATCCATTTCATTCAGGGCGAAATTTTCTAACTGAATTTTATGATAAACCGGAACATGCTTTTGCTGCAATAACTGATTGGCCAGGATAAGCTGCATATTTTCTTTTAATAAGAATTTAGCTTTCACATCAAAAGACCATTCATCATACCCGGAAGGTGATTGTTTGCCAGTTGTATCCCCTCCAACTATGTCGCCAAAATCTCTCTTGCTTACTCCCGTCAAAAAAGCAACCTTCTTATTACTGTACTGAACTTCGCCCCTGATTGTTTTTTCCATATCACCTGTCATGTATTTACTGATCAGGCTTCCTTTCATGGTTGGTTTTTCGCCGGCAAAATGCGGCTCACGGGTAATTATATTTAACACCCCCCCAATAGCATCCGTACCATACTGTACGGAACCTGTTCCTTTGGCTACCTCAATTTGTTTGATGGTATAAGCATCAATGGTATTGAGGTATTGATTGGGACCATAACGGAAAGTAGAATTATTCAGACGGATACCATCCACCAGTATCAGGGTTTGGTTACCGGTAAGTCCTCTTATAAATGGTGATCCGCCTCCATGATTTGTTTTTTGAACAAAGACTCCGTTCATTCCCATCAAGGCTTCAGGTGTGGTACGGGGATTGAATTCATCCAGTGTTTGCCGGGAAACTGTATTCACTGAATAAGGAACATAGATATTTTGCTGTTTACTACGCTGTGCTGTTAAAACTACTTCATTAAGCGATTGCGCTACTGTATCTTTATTTATAGCGGTTTCCTGTGCAATTAATGGAATAGCAAAAAGAATCAATAAACCAACTATAAAAATTCTTGCCATCATTTTTCCTTTATTGCTTTCCTTTTTTATCAGTATTAACTTCCTCTTTAGTTGTTTTAATAAAAGCACTTCTCCTCGGTGCAGGCATTACACTCTCTTCTCCTTTCACAGCTTTCCATATTACTTCGCTGAATACCAGGTCGGGTACTGCATCTTCTTTACTGAAATCAAATGTTTCACTTAACCGTGCACTTGGTGTATTGTTTTTATTTACATCATTTAAATTGACATTTGCAGCCAGTGAGATAAAAGGACTTAAATCCGGAGTAGCAGTAAAACATCTCCACATAGGAACCGCGGCCGCATCATACTGACTCATCGGAGGCAGACCAAGTATCAGTTCAATCGTTCTTAACATGGAAGAGGTAGAATACATAGTATGGTCAATAAACTTACGCTTAACAAAACCACCGGCAACATAGGCAGTACTGCGGTGTGCATCCACATGATCAGGACCATTCTGTGCATCATCCTCTACAATAAATACTGCACTCTCTTTCCAGATAGGGCTCTTAGATAAATATTCTACAAATAAACCAACTGCAAGATCATTATCCGCCACATGTGCAAATGGTGTGGGTTTCCCGATTCTTAAACCTTCCGTATGGTCATTGATAAAACGAAGGGTATTGAACCGGGGCACAGCGTTTACAGCTAATAATGAATCAAATTCTCTTTTCCATTGGTAGAAACGGGTAGTATCTCTTACACTCTCATCCCAATCGGTAAAATAGGGACAGAAATTATTTTCCAATACCGGAATATTGGCCTTACCATCATCGGCAAATTCTCCATAAGTACGAAAACTGACTCCGGCTCTTTTGCAGTAATCCCAGATAAATCCTCTCTTCGGATTGGCAATAGCCCTTTTTCCTTCTCCATCATAACTGCCTCCACGGCCACCATAACTACTGGGCCATGTTTTTTCCAGGTAGTCAACAGCATTGGCAGAAGTACTCCAGTTGTGGCCATCCGCACTCACTTCGGCATCCACATAAAAATTATCAAGCAATACAAACTCTTCAGCCAGTTTATGCTGGTTAGGGGTAACATGCCTGCCAAATAATAAAAGGCTGGTATCCCCATTACCACCGGGAATATCGCTCAGTACCTGGTCATACGTACGATTTTCTTTTATTATATAGAAAACATATTTGACAGGTGATGAATCGCCTACTTTCATTGGTATGGGATTACCGGGCTCTCCCTGCGCATTCTGTTCCTTTTCTTTGGTATAAGGTGTATTCTTATAAACCATTTCAGAATAAACACTCAAGGCTGTTGCAGAAGGTTCATCAATAATACTCATGGTTCCCTGAAACAAACCGGCAATGTACTGCACATTCATTTTTCTTGACGTATCCCCTTTCTGGTAGATCACTTCTTCCCTGCGGCGGGCGGGATTGGGTCCATAAGGATTGGCCAGTGAAGTAAACCCTTTGCCATTGCTTACAAATATCTTTTTCCCGATAACTTTCACATTAGTAGGATACCAGCCAACAGGAATAAATCCTTTTGATTTACTGAATCCCGGCTTACTTACATCAAATACTGCCAGGCAGTTATTATCTGCGTTGGCTACGTACAATGTTTTTTCATGCTGGGATAAAGCAAGCCCGTTAGGTGCTGAGCCGGAAGGAGCATCAGCATATAAAGCCGTATTCAGTACTTCCAGCACTTTACCTTGTACCAGGTCAATAACAGAAACACTGTTGTCGTTTGCATTGGCAACATAAAGAATCGTTCCTGCCTTATTCATCAACAATTCATTGGGATTATCCCCGGCAGCAATGGTTGATTTAACTGCACCTGATGCAACATCATACACCAGTATCTTATCACCACCCCAGAGAGATATGTACAGTTCTTTCTTGTTGACAGATAACAGGCAAGTATACGCTTCTGCACCAAGCGCTAATTGTTTAATAATTTCTTTTGTGGCAAGGTCAATTATATACAGCGAATTATCCTCTTTGGTAACCACATACATCCTTTTAGCCACATCATCAATCTCCATTCCGGCAGGTGAAATTTTATTGGGCCATTTTTTACCGAGAATGATACTGTCTTTTAATTGCAGTTTATTATTGACAATAGCATACTGCAATATCCTGTTATCATGCCCGCCACTGGCATATAGAAACTGTTCATCAGCGCTGAATTTTAACCCGTACCATGATTTAGGTATCACCACATTATCCAGTACTTTTTCAGTGGCCGGGTTGATAAGCTGAATACTCTGTACACTCTGGCCATTATTTGTCACCGCCATCAGTTTCTTTGTTTTGGACAAAACAATATTCAGGGGGAGATCGCCAAGGGGGAAAGTCCTTCCTGCGGGTGAAAGGCTCCAGCCATTGGGTAACGTCACTTTATTTTTTTCCAGTTTGGTTTTAAGGATAGCAGATTGTTTATCTTGTGCCCTCAAATCAGATGCAATAACAATGAACGGCAGCAAAAACAATAATTTTCTCATTGCAGTAATATTGTAGTTATTAATTCTCTTTGGCTTTGTAATGGTCAGTTCTTTGTTCGCCTTCATCATCCATTTTCGGGCCTTGCTGCACTTTTCTCCAATCAATATCCTTATTGTATTTCTTCATAGCCTTTTCAGCATCAAATATCCTTTTATCAGGAAAAACAAAATTGTAAGGTGTGTAATCCGGCTTTTCAGTAAAAAAATCCTGCAGTAGTGAAGCCGTTACATCATACTGGTTTACATAGTTTATATTGAGGATATTATAGATCACTTTGAGGATAGAGCCAAAGTTAGCATGAGTATGTGAAACATAATTTCTTTTTACAAAAGGCCCGGCCATCATCAGGATGCTGCGGTGTGCATCAATATGGTCAACACCACCCTGCGGATCATCCTCTGTAATGATCACCAGCATATTCTTCCAATATTTTGTCCGGGAAAGAAAATGAAGAATTCTTCCAACTGCCAAATCATTATCTGCCATGTAGGAATGTACATACGGATAGCCGTCTTCCGGCCTCGCACCAGCACCATGGTCATTTGGCACCTGCATAGTAATCAACTGTGGTAATTCTTCTTTTCCTTCGATCCACTTTTTAGTGAACGCTGATTCAAACTGTTCCATCCGGAACTGGTCAGGAATATTAGTATTGTATCCTGCATAATTATGAGAGGTCCGGCTCCACAAAGCTTTTTGCATAGGCACCATCACTGCATGTGCAGCACCGGTCAGTGTATCATACCATTCTTCTCTTACATGGGCTGTTTCATTCGCTTCACCAAAATTGTAGAATGAAACCCTGTTTCTTTCCAGTGCTTCCCACAGACCGCCAATCTCTGCATAGTCTTCCGGGTCCATACTTCCTGTAGAGCCTGGAAAACGACGACCCGGAGCCTTTGAAAAAATATTAGCTTTTTTATTTGCGCTACTGTTGGTTTCCACCCATTCATTCGGAATGACCCCTACCATCCAGTGATGGCCATGAATTGATGCGTCACTGTCACAATAGAAATTATCGCTGTATGCAAATTCAGTTGCCGCTTTAATATGATTGGGCATCACATCTGCATTGGCAATTTTCAGGGTGTCGTTTTTTCCGTACACATTTACATTTACACCATATCTTGCCAGTGTCAGGTCACCTTTACCCGTTTTCATTTGTCCCATCACTTCATCATAAGTTCTGTTCTCCTTAGTGATGTAAACAATATGCCTGATCGGACTTTGACGGAGTTTTGGTAATGCAGGCAGTGGATTTTTCCCATCATCATTCACACTCACTGCCTGCATAGTATTATTAATGGTCTGTTTTGTATATGCAGCCAGTTGTTGCTCATCAGGTACTTTTATTTTTTGAAAAGTAGCTAATTGAATATCACCTATGTATGTTCCCTGTACTGGTTTGATAAAGTCTTTCCCCCCGTTGGGACCAGCGCCTAAACCCCGGCAGCTGATGACATAGATTTCTTTTTCATCTTTGGACAACTGCACCCGTGCAGGCCCCCAGCCAGTTGGTATCAGTCCCTTTGTTTGTTTGGTATTTACATCGATCACTGCTACCGCATTGAAACCCAGTAAGGCTACATACAATGTTTTTTCATCCTTACTTAATGTAATACCAAAAGGTAATAATCCACGGTATTTATCAATCCGTTTATCCACGTTGATCGGAATATGAGAAATGATCTTCCTTTTTGCATAATCAATTACAGAAATATTATCATTAGTAGCATTACTTACATAAGCATACCTGCTGCCAACAGCAATTGAATTAGGACTGGCTCCGCCCACTACTTCTGCATCTTCTACCATTTGCCCGATCTGGTGGCCTGTTTTAAATTTATCAATCACTTTATTAGTAGCCAGGTCAATAGTGAAAACACTCATGGCTTCAGGTGATAAAGGGCTTCCTACACCCGGAATTTTTTTCCCGTCAATCACAGTTCCATTAATTGACTCGTTTGTGTTATCGCCATACGGGTGCCAGTTGATCATTTTGGAATTATAATTGGAGGTATCCATTCCTTCCACCAACGGATAGGAGTACATACCCACATTGGCAACAAATGCCAGTTTTTTGTCCGGACTTAATGATAAGCCAAAAGGTTGACGACCTGCACTTACAGAAGCAGCTATTTTTTTAGAACTGAGGTCAATTCTTAACAGACGGAAATTACCCCTGTCCAATACGAGTAATTCGTTATTACTTTCATTTAATAACAGATCCGAAGTAAAACTATCATCATAATCAATTCCATCAACTTTACCATTTAATGAAATGGAATCAATACGCTGAAATTTTTCAATATCATAAACAATAACAGACCCGTTGTCCCCGCCACTCAGAAAAACAGTTTTAGAATCGGGTGCAAATGCAACACCTAAAAAAGATCCGTTGGATAATGGGGAGACAATTTCTTTATCGTAAGAGGGAACCCTGGTGTGACCAAGCGTTGCAAGGTCTATGATCGTAAATACTCCATTGTGCAGCGTTACAGCTTTTTTACCATCCGGGGATACTGCCATTCCAAAAGGATCATGCGTAATGCGGATCATATCACCTGCCGGTGTTACCAATCTGCCACTTGGTAAAACAGAAGCGCCTTTTTCATTGATCATTGCAAATTGGTCTTTCCCGGGAACCTGTAAGGTTATTACCGGTTTCTGGCTTTGCGCAATTATTATTACACTAAAAAAAAAGAAAATTACAGAAAGGGGATATTTCATATTCATATCTAAAGATTTAAAAAAGTAGCGAAACTTAGAAAAGTTTCGCTTTTGCTTACACTTACTGTTTGCTCTAAATTCCACATGAGAAAACTGCTGCTATTGATCCTGCTTATTTTATTGTGCTATCCATGGTCTTGTATTAAGGTCATCAGTCCCTTGCCTTTGTACTGCGGCTTCCCTGTTGGTTCCATTCAAAGATTGTTCAGAAAGCGGGTAGATATACCTTACCGGTACTTTATTATTATTCAGGTTAGCAGGTCCGGGAATGATTTCCGGCATACCGGTTCTTCTCCAGTCAAACCAGGCTTCTAACCCGTTAAAGTATAAAGAGATCCATTTTTGCAACGCTATTTTAGCCAACTTTTCATTATCCGTACCTGTAAAAGCAACCGTTGCCTGGGTAAGATAATTAGCCGGCATAGTGATATCCAGGTTATAGGAAGCGGGCACTATTGACTGCCAGTATGAAAAATTAGCATTGATTCCATTTGTATAATAAGTCGCCGCATCACCGGTTGTGATCATTCCTTTTTGGCGGGCTTCTGCCAGTATAAACTGCAGTTCTGCATAGGTCATTATTAAAGCACGGGCAGCTGCCGGGTCAGGAGCGGCTTGTCCGGCATCGTTGCAAACCAAACAGGCAAACGTATAACCAACTCTTGATACACCTTGTACACCACCGTTATACGCCAATGCATTCACATCACTCAGTCCATTGGGCACTCCTTGTATAACTGGGGTTCCTGCAGCTACAGATGATTGTGTTGGTCTTCCAAAAACCTTGATTCTTGGATCACCCAATGCTGTTAAACGATCGGTCAATGTCTTGCTTACTCTAAACTCATCAAAAGATCCCACCCTTGCTCCATATAAAGGCCACTGATTAGGAGCGGCAGACAAGTATTTCAATTCAGCATTATCTGCATTCCCGGTAAAAATGGGATTATTGGCCGGGTCGCCCAGGATAGCCTGCATATCTGCATTCACATTTTTCTTTTTTGATAAACGCATCAGGTAACGCAAGCGCAGTGAATTGGCCAGCTTTCTCCATTTAATAATTGACGCAGATCCGCCTCCATAAATAATATCACCTCCAAAAACACCATTGGCAGTGGCCAGTACTTCATTTGCTTTTTTAAGATCAGCGAGGATACCACTGTATATATCTTCCTGTTTATCATATACCGGCTGATACAACCCTCCTGTTTTTGCCTTGCCAGCCTCTGAATAAGGCACATCCCCGTAAGCATCTGTTACGAGTGAAAACATCCATGATTTAAGGATCAGCGACACCCCATAATAAGGGCTTGTCTCATTACCTTCAACAGCTGTAAGAATATTCTGCAGGTTGCGGTAGTTTCCATACACATTGTTCCATATTCCATTCTGTTCATTCCAGCCATAACGGTCCTCATTTACAAACTGGATCTTTGCATGATGCTGGACCACAATATTGCCGATTCCCCATGCCTCGTTTACCTGCTGATCTAATGTGCTTTTTAATACCCCGCTTAATAACAGGTCAGGGGTTACACTGGTTGGGTTATTCTTATTCGTATTCGTATCAGCAAAATCTTTTGTACATCCGGTTACCAGGCCAATCGCCAATACCGGCAGTAATTTTTTAAACAATTTCATTGTATGCGGTTTTGTATGAATTATAATTTAAAGCTCAGGTTAATGCCATAACTGCGGGTGCTGGGTAAACTCATATATTCAATGCCGGGGAGTGCAGTACCACCCGTATAAGACATCGTTTCAGGATCGATATGAGGTACATTGTCCCAGAGAAAAAGGTTACGCCCTACTAAACTTATGGTAACACCCCTAACTGGTAATTTTCCAAACACTTTATCAGGAATAGTGTATCCGATCTGTAATTCACGGAGCTTGATAAATGATGCATCGTACATCACCCCTTCTGCAATACTCCGGCCGCCTGTCCATGCTGAGTGCCATTCACGGGCTGTTACTTTTTTAGTATTGGGGCTGAAATTACCATTGGCATCCTGCACCACACCTTGTCCTATTACACCATTACCATCCTGTGTAAGATCATATCCATTAGCACGGCCTTCCAGTGTTTCAGTAATGATACCACCTTCACGACCTACTGTCTGCGTTTCAGAATATAACTCACCACCCTGGCGGATATCAAACAGGAAGCTTAAACGGATGCCTTTATAAGTAAAGCTGTTACCAACACCCATCAGCCAGTCAGGATTATAATTACCTAACTTGATACGGTTACTGGTTGCAATGGGACGTCCGTTTGCGCCAAAGATCATCTGCCCTGTATATTTTCCGGAAGCATCATAGTACTTACCATTGGGGTCACTGATTTGAACCCTTGCAAAACCGATTCCGTATAAATCACCCATTCTTTCACCTACCCTTGCTTCTACACTTACCCGGCGGCTGGCCATTACATAGTTAGTTAAGCCATCACTCAATTCCAGTACTGTGCTTCTGTTGGCTGAAAAATTTACAAATGCATCCCAGGCAAAATCTTTCTTCTTTACCGGTGAACCTGTCAGCATTACTTCAATACCATTATTTTTTATCAATCCGGCATTGATCTTACGGGTATTGTATCCACTGGTATTTGACAAAGGAATATTCAGGATCTGGTTCTTGGTACGGCTCTGGTAATAAGTAATATCAATTCCCAAACGGCTATTGAACAAACGTATATCTGTTCCAAATTCATAGGCAGAACTGATCTCGGGTTTCAGATTCAGATTGGCAAGACTGTTTGTTTCTCCATAAATCTGGTAAGCACCAAATGGTTCACTCCTGTTATAGGTCTGTGTAAACGCAAAGGGATCAGTATCATTACCCACCTGGGCAAAGCTGCCCCTTAATTTAAAGAAACTGATAGCTTTTGGCATCTTGATAATATCACTCATTATTGCACTCAGCGCAACAGAAGAATAGAAATAAGAATTGACTTCACTACCAAATGCCTTCAGGTTTTCCGGAAGTGTCAGGGCACTGCTCCAGTCATTTCTTCCCGTAAAATCCAGGAATAATTTATTTTTATAAGATACACCGGCAGTACCATATAAGCTGTTGATTCTTTTAGCCACATTACTTTGCTCTACTACTAAAGCAATACGGGAGTTATTCAAACTGTAAATACCAGGGATATTCAACTGCCCGGCAACATCTTCTTTAAACCGGGACGTTTGACGCATCTGGTTGCCACCCAATGTTGCGCTGACAGCAAAGTCTGAATTGATATTTTTATTAGCAGATAAAAGAAAATCAGTATTACGTTCTTCATTCACAATGGCTGTTTCCCTGTACTGACCAAAAGGAAAACGCTGTGTACTGAAGCCCCTTCTGTATTCACGGCGTTCATTACTCCAGTCAGTAGCAGTACGGACTTGTAAATTCAGCCACTTGGTGAAATCATATTTAATAATAACATTACCAATTATCCTGTCGTAATACTGGCCATTCGTATTCTCCAGTACAGTCAGGTAAGGATTATCATGATAATTATAGTTCCAGCTATACTGCTTTTGATTTTCCAGGCCAGGTTGCCATAGCCTTTTCATATCACTCACCTTCACCGAAGCAGGCAACCAGCAATTAAACAGATACATGATACTCTCAGTTCCATAACTTATGGATGGACGGTTATCACTTTCACTTTTTATATAGCTGACAAAAGCTTTTACAGATAATTTGTTGGTCAGGTTATACCCGCCAGAAACGGAAATGGTGTTTCTTTTCAGATCAGTATTTGGTACAATTCCTTTTTGATCCAGGTTGGTATAGCTAAGACGAAAATCACCATCTTTATTTCCACCTACCAGGGCCACATTATTAGTAAATGTATTTCCGCTTTGTAAAAAATTTTTCAGGTTGTCTTTATCAGCTTCCCACGGTGTGGCAGTGATAACACTCCCTGCCGGAGCATTCAAATCACCACCGGTAAAAGGGATCACTTGTCCATTTAAAGTCCGGGGTGAGTTATATTGCGGATAACTTTGACCGTTAAAAGCAGGACCCCAACCTTCATCTGTTCCGTCAGCGAGGCCACTTCCTCCACCATTAACAAAAGCAAAAGCACCACCGCTACCATTTCCCTGTCCATACACCGTTTGATATTCCGGCAATTTTAATGCTGTTTCGACAGTGAGGTTACTATTAACTTCTACTCCTATACCTTTTTGCTTTTTACCGCTTTTGGTTTTAATAAGAATGACACCATTGGCCGCTCTTGAACCATACAAGGCTGAGGCAGCCGGCCCTTTTAGTACACTCATGCTTTCAATATCATCCGGATTGATAAAACTGGCACCATTACCAAAATCCACTTCCAGGTTTCCTTTGCCGGATGCCCCGGTAATTGAATTGCTGACAGGGACTCCATCCACAACATATAATGGTTGGTTCTTATTAAGATCAACAGATCTCTCTCCACGAATAGATACCCTGGCAGAACCACCAATACCCGAAGGACTGCCAATTACGGTAACCCCGGCTATTTTTCCTGCCAATTGATTAACGACATTACTTTCACGGGCCACAGTCAATTCTTCCCCTTTTACTTCCTGGATAGCATAGCCCAGTCTTTTTTTCTCTTTCTTTATTCCCAACGCGGTAATCACCACTTCACTGAGGTTACGGGATTGGGATTGCAGTGTTACGACTGTTGCTGAAGAAGCTTTTATTTCAACAGTGGTATACCCGACATTACTGATCTGCAAAAGATCATTATCTCCTGCTTCAACACTAAAGATACCTTCCCCGTCGGTAGTGGCTATTTTACCTGTATTTTTTACAGTGATAGTTGCTCCCGGAAGAGGCTGATCACTGTCGCCCGAAAATACTTTTCCTGATACGGTCCGCTGCGCCATTGAAAACAATGACACCGTCAGAAAAAGAGATAATAAAACGATTTTTTTAAATGCGGAGACGAATGCTGCCATAAGTAGATGTTTTGTTTCTGTTTCAGAATTTGAGATCGCAAAAATCTGATTGCAATGTGAAGGCAACCTTAAAAGGACATGAACGAACTATTAATGAAAAATAAAATAATCATCATCATCCCAAATGGTAACCTTGCAGTAATATTATATACATATGAAATTGTAAGTTGAAGAACAGGAAAGTATATAATAATTATACCAACGGGCCTGTTGCTGAACCGGTAATAATTACATCACATACATATTACAATTTCTTAAAGCAGTATTCTCTTTCAGGTAATTTGTACATCCGTATTTTGTAAAACCCCTGTACACATTGAAAAAAAGAAATCTTGACGTAGTTGTTATGTCCGACCTGCATCTTGGCACTTATGGCTGTCATGCCAGGGAGATTGTCAACTACCTGCAAAGCATCTCGCCCCGCCTGCTGATCCTCAACGGAGACATAATAGATGGATGGCAATTCAGTAAACGATACTTCCCCCCCTCACACCTGCAGGTGATCAAAGAAATAATGAACCTGCTGGACAGCGGCACCAGGGTAGTATATATTACCGGCAACCATGACGAAATGCTCCGCCGCTACAGTGGTATTCAATTAAGTAATTTTCAGCTGGTGGACAAACTGGTGGTAGAGATCAATGGGAAAATGACCTGGATCTTTCATGGTGATGTATTTGATACCACCACCAAAGGCAGTGCTAAAATAATCGCCAAGCTGGGGGGCTTTGGTTATGACTGGCTGATTCTATGCAACAGGTTTGTCAACTGGTGGCTGCAGAAACTGGGACAGCCCAAAATGAGTTTTAGCAAAAAAATTAAAAACAGTGTAAAAAAAGCTGTTTCCTGGATAGCAGACTTTGAACAAACAGCAGCTGAACTGGCAATAGAAAAGGGTTATGAATTTGTGATCTGCGGCCATATCCATCAGCCCCAAATGAAAGAGATCAAAACAAAGAACGGCACTGTTACCTACCTGAACAGCGGCGACTGGATTGAAAACCTGACCGCACTCGAATATGCCGACAATGACTGGACTATTTATCACTATAATGAAAAAGATTTCGCCGGAGCCAATGTGATACCAATGAACAAGAAAATACCGGCGCTGAGTGTGGTAACGGATGAGATCGGGTTATTTATCAACTCACTCAAATAGTAAAAGATTCACCATGAGAATATTCTATGCCGTACAAGCCACCGGGAATGGTCATATCAGCCGTGCAATGACATTGTTACCTTACCTGCAGCAATATGGCACTGTCGATATATTTCTCAGTGGAGATAACAGTAACCTGCAACTGGATGCCCCCATTAAATACCGTAGCAAAGGCATCAGCCTTTATTATAATTGCAAAGGCGGGCTGGATTATTGGCAAATGATAAAAAAAATTCAACCATGGAGGGTAAAACAGGAGATCAGGGATTTACCCGTTGAAAAATATGATTTGGTGCTGAATGATTTTGATTATATCACATCAGCTGCCTGTGCAAAAAAGGAAATCCCCTCCATACATTTCGGGCACCAGGCCAGTTTTAAATCTGCCCGCACACCCAGGCCAGGCAAAAAAAGCATAGCTGGTGAATACCTGTTGAAGCATTATGTAAAAGCAACGCATTACACAGGTTTACATTTTGATCAATATGATGATTTTATTTTTGGCCCGGTAATAAAAAATGAAATATTGAAAGCTGAACCTTCAGCCGGAGATCATATTACGGTATACCTTCCTTCTTATTGCGAACCCCAACTACGCCAACTATTTCAGGCATTTCCGGATTTTCGTTTTGAAATTTTTTCAAAAGAAACCCGTAGTATCCGGCAGGAAAAGAATATCATTTTTATTCCGGTTAATAAAGAGCTGTTTAATAAAAGTCTGCTCTCCTGCACCGGGATCATTTGTGGTGCCGGTTTTGAAACTCCTGCTGAAGCATTACAACTGGGAAAAAAAATACTGGCCATCCCCATTGCAGGTCAATATGAACAGGAATGTAATGCGGCCGCTCTTGAACGGGTTGGAGTTTTATGTTTACCGGCTATTGATAAAAATTTTGCTACTCATTTCACCAGGTGGATAGAAAACCCTTCTTCAATTCAGAAAGATTACTCAAACAGTATTGCGCTGTCCCTGGAGCATATATTCTCCTTGCAAACAATCATGCAAGAGCATGAAGACCTGCTGCTGGAAGAAACCTGGTGACGGTATCTATTTCCTTACATTATATTAAATAAAAAACCACCCCTGCCTGTTCTGTGCGGGGTGGCTAACTGCATGAGAAATGCGCAACCGACGTATTTACTAACGTCCAGTTTATACAAACGGGGTAGGGATGATTGTAAAATTGCACCTTCATTGTTACGCAACCATTACCGGTGGATTAAGTTAGTATTATAAAAAAGGGCATAAGGGTTATCCCGGATACTTGAAAAATTTAATATTACCTTATTGTTAAATTTTTGTAGCTTTATTAGGTTAGCCTTCCATGAAAACAAAGCTGTACATATTAACCCTGCTTTTTTTTGTTTCCCTGCTGCCTCAATCATCCGGGGCCCGGCAAACAGAAAGTTCCATCAGCTTTGATTTCTATGGCGAGCAGATAACCATCCCTTTTGATCAGTCCTTATTTGTTGATTTTACCGCCCCACTCTCTGAAAAATCATTGCAGTTCTTTTACCAGCGCATCAGTGCGGAGGACTATACTCCCGTTATTAAGGCACTGCTGGCCTATAAAAAACAATACAGGCTTGATGACTGGTTATATTACCAGCTGATCCGGAAAACAGCGCAACAGGTAAGTCCCAAAGCCGCCAATTATCATCGCTACACCTTATATAAATGGTATTTACTTACCGGTTCAGGATATGATGCCTTATTGAGTATAAAAGCAGACAGGATACTGTTTTATGTACAAACTGATGAGAATATTTATAATATACCGGGCCGCCTGCGGAATGGTAAACAGTATATATGTTTAAACTATCATGACTACGGCGTGATCAATTTTGAAAGAGAGATATTTGCTGAAGTGGCGCTGCCTGTTCCCGGCGCTGTAAAGGGTTTCTCCTATAAAGTGATGCACTTACCCGATTTTAAAAAAACTGATTACCAGGAAAAAGATATCAGCTTTAACTACAATGAGCAGGATTATCATTTTAAATTAAGACTGAACCCGCAGATAAAAACCATTTTTGCCAACTATCCCGTGGTGGATTATGAATCCTACTTCAATATCCCGCTCAGCCAGGAAACCTACAGTTCGCTGATTCCCCTGCTGAAAAAGAATATAAAAGGCATGAGCCAGAAAAACGGGGTTGATTTCCTGATGCGCTTTACCCGCTATGCATTTTTGTTTGAACCTGACAGCAGGCAGTTTGGTAATGAAAAAAGATTGAGCCCGGAACAGACATTATTATATGAACAAAGCGACTGCGATGACAGGGCGGCCCTGTTCTTTTACCTGGTGAAGGAAATTTATAACCTGCCCATGCTGGTACTTGCTTTTCCTGAACATGTTACGATTGCAGTAAAGTTTGACAAACCTGTTGGCACACCCATTATGTATAAGGGTGAAAAATATTCTGTCTGTGAACCTACCCCTCAAAAACAGGATCTGAAACTGGGCCAGTTGTCACCCAACCTGGATAAGGCAACCTATGAAATAGCTTATGCGTATACCCCCCGAAATTAAAAATCCTCATTGGCTGACCGGCTGCGGTTCTTTTGCATCTTTCTGAAGTTTATCTAACAATTCCTTTGTTTCACTGCTCATATTGGTAAAATACTTAACGCCTGTTTTAATAAATGAAAATGATTGGCAATCATCGTTGCGGGAAAAATAAGTAACATATACAGCATCACCTTTCCCGTAGAAATAGATCTTTCCCTGTGAGGTACAGGTATCCTTGTTGTTGATTACTTTGCCATTTACATCATTACTGATAAGGGACAACCATTCCTTGTCTTTTATTTTCACCATATTAAAGAATCGTGGGTTCCCGGGAGTATGGTAATACATAATCACGGCACTGTCGCAGGTGGCCATTTCAGGCATCATGTTCCTTATGGTATTGTCTTTACATGCACTGATCACTAATAAAACTACTGGTATTAAAAAAAGAAAATGCCTGTTCATGTTGGTAGGTTTAGCAGTTGCAAATTTCACAAAAAAAACGTCCTGAAATTTCAGGACGTTTTGAGCTATTTTGAATAGTTAATTAATAAGCCTTATTCTGCGGATCCCAGTTGGTCCAGGTTGCTGTCCAGTCTGTAGTTCCCATAGCTCCACGATAAGTAGTAGCAGTAAAGAAAGTATTCATACCGGTAAAACTTGAACCGCTTAATGCTGGTGAACCTGTTGCCGGCAAAAAGTTTGGTGTGGTAGAATAGAAAGGACTTGTTAATTGTGCTGCGGCTGATGTAGCTAATGTAACACAACCTTCACTTTCTGCCTTTGCCTGAATCTGCGCTGCTGTAGCTATAGCAGTATTTCCAGAGCGGTAAACATTTGCAGTTGCATGAACCAGGTTATTTTTGAATTCAGAAATATTATTCACATAATAATCATTCAACGTGCCATCTGATTCCATGGAGAAACCTGCATCCGGATGTCCGATCAGGATAGAATTACGCAGGATAAACTGCGTTCTTCTTCTCCAGCGGTTTGAATAGTTATGATTAGCAGCCGTACCCGTTGCGTCATTTGGACCAACAAAAGTGAAATTGCTTAATTGCGGCTTCGTAATGGGAGAAGCATTCGTACCGCTTCCATCATTATCACATTCAATTCCGTTACCGGCATCACCTGCATCTACAAAATCCGGTTTCCGCATAGAAACGGCAAACTGGATCTTTCCTGAATAACCAAAGTCGAAATCAAAGTCATCATCCGCAGTTGCAAAAGCAACCAGGTTTTTGGCATTTACGGTTCCGCCAAAGAATTCATAGGCATCATCATTACCAAAAGACACCTGCACATTTTCAATGATCGTTCCTGAACCAACACCACCCATAGTCAAACCATTGATCTCAGATCCTGGCTCGGCAGCTATTCCTGCAAACTCAATACGTACAAAACGCAGGATACCACTTTCATCCAGCGGATCTGTTCCGCCATACTGGCGTCCCACACCACCTTCGATTGTTGGAGCCGGGTCAAGCGGACGATTGGTTGGCGCCTTACCTAATAAGATAATACCACCCCAGTCACCGGGTGCCCTGGAACCAACCGCTTTTCCACTGGTGAATACAATGGGGTTATCTTTTGTACCGGAAGCGATCAGTTTGGCACCTCTTTCAATGATCAAAGCGCCTTTCTCGGTAATATCACTCTGCACCACGCAACCAGCTTCAAAAGTCACCGTAGCTCCTTCTGTTACATATACATAACCTTTCAGTATCCATTTTCCTTTTGCATAAAATTTACTCGAGGATATCACACCAGAGATAATATTGCTGGTAGGATCAACGGGAGGAGTAATCGCATCCCCTTCATCAAAATTCACTTTTACACAGGAGGGTGTACTGAAAAGAGCTATAAAGGCCAGTGCACCGAAAAGAATCTTCTTCATATAATTTTTGTTTTGTGTTTTTTTATTTTTTAGCGAATGAATTATTTTTTCCAACATTAAAGTCATAGGTAAAGCCAATTGAAATAGTAGAACCGGGCTTATAGGAATAGAACAACCGGTCATTACCACTGCTGAAAGCTTTTTTGCTGTCCGTATTCTCATAGAAATAGTAAGCCGGATTCAGCAGATCAGCCCAGGTAAGCTTAAGTTCTCCCCGGTTATTAAATATCTTTTTAGCGATCTGGATATCAACCTGGTCCCTTGGCCTCTCGTACACATCAGGGAAACCAAGATCATTTATTCCTACTAATGCCAGGCGCTGACCAATGCGGTTATATAATAAAGAGCCGTTCCAGCCACCTTGCTTGCTGTTATATTGCAAACCAAGGTTTACAAGGTAGGGTGATTGTCCCTGTAAGGGACGGTTAGATGTTGTAGCACTTCCGGTTCCGGAAGTAGAAGCCAGTGTAACTTTTGAATAGATATAAGTAAGGTTGGCAAACACACTGAAATTTGTTAATGATTGATTCAGAAAATCCAGGTTCTTTCTTACTTCAAACTCAGCGCCTACAGTAATGGCTTTATCGGCATTGGTATACTCATAGTTACGCCTGTCCAGTACACTGGATGGGTTCAAACGCAATTCGATCGGGTCATCAAAATTTTTGTAAAAGGCGCCCACAGTAATAGCCTCACCGCCTTTGGGATAAAACTCATAACGGATATCTCCGTTCAGTATAGAACTTCTTTTCAGATCAGGATTACCATTGACAGCATAATTCACTTCATAATCAAAGAAGGAGAATGGTGCTATTTCCCTGAACTCCGGCCTGGCAACAGTACGACTGCCGGCTACCCGGATGCTGTGTTTGCTATTGGGAGAAAGGGTGAAGTTGAAAGAAGGCAATACATCCCATTTCTCCGTATTAACGATTACCCTTTTAGCCGTTACATCTCTTGTAGTCAGAAACTGCTGGAAATTCTCTACCCTGGCACCCCATACCAATCTTACCTTTTCACCAAACTTATTATCAAACATACCGAACATGCCATTCAGGATAGACACCCCGAAATATTTGTCCTGGTTATTGGTAAAATCAAGGATCTTAAATCCATCCAGTGCAATATTTTCCTGTGCAAATATCTGGTTGAAAGGAAGCAGGTTCTTGGTTGCGTCAAACTGCGACACATTCGCAGGTTCATAGCGAAAAATGCGGCTGCGAAAATCACGGATACGGATCAATGTAGACCCGCCGGCTTTGAATGTTTGTTTTTGCTTGGCGAATGTAAAGGGTATACTAAGGCTGCCGTTAGCACCATAACTGTAATCTTTCAGATCACTGTAAAAGCGACGGGTATCATCATCATTTAATTCAAACGGATCATTGGTTCCCTTACCACGGAAATAAGCGGAAGTGCGAAGGTCCGGCTGTGATTTCCAGTTATAGGCAAAGTTTCCGTTCCACATCAGTTTGATCCCGCTGTTGGTCAGCTGGTGATTACCTTCCACCTGTCCGCTATATAAAGAACGCTGATTTAATACGGAAGAACGGAAATTAATATCCTGTATCCGGTCATTACTTACACCACCACGGGTGTAATAATTATCTTCAAACAACTGGTTGAATAAATTCTTAAAAGAGATCTTATGTCTTCCTTTTATATAGGTGATATTGGCAAGTGCACCCACATTTACGCTGTACCTGTTCTGTTCATCAAATAACTGTACCAGCACGTCCCCGTCATTTTCATGCAATCTTCTTTCCACATCGTATTTCAGCATGCTATTGCGGTACTGCAACGAAAGGATGGTACCTAATGTACCTCCATTCTTAAATTTTTTACCGCTACCCCAGGTCAGATTGTACGTTTGGGTCGGCAAGGCCGTGCTGTTTTTTTCATTGTACACATCATTATTGAACAGCTTGCTGTATTCGATCTGTTGCTGAATTCCGGTTGTTGTTCCGCCTAATGCTCTGTAGGCCTGCGCTGAAGTAGGGAAGCCTTTGGGCAATCCTCTTGTTCTGTCATCAAAACCCAACCAGTCATTACCGTTACGTTCATTGCTGGTAAAATCCTTAAAAACCGATTGCGTATTAAAACCCCAGCTTACACCAATACTCAGCAAATTCCTGGTAGGTACGTCTTTGGTATTTATCTGTATCAAACCTCCCGCAAATTCTCCGGGTAGTTCGGGTGTAGCCGTTTTATTGATAATGATATTATCTATCAGGCTAGAAGGGATTACATCAAAAGAGAAAGCTTTTTTATCCGGCTCTGTACTGGGTAATTGCGCATTATTGATCACTGCAGAATTATAGCGATCGCTTAATCCACGAACGATCACAAATTTACCATCCTGGATACTGGTACCGCTTACCCTTTTCAATACCTCTCCTGTATTTTTATCAGGGGTACGACGGATAAAATCTGCCGCAAGACCGCTGGAGAGAGCTGTACTATTTCGTTGAAAAGATAAAAGAGCAGATGTATTTTCCTGTCTCCTCGATGTAGCCGTAATGGTTACCCCTTCCAGTTTAGTTGTGGAGCTCTCCTTGAGGATAACTTCTAAATAATTATCCTGGTTCAACAACGCTTCCACTTCACTGATTTCTTTTGTTGCATACCCAACTCTTGAAACAACCAATGTATGTTTTACACCAGCTTCGAAAGTGAAATAGAATTTCCCTTCCACATCCGAAATGGCCTGCTTGGAGGCGCCATTGGTAATGATAATATTGGCACCAGCCAGTGGCTCATTCTTTTCGTTCATCACCTTCCCGGATAGCTTAACGGATTGGGCATTCAGAGAAACAAAAGCCGTAATGAACAAGACACTTAACAATATTCGCAGCCTGGAGTACATACTTAGTTATTTGCCGCAAAGGTGTACCCGGTACGTTACCCGTATGTTACTCCCATGTTAACCAATTATGATGGCAATGTTACCGGAATGTTAAGCACCCTTCTCAGAAACGAAACTGAAGCCGGCAGGTTAGTATATTATCCTTTAGATCAGATGTGTAGCCAGTAAGTTGTGTGATTTCGTTCTTTACAATATCATAATAAAGGATAAGCTTGGTTTGGGTATTTATCAGGTAAGCATATCCTACGCCTAGAGTTGAAAACTTTATATCGGCAGCTGTGAGATTTGTACCAGACTTGCCAATCTGGGCATCCCTGACCTTGATATTGGGATCATACCAGTCATACTTTAGCATAAGCTGGTGCCTGTTGTTAACGATATTCTGGAGGAACAAAAGAAAAACTCCATCAAAATGCCGTACATAAGTAGGCACAGGATTACCATTTGATACTGGCAATGTGCCGGGGTTGCTGGTAGAAGCGGAAGTTCCTGGCTGGGTACCAAACCAGTATTCAGCCCTCCATTCTGTTTCACCCCAGCTGTGTTTGAGTTTTACCTGGGCATCTGCCCCGTAATAATGCCTGGGAGAAGATTTTCCAATATTAGAGATTGATGAATCGACGACAAAAATTCCATCTCCATTAGGAGCCTTTCCACTTTCATACACATATTTGGTCCCATTCTTCCAGCCACCACGCAGGAGAGACAGACCACCGGAAAATTCAACCTTATCTAATGTATTTGGCCTGATGAACATCCTTGATATAAGATCTTTGTGGCTATCAAAATCAGTGGTGCCAGACAATCCCTGCCCGTTAAAAAAACCAATATCAAATTTGAAACGGGACCGCTTTTGCTTGCTTTCCTGCGGTTCATGAGAAACCATTATTCCAATATCCCTTTCCGAAGGCATTAATATTTGCGACATCCTGCCCCTTTCTGGTGTTTCCCTGAACGCAGAGGATAAGTTGACTTCGTAACCAAAAGGACGGGCAAACAAACCTGCCGTCATTGAAAAAAGATTTCTCTTCGTTTCAAATAATTTTAAAAACATATCCCGTACAATCACTCCTCTTTCCGTGGCGTCGATCTGAAAAGAAAACATGGCCTGGGGATATTTTTCTTTGGAAGGCATTATATAATCAATCTTTACCCTTGCACGCCGGAGCATGAAGCGGCTGCTGGAAAACGGAGAAAAATTACCCCCGGTATAGGAAGGGGCTCCGTCAGATTGAGCTTTTTGAAATTGCGGTTGAATATAACCTGTGATCCTTAAGTTCTCAAATCGCTTGATAACCGGTCTTACTGTGTCTTTTATAAAGAAAATAGAGTCGATATCAGACAGGTATCGTTGTGAGTTACCTGATATACTCAGAAAAGCAACTAAAATGATGGATAAGAGGACTTTTGACACTATTCGCTTAGCCAAAAACATATGCACTGCTTAAAATTGTTGCAATATAAAGTCTTTGTTATTGAATTGTTACCCTAATTTTATTTCTATATTAATTTATTATTAATTCTCCGTCCCTTCGTTACCCTGAGAGCCGTACCCGGTATTTTCGCAAACAATCCCGCTGTAAACGGGACTAAAACTAAAACTAATGGCAGGACTCCAATCATTTCTGAAAATTTTTATGCCCAAAAACAGGATCTTTTATGAACTGTTTGAAAAAGTTGCTGATAATGTTTCTAAAATGGGTTCGCAGCTGAAAGATGTGGTGGCCGAACCCGATTTTGACAAAAGGGCAGCACTTATTACCCAGATTGAAGACCTGGAACATGCTAACGATGAACTCACTCATAACCTGTTCACTGAACTGGGTCGCAATTTTATCACACCCTTTGACCGGGAGGATATACATTACCTCGCTACTTCGCTGGACGATATTGCTGATTATGTTTATGCATCCGCTAAAAAAATCAATTTCTACCGGGTCAACCCCAACGATATCGGGATGCAGAAATTTGCTGAACTGATAGAACAAAGCTGCCAGCAGGTGAAAATTGCCGTGACTGAATTGCGTGATATGAAAAATATGCGCAAAATCACCGAAGCACTGGTGAAGATCAACAGTATCGAAAACCAGGCAGATGATATTTTTGATATGAGCATTGAACGTTTATTCGCCACTGAACCGGATGCCAAAGAAGTGATCAAGAAAAGAGAGATATACCAGGTAATGGAGATCGTTACTGACAAATGCGAAGATGCCAGTAATGTGATAGAGTCTATTATTATTAAATATGCCTAACCAATTTTTACTCAATTTGAAAATGGCTCAATTGCTCAATAACGCCACCTGTTTATGACATATTGAGTATTGCTGTATTGAGCAATTTTCTAATTAACTTTTATGACACCTTTCCTGATCACCATCATAGCCCTTGCACTGGTATTTGATTATATCAATGGTTTTCATGATGCGGCCAATTCTATTGCCACCGTGGTTTCCACCAAGGTGCTTACTCCCTTCCAGGCAGTACTCTGGGCTGCTGTATTTAACTCAGTGGCCTTCTTTATTTTCAAAGATCATGGCGTGGCAGATACAGTAGCCAAGACCGTTAAACCAGAACATATTATGAAAGGCAGCATGATGGTCGTTATCTTTTCTGGACTCATTGCAGCCATTGCCTGGAACCTGCTTACCTGGTGGCTGGGTATCCCCTCTTCATCGTCTCACACATTAATCGGAGGGTTTGCAGGGGCAGCCATTGCCGCCGGGGGATTTGAAGCAGTTAACTCATCTATAATAATTAAAACGGCCAGCTTTATTTTCCTGGCACCACTCATTGGTATGCTCATGGCATTTATCATGTCGTTATGGTTCTTAAGTTCTTTTAAAAAAGGATGGACATCAAAAATATTTTCCGTTGGGGTGATAGTTTTTGTCATTATTTTTCTCGCTGTTAGTCTTGAATTTAATAAAGAGGTGCTGGCTAAAAAGACAGATTATGAAAACTATATCAGCCAGGTAATCTTCTACTCAAAGAACTTCAAATGGATCTTATTATCCTTCATTTTGCTCGTAATGGCCTCTTTTTCACTTTACCTGAGCAATCTGAATGCACATAAAGCAAATCAATGGTTCAAAAGATTACAATTGATTTCTTCTGCCGCCTTTAGTATCGGCCATGGAGGAAATGATGCACAAAAAGTAATGGGTATTATCACCGCTGCTCTGATAGCAGGCGGGTCTATTACTGATTTCAGCCAGATGCCCAATTGGGTTCCCATTTCCTGTTATTTGGCAATAGGTTTAGGAACGATGAGTGGTGGCTGGAAGATTGTAAAAACAATGGGCACAAAGATTACCAAGGTTACTCCTTTTGAGGGGGTGGCTGCAGAAACTGCTGGTGCGTTAACATTGTTTATTACTGAAGCATTGAAAATTCCAGTGAGTACTACCCACACTATTACAGGTGCTATAATGGGAGTTGGCGCAACAAAAAGATTGTCTGCTGTAAGATGGGGCGTAACGATCAATCTTATCTGGGCCTGGATATTAACAATCCCTATCAGTGCCTTACTGGCAGCAGGAGTGTACCAGGTTGCCAGGTTATTTTAATTTAATACACCGGTTTTATAAAATAAATCCTGACTTTTGTCGGGATTTTTTATGGCTAAAATACTAGTAACAGGCGGCTGCGGCTACATTGGTTCACACACTATTGTGGACCTGATAGAAAATGGATATGACGTTATTTCCGTTGATAACAATTCCCGTTCAAACCCAAACGTACTGTTGGGTGTAGAACAGATAACCGGCAAAAAAGTAAAGAACTATAAAGTAGACCTGTGCAACTTTGATGATACGTTTGCCATTTTCCAGGAAAATGTTGACATCACCGGTATTATTCATTTTGCCGCATACAAAGCTGTTGGTGAATCCGTGGAAAATCCTTTGATGTATTTCGAGAACAACCTGGTTTCTCTGATCAACCTGCTGAAATGCGTTCAGGAATTTCATATTCCCCATTTTGTTTTTTCTTCTTCCTGCACAGTATATGGCAATCCTGATGAGATCCCTGTAACAGAGAAAACGCAGCCCAAGCCGGCAGAGTCTCCCTATGGCTATACCAAACAGATGAGTGAGCAGATCATAAACGAATTTGCAAAAAGTTCAGGGACTCAAAATATTTTACTCCGTTACTTCAACCCGGCCGGGGCACACCCTTCAGCTATTATTGGTGAAATGCCCATTGGTAAACCTCAAAATCTTGTTCCCGCTATAACTCAAACTGCTATTGGCCGTATAGAAAAAATGTATGTTTACGGCAATGACTATCCAACCAGGGATGGTTCCTGCCTGCGGGATTTTATTCATGTTTGCGACCTTGCCAATGCCCATACTTTAGCTTTGAAATACCTGGAAGAGGGAAGAAGCAATGGTTTGTGTGAGGTTTTTAACCTGGGTAGTGGCAATGGTGTAACAGTATTGGAAGCCATACATGCATTTGAAAAGGAATGCGGTATTAAACTGAATTATGAAATAGGCGCCAGAAGGGCCGGTGATGTTGTTGCCATATATGCAAATAATGATTTAGCTAAAAAAATGCTTGGTTGGAACCCGAAGTTTTCGTTGGATGATATCATGGCTTCCGCCTGGAAATGGGAACTGCGTTTGAAAGCGGATGAAACCGTCTTCACCAGCCAGGCAGGGGACCTGAACTGATTTTTCGCTGTTCACTATTGACTATCCACCATTCACCCCTATCCCTTACTTTTGCGACACATAAATTTTAATCATGGCATTAAAGGATATACAATCAACAGGAAACAAAGATACCCGAAGTGGTTTTGGTGATGGTATTGTGGAAGCGGCAAGAAAAAACCCAAATATTGTCGCCCTTACTGCTGACCTGGCAGGATCGCTCAAGCTAAACCAGTTCATGAAGGAATTTCCGGAACGTTTTATCCAATGCGGGATTGCAGAAGCTAATATGATAGGCATTGCGGCTGGTTTGACGATTGGAGGCAAAATTCCTTACACCACCACTTTTGCCAACTTTTCCACCGGTCGTGTTTATGACCAGATCCGTCAATCAGTTGCTTATAGCGATAAAAATGTAAAAATCTGTGCTTCGCATGCAGGTCTTACATTAGGAGAAGATGGTGCAACACACCAAATACTGGAAGACATTGGATTGATGAAAATGCTGCCGGGCATGACAGTTATCGTTCCCTGTGATTATGCACAAACAAAAGCTGCCACAGAAGCTATAGCTGATTATGAAGGTCCGGTGTACCTGCGTTTCGGAAGACCCGTGTGGCCAATATTTACGTCAGACAGGCCTTTTGAAATCGGCAAAGCACAATATTTTTCTGAAGGAACAGATGTTACCATTTTCGCCTGCGGTCACTTAGTGTGGAATGCCATCCAGGCCGGTGCTGTTTTACAGGAAAAAGGTATCAGCGTAGAAGTAATAAATATTCATACTATCAAACCATTGGATGAAGAAGCAGTGATTAACTCCATTCGTAAAACAAAATGTGCGGTAACGGCAGAAGAACATAATATCATCGGTGGATTGGGTGATGCCATTGCACAGGTAGCTGCGAAAAATTTCCCGGTACCCATCGAATATGTAGGCACAAAAGATACTTTTGGTGAAAGCGGAACACCTGTTCAATTATTAAAGAAATACGGTTTAGATATCCCGGATATTGTGACAGCTGCTGAGAAGGTGATGGGCAGGAAGAATAATGGTTAACAGTTTGTTTCAAAGTATTCTGGCAGGTTCTTTTTAAATTGAACCTGCTTTTTTATTTTTAATAGCCAAAGCCATTAAACATATTACTATCCCAATATTCTAAGCCACCCAAAGCCCGATGTCAATGCCTCTAACCACTGCAAGTGATAGCGAACTCCTCGTTCAGTTTCGTAACCCGGTTACGAAAGAAAAAGCCTATACAAGCCTTGTCAGGAAATACCAGGAAAAGTTGTACTGGCATATCCGACGGATGGTGGTAGAACATGAAGATGCTAATGACGTACTGCAAAATGTGCTGATAAGGGTTTGGAATGGACTTGAAAATTTTAGAGAAGACAGCCAGTTATATACCTGGCTTTACAGGATTGCTACCAACGAATGCCTGACCTACCTGGAGCAACAGAAAAAAAAGGCTTCAGTAAGCCTGAGCGATGTGGAGACCGGTCTGAGTAACAAAATAAAAGCTGACAAACATTTTGATGCAAATAAATTAGAGTGGAAATTACAATTAGCCATGCAGCAACTTCCTGAAAAACAAAGAGTTGTATTTGCTCTGCGATATTATGAAGAACTGCCCTATGAAGAGATGAGCCGGGTATTGGAAACCAGTGAAGGCGCATTAAAAGCCAGTTACCATCATGCAGTTAAAAAAATTGAGGATTATATGCTGAATCATTAAACTTTGAAGCCTCATAAGCGTCTGAATTAACGTAAAATGACACAGAAAGACAACATATTGCAAGAGTTGAATGAGCTGAATAGCAGTTTGGCCAGCCTTGATTCAAAGAATATCTATACTGTTCCGGTTGGGTATTTTGAGGGATTGGCTGACCAGGTGCTTGGCAGGATCAAAGCAACAGAGGCAACAAATGCAACTGATGAATTGGTGCATTTATCCCCTTTGCTGAGCAAATTGTCTAAAAAAATGCCTTATTCAGTACCACAGGGTTATTTTGAAGGGCTGGAAGAATCATTGATATCATCTGTTCAGGTTAGCGGGCAACCGGCGCGGGAAGAATTGGAAAAACTTTCTCCATTACTGAGTAGTTTGAATAAAGAAATGCCCTATTCAGTACCACTAGGATATTTTGAGAACCTGGCCATCAAACCAGTTACTGAAACGAATAAAGCCGGAATCAAAGTCATTCCAATAGGTAGCCGCAAATGGATCCGCTTTGCTGCGGCAGCAATCATAACCGGGATAATCTTAACCGCAGGATTCTTTTTTATAAATCAGGACAAAGTTGATCCCAATGCTGATTCACATACATGGGTTAAGAAAAGTATTAAAAAAGTAAGTACGGATAAACTTGACGAGTTTATTGAGTTAACTGAAGAGGAAAAATCAGTTCAGGGAACCATTGCTTCTGTAGAAAAAACCCAGGATATTAAAGAACTGATAAAAGATATTCCGGAAAATGAAATTCAGAGTCTTTTAAATGATACAGAATTATTAGACGATCCCAACACCGATGAAGCTTCTGATGATATAATGATGAACTAATCAGAAAAAAATGAAAAAAATATTATTCATATTAAGTATACTCCTTATTACTTCCACTATCATTTTTGCCCAGAATGATGATGGCGATGACAGGATACGGGACAAAATGAGAGAGTATATACAGCTCAGAATGCGGCTGACCAGAGGGGAAGCAGAACGATTCACTCCCGTTTTCGTTCGCTATTTCAATGAATGGAGAAATACGCTAAAAGAAAACCGTACAGACAGATTGATTTTACAGCAAAAAGTGGTTGAATTAAGATTACGGTACCGGGGTGAGTTTAAAGAAATAATAGGCGACAGAAGAAGCAATGAAGTCTTTGAACACCAGGAAAGATTTATTAAAGAATTAAAAAATCTACGCCAGGAAAGAATACAGAACCGGCAAGGACCCCGAAACAGAATAAGATCATTACCAAGATAATTAAATAAGGTTGTTTGAGTATATAAAAAGCCGGTTCCATATGAACCGGCTTTTATTTTAAAACTTCCACAGCGGGTGTTTTACATCATGATAGAAAAGAAATGTCCATTTTTCCTCCTCTCCTTTTTTCCACCATTGTTGCCGGAGTTCCATTGCTTTCTTACCATCGTAATCATATTTGGCTACAAAGCGGTGTTTCATCTGCTGTAGTTGCGGGGCTTCATCACCACCAAAGAAGATAGTTTCTTCATCTTCTCTTATCCAGAACACCTGGTGCTGTGGTGAATGAGCACCTGAAATTTCATAACTGATATAACCGTCAATCAAACCGTTACCTTCCAGCAGTTCCACCTGGGCGGCATTTTGCAAACACACCAATTCCTCTGTAATAAAAGAAGGAAATCCCTTTTCAAAAGCAAACTCCAGTTCTGTTCGCTGCACATAATATGTGGCATTAGGAAATGAAAGTCTTGCGCCTAATCCGTCTCTTTCTATTCCTACAGCCCCTGCATGATCTTTATGCAGATGTGATAATAATACTTTCGTTACTTCTGAAGGGTTGATCCCGGCATCCATCAGGTTTTGGTGTAACTGTAAAGTCCCGTTCTTTTCAAAACCAAGGCCGGTATCAAGCAGTAAAATATCTTTTGAGGTAACAATTACAAAGGGTTGTATCTCCACTAATAAACTACCAACAGGTCTTTCCTTTAAATCATGAGCGGATTCATCAAAGGGAACAAACAGTTTTGTCTTGTCAATGGTAAACGTACCTTCAGAAAGTGGAATGATTCTCATAAAATTCAAAAATACAAATTCAAAATCCCATTAACAGCCCCGGAATCACTTAGTTTAGATTTTATCTTAACACCATCTGCCGGTCAGCATCCAGTCGTATCAGTATAAAAAGAAGAATGGTAAAAGTGAGCAGGGAGGTACCGCCATAACTGATAAAAGGAAGTGGGATTCCGATTACCGGGGCAAGCCCGATTGTCATGGCCACATTAATTGCAATATGAAAGAAAAATACAGATGCTACCCCATAGGCATAACAGCGGCTGAATACACTTCGCTGACGTTCTGCAATGGTAACGATACGGAAAAGGAGAATAAGATACAGCCCCAATAAGATTGTACTGCCCAGAAAACCAAACCCTTCACCGACGGTACAAAAAATAAAGTCAGTACGTTGCTCTGGCACAAAGTCATATCTTGTTTGTGTGGCATTTAAAATCCCTTTCCCTTTAAAGCCGCCACTGCCAATTGCAATTTTAGATTGTCTTACATTATAACTGCTGCCGCTTTCCTTTTTCTTTTTTGCTTCTTCTGCAGTAATATCTTCCCCTTTTTCCAAATAAGGGTTATCCTTTCCAAACAAATCGTAGATACGTTCAACCTGGTGTTTCTGTAATACATTTTTAAAAATAACCGGTACAGCAAACCGCTGGATACCCACACACAATGCCCACAAAAAGATAATTGTCACTAACATATCACGCCGGCGTTTAATCTGGCGGCGAAATATATAGATAATCAATGCGGCAATTGCTGTCAGGGTAATGGCAAGAGTATTGGGCTCAATCACAATGGTAGCCACCACTAATGCGGCAATTGAAAAACCTATTATCAGAACGATAGAAGGAAGTCCTTCACGATACATAACTATAAAAAAAGAAAAATAAACCAATGCAAGGCCGGTCTCACTTTGTAATATGGTAATGACAGCTGGCAAAAGTGCAATTCCTGCTGCTATCAATTGTGAACGGGTTTTCGAAAAGTCTGTTTCTGGTCTGGATAAATATTTTGCTAATGATAAGGCTACAAAAATCTTACAAAACTCTGCTGGCTGGAAATTAAAAGCTCCCAGCTTAATAATTGATTCGGTCCCTTTGACTCTTGAGTGAAAAGGGAATACCAATAACAACAACAAAATACCAACGGCATACCAGAGGTTTGCCGTAGCAGCAAAAAATTTACTGTCTGTTAAAAGAATAAAGAAGCCTATTACAGTACCAATCAGAAAAAAATAAAATTGTTTACTATAATCTGTTTTGAAATTAATAAAACTTTGTACCACAGCATCCCCTTCCTTATAGGTGGCTGCAAAAATGGCCGTAAGACCAATCATTACAAGCAGCAGGTAAATCCATGCTAAACTCCAGTCAATTCCTTTTGATATGGCAGGGTTTTGCTGGTTCATGATCTTTTTTGCAAATCTGGTTTACGGAAATTTTTATCTGCCGGTAATATTGCCAGCGTCCTATTTTCCTTCTTTGTGGGTACCGGAACTTTACCTGGTGACGGGTTAACGGGACCGTATAAAGCTGAAATATATTTTTTGATATAACTACTGTCTTTAGTCGTTTGAAACCATTTAAAGGCCCGGGTAGAATCTTCTTTATACTGAAGCCGTTTAAAATAAGCAGGCATCAGATCAGTGCTGGCAATTCTTTCGAGGTCAGCTTTACTTTTTGTCATCAGTGTATCGTTCAGGTATTTTTCAATCATGATCCTGGAAATTGGCCCGGCCCAGGTAGCCCCATAACCCGCATTTTGTACAAATACTGCAATAGCAATTTTGGGATTTTCTTTTGGCGCAAAGCAAACAAACATGGAGTTGTTTGGTAATTTGATCCTTCTGCCGTCAAGTATAGTATAGTTTTCGGCTGTACCTGTTTTAGCACACACATCAATGCCGGGGATCTGTGCTATCCTGGCAGTACCAAATTTTACAACATCGTTCATCCCTTCAATGACCTCATTAAAAGCAGTATCAGCAATCTGAGTAAGTACATTATGCCTTACCCGGAACTTATTCATCAGGGTAGTATCTTCATCCGTTTCACCATCAATTTTCTCTACAAAATGGGGTGTATAATAATATCCTTTATTAGCGATGATACACATCGCATTCGCCATTTGTAAAGGGGTAGTCTGCATTTTATCCTGGCCGATACCTAATGTAAGATTGGTACAGGAAGTCCATCTGCCTGCATTTTCTTTATTATAAACGGAGGTATCCGGTATACCGCCTGAGCTTTCATTAGGCAGATCTACTCCTAAACGTACACCCAGGCCAAAAGCATTCATGTACTCTTTCCATTTCAGGTAACCGAGTTTTACATTACCATATTTAGGATTATCGACCGCCAACCGATACACATGTGCATAATAAGCATTACAGGAGTTGGCGATAGACAAGCGGACATTGGCAGCATGACCGCCACCTGCATGGGTACAGGCAGGTTTGCCATGACCGCAAAGTGTATACCGACCTCCGCAAGGGTACCCATAAGAAGGAGTTATCACCCCTTCATCCAATGCAACCAGTGCCCCCAATGGTTTGAATGTGGATCCGGGTTCATACTTTCCTCCAATTGCCCTGTTAAGCATAGGGCCGGTTACATCTAGTTGCATACGACTGAAATTCTTACTCCCGTCTGAACCGGTAAGATCATTAGGGTTGAAATTGGGTCCTGACACCATTGCCAATATCCCCCCTGTCTTTGGGTCAATCGCTACCAGTCCGCCAACTTTATTTGTCATCAGCTTTTCAGCCAATTGCTGCAATTCTACATCAATATAGGTCCGCAATCCTCTTCCGGCTATGGAAGCAGTATCAAAGGCACCATTTTCATAATGCCCAACCAGCCTGTTCTTGTTGTCTTTAATCATGTATTCCACACCCCGCTGGCCCATCAGCACTTTTTCGTAATAGGATTCCAATCCTGTTTTACCGATATAATCTCCCTGCCGGTAAAAACTACCGGAGTTCTCAATATCCTTTGTATCTGCTTCACGGATATAACCTAAAATATGAGCTCCTGCATTGAAAGGATAAGTCCGCAATGGACGTTCCACCAGGTTAAAGCCCGGATACTTCCAGCTGTTCTCTTCAAATCTGGCCTGTATCTCTTTTGTGAGTAACCCCTTGAAAATGGAGGGGCGAACAGCTGTGTTTTTAAACCTGGCCTCCAATATCCTTTTTTTAAATTCAGCGGTATCAATTCCAATAAGCCGGCAAAAATCCATGGTATCGATACCTTTTACTTCAGCTGGCGTTACCATCAGGTCATAAATAATCGTATTGTTTAAGATAGCTTTCCCTTTTCTGTCATAAATAATACCTCTTTCAGGGTAAACCACTTTGGCATAAACAGCATTGTCCATGGCCAACTGCCTGTATTTACCTTCAATTACCTGCAGGTAGAAAAGCTGGGCAATGATTACCACAAATGCAATAAGGAAAATAATACGAATGATCCGGCTTCTTGATTGGTTAAACACAGACATGGAGCAACAACAAACAATAATCCTGATAATTACCAGGAATGAGGTGAGAAATTGAATTTTTAATCGTTATACAAAGTACGAATTACAAAAGTCTGTTTCCAAATCTATTTGAAAATAAAATTTGATTTAAGAAAATTTTCTATACCTGAGTTGAGGGTAAATATCTCGTCAGGCCGTATTTGTCCTGAATTTTAATTTCCGGGGGAACAGCAATTCAACTGTAACAATAAGCAGCATACTGATGCCGGTAGTAGCAATTACTTTCACAATGAAATCCAGGAAACTTCCAAAACTCAGCCACTGCAAAAAGACCATATAGCCATGATGCAGAATTGTTAGAATAAAAACATAGACAAGATAGGGTGTCCATTGCATAGCCTTGGGTGAAGGTTCCCTGTAATTGAATTCTGTACTATCCTTGGGTGTAAGAATATTGATAATAAATGGCCGGACATAAGCGATCAAAAGACAGGCTGCGGCATGAAGGCCTGGTGTCATCGTAAAATAGTCAAGTGCCAGGCCGGTAAAAAAACCAATCACCAGCAACCATTGACGGGAAACAGAAAATGGTAACCAAAGGATAAAGAGAAAATAGAGGTAAGGAGTAATAAAACGGTGCAGGTGCGGAACCTTGTTCAATACATATACCTGTATCGAGATGAATACAGCAAAGCGGATGATATTTCTCAGGAGATCACTCACTTTGGATTTTTTTTAGGGTCTTCAATTCTTTTGCGGCTTTCCAGGTTCAGGGCTGTCTGTTCAGTATATTGGAGGTTCTCAACCACAAACACCTGCTGTAAATTGTAAAACCTGGCCCCGGGCTTTACCCTGAGTACATAAAAGTTTGTACTCTTGTCAGTTACCACTTCTGCGATGGTACCTACCAATTTCCCGGGAGGAAAATTGAAAGAGTAAGTACTGGTAAGTACGGTATCCCCGGTTTTTATTTCAATGCTCTTGGGTATTCCTCTTAATGTCAGTAATCGGGGATCCTTCCCATCCCACTCAATAGTGCCAAAATCACCACTCTTTTTCAAAGAAACATTTACTTTTTGCTGGACATGCAACAAACTCATCACCTGGCAAAAATTAGGACTGACCCCTACCACTACCCCTACTGCGCTGCCATCAGAACTTAAAACGGCCATATTGTCTTTTATTCCGTGATTAAGGCCCCTGTTTAGTTGTATATAATTTTTTTGACTACTGACGGTGTTATAAACAACTCCGGCTGGTCTGAAATAATAGCGCCGGAAATTTCCCGAAGTATCAAAAGGAACAGAATCCTGCACCAGCTGAACACTTGTATCTGCCCGCACAAAATTCTGAGGCAGTAAATTCAGCAGGGAATCATTCATCCGGTGTACCCTTCGGTTCTCTTCCCTTAGAACAAAGTAATCCTCAACTTTATTATACTGCGTATTGATGCGGCCGGTCATCTCGTTCGCAATACCCAGAAATTTGGCCCGGTGAAACTTATTGTAGTTATACAAAAACCACAAGGATACCACCTGCAATAGAAGGAATGTAAAAAAGGTTATATACCGGCGGATAAAGAGAAAAACGTTACGCAACTGTTGCAGGTTTGGAGTTAAAAATACGAAGTACGTTCCGTTTTGAGTCGTTACCCGTACTTTGTATTTCGTACTTATCTCATCACAAAAGGATACCTGTCATAATGTTTCAGTGCAATACCCGTTCCCCGCACCACACTTTTCAGCGGGTCATCGGCTATATGTACCGGCAATTTTATTTTATTGCTCAATCTCTTATCAAGACCACGAAGCAGGGCACCGCCACCGGTTATGTATAAACCACGGCGGTAGATATCAGCAGCAAGCTCTGGCGGGGTTTGTTCCAGCGCTTTAAGGATTGCTTCTTCAATTTTAAAGATGCTTTTGTCAAGCGCCTCGGCTATTTCCTGGTAGCTCACCATTATTTGTTTGGGTATACCCGTTACCAGGTCACGGCCATTTACTGCAAAATCATCTGGTGGATTGTCAATTTCTTTCATGGCAGCTCCCACCTGTATTTTGATTTGCTCAGCAGTTCGTTCACCTATCAATAAACTATGGTAACGACGCAGGGCTTCCATTATATCAGCCGTAAATTCGTCTCCGGCAATCCGGATTGACTGGTCGCAAACAATCCCTGCCAACGCAATGACGGTTATACCCGTTGTGCCACCACCAATATCTATGATCATATTACCCACCGGCTCTTCCACGTCAATACCGATACCCAGTGCCGCAGCCATGGGTTCATGAATTAAGTACACTTCTTTGGCACCAGCCTGTTCTGCACTGTCCCGAACGGCCCTTTTCTCCACTTCTGTAATGGAGGAGGGTATACAGATCATCATTCTCCAACTTGGGGGGAAAAGAGGTTTCTTGGGATAAACCAGTTTGATAAGCTCCCGAATCATCAGCTCTGCAGCATTGAAATCGGCTATCACACCATCTTTCAGCGGACGAACCGTACGGATGCTTTCGTGGGTCTTTTCATGCATCATGAGGGCTTTCTTACCAACCGCCAGGACTTCTTTGGGATTGTTACGATTTAAGGCAACAATACTCGGCTCATTCACTACTACTTCGTCATTGTGTATAATGAGGGTATTAGCTGTACCCAGGTCGATAGCTATTTCTTGTGTAAACCAATTAAAAAGTCCCATGAATTTATATCGGATTTATTGTGAGCAAAGGTGGAGGAAATAATTTGAATTATCAAAGCAAAACCTTGTCTGGCATGGATTTTTTTTATATTGGTGAATTTAGATAATTCGCAGTTAAAAGGGTTTTAAACATTGTAATTACAGGAAATTTTTGATATACTAAATAGCGGGTTGCATGGAATAGTTAATTTACCAGGCAACAACGTTTTTCTTTTACCTTCATCACATGCGAATCATTACCAGAACAGTTCTGATTTTGTCTGTCGTTAGTTTACTGGCAGATATTGCAAGCGAAATGCTGTATCCTGTTATTCCTGTTTATTTAAAAGAGATAGGCTTCAGCGTTTTCCTGATCGGTGTACTGGAAGGTGTGGTACAATTTACGGCAGGTATTAGTAAAGGTTACTTTGGAAAATGGAGTGACGAAAAGGGATTTCGTTTACCATTTGTAAAGCTCGGGTATTTTCTTGGTGCTATATCAAAACCTTTGATGGCCACATTTACCTACCCTCTTTGGATATTTTTTGTACGAACCATTGACCGGTTAGGCAAAGGTGTCCGCACGGCAGCAAGGGATGCACTACTCTCTCAGGAAGCAACAAAGGAAACAAAGGCGAGAGTTTTTGGATTTCATCGCAGTATGGATACAGCCGGCGCTGCCATCGGTCCAATTGTTGCATTATTGTTTTTATACTTCTATCCTGGTGAATATTCAACACTCTTTTATATTGCCTTTATACCGGGCCTGTTATCAGTTGTATTAATTTTTTTATTAAAAGAAAAAAAGAACTCCGTTTCCACTATGGGTAAAGGAAACTTCTTTTCGTTTTTCAGGTATTGGAAAATAGCAAATCCTGAGTTTCGAAAAATAGTTCCCGGTTTATTATTGTTTGCACTCTTCAACAGCTCAGATATCTTTTTACTACTCATTACTAAAGAAACTATCGGGAGTAATACAATAACCCTGCTGGGTAGTACTTTTAACGCTGACACTATCACCATTGCCGCTTATATTTTTTATAATCTTGTCTATGCTTTTGCATCCTATCCAATGGGAATTCTGGCAGACAAAATTGGCTTTAAAAGAGTTGTCATTTTCGGATTAATTCTATTTACAATAGTCTATGGCGGTTTCGCATTTAACCCCTCTGTACTTTTAATTTTTATTTTGTTTGCCATCTATGGTATTTATGCGGCTGCCACCGAAGGAGTTATTAAAGCATGGATTACTAATTTGTCACATAACCAGGATACAGCTACTGCAATTGGATTTTACACTTCCTGTGAAAGTATGAGTACATTATTTGCCAGTATAATCGCAGGTGCCATATGGACCAGCCTTGGCAGTTCCTATACTTTTACCATCACCGCTGTGATCTCATTAGTAGTTGTACTATATTTCTCTCTGATAATCAAGGTTAAATAATTTTGGTTATTAATCATTATTGTAAACCTGTTTTTGGCATAGTAATAGCAAGGAGGGACTTGAAACTGTTAACTCAACTTAAAATTATAGTATGAGAAAGATTATTGTTACAAGCCTCGCATTACTGATTTTTTACTCTTCACAAGCACAAAGCAAAAGCACCAACAGCTCCTCCTATCAAACCGCATTAGGTGTAAAAGTCTGGGACGGCGGAGGCATTTCGTTAAAACACTTCATCAATGGCAATAATGCGCTGGAAGGAATTGCCTATTTCTGGAGACAGGGTGTTCGCATAACAGGTTTGTATGAAATACATGGCCCCATCAGTGGTGCTACAGGTCTGCAATGGTATATAGGACCCGGTGCTCATATAGGATTCTACAATACCCGGAATGGTGACGGCAGCTTTATCGGGATTGATGGCGTACTTGGGCTTGACTATAAATTCAAAGGTGCCCCAATCAATATGTCTATTGACTGGCAGCCATCATTTGAATTTGGTGATAACCGCGGATTTGTTGGTAGTTGGGGAGGATTAGGTGTTCGGTATACCTTTTAGTTTTAGTTACAACACAAACAAGGGAAACAAGCCCTAATTATTCACGGCTATTTAAGAGTAGTGGTTGAATCCAAGTCGTGCTTCCACTGTTGTACTTAAGGCAGGTAACTTTCTTCTTTCTATAAGGAAGCTGTTTAGTTGGGCTATTTCCCGGAATATATAATGTTTGTCAGCGGCTGCTTTCAAATAATCTTTACCCGTGCTTCCGCCTGTTCCGATTCTTGTGCCAATCATCCTGTGAACCATGTTTACATGCCGGTAACGCCATGAACTCAATTGTTCATCAATTTCCAACAAACAATTCAATAACTGAAAGGGCAATTGCAATAAGGGATACCCACGATACAACATAATAAATAATGCTGCCCTGCAGGCTGCAGGTGATAATGAACGACCTTCAGCATTTCCACTGGTACCAAACATTTCTTCAAAAGCTTCAATATTATTTCTTTCGGCTTCTGCCAGGCTTGACTGATAGCTTGCTTTATAATTACTCCAGAATGAGTCATCAGCTCCTTCTTTCAAAAAAGGCATTCTTTCCAGCCAACTGTTCAGTAACTGAAGTAAGGATTTCCCTGCTTCAGCATTCTTAATTATCTCCACATGTTCTTTTCTTAATTGAGACGTATAGTACTGTTGCCCATGACGATGTTCAAATTTTAAACCCAACTTAGCTTCCAGCTCCTTGAACTGCCAGCTTTGAAAACCTGATGCAGGCCTGAGCATATCCCGGAAATCCAGGAAGTCCATCGGTGTCATGGTTTCCATAATATCTATCTGGTGAACCAACACTCTTAAGATCGTAACACATCGACTAAGCCGGTGAACAATAGTTTGTAATTCAGGGGAATTATCATTTAAGGCCGGTTTACCTAGTATTGCCCCTACAGAATCAACTTCGTGATGCAGTTGTTTGAACCAGAGTTCATAAGCCTGGTGTATGACGATGAACAGCATTTCATCATGCGCAGGAAGGTTGTGTTTGTCACTTTCAGGAGCTTGGGCATTGAGAATTTTTTCCAGCTGCAGATAATCATGATAGTTTACTTCCATATTGGCAATTTTCGCTGTTGAGAAGCGAAAATAAGCTAATTATTAAGCGGAATAAAAAGCCGGAGCCGCTGACATTATTCAAACTCATATCCTATATCATTTCTATAGGTCATGCCCTTGAAAGATACTTTCTGCATTTCCTCTTTTGATATTTCAACCGCATCAAAAATCGACCGGCCATAAGAGGTGATACAAAAGACACGACCTCCATTCGTAACCACTTTCCCATCTTTTATAGTCGTTCCCATATGAAAAAGCATGCTGTCCTCCGGGTTGATGTCATCCAGGCCATTTATTTCAAGCCCCTTTGTATAGTCTCCCGGGTAGCCACCACTTACAGCCACCACCGTGCAGACAGTGCGGGAATCTGTTTCAATTTTCACTTTATCCAATTCCTGATTGGAGACCGCATCTAATAATTCGACGAGGTCATTTTTTAATCTTGGTATCACCACTTCTGTTTCAGGGTCACCCATACGACAGTTGTATTCGATCATATAAGGCTCATCGTCCACAATCATGAATCCAAAAAATATAAACCCCCTGTACTCTAACCCCTCTTTTTTCAATCCTTCTACGGTAGGTCTTATTACTTTATCCTCAATTTTTTTCATCAACACTTCATCGACAAATGGCACCGGGCTTACTGCTCCCATTCCTCCTGTATTAGGACCCGTATCGCCTTCCCCAGCTCTTTTATAATCTTTTGCTTCCGGTAAAATCACATAGTTTTTACCATCGGTTAAAACAAAAACAGAGATCTCAATTCCCTTTAAAAACTGCTCCACCACTACTTTCTTTCCGGCCTCACCAAATTTGGCCCGCTGTATCATCAATTCAAATTCAGCAATCGCCTCCAGGTGGTTTTCACAGATAACAACCCCCTTGCCTGCTGCCAAACCATCTGCTTTTAATACGATTGGCAAAGAATGATTCTTCAGGTATTCAATTCCTGCAGTATAATTATCC
Organism: Chitinophagaceae bacterium; assembly: GCA_041738795.1. Lineage (GTDB taxonomy): Bacteria > Bacteroidota > Bacteroidia > Chitinophagales > Chitinophagaceae > JJ008. The sequence continues at coordinate 140,810 of JBGSPB010000009.1, read as the reverse complement.
AGTGTAAACTCCCTGTAAGCTGCCGTTGGAATATTGTGCCGGATCATAAAGGCTTTGGCAAAAGCTTTGCTCCCTTCCAGTTGTGCGCCTGCTTTGCCGGGTCCGATCACATCAAGATTTTTCAACGAAGAGCTGCTGATCAAAAAATCGGTCACCCCTTTCACCAAAGGCTCTTCAGGGCCTACAACAACCATGTCAATCTTATTATCGATGCATGCTTTTTTGATTGATTCAAAATCGGTGACACTAAAGTTGAGATTAGTGCCAAATTGAGAGGTGCCTGCATTTCCGGGAGCTATAAACAGGCTCTCGCAACGGGGGCTTTGAGATAATTTCCAGGCCAGGGCATTTTCTCTGCCACCTGAGCCCAATAAAAGAATTCGCATGGGTTAAATATGGTTGGATTTTAGCTTATTTGCGAATATCGGGTACGCTGGCTAAAGATAGCCCGAAAAAATTTGTGGGTGATTAAATTTCTGTATTTTGGTTGCTTCTATTGATTAAAGCCTCTGATTTTGTAAACTAAAAAAAGTTTTATGAGCCAATCACAAGAAGTATTTCCTGCACAGCCTGCTCATCCGGGCCGCCATCCGAAAGCACTCTATGCATTATTTTTCACAGAAATGTGGGAACGGTTTGCTTATTATCTAATGGTAGGAATTCTGTTTATCTATATGACCGATTCTACCACAGGTGGAAAGGGTTTTTCAGGCAGAATAGGTGCTGATATTGTTGGTAGTTTCATTGCGCTCGTTTACCTGACGCCTTTTATTGGTGGGTTAATTGCTGACAGGTACCTGGGATATATTAAATCGATTTTCATTGGAGGCAGTTTAATGGCTATCGGTTACCTGGGACTTTCTCTGCCCGGTGATACGGCCATGTTTGTTTCATTGGCATTTATAATAGTTGGTAATGGCTTTTTTAAACCCAATATCTCTACACTGTTGGGAAACATTTATAACCGTGAAGACCTGAAACCCTTAAAAGATAATGCTTATAATATTTTTTACATGGGTATTAATATTGGTGCTTTCGTTTGCAATTTCGTAGCCGCCTGGTTAAGAAATGCATATGGCTGGGGGTATGCTTTTGGAGCAGCGGGTGTAGGATTGATCATTGGATTAATTATTCTTGCAACAGCCATAAAGGACAAAGACATAAAACAAGCAGATATAAAAAAACCGGTTCAGGCAGAAGATATGCCACTGTCAAAAATATTTTCGACTGTTTTTCTGCCCGCAATTATAGCTGCAGTAATTGGGTGGTTTTTACCAACAACAATATTCGGTTCGCCAATCATGGGGACACAGGCTAATGATGCTTTCATTTTTGCCTGTTTACCAATTATTGCTTTTTATATTTCTTTATGGGTTCGGGCCAAAGGCCAGGACAAAAAAGGAATTGGTGCATTATTATTCATTTTTGCCATTGCCATTGCCTTCTGGACAATTTATAATCAAAATGCCACTGGGCTCACTTTATGGGCTGAAAAACATACCGACCGGGAAGCTTCCGCTTCTACAGCAAAAATTACAGGTGCTATATTCCCATTACAAAAAGTTACAGACACTCCACGCCTGGTCAATAAACTGGATCAATACATGGTTGAAGTGAAAGACGATAGCGGGAAGGTTGTACAGGAAATGGGCCCGGACCCCTATTTCGTAAATGTTCCTAAAGAACAATGGCCCGGTGGTAAAGATGTAAAACTTACCAACACTGAATTATTTCAATCTATCAATCCGTTATTCATCGTATTACTAACCTTGCTTTTTGTACCATTCTTTAGCTGGCTTCGAAAACGGGGAAAAGAACCCACTACCATGTCAAAATTTGGAATGGCATTGTTTATATCAGGCTTATCCGCTTTAGCGATGGTGTTCGCCATTATGTCGGTACCTTCTATTTATACACATAAGGCTTCAGCTATATGGCTATGGATCACCTATTTTATTTTTACTATCAGTGAAATATTCCTCAGCCCAATGGGATTATCATTGGTATCCAAATTATCACCAGCGAGATTGACGGCATTAATGATGGGAGGATGGTTCCTCTCCACTTCTATTGGGGGAAAAGTAGCTGGCGTAATGACCAGTTTCTGGGATGATTTCACAGATAAGAAAATATTCTTCCTTATCCTGGTAGCCGCTGCATTTATCGGAGGAATTTTAATTTATTCAAGGATTAAATCACTCAACCAGATCGTGAAAGATAAAACTGGTGCTGATTAAAAATAATAACCTGTACATACAAAGGTGGCCCATAAAGCCACCTTTTTTATTTCCCCTAACCATCCTTTTATTATCTTTCCCTATTAAACGATTGAACTATGTGGAATAAACACCCCAAGGCATTGCCTTTTCTTTTTTTCTCTGAAATGTGGGAACGATTCGGTTATTACCTGATGATCGGAATTTTTACCCTCTACCTGAAGGATGTAAAAACCGGCTACGCAATGACGGAAGCAGAATCTGCCGACCTATACGGCACTTTCATCGCCCTTGTATTTTTGACCCCTTTTATTGGTGGCTTGCTGGCAGACCGGTATTTAGGCTACCGCAGGTCTGTAATTATGGGTGGGCTAATGATGGGAGTGGGTTATTGCCTGATGTCCGTACACAACCTGCCAATGTTATACCTCTCTATGACATTAGTAATTTTGGGTAATGGTTTTTTTAAACCCAATATCTCTACCCTGCTGGGTAATGTATACACCACTCCACAATATATACTTCAAAAAGATGATGGTTATAATATTTTTTATATGGGCATCAATATTGGGGCTTTCATCTGCAACTTTTTCGGTGCTGCCTTATATATAGTTTATGGCTGGGGTGCTGCATTTATTGCTGCCGGCGTAGGCATGTTTTTGGGTGTTTTTATTTTCCTGGCAGGAACAAAACATTATAAAGCATATGATGTAAAGAAAGGTGTAACCGAGAATGATATGTCCATGACCCGGATAGTCATGACCATTTTTTTGCCTTCCATTGTGGCAGGTGTTGCTGGTTGGATGATTCCCGGCACATTGGTGGGTTCCGATTCTACTGATGCTTTCATTTTTGCATGTCTTCCTGTTATCTACTTTTATGGGTCACTTTATTTCAGTGCCAAACAGGAAGAGAAAAGACCTATTGCTGCTTTGCTGGCCATCTTTGCTGTTGTCATTATGTTCTGGGCAGTTTTTAAACAAAATGGTTCAGCCCTTAATACCTGGGCCGATCGATATACAAACCGTGAAGTAACAGGCATGACACAACAACTTTTTGACAACCTGAATTTTGCACAAACCATTACCTACAAGCAGGATTCTGTGGCAAAGTATGATGAACAGTTCAGGTTGATGAAAGAAAATGGTAAAGTCGTAAAAGAATTGAACTACCCGGTATACTTCAAAAATATTCCTTCAGATCAAAAACCGGCTGAAGGTGCTTCTGTAAGTTTATGGGCAACAAACCTTAGCCAGTCTATCAATCCCGGATGGGTAATTCTTTTAACCCCGCTGGTAGTGGCCTTCTTTACCTGGTTACGGAGAAGAAAGAAAGAACCTTCTACGGCAACAAAAATCGCTTTTGGTCTTTTCATTTCCGGACTATCAGCCCTTGTAATGGTGGGTGCTGTATATGCCAGTCATAACGGAACAGAAAAAGCCAGCGTACTGTGGCTGATCTCCAGTTATGGAGTGATCACAATTGGCGAACTATTACTAAGCCCGATGGGCTTGTCATTGGTATCTAAATTAAGTCCGGTACGTATTACCTCATTGATGATGGGTGGCTGGTTCCTTGCCACATCTATTGGCAATAAATTATCCGGCGTTCTGTCCACTATGTGGGACAATTACAATCACAAGGCAGGTTTTTTCTGGTTAAATTTTGGTTTACTGATGGTAGCTACTTTAATGTGTTTTGCCATGCTGAAATGGTTGAACAGGATCATGAAAGAAAAAGGAGTTAGTTAAAGGAAAATAGTTAGGCTTCAGCACTCAGCTGTAAGCCTATAATAATATTCATTAATTGTCTCAAAGCTATTGGCTCACAGCTAATAGCTTTTTTCATATCTTCCCATCAACAAAACCCCAACTGCTATGGCTGAACAACAAAACCATTTCAAGCCGTTTGTATCCGCAGAGACGAAAATGGCGGAACTTACCATCAAGTCAATTATAACCGGTGCAATTTTTGGAATCATATTTGGCGCTTCCACAGTGTACCTGGCATTAAAAGCAGGGCTTACGGTTTCTGCCTCTATTCCTATTGCGGTAATAGCTATTACATTAGGCAGAAGATTTTTAAAGACTACCATCCTGGAGAATAATATCATTCAGACAACGGGTTCTGCGGGTGAAAGTATTGCAGCAGGTGTTGTGTTTACATTGCCCGGATTTTTGTTTTTAAGCGACCCGAACAGTGCTAACTATTTTAACTATTTCACGATTCTTATACTCGCCATTTTTGGCGGCATTTTAGGAACATTGATGATGATACCCCTTCGCAGGTCATTAATCGTACAAGAACACAAAACCTTACCTTACCCCGAAGGAACTGCTTGTGCCTCTGTGCTGAAAGCAGGTGAAAAAGGTGGTGATTTTGCAAAAACCGCTTTTATGGGTCTTGGTTTTGCATTTGCATATGCATTGCTCCAAAAAATATTTCATGTAATAAAAGAAGTTCCTGATTTTGCGACCAGGCAAACCAATAAAATTTTTCCTTCGGCTAAAGTAAGTGGTGAGATCACCCCGGAGTATTTGGGCGTAGGATATATCATAGGCCCAAAAATTGCCGGCGTATTAGTGGCTGGCGGCGTATTGAGCTGGTTTGTTTTAATTCCTTTATTAGCCTCCTTAGTAGATGCCAATATCATTGCAGCTCAACTTGCAAAACTGGGTTATCTCGCAGATATTACCAAAGCAGGTGGTTCAAGTGGCTGGGATCCTGTTGCTCAAAATTTTGATAACTGGTCAGACGCTATTTATAAAGCATATATCCGGCAAATAGGTGCCGGTGCTGTGGCGGCAGGCGGTTTTATTACTTTAATTAAAACGATTCCTACTATTATTTCTTCATTCAAAGGAAGTATCGGGTCATTGAAAAAAGGGGGGACGAATACTGATACCCAGGTACCAAGAACTGAAAGGGATCTTTCCATGAAAGTTGTTGGCATTGGCAGCCTGGTTCTTTTACTGGTCATTGCTCTATTGCCCAACACACTTATTCCGGGTACCAATATTGGCAGTAAATTATTATTAGGATTGCTTGTTATTATTTTTGGAGCCTTCTTTGTAACAGTTGCCTCCCGGATTGTCGGGCTGATCGGTTCATCCAATAGCCCAATTAGTGGCATGACCATTGCCACTTTGATGGGAACCTGTTTGATCTTTATTGCTGTAAAATGGACAGGGTATGTTTATGAACCTATGGCGCTGGTAGTCGGAGGTATGATCTGTATAGCCGCCGCCAATGCAGGTGCTACATCACAGGATCTGAAAACAGGTTATTTAGTTGGTGCCACACCAAAATATCAGCAAATATCTTTATTTGTGGGCGCCATTGTTTCGTCTATAGCTATCGGTGCCACAATTAAAGTTCTTGATCAGCCTACTGCAGAAATGGTGTCACAAGGTATTCAACATGCAATTGGTACAGATAAATATCCTGCACCACAGGGAACTTTAATGGCTACCTTGATCAAAGGAATACTTTCGTTTAACCTGGACTGGCAGTTTGTATTGGTAGGAGTATTTATTGCTGTTGTAATGGAACTTTGCGGCATTAAAGCATTGAGTTTTGCTATTGGTATTTACCTGCCACTATCTACCACATTACCTATCTTTATTGGCGGAGCCATAAGAGGGATAGTTGAATGGAGACAGAAAAAGAAAAATATACAAGTCGCCCCGGAGGAGGAAGATCTAGGCAAAGGAAATCTTTTTGCTACGGGATTAGTTGCAGGCGGGGCATTGGCCGGAGTATTAGTTGCTATTCTTTCTTCTATTGAAAGTGTTAATACTAAACTGGGTAAGGTAAATGCTGAACATAGCATTACAAACTCGTTGGGAGCAGAAGGTTATAAATGGCTGGGAGTTGCATTCTTTGCATTCATGGGATTTGTTTTATACCGCATCGCAACCGGCAAAAAGAAAACATTATAAGATTCATCACAAAATGAAAAAGCCCACTCAGTTGAGTGGGCTTTTTCATTTCAGGGCAAAGATTCTTTATCTAAATAAAATTCAGGTAATCATATTGCTTAGTCAAAATAGACTTGTCATCTGCATTCAGCCATTTCTTCAGCACAGTAGCATACACATTTTTAAAGTCCACATTATATTTCAGGTCACCTTCATTAAGATCCTTGAGGTCGGGCATCGCATTCAGGATTCCTTTTTGTTTTAATCCCCCACTCACCAGAAACATATTATTGGCTGTGCCGTGATCAGTACCTCCACTGGCATTTTGTTCCACTCTTCTGCCAAACTCTGAGAAAGTAAACAACATCACATCTTCAAAGCGGTGCTGCTGCTTCAGATCTTTTACAAAGGCTTTCACCGCATCGTTCATTTCTGTAAACAAACGCTGTTGCTGGGCATCCTGGTTGATGTGGGTATCAAAACTTCCCAGTGATACATAATACACTTTGGTATTGATCTCTGAATAAATCAATGAAGCGATTGTCTTCAAACTGTTTCCTAAATCAGTTTTTGGATACACGGCGTTGGTTGGGTGCATCCGGCTTTGCTGAAAAATATAATCAGCACTGGATAATGTTTCAGCCATTGTTTTATATAAATAATCTACCGGCTGTTCTCCTGCTTCATCTTTATGATGCTTCATCACATCGCGGAAGAATTTTTCGTTAGCCGTTCCGTATAATCGCCTTGGGTCCTTCACCGCTATTCCTTTTATGTTCTCCCCTTTCAAAGCAAGACTTAATACATCATCTATTTCAATTGCCTGTGTCGGTTTATCACACCCATTACATTGTGCATCCAGGTAACGTCCAACCCATCCATTGGTCCAGTATTCACTGCTCTGGCTGGCCGTGTGCCAGATATCCATACTTCTGAAATGGGACCTGTCAGGATTTGGGTAACCTACATTATTTAAAATAGCAAGGCTGCCATCATCGTACAGCTCTTTGAAACCTGTTAATGCAGGATGCAGCCCAACTTCATCTGTAACAGACAACACTTTATCTTTTGCAATACCTAATTTAGGCCTGGCTTTGTAATACAGATCATTTCTGAACGGAATTACGGTGTTCAATCCATCATTCCCACCACTAAGCTGAAGAATTACGACTACCTTATTTCCCGGCAACACCATATTTTTTCCTTCAAATGCTTTCAGGAATTTTGGCAGCATTATCGATGCTGTAGCCAGCGAGCCAATCTGGATGAATTCTTTACGTTTAAATAACATATACAAAATCTTTAAGCCATTATCTGTTAGTTAATAGATGGTTTTAACAAAGTTGGTATTCCGGTGTACTCATAATCTGCAGGGTAGCGGTTTTTATAAAATTCTCCCGACCTGTCTGGTCAGAAAACTGTTTAATTATATCCATACTCACCCGGCTTTTTGTTTGCAACAGGATTTTTGAAATCGTATCTGCCAGGGTCTCCCTTGGTACACTTTCATAATGTTTCACATAGGGTCGCCAGTCCACATTAGCATCAATCTGCTGACGGCGCATACCGGCATATCCGCCGGATTGTTGTTCACCTGGTTTTTTAGTCCCTTTCAACAGTACATTGCCATCCTTCATACCCATCATAGTATCATCATCATCTTTGGCTTTTACATTCATTTCATCCACATCGTTTATCAGTTTAGGTATTCTCATCCGCATCATTAAAGAAGAGCTGTCTATCCAGTTCTTTCCTCCCGGCCATCCGGCTACATTCGGTGGATAAAATAATAACTGCCCCAACACTCTTTGCAACAACATTAATGCTTCTTCATTTTCCAGTTTCATCGGTAGCATCCGCTGGATGCCAACCAGCAATTCAACCGGTGATTTTATTTGTGCTCCGATATTTTTTTCGTCATAAAACCAATCACTGGTGAAAATATCTTCCAACAGTTTACTGATATCATACTCATTTTTATAGAACCTGTCAGCCAACCAGTTTATCTTATCCGTATCTGCTTTTTCATTTACAAAGAATTTATAAATCTTCTGTGTAATATACTTTGCAGTTTGTTTTTCTTCCAGTAAAATATCCAGTACTTCGCCTCCGTCAAAACTCCCGGTCCTGCCTAATACTGTTTTACTGCCAAAGTCATGTTGAAACCGGCGGAACTGAAACTCACCTTTTATATTGGCCCCCCAGCCGGTAAATGCTCTCGCCGCCTCCTTCACATCATTTTCAGTATAGTTTCCCCGGCCAAGTGTAAACAGCTCCATTACTTCACGGGCAAAGTTCTCGTTGGGATGGTCTTTCCGGTTTTGCTGGTTATTTAAGAAATTCAGCATGGCCGCCGATTTTGAAACCTCTTTTAACATTGTTCCAAAATTTCCTAACGCATTTCTTCGAATGATATCAAGTAATCCCTGCTGATAAAATACATTCAGGTTTCGGCAGGCAAAGTGTCCATGCCAGAAGAAAGCCATTTTTTCCCTTAGTTGTGAAGCAGTATTTACCATCTCATGCATCCAGTACATATTCAGGTTACGGACACCCTCCCTGTTCTTTTGCTGTACTTTTTTTCTTTCGTCAGCATCGAGTTCTTTCTTTTGTTGACGGCCTGCCTCTTCGAAACCCATCACCAGTCCTTTCAGGTAATCGTCAGCCACGTCAATATAATCGGGCTTTTTCTCCGATGCTCTTACAAGTGCTTTATAAAATTGTTTGGGGGTATATTTGGGCAGATCGCCTAATTGTTCAACGGCAGGGCCGAAACCGGCTCTCCACATCAGGTGCTGATTTTTTAACTGATTTGTCAACGACATTGGTCTATAATTTAAGTTTCAGACTATTATGAAGGTAATAAGTTTAAAAAAGATGCACATTAATCTGATGTAAAACGCTAAATAAGGAAGCTTATTTTTTATTTTTGAAAGACTAACAAATTTAATATGAGTATCCGGGCTTATAAATATGTTTCCCCGCTTATTATTTATGCCGGCGCCTGGCATTCCTTCAATGTCACCGGTTGGCAAATCTGGCTTCCGTTGATCTGGGCATGGATATTCATTCCACTAATCGAACTATTAATTAAACCAAGCCCGGTTAATATGAGTGCCGCTGAGGAAGAATTGGCTAAAAAAGACCGCACCTATGACATACTGTTGTACCTGATAGTAATTCTGCAATATTTACTGCTGGTAAAATTTTTAATTGTCATGTCAGCTGAAGGAATGACATTAAATGATAGCATTGGGCGCATCTGGGTGATGGGACTATTATGTGGAACTTTTGGAATAAATGTTGGACATGAACTGGGGCACAGGGTGAATAAATTTGAACAAACATTGGCAAAAGCCTTATTGCTTACTTCACTCTATATGCACTTTTTTACTGAACATAATAAAGGACATCATAAACGGGTAGCCACACCAGAAGACCCAAGCAGTGCCCGGTATGGTGAGACGATCTATGCCTTTTACTTCCGCACTATATTTTTTAGTTATCTCAGCGCCTGGCAAATTGCCAATGAAGAAATGAAGAAGAAAGGCAAGTCAATTTTCTCTCTGCATAATGAGATGTTACAGTTTCATATAATACAGGCAGCCCTTCTTGCCACCATCTTTGTTATATTTGGCTGGCTGGTTACTGTCTATTTTATTGCTGCTGCACTGATTGGGATTTTATTACTTGAAACAGTCAATTATATCGAACATTACGGGCTGCAACGAAAAGCTATTGGTGACGGGAAATATGAGAGAGCCATGCCGGAGCATAGCTGGAACAGTGACCATGTTATAGGAAGATTAATGTTATTCGAACTTAGCCGTCATTCCGACCATCACTATATGGCCAGCCGTAAATACCAGGTGTTAAGACATCATGATAACTCACCGCAAATGCCTACAGGGTATCCCGGCATGATGATATTGTCGCTTTTCCCGCCCATCTGGTTTTATATTATGAACAGGAGAATAAAAAAACTATCCGCTTAAGAATGAATTAGGTGGCACCTGCTTTTCTTGATAAGCAATAGATTCAAAGAAGATAAGTATAGGGGAAAGCTTATCCCCACATGATGAATTCAAAATAAGAGTAATTACGCAGGAAATTTTCTTTTTAGATAAGATTAGACACTATGTTGCAATAATAGTTGCAAGACCATTACAGGGAAACTAAAAATTTCTTATAAATTACTAAGTCATTTTTTCCATACACTAAAACAAATAATCATTTATGAAGAAATCACTTGTATTGCTTGCAGGAGGCTTCCTTTTTTTAATGGGATGTAACAAATCCGTATCTAATGAAGAAGGTTTGCCGGAAGAGGATGTAGTAGCCACACAGCGCCATTGTGCAGCTGATGAGGTATTGAAAGAAGATTTAAAAGCAGATCCTTCTTTACGGAAGCGAATGGAGGACATTGAAGAATTTACAAAACGGGTAGCCGCTAACCCGGAACAATTCCGCCTCGTAAACGGTGTCATTGAGATCCCGGTTGTATTCAACGTTTTGTACAGAACAGCTGCACAAAATGTTTCTCTCACACAATTACAATCACAGATTGATGTATTGAATGAAGACTTTGCAGCAACCAATGCTGATTATAACCTGACCTCAACTTATAATAGTGTTAAGTCGGGCAATATTGGGGTTCGTTTTGTATTAGACGCTGTTGTCCGGAAATCAACCACTACAACAAGCTGGAGCACCAATAATGCAATGAAAAAAAGTCCGAAAGGAATTGCTCCCACCAGCCCAACTACCAAACTCAATATCTGGGTTTGTAATATGGGAGGCGGTATTTTAGGCTACGCACAATTCCCCGGTGGTTCTTCAGCCACTGATGGTGTAGTATTAGATGACAATGCTACCGGAAGAACTGGAACTGCAGCTGCACCTTTCAACAAAGGGAGAACTGCTACCCATGAAGTTGGCCATTGGATGAACCTGCGCCATATCTGGGGAGATGCCACTTGTGGTACCGACCAGGTTGGTGATACCCCAACTCATAATACAGCTAACTATGGCTGTCCTGCAGCTGGTCATTTAAGTACCTGCTCCGGCACACCTGTTGAAATGACTATGAACTATATGGATTATTCTGATGATGCTTGTATGTATATGTTCAGCCTTGGTCAAAAATCAAGAATGCTGGCTGTATTTGCAAGTGGTGGTCCCAGAAATAGTTTTGCGCAACCATAATCTTAATAACTATAATAGCTGACTATAAAAAATGTCCTGCCAAGGCAGGACATTTTTTATAAATACAGTTTAGCAAAATTTTCAGGATATGGTTGCTGCTCCAAAATAGGATTGCAACACGGTGGGCAATTTTATTTCTTCTGCTGTTTGATTATTTTCCAACAAGGCTGCCACTATTCGGGGCAATGCCAAAGAACTTCCATTCAATGTATGCGCCAACTGGGGCTTGCCCTTATCATCTTTAAAGCGAACCTTCATCCTGTTAGCCTGGAAAGATTCAAAATTACTGACCGAACTTACCTCCAGCCATTTTTGCTGTGCAGCACTATATACTTCGAAGTCATAGGTAAGGGCCGAAGCAAAACTCATATCGCCACCACATAATGCCAATATGCGATAAGGGAGTTCCAGACTAATCAATAATCTTTCAACATGCTCTACCATTTCAAGATGAATATCATAACTTTTATCAGGATGCGCTATCTGCACTATTTCTACTTTATCAAACTGGTGTACCCTGTTCAACCCACGAACATCAGCACCAAAACTACCTGCCTCTCTTCTAAAACAGGGGGAATAAGCAGTCATTTTTATCGGAAGATCTGACTCCTTTACTATTTCATCCCTATAGATATTGGTTACCGGTACCTCTGCAGTTGGTATCATATAAAAATTATCAACCTGCATATAATACATCTGACCTTCTTTATCGGGTAATTGCCCGGTGCTATACGCTGACAATTCATTTACCATCAATGGCGGCAGATACTCGGTATAGCCTGCAGCTGTATTAAAATCCAGGAAGTATTGTATCAATGCCCGTTGCAATTTGGCACCTTTCCCTTTATACAAAGGAAAGCCGCTGCCAGTAATCTTTGCTCCTGTTTCAAAATCTACTATATCATATTTTTTAATTAACTCCCAATGAGGAACAGCTTCTGCGGGTAATGCAGGTATACTGCCCCCCTCTCTTACTACCACGTTATCAGCAGGTGTTTTACCTGCTGGGACTTTATCGGAAGGAAGATTGGGAAGCCTTACAAGTTCATTTTGTAATTGTTTTTCCACTTCATTCAGCTTGTCAGAAATGGGTTGCAAAGAAGATTTCAAAGCTCCTACTTCCAGCTTTCTGGCTTCCGCTTCCTCTTTTTGCCCTTTGGCCATCAGTCCACCAATTTCTTTAGAAGTGCTGTTCACTTTTGCCTGGGTATTATCAAACTCAAGTTGAAGCTTTTTTCGTTGTTCGTCTAACAAAAGGATAGTATCCACTAATTCCGTTTCAGAAAAATTTTTTACAGACAATCTTTCTTTCACCATTCCGGGATTCTGCCTTAATACCTGTATCTGCAACATCTTAATTCAATTTTGCGCAAAGATAAAGGAGAAGCTACAAGTGCCGCTCACCTTATCTTTGCGAACTATGTTTAGCAATGATGATCTGCAACAACGATGGTGGAACCTCGAAGCAAAACTGGTAGAGCGTTTTGGCAAGAAACCAGACCTGGAGACCATTTTATTCCTGATCGGTATCCAGGAGTTTGGTAATGTCAGGGATAAATTCACCAAAGAACAAAAACAGGACCTGATGCATATAGCTGTCTGCAGCCTGCTTTCTGCAAGTGGATATTATGAAATGGAGTCTGTAGACCAGGATGGCTGGCCACATTTTAAACAGTTAAAAGCTATGCCGGATATGAATGCGATTGAGCAGGAAAATTTCATAAAAGACCATGTATTACTTTATTTCGAAGACCATGAACTATAAAAACATAATTAAGCATTATGAATAAAATATTGGGTTTGCTTCTTCTTATCTTTCTGAACAATACATTGTTGGCGCAAAAGGATTCCGTTGTCACCAAAAAAGACAGGAAAAGAGATGTATTATTACAAACGAACTACGGAGATATTACGATAAGACTTTCCGATTCAACTCCACTACACCGGGATAATTTTCTCAAGCTTACAAAAATCCATTTTTATGACAGTGTACTTTTTCACCGGGTGATAAAGAATTTTATGATCCAGGGCGGTGACCCGGATAGCAAAAATGCATCCGCCGGTAAACCCCTTGGTAATGGCGGGCCTGCGTACAGAATACCAGCAGAATTCAGGCAAACTTTATTTCACAGAAAAGGAGTGATTGCAGCCGCAAGGGATAATAATCCTGAAAAAGCCAGTAGTGGCAGCCAGTTTTATATTACGCAGGGAAAGATCTTTACAGATGCTGGTTTAGATTCTGTTGAAACTTACAGGCTGAAAAGAAAAATTCCAGCCAACCACAGAGAAGTTTATAAAACAGCAGGCGGTGTGCCTCACCTGGATCAGAACTACACTGTATTTGGTGAAGTAGTAAAAGGTTTGGATGTAGTGGATAAAATTGCGGATGTAAAAACGAGCAAAGGAACTGATAAAGACCGGCCCATTGATAATGTAACAATCATTAAGGCAAAGCTGATCAAAAGAAAAAAATATTAATTCAACAAAAAACTCCCGGCAAAATATACCGGGAGTTTTTATATTCACTGGTTCAATTCTATTTCTGGTTACCCATCCCCCCTTGCTGGCCACCTCCCTCTGCCCTTTTCCTTTCCTCTTCCAATGCCGACTTTCTCTGGCGGGCAGCTTTTACCTGGCTATTTCCGAAGCGATAACTAAAGTTTAGCTTAAACTGAGGCATTTCACCCTGGCCATTAAATTGTCCGTAAACACCGGCAAAATTGGTATATCCCCCCCATTTCATCGTCTGGAAAATATCACTTACAGCAACTTTGATATTACCTTTCCCTTTAAATATAACTTTTTGAACTCCGGCATCCACACTACCCATTGCTTCAGACCTGATAAGGCCCTGCCACACTGATGGTGATATAAACAGACCGCTTAATTCACCGGTCCAGCCTTTACCAAGATTGAAACTATTTTGCATAAAATATGTCAGTGAAAAAACTGACTGATCAACTTTCCGGTCGCCACCACCAAAGTCAGCCACATAATGTGAATAGTTTGAATTAAGTGAAGCAAAGAAACTGTACCATTTATACTGAAAAGGATAACTGATATTCAATGCTATAACATCTTGTGTAGCCAGGTTCCTTTTTGTCATAAACCCTTTTGTCTTATCAATTGTGTCTGGTATCTGTGCGAAGATATCTTTAACATGACTGTAGGTCAGCTTTGTTGTTAACCTGTATTTATAGATATGTGTAATATCAAAACTATTGGTATACTGGGGCCTCAGCAAGGTATTACCTTTCATAAAAGTGTATTCATTCAGCTTGAATTCAAAAGGGTTCAAATCCTGGTAAGCCGGACGATCAATACGACGGCTATAAGAGAATGTCCACTGTTTCATTGGGTTCTTATTGAATGTAACAGCCGCACTGGGAAACACATCGGTATAATCTCTTTTAAAAGTTGAATCATATGTTAACATTGTGCCATTTACCTGTTTGAAACCGGTTGAAGTTCCTTTAGAATGGGTGTTCTCGGCCCGCAAACCAAACTGGATCATTATCCCCTTTTTCAACTGCTTATTATAATTTACATATAAGGCATTGATATTCTCTTTGTATTTAAAGCGATTGCTTTTAAGTGTATCCAGCACCTTACCGGATGTGTACACATCATAACGCTGAAAATCATTATCAGTATTTACAATACCTATTTTTCCTCCTATACCCAGTCTGCCACCTTTATAATTTTTTTCATAATCCGCTTTGAATGAAAACAAATCAATATCAGTTGGTGCGATCATATTGTAAATAGCCCGGCTAATTTCGGTAGTGCCATCAGGCTGATAGTAATAATTGGGTTGATATTGGTTGGATCTTATTTTAAAGATGCCATAATCAGCATCAATATTCAGCTCTGTACCACCAGTTACTGCATAGCGGTAGTTCAGGTTAGCATTCGCATTATCCCTTTTCATATCATTATTGTTAGTGGCTTTCAATATCCGGTCCACCTGTCCGGTTGGGATATAGGTAAAATACATTGGTCCTGATGTATTAAAATCATTGTTAGCCAGGTTACCATTTACCACCGCACCCAATGTGCTTTTATTATTGATGAAATAGTCGAGCCCTGCTTTAAAACCATGTGTATTGTTATGAAAAAGCATCCTGTTCTTTTGAGAAAATGATGTATCAAACTGCTCCCTGTCAGAATTCATTGACATCAAGTATTTGGCATTATTGTAATTATAGTTTCCAAATACATTAATGCTTTTATTGCGGTAATTAAGGTTTACACCCCCATTATACTTGGGGTAAGTACCCTGCACATATCCCAGGTTTACTGAACCATTGGCACCAAATGATTTATTTTTTTTCAGTTTTATATTAATAATGCCTGCATTACCTGCTGCCTCATATTTGGCAGAAGGATTAGTAATGATCTCAATCGCCTCTATCTGTGCAGACTGAAGGCTTTTCAAATAATTGGATAAATCGGTACCAGATAATGGTGACGGTTTACCGTCAATAAACACCTGTACTCCGTTTTTGCCCGCCAGGCTGATATTGTCATCCTTATCCACCATCACACTGGGGCTTTTTCGCAGCAATTCCAGCGCATCATTACCGACAGCGTTGATGGTTCCTTCCACATTCAAAATAGTTTTATCTGCCCGGACCTCGATCATTGGCTTTTGTGCAGTAATTGTTACTCCCTGCAGATTAGTGGAAGCTTTTGAAAGTAATATTTCAGGAAGGTTAATATCCCCGTTTACTTCAAAGGGTGCAGAGTATTGAGCGGTGTATCCAATATGAGATACACTAACCAGGAAATTACCCGCAGCTGACTGTAATACAAAGCGTCCGTCCGCTCCGGTAACGGCGAGCTTTACTACTGAAGAATCTTTAGCACGAAGCAATGACACGGTTGTTTTTTCCAGCCCTTTCCCTTGTTCATCTTTTACCAAACCGGTCACTTTCTGCGCCCGGATGGTAGATGATATCATGCTCAATCCAAGAAAAAATACAACTAACTTTCTCATTCTTAAAGGTTTTTGATTAATGGTTGGCAAAGATAATCTTGTGTCATGCGATTGTAAAGGCTATTCCCGACCAATGGTGTAAAAGATGCCATGAACGGCATGAATATTCGGGTGAAACTGAAAAAGAGGTTTACCAGCTTCATAATGTTTATCACTGTTTTCCCTTAGGTTTGCAACTCAAAATCATTGATTATGAATTTCCCTGCCAATCTCCGTTACACAAAAGACCATGAATGGATTAGCCTTGAAGGCAATGTTGCCACTATTGGGATTACCGATTATGCCCAGCAGGAATTGGGTGATATAGTCTATGTAGAAGTGGACACTATTGGAAAAACCCTTGAAGCCGGTGCTGTTTTTGGAACTGTTGAAGCAGTAAAAACAGTGTCTGATCTTTTTCTCCCCGTTAGCGGAACGATTACCGAACTTAATCCTGCCCTGAACAATGCCCCGGAACTGGTAAACAGTGACCCTTACGGAGAAGGCTGGATGGTAAAAATGACAGTAACCAACCTGGCTGATGTTGAGGCGCTTATGAATGCCTCAGCGTATGAAGCAGTGGTCGGATAAATCTATAATGACTTTTACTTCGTTCATTTAATCGGAAACAATTATTATAATAATAATTATTTCTTAACCAAGTATTTGAACCTCAACACTACATACAGCGAACAAGAGCTGGTAGCTTTGTTGCAGCAACGCAATGAAAAAGCTTTCAGCTATTTGTATGATAACTATTCTGGTGCATTATATGGCATTGTGAATGCGGTTGTTACTGATAAAGAAGTCGCCAATGATGTATTGCAAAACGTATTTATAAATATCTGGAGAAAAATTGAGTCGTATGATGCTTCAAAAGGCAGGCTTTTTACCTGGATGTTGAATATAGCCCGTAATGCAGCTATAGATGAATTGAGGTCCAAAGGATATAACAACTCACTGAAGAATATATCGCTGCCTGAAAACAATGAAATTGCAGGGGCAGTAACAGGCCCGGCTATAGACGATGTGGGTTTAAAGAAAGTACTTGGAAAGTTAAAAGGCGAGTTAAGGGTTTTGGTAGATATGTCCTACTTTCAGGGTTTTACACATGAAGAAATTGCCAGGTCATTAGATATACCATTGGGGACAGTAAAAACTAGGATACGAAGTGCATTAACACAGTTGAGAACAATGATTCAATAAAAAAGTGAACGTACAGGAATACATATTAAGCGGAATTACAGAGAGCTATGTTCTCGGGCTTGCTTCTGATGAAGAAAGAAGGGAGTTTGAGAAAATGTGTGAGCAATACCCCGAAGTATTACAGGCAAGGATCGCTTTTGAACTGGCAATAGAAAAACAAGCCCTTGAAAATGCGATCAACCCTACGGCCGAATTAAAAGACAGAATTCTTGAGAGAATTGGCTCAGCCGGAAAAATTGTTCCTTTACAGGATCCTTCCATTAAAAATGAATATCCGGGAGCTTTGTTGTGGCTGAAATATGCAGCCGCCGCCTGTGTGGTATTACTTGCCGGAAGCCTTTACATGAACATTACTTTATCCAATGAAAATAAGAAGCTGAGAGGCAGCTATGACACTACATTGGCTGAATTAAACGAAGTAAAAAAGGATATCCTGGTTTTGCAACAAAACCCGAATGTAAAAATGGCCTCTATGAAGGGCATGGATATTTCACCAAAATCATATGCCACAGTTTATTGGGACACAGCTTCGCATGATGTTTATCTGTTGGCCAACAATCTGCCTGTACCACCCAATGATAAGCAATACCAGCTATGGGCACTACTGGATGGAAAACCAATTGACCTTGGTATGCTGAATTACGATCTGAAGCAAAAGAAATTACTGGTCCGCATGAAGAATGCACAAGGGGCCGAAGCGTTTGCCATCACCCTTGAAAATAAAGGCGGCAATCCCACTCCCCAGGGTGCTATGTATGTGATGGGTAAACTCTGATTTTTCCATTTTCTTTCAATCTGACGACAGACGTTTTATCGTATCTGATAAGATACAATCGCTGCTATAGTAGTCTTGGTTCTATAGTTGGTTAAAAACAAGGGGCCTCTTTTGAGGCTCCTTTTTCTTTCTAAATAAAGAATCACAGCGAATCTTCGCTTAATATTGTTGAAAAAAATCGTTTGAAGAAAATAAAACCTTCCTTTATTCCGGGTATTACCTGGTTGATCATTTCCACCATTTTGCTAACCTTGCCAGGCTCAGCTTTTCCAACAGAAAACTGGCTTGGTAAAATATGGTTTGACAAATGGGTTCACATCGGCATGTTTTCAACAATGGTGGTGCTGTGGTGCTGGGGATTACTAAAGTTGAATTTTGATACCAGCGGAATGAAGAAAAATTTTATACTTATTTCTGTTGTATGGCTTCTCTATGGAATAGGCATGGAGTTTATCCAGAAGTACTTTGTAATCAATCGATCTTTTGATACAGGAGATATAATCGCTGACGGTGCCGGCTGCCTGGCTGGCCTGATTTTCAGTTTGAGCAGGTATATAAAAAAATAGACCCCTGTAGAAACAGGGGTCGCAACCAAAACTAACTGCTTATGAGAAAATTGACTGTCTTTATAATGAGTTCAAATAATAATCTTCAAATGTATAACGCAAATTTACTGCCGATAGTATGAACTTTGCTGTTAATGAAAGTTTAAAAGAGCTAAATCAGTAATTCCACTCACTTTCTTCTTCGTAAAATCTCTTTTGCAACTGTCAGGCATACGATGCACTGATTGAACATATTACACAAATAACAACAGATGTTAGTATATGTTCATTCTCTCAAACTAAAAAAAACTGACAATCAACTGACAAAGAACATACACCTATTAGACGTTGTGCCTGGATGATTCCTTCGGAAAATTCATGCCAAATTGTTATTTCACAGAAAATAAAAAAGTCATCCTCTGAAAAAGGATGACTTAGTTAATTCCATTTGAATTTATTTAGACAAAAAACCTTTTATCATATCCATTAGTCCGCCGCCACTACCCTGGTCTTTATTCTGAAAACTATCCTGAGCCTTGCGGGTGAAATTGCCAATAAGGTCCTGTAAATCAAACCCACCACCATTGTTACCACTACTATTTCCACCACCACCGGTTAATTGTTCCAGGATATCCTGTAATTGAGATCCGCCGCCGCCATTGGTGTTATCACCTGTTAAAGAACCAATGAGACCGTCCAAAGTAAACCCTGTGTTCTGAGGATTGTTTGTTTCAGTAATAATTCCATTGAGCACATTAGGAATGAGATTATTTGCCACATTACTGGCCGAAGAGGGACTCATTTTGTATTTGCCGACCAGTTTGCTGATAAAATAACCGACCATCATGGATACCATCGGGTTTTTCGCTAAGCCCTTTATACCACCGCTGTTCCCGGATAAATTATCACCCCCCTTAAAAAGATCAAGAATATTTTGAAGGCCACCCCCGGCCAATACATTCTGAAACCCACTGGTTATGGTTTTAGTAGCATCGGCCAATATTTCCTGGTTTTGCTCATTCGGAATTTCCGGGTTTTCCACCACAGTGTCCTTTCCGTAGTTTTTTACAATGTCTAATAATTGATCTAACATAATTTATAGTTTTTGAATATGAATGATTGTCTCAGGTAAAACTATATAAGTGCTTCACTAAAATTAATTTTAATTAACCTCATGCAGTCACGACAATAAGTATGATACTATTGACGGTACCCCGGGTACTCATTTTTTCATTAATTCTGTTTTGTAAGTTTCTCAGAATTTTCTGCAAACTGAAGTGCCTCGATCAGTTCATTTATATCTCCATTAAGCACTGCATCAAGATTATATAGCGTGAGCCCAATACGATGATCGGTAACTCGTCCCTGAGGAAAATTGTAGGTCCGGATTTTTGCACTCCGGTCACCGGTACTTACCAAACTCTTACGATGCCGGGCAATCTCATCCTCCTGCTTTCTCACCTGTTCCTCATAGAGTTTGGTCCGAAGCATCCCCATCGCTTTTTCCCGGTTACCCAGCTGTGAACGTTCTGTTTGACAAACTACTACGGTGCCGGTAGGAATATGTGTCAGTAATACTTTTGTCTCCACTTTGTTTACATTTTGTCCCCCGGCACCTCCGCTTCGGGCTGTCTCCATTTTTACATCGGCCGGATTTAACTCAAAATCCACTTCCTCCGCCTCAGGCATCACTGCAACTGTAGCAGCAGAAGTGTGCACCCTGCCACTAGCCTCTGTATCCGGAACCCTTTGTACCCGGTGTACGCCGCTTTCAAATTTCAGGGTACCATATACATCATCGCCGGTAACTTCCAGTTGTACTTCCTTATAACCACCCACCGAGCCTTCATTTTCACTCAAAACTGCAGTTTTCCAACCACGTCTTTCACAGTAACGCACATACATTCTCAGTAAATCTCCTGCAAACAGGCTGGCTTCATCACCACCGGTTCCAGCCCTTATCTCAAGAATAGCATTCTTTTCATCCTGAGGATCTTTAGGTATCAGCAATTGCCTGATATGGGCTTCCAGCTGTGTTTTCTTCTCTTCCATTGCCGGAGCTTCCATTTTGGCGAGTTCCCTCATCTCTTCATCACTACCCTCCAATGCTTCTTTATAAAAACCGATGTCGTCAAGTACTTTCTTATACTCATTATACGCTAAAACGATCCTTTCCAGGCTGCAGTATTCCTTACTTGTCTCAGCAAATTTTTTATTATTCCCCACAATCTCAGGGTTGGTAAGGGCTACTCCCAACTGGTCAAATCTTGCTTTTATAGCTTCTAATCTGTCTAACATAGTGTAATTCTCAGGGCGGCAAATTTAGCGATTTGGTTTTTGAGTTCTGAAATTTGAATTTTGGGAATGGGCTATCTCAAATTCAGGGCTGATAAACTATTTAACGGGTATCGTTTTCTAGGAGAAGACAATGTATTAATAACTCACCAGGATGGAACCGTTGAAACAATCGTTCCACTTGCAGATGCCGGGGATGACGTACAGCAAATTGCAGGTATACTCTCTCCCGGGCTTTTTAATTGCCATTGTCACCTGGAGTTAAGTCATTTAAAAAACGTCATTCCACCACATACTGGGCTCATTGAATTCTTATGTTCGGTTGTCACCAAAAGAGATTTTTCTCCTGACATTATTAGGCAAGAGATCATTAAGGCGGAAAAAGAAATGTATGATAACGGCATAGTTGCTATTGGTGATATTGGAAACACCGCTGACACGGCTGAAGTAAAAAGTAAAAGCAAAATCCGCTGGCAGAATTTTGTTGAAGTATTAAGTTTTACGGATGAAAAAGCAGAAGAAAATTTTAATCACTATAAAAAAGTAGCAGCGCATTTAGACGCCGCACTTCATACAGCTGGCAACATCCATCGTACCTCCTTAGTTCCGCATGCACCTTACAGTATCTCTCCTAAAACCTTTCAACTGATCAACGAATCAACAAAAGGACAGGTGATCTCCATTCATAACCAGGAGCACCCGGCTGAAGATGAGTTATACAAAACCGGTGGTGGTGAATACCTGAAACTATTTAAAATTTTTGGAATTGACCGATCCCCTTTCCCGGTAACGGGTAAAAGCAGCATACGTTCCGTTCTGCCTTACTTTAATAACGAACAAACAATTTTGCTGATTCATAATACATTTATGACGGAAGAAGATGTGATCTGGGCAAACCAATACGCTGCTGCTCATGGTTTGAAACTGGTTTATTGTTTATGTATCAATGCCAACCTGTATATAGAAAATAAAGTACCCCCGATAGATATGCTGATGAAGCACAATTGCACTATCGTTTTGGGAACCGACAGCTACAGCAGCAACTGGCAACTGAGTATTGCTAAAGAAATGGAAGCAATACACAAACATTTCCCGCATATTCCCATTGAAACAATACTTTTATGGGCAACCAGTAACGGGGCAAAGGCTTTGGGCCTTGAGGATGAGTTTGGGAGCTTTGCGACTGGTAAAAAACCGGGAATAGCAATAATTGATAATAATTTACATCTATCCAGGAAACTAGCCTAATACCACCCGCAACACAGGTAAACTCTTCATCGTACCAAAATCAGGAATATGCAGGGCATAATAGGTTTCATATACATGCAATAATTGCCGGCGAAAATCATGGTTCAATTTTATTTCTTCCAGTTCACCCGGTTGTTGCGCTTTTAATAACTGCGAGGTTACAAAAGCCTGTTTATCCTCCAGGAAATGCGGATGATGGGGTTGTTCCTGTACAAAACTTCCTTCCATTAAATCAAGAAAAGCAGATTCAGTACTGTAATCGTCAGTCACCCGGAAACCAAAGAAGTGAGCAAGATGCAGTGCAAAAAATAATGGCAGGTTGGCCATCACTGCTCCATTACACTTATCTAAATACAGGAAACAATCTTCCGTGAAGTGAAAAAGATCAGGATTACCTTCCGGTTGTTTCAGACATTTAGTCAGCAACTCTACCATGAATAATGCGACTGCATTTTTACTTACATCTGATAAAATATGCTGATAGATCGTTGCCCACTTAAACTCTTTAATGCGGTTCAGGTGTTTTAAATCATTATGATATACAACCAAATCTAAAATAGCTGATGGCTGAAAAAGGTTTGCCTTCCCGGTCCCTTTTTTTGTTGATGTTCTTACTCCATTTACCAGGTAAGATTGTACGCCAAACAATTCAGTAAAGATGGTAACGATGATACTTGTTTCACCATACTTCACTGTTTTCAAAACAATGCCTTTTGTTTTATGTAGTTTATCGGGCATCTACTGTTGTATAAAGAAAATTTTAGCAGCCGCTCTTTCTTTCCGTCCGTCATCACTCACCAATACCAGATAAACACCACTTGAAATCTTTTGTCCCCTGTAATTTCTTCCATCCCAGGATGCCTGCCCGCCCAAAGCCCTTGTTTGATATACCAACCGGCCGTCCAGTTCGGTAATCTTTACAATGGCATTATTCACCAGGCCCCTGATACCAATTGTTCCTGTAAAACCCGGCGGTACTGGATTTGGAAATACTACTATCTCTTCATTCGTTTCAGCGCCTTCAGTCGCAGTGCTGCGAAAGGAACAAATCCCTTTCAGTGTGGCAAAATACACTTCGCCGGTTTTTCCATCAATCGTTATCTTCTTTACATCGCTACTCAGCAAAGGGCTGTTATTTTCAGTAAACTGGTAAATTACTTTTTCTCCGGTGGCATTGATAAGAAATACTCCATTTCTTGTTGCCACCCATTTCCTGTCTGCTCCATCCACAGCAATACTTCTCACCTCCTGCCCTTTGAATAAATATCCGGCAAAATTCCCATTGGAAACAATCGGCCAGGTAGCAGCACAGGCAGGTGCACCGAAAGTTTGTTCCGGGCATTGAATCACTCCAATACCATCGGTAGTCCCTACCCAGATAAAACCATTTTTATCTTTTGCCGCACATGTCACTTCAGAGCTGGGAAGATTGCCATTTGCGGTACCACTGAAAAATCTTCTCCAACGGTCATCTCCAGTATTATCAATAGAAGCACCGTGATCATAGCAGATCAACCCGTTTCCCAATGGCGCCACAATCCATTTATAATTGTTATCATCAATCACAATTTGAGAAACTGCATTTTCAAATAAAGGAAACGGAAGAGAGAAGTTTATCCAGCTTCCGTTATGCTTAAGCACACGAATGGGCTGCGTGGAACCGAAATTCGAAATCCATAAGTTATTCTCCCCGTCAAATGCGAGGCCAGCCACCCGGTAACTGGCAGGATCACCAACTGCAGGACTGATATAGTTTTGTTTGAATATCTCGAATGAGGGACCCGTTTTTACATGTAATAATCCACCGCCATACGACCCTGCCCAAATAGTTTCGTCCCGCTTATCAACGGCAATCGTTACATAATCCAGCAACGAATCAATTTGATTGTATTTATAACGATTGACATTAGTCCAGGTTCCTTCTTTAAAACTGTAAATTCCATCTCCATTATACTGGTAATTCCATGCATCATTTACTGAACCGGCAGTTGCATAGAAGACACTATTGTAAACAACCATCTCACCGCTTGCAATGGCTTGTGGTGAATTCAGGCTATATTGTTCGTAAGACAATGATGATCCAAAATGCGACAAAGAAGCAAACTGGTCTGCTATCCAGGGATCATTATTCAAAAGAATCGCCTTCCTGGGAAAAGATACAGCCCCAACATTGGCAAGGGTTCTGAAAATCGTGCCGTCAGCATTCAGTATTACCACCCTGCTGCTACCAGTGGGTTGACGTTCACATAGCTGTATTTTATTTTCTGTTGTATTACTGCTTACAAAGGGCCAGCCATCAGTATATAACAAAGTCCAGCTTATCCCACTCTGTACAAACAAAGAATCATTCTTCTCCACAACTATTTTATTTTGAATACTGAAAATATTCCTGCAAGCCCCGGTTGGCAAACCATTAATACCGCTTACCGATTGCCAGTTGGCATAATTGGCAGGGTCAGGAGAATTCAACGCCACCTTCTTTAATCCTTCTTCCGTCGCTGCATAATAAAAACTGCCGTCGCTGGCAAAGCCATTAACTTTCACCTGGCTGCCGCCATTGCCGATCAACCAGGTGTCTTTCACTTCATACCGGTCACCATCAATAACAATTACACCTAACCCGGTTGACAGAAAATAATTTTTCCCGAGCGGGTAAATATTATAAATGTTCTTATCACCAATCACATTGTCCCTTTTTATATCAGGTATGTTATATATATCATTGCGATAGAGAATATCAATATTACTGTTTTGGTAAGCAATGAATAGTTTGTTATTTGCTTCATCAAACTTAATAGTCCCGATCCCGGTTTCATTTAATCCTGTAACCCGGCTATATCTTTCAATTTCAGTAGTGGTAGTATTCACAGAAAACAAACTATAGGGAGTAGCACAATACACTTTGCCATTACCTGCAGTTACATCAATAGCACTATTATACGGCAAATGCTCCCGCCATTGCCCGATTGGAGGAACGGGATCCTGGGCAATGGTTGCTGCAGCAAGAAGAAAAAATTGTATAACCAGATAATATCTCACTTATCAAAAGTATCACAAACAGTCATGTTCCTATTGGGCTTTTTTGCCTTTCTTTGCAGCCTCACAATTGCACATCTTCTTATGTGGTACAGGCTCGGACAGTTCATCCTCAAATATCGTTTACCGTTATTGATAATTCTTGCGGCACTGACCGGTTTTATGGCTTACCATGCCAGCAAAGTCCAATTGAGCTATGATTTTACCAGGGCAATTCCTCTTAATAATCCAAAATACAAAGCATACCAGGAGTTTCGAAAAAAATTCGGGGAAGATGGCAACCTGCTTGTCATCGGCATACAAACGGAAAAATTGTTTGAAGAAAAAACGTTCAATGCCTATTACAACCTGCAGCGAGAACTTAAAAAAATCAAAGGAGTTGATGACATTATTTCTATTCCTTCAGCTATCAACCTGGTGAAAGTGCCGGAAACGGAAAAACTAAAAGCTGACACCATCTTTCCTGACAGAATACTTTCGCAGGCAGCGATAGACAGTGCATCTGCTGTATTCTTCAACCTTCCCTTCTATGAGCATCTTTTATACAATCCGGAAACAAAGGCCTGGCTGATGGGCCTCCGGATCAATAAAGACCTGATGGCCACCAAAGCAAGGGTAGCTGTGGTGGCATCTATCAGTAAACTGGCGGATGATTTTGGCAAAGAAAATAATCTTACTGTTTACAAGAGTGGTCTTCCGCTTATCCGAACTGAAATTGCTGTGATGATTGCCAATGAAATGAAATTTTTCTTACTGGCTTCCGTGGTGCTCTCTGCCTTAATTCTATTGCTTTTCTTCCGTTCTTTCAGCGTAATGGTGCTTTCGTTGGTCGTGGTTGCTATTGGTGTGGTGTGGAGTATGGGCACTATCCAGTTGTTAGGTTATAAAATCAGTCTTTTAACCGCCCTGATTCCACCATTGGTGGTAGTAATCGGCATCCCGAATTGCATTTATTTCTTTAATAAATTTCATGTTGCCTGGAACGAAACCGGGAATAAGAAGGGCTCACTCGTAGCGATGGTTGATAAAATGGGAATCGTTACGCTTTTCTGCAATGTTGCAGCAGCTATCGGTTTTGCGGTATTTGCATTAACGCAAAGCCAGATTTTGAAAGAATTTGGTTTGGTAGCGGGTATAAATATCATGGCACTTTTTTTCATTTCCCTGGTTTTAATTCCGGCTGTTTTAAGTTTCCTGCCAGCTCCGAAATCGAGGCATACCAAATACCTGGATAATCCCCGGCTCAACAGATGGCTTGACCGGTTGGAAAGATGGTCTTTAAATCACCGGAAGCTTATTTACAGTATCACAGGAGTAGTCGTGGCTTTTTCTGTTGTTGGTATTTTTCAATTAAAAAGTGAAGGATTTATTGTTGATGATCTGCCTAAATCAGATAAGATCTATACGGACCTGAAGTTTTTCGAAAAAAATTTTAAAGGCGTGATGCCGCTCGAAATTGTGGTCGATACAAAAAAGAAACAGGGAGTGACCCGTAACCTGAATAACCTGGAGAGAATTGATTCATTATCACAATACCTGGCGACAATTCCGGATATTGCCCGGCCGCTGAGCATAGCGGAAGGACTGAAATTTGCAAAACAGGCTTTTTTTGACGGTGATAGGGCAAATTATTCTATGCCTTCGAGTTATGATCTGCCAGCTCTATCTCAATACCTTAGTTTCAAAGGTGACTCTGCGAATGGCAAAAATTCATTAGCTAAGCTGGTAAGCACATTTATGGACAGCACCAAACAGCAGGCCCGCATCAGTGTTAGTATGGCCGATATCGGCAGTCACCGCCTTCCGGGTTTGCTTGACAGTATTACTGTAAGAGCAGATCAGCTTTTTGATAAAGAAAAATTTGATGTACAACTGACAGGGACCAGTGTCACTTTTTTGGAAGGCAGCCGTTTCATTATCAATGGTTTGAAAGAAAGTATTTTCTGGGCTTTCCTGTTGATTGCCCTGTGTATGTTTTACCTGTTCCGGTCAGCAAGGATCCTGGTTTGTTCGCTTATCCCCAATATAATCCCCCTGATGATCACTGCCGGTGTTATGGGTTGGGTGGGGATAGCACTAAAACCCTCTACTGTACTGGTTTTCAGCGTGGCATTGGGTATTGCCATTGATGTCACCATCCGTTTCCTTGTCAATTTTAAACAAGAGCTCCCCCACTATAAATACGATATGAAACAAACGGTGATTGAAACTATTCACAGCACAGGCATCAGTATCATATATACTTCCATGGTGCTTATCGCCGGTTTTGTTATTTTTTATTTCAGCGAATTTGGTGGCACCAAAGCCCTGGGCTGGCTTACATCGCTGACATTGGTTACTGCCACCTTCACCAACCTGGTATTATTGCCGGCCATTCTTATTTCTTTTATTAGAATTAAGAAATAAGCTATTTCCCTATTTTTACAAGGACTTTTTGACCATAAAATCTACCGGATAAGTGCAGCAATTGGTTCTGGTTAATTGTCAAAGGGTTGACGGAGTTCGCAACCTGGGTTAAGGTATTATTCAGTCAACTGACTATTAAAGTAAAAAGTTAACGATTTTTTGACTTTTTCACTCAAGGTTCTTTAATTTCAAGCCCCCTTAAAGAGGGCTTGGATTTCTTTTATATACTAAAACTAAATGAACATGAGAAAACTGTTTTTACTGCTCTTTGGTGTTGTGTTTTTTGCCACAGCGGCTTTAGCACAGCGAACCATTACAGGAAAGGTAACCGATGATAAAGGTAATCCTGTACCCAATGCTTCTGTATTGGTAAAAGGTACCACTGCTGGTACTTCTACAAAACCTGATGGCTCTTTCAGCCTGGTTGTTCCAGCTAATGGAAAAGTGTTACTTATTACTTCAATCGGATTCACTGATGCTGAATTTAAATTGGGTAGTACCAATACAATTTCTGTGTCAATGGTATCATCTGATACCAAAGCAATAGAAGAAGTGGTAGTGGTAGCTTATGGTACACAGAAAAAGAGTTCCCTAACTGGTTCAGTTGCCCGCATTAAATCAGACGATTTGCTAGACCGGCAAGTAACAAATATATCACAGGCGCTGGCTGGTGCAGCCCCGGGTATTCAGGCTACATCTGGTAATGGACAACCAGGTAGTGGAGCTGCCATAAGAATAAGAGGATTTGGTTCTGTTAATGCAGGTTCTGAACCGCTATATGTAGTGGATGGTTTTCCTTACGGTGGTTTTATTGGCGATATCAATACCAACGATATTGAGAGTATTACGTTATTGAAAGACGCTTCCTCTACAGCACTTTATGGAGCCAGAGCCGCCAATGGTGCAGTATTAATAACTACAAAAAAGGGTAGAACAGCTGCACCAAGAGTGAATTTCTATGTAAATTATGGCCAGTCGAGCAGGGGAATTGGTGAGTATGACAGGGTGAGCACTTTAGATTATTACCCACTCATCTGGCAGTCAGTAAAAAATGGGGCTCAGTATCCTGTAACTGGTACAGGTGCCACTGCTGCCGCTGCTGCACAAACTGCCTCTAATACTGTTGCTACCCAGCTGATATATAATCCATTCAATGTACCTGGTAACCAGGTAGTAGGTTTAGACGGTAAACTAAACCCAAATGCGCAATTGCTCTATAATGATTTTGACTGGTATACTCCAATGGAGAGAAATGGTCCGAGGGCTGAAACGGGTTTTAGTGTATCATCTAAGCAAGGTAAGTCAGATTACTTTTTTTCATTGAACTACCTTTCAGATAAAGGGTTTGTAATTGAATCTGACTTTCAAAGATTTAATGCAAGAATGGCTATTAACACCCAGGTAAAAGATTGGCTAAAAACAGGCTTAAATGTTACTACGGCAATTGTGAATACAAACCAAGCAGCAGGCGATGGTTCAAATACCTTTGTAAATCCATTTGTTTTTGCAAGGGGTATGGGGCCCATTTACCCGGTAAGGGCATTTACACCTGCTGGAGCTTCTATTTTCAATAGCGTTACAGGAGAGCAATGGTATGATTATGGACTGCATCCTGGCGCAATAAACCGTCCAACGGGAGCTTCTCCCGGCAGGCATATTGTTTTAGAAACTTTATTGAATAAACGATTGACCAAAAGAAACAGCGTTATTGCCAGAGCTTTCATAGAAGCCAGGTTGGCAAAGAATTTAACCCTTACTACCAATGCCGGTGTGGACCTGAATAATACAAGAGCCCTCACATTTCAAAATAAAGTGGTGGGCGATGGTGTAACCCCAGGCGGCAGATCTACTAATTCTGCGAATGAATTCAGAACAATTACTTTAAATGAACTATTAAATTATAATAAGAAAATTGGCCCGCATGAAATTAGTATTTTGGCTGGGCATGAATCTACAAAAAATATAGACCAATATTTGACAGCAGAAAGAACAGGTGCTATTGCTGATGGAAATATACAAGTAGGAAATTTTGTAACAGCAACCGTTGCGAATGGATTAGAAGATAATTTAAGAAGAGAAGCCTATCTTTCAAGATTTAATTATACCTATAAAAACAAATTTAACTTCGAGGCTTCTTACAGAACAGATGCCTCTTCCAGATTTGCGCCGGAAACTAGATGGGGGCAATTCTATTCAATAGGGGGCGGATGGGTATTGAGCGAAGAAACTTTCTTAAAGAATAGCAAGTGGATTAACTTTCTGAAGTTAAGGGCTTCCTATGGAAGTGTGGGTAATGATGCCTTAGATACCTATTATTCATCGCAAGGGTTGTTTGGCTCTGGATTTAATAATGCAACAGAACCCGGTATACTCTATACTCAGGCGCCTAATACAGCACTTACCTGGGAAGTAAATACTACTAAAAGTATAGGCCTTGAATTTGGGTTATTTAAAAACAGGGTATCCGGTACAATAGAGTATTTTAACAGGGGATCTTCTAGTTTATTATTTGACGAACCCCAGGGGCTTAGTAATGTAATTACCAACATAACTAAGAATATTGGAGCCATGGAAAATAAAGGGGTAGAAGTACAATTGGATTTGGGTATAGTTAGGTCTAAGAATTTTAACTGGGATGTGCAGATTAATATTACCAGCTTAAAAAACAACATAACCAAACTTCCCAACAATAATACCCCAATTACCAGTGGAACAAAGCGTTTAGAAGTTGGCCAGGATATTTTTGCCTTTTATTTGAGAAGGTGGTATGGAGTTGATCCTGCTGATGGTGCAGGTTTGTTCTATGCAAACGCTACCAGCACTACTGATATCCGTACAGGACCTAAAGGAGAAAAATTAACCAATAATCCAACCAATGCAGATTTTGGATATGCTGGTAGTGCCATACCTAAGCATTTTGGTTCTATTAATAATACATTCACCTTTCAGAGCATATCATTAAACTTTTTGTTGAACTATCAGGTAGCTGGTAAGTTTTATGATGGTAACTATGCGGGGTTGATGGCGGTTACTTATGGACGGGCTTTACATACCGATGCACTAAGAGCCTGGAAAAACCCTGGTGATATTACCGATATACCAAGATTAGATATTAACCAAACTAACGCAAGATTTAATGCGCAATCTGATAGATTTTTAATTGATGCCAGCTACTTGAACTTGCGAAATGTAGCTATTACTTATACTGTTCCAAAGACAGTAACAAGCAAATTTGGGATTGAAAATCTACGGATTTTTGTGGGGGGTGAAAACTTATTTATTGTATCCAAACGCCAAGGTTTAAACGCTGCTGAGTCCTTTAACGGAACCAACAGCCCTGTTTATACCCCTAACAGGCTCGTTAATATTGGATTTAATACGAATTTTTAATAATAATAATAATTGATAAAATGAAAAAGATACTAATTGCCATAACTGCCCTTCTTATGTTGGCTGGTTGTAAAAAGGAGTTTCTTGATGCTACACCCACGGATGCTGTTGCGGAAGCCGATGTATTTACCACTGTAGCAAACGGCGAGGCAGTAATGAACGGTATTTATCGTTATTTATACCGCAGGTTTGATAATCAAAATACCCCCGGACAAGGTGGAATAATGCTGATGTTTGATTTTATGGGAGAAGATGTTCACCAGGCACTTGCAAGTTGGTACACTCCCGGAAATGGTTGCGGTGGTTGGATTAACCAAAAAAATGCTGACTACTCATATGTGGCTTATCCATTCCGTATGTATTACCGCTGTATAGGTAATGCTAATTCGGTTATTGAGAATGTTGATAAGCTAGTCGGAACCCAGGCTGATAAAAACCGATTAAAAGGAGAAGCATTGACCATGCGGGCATGGGCCTATTTTAACCTGGTGCAGATTTATAGTAAAAGATATGATGCCACTACTACCAATTCACAATTAGGGGTTTCAATGCCTTTATCCGCCACACAATCTAAATTGCCCCGCTCAACAGTAGAAGAGGTATATACACAAATCAATAAGGACCTGACCGATGCGGTGACTGCCTTTGGTACAGCTTCTGCGCCAAGGAACAAATCCCATCTTTCAAGACAGGCCGCTTATGCCATTTGGGCAAGGGTAGCTTTAACACAACAAAGATGGGCTTTAGCCGCACAATATGCTAACCAGGTAATTACCTTGGGTGGGTTTTCGTTAATGAGCAATGTACAATACCAGGAGGGCTTTAATAACATAACCAACCCTGAATGGATATGGGGTGCTTTTATTCAGGATGACCAGGGCGATACATTTGGTTCTTACCTGGCTCAAATTTCTTACAACGGCAACACTTCTTATATAAGAGGCGTTCCAAAGAGAATTAACAGCGCATTATTTGATTTAATAACAGCTACAGATGTAAGAAAGAAAATGTGGGAGCCATCTCCTAATGCTACGAATTTCCCTCTTCCCTCTACAGCTTTTGCCCGCACTCCCTATATGAGCAGGAAGTTTTCTATCAGGAACTTGCCTACCATTGGTGATGTGCCTTATATAAGGCTTGCTGAAATGTATTTAATCATTGCAGAAGCAAATGCAAGAATACCGGGTAATGAAGTTCAGGCAAGAGCGGCTTTATTTACACTGGCTGTAAACAGGGATCCCAGCTATACTTTAAGTACAAACTCAGGAGCTGCTTTGTTAAACGAGATATTAGTACAAAAAAGAGTAGAGTTTTGGGCAGAAGGACACAGATGGTTTGATTTAAAGAGAATGGATATGCCTGTGGATAGAACCGTAGTGCCAAATTATGTGCCCGCTTCTGCAGGTGGTGTAATGCAGGTTCCTGCTCCATCAGCAAGTAATTTATGGGAGTTCAGTATCCCTACTGCTGAAATACAAGGAAATCCAAATACTGTTCAAAATAATTAGAATACAAGGAGAATAACCATTTTGAAAAAGAGAGGCTGTATCAAATGAATGATACAGCCTCTCTTTTTGGGGTATAACCCATGGAGTATGGCCATCAAAAATGTAAGCCTAAGCAATTATTGTCATTCAAATGCTTATTATTTTAATACTTCAGCAAGCTTGTTTTCTAATTCTGCTCCTCTTAAATTGTCTGCAATAATTTTTCCCTGCGGATCTACCAACACATTATAAGGTATC
This sequence comes from Chitinophagaceae bacterium, assembly GCA_041738795.1. Classification (GTDB taxonomy): domain Bacteria; phylum Bacteroidota; class Bacteroidia; order Chitinophagales; family Chitinophagaceae; genus JJ008. The sequence goes on along the minus strand of JBGSPB010000009.1, from coordinate 107,845 downwards.
CCCTCAATATTATACAACTGAACAACCGGGCTGTTCCAGAACAAGAGGTCACTAACCTGTGTCCAGGTCAGGTTATCTTTCATCACTGCTTTCATCCATTCAGCTTTTTGACCGGGCCTGTCCAAAGAAACCCCCAGTATTGTAAAGTTCTTATCCTTGAATTTATTGTATGCTTTTACCACCGTTGGGTTTTCTTCCCGGCAGGGTTTGCACCAACTGGCCCAAAAATCGACGAGCACATATTTTCCCCGGAATGAACTTAGCTTAATTTCTTTTCCATTCGGATCGGGTAAGGCTATTTCCGGCGCTGTTTGACCGATCATCCCCTGCATTTTATTTGCCTGTGCCTGCAACATATTTTTAACTGAAGCGACTCCCTGGTGAGCCGGGAACTTAACCGCCAGCTCATTGACAAGTTTTGTTACTTCCTCGTTGGCAAATGGCTGAAGGCCGAAGCCCTGGTTGTTAGCAGTACTCTGATAATAACCAAGAATAAGCATTGTAAATGCCGGATTGGTACTTTTTTTCAACGCATCTGATGTCAGGGTTTTTAAATCACCGGCTACAATTGCATTCTCAGCTTCCAGTTTCCTGAAAACACTATCAGGTGCCTGTATCTTATTAAGGCTGTCTGCCTGGCGGGCAATATAAAAAACAGCCTGCAGCTTTGTATTGAAGCTGACCATGAACTCTTTCAATTGCTGGCTTATTTCAGAACCTTTTACTTCGTACCCTTCTACAAACTGATTATTCTCTTTGCTGAATGTAGCATCCAGTGTTATGGAAGGTACATCGTTAATAACAGCCGCTACCGGGTAAGTACTTTGATCAAGTCTTAAATTGTATACCCTCGCTTCGCTGGCAACTGTTTTTAAAGCATACTTCCCTTCCTTTCCGATCAGCGCAGAATCAACTACCACTGCCTGCATGGTAGCCATTGGGATCTCTTCCAGGTATATCATTTTAGCCGTACTGTTTACAACAGTACCTTTTACTTCAAATTTGCTGACCGATGATTTATTCTTGCAAGCTGCCAATAATATAACTGCAGCGAATACAAATACTATTTTCTTCATTATTATGATTTTAATTTTTCGAGTAACAACTCATTCGTAAGCCTGGGATCCGCTTTGCCTTTTGTCTGTTTCATTACTTCGCCTACAAATAATGACAACACTCCCTTCTTCCCTTTTTTATATTCTTTCACTTTGTCAGCAAATTTCTCCAGCACACTGTCTACAATGGGTTCTATGGAAGATATATCAGACTGCTGAATAAGACTTTCTTCCAGTGCAATCTGTTCCGGATCTTTTTCAGGGTTCTTCAATAAAGCCGGGAATAATTTAGTAGCGGCTGCAGAGAAACTTATTTTACCGGCATCAATTAACGTAATAACTGATGCTAATTGTTTTGCAGGCAGAGGAAATTCCGCTGGTTCTTTATTATTATCATTGAGCCAGGATTTTACAGGGCCAAGCATCCAGTTAGCAGCCCCTTTATAATTACCAGTATGCTGTATAACTGTATCAAAATAATCAGACATTTCTTTTTCTTCTGTTAGTACAGTCGCATCATATTCAGACAAGCTCAGCGCAGTAATATAATGCCTTATTCTCTCTTCCTGTAAAACAGGAATTGATTTTCTAATCCTTTCAATAAACTCATCCTGTAAATGAAAGGGTGTAAGATCAGGTTCGGCAAAATAGCGGTAATCATCTGCATCCTCCTTGTCTCGGATTGAGAATGTGGTACCGGTATTTGCATCAAAGCTTCTTGTTTGCTGTTTTATCGTTCCACCGGTTTCGAGAATATCAATCAACCTTTTTGCTTCAGATTCAATAGCTCTTTTTACATTACGTATAGAGTTGAGATTCTTAACCTCTACTTTCGTACCTAATTGTATTTCACCTTTCTTACGAACAGAAATATTGGCATCACAACGAAAACTGCCTTCTTCCATATTGCCATCGCATATTTGAAGATAGCGAACCAGCTTTCGAACTTCTGTCAGATAGGCAAATGCTTCATCAGCACTCCGGAGATCGGGTTCCGTAACGATTTCAATCAAGGGGGTGCCGGCCCTGTTATAATCAATACAGGTGTTGGCTTCGTCCACATCATGCAGGCTTTTACCTGCATCTTCTTCCATGTGAATGCGATTCAGCCGTATTTGTTTCCCGCCTTCCTGTGTTTTGATATTTACAAACCCGCCTTTGCAAATCGGCGTAGTATGCTGAGAAACCTGGTACCCTTTTGGCAGGTCGGGATAGAAATAATTTTTTCGGGCAAAATAATTATGCTTTTCAATTTCACTATGACAGGCCAATCCCATTTTGATAGCAAATTCAATGGCCTTACTATTCATTTTCGGTAAGGTACCAGGGTGGCCAAGTGTTACGGGGCTGACATGTGTATTAGGTTCTGCCCCATAGGCAATACTATCGCCGCAAAACAATTTGCTTTTCGTAAGTAACTGTGCATGTACCTCCAGCCCCACTACAATTTCATATAAACTGATATTCTCCATTTTAAGGATGGCAAAAATAGCCCATTTAAGGCAGTACAGTACTCTAAATAGTTAAAGCTGAAAATTGTCGTAGGGGGACATTTTGATTATAATACCCTGTCAAAAAAGTTAAAGCCCCGATCCGCCACAGGCGGGACGAGGCTTTAGTTACCACACACCAATATTAAAAGAGGTTTACAGATCCGCTGTTTTTATTTTTCGGGGCATTTTTACTTCTATATTCTGTGTTTTACCGCTACGCTGTAATTTGATCATTACTGAAACTTTCTCTTTGCTTTCCCTGATCACTTTTACTATATCATCTGTGCTTTTAATAGCTTTCCCATCCACATCAGTGATTACATCATTTTCTTTGATCCCGGCTTTGGCCGCATTACTTTCATCATCTACTTCAATAACCTTCACTCCTTTTCCGTCATCAGTATCCTGAACTGATAACCCGAGCTTTGGCCCGGCTCCCGGACGGCCGGGTGCAAAAGGCTCCCGTAGCCCTTGTAATCCCTGGAGACGCGGCAGAATATTTTCAAAATTCATATCTCCCATGTCCATCTTAAATTGCTGGCCCGGCATCGTTGATCCAAAAACATTAACTCCCTTCCACTTTGTCAGTTCTGCTGTAGCCTTTTGTTCCTTATTATCCCTCAACCAGGATACCGTTACCTTCTCACCGGGTTTATGTTTTGTAATAGCTTCAGACAGATCATCCGGGTTCTCTATTTTCTGGTCATCAATTTTTGTAATGATATCACCTTCTTTTAAACCAATTTTCTCAGCGGCGCTTTCTTTTGTAATGTCATTCACTTTTGCACCTTTTTCGTCCTTTTCTGTGGTCACACCCAGCATTGCCCTGTTTGCGTCAGCATTAAAAAAGCGAACATTATCATCCTCATTGAAATTCCAGGTACCACCCCCTGGAGAACGGGGATATGCAAAAGCCTCGGTATCCCTCAGCCTGTTAACCCGGACTTTTACATCCTTATCTTTAAACTCATCGATAGGCTTACCATTAACGGTAACTTTATCGCCATTGATTTCAACCACAACTTTCTCATCCTTTTCGCCACTACGGGTGATAATAATTTGTTGTACATCTTTTTTCACTTTGTCTTTTTCATCTTTTTGAGCCAGCACTACAACAGGTGCCAATAAAGCCATTGTAACAGCCAGGAAAGATGATTGTATCCACGTCATTCGCATAAAATGATATTTAATTTATTAAATAAACTACGTTAATCTTCGTATATCAAATATAAAGAGATTTTCTGAAATACGAAATGTTTCGGAAATGTTAAAACCTTTTAATTTTTGAACGGCAATATCTACCTGACCATGCTGTATTCAAACAAGCCCGGGGAGTAGTTAAAGTACAAGTGGATTGATGCACTCATACGTTTTAGCCGGGTGGCCGTCTACTATTTCCTCACCGATGTAAGTCATCTGGCATTTTTCCAGTACCCGGAGGGACCCCACATTACCGGGCATAGCCCTACCTACTATCCGATGCAAACCCAGTTTTTCAAATCCATACTTTATGCTGGCAAAAGCAGCTTCAGTAGCATACCCTTTGCCCCAGGCCGATTTCAGATACCGGTATCCCAGATCGATTTCATTACGTTCGGGCCTGTTTTTCAATCCGCACCAGCCAATGAATTCAAGAGCAGGCTTAACATGTACAGCCCAGCGTCCATGGTTATATAATGCGTATTGAGGAAGAATGACCTGATCTAATACCTGTTGGGCATGAGACAAATCCCTGACAGGATCTCCTGTATAAAGTGTAACATCCGGGTCGGCATTTAACTCGTAAATGAGCCGGGCATCATCCGTTGTAAAAGTACGGAGCAGCAAGCGATCAGTTTCTAATATAACGTTCATAGTCAGACGCTAACAGTATTTTTACTAACCTAAAAGTGGTATTGTATTTTCAGCGGAAAAGCGGAATTTTGATGTTTCCCTTTTGTTAAGTAAAAGTATTTATGGAATATTTTATCTCTGTTACAATAATCCTTATCTGTTTTGGCGTAATAATATTGGCCCTGAAAATCTATAAAGAAAACAGAGAGCTGGAAAAACAACAAAAGAAGTACAGGGATGATGATGACTTCCCTTTTCGCCGCTGAATATCTATAAAAGCTTTTTTACTGCCTCAATTACATCCTTCAATTTTCCAGCATCCTGCCCGCCGGCAGTTGCTAATGTTTTCTGACCGCCGCCACCTCCTTTTATCAGGGGGGCAATATGTTCTTTAATGATCTTTCCCGCATCCAGATTTTTTGCACCTGCCACAGTTTCGGAAATGCCAACAGCCACAAAAGGCTTACCTCCAATATTGGCGCAAAGCACCGCTACATGGTCCCGGAGATGGTTCTTCAAATCGAAACATAATTTTTTCAATGCATCAGCATTACTTACCTCAATTATGTCACCTATAAAATTAATTCCGTTAATGATCTCATCTTTTTGCAGGAGTTCATTCCTGATACCAACCAACTGGCGGGCTTCCATAGCCTCTGCATGTTTCTTGAGCTCAGCATTTTCTCCCTGCAAATTCTCGATGGCTTTTTGAATATCCTTTGGATTTTTCAGGGTTTCCCGAAGACTGTTGATAAGATTCAATTGATCATTTACATATTCTTCCGCTTGTTTACCGCAAACAGCTTCTACCCTGCGAACACCAGCTGCTACAGCAGATTCGCTGGTCAATTTGAACAAACCTAATTCACCTGTAGTACCCACATGAGTGCCGCCGCATAATTCTACGGAATAGCTCGGGTCTATCACAACTACTCTCACCACATCACCATACTTCTCACCAAATAATGCCATGGCGCCCAGTTTCATCGCTTCCTCTTTTGGCATTGATCTGATGACAACTGGTATATTCTCTCTTATCTTTTCATTTACCAATGCTTCAATCGCTGCTACTTCCACCTCTGTAACTTTTGCAAAATGAGAAAAGTCGAAACGCAGATGTTCTTCATTTACCAATGATCCTTTTTGTGCCACATGGCTGCCTAACACTTTTCGTAATGCAGCATGCAATAAATGAGTAGCGGAGTGATGCAACGCCGTGTTTTTCCTTTTTTTAACATCCACTTTTGCGGTCACATCACCAGATAAATCAGCGGGGATACTATCAGTAAAATGGATGATAAGATCATTATCCTTTTTGGTGTCCACTACTTCCACCTCAGCGTTTCCAACCTGCAACCAGCCTTTATCACCCACCTGTCCGCCGCTTTCTGCATAGAAAGGTGTTGTTTCCAATACAAGCTGGTATGCTTCCTTCCCTTTGGCTTTTACCTTACGATACTTTAATACCTCTGTCTTTGCTTCTACTGAATCATATCCTACAAATTTATTGCTGCCCGCTTTTAACTCGATCCAATCACCTGCATCAACAGTAGTAGCGGCACGGCTACGATTTTTTTGTTCCTGTAAGGCCTTTTCAAATCCCACCATATCCACTGACCAGCCAAGCTCTCTTGCCATGAGGGAAGTTAAATCAATGGGGAAACCAAAGGTGTCATTCAATTCAAAGGCAAACTGACCTGCCACTATTCTTTTCTTTCTTTCTTCAGCATATTTAACCTGGTTACTAATAGCTTCCTGGATATAAGCTCTTTCCGTACTTACCACTGAACCACTAACCTCGGACACTGTATCCCTGGTATAATTTGTAAATAAAACAATCCCCTTGTCCAATGTTCTCAAAAAAGCATCCTCTTCCTCTTTCACCACTTTACTTACAAAATCAACCTGCTGCTGCAATTCAGGAAATACAGCTTCAAATTGTTTGGCCAGCTGCGGCACTAACTGGGTAAGCAGAGGTTGCTTATAATCGAGATAAGAATAATAATACCGCACGGCCCTTCTCAATATCCGGCGGATTACATAACCAGCACCCGTATTAGATGGTAGTTGCCCATCAGCAATTGTAAATGATATTGCCCGGATATGATCTGCAATCACCCGGAAAGCTACCGCTGTCTTGCTATCGCTGAAGTCATATTTTTTCCCGGTTAGCTTTTCTGTTTCAGCAATAGTTCCGGTAAAAATATCAGTATCATAATTCGATGTCTTGCCTTGCAAAACTCTTACTAAACGTTCTAATCCCATTCCGGTATCCACATGGGTTGCAGGCAATGGTTCCAGGCTACCGTCTTTTTTTCGATTGAACTGTATAAATACATTATTCCATATCTCGATTACCTGCGGATTATCTTTATTTACGAGTGTGTGACCCGGTACTTTCTTTCTTTCTTCATCGGGCCTGCAGTCCACATGTATCTCACTGCATGGGCCACAGGGTCCGGTTTCACCCATTTCCCAAAAATTATCTTTCTTATTACCAAACACGATATGCTCATCCGGTAAAAGGCTTTTCCACTTGGCCAATGCTATAGATGAAGCCGGTAATCCCTCTTTTACATCCCCTTCAAAAACTGTAGCATATAAGCGGTCTTTAGGAATATTATATACGACTGTCAATAATTCCCAGCTCCACTCTATAGCTTCATCTTTGAAATAATCACCAAAACTCCAGTTTCCCAGCATTTCAAACATGGTGTGATGGTAAGTATCTACCCCCACTTCTTCCAGGTCATTGTGCTTGCCACTTACCCGAAGACATTTCTGAGTATCTGCCACTCTTTTGAAGGGAGCTGGTTTATTTCCCAAAAAATAGTCTTTGAACTGGTTCATCCCCGCATTAGTGAACATCAGGGTAGGGTCGTTTTTTACCACAATTGGGGCCGATGGGACAATTTCATGCCCTTTGGAACGGAAAAAATCCAGGAAAGCCTGTCGTATATCTGCGCTGGTCATCATAATTGCTGCTGTGATTGGGTTGATTTTTGCAGTTTAACGGGCTATATTTGTCAGCCCCGTAAAAGCCGGGCAAAGGTAAAATATTCAGGTGGCATTATTTCGCTGAACCGGGCTTAAGGCTTGCCTCAATGAAGAAAATCAAATATTACTATAATACCAATACGCTCCGGTATGAAAAACTGGAAACACCCATGCGGGTCAAACTGCTCCGGGTCTTTGGTTTTTTAGCTGCCGCCCTTGTTACTGCAGGCCTTATTTCCTATGCCGCCTTCCAATTCATTGGCTCCCCTAAAGAAAGGATCCTTCAGCAACAGAATAAAAATTTAAAAGACAATTATTATGACCTGCTGGAAGAATTAAAGTCTGTTCAGCAACAAATGAAAGAACTGGAAAAAAGAGATAACGATGTGTACAGGGCCATTTTTGAAGCCAATCCCATACCGGACAGCGCAAGGGCGAAGGAAATGGAAATCAAACTGGAGATTGCCAAGGTCGAAAAGCTAAGGGATCACCAGTTGGTATCCTCCATCAATAATACACTCAACAACCTGGTAAGCAGGATCAATGCACAGAAAAATTCTTATGATGAGGTAGATGACCTGGTGAAAAATAAAGAAAAACTCCTTGCCCGTACGCCTGCCATACAACCGGTAAGTAATAAAGATCTGAACCGTATTGCTTCGGGCTATGGTTACCGGATTGACCCGGTTTACAAAACGACAAAGTTTCATGCCGGGCTTGATTTTTCGGCTCCACAGGGTACCCCCATCTATGCAACGGCAGATGGCACAGTAAGCACTGCCGGTAATAGTGGAAATGGATACGGCAATCATGTTATCATCAATCATGGATACGGGTATGAAACGCTATATGGCCATATGGTAAGAGTAAAAGCAAGGAACGGGCAAGCCGTAAAAAGAGGTGAAGTTATTGGCTGGGTGGGAAGTACCGGTAAATCAACAGGACCACACTGCCACTATGAAGTGCATAAAAATGGACAGAAAATTGACCCGATCTATTTCTTCTATAATGATCTTACGCCTGAACAATTTGATCTTATTCTGAAAAAAGCGGCAGCAAGTAACCAAAGCCTGGATTAAGAATAACCTTTGGAGCAACCGGGAAAAAGCAGAATGTTGCAGTGCTTTGCTTTTTTTTCCACACTACCCTTTTATAACAATTATCCGCTACCGGCTTTGTTATCTTTACATTATTGTTATGGCAAAGGGGCTTACACAAATAACTTTTGATTTTGGCGCTGTTGAAGAAACAGAGCAACAACCGGTTGCTATTACTTCACTTGTAAAAGAAGAAGCACCCACCATTGAAATAGCTGAGCCGGAAACACCTGTTCTGGGTACAATTGTATTAGAAGAAAAGAAAACTATTGCCGGTAAAAGAGGCCGCCGTTCACTCAAAGACATTGCTGTAAATGCTGACCTGGTTCAGATCCCGGAAGATGACATTCTTTTTAAAAAGCAGTATTACTCCATCGGTGAGGTAGCGACGATGTTCAGGGAAAACCAATCATTGATACGGTACTGGGAAACAGAATTTGATATTCTTCAACCCCGCAAGAACAGAAAAGGCGACCGTTTTTTCCGCCCTGTTGATATCAAGAACCTGGTTATGATCTATGACCTGCTTCGTCGCCGCAAATTCACCATCGAGGGCGCCAAAGACTACCTGAAAGGGAATAAAAGAGCAGAAGAAAAATTTGCGATGATACAATCCTTGCAAAAAATAAAAGGCTTTCTGATGGAATTGAAAGCAAACTTGTGATCCCCCGGGCAAATTTTTAAACCCTTTGGTTATTGTAAAGTTTGAACGAACTGCTGTGGACCATTTGCAACTTTAACACCTCTACTTTCATCTTTTGCCTGTTCTCTTTTTACATTTGTGACTATTTACCTGGAACCATGAGAAAATTTATACCCGTATTTTTTGCAATTATTTTTACTTCCGGTGCTTTTGGCCAAAACCAGTTTGAAACATTGGTAGAAAGACCTAATGAAAAAAGCCTGAAAGGTATTATTTCCCGGTCGGTGCTGGAGAGTGACACTTCATTTAAATGGTTTGCCACAAATTACAAAGCCTTCAGCCCCAATACAGCTGCAATTGCAGCCTTAAAGCAACAGGCTGATTCAATCCAATTACTGGTTTTCATGGGCACCTGGTGCGAAGATTCCCATTTCATCATCCCAAAATTCTATGCTTTAACGGATGCAGCTGGCTTTTCACAAGACCGTATTTCACTGATTGGTGTTGACAGAAATAAAAAAACACTGAGCCATCTTGCCGAAGCATTGAATGTAATTAATGTTCCCACCATCATTGTTTTAAAGAATGGGAAAGAAGCCGGTCGTGTGGTAGAATATGGGAAATATGGAATGTTTGATAAAGAATTAGGAGAAATAATAAACTCTATACACAAATAATAGCCTATTTGCTGATCCTTACATCAGTACTGCTGCCTGCAATTTCAATCTTTAATTCCCCGAGCAACTGCAAGCTTTGCAGGTTAATTTCCTGTTTTACCTGATTAAATTCCTGTATGGTAATAGGTGCTGTATAATAATCTGACAGGATAATAATAGCATTACTTGTTATATCTGACAAAAGTACATTTGCATTCTCCACCTCCTTTCGTCCAACAATTTTATTGATACCGGCTAATAATTGTTCAATAGCTGCGGGTGACGTTTGCAGTCCAATTTCCAGTTTCAGATCACCCCTTCTTTGTGTTCGCAGGGAAAGGTTATCCAGTATGCTATCTACCATTTGTTTATTAGGTACAGTTACATAGGTTTTCTGATCGGTACGTATCCGGGTACTCCGCAAGCCTATTCGTTCAACGGAGCCTGTTATATTATTCACTTTTACCAGGTCACCCATAATAAAAGGTTTGTCAAAGAAGATAATAAAGGAAGCGATCAGGTTTTCCAGGCTTTCCCGCAAGGCTAATGCAATAGCAGCTCCCACAATACTAAGCCCTGTAAGCAAGCCGCCGACATTTAAGTCAAATGCATATTTCAGCACCATCATTATACCGATGATTACAAGAATAACCTTAAAGAAATCTTTAAAGAAAACAATCAACTGGTTATCTGACTGATCAGGTGAAAGATTGGCCTTTTTTTCAAGCAATACTGCTATGAAATCAATGATCCGGAGTAATAACCCGATAAAAGAAACAATCAGGACAATTGTACCGGCACCATGTACAATCTCTTTTGCTGTGTATTTGTAGATTGTCACATTAATTATTCCCGGGAAATTCAATTTATATAACGCAGCAATAGAAACCAGTATCAGCAGAAAAAAACCAAGAGGCTTCATCACCAGGCTGGTAAATGATTGTTTATCTACGTTTTTCCAAATCCTATGTACAATACGAAAGAGTAAGCCGGCTACATAGCGGGAAATATACCGCATGAATAACCATACAAATAATATGATGCCGCCTGCTATAAGATAATTCCTTACGGGGTTGTCCCACCATACCTGTTCCAGAATGTCATTCATGAAATAAGAAAATTTGAACTATAAAATTATTGAATTCGCAGAAGATTATATCAGCGGATGGCATAAATAGAAATGCAATCCAGCTTTCCGTCACATTCTTTCCGCAATGCATACAAGCGACTTGCACTAAAATTGAATGACCTGGCACCGGTAATTTGTTCAGGTATTTTCCATTCATCGTACATAAAAGTATTGATGTCGTAGCGGAATAGTGTATCCTGCTTTGAACCAAATATAAATTTCCCGGTCACTTTTAGGTTTTGCCAGCGTTGAATCATGATATTGTTTTTCAACGACCCGAAATAATCAAATACATACACTCCTTTCAGAGAATCATACAGGTATACATACTTATTCTCATCAAATATTTTATATGGCGAGGGGGCATAGCCCAGTAAAAGCCTGAAATCAGGTGTTTCCTGTAATAACTTCCCATCTTCATCTATTTTTTTGAGTTTACTCTCCAGTTCGTCATATACCCAGATTTTATTATCATATGATTGGGCAATAACTTTTGCCTGAAAAATATTCTGCTTCCGGATATCAACAGTATTGACGGCATTCAGGAAACGATCCAGCATGACAACTGTTGCAAAATCACGGTAATAAAGTAACACTTTTAATGGATTAGAAACATCTATCAGTGTAGCTCTGCCAAACTTTCTTATATCATTATAAATCGCAACTGAGTCTCCGTTAGCTGTATATTTTTTAACCTGGTTCCGGCTATTGAGTACATAAATATTGTCCAGGTTGTCAACGGTAAAGTCGACGATATCGCCTTTCAGGATTTTGAGTAACTGGAAAGTTGTATCGGCTTGTGAAAACCCGGTAGCAGACAACAAAAAGGAAACAAACAATATAGCTGAAAATTTTTTCATTTATTTTCTGATGATCTTGTCATCTTTTCCTTTATAAGATTTTAGTTCCATGGTGGAGCCATCAAATACTGCATACGTATAATAACGGATCCAGTCGCCCAGGTTAATATATTTACTCTCCTCATTCAGACGATAATCAATGGCCAGGTGTCTATGTCCGAATACAAAAAAATTGACCTTTTGCTGTACCAGCACTTCTTTACAGTAAATGATAAGCCATTCCTTGTCCTCACCCAGGAATATTTCTTCAGAAGCTCCCGTCTGTGCCCTGCTGCGGCGGCTGAGGTAATTGGCTAACCCCATGCCCAGGAAAGGAGGGAAAATGCCAAACAGCCACTTACTCACCGGGTTGCGAAATACTTTTTTTAGTCTTTTATACCCATGATCGCCGGGACCCAGGCCATCGCCATGCCCGATCAGGAACTTTTTTCCGCTTCTTTCAAATTCTTTGGGTTGAAAATAAACCGGCATATTAAACTCCTGCAGAAAATAATCCCGCATCCACATATCGTGGTTACCCACAAAAAAATGCATCGATATCCCGGCATCAGCCAATTCGCCCAGTTTTCCTAATAACCGCACAAAACCTTTAGGTACAACTTTCCGGTATTCATACCAGAAATCGAACATATCACCAACCAAAAAAATTTCTGCTGCTTCCTGTTTAATCTCATCAAGAAATTGTACAATGATCTTCTCTCTTTCGAGACTGCTGGCATGATCGGGAGCCCCAAGGTGAAAATCAGAAAGGAAATAGATTTTTTTAGCCACGTTTAATTTTCAGTATAATGCCGGAGCAATTGAATTATTTAGAATATAATTTGTAATTACCCTCTATTGTTCCCTTCCCGTTTTTATCCCAAATACGGAATGATATAGTGAATGATGCAGGAGGTGAACCCTCTCGTAATTTTATATTAGCCCATAAGGAAATAACTTTTGAATCTTGTGGCGAAACACCAGGATCATCAGCAAACAAATCAGTCTTATCCAGTAAGACAGTTCCTTCTTCGGATATAATTTTTTCAGATGCTCCAATCATCACTTTATCGTTTTGCACTACCCAGCCCGTATCTATTTTCACGATCATTTTTACCGGGCTTGTAAAATCTACTGCATTATTCTCGGGTACCCCATCACCATTTTCAAAAATGAGATAGGCTTTTTCTACTTTTAATCCTGTTGCCTTCAGATTGATATTATTATAAATGCGGGGTTCATCTTCCTTAAAGGCAGCACTGCTATTTTTATCCTTTTGCCCTACCGAGCAGTTGAGCTCACAGGAAGATAAAAGAAAAACACAACTTAAAAATAAAAGTATAGAGACCGAAAATTTCATGAGGATTTCTTTTGGTTGAGATACTCTATCATATCCCCGGAAGCAATTACAGGCCTGCCGCTTACTTCACCATTAAACCAGTATATCCAGGCTTTTGTAACCTGGCCGTTATAAATAACATCTGTTATTTCACGGCGGTACAATTGCATTTCATCTTCTTCAACATTTACTCCTTCATAGTCATCTAACTGGCCAAAAGCCCAGGAAAATTCATTTTCATGCTTTATCTGGTACAATTCACCTACTATGAACACCTCTTCTTCAGCAGGAATCCCTGCAGGATAGCTTCCCATATCAAACAACTTGCCTTTAACTTTTGCATCTCCAACGAGAGTAAAGTATCTGCTAATATACTCATACACATGGCTGTGAAAACCCCTGCGCAATGAGCCGTATACAAATAGTTTGTAAATGCCTGAACTTGTCATAACATAAAAGTACTAAAGCCCGGTGATTTATGACTCAACAAGGAATAAATACACTTCTTTAGGTCCGTGAACACCCACTACCAATGTTTTTTCGATATCTGCCGTACGGCTGGGGCCTGTTGCAAAAGTGATCAGGGAAGGAAGGTTATTACCATATTTATCTTTTGCAGCCTGCAGGGCATCTTTCAGATCGTAAACCAGTTGGTTGGTAAAAGCAATACAGATATGTATCGGTGCATAAACACTGGTGCTGCGGCCGCTACTTTGTGCAGTACTCATTACGATCGACCCTGTTCTGGCAACCAGGTATTCACAGCCAGTGATGGAAACATCACAATTGGCTAGACCGGTTTTTATCAATCTATCAGACAGTTGCATGGCTAATGGCTCAATGAGTTTTTCCTCAACGCAATACACTTTCTGCCAATCCTGTTTTTTAACCAGGCTTCCCAACTGAAAAGCCAGTTCCTGCCGATTGATACAGTAAATAAATTTTCCCTGCAGTTTAGTAAACTGCTCTGCAAATTCAACCTCAGTTTCCTGTAGAAGCGGTTCGAATACAGAGTTGGTTCCTTCGCTTTGCGGAAAAGGCAAAGGCGTTGAATGACTCAACGCCTTGCGTATTTTCTTCAATATATTTTCTTTTGAAGGAGAAACGTTCATATTATCGAATTAAATGGTCGGCGCTAAACCGATATTTCCGGCCTGCTCATCTGTCGATTTTTCTTCTTCTTTCTTTGGCGCTGCCACTGGTATAGCTTCTTCAACAGGTTCTTCCACTGTTACTTCATCTACGAGTGATTTTTTTTCTTCAAACGGACGTTTACCAATCAACGCCTCTACATCACTCTGGAACAAAACTTCTCTTTCCAGCAGCGCATTAGCCAGTTTTTCCACATCACCTCTTTTAATCGTCAGTAGTTCTTTTGTTTTTTCATAGGCGTCATCGATCAGCTTACGAACTTCGTTATCGATCAGCTTAGCCGTTTCGTCTGAATAGGGTTTGGTAAATGCTGTTTCCTGCTGCGGATCATAAAAGCTAATATTTCCCACTTTGTCGTTCATCCCATAAACTGTAACCATAGAATAAGCGATCCTTGTGATCTGCTGCAGGTCATTTTGTGCGCCTGTAGAAATTTTATTAAAGAAAATTTGTTCACTGGCCCGGCCACCCAAAGTCATACAAATCTGATCTGTTAACTGGTCTATATTATACAAGTATTGTTCCTTAGGAGTGTATTGCGCATAGCCCAATGCTGCTGTTCCTCTTGGCACAATCGTTACTTTCAGTAACGGATATGCATGTTCAAGGTACCAACCACAAATAGCATGGCCGGCTTCGTGATAGGCAATGATCTTTTTTTCTTCCGGTGAGATGATCTTGTTCTTTTTTTCCAACCCCCCGATAACCCTGTCCACCGCATCCTGGAAGTCAGACATATCCACTGCCTCTTTATTTTTTCGGGCGGCTATCAATGCAGCTTCATTACAGACATTGGCAATATCAGCCCCTGCAAAACCCGGAGTTTGTTCTGCCAGTTTATGTATATCCAATGTCTTGGAAATCTTGATCGGTTTCAGGTGTACTTTGAAGATCGCTTCACGACCCACAAGATCGGGCTTGTCAATTGTTATCTGCCTGTCGAAACGGCCGGGACGTAACAAGGCTGTATCCAATACATCAGGCCTGTTTGTCGCTGCAAGAACAATGATACCTACATCCGTACCAAACCCATCCATTTCTACCAGCAACTGGTTAATGGTACTTTCTCTTTCATCATTACTCATCATTGCATTCTTACCCCTGGCACGGCCAATAGCATCGATCTCATCTATAAATATGATACAGGGAGCTTTTTCTCTTGCTTGTTTGAACAGATCTCTTACACGGCTGGCACCCACCCCTACAAACATCTCAACAAAATCGGAACCACTTAAACTGAAAAAAGGAACTTGTGCTTCACCAGCCACCGCTTTTGCCAGTAATGTTTTACCGGTTCCGGGAGGGCCAATCAATAATGCACCTTTCGGTATTTTACCCCCGAGGTTGGTATATTTTTTCGGGTTCTTAAGAAAGTCAACGATCTCCATCACTTCCACTTTTGCCTCATCCAAACCTGCCACATCAGCAAAAGTGATATTTACTTTTGTGCCTTTATCAAACAAAGTAGCTTTTGACTTACCTATGCTGAAAATACCACCGGGACCGCCACCGCCACCTGCGCCACCACCCATTTTTCTCATTAGCAATATCCAGATACCTACAAATAATAGAACTGGTAGCAAGAATTGCAGTATGCCACCAAACCAATCTCTTTCATTATCAACATCAAAAACTACCTGTTGTACGGTTGGGTTTTCCTTGTAATAATCGCTCATTTCCTTTTTAAAAGCATCCCCGCTGGTAATCTTAAATGACATATGAGGACCTTTCTCTGGTATTTTACCAGATACTTCTTTCAGCTTTACCTCATTACTCTTTACACCCGCAGCTGTCAGGTAAACCCTCACCACCTTCCGGTTATCTATGATCATATATTTTTCAACTTCCCCTTTGGCAATCATATTCTTCAACTCCAGTTCATTGGTTTTAGCCATATTGGGTGTAAGCGGGCCGAACAGCTGAAAACCTATCAGCACGGCAAAAATGATGGCATAGACCCAGTAAATACTGAAGCGGGGTCCTTTTTTGGGAGCCTGGGGATCTTCTCCTCCACCCGGGCGGTTATTAAATCTTGGAGGCTTCGTTTCGTTTCTTTTATTTGATTCTTGTGACATATTATTCTATAGGTATTCCTGCTAATTAATAATTATTCCTTGAAAAAGTTGAGGCGGGCAGCTATTTTAACATTAATCATTGTGCTCTTGTGATACCGCATCACTCCACATCTCTTCCAACCTGTAAAACTTCCTGTTCTCAGGTAGCAATACATGCACCACCACATTTACATAATCTATCAGCACCCAGTGGAGGTTATTATATCCTTCATGGTGGAAAGGATTTTCTTCACACTTTTCCTTTACTTTATATTGCACATTATCTGCAATAGCCCTTATCTGCGGCTGATTGCCTGCCTCGCAAACAATAAAGAAATCAGCTACTGCTTCATTTATTTTTCGCAGGTCAAGAGAAACAATGTTTTCCCCTTTTTTTTCCTGTATAGCAGCAATGATGGTCTTGATGATTTTTGAGTTTCTCGTTAACCTTTTTGCACCCGGCTGTCCCTCGGACAAGCTTTTCTTTTTACGGTTGGTCAGTATTGCCAATTGTTCCAAATATTGAGAGTGTTTGTTTTTTAGTTTAAGTTTACTTCGTCAAAAATAGCAATTAATTGCCACAACCCTTCTCCACAACTCCTGTCGGTTTGCCATTCATTGAACTGCAATCGGTTGACAGTACCAACAACTATGCCCGGGCTCAAATTCATGCTGGTTTGGCACAACATGGAATGACCATTTTTGCGCATGAACAGGTAGCAGGAAAAGGACAACGGGGAAAGGTCTGGACCTCCGAAAAAGAGGCTAATATTGCCCTTAGTATAGTGATAAAACCTGCATCATTAAGGCTTACACAGCAATTTCACCTGAGTGCCTGTGTGGCAGTGGCGGTACATGAATTTTTTATGAACTATACCGGAGACGACACCAAAATAAAATGGCCCAATGACCTCTACTGGCAGGACAGAAAGGCAGGGGGCATTTTGATAGAGAATATAGTCGGGAGTTCTTCATCAGGCGCAGGAAATTGGGACTGGTCTATAATTGGCATTGGAATCAATATTAATCAAACAGTTTTCCCCCCCGATTTACCCAACCCGGTTTCATTAAGACAGATAACAGGGAAATTTTTTGAACCGGCAGAGCTGGCAAAAGAAATCTGCACTTATATTGAGAAGTATTATCATCTGTTAATTAAAGAAGGCTTTGATGCTATTTATTCCATTTATATTTCCAGGCTGTACAAAAAGGAGGAAAAAGTAAAATTGAGGAAAGAAAACAGGGTGTTTGAAGCAGTTATAAAGAAAGTAACTCCTGCCGGAAAATTAGTAGTGCAGCATGCGATAGAAGAGGAATTTGACTTTGGAGAGCTGGAATGGATGATTTAAGTAATGTTTGCTTTTTGAAGTAATGAAATTTCATTTTCACTCTGCTTCGCCTCCACTTCGAACTTATTGTTATAATAACCCTTCTTGATCCATTCAAAAAGATATTTGATGATAAACCCTATATACCCATGCTGCAGGTATTGCTCCACATGTTTCAGTTCATGACATATCCAATTCTTATCCTTTAAAAACTCCTCTCTGCTTGTGTTGTGCAGATGTATGGTGGACCCAAACACAATGGCTATCTTATCGGCCTTCAATTTTGCCGCTGCCAAAAAAGCCACCCATGATTTTTCTTTTATCTGTACCTGCATATTTCTATGACTTAAAACTTGTCCTTACCGTTGCAATAAAAAAGCTTCTATAACTGCATGTGCTGGCTACTTCCCGTTTACTATTCACTGTTCATCACTTATGTACTCCCCTCCACAATGTAAAGTTCCTTGAAATAGTAAACCCCCAGCGAAATTGACCTTTTCCCCAGGAGGTGATAGTTCGGGGAATGAAACGGTTCTCTACTATTTCTGTTGCATTAGTGAAATTGAGCCGGAAAATGTGCCCGGATGTTAGTATCTCAAATCCCACTCCCAACGGATCAAAGAATCTGATATTCTCATTTACAGCGAAGGAATCTTTTGTAGCCTGCTTACGGAAAGGATGAAAATAATCCACTACCAGGTTAAGGCGGTTGGCCACCAAAGGAAGCTTTATTGCGCCACCGAGTGCAAACATGCTTTTCTGATCGTAGGAAACAGCATACCCCCGTGTCATAAATGTAGGA
The DNA here is from genome assembly GCA_041738795.1 of Chitinophagaceae bacterium. Classification (GTDB taxonomy): domain Bacteria; phylum Bacteroidota; class Bacteroidia; order Chitinophagales; family Chitinophagaceae; genus JJ008. The sequence goes on along the minus strand of JBGSPB010000009.1, from coordinate 89,428 downwards.
TTCAGCTGTAAACTAATCTTATTGATCTTCCTGGCAATTATCAGTTGTACCACATTGCTGGTACGGTCAGCTAAACCGGTAAAACTGTTATCCTGGTTCTCAAACGGACTTCGCTTTTGGGAAGAGATTACAGCATTGGCATATATGGCGAGGGATAAAGGATGTGTTGGATCGTCCTGCTTTTGTATCAATAATTGGTGTTTCACACCAATTTCCCAAAGGCTTTGTACCTGGCTTGCTCCTTTAGCCCTTGCCAGAACGAGGTCAGTTTTATGTCCCATCCCGATATGAAAACCAATACGTATATCTGCAGCATTATCAAGCCCGAAAAACCGTTTTATCCCGCCATTATCACCGGCAATATCATCAAAGTTGTGGGTGACATTAAAATCCATTTTGCCCTTACCGGTCACTTCTGTTGTACGAGCATTGATCGTTTTAGTGGAATTGAATATTCTTACAGGTTTACCCGCAGTAATTTTTATGGCGCTGTCCTGGGCGGCTACAAATAAGGAAATAAAAAATACTGTAAGGGTTAATAACTGCTTCATATCATGGGTTTATAATCCGATAAGAATCGTTTATAAACCTATTAGGGTTGCCCATGTCAGTTGAATCAATAAAACGGTTTCAGAGCAAGTGTATAGAATTATTTTACGGCAGTCATAATTTCTTCAGCATGTGATTTACTCTTTGGTTTTAAAAATATCTTGCAGATAATTCCTTTTTCGTCAATCACAAAAGTAGTGCGCAATACACCCATATACTTATGTCCGAAAAGTTGTTTCTGATCCCAGACACCATATTTATCCAGTATTTTATGTGATATATCCGCAATAAGTGTGAATGGCAATTTATTCCGCTGTTCAAATTTTTTATGCTTTGCAACATCATCCGGACTTACGCCAATTACTTCAAAACCTTTTTTCTTAAGCATGGAAAAATTATCCCGAAGGTTGCAGGCCTGCACTGTGCAGGTAGGTGTCATATCCTGCGGGTAAAAATAAAGCACTACTTTTTTCCCTTTAAAGTCAGCCAGCGAAACTTTCTTTCCATCCTGATCAATGCCTGTAAATGCCGGGGCTTTATCACCTTCTTTCAGTTTTATCATAATTTAATTTGTCCTTTTACTTTTTTTTGAGGGCTGTAGTTTTCTTTTTTGTACTACTCTTTTTCTTCACAGCTTTCTTTTTTGGGGGTGGAGTATATGGACCTCTTTTGAACCACCAGGTTTTAGTAGTAATATTTCCGGCCAAATCCCCTACTGTTACTTTCAATTCATGCACCCCATAGGGGCAACGTTCATCAAATTTGTATATCCAGTTCCGGGTTTTATCATTGGTAAACCGCAGCCATTGTCCATTCAACTCTGCCCTGAAATTTGTTATCACCCCGAAATTATCAGTTGGGGTGAAAACGATACGGGAAGATGCACTTAAGTTAATTGTATCATCATTTTTCAAATCACTAATCCTTGGCGGAATCGTATCAACAAATGCCTGGAATGAACCAAAATCATCAAACGATGTTGTTATCCACTCTCCTTTTAAAACCGCTTTACGAACTGTATTGCTGTTCCGGTAACTGCGCTGTATTAACAATTTATCGCTCCATTCAGCCAATACAGGCTTATAGGGTTTAATAAAGACAGTAAAGTTGTTGTGAACAGGTACAGATGCATCATTTACCTGGTGAAGGGCTGAGATAGCATTTTTTGCTACTGCAGTATTATTACGGAAATAATAAGCTTTCATAGTATCGTATAAACTGCCTCCGGGTAAATGAATTTCGAAATCAGGTTTTGCCAGCACAGTTTTACTATTCGGGGCAAAGTATATAGAACCCTCCTGGTTTATGAAAGGCTTTGCCAGGCTATCTGTGTACTGAAGCCGGAAATTCAATTTTGACATATTTCCTTTAGCGTCTTTTACCTCTATCCTTATATCATGTATTGCTGTGTCAGTAACAGAGATAACACCATCACCATTGAACTTTTTATAGGCCGCCCCTGCATCACCGGGCAATTTCGACAAATGTTGCAGCCAAGCGCCGCCATTGTGCCTATGTTTGTAATCCACATGCGCATTCAAATAGACGGTTTCATTATAATCGAGACTATCCAATACAAATGCAACTTGCGGCTGTTCATCTACAAAAAGTTTTGCTGCATAGATTCCATTAGGATTGGTAGAGCCGGATACCCTGTCATAAGCCTGGATTGCAAAGCTAAGTTTGCTAAATCCTGTTTTCATTACCGGAAACTTTGGAATGATATAACCACTGTCAGTGTTTTTCAATGCAATCAATAGCGGTGACTGTTCATAGACACTCCTGCCTCTGTCGTACACCGCTAATTTCACTATGGCAGGCGGAACATTATCCCTGATACCAAAGTCAAATAATAGTGGATTCAGTCGTTTTGTAGTTTTTGTATCAAAAATCTCAAAATGAAGGTGTGGCCCTTGCGAACCACCAGTATTACCACTATAAGCAATAAACTGACCCTTACTCACCGGAAACTTATCTTTGGAAAGCTCCAATTCCACAGCCCAAGACTCCTGTTTATATTGTTGTGCTGTTACATATTTCTCCAGTACAGGATAGAAGTCATTTAAATGTCCATATAGAGTTGATAGTCCATTAGGGTGATTAATAACAATAAAACGTCCAAAGCTCTGCGGCCGTATACCGATTTTGGCGATATAGCCCTGTGCTGCAGCATAAACCAAAAGGTTTTCTTTTTGATTAGTTCGAATATCCAGTCCCATATGCCAATGACTTGGCCGTAATTCACCAAAATTGGCCGACAAATCGATAGGTATCCCCATCGGGTTACGGAAATATTCTTTGGGATAAGTTGGTGACTGTGCTTTTAAATACAACTCACAAAAAATCAATTGAATAAATAAGAAAATAATACTAAACCGCATGAGCAAAAATAAGCATCCTTATTAATACAGCTTGTTAGATAAAGGCGATATAAGCCAATATTCGTATCTTTTTCCATTCTTAAGTAATGCAAAAGCTGTTGTGGTTATTACCACTTTCCATTATTCTGTATGCCTGTCCATACGAATCAATGGTTCCGCTGGAAAAAAATCCGGCTGAACCAATTGACAGTACCCTGATTGGATATTGGTATGGAATTGTAAAAGATGGCAGTGACTATTTTGGTATTGAAGCATTAGAAATATCCAGACAATCAGATTCAGTTTATTCAATCACCCGTTATGGAAAAGCCGTAAAGGGAGATATGATTTTACCAGATACTTCTTACTTCACAGCCTATACCTCATGGATTGGTGACCAGCGGTTCATGAATGTAAAAGGAACGATAACCCTGACTGAACCAATCGGAAAGAAATCTACCAAAACAAGTGAAAAAAACGTCTTTTACCTGTCTGCTTTCGAAAAAAGTAATGATACTTTACGGGTAAAAACCATAACAGAAAGCTTTACCACCCGAAAAATAATACACCAGCCGGAGGACCTTAAAAAGCTCGTCATCGAAATGGGTGGAAAGAAAAATATTTATGATGAGCAGTATTCCCTTTCTTACCGAAAAATTCAAAAAACACCGCACTTTCAATCAAATTGAAAAATAGCTGGAAATTTTTCTCCCCTCATCCCCTTAAAACACTTCTATTCCCTTACTTTTGCGCAATTTGTTTTTTCATAACGAAGGCTGCCAACAACAACTAAAAACAAAAAATGCCAAAAGACAATTCGATCAAATCAGTACTCATTATCGGCTCCGGACCCATCATTATCGGACAAGCCTGTGAATTTGACTACTCCGGTACGCAAGCTGCCAGAAGTTTGCGGGAAGAGGGAATAAAGGTTATTCTTATTAATAGTAACCCGGCCACTATTATGACAGACCCCATGATGGCAGACAGGGTTTATTTGTTACCACTCACCGTTGAAAGTATCGAGCAGATTCTGCAGGAAAATGAAATAGACGCCGTGTTGCCAACTATGGGCGGACAGACAGCATTGAACCTGGCTAAAGAAGCAGAAGAGTTGGGCATTTGGAAGCAATACAATGTGCGGCTGATTGGTGTGGATATTAAGGCGATTGAAAAAGCAGAGGATAGAGAACAGTTTAGAAAATGGATGATTGAATTAGGTGTTACTGTAGCCCAGGGACAAATTGCCAACTCCTATTTGGAAGGGAAAGAGTTTGCACAGCAAATTGGTTTTCCGTTAGTGCTTCGTCCTTCGTTTACATTAGGTGGTACGGGTGGTGGATTGGTATTTAAAAAAGAAGATTTGGATGATGCGCTAAACCGGGCTTTAACAGCCAGCCCCATTCATGAGGTGCTGGTAGAGAAAGCGGTACTGGGTTGGAAAGAGTTTGAATTGGAGTTATTAAGAGATTCTGCCAACAATGTTTGTATCATCTGCACGGTAGAAAACTTTGACCCGATGGGTGTGCACACCGGCGACTCTATTACCGTGGCACCCGCTATGACGTTGAGTGATACAGGTATGCAGTTGATGCGTAATACCGCCATCATGATGATGCGGGACCTGGGAAATTTTGCTGGTGGTTGTAATGTACAATTTGCATTGAATCCTGATACAGAAGAAATACTGGCCATAGAAATAAATCCGAGGGTAAGTCGTTCCTCTGCATTGGCCAGTAAGGCCACCGGTTATCCTATTGCCAAAATTGCGGCCAAACTGGCTATCGGTTACAACCTCGATGAACTGGAAAATCAAATTACCAAAACTACATCTGCTTATTTTGAACCGGCCTTAGATTATGTAATTGTAAAAATACCAAGATGGAACTTTGATAAATTCAAAGGTGCAAACGACACCCTCGGTTTCCAAATGAAAAGTGTGGGAGAAGTAATGGCTATAGGCAGAAGTTTTACAGAAGCCATTCAAAAAGCCTGTCAGAGCCTGGAAAATAATGCTGTGGGTCTTGGCTATTATGGCAAAAGCCTGATGCATGCAGATGATCTGCTTGAGTATATTAAAACGCCCAAATGGGACCGCATCTTCCGTATTAAAGATGCGCTGATGGCCGGTATCTCTGTTGGTACAATATCTAAAGCAACTAATGGTATTGACCGCTGGTTTCTGTATGAGATCCAGAAGATCTGTAACCTTGAAAAAGAAATTGCAAAATACGACCTGGCAGATTTACCGATTGAATTATTGAGAGAGGCAAAAGTAAATGGCTTCAGCGATGAACAGATAAGCCGCATTACCGAGCATGGTGATGAAGATGACGTTTACAAAAAAAGAAAAGAAGCGGGTATAACAAGAGTTTACAAAATGGTGGATACCTGTTCTGCAGAGTTTGAAGCCAGGACTCCCTACTTTTATTCCACCTTCGAAAGCGGCAACAGCAATGAAAGTAAAGTTTCTGATAAGAAAAAAATCATTGTATTGGGCTCCGGACCTAACCGGATCGGACAGGGTATTGAATTCGATTACTGTTGCGTACATGGATTACTCGCCATAAAAGAATGCGGCTATGAATCTATTATGGTCAACTGCAACCCGGAAACCGTGAGTACAGATTTTGACATGGCAGATAAATTGTACTTCGAACCGGTTTATTGGGAACATCTCTGGGAGATCATAGAGCATGAACAACCAGAAGGAGTGATTGTACAACTGGGTGGCCAAACGGCGCTGAAATTAGCAGAAAAGCTTCATCAGAAAGGAATAAAGATCATTGGTACATCATACGACAGTATGGATATAGCTGAAGACAGGGGCCGTTTTAGTGACCGGCTGAAGGAATTAGACATTCCCTATCCGGAATATGGCACTGCAGAAGATGTGGATGAAGCTATTGCCGTTGCCAATAAAGTAGGCTATCCGGTGCTGGTTCGTCCGTCTTATGTGTTGGGCGGGCAAAGAATGCGGATTGTGCTTAATGACGAGGAAGTCGAAAAAGCTGTAGTAAGTTTATTGAAACACCTTCCCGGCAATAAAATATTGATTGACCATTTTCTTGACCGCTGCCAGGAAGCTGAGATAGATGGCATATTTGATGGGGATGATTTTCATGTCATGGGAGTAATGGAACATATTGAGCCTGCCGGCATACATAGCGGCGATAGTAATGCTGTGTTGCCAGCATTCAACCTGACACCATTGATCGTTCATACCATGGAAGAGTATGCTGAAAAAATTGCAAGGGCTTTACACATCAAAGGCCTGATCAATATTCAGTTTGCCATTAAAGATGGTAAAGTCTATGTAATTGAGGCCAACCCGAGAGCCTCCAGAACAACACCCTTTATTGCCAAAGCCTACCAGATACCTTACCTGAATATTGCCACCAAAATAATGATTGGTACGCATAAGCTGAAGGACTTCACTTTTGAGAAAAAATTAAAGGGGTTTGCGATAAAAGAACCGGTATTCAGTTTCAATAAATTTCCTGGTGTTAATAAAGAACTAGGACCGGAAATGAAAAGTACCGGGGAAGCAATCCGTTTCATTAAAGATCTGAGAGACCCTTACTTCCGCCAGTTGTACAAAGACAGAAGTATGTATTTGAGTAAGTAATTTTCCACTTATATAAATTTTGAATGCCGTCAACTTAGACGGCATTTTTATTATTATCTTACCAAAATGAATAAAGAAGTGCAATCTATCATCCGGCGGATAGAGAATGTGAATTACGGTGAGCCCTGGTTTGGCCGGGCAGTATTTGTGATACTGGAAGAAGTGGATGCAAAGAAGGTTGCCATCAAACCAAACGGCACCGAACACTCCATGCTGGAACTGCTTTACCACATGATAACATGGGCTGACTTTACACTCAAAAGAATTGAGAAAAATAAAAAAATGGATATGGCTGCATTTGAAAAAATGGACTGGCGGGAGCTTAACCCGAAACTGCACACCTGGAAGAAAGCATTGGCAGAGTTTAAGGCAATACATAAAAAGATAATTGCTTTACTTGATAAAAAGGATGATGATTTTCTGCTGGAGATAGTGGACTACCGTAAATACAATTACCGTTTTCTGCTAAACGGCATGATCGAACATACTATTTACCATCTTGGGCAGCTTGCCTACCTCAACAAAATGCTGGCTTGATATACCCGGAAAGTAGTATTGCCGGGGCAAGGCCAAGTTCTTACTTTTCCATATGGCTTCTTATGGCAACCGGTTCTGGAAGAAAACTCCTTTTCTTAAGCTGCTGATACCACTGATGCTCGGAATTATTGTACAGTGGCATTTACAGTTAAGTGCAAATACATGGTTAATTATTTTAGCCGTTGGAATAACAGGACTTTGTAGCTTCTTTTTTATACCGGTCCTTACTCGTTTTCATCTCACCACCTTCAGCGGTATATCAGCTGGGACCATTTTCCTTTCGTTTGGTGCTTTATTGGTTATTCAAAAAGATATTCGCAACAATGGTCGATGGTTTGGAGCATTATATGAAGACAAAGATGCTATTATTGCAACCCTGGATGAACCACCTGTAGAAAAAACAAAATCAAATAAAGCCAATGCCAGCGTCTCTTTCCTGGTCCGGGAAGAAAAAATAAATCCGGTGGAGGGGAAAATAATAATTTATTTTAAAAAGGATTCTGCGAAACAACAGCTTTCCTATGGCTCACAGGTAATTTTCAAAAAATCATTACAGGAAATAAAAAATTCAGGCAACCCGGGTGGATTTGATTACAAACGTTATTCTCTTTTCCAGGGTATCACCCACCAGGTTTTTCTAAAACCGGGAGAATTTGAAATAATACCGGGTAAAAAAGAAAACTGGCTTAAGAAACTAATATTTACGTCCAGGGAGAAGGTCCTTACTATTTTGCGCCAGAATATTAGCGGAGAAAAAGAGCTCGGCCTTGCAGAAGCATTACTCATCGGGTATAAAGATGATCTTGACCAATCGCTGGTGCAATCATATACCAACACAGGAGTCGTACATATTATTGCCATCTCCGGCCTGCACCTTGGTTTGATTTACTGGTTACTGGTACAACTGTTAAAGCCACTACGCCGAAACAGGAAAACAAGGTGGCTCAGCCCTGTACTAATTATTGCAGGATTATGGTCGTTCAGTTTACTGGCAGGGGCTCAACCATCTGTACTCAGATCGGCATTAATGTTTAGCTGTATTGTATTGGGAGAATCCTTCACCAGGAAAACTACTATTTATAATACAATGGCTGTCTCCGCATTTATTTTGCTTTGTTACAATCCTTACTGGCTTTGGGATGTCGGCTTTCAATTATCCTATGCAGCCGTACTGAGTATTATCATTTTCATGCGTCCGATTTATAACTGGTTTTATATAAAAAACAAGATCCTTGATTTTGTCTGGAAACTAAATGCTGTTACCCTGGCTGCACAAATATTGACAATCCCGCTGGGTATTTATCACTTTCACCAATTCCCAACTTCATTTATACTCACGAATTTCCTGGCTGTTCCCTTATCCAGTATTATCCTGTTTGGCGAAATTCTTTTATGTATCGTATCGTTTTTACCTGCAGTAGCTGCGTTGGCCGGCAAAATACTTACCTCATTAATCTGGCTCATGAACACCTACGTGGAAAGAATTGAATTAATTCCGTTTTCACTTTGGGATGGCTTGCAACTCTCCATCACACAGGCAATACTTTTACTTTTTTTTACGGCCGGTATCAGTCAATGGTTGATGGAAAGATCAAAAAACGGGTTGAAAACCGGGATAATTTCTTTACTATTATTCACAGCAGAAAGAACCATATCCTTTATTGCTGCCGAAAAGCAACAGAAAATTATTGTGTATAATGTTCCGCAAAAAAAAGCAATTGATTTTATTGACGGGAGAAATTACCTGTTTATCGGTGACAGTGGTTTACTGGCCAATGATTTTGCCCGGAATTTTCACCTCAAACCCTCCCGGGTCTTATACCGTATAAAAGATGCTGATACACTGAATGATTTCCTGGCTTATAAAAAATACATCAGCTATAAAAACAGGTATATTCTGCTGCTGGATGAAAGCATTTCATTTGCACCGCAGGTAAATAAACCTGTTATCGATCTGGTGGTCATCTCAAAAAATCCAAAATTGTATATATCAAAACTGGCAGGCTCACTGGATATAAAACAGGTTGTTTTTGATGGCTCGGTCCCGGCCTGGAAAACAAAATACTGGAAAAAAGACTGCGACTCTTTACGCATTCCCTGGCATGATGTAAGTATAAAAGGTGCTTTTGTGATGAACCTGAATTAAGTTAGTTTTGCGGCTTCTTAGCGATTTGCCTGCCTCTCAACCCTTCAATTTTATGAACAAGAAGATTCAATCAGCACTGATTTCCGTTTTTTACAAAGACGGCCTGGAAACTATTGTACAACAACTTTCTGAATTGGGAGTTACTATCTACTCCACCGGTGGTACACAAACATTTATTGAAAAGATGGGTATTAAAGTGGTTCCCGTAGAAGATTTGACCACTTATCCATCCATCCTTAGTGGAAGGGTAAAGACATTGCACCCAGCTGTATTTGGTGGCATACTGGGAAAAAGGGATGATGCAACACATTTGCAGGAGATGAAGCAGTATAATATTCCTGAGATTGACCTTGTCATTGTTGACCTCTACCCTTTTGAAGAAACAGTGGCCTCAACAACCGATGAAAAAGCCATCATTGAAAAAATCGATATTGGCGGCCCCTCCATGATTCGTGGCGCTGCCAAGAATTTCAGGGATGTAGTAGTAATAGCCCGAAAAGCTGACTATGAGGAATTTTCAAACCTGCTCGCTTCTCAAAAAGGAGAAACCTCAGTAGAACAACGCAGGCAGTTTGCCATCAAAGCATTCGATGTTTGCACAGCGTATGATACAGCCATTTCTAATTATTTTCACCAATCTGCTATTGAAACCCCTTTTAACAAACCGCAAAAAACAATGCGCTATGGTGAAAACCCGCATCAGTCTGGTACATTCTACGGCGATTTGAATAAACTCTTTGACCAGCTAAACGGAAAGGAGCTTTCTTATAACAACCTGGTGGATGTAGATGCAGCAGTACAACTCATTCATGAATTCAGTGATACTACTTTTGCAATAATCAAACATACCAATGTTTGCGGTGTGGCACAAAGACCAACTGTAAAAGGAAGCTGGGATGCCGCACTGGCAGGTGACCCTGAAAGTGCTTTTGGTGGTGTATTAGTTTGTAATGGCACCATAGACAAAGCTACTGCTGATGCCATCAATGAAATATTCTTTGAAGTACTGATTGCTCCTGCTTTTGATGAAGATGCTTTGATTGTATTGAAATCCAAGAAAAACAGGATCCTGCTGCAATTAAAAGCGCAACCGGGTAACAAAATACAGTATAAATCTGTACTGAACGGAGTTTTGGTTCAAGGTGTTGATGAGGGCAATTTCACCAACTGGACAGAAACTGTAAAAAGAAAAGAAACTGAATCCGAGAAACAGGATTTGATGTTTGCAAATCTTATTTGCAAACATTTAAAATCAAATGCAATTGCGCTGGTAAAGAATAAACAACTGATAGGTAAAGGTTGCGGACAAACCAGCCGTATAGATTCCCTTCGCCAGGCTTTAGAAAAAGCAAAGCAATTCGATTTTGATATGCATGGAGCTGTGATGGCCAGTGATGCCTTTTTCCCTTTTGATGATTGTGTTCGGCTGGGGCATGAAGCCGGTATTACAGCATTCATACAACCCGGTGGTTCCATCAGGGACAATGATTCCATTGAATACTGTAAAACACATAACCTGGCGATGGTGATGACAGGTATGCGGCATTTTAAACATTAATGAATTTTTTTGATTTTCATAAAACGATCGTTCAGTCATCTGCTGATTCATTAAAGAAACTGGCGGTATTCAATCCACTTACGATTCACAGGAAGGGGACTAAAGCCAAAGCTCTTTTTGCGTTAGCATTGGTTTGTGTGTTGTGGGGCACTACCTGGATTGCATCCAAAGAAGGTGTCCGGCATATGCCGGCTTTGCAATTAGCCGGAATCCGCCAGCTTATCGCAGGCTTAATATATGTTGCTTTCTTCCTGATAAAAGGCGCCAGTTTACCAAAGGGTAAAGAATGGATTCCGGTATTAGTACTCAGCTTTCTCAACTTCATTATGAGTAATGGCCTCAGCACCTGGGGCGTAAAATACATTTCTGCGGGATTAGGCTCTATCATGGGTGCCATATTTCCCCTTTGGCTGGTAGTTATCGGGCTTTTTGCTTCGAGGGAAAAACTGCCGCAAAAAGCAATCCTCGGATTATTATTAGGCTTTAGTGGTGTATGTATTATTTTTTATGAACACCTGGAAGATTTCTTTATCCCGGATTTCCGATTTGGTATAATATTATCCCTCATTGCCACCTGGACATGGGCCTTTGCCACATTGTACACCAAACAACAAGCCGCCAGTTTCAATCCTTATTTCAGCCTTGGTCTGCAAATGCTGATATCCGGTACTACACTTATTACATTTACATCAGTTACCGGTAATGCAGTTTCTATTTCACAAATTCCCTGGGAGTCCTGGACAGCCATTGCTTATCTCATTATTTTTGGTTCTTTACTGGCATTTATCGCATACCTGTATGCATTGCAAAACCTGCCAACCGAACAGGCTTCCATCTATGCGTATATCAATCCGATTGTAGCGGTATTATGTGGCTGGCTGATATTCAATGAAAGAATCACCATATTCATAACAGTTGGCGGACTCGTTACGTTATTGGGCGTTTACCTGGTTAATAAAGCATTTAAAGCTGTACCGCCGCCTGAGCAACCGGAAACAGAAGGTATTTAAAGTAATTCCTTTCCGGCCTGGAGATGAATCTCATTGACAAAACGGGCATATATATCCCTCCACCCGCTGAATCGTTCATCAGATCCTAAAAATGTATTATGCCAGATAGTGATAAATGTACCGTTCACCTTTTTCACTTCACTATAGAAATAACGCATTTCCTCCAATGCCTGTTGTGAAGAATATTTTTGTTCAAAGAAAGAATTAGCCTCCATATAACAAAAAGGATATAATCGCAAGTAAGTTGTTTGCTCAGTTTCCAGATCGTACCAGTAAAACGGTGACGCAACAGAAGCCCTGAAACCATTAATACTTCCATACCCCATAGAAAAATCTTCTGTAATACCTGATTCAATCAGATGACGAAAAGTTTCCGGCAATGTAAACCGAATAAAATGCTGCCGTGAAGCAACGATTTTCTTCTGTATAATATGTTCAATCGTTTCTTTCTCCTTTTTTATCAGTAAAGAATCGTCACCACTTTGCCAGGAAGGATGAACCCCAATGGCATACTTATCAGCATGATGCCTGATCAATGTTTGCAAGGCAATTTCTTTTGGCAAAATATTTCTGTCAAATTTGGCCGTTTGCTCCGCTACCAGGAAAAAATATCTTGGTTTCAGTTGGTATGGCCGATGAAGGTTATCTATCCATTCATACGAGTCAAAAGGGTCCGCCAGCTCATTATTCAATACTTTTCTTCTTACTCTAAACCTGCGCCAATGTCCTCGCAGCAAGTCTTTGATAGCGGCACCGGCACTCCGTTTCCAGTCTTTATGCCTGTAAGAATATGCTTCGTCAATATCATAAGTTGGAAGAAAATTAAATGTGGAGCTACGAGTTGTCAATGCGGGGAATCGGGCTTGTAATACCGCTTTAAATTCCTGTAACCAGATATTCACAAGAGGCTTATTTAAAAAACCCTCTTTATAGGCCAACGAATTTTCATAGGCATATCTTTCATACTTATCTTTCTGATGCGGCAAATACTCTTCATACCGGCTAAGCAGGTAAAAAGAAGCGGCAAAAATATCGAATGGGAAATCCCCGTTTGTTTTGAAAAATGCTTTATACCCGTTTATATCAAAACAATCTGCCTGTAACTCGTGGATATTCTTTTCAAATAATAGCGGATAAGGTTGTATCCATAATTCTTCCTGTGTTATCCGTTCATCACTGTAGTTGATCTGCGGACCTGTATGGTCTATGAAGCTGAGCACATTATCTGTGATGGAAATGGATTCACCGGTAATTTCTGTTCCAATAAAATCGCAGATATATTTTAGCCGTTGCGTTATCGTATTTGCAAAAAGAATCACAGATTGAAGATAACTATCTGTTAGCGTATTTTTCTTTCCACAATTCGTTGAATGATTTTTTCGGGAACTCCATATCACCACGATATTCCTTCCAGCCTTTAATTAAACCATTGACTACCTTATTCTTTATATTTCCACCGGCCATATTCATCCATTTACGGTGCAGCATTCCCTGCTTCCACATTTTCCAGGCCATCTTCTCTGTAAAAGAACTGAATCCTTCTTCCACAGCTTCATGACGATTCTCTAACAATAATTCATGAAGATTTATTTTTACTGCACAAACTTCTGTACAGTTACCACAAAGTGAGGAAGCATAGCTGAGATGCTTCCATTCATCCATATTTTTTAAGTGGGGGGTGATGACAGAACCAATCGGGCCACTGTAAGTAGCTGCATACGTGTGTCCCCCGATATTTTTGTAAACCGGGCAGGCATTTAAACAAGCTCCGCAACGGATACAGTACAAACTTTCTCTTTGCTTTTCATTGGCCAGAATGTTTGTACGGCCATTATCAAGCAATATAACATACATATCCTCAGGACCATCGGCTTCATTGGCTTGCCTGGGACCAGTAATGATAGTATTATATACAGTTATCTTTTGACCGGTACCGAATGTGGACAGCAGCGGCCAGAACAAAGCGAGGTCCGTCATGGATGGAATCACTTTTTCAATTCCTGCGATCACAATATGTGTTTTCGGCATTGAACAACTCAACCTTGCATTACCCTCATTCTCTGTTACGGCAATACCACCAATATCAGCAATAATAAAATTAGCACCGGTCAGTCCTACTTCAGCCTGTACATACTTATCCCGCAGAATTCTTCTGGCCGTTAATGTTAATTGTTCAGGAGTAGCTTTAGGATCAGTACCCAATTTTTCTGCAAAGAGTTTCGCCACATCTTCCTTGCTTTTATGCATAGCCGGTGTAACGATATGATACGGAGGTTCACCATCTAATTGCTGGATATATTCTCCCAAATCAGTTTCTACACTTTCGATGCCGTTCTTCTCTAAAAAATCATTCAGGTGAATTTCTTCCGTAACCATGCTTTTACTCTTCACCAATGTCTTACAACTTTTTTCTTCACAAATCTTCTGGATAGCATCCAAAGCCTGCTGTGCATCTTCTGCCCAGATAACTTTGGCTCCCCGCCGGGTAATAGCTGATTCAAATGTTTCTAATTGCTTATCCAGTGTTTCGATAGCCTTCCACTTGATATTCTTAGCCCTCTCCCTGGCAAGGTGCACATCCGTAAATTGCAGTTTACCCTGTGGCACGACCGCATTGTATTTGCCAATATTAAAATTGATCTTGCGCCGGTGTTCTTTATCGGCAGCTTTGATAGTGCTCCTGGCAATAAAATCGGCAGCTGTTTCTTTCACAATAACTGGTTATTAAGATTATTATCGATTAATCTACTCTTTAAAATCAATTTCTTCCCACTCCCCTTTTGCAATTGTGTCCAATGCAGTATAAAATTCTTCACCGTACTTTCTTACTATTGGTTCTCTTAGAAACTGGTAAACCGGTACTTTCAATTTTTCACCCAACACACAAGCGGGGCTACACATTTGTTCCCGTGGCTCATAATTTACTCTTTCGTAATCACCATGCTTCCCTTTTTTGGCAATTATCGGATACAGGTGACAACTAATTGGCTTTTTCCAGGAAATCACTCCATCGTTGTATGCCTGCTCAAAAGCACATTTGATTATCCCATCTTGTCCCCGGATACCATATACACAGATTTCATTGTCGCTATCCAGCGTAGGCGTCACCCATTCAAATTCCGTATCATATACATATTTCCCTTTCCTTTCTATTTCAGCAACTGCATCCTTTGTGAGGTAAGGCTTTATTTTTTCATACATGTCTGATACCAGCTGAAGCTCTTCTTTACTTAAAGGGGCACCGGCAGCTCCATCTTCACAACAACCACCTTTACATTTTGTAAGGTCGCAGACGAATTTTTTATTAACTATGTCTTCACTAATCAGAATGTTATCTATAACTATCAAATCTCAGTAATTTTCCGGCAAAGGTAAGCCCTGTGTTACTCATCTCCTTCTTTTGTTCGCCTGAAAAGTCGTCTTTTTATATGATGCCCGGCTGAAGTCAGCCTGTTATGGGATGTCAGGTAATGAATTACTTTATGCTCCAGCCAGTGGTGTAACGGCAATAATAATGCTGCCAGTCCGATCATGAACAAAAGATCTTTAACAGGTTCTCCTTTAGTGATAGTATAAATATTCTTTTTAAAGATCAGGAATATGAATTCAAAGAACATCAGAAAAGCGAAGAAACCGATCATCTTAATAGTGTTGGCCGATACTTTGAACATTCCCAATACTACCAATCCTATAAATATCGCCACGATGCCAATAGTGATAGCGAGGTATTGTATATTGTTCCGCTGCCGGTCCTTCTCCTCTTTTTCTCTGACAGCTCTTAATTGGCGTTGCTGTTCATCGGCAGCCTCCACCTGGGTGAGTTCTTTTTCTCGTTTTAATGTTTCAATGCTGTCCTTATACTGGTAATATATCCCATTGTAAATACCAGCCGTTGCAATATCTCCGGATTGCCGGTACAAAGTATCAAGATATCTTGATGCCCTTTTTACATTTTCCAATAATCCATTTTTTTCACTGAACTCTTTCACTTTCAGGTAATACTCAATAGCATGTTGCTTGTCCCCGGATTTACGATAGAAAGATGCCAGCTGGGTATAAAAATTGACTTTATTGTTTTCATTACTGCTATTCTCAAACATCGGTTTTGCCTTCTCCAGATAAATACGGGCTGAATCATAATTTCCTAATTCTGTATAAACAACCCCATAAGCCTGGTCTATCATCGATGTCATACCAAAATTGCCAAGGTATTTTTTCAGGTTATCTCCCGGTGGAGAATTCAAATAATCCAATGCTTTTTTAGGTTCATCAATACGTAGGTATTGATTCAACAGGCTAACATAAGCTGGTATCTTCAGGGTTGAGAATTTTAATGAATCCGCCATCCGTATGGAAAGCTCGAAGTAACTGATCGCTATATCATAGTTTTTTTTGTATGCATAGAGGTTACCGATATAATTATTAAAAATTACTTTTTGATAAGGTGCATTCTTCTCCCTGGTTTCATCCAGCTTTTTATAGGCCATCGTCATATAATCAATGGCTTTATCATAATCTTCAATTTCTGAATAAAAAGAAGAGAGGTACTGGTAACAATTCAGAATCAAAGAAGGGTTCTTTATATCTTCTGCAATCCGCAAAGCACTAAGATAATTTCGCAATGCCAGTATATTTTCATTTTTGGCCTGGTAAGCCTGCCCGTACACATTATGCGCCTCTGCCCTAAGACTATCATTCCGGAGCGTAGATACTAATGAAAAGGCCTGCGTGGCAAAGGAAAGGGCTTTATCATTATCCGGTATCAACCGGTAAACTGTCGATAAATGCATTTGTGCGGCACCAACTTCTTCTTCCATCCGGTTTTGCCGGGCCAGCTCCAATGCCTTATTGTAAAATGCTATAGATTTCTGTGAATAGGCTTTCTGGCTGGCAAAATAAGAACACCGTGTGCCATTTGATAAATAGGCTTTGAACATCAGTTTCCTGTCTCTTGATTCCTCCGCCACGGCTATCAGCTTATTGCCATATTCATCCGCCTCTTTTGGATTTACATTCATCAGTACCCGGCTAAGCTCATCAAGGATATTTACCTTTTCGGTTACCGGGATAGCTTTTCCCAGTGCAATTTTGAGGGAATCTACAGCTGCTGCTTCCTGGGCAAGAATTACAACAGGAACTGCCAAACTCAAAAAAAACAGTAAGACCCGGCGAAAATAGATCATAAAACAAGGTTGTAAATCCTGAAATTAATAAAGAATCAGCCACCAGTGAAATTCCTTTAACAAATATCTAACAGCAGGGCTGTATGAAGAGTTTTACGCAGCAGCATCTCCCTAAAATCATAAGCCAGCTGTATGCAAAACACAAGGATAATCACCCTTCAAAAATCGGTAAGGGTTTTTTCACAAATGCTTTTCTGGGTGCCAGTAACAGTTTTCAGCCTGCTGATCATTTATAATACCGTCCCCTATTTTTCATTCAGTAAAGACTTTGATTTTATAGAAGAAAGGGCAATACTATTTAAAAGTAATTTTTACAACACCAGCTTTTATATACACATTGCGGCAGGGGCTGTGTGTATCGGTACCGCTCTTATCCAGTTCTCCCGGTATATACTAAAAAGATCAAAAGCCATTCACCGGGTTTCCGGAAAAATCTATGTATCCGTTGTCCTGTTCCTCGCAGCTCCGACTGGTTTGTATATGTCATTTTTTGCGAAAGGCAGTTTTTGGGAAAGGTCTTTATTTATGTTTATGGCAGGCTGGTGGTTCGTAACCACACTGTACGGATTAAGCACTATTCATAAAAGAAATGTAATCGCCCACAAAGTGTGGATGATCAGGAGCTATGCTATGGCAATGACAGCCGTCACCTTCCGGGTATATCATATACTATTCTATTTACTTGGCTGGGACCACCTGGAGAATTATGAATTATCACTCTGGATCAGTGTAATCGGCAATATGCTTTTTGCAGAATGGGTGATTTGGAGGCAAAGCAAACAATATATTAAATCATTTGCGACATAAACTAAGCAAATAACATTAACAATCATTAAAACAATCAAACATGAAATCAATTTTGTATGCAGGTGCCGCTTTAATGATAGGCGCCAGCATTTATGGCTTTGTTGACTATAGCCAGGCAAGTAATAAAAAAGAGTTCAACGACATGTATACAGTAGCAAAAGAGAAACCTGCTGTAGTAACCCTAAAAACAGGTACAGATCAACCTACAAAAGAGGCCATCCAAAAAGAAGACAACCCGGTTGAAAAGAAAAATGATACTCCCGTAAAAATAAAAGGAGAAAAAGCGGATGAAAGTGAAAAGTATGCTGATGAAAAAAAAGAAAAGAACAACGTGAAAAAAGGAAAGAGAAAATTAAGTACTAAACTTTTCAGTCGTGCCCCATTAAGAGAAGAAATGGAAGAATTGCCTGCCCCAAAAAATGAAACTAAGAAAACAGAAAGGAAAGATCAGTAATACGCATATATTAATCCGTTTAATCCCCTTGCCCGGAGCGGGGGATTTTTTATTTCCATTTAAGCGTATTGATAAGATGCTGCAGGTCTTTTTTTAAAAAATCATTCACAACACCTAATGAGTCAGCATTTGGCGCTGCATTAAAGTAAAGAGCACCCCTTAAAAAATGTTTAACAGAGTCCGTTAAGAAAAACTGGTTGGCAGTCGCGGTATTGCCACCAAGAGAAAAATAAATCCCCTCAACACCGTTTGGAGTCCGGATCACACTATCGTTAATACCCGTAGCAACATCCACATGTTGTTTATAGGCCATTTTAAAACCATCCCGTACTAAAGAGTCAAAATTATTTTGGTCGTTTATTGCTTTATAGCTCACATGAATACGGCCGTTGAAACGGGGAACTTCAATGTTAATCCACCAGTCACCGGCTTTATCCTCAAAAAATGTAGTATCCTTAACTACGTTGGCATACACAGGATATTCAAATGAATATGGATAGCCGGGCTGCTCAAATAACTGGTATTTTTTTTCCGGAAAATCAATCTTAAAGTATCCCTTTTTCTTACCGGCAGAATAATCACTGTTGCAGGAAAGAAGAAAAAAAAGATACCCGGTAAGGCTTATATAAAAACACTTTCTTAGTTTATTTATCACGGACTTATGATTTCTGTTTTATAGTAACTTTCACTAATTGAATACGATTATTGTCAGCTTGCATAATAGCAAACTCAAAATCCCCGCAAGGGATTACCCAATCAACAGTTGGAAGTTCACCGGCCAGTTCAAGTAATAATCCTGCCAGCGACTCACTATCACCTTTTACATCATCAAATGTATTCATCGGTAACTTCATGATCCTGCACATATCATGAATCATTATTTTACCTTCAAAAATGTAATTATTATCATCCAGTTTGTAGTTGTCGCTTTCTTCATCATCAAACTCGTCCTTAATATCACCTATCACTTCTTCCAGTATATCTTCCATTGTTACTATGCCGCTGGTACCTCCAAACTCATCCACCACCACCGCAAAATGTATCCGTTTTTGTTGAAACTCTTTTAATAAGTCCTCTATCAGTTTTGGTTCCGGTACAAAAAATGGCTGGCGCATCAACGGGTGCCAGTCGAAATTTTCACCTTCACTCAGGTAAGGTATCAGGTCCTTTGTATTTAAGATACCGACAACTTCATCAAGACTCCCTTTATATACCGGCAATCTTGAATAATGCAGTTCTTCTACCCTCTTTATCAGGTCACTGAAAGTGGAATTGTAACTGATGCCATTCACATACAGCCTGCTTCTCATAATTTGTTTTACTGAGATATTCCCGAACTTCACCACTCCTTTCATAATGTTTTTCTCTTCCGGAGAAGCTTCTTCATCACTTTTTATGTCAATCGCTTCGTCGAGTTCCTGCATACTTAACACATCACTCTTGTCTGCACCAACTCTTTTACCAATGCCATCGGCCAGCTTTACAATCCATTTACTGATGCGGCGTAGTAACAGGTGAAGGCCCTCCACCACAAAAGACCAGTCATATGCAAAACGAAGATTATTTTGTGTAGCCCACACCTTAGGTAATATTTTTCCAAAAAAAACAAGTACAAAAGCAATGATAATTACTTTAAAGAGTACTTCCAGCAAAGAGCCTATTTTGTCAAATGAAATAAGCTCAGAGAGCAGGAAATTAGACAGAACTATGATGCTGATGTTCACAAACGTCCCTGCAATAAGCAATGAGGCATAAACTTCTTTAGGTTCTTCCAGCAATGTGACAATTCGTTTGGCAGATGCATGCTGCTTTGTTTTCAGCATATTTAAATCCTTTTTATTCAGGGAAAACAAAGCCACTTCAGAACCGGAGATGGCAAAGGTCAGTAGCAGGAGGACTAACAAAGTAACCCCCAAAAATGTAGTTCCCTGCGGATTAACTGCCAGCAGGAAAACAGAAAGGTTATCAATGAGAGGAATAACTATCGAATGACTTTCCAAAGCAAAGGATTTTGTTTACAATTTAACCTGTCTGCCGACAGGCAGGTCAGAGAGGCAGGTAATAGGACCTGCCCTGATTTAATCGAACAAAGTTATTGTATTTGAAATTGATTACTAAAATGGGAGATTTTCAGATGGGTCACCAATTGGCATATCGGAGCCACCCATTCCTTCCATACCACCACCTTCTCCAGTTGAACTACCTCCATCCATTCTTTTATCCAGCATGATGAGGTTATCACCCACCACCTCCGTGGCAAACTTCCTGTTACCATCCTTATCATCCCAACTGCGGGTTCGCAGTCTTCCTTCTATATACACCAGGCTGCTTTTATGGAGATATTTCTGGGCCAGTTCTGCCAGTCCCCGCCAAAGCACCACGGTATGCCACTCTGTTTGTGATACCAGTTTACCTGTGCGATCTTTAAAAGTTTCCGTAGTTGCCAGGGGGAATTTGGCTACTGCAATATTTCCTTCCAGGTGCTGCACATCCGGGTCTTTACCTAGATTGCCTATCAGCATAACACGGTTTACGCCTCTCATAGTTTTATTCTTTTGAATTAGAGAATCATCTAAGGGCTGCAACGCTGCTTAAAGTTAAAATCTTTTTTAAGGTGAAACAATAAAAATTGAACCCTCCCTGATTATTTTAACATCAGAATAAACTTTGCTGCCCGCCTTTTTCATTAAGGTATTGATTAATAAACCGGGGAAAGGCAAATTTTCCGATCCTGCTTTTTGTAACCCATATCCAATTGATCTCAGGATCCTGGTTACTCTTCAATTTCAATTTAATAAACTGGCCGGCAATCAACTGATGCGAAAGTTGTTGTTTAAATAACGGCGAAACAGTAAGCAATTCATAATTCCCTTTGTGTACCCATTTGTTTTTTTCTGCCTGTTTTAATATATTTCTTTTATCTATCTCTTTCTCCGTTTCAATCAGGGGAAACTCATATAAATCCTGCCAGATATCTTTTTCTATGCGTTGCCGGATAGCAATTTCGTTCTTGTATTCTAAGACGAGGTAATAAAACCAGCGCTTCTTAATGCTTATTTTTTTCTCTTTGACCGGCAGTTCATTTATTTTATTATTTATAAAAGCTGAGCAAAACTTTTTGCACCCGCAGTTTAAACAAAGTGGTGCTACCGGCTTACAAACCACAGCCCCAAAGTCCATAATTGCCTGATTATAGAATCCCGGTTGTTTTTGATCCAGCAGATTGTCGGCAAGAGTGGCAAAATATTTTTTTCCATCGGTTGAATCTATGGGTACAGTAATGCCAAATATTCTTGCCAGCACCCTGAAAACATTTCCATCTACTACAGCATATGGAAGATTAAACGCAAAAGATGAAATGGCTGCTGCAGTATAGGGACCCACACCCTTCAGTTTTCTTATATCTTCATAATTATCAGGAAATTTTCCTTTTAATACTTTTGAAATGTACCTGGCTGTTACCAGCAGGTTTCTGCATCTTGTATAATAACCCAACCCTTCCCATAGTTTAAATACTTTCTCATCAGCTGCTTTTGCCAGCTTATGAATATCAGGAAACGTTTTTATGAAATTATTATAATAATTAAGCCCCTGCTCTACCCGGGTTTGTTGCAGGATAATTTCACTCAACCATATCTTATATGGATCTTTTTCCCCTTTCCAGGGCATTTGCCGGGTATTTTTTTCTTTATTCCATCTTAAAAGAGTCGGTACAAATGTCATTTGGGCCTGTTCCCGGCTGTAATTTTTCATAAAAAATGGTCCTTCATTTTTATTTCAGGACTAAATATCCATCATTTAAGATTGACTGGTGCAAATCCGGTTGAAAAAAATTATGCCTATTTAGTTGACTATCATATTATTTTGTCATAAATTGGTCTTCGTAAAATCACTTAAACTCTGCAACAATGAGAAAAGCCGACCTGGTAAATCAGATTTCTGAAAAAACAGGCATACCCAAGGTAGATGTGCTTGTTACACTTGAAACTATGTTCAAGGAAGTAAAAGACACCCTTGCTGCCGGCGAAAACATTTATATCCGCGGCTTTGGTAGTTTTATTACTAAGAAAAGGGCTGCTAAAATCGGCCGTAATATCAAAAAGAATATCGCTGTTCATATCCCCGAGCATTATATTCCCGCCTTTAAACCTGCCAAAGAATTCGTGGCAGAAGTAAAAAAGCTTAAAGAGCTAAAACCAGATACTGGTCCTGGGGAAGAAGCCGAATAAGCCGAATAAGCAATCAATCCAAAGATTCCTTTTACAACCTGAATTTGCTCACTTGGTTTGGGGTAACTTTGCATTCTGAAATTTTTGACCGTGAAGAAACCTCAATGGATTACAATAATAGTTGCAGTACTACTGGTAGCTGCGATCTACACTTTTGGAAGGACCACTCCTTCTAAAAAAACAACTTCATTAACTGATAACCAACAACATAGTGAGGATGATGGGCATGATCATGGAAATGCAAAGGTTACTATTACCATTGATACCATCCTGCTAATGGCTAAAAAGCAGCTTACTACTGATCAGGTTGTCAGGTTAAATGCACTTGAAAATTCAATTACCAGGGGGGATGTAAAAGTGCAACAATTAAGAGTCTACCACCAATTATCTCATTTTTGGAAAGATTCAGCCAAAATCTTTGAACCTTATGCCTGGTATGAAGCGGAAGCAGCGAGATTGGAAAATTCGGAAAAAACCCTCACCTTTGCAGCCCGCTTATTTTTAGAGAACCTGCAGAACGATGATTTGGAGCAACGAAGACAGTGGAAAGCCCTGCAGGCTAAAGATTTGTTTGAAAGGTCTTTGAAGATTAACCCGGATAATGATTCTGCCAAAGTAGGCCTTGGTGCCTGCTACCTTTTTGGTAATATTTCAACCATTCCAATGGAAGGAATAGCTAAAATCAGGGAAGTGGTGGAAAAAGACAGTACCAATATCTATGCACAGATGACGCTGGTTAAAGGAACGATGATATCCGGGCAATACGACAAAGCAATAAGCCGTTTACAAACCGTACTCGGTATGCAGCCGGATAATATTGAAGCTATTTTACTGATGGCGGATATGTATGAACGAAAAGGTGACAAAGTAAAGGCCATCGAGTGGTATCAAAAAAGCCTTTCTTTCATAAAACCGGCTGATATTAAATCGGCCATTGAACAAAGAATTTTGGAGTTAAGGAAATAGCTTTTAAAGAGCCAAGTATTAGTAAACTTATTATAAACAAGATTTAAAAATTATTTGAGTATGCCTTGTGGTAAAAAAAGGAAGCGTCATAAAATTGCGACGCACAAGCGTAAAAAAAGACTGAGAAAGAACCGTCATAAGAAGAGGAACAAGTAAGTGAATTAGTTAACTTGTTAATTAGTTAAATGGGTATTGAGATTTTATTAAATGAAATCTTAACCCGGATATAGAAAGCCTGATTAACTAATTAACAAGTTAACTAGTCACCAATCTCTCAGTCCACCGGTTGTTTTGTCGTATACGTTTGCACCCCACCATATTAAACCGCAAATATCCTACAGGTACAACCCCGCATTCCAATACGGACTCCTGACAACTGGTGTTTACAGCACTAAGGTGATTCATTTATGTAAGCTGTAATGAACAAAGAATTAATTATTAATGCAGCCCCGCAGGGTGTTGAAATAGCTCTGCTGGAAGACAAAAAGCTGGTAGAACTGCATAGCGAAAAAAGCGATGCCCGTTTTGCCGTAGGCGATTTGTACCTGGGTAAAGTAAAAAAACTTATCCCCGGGCTCAATGCTGCTTTTGTAGATGTTGGATTTGAAAAAGATGCTTTTTTGCATTATACTGATCTGAGTCCATATGCAAAGTCGCTGTTGAAGTTCACTACTATTTGCATGAACGACAAAAGCGAACAGGGTTTGGATTTTGGCAAATTCACTATCGAACCAGAAATCGTTAAAACAGGAAAGATAAATGAAGTACTGGGCGGCAAGCCTAATATCCTCGTTCAGATCCTGAAAGAACCGATAGCAGCAAAAGGCCCCAGGTTAAGTTGCGAACTTTCACTACCCGGTCGTTTTGTGGTATTAACCCCTTTTAATGACATCGTAGCTGTATCAAGAAAAATACATTCCTCAGAAGAAAGAAAAAGACTACAGAAAATTGTTGAAGCAATTAAGACAAAAAATTTTGGCGTAATAGTAAGAACGGCGGCAGAAGGTAAGAACACTGCCGAACTTCATGAAGACCTTTCTGCACTGGTGGAAATGTGGAAAAGCATACAGCATAACCTTAAAGGTGCTGTTGCTCCAACAAGAGTATTAAGCGAACAGACAAAAGCAACCAGCATCCTTCGTGACTTATTAAATGAAGACTTCAATAAAATCGTTGTTAATGATAAAAATATTTTCAGCGACACAAAAAATTATATTCAACGTATAGCTCCTGAAAAAGCTGACATCGTTTCCTTTTATCAGAATGGATCACCGATTTTTGATTCCTTTGGTATTACCAAGCAGGTAAAATCATCTTTTGGAAAAACAGTAAACCTTACCAGTGGTGCCTATATCATTATCGAACATACAGAAGCATTACATGTAATTGACGTAAACAGTGGTTATAAAAGTGTTAGTAATAACCAGGAACAAAATGCGTTGGAAACAAATCTTGAAGCAGCCGAAGAAATTGCCCGTCAGCTCCGGTTAAGAGATTTGGGTGGTATTATTGTAGTAGACTTCATTGATATGAAGCTCCCTGACAATAAGCGCAAGCTGATGGAAAAAATGGAAGAGTTTATGGCGCCAGACAGGGCCAAGCATGCAGTCCTTCCTATTTCCAAATTCGGGCTGATGCAAATTACCCGGCAACGGATGAAGCCGGAGATGAATATCAACACCCAGGAAGTTTGCCCAAGCTGTAATGGTACCGGAAAGATTTCATCTACCCTGCTGCTGGAAGATGAGATTGAAAAAAATCTCAGTTATCTTATTACGCATAAAAATGGCAACCTGAAATTGGTTGTCCATCCAATACTCTTCGCTTTTCTTACTAAAGGTTGGCCCTGGAACACGAAAATGGCAAAATGGAAAAGGAAATTTGGTCAAAAAACAAGATTAGAACAAGACAGCAATTACCATCTTACGGAGTATAAATTTTTCGACCAGCATGATGAGGAAATAAAATTATAACCCTTACCGTAATAAAAAGAGGCTGTTTCGTTAATTCGAAACAGCCTCTTTTAATTTGATCGGCAACATGGTCTTTTAACTTCTGTCCCGGCTACCCATATATATCATAATGTATTGTATGAGGGTAACCACAGCTGCCAAAGCAGCTACCACATAGGTTGTTGCAGCCCATTTCAAAGCATCTTTGGCCTTTGGGTACTCGGTTGAGTTAGTAATATTTGTCCTGTCGAGCCAGGCAAGGGCTCTTTTACTGGCATCAAACTCTACCGGAAGGGTAACCAGGGTAAAAAGGACGGTAACAGCCATGATGATTATCCCCACGAGCAAAACTGTTGGGTTTTTAGTAGTTGCCAGAACTATCATACCGGCAAGGAGTATCCAGTTAACTAACATAGAACTAACCTGTACGGCAGGCACCATTTTACTTCTGAAAACCAGTGGTCCATAGGCTGTGGCGTGCTGGACTGCATGGCCGCATTCATGGGCGGCTACCGCAGCAGCCGAAATACTGGTTCCGTTGTAGACATCTGCACTCAGGTTAACTGTTTTATTTACAGGGTTATAGTGGTCTGATAAAAAGCCTTCAACAGAGGTCACTTTGACATCATAAATCCCGTTTTCGCGGAGCATTTTTTCGGCTATTTCCTTGCCCGACATACCGTTAGAAAGGGGTATTTTGGCATACTTCGTAAACTTGCTTTTCAGGATTGCTGAAACCAGGAAACTGATACCCAAAAAAACCAGTGAAACCAGAAAAATCTCATTTGACATTATCATTTTTTATGCATTTTAGTATTAAAGAATAACAAATTTATTACCATTTTGGTTAAACAGATTTTTTCAGCCGTTTTGTCATTCTCTAAACATAAATCCCTGCCTGAAATTTATTTTCAACTGCATTTCCCTTAATTTAAACCATTGTGTTAAAAATTTGATAATCAATTATTTATACAATTTATTGGGCTCACTAAAATTGAATATTGTACAGGAATCCTGAAGCAGGAAGTTATTCACAGCCTCAAAAATTTATTTTGAAATGTGGGGCATAATTGTAACTTAGCAATAGAATTTAATGGGTTAGTAAGTAAGAGGGCCAGTCGTAAGATTGGCCCTTTTTACATTTTAAAACAACACCTGGTTGTCTTCACCAATTTTACTTCTTTTAAGCGTGGATTTCGAAAACATTTTTTGTCCCGGCAGATTATAATTGACTATTTATAAACTTTCGTTTTCAAACTTTTTCAATCAACTGAACCTGATACTTTAATTTTATCTTATGAGTAAGGTAAAGACATCATTTTTTTGTCAAAATTGCGGATATGAAAGTGTGAAATGGGTTGGTCAATGTCCATCCTGCGGTCAATGGAACACATTTGTCGAGGAACTGACACAAAAAGATTCAAAAAAGAACGATAATAGCTGGAAAGATTACAAAGATGAAAAAAGAACCAACCGTACTATTTCTTTACATGAAATAAAAAGCAGTGAAGAAAAAAGATTACCGACATCGGATGCAGAATTGAACAGGGTATTAGGAGGTGGCATTGTTCCCGGAAGTTTGGTATTAGTGGCCGGTGAACCGGGAATTGGTAAATCAACTTTGTTTTTACAAAACGGATTATGGTTAAAAGATATTCCGGTACTTTATATAAGTGGAGAAGAAAGTGAACAGCAAATTAAAATGAGGGCTGACAGGCTGGGATTGAAAAATGAAAACTTTTTTCTGCTAACAGAAACTTCAACACAAATTATTTTCCAGGAGATAAAAAAACTAAAGCCTCAACTGGTCATTGTTGATTCAATACAAACATTACAGACACCGTTTATTGATTCATCACCGGGCAGTGTGTCACAAATAAGAGAATGCGCAGCCGAGTTTCAACGTTTTGCCAAAGAAACCAATACTCCTGTCTTTCTAATTGGTCATATTACCAAAGACGGAAGTATTGCCGGGCCAAAAATCCTGGAACACATGGTAGATACTGTATTACAGTTTGAAGGCGACAGGCATTATGCTTACCGGATTCTCAGAACATTAAAGAACAGGTTTGGAAGTACCGCTGAATTGGGTATTTACGAAATGACAGATGAAGGAATGAAAGGTGTGCTTAATCCGAGTGAAATATTAATTACCCAAAAAGAAGATCAGCTGAGTGGTATTGCTATTGCTGCCACCATTGAAGGCATGAGGCCTTTATTGATCGAAGTGCAGGCACTTGTCACCCAATCAGTGTACGGCACTCCACAGCGTACTGTCAGCGGTTTTGACTTACGTCGTTTACAATTGTTATTAGCAGTTTTGGAAAAAAGGGGCGGTTTTCATTTCGGTATGAAAGATGTCTTTTTAAACATAGCGGGAGGCATTAAAGTAGAAGATCCCTCTATCGACCTCGCCGTTCTATGTGCCTTACTATCGTCGTACGAAGATGTGCCTTTACCACAACAGATTTGTTTTGCCGGAGAAGTTGGCTTAAGTGGAGAAATAAGAGCTGTCAACCGCATCGAACAACGAATTGCAGAAGCAGAGAAACTGGGTTTTGAGAAGATCATTGTTTCCAAGTACAACCAGAAGGGATTAGCCAAGCAAAAGTTCAATATTGAAGTGGTGACGATGGGAAGAGTAGAAGAAGTTTATAAATATCTTTTTTAATGCTAACAGTAAAGGAAATAAAAGAATCAGTACTTCACTTATTCTTTCCGCATATATGTACGGGCTGCGGGAGCGATATCCTGAATGTGGAAAGTGCATTATGCATGCGATGCGTTGATGCGATGCCTGAAACAAATTTTGAATTGTATCCTGGTAACCCGGTTGAAAAATCATTTTGGGGAAGGCTGCCTCTTAATGGCGCCACTGCCCAATTCTATTTCACCAAAGAATCGCTGATGCAGCACCTGATGCACCAGTTCAAATACAAAGGAAACAGGGAACTGGGTATTCAACTGGGCAGGATGATGGGAGAACAGATCATGAACTCCGGCCGGTTTGATGCAGATGCATTGGTTCCCCTTCCACTTTTCCCGGTAAAAGAAAAAAGGCGGGGATATAACCAGGCCACTGTCTTGTGCCAGGGTATAGCCGAGAGGATGAAAATTCC
This sequence comes from Chitinophagaceae bacterium, assembly GCA_041738795.1. GTDB lineage: Bacteria > Bacteroidota > Bacteroidia > Chitinophagales > Chitinophagaceae > JJ008. Next base: position 60,930 of record JBGSPB010000009.1, on the reverse strand, counting down.
AATTTTGGATAAAGCGATTACCCGTCCGCAACATACCGAAACACAAACCAAAAAAGGAAGGATAGAAAGATGGAAAAATATGGAAGGGAAATTTATACTTTCAGATCCAGCTGCAATAAAAACTAAGCATCTCCTGCTGGTAGATGATGTGGTAACAACCGGTGCCACACTGGAAGCCTGCGGAAATGAACTATTGAAAGCTGAAAATGTACGGTTAAGTCTTGCTACACTTTGTACTGCTACCCGATAATCTGAAATACTTCAGTTATTTTTGAGAATAATGAAACCCTTCGGAATACTCATCATATCCCTGCTTATTATTTTTTTTTCCTGCCGGAAAGACTCCTTTATCACTTCCGCCGATGCAAGAGTTTCTATCAGTGCAGATACATTAAAGTATGATACAATATTTGTAACAGCCGGCTCTACTTACCGGACCATGAAAATCATTAATGAGAATAATCAGAAGCTTCGTTTATCATCATTGAAGCTTATGGGTGGAGCTGGTTCTGCTTTTAAAATGAATGTAGATGGTATAGCCGGTTGGCAGTTCAGCAACCTGGAGATAAATGCTAACGACAGCCTCTATGTATTTGTACAGGTAAATGTAAATCCTAATACAGCAAACCTTCCTTTTGTTATACGGGACAGTATTGAAGTGAGCTATAACGGGAATGATAAACTGGTACAGCTGGAAGCATGGGGACAGAATGCTCATTTCTTCAGGGACAGAGTTATTAATACAAACGAAACATGGAATAATGACCTGCCTTACGTAATTCTAGGGTCATTGCTGGTAAACACCAATCAAACACTAACCATTAATAAAGGTTGCCGCATATATGTTCATGCAGATGCACCTATTGTTGTGGACGGCAGTTTGCAGGTAAACGGATTGAAAGATACGGCTGACCGGGTTTACTTCCAGGGAGACAGACTGGATGAGCCCTATAAAAATTATCCTGCAAGCTGGCCGGGTATTTTCTTCCAGTCAACCTCAAAAGACAATATCCTGAATTATACCAGCATTAAAAATGCCTACCAGGCAATTGGCATAACAGCACCATCACCCAATGCCAATCCAAAGCTTACCCTGAATGAATGTATTATTGATAATGCCTATGATGCTGGTATCATTTCATTGAACTCAAGTATCAGGGCCCGGAATTGCCTGATCTCCAATTGTGGTAAAAATATTTTCCTGGCCCTGGGGGGTGATTACCAGTTCACCCATTGCACGGTAGTGACCTATGCCAACCGTTATCTCGACCACAGAGACCCTGTGTTGACGGTTTCTAATTTTGCCAATAACAGCTCCAACAACCTGAATGCAATTTTCCGCAATTGCATCTTCTGGGGAGAAAATGGAATAGTAAATGATGAAGTAGTGGTATTAAAAAATGGCTCTGCCATTTTCAATGTAGATTTTGATCATAATCTCTGGAAAGTACAAACAATCCCTTCTAATATCACCAGCAATCAGATCATCAATAACCAATCGCCTCAATTTGACAGTATCAATACGTCAAGAAATTATTACGATTTCAGGCTGGCGACTTCATCACCGGCTATCAATAAAGGTGTCAACACAGCAGTTATCACTGATTTAGACGGGAAAACACGACCAGTGGGCTTACCGGATTTAGGATGCTTTGAAAAACAGTAGAGCCACTCACTACCCCCAACAAACTTTTTACACGTAGCTTTGTTGTTCATTTTGAAACTAAATAAAATGAAAACACTCATTCTCTCTATGGTCTTAGCAGCAACTTTAACCGGCGATTCGATATATGATTTTAAAATAGCAGGTCTGGATGGTAAGGATATTGACTTTGCCCAATACAAAGGGAAAAAGATCATGATCGTAAATACCGCCTCAGAGTGTGGTTTGACTCCCCAATATGAAGGATTAGAACAATTGTACAAAAAGTATAAAGACAAACTGGTAATCATTGGATTTCCTGCCAACAACTTTGGCGGTCAGGAACCCGGCAGCAATGGAGAAATAAAAGAATTCTGTAAAAAGAATTATGGCGTTACATTCCCAATGGCAGAAAAGATATCTGTTAAAGGCAATGATATTCATGAACTATATAAATATTTACAAGCCCAGGCAGCTGCCAAAGGTTTTGCCGACCCTGTAACCTGGAATTTTGGTAAGTTCCTGGTGAATGAAAAAGGTGAACTGATTGCTACCTTCAGTCCGAGGACAGTGCCAATAAGCCCGGATATACTCAAGTATCTGAACTGATAACATTTCATTTTGACAAAATTGGGTGTCACAATAGATAGTTTGCTAGTCATATTGAGTTTATCGAAATTTTGGCAATCAAACCGATAGCCTTCGACAAACTCAGGCTGACATGTCTTTTGAGACAGCATCTTTTTTTTAGTCGTAGAAAGTTTACTTTCGCCTTTCCATGCAATTTGCCGACATCATAGGTCAACAGGAAGTAAAGCACCAACTGACAGAACTGGTGCAACATAACCGGCTAAGCCATGCATTATTGTTTTTGGGTAAAGAAGGAAGCGGGTCCTTATCATTAGCATTGGCATTTTCACAATATGTGGTTTGTGAGAAAGTAAACGGAAAGAATACGGCCATTCAGGCAGGTCCCTCGTTATTCGGAGACCCCCAACCTCAAACGTCGAACCTCAAACCACAAACAGACAGTTGCGGAGTATGTCCTGCTTGTTTAAAAGCGCAGCAACTGGTTCATCCGGATATTCATTTTTCTTATCCCACGGTGACGAAAAAACCCGGAGAGAAACCTATTGCTACTGATTTCATTACCGAATGGCGGGAATTTCTAAAATTCAACCCATACGGCAATTCATTCGACTGGATTGAGCTGATCAAAGAAAAAGAAAACAGCCAGGGAAAGATTACCGCCGAAGAATGCAATGACATCATCCGCAAGCTGAGTTTGAAAAGTTTTGAGAGTGAATATAAGATCCTTATCATGTGGATGCCGGAGATGCTGGGCACAGAGGGTAACAAACTTTTAAAACTGATTGAAGAACCGCCACCCAATACACTATTTATACTGGTTACAGAAAATGAAGCCCAGGTTTTACAGACCATCGTCAGCCGTTGCCAGTTAGTAAAAATTCCGGCATTGGCTACCACAGATATTGAGGAAGCCCTGGTAAGTCGTAATAAAACCGAACCGGCCATCGCCAGGCAGGTAGCCAGTGTAAGCGACGGCAATTACCGGGAAGCATTGCAACTGGTGCAACATGCCGAGGAAGACTGGCAGGCCTTACTCCGGGAATGGTTGAATGCAATTTTAAGGACCGGCCCTGTTGCACAAACCAAATGGGTAGAAGAGGCAAGCCGCCTCGGAAGAGAAAAACAAAAGCAATTTCTCCGGTATTTTAACCATTTATTGGAACAGGCCATTCATTACCGGATAATGGGCGAACGGCTCAATATTGGCGAAAAAGAGAGGGATTTTGCCGAAAGATTGAACAAAATAGCCGGTATTGAGCAACAACAGGCCATTATTGAGGAGCTTGACCGGGCCAGTTACTATATAGAACGGAATGCCCATGGCAAAATGCTCTTCCATGCCCTGACCATTAAACTATACCATATCATTCAGGACAAAACTGTATTTTTGGTGAATTGAGTTCATGGTGAGTGATAAACTGGATGTGGAAAGGAGGAAGAACCCCGAAATACCGAATTACTGAATGTCTACAACAACTCTTACATATAGTACTGCTGTTCAATGCAAATTAATTTTGCGGAGTAATGAACAGAACGTACAAGAGTGCGACGCAACTGAAGCTTTATAGTAATTCTTTCGCCGGGTTCATCATTTCCTTTATTTATTTAATTCTTAATTATTCATTGAATAAATGAGTTGTACAAGTTGCAGTACCGCTTCAAACGGTAAACCAGGCGGATGTAAGAGTAATGGCGGATGCAGCACCGGCGGATGTAACCGTATGAATACCCATGACTGGTTGCGCAACCTGCCGATAAGTGATGTGGCCAGTGCCTGTAAAGTAATAGAAGTGAGTTTCAGCCAGGGTACCCGTAAAGATTTTTATCGAAACCCGACTCTCCAGCCATATGAAAAAGGGGACCTGATTGCTGTGGAAGGTGTGAGTGGCTTCGATGTGGGTGAAGTATCGTTGACCGGCGAGATTGTCCGCCTGCAAATGAAGAAAAGGAATGTGAAAGAAGATAATCCGGAAATGAAAAAAGTGTTGCGGGTTGCTACCGACCGTGATATTGACATCTGGAAACAAAATAAAGCAAGGGAACCTGAAGCGGTAATACGCAGCCGGGCCATCGCCAAACAACTAAAGCTGGACATGAAAATTAGCCAGGTGGAGATGCAGGCTGATGGACGAAAAGCAACTTTCTTCTACATCGCTGATGGCAGGGTAGATTTCCGGGAACTGATCAAAGTATACGCCTCGGAATTTAAAGTAAAAGTGGAAATGCGCCAGATTGGCGCCAGGCAGGAAGCCGGCAAAGTGGGTGGAATTGGCAGTTGCGGCCGTGAACTTTGCTGCAGTACCTGGTTGACCGATTTTTCATCGGTGAATACAACAGCTGCCCGTTACCAGAATTTATCCATCAACCAGACAAAACTAAGCGGACAGTGCGGCCGTTTAAAATGCTGTTTGAACTATGAGCTGGATACTTATTTAGATGCCTTACAGCACTTTCCTGATAACTGTGATGTGATACAGGTAGCTAAGGGCAATGCCTTCCTGATCAAGAAAGATATTTTCAAAAACCTGATGTGGTACACATTGCCCGATAGCAATAAACAGTATCCACTGACCATTGAAAGGGTGCAGAAAATAAAATCACTGAACCAGCAAGGTATAAAACCAGATGACCTGGAGCCGGTAGAAGTAACATCGGGCAAACCGAAAGAAGCAGAACCGGAGTTTGTAGAACTGGTTGGCCAGATCAGTTTGAAAAGCCTTGATAAAGCTGCTGATAAAAAACGGCGTCAGAACCAGCAACAACAAAGGGGACAACGACCACAACAGGGTGGACAGCAAAGACAGCAGGGAAATCAGCAAGGTGGTCAACAAGGCGGTCAGCAAAATCAACAAAGAAGACAACAAGGCGGGCAACAAAGACAACAAGGCGGTAACCAGCAGCGACCCAATAATCCTAACAGGAATCAACGCAATCAACCTGACCGTCAGTCAGGCCAGCAAAGTGGTAACCAGCAGCGGCCGAATAATCCTAACCAGGGAAAGGATAAACCTTCCACTAATACGTAATATTTATTTTCTTATTCCATTCCTCGCCCCACCATTCTTGTTTGTCAAGATTGAGGAATACAATTTGTATCGTTGCTGATCGGTTGGTAAGCGCTGAGTAATAATATTTTTTAAGATCCTTTACCTGTAATTTTTTACCGAGAAAAATCGCAAAAGGAATGATCAATAAATAGTCTGAGTTTTTTTGTAAAAATTCCGTAGAGGGTTCGCCTCTAAGGGTTCTGAAGGATGAAGTTATTTGGGTAAGTTTTATGGACAAAGTATCCATCATTTTCTCAAACTTATCCTTGTCTTTAATTGAATAACCAGACGGTACTGATGTGGTTTCTGAAATCAAAAAACTGTCTGGCTATATCGGATTGCACAGCTTAATAAAACTGCTTTTATGTGCTAATAGGAAAGAGATCCTCCCGCTGATAAAATTTAATCATTTACATTAACGTAAACTTATTCTACACCCAACGCCCTGTAAATAGCATCCTGTATTTTCCCTCTTATCAGCAATTGAGATAATTTATTATTATCCCTTGTAGGGGTTACCCTGTTTGAGAGGAATATATAAACCAAATCTTGTTTGGGGTCTACCCATACACAGGTACCCGTAAAGCCGGTGTGACCAAAAGTTTCCGGCGATGCAAGCAATGAAGGATAGGGATCTTTGCGGATGGCATTATCTTTCTCAGGTTTATCAAAGCCCAGTCCCCGACGGCTTATTTTACTATTGTATGAGGTGAAAAGTTTTATCGTTTCCGGCTTCAGGTATCGTTCGCCATTCAGTTCTCCTTCATTCAATAACATCTGGTAGAGCAGGGACAGATCATATGCATTGGAGAATAATCCTGCATGCCCCGCCACTCCCCCAAACATAGAAGCCCCTTCATCATGTACATCACCTCTTGTAGTTTGCTGGCGGAAATGCTTTTCTGTTTCCGTTGGCACTAAACATTCAAGCTGGAAACGATTACGGGGTTTAAAGCCTGTAGAATACATTCCAATCTTATTATAAAATGTTTTCTGTACATACTGGTCCAGTGTCATCCCTGTTATCTCTTCAATGATCTTTCCCAGGAAAATAAAATCATTGTCGCTGTATACATATTTATTCTTTGGTCCTACAGGGCTTTTTAAGATCCGCATCATCATCGTATCTCTCCAGTCATCCCTGAGATAAATATTTTCCGCTACTCTTACCCCGTACCCCTTTTGTGGTTTGGCAGCATATATAGCCGGATTTGGCGTGCCGGTGGCAGCATCAATCGTTTCTTTGTAAAATGCAATAAAAGGTACCAACCCTGCCTGGTGCAATAAGATGTCATCAATCTTCAGGTCTTCTTTATTCGTTCCCTTTACCCAGGGCAGGTAATCTTTCAGTTTACCATCCAGTTTAATTTTTCCTTCTTCATACAACTTCATCACTGAAACAGCTGTAGCTGAAACCTTGGTGACTGAAGCCAGATCAAAAATGCTCTCCGCACTCATAACCGGTGAAGCCGGATCATATTCATAATTTCCAAATGCTTTATGATAGATGATCTCCCCTTTATGCGCTGCCAGTACCACACAACCGGGAAATGCTTTTTTGGCTATCCCATCAAAGGCAATTGAATCAACTACCTGCAACCTTTCCTTAATCTGGGCTTTTGAAGGTTGGGTACCCCCCTGTATAATGCCCTCTCCAAATTTAAAGTTGCATACAGAAACAGGTAGCTTTACCTGTGCTGCAATTTTACCCTGCAACAGATCTGCAGCTGCCTGGTGTGTAATGGCATCATCCTGGTAGCAGGCTACCAAAGTCCATGCATCACAGAAATTTTTCGTGGCTAATACATTCCCAAATGTGAGAGTAATCGTCTTAATGAAATTTAAATCTTTATACAACTTTAATGCTGTCGCACTTAAACCAAAATTCTCAGCCGGCCTTAAGGAGTAGTTATGAATACCAATAACTATGGCATCGTACTTGCCATCCTTTTGTACTTCCTTTACAATTTCATCCGCTTTTTCCTGTCCATCCTTATAGGACAGCAGGAAAACATTGGCATCAAAATCCCTTTGCATTCTTTTTCCAAACTCATTCAGTTCTGAACTGCCAATACCTACATAAGCAATCTTTTTCTGCTTATCCGTCAGCGGCACCTGTGCATAATCGGTCCTGGAGGCTTTTGTCCCGGCTTGTGAAAGAATGGTAATACTGTGTTGTGCTACTTCATAGCGGATAGCATCTGTTTTAGCATTTATATCTGCCAGCAGGTTATTGGTATCAATTGGTGACCATTTGTTTAATCCCAGTTGATATTTAGATGCCAGTACTTTTCTCACTTTTGAATAAATATCATCCCAGCTTAGTCTGTTATCAGTAATAGCTTTTTTAATCGTTTCAATTGACTCTGGTACACTGGCAGGCAGACAAAGCATATCGTTTCCGGCAATGATGGCTTCTACTGCAATGGTGCCACCGGGAAAATATTTAGCTACCCCTTTCATTTCCAGTGCATCTGTAAAAGTGAGGCCATCGTATCCCATTTTTGTTCTCAACAGGTCGGTTACATTATTTTTTGAAATAGATGTGGCCTTATTCGCAGTATTGTCAATGGCCGGGATATATAAGTGTGCAATCATGACACTACCCACACCTGCATTAAAGATGGCCCTGAATGGCACCAGTTCCATCGAATCCAGCTGTTTCATGCTTTTATTGATAACCGGCAGATCGTAATGAGAATCCACATCTACATCTCCATGACCAGGAAAATGTTTGGCACAAGCCATGATACCTGCATCCTGCATCCCTTTCATTATGGCTACCCCATATTTTGAAACTTTGTCCTTGTCTTCACCAAATGAACGGTAACCAATAACAGGATTATTGGGATTATTATTAATATCAATAACCGGAGCATAATTTACATGTACACCGATCCGCTTACATTGCTCACCAATCGCAACTCCCATCCTGTAAACAAGGTTCTCGTCATTAATAGCACCCATGGTCAGCTGGTATGGATACTTTGTTACACTATCCAGCCGCATTCCTAATCCCCATTCACCATCAATCGTCACCATCAATGGTGTCTTTGCAATACTTTGATAATAGTTGGTCAGGTTAGCTTGTCTTATTGGCCCGCCCTGGAAAAAGCAAAGTGCACCGACATTATATTGCCGGATATCATTTACTACTTTGGCCACATGATCCGGACCGAGATTGGAGTGTGCCCTGATTACCATTAATTGGGCAATTCGCTGATCATCGCTCAGGCTATTGAAAACACTATCAACCCACTGCTCCCTGTTCAATTTGCTTTTGTACTGGGCTGTTGCAACAAATGGAATGAAAAAAAGACACAGTAATGCGGCTCTTAGAATCGTCATATTAAAGAAATTATGGTGTTAAATAACGAATCTTAAAATTACTCTTTTTGATGCAAAGGAAGAGTCAATGGTTGCTTAAAACTGAAATGGTTATTTTTGGCGGCTAAAGCGGATTTTGTGCCTGATAAGATTACCTTATTACCAGATAATATTGCCAACCAGATAGCGGCCGGAGAAGTAATTCAGCGGCCGGCCAGTGCCGTAAAGGAGTTGCTGGAAAATGCGGTGGATGCCGGGGCTACGGAAATCAAACTTATCATTGCTGATGCAGGTAAATCACTGATACAGGTGATTGATAATGGCAGCGGCATGAGTGAAACCGATGCCAGGATGTGTTTTGAACGTCACGCTACATCCAAGATAAAAAACATTGAAGATTTATTTCATATAAGGACCATGGGATTCCGAGGTGAGGCATTAGCTTCTATTGCTGCTGTGGCCCAGGTAGAGTTGAAAAGTAAAAGAGCAGAGGATGAAACGGGAGTTTATATCGAAGTCGAGAATAGTGTAGTGAAAAAACAGGAACCTATTGCCGCACCACAGGGTACCAGCATTGCTATGAAGAATTTATTCTTCAATGTGCCGGCCCGGCGAAATTTTTTGAAAAGCAATGCAGCAGAGATGCGCCATATTGTTGACGAGTTCACCAGGGTAGCTATGTCGTTTCCTGAAATTCTGTTCACACTAACTGCCAATAACCAGCAGCTATTTCATTTGGAAGCCGGCAGTTTAAAGCAACGCATCGTTCAATTACTCGGCAATAATTACAATGCCAAACTGGTAACGGTAAAAGAGGATACCGATTATATGAATATCTATGGTTTTGTTGGAAAACCGGAAACGGCTAAGAAGACCAGAGGTGACCAGTATTTCTTTGTCAATAACCGTTTCATTAAAAGCCCTTACCTGAACCATGCGGTAATGAATGCTTACCAGGAAATGATCCCTTCGGATAATTTCCCGATGTACGTATTATTTATCGACCTTGACCCGACATTCGTGGATGTAAATGTGCATCCGACAAAACAGGAAATTAAATTTGAGGACGAAAAGATCATTTATGCTTTTGTACAGGCGGCTGTCAAACATGCTTTGGCACAATTCAGCATAACTCCCACCCTAGATTTTGACCTGGATGCCTCGATACAACAGTTATCTTCTATACAGCAACCATTTACCGAAGAAAAAAAATCAGCTGCTGCATCAGGTTCTATTTTCAAGGGCTTTACACAAAAAAACCAGGCACATTTTATAGAGAAAAGTGAAAGAAGTGAGTTGAAGCATTGGAAAGATTTTTATGAAGGAGGTCAGCAGTCAGAGGCCGGAGCTCAGGTTCCTGAAAGTCCGGAATCCTCCCTATCAGACCTCAGACATCATACTTCAGACCTCAATGAACTCACCCAACTTTTGAATACATATATCACTGTTCCTTCAAAGAATGGTTTTCTGCTTATTCATCAGCAGTCGGCGCATGAAAGAGTATTGTATGACCAGTTGAAAACAGCCAGCAAGGATAAACCAGTCGCCACGCAGCGGAGTATGTTCCCTTCCACATTGGAATTAACACCAGCTGATGCTGCAGTCATGGAAGAAATAATCACTGATTTACAACAGCTCGGCTATTCCATTGAACCTTTTGGAAAGAATACTTATGTCATACAAGGAACACCGGCAGACGTGGAAGCAGGTAATGAAAAACATATCATTGATATCCTGCTGGAGCAATACAAACACTTCAGTAACGAAGTCAAATTTTCTAAAAGAGAAAAGCTGATACGTTCTTTAGCCAGGCAGCAGGCAATTAAAACAGGTGTCCGGTTGACCGGCAGAGAAATGAAACAACTGGTAAATGATTTATTTGCCTGTGAGCAATCGAATAGTACTCCGGATGGCAATCCTACTTATTTAGAGTTCAGGCAAGAGCAGTTGGAAAAAATGTTCGGGAAGTAGAAAATGTCAGGCTGAGCTTGCCGAAGCCGGATTAATGAATAAACCTTCGATAAACGCAGGGTGACAATCAATACTTATTACGAAGTCCTTGAATAAATTTCTCCATCGCCTTTCTTACATCTGTAGCTGATGCCTGGTGATTATTAACAAGTGTAGAAAAAATAAGTAGCTTCCCTTTTTTAGTATATAAGAAGCCGCTGAAAGCCACCACACCAGAGAGGGTTCCTGTTTTGCCGAAAATAAACCCGCTTTCTTTTTTGTAGTAACTACTGATCGTTCCTTCACCACCGGTTGGAAATACAACTTTGATACGATCCATCCCAAATTCATTTTTCATTTTATTTAAGATGGCAACAAAATCCTGAGGTGTAAATAAATTATAGCGGCTTAAACCAGAACCATCTACCCATCTTGGTTTTTGCGGCAGGTCTTTGAAATCGGATTTGAGAATCGTATCAATGATCCTGGCATCATTCATCACTCCCAGCCTTTCATTGCTCACCATCAGCAAAGATTGCTCCGCAAAAAAATTATCGCTGCGGTGCATCATAGGTTTGAGCAGGGAGTCGGTGGGTTGGGAGTTGACCCTCTTTAGGCTATTTGCTAAACCTTGACCATGAGAGAATGTTTTTTTCAGTTCAATTGAATTGATTTCCTTAAAAATTGTATCCTTTAATAGTTCCAATGCAGATTGAACCCTGTTAGTAACAAATGGAATTGTAATTGTTCTCTTTTTTTCTACTCCCAGCGTTATAGTATAATAATTTTTATCAATACTTCTCGTAATTGAAAAGGTCCTGGCTTTTTCATTATCAGAAAATGATACTTCCCAATTAGTTTCAGGACTTGAATAAACCAACGGAGGTTTATTGGTCTCATTTACTTCCTGCGTCCACTCAAGAATATTCCCGTAAACCGGCAGCGGACTTCTTTCGGCCATATAGCTTTGGTCATAATCATTCCATGACCATCCAGAACCCAACGCTTTATCTTGCCAATTATCATCATTGACATAAATATGTCTCTTTTCCTTTTTAAGCAGGTTAATCAGCGGCTGAAACTTGAATTCAGGGTGAAGCAGTGTAGGATCACCAGTAGGAGTAATTAATATTGCAGTATCGTTTTCCAATACCAATGCAGCCACCAAACTATCCCCCAGATATTTCATCGCTGCATAACAGGTTGGTATCTTGGTATTGCTGGCCGGTACAAAGTATTTATCGCCCTGGTAATTGTAGAGGTATTTATTGGCTGACGGGTCGAAAATGCTGATCCCGACATGGGCGGTCTGCAGGGCTTTTGTATTAAGAACATCTGCCCGGGCAGATCTTGAGATTTGCTTTTCTATGGAACAGGAAGATAAAAGAATAATGAATGATGAATTTAGAATGATGAATTGCTTAATACATTTAAATAATCTCTTTTTCCCTGTAATACTGAATTCATAACTCATAATTCATAAATTATAATGAAACAATTTTACCAGAAGCAAAACTCTCCAACGCTGCCTCAATGATCCGCATATTCTTTATACCGTCTGCAGCAGGTACGGGATTGGGGCCCTGCCCGGTCAATGCTTTATATACATCATCATAATAACCCATATAGTTACCGGGAGAGGAAGTTGTCTCTTTTCTTATCACTTCACCGTTCATTTCCGTATGCAACAAACCATCCGGCGATGCAGGAGCAGGACACCAGTTTTCCAATGAAGGCTTTACTCCGGCCTGCAGTTGCTGTTCCTGCATATCAGACCGCTGCTGCAAAAAGCTTCCTTTCATGCCATGCAGGGTGTACGCATAAGTTGTTTCCCTTGCGATGCAGGTGGCTTTTAATCGTACTCTTAGTTTATCGTAATAAAAAAGTATCTCGAAATAATCCGGCGCAACTACATCTTCCCGCATCTTCCATATATCCGCGAAAACAGCTTTGGGAAACCCAAATAACTGAATGGCCTGGTCCACCAAATGCGGTGACAGGTCAAATAAAATACCGGCACCGGGCATATCCCCTTCTTTATGCTGTTTACCACCAAAGGCTGGACGGTAGCGATCATATCTTATCTCCGCTTCTCTTAATTCTCCCAACAAACCTTGTTGAATAACATTCTTCACTGCACGATAATCCCCATCATAACGGCGATTTTGATACACACTGATGAACAATTTATTTTTGGCGGCCAATGCAGTTAATTCCTCCGCTTCTTTTACCGTCACCGCAAAGGGCTTTTCTATCACCAGGTGTTTGCCAGCCTGTAATACCATTTTTGCCTGTTCAAAATGTAAATGAGTAGGCGTATTGACGACTATCAGCTGCAACTCTCTATCAGCACATAACTCATCCACTGAACGATACAATTTTGCCTCCGGGTATCTTTCTTTTGAATCATGGTTGTGCCTTTCTACTATCGCCGATAACTCATAACCCGGATGAGCATGAATAAAAGGAGCATGGAATAATTTTCCACTCATGCCGTAGGAACAGATGCCGGTGCGAATAAAAGAAGCCATTATGAATAATTTTGAAGTATTTCCATTTGCACATTATCAAATCGGCAAACTTGCTCATCATCCTCTCTCTTGTGCTCTCAACCACCTCTCAGGTATTTCATTACTGCTGGCCATCAGGTAATCTTTGTAGCTGCAGGCTATGAATTTTTTATCGGGCAACTGCATCCACCACCTTCCTGTCTTTTTACTTTGTAAGAATATAGTATCCACTTCTGCAAAAGCCATGTGGTACTCGTTAAAGGAATCTTTTTCATCCAATGCTGCTTCCCGTTTACCACGGCTGCGGCCATCCAGAACATACCAGAGCATATGACTGATCTGTTTAGCAGTCAGCTCATCTTTATCATGCTGGGCATCATAGCCATAAACGCCGATACTGTTTATATTAGGACTCATCCCGGCATAACGCATCAGTACACAGGCTTCTTCCCCATTAAGCCCATTGGGAGAAACTATATTGGCCGGGGCATAAGCATTGGCAATCGCTGTTATATCAAAACTGAACATGTTACTGTTGCGGATCACCGGTTCCATTTCATCAATACTCTCTTTCACACTACCCACCCGGTAACAATCAAACCGGAGTTTATCCAATGTCTCAAGCATGCGGGGGTGCACATAATAACTCTGGAAACCGATATGATTATAATGCCTGAGAAAATTGGGTTCACCTGTCAGCATTTCCATCAGGAAATTTTCATGCCGGAAGGGGGATTCAAGGTTCAGGTCAATCACTGCATCCACACAACTTGCTTCAATGGTTCTTTTGGTTTCTGCGTACGCATAGTACTGCGACAAGGTCAGGTCATGTGAACCACCGAGAATAATGACCGTCCTGCCATCACCCATCAACTCCTGTACCACTGTTTTTAATGCTGCATAAGAATCTGTAAATAGTGACCCTGCCTTTATATTTCCCACATCAGCAATCTTAATATCCTGGTGCCAATAATACAAATTATAAAAGTGCCGGCGAATCTTATCCGGAGCTTCGCTGTGGCCATGTATTAATCCACTACCCCGCTGTTCACCACATCCGACAATCACCAGTTGTACTTCATCAAGGTCAGGAAATTCATCATCATAAACAGCAATTACTTTTCCCAACTGGCCGTCCTTATAGCCTTCATCATGAGAGATAGCAGAAAGGCTGACAGGAGAAAGAAAATCGGAGATATTGAGATGGTCTGACATATATGCAAGATAATGGAAAATAGAAAGAGGAGAATATGGAGTAATGGCAAAACGAGGTCCATTGGTCACTTTCAGTCCTATAATCGCTACGGGCCATTCCTTATCTTTGCACCCTTATGGAACAACTGTTGAAGCAAATCGAGGGCTACAAAAAAGACATCACCTCTTTTTCTGCCACTGACGATAAACAAGTGGAAGAATTCCGCATTAAATACCTCGGTACTAAAGGTATTGTGAAAGCCATCATGAGTGAAATGAAAAATGTAGCTCCTGAAAAGAAAAAAGAAGCGGGTCAACTGCTGAATGAGTTTAAACAATGCGTGGAGGCCAGGTTCGCTGAACTGAAAGAAGCAACGTCAAACACCGAACATCAAACATCGAACATCGATTTAAGCTTGCCAGGTGATGAACTACCGCTTGGCTCCCGCCATCCGGTTACTTTGATGCGCAACAGGATTGTTTCAATTTTCCAGCGCCTGGGTTTTGCAGTGGCAGAAGGGCCTGAGATTGAAGATGACTGGCACAATTTCGGTGCATTGAATTTACCGGAACATCACCCTGCCAGGGATATGCAGGATACTTTTTACATTCAGCAAAACCCGGATTGGGTGCTGCGTACGCATACCAGCAGTGTGCAAATAAGAGAAATGGAAAAAGGCAAACTGCCCATCCGGATGCTTATGCCGGGCCGGGTGTACAGGAATGAGACTGTTAGTGCCCGAAGTCATTGTTTCTTTCACCAGGTAGAGGGTTTATATATTGATGAGAATGTTTCCTTTGCTGACCTGAAGCAAACGCTTTATTTCTTTGTCAAAGAAATGTATGGCAAAGAAGTGAAAGTACGTTTTCGCCCCTCATATTTTCCGTTCACAGAACCAAGTGCTGAAATGGATGTGACCTGTTTTATTTGCGGAGGTGGTGGTTGCAATATTTGTAAAAAAACGGGTTGGGTGGAAATACTTGGTTGCGGGATGGTTCATCCGAACGTATTATCAAATTGCGGGATAGACCCCAACAAATACACCGGTTTCGCTTTTGGTATGGGTATCGAACGTCCGGCTATGCTGAAGTATGGCGTAAATGACCTGCGCCTGTTCAGTGAAAATGATGTGCGGTTTCTGAAGCAGTTTACTTCTGCTATTTAGCCAGTATATTATTTTTCCATTGGAAATTATATTTTGCACCCACTTCTACGCTGCTGTAAGCAAAATCCTTCAAACCTTGTTGGAAACCGAGTAGCAAGGTGGTTCTGTGCAATTTTTTCTCCATATTAGCCCGGAAAACAAAAGGATCATCTCCTGCGTTTTGCAGGTAGCCCATGTATCCTGCAATATAAGTCTGAAGTTTCAGCGATTTTTTATTCCACTCCAATCCGCTACCGACTAATAAGGCATCATTCTGGTTATGGTGATCTGATTTTATCTGCCACACATAAAATCCCATCATTGCTATCCATTTTACTGAAGAATTTTTGATAGGTTTTCCCATCGACATATCAAAATAATAACCAGGACCGTCAGTATACCTGGCAGCACCGAAATCGCTCCCGGAAGGAAACCGGTAACCAATCCTTAATGCAAGTTGAATAGATTCCCGCCATTTTTTTAACAACTGAATGGTCGTATTAAGATGAATGTCACCGGGAGTGGAATGGTCGTTGTAGTATGGGGAGAATACATGCCTTTTTTCTTTTATAGCAGTGCTCATTGTATACTTTTCATAGGGTACCCATACCAGATCAATTGATACGAGTTCTTTTACCACGCTATAATTCGCATATACAGTAAGATTCTGGGTATTATCGCCTTTTGAAAAATGAAGATTTCCCGTAACTCCAACAGCAAAACTGCTGTCTGCATTTCCATTGCCAATACGAGGAACAGGTAATGAATTAGGACCCTGAAAACCAGGCTGTGTGATCATATAACGGGACCAATGACTAAAACCATCCCAATTGACCACCTGTGCCCAGCGTTCAAATGTCTGACCATAACCTGTTACAAAAAAGCAGGATAAGAAAACAGCAATACAAATTCTCATTAACAGCATTTAATAAAAAGGTTAACCTGTGTAACATACAACCAGGTTTTAAACGTTGTCACAGCATACTAAATCCATTAATTACTGAAGGGTATTCAAATTTTTTGTGGATTGAATTCTTTTGTAACAGAAAAAAGCCGCTGCCAGGAATGCAATAATAGCGATATAGAACCACGGAGTAAACTCAACAGCAATGGTCACTCCGTCTTTCCCCCCTAACAATTCCTTTTTGATATCACTTTTGATATCCATCATCAGCCCGATCATTGCAGCCGCAGATAATGCACCTGTCAGCATTCCACCAAAACCACCTGCTCTGTGATTAAGTAGTGATACCACAAAACCTCCAATACCCAATACCAATGCCGCCAAAGCAAACATATTAGGGTCCTTTTTATCACCCTTGTTCTCCGCTTTATTGCCAGTGTTATTCTCAAAATTGCCCATTAGTGAATTATTACCCCCGGGACTTTTTATATGAAAACCGGTGGCCAGCTCTATCCCGCTGATCTTTTGTAATGACATGTCATTACACTTAATATCCAGAAAAGGCATAAAGAATAATAACACCCCGACAGCAAAACTGACTGAGGATGGAATCTTTGTGCCAAATAAACCCCGTGCTGCCGGAGCAGGAGTAGAGGAAGCAGAAGTAGCAGGTTGGTTGGTATCCATAAACAAAATTTGCTTTAAGGTATGAGAAACTTACCACAAATAGAACTACAAAAATCCACAACCAATATCTTTACAGCTATAATTCTTTCTGTATGAACATTAACAGTATTTGTGTTTGTGGGGCGGGTACCATGGGGAGCGGTATTGCACAGGCGGCAACACAGGCCGGTTTTGCTACCATTTTATATGAGCTGAATACAACGATACTTGAAAAAGCAAGAGCCGGCATTGAAAATAGCCTTCTTACCCTTTCAGCGAAAGGAAAGATAAATGCAGCGGAAAAAGAAAGAATTTTTAAACGTATTCATTTTACAGATGATATACAAACCTGCCTTGCTGATGTTTTTATTGAGGCCATTATTGAAAAGCCATCCGCAAAGATTGCTTTATTCAATCAGCTGGCTGAATTGAATCACAGTGAATGTATTTTTGCCAGTAATACTTCCTCCCTTTCTATTACCCAGATAGCTGAAAAAATACAGCACCCGGAAAGGGTAATTGGTATGCACTTCTTTAATCCGGCCACTATCATGAAACTGGTGGAAATTGTAAATACAAACTTTACTAACAGGCAAACAACCGAAACCATTATCGAACTGACCAAACAGATGGGAAAAACCCCTGTACTATGCAAAGACTCACCCGGCTTTATTGTGAACAGGGTGGCAAGGCCTTATTATATCGAATCGTTGCGATTAGCAGAAGAAGGGGTTGCTGAATTTGCCCAAATAGATCTACTGATGGAAGCTACCGGGTTTAAAATGGGGCCGTTCAGATTGATGGATTTAATAGGCAATGACGTGAACTATGCAGTTAGTTGCTCAGTATATGAACAAATGAATAATCCCGAAAGATTGAAACCTTCTTATATCCAGGATGAAAAAGTGAGAGAAGGTAAATTAGGTAAAAAATCAAGAGAGGGATATTATAAATATAACTGACCATTAATAAGTCCGGCTATCGGCAAAGAGATTAACAAGAAGTATCTTCGCCACTTATTAATTTATCAATTTGTCAGCAAAAATTCTCATTACAGGCGGTACCGGTTTTCTCGGTTCTTATATCATCAAACAACTGGTGGAAAAAAATTATGCTGTAAGAGCCATCCGGCGGGGCAATAAGCTACCCACCTGGATATCCAAAGAAATAACGGACAAAGTTGAATGGGTGGAAGGAGATATCCTCGATGTAGTAGCATTACAGGATGCGATGGAAGGTGTTGACACTGTAATTCATTCCGCTGCCATAGTTTCATTTCTGAGAAAAGACCGGGAACAGATGTACCAGGTTAATGTAGAGGGAACTGCAAATGTGGTAAATATGGCTTTAGAGAAAAATGTGAGCCGGTTAGTTCATATTAGTTCCGTAGCGGCATTAGGAAGAACAGCCGGTGGTGGTCATGTAAATGAAGAAAAGAAATGGGAAGAGAGTAAAGTGAATACACATTATGCCAAGAGTAAGTTCAAAGCAGAGCTGCAAGTGTGGAGAGGTGTAAGTGAAGGCCTGGATGCCGTGATCCTGAACCCAAGTACCATACTGGGCTTTGGTGACTGGCATAGTAGCAGTTGTGCCATTTTTAAACAGGTGTATGAAGGAT
This sequence comes from Chitinophagaceae bacterium, assembly GCA_041738795.1. Classification (GTDB taxonomy): domain Bacteria; phylum Bacteroidota; class Bacteroidia; order Chitinophagales; family Chitinophagaceae; genus JJ008. Next base: position 42,336 of record JBGSPB010000009.1, on the reverse strand, counting down.
TCAACTGGTACACTCCGGGTATCAATGGTTTTGTAGATGTAGAGGATGTGGCAAAAGCAACCCTGCTTTGTATGGAAAGTGATATATCTGAACAGCGATTTATCATTAATGGTGACACCTGGCCTTTTAAAAAATTACAGGATACTATTGCTGATAATTTTAAGAAAAAAAGACCTGGCAGAAAAACAACTCCCTTTTTATTAGCTATCGCCTGGCGTTTAGAAAAACTAAAGTCACTTTTAACCGGTAAAAAACCACTTTTAACCAAAGAGAGTGCAAGAGTGGCGCAAAGCCAGACTTTTTTTGAAAATGATAAAATACTAAAGGCCCTTCCGGGATTTTCCTTTACCCCACTTGAAGAAACCATAGAAAACGCCTGTAAAAAATACCTTGGCACTATTAATGCCTTGCAACCTTAGCCATCCGGTCATTATCTTTAAACCGCAATCTTGATGCTATGCAAAATCTTCGTTTTGTTTTTATAAGCCTTCTATCCTTTTTCACAATTACTGCAACTGCGCAATTTGTTGTTACAGGTACAGTACTTGACTCCGCCACCCGTGAACCCTTATCAAATGCATCCGTTTTCTGCCAGAATACAACCCTGGGTACCGTGACCCAAAAAAATGGGGAGTTTTCCCTCTCTCTAAAATCCGGAGGCTATGACCTGATCTTCAGTTATACGGGTTACCAAACTCAAACGATCCGCATCAGTGATAACAATAAACTGGAAATACTGCTGGTAAAAGAGGATAAAAGTCTTGGCGAGGTGGTATTGAAAAGCAGTTTTGAGGTGGCTGACGGCTGGGAGAAATATGGTGATTTTTTTATTAAGAATTTTATTGGTTCTACTCCCAATGCATCAAAATGCGTCCTTACCAATCCAGAGGTTTTAAAATTTTTCTTCTATAAAAAAACAAACCGGCTAAAAGTAATGGCGACTGATGCCCTACTCATCAGCAATAATGCATTAGGATATCATCTTCGCTACCAGCTTGACTCGTTTGTTTATTTCTATAATACTGACATTAATTTATATCGCGGATTTTGTCTTTTTTCTGAAATTGAAGGTATTGATAGTGTAAAAAAATTATGGAGTAAGGCAAGAGTAAATACCTATGAAGGCTCGAGGCTTCACTTTATGCATAGCTATTATGACAGCACGCTGCTGGAAGAGGGATGGATCATTGATCTGTTGGATGAAAACAATGATAAAAAGTTTATTAAAGTGAAAAATGTGTACGATACCGCCTATTATAATTTTGTTCAGAATATGACAGACAGTATTGGAGAAGATAGTCTTGTACATAGTATAATCACCGGGCCGGCTGAAGTAGAAATATATTACCCGAGAAAGATAAGTATCACCTACACCAAAAAAAGTCCTGAAAAACAATATTTGGCTAAAATGAAACTACCGAAAAGCGTCCCCTACCAGATATCTTATATTGATATTAAAAACTGGATAACGATTACTGAAAACGGTTATTATTATGAACAGAAAGACTGGATCAACCAGGGTTACTGGAGCTGGAAGAATCTTGCCGATCTGCTGCCCTATGATTATTTACCGGATTGAAGAAGACATTGGTAAGATTAGAGGTCATAGCTCTCAGCCTTTAACTTTACTTCCCATCACTTTCTCCCATAACTGAGGTATCCTTTTTATCCAAACAAATTCTTTCATTTTCTCTCTTGCTTCTTCTACCGGTGAACCAAAATACATTTTACCCCCTTCTATTGAATCTTTGACACCACTTTGTGCATATACAACAGCCCCTTTTCCTATTGTAAGGGTTTTACTTACACCAACCTGTCCCCAGAGAATCACATTATCTTCTATAGTGGTTGCCCCAGCTATACCTACCTGTCCTGCAAAAAGGCAATTTTTACCAATTACCGTATCATGCCCGATATGAACGAGATTATCCATTTTTGTTCCTGCCCCAATTATGGTATCATGGCTTACACCCCGGTCAATAGTACAATTAGCACCTATCTCCACAGCGTTTTCTATAAGCACCCGTCCACAACTGGCCATTTTTTTGTAGTGAATTTCCCGGTTTGTCTTTTTGTTATAATAAAATGCATCGCTGCCAATAACTGAACCAGCCTGGATAATAACATGATCACCAATAATACAATGATCAAGGATCGTCACATTAGGATGGACAATACAATCACTACCAATAGTAACATGATTGCCTATATAGGCTCCCGGCATTATCACTGTTCCGGCACCAATGCTTGCAGATTCACTTATCATCTTCAAAGAGGGGGTAAAAGGACGATAGAAGTTGACGATCTTCTGGTAAGCTTCAAAAGGGTCATCAACGACCAATAAAGCCTTGCCTTCAGGAAAATAAGTTTTCGTATTAATGATAATGAATGTAGCTGCTGAATTAATGCAGGTTGAATAGTATTTGGGATGATCAACAAAAGCAAGATCACCAAACTCTACCTTATGCAGTTCATTTATCCCCGTAACATAACCATCTATGTTGCCGATCAATTCGGCTCCTATCAGTTGAGCAATCGTTGTTACCGGAACAGGATTATCAAATCGCATACGCTTTGTTTTGATTTTTAATGCTGTATTTTTTGTACAGCTCCTGCAAAGGTAATGTCCTGCCAATTGGTTCTAAACAGTTAAAAAAAGTGATTTTACCCTTTTAGCAGCTTTTGAACGATATTAAGGCAAAAATTTTTTTTACCGGAAATGATAGCTCTTTTTTGAATGAGTGTATCCATTCATTCCTCTTCACTAAAAACAAAATCGATTGTTGCTAAATAAAAAATAGTTAAACCCTGTGCGATGAAACACTTTACCAGTCAATGTTTCAAAAGAAGTAAAAAAATATTTTATAGATTTATTAAATGATAAATAAAGTTACAACGATGAAATGCGGCGACAGACAAGCTTAAAAAACGTCCGGATTATCCACAGCAGTTTTTAAAATGTTAATAAAATATTTTGGAAATATTTTTTGGATAAAGAAAATAATTTATAATATTGTGTAGGGAAATTTATTTCCCTGTACTTACTAACCCATCCATATATTATCCCTCCGCTTACTACGGAGGGATTTTTTTGTTTTTTACCAGGTTACTACTGAAAGAAAAAACAACTGCAGCGAACGAAAATGAGAGCAGTATTCGTGAAAATTTCTTCCGGCTATAGGGAAAATAACCTGCCTTAGTGTAACCAATAATTAAGATACCTTTACAACAAACACAAATTCTTCTCGATGCTTAAATCAATGACCGGTTTTGGAAGAGCCGAAAAAAACGTAGGTGATAAGACTTTCTTAGTTGACATTAAATCACTCAACGGAAAACAATTTGAACTGCAACTGAAATTACCTGCCTTTCTTAAACCCTTTGAATTTGATATCCGTCGCCTTCTTTCAGAAAAACTGGGCCGTGGCAGTGTGGATTGTATGATTAGTTTGAAAGATACCGGCAGTTCCAAACCTGTTACTATAAATACAGACCTGGCTAAAGCCTATTATAAACCATTGGCAGAATTGTCTGCCGCCCTGAACCTTGATACTTCTCATATATTAAGTACCCTTGTAAAACTGCCGGAGGTCATCACCCCCAGCAGCGAAACCCTCACTGACAAGGAATGGGAAAATTTCAAGGACGTATTACAACTGGCTATAGACAATCTCAACTCCCACAGGCTTGACGAGGGAAAATCGCTGGAAGAAGACCTGCTCATACGCATTACTAACATCCTGAAGCAGCAAGATGAAGTAATAAAGCTGGAACCACTGCGCCAGCAAAAGATCCGGGAGGGCATTACCCGCCTGCTGGAAGAAAACGTAGGCAAAGAAAATTACGATGGTAACCGGCTGGAGCAGGAGCTTATTTATTATATCGAGAAAATAGACATCACTGAAGAACAGGTACGTTTGAAAAACCATTGTGAGTATTTTAAAACCCTGCTGGCAGAAAGTGATGAATCAAAAGGGAAAAAGCTATCCTTTATCCTCCAGGAAATTGGCCGTGAGATAAATACTACCGGCTCCAAAGCTTATGATTCCACTATCCAGAAGTGTGTCGTTCTGATGAAAGATGAACTGGAAAAAGCAAAAGAGCAGGTTTTAAATGTACTATAATCTGCATAGCGTTCGGCATATGCGGTCATAACCTATTTTTGTAAAAAATTCGTTTGAAAAAATTTCTCCATACATTATACAGCATACTCCTTACGTCGTATATTATTTCTTCGTGTACCACCATTGACCTGTACGAAAAATCAGTTACTATGCCCGGCCATAGCTGGAAAGGCAGCTTTAAGCCCTCTTTTACTTTTACCATTAAGGATACATCATCCCCCTACAAGATATTTTTCATTTTACGGCATAATGATAAGTACAGCTTCAATAACATTTATATTAACCTGTATGCACAACAACCGGGACAGGATTCTGTGCAATCGGTGAGATACGACCTTCGACTGGCCACCAATGAAAAAGGATGGCTTGCCAGCGGTATGGATGATATTTATGAGCACCGGATACTACTGACACCAAACGGCCAGGAATTTTATTTTAAAAAACCCGGTGATTATACATTTGCTATTGAGCAAATTATGCGGGAAGATCCGTTACAAAATATATTAAACGCAGGCCTGCGTATTGAAAAGAAACAATAACCCCATCTTTGCAGTATGCCAGATGAGAGCCGAAAAAGATTACGTCGCACCACCATTATTTACTGGACATTATTATTATACATTATTGCAGCATTGGTCTGGTGGTTTATATCACTGGAAAAACAAAATCAGCAGATAGCCAAACAGCGATATATCAATCTTTCTTCCCAAACAGATTCCCTGACAACCCTCCGGCTTGCGGAAAAATTGGATACTATTAATGATGAAACTAACCGCAACACCGGTAAATACATTGCTGAGGGTATTACTTTTTTAATCCTGATCCTTATTGGTGCTGCTTTTGTTTACCGGTCTGTAAGAAGACAATTCAGACTACAGCAGCAACAGCAAAATTTCATGATGGCAGTAACACATGAATTGAAAACCCCTATTGCAGTGGCAAGACTAAACCTGGAAACACTGCAGAAATATAACCTTGACCCCGAAAAACAAAAGAAACTCATCCGTACAACACTGGACGAGACAACAAGATTGAATTTTTTGACCAACAATATCCTTATTTCATCCCAACTGGAAGGAGACAGGTATAAATCGGATAAGGAAGAACTTGACCTTTCTATGTTGCTGAAAGATTGTGTCCAGGATTTTAAAAAACGTTTCCCGGACAGACAATTCACAGAAAATATTGAAGCAGACGCAGATGTAAAAGGGGATCCGCTGCTGCTGCAGATACTGATCAATAACCTGTTGGAAAATGCGATCAAATATTCCGCAAAAGAAGGTCTTATAAAAGCAGTGCTTAAAAAAACTGGTACAGGTATAAAACTTCAAATCATTGATGAAGGACATGGAATACCTGATGAAGAGAAAAAGAAGGTATTTACTAAATTTTACCGGATTGGTAATGAGGCCACCCGTAAAGCCCAGGGAACCGGGTTGGGTCTGTACCTTTGTGAGAAGATAGCCCGGGATCATAATGCCGACATTTTGGTGACAAACAATGAACCGAAGGGTAGTAATTTCGCAGTTATTTTTAAATTATGAGTGCAGACAAAAAGACATCAATTTTATTGGTGGAAGATGAAGAAAACCTTCACGAGGCATTGAAGCTGAACCTTGAACTGGAAGGCTACGAAGTAACTTCTGCCTTTGACGGTGCGGCTGCATTAAAAGCTGTTGAAAATGAATATTTCGACCTCATTATTCTTGATGTCATGCTCCCCGAAATGGATGGCATCAGCGTTACCGAAACTATCCGTATCAGTAATAATGAAGTTCCTATTCTGATACTCAGTGCCAAAAACAGCAGTGCAGACCGGGTGCTCGGACTCAAGAAAGGTGCTGACGACTACCTGACCAAACCTTTCAACCTGGAAGAGCTTTTGCTAAGAGTTCATAAGCTTATAAATAAAAATAAAAAACTGCTGGATAAATCCACTATCGGGGATACTTATACTTTTGGCAATATTACGGTTGATTTTAAAGCACAGGAAGCTACAGGATTTAACGGCGATAAGATTCAGCTAAGTAAAAAAGAGACGATGCTGCTGAAGCTGCTTATTGAAAATAAAAATGAAGTAGTGCCGAGAGAAAAAATATTACAGGCCGTATGGGGTTATAATGTTTACCCGACTACAAGAACGATCGATAATTTCATCCTTAACTTTCGTAAGTACTTTGAAGAGGACAGTCGTAATCCCAAATACTTTCATTCTGTAAGAGGTGTTGGATATAAATACTCAGAGTAAAGCTTTATCAATCGCCTCTAATACATCTTTGGTACTTTGAAGGAGCTCTTCCTTATCAACTGACAGGCTTGCATTGGCATACATTCCCGCCTCACAATCCGATAAAATTTCATTAAGGGAGTTGATAGCTGCTATACCTGCCCCTTTCTCTTTTAAAATTGAAAGAAGCCGATGTGCTTTTTTTTCAGTTCCTGCCAATACACAATAATTAGAAAGGTGTTTCCATATTGCTTCATATAATTCCTTAAAAAATTCCTTTTCACTGGTAGTCTCTACACCCCTTACCGATTGCAAAGACTCCTCCACTGAAGGATAAGTATTTTCCCGGATCGCTGTTGGCACAACAGGCTCCTTTTTCCTCCCTGTCCAATAGGCCAGAACAGATAATACCAAAAAAATTACAACCCCTGCTGCGATCCTGCTGATTTTCTCACTTTGTGCTGCTATCGACGTTTTCTTTTCCTCAAAAATTATATTTTTCTTCTCTTCATTGCTTACGGAAACCGGAAGCGATGTTGTTGAAATAGTCATATATTTATTACTATCCGGATCAAAAAAAGAAAAATTTATTGCAGGTAACACATATTTACCGTGGCTGGCACAAACAAAACCAAACCTGAATTTCCTTTTACCAGCCAGCGGAATCTTTGCTTTATCAACTGAATCTAAGACTAACGGGTCAAACCCCTCTATGCCCGAAGGCCATTGGACGGAAGGCGACCCCAGTTGAGTAAAATTTCCAATCCCTGAAATGATAATTTCCAGAAACCCCTCTTCATTTTTTTTCAATTCACTTTTTTCCAGTTTGGCTGCAATACTGAACTTCCCTACTGCTCCGGAATAATCATTTGCCTTATTCTTTTCTGGCACCGGCTTTACTTCGATGCTAACAGGCGCTGTACTTATTTCGGTTTCTACAACTTCGGTTCCTTCAGCAGGTAAATCACTTTCCCCGCTATTTAACATACCTTCAACTATCTGCTGCTCTGTCTTTTTGTTCACCACACTCCTGGAAAACTCCACCTTGTTTTTGACTTCCATTGCATCAATAATGAATGTGCCAGCCTGCAAGGGATATAATTGCACTTTCCTGATCATATGTACATCAAAGGGCTTACCATTGACATATTCTGTTGTTAACTGCTTATCAGCCAGGCTTACCATATCATATACGGTAAAGCCATAAAAGCCGGGATTTTTTACAATATCTGATTTCGATTCAAGCCGGGAATACAATTTGAACGTAGCAAGCACCGGTTCACCAACAAAGCAGCTCTTTTTGTCGACCACCACTTTTATAAAGAGGTTTTGCCTGACCTTCTGGTAAACATCTTCACCTGGTCGTAAATAATACTCAGATTGCCGGACAGCAGCTTCCTTATTTAATTTCTTTTGAGCATTCTCCTTTGAGATAATTTCAATCATTACCGCATTGCTCTTAATCTGCTTGCCATTGTTGTTGATAACAGCCCCCGGGATGATATATTTCCCCGGAGTAGTGGCTACCAATGTAAACACATAATTTTTTGACTGCCTGAAATTATTTTGATGGGACATCTCACCCGGATAAATATCCGGACCTGCTACCATTCTGAAAGGACGAAAATCAGGAGCTAAGAAACTACTGATGGCAGATGCGTCTTCTGCAAAATACTGAACCCGGAAAGATTCACCCGCTATTACGGGTTCAGATGGTACAATTGTTTTGAACAATCCCTGTGCATTGACATTGCCAGACAATAAGATTAAAGATAATATGAAGGCAACCCTTTTCATTTAAGCAGCTTTAAAAATAAACCCGGCCTTCTTAATAAGGATTAAAAAATTATTAATGGGAAAATCAGCTTTTCAATGGTCAAAGATCACCCAATTGGGGCCTGATTACAATATCTTCCACACAGGCCTGCATGGAGAGCTGAGAAGATGCATACACCATTTTAGCAATGTCACCGGCTTCCATGATACGTTTGGCAGAATTATCGTAACCACCCCAGGAATCGGTCAGTACTGCACCGGGATGAATGGCGGTTACCTTTATTCCATGCGGCTTCATCTCTTCCCGCAGGTTTTTGCTGAACCCATACATGGCAAACTTGCTGATACTGTAGGCCCCGCCATTTGTATATGCATGTAATGAAGCAATGGAACAAATATTAAAAACATGCCCGGTTTTTCGTTCCATCATTTTAGGCAAAATTGTCCTGGTGAGATGGTAAGTGCTGTAAAGATTTGTAGCTATTTGACTTTCCAGCTGCCCATCCGGTTCGTTATAAACACTGCCCGGTTCAAACAAGCCTGCATTATTTACCAAAATATCAGGTACATTAAACGAAAGACACCAGTTACCAAAAGCTACTGCATCTTCTTTTCTGCTCAAGTCAAAAGGCCTGGCTTTAATCGTTACCCCCGGAAACCTCGTCACCAGTTCTTCCATCGTTTTATATAGTGCTGCTTCTCCACGGGAGCATAAAAAAAGATCATACCCGTTAGCCGCAAATATTTCTGCAATGGCTTTCCCTATTCCTTTCGATGCCCCGGTAATGATCACATTCATAGCTGTAGCGTTTGAAGTACGAAGTACGAACTTTTTCCGGTTCAAACCATACGCCTAACTTCGCAGCTCGTACTTTACGATTATGCAATACAAACACCTCTTTTTTGACCTTGATCACACCCTATGGGATTTTGAAGCCAACAGCCATCAAACACTGAAAGAATTATACCTGGGATTAAATCTTCGGGAAAAGGGCATTGAGGACTTTGATCTTTTCCACAAAAACTACCTGGCTCATAACGATAAATTATGGGACCGTTACCGTAATGGCTACATAAAAGTAGATGAGCTGAGGTGGAAAAGGATGTGGTTATCACTGCTGGACTTTAAAATTGCCGATGAGCCATTGGCAAGACAGATGGGAAATATTTTTTTAGACCTATTGCCCACCAGGAAAATTCTCTTCCCCTACACAATTGAAATCCTTGACTATTTAACACATAAAAAATATCAGCTCCACCTGATCACCAACGGTTTTGAGAAAACACAACATAGTAAGCTGAAATACTCCGGCCTTGACAAATACTTTATTGAAGTAATCACATCTGAAGGCAGCAACAGCCTGAAGCCCAAAAAAGAAATATTTGAATATGCATTTCAGAAAACAGGGGCCAATCCTGCAGAAAGCATCATGATCGGCGATGCCATAGACGTTGATATTCTCGGGGCGTTAAATGCGGGTATTGACCAGGTGCATGTTAACCATCTGACAAAAGAAGCAGTGCCGGTAATTAATGATCAATTCCCTACTTACACAGTTTATTCGCTGAGGGACTTAGAAGACATATTTTGATAAAAATTGATGCTACCAGGTGGCAACGACTGTTACACCGCCCTGAGGTTTATCACCAATCTTGACATGAATTTTTGCATCAAGGGGCAACAATAAATCAACTCTTGAGCCTAATTTGATAAATCCCATTTCGTCAGTTTGTTTAACCTGCTGACCAACTGAAAGATAGTTTACGATTCTTTTGGCAAGAGCACCGGCTATTTGTTTTACCAGTAATTCTTTGCCGTCTTTACGGTACACTACTGTATGTCTTTCATTTTCGGTTGAAGACTTAGGATGCCAGGCCACCAGGTATTTTCCTTTGTGATACTGGCTATAGGCTACATCGCCGCTTACCGGGTTCCTGTTTACATGTACATTCAGCGGACTCATAAAGATAGAGACCTGTATACGCCTATCGGTGAAATATTCATCCGCCTGCACTTCTTCTATCACTACCACTTTACCATCTGCAGGGGCAATGATGGCATTATCCTGTATCGTCAATTGCCTTTTGGGTATACGAAAAAAAGAAATCAGAAAAAGCAGTAACCCGAAGGTTAAGACAAATATCAGCAAACTGATCAGCGGTGCTCTGGCACTCAGAAAATAAAAAGAAACGAGGTTGATAACCCCAAAAACAATAGTACTGATCGCAATGGTCTTATAGCCTTCTTTGTGGATTGTCATTGAGCCTTATTGAATGGCAAAAATAAGCAAACCGGGATTATCATTACCTTATCTTCCAAAATGATAAATCAAGCGGAACCCTCCATTCACATGAAGCCAGGTAACTGCTCTGTTATATGAATAAGATGGATAAAATAGTGGCCCGTCTGCCGGTCTATTCCTAATACCACTTACCGGATTAACTACATCTGTATACTCAGTGTTTATATATCTTACACCAATTCCCCAAAACACATCGGTGGTTATTTTTTTATTTCCATTTGCTATAGTTCCGACCTGCAAAGAAGATGTCATTATTGGGCTATTAACTTGTGCCTTATCAAAATAATAACCCTCGTTAAAACCTGGAGTTACATCGGAATAAAAGCCTCCATCCGAATCTTCGAAGTTACGGATTGCATAAGACAGCCGCAAACCCATATAAATATTGTTTCTCCTCATATTGAATGGAAAATGATACCTGAATTCCGGTTGAATTCTGAAATACTTTTGATTTGTTGTTCCGGAATTATCACCAATATTCTTTACTACAGGAATGGTCAGTTCTGTTAATAAAGATACCCGGTCGGAAATCTTATATAAAACCCCGGGCTGTACACCAAGAGTAAAAGTAGGCAGCGGAACCATTGCACCTGCAAGTGTAGCACCCCAATTTCCATCCGAAAAAATTCTTTGCGCTCCTGCAGAAGAGGTAATAAAAAGTAGAGATAAACTACAGATCAATTTACCCATATATTTTTTATGACCTGATATTTAACTGATCATTTCATAAACAACTGCACATACAACCACACAAAAGGTGTTGCCAGTAACAAGGAATCAAAACGGTCTAAAAAGCCACCATGTCCCGGCATAATCTGGCCACTGTCTTTAACACCCGCCAATCGCTTTAGTTTTGATTCCAGCAGATCACCATATGTTCCGACAATAGCTGCTATAGCAGCGATGGGTGCAATAAACATAAAAAGTGCAAAAGCAGATGAACCGAAATAAAAGAAAGGAAATAAAAAGCCAACTACAGCAATTGCCAGTAAAATACCGCCAATTGTTCCTTCCCATGTCTTTTTTGGTGATATCGGAGATAAGGGGGTCTTTCCGATTAAAGAGCCGACTATATAAGCCATTGTATCATTTATCCAGATACTTAGAATGATTATGATCGGAAAAATTCCGGCTTCAATTACAAAGGTTGTATTGTGGATTTGAACAGCTGCTGGGTGATCATACAGATCCATCATCAACCCCCAGCTGAGTGAAATGTATATTAAACCGAAAACAGAATGGGCTATATTTTTAAGTCGTATATTTTTGGAGAATAATAATTCTGTGATGGGCAAAAGAAACACCAGAACCAAACCAATCCACCATCCCATTTCATGAAGCCGTAAACCGCCAATTACCAGGTCATCTCCGCTAAACCACAACATCAAACACCAGCCGGCCAGCATCACCCCATATGTATGAAAGGGTGTTATCTCTTTAAAACCGGGGTCGATCAATCCCACCAGTTTCTGGTATTCAGTCCAGCAACCAAAATGAATAATGGAAAATAGAATGAAAAAACTCCAGTGGTTCCAGAGCAAACCAGCCAGCATTACTACTACAAACACAACTGCAGTTAATGCCCTTGTTTTAAAAGTTTGCCAGTTAAATGCCATATTATAAAGTTAATTCAGAAAGGATGATCTTTTACAGGTACTTCATCTTCTGCATATACCTGGTTATAATCTGCTTTTGAATTTTTCATCATCCAGTTTACTGCCAGGGCCAGCATAATAAAACTAATCGCAGCTGTTAAAGCAATTGAGGAAAGCTTCACCGTAGCTTCTTCATTCAGCATTGACGGGTTGAAATATGCCAGTGTGATTAATAAAGTATCATATACAAAATGAGCAAGTATCGCCGTCCACAAACTGCCGCTGTACCAGTACACTACTCCTAATAATATACCCAGAATAAATCTTGGAAAAAACCCATAAAACTGCAGGTGCATCGCTGAAAAAAGAAAGGCGGCTATCAATATTCCGGGCCAGGGGCTTTTGAACATTTTTATCAGCAGTCGCTGTGCCATACCACGAAACAATAATTCTTCACCCACCGCAGCTAATCCTGCTATGCAAATGATATTCAGAATAAGATCTTTGATTGTTTGTCTTGATAGCAAAGCCATTACTGTTTTGTTGGCCTCCGCTTCTTTGGCCTTCATCCAGTGTTCAATCCCGGAAGGGAAACGGATACCCCGGTTCAATTCACCGAGCCATTGTACAAAAGGTATCGCCAGTATCATTACCAGTATTCCTATTACCCAATAAGAGCGGGTAAAAGGTTTTCTTAACCCGAGGTATTGCCTGGTATCCGTACTGAATAGCCTGGCGCAAATAAATGTTGGTATTAAAAAAAGACTGATAAACTGGATGAGCTGCATACCCCGGATAAAATTAATGGTAGCAGGCTTGCTGTAATCCCACTTGGTCATATCACTCATTTCTTTTATATCCATGCCTGTTAATGCAGAAAGAATTACTGTCCCGATAAGACCTACCAGGAAAAAGCTTACCAACGAAATACTAACCAGTAATAAAAATTGGTTACCTGCTGACTTTGTCTTTAATAATCCCCTCATGTACTACTCTGGTTTTTTGATTGTAAATTTGCAGGCTTATTACTGCTAAACAGAAGGACAAAAATAGGCAAATACAAACGGAATGGTTACAATCAGCAACATACAACTACCTGAATTTCCGCTGCTTCTGGCACCGATGGAAGACGTAAGCGATCCCCCTTTCCGTGCCGTTTGTAAGGACAATGGAGCCGATCTGATGTATACTGAATTCATCTCCAGTGAAGGGCTGATCCGGGATGCCATTAAAAGCCGCAAGAAACTTGACATTTTCGATTATGAAAGGCCGGTCGGCATCCAGATATTCGGCGGTGATGAAGAAAGCCTGGCTTTGGCTGCTAAGATTGTAGAAGTAACCAATCCTGATTTATTGGACATCAACTTTGGCTGCCCGGTAAAAAAAGTGGCTTTGAAAGGTGCCGGTGCAGGAGTACTGAAAGATATTGACCTGATGGTGAAACTGACATCCGCTGTTGTAAAATCAACCTCCTTACCTGTTACTGTAAAAACAAGATTAGGCTGGGATGATAATAACAGAAATATTGAAGAAGTAGCTGAACGTTTGCAGGATGCCGGCATCAAAGCATTAGCTATTCATGGGCGTACAAGAACACAGATGTACAAGGGAGAAGCTGACTGGACCCTGATCGGTAAAGTAAAAAACAATCCCAGGATCAAAATCCCAATCTTTGGTAATGGCGATATTGATTCCCCTGAAAAAGCACTGGAATATAAGAACCGCTATGGTGTAGATGGCATCATGATCGGCCGTGCTGCTATTGGCTACCCCTGGATATTTAATGAAATAAAACATTTCATGAAAACCGGGGAACACTTGCCTGCTCCTACAATTGAAGACCGTTTGTTTGTTTGCCGCAAACATTTACGAAAATCCATTGAATGGAAAAATCCTGTAGTGGGTATTAATGAAATGCGCCGTCACTATGCAAATTATTTAAAGGGCTTACCAAATATCAAAGAGTTCCGCAATAAACTGGTGACTTTAAAAACCGAAGAAGAATTAAACGAAGTATTTGAAGACATTGCCAGTACTTACAAAGGATATGAGTTTGAGAAAACACCAATTGAACTGGTGAACTACCACGAGAAATGCCCGGTGAATTAGTCTTTTACCCGAAACGTTCTTGCCAGCCCGACAACAGAGATAAGGAACCATGTTCCTTCGAGTACGACAAATGGCCAGTAGCTGATCAGCCATGATGCATAACAGGCCAGCCCGGCTCCTGCTGCATTCAATAAAAAGAAAAGCTTTCCTTTTCCACTTATCCATCCGAACGTATGGCAGAAATAAGCCATTAAGATTAATCCCACACCAATTGTCCCAATGATATCTGCGACGGTCATAGTTTTGATTAAATGATAAATTTATTTATCCTGCTATACTAATTGGTCAATGTAACAACCGAAAGAAGGTTTAATGTAACAGCTATTGTACAAATGATTCGATCCCTTTCAGGTAGATGGCTCCTCTTTTCTCTGCAAAATAATCCGCAGTTAAGGCTAAAAGGGCCATAACAGCCAATGCAAGTCCAAAACCCCGCCAGAAGTCGTGTTTAAAATCACGGATGAAACAGATATACAGACCAGTGCCCAGCAAGAACAAAAAGATTTCAACCCATCGGTAAATAACAAAATTCTTCATTACCTTTTTCATTCTCGGCAATTCCTTTTCTTTTAGCGCTGAAGGATTCATATCGTAAGCATACACATTCCGTTTACGGTCATCGTCGCTCCTTTTATATATGGTGTAACCCACTATCCCCAGTAACAGCCCGATTACTAATAAAGGAATAGCAGCTCCCAGGTAAAAACTAGTTTTCAACAAGAAAAAGAAAATGATGGCTGTACTGATACCCGCTATACCAATAAACAGAAACAAAAGACTTTCTTGCTTCTCCCCGGTAAAGTATGCTTCTATATCTGACTTCGTAAACATATGGTATACTATTTTTTTTCAATGGCTCCCCTGATTTCTTTGCCCAGGGGTGAAACAGACGGATCAAAATAATTAGTCAGTATTCCATTCTCATTCACCAGGTATTTGGAAAAATTCCATGACGGATATTTATTGTTCCACCCGTTTTTTGCTGAATCCGTCAGCCATTGAAAAACCGGATTTTGTCCTGCCGATCTGATTACGACACTTTTTTTCATGAGGGGGAAAGTCACTCCATAATTAACCTTGCAAAACTGCATTATCTCTTCATCGGTACCTTTTTCCTGTTCTTTAAAGTCATTGGCAGGGAACCCGATCACCAATAATTTATCCTTATACTGTTCTGATAGTTTCTGTAAATCATCATATTGACTGGTATACCCGCAATTACTTGCCGTATTGACAAGTAACACTTTTTTACCCTGAAAGGAATTAAAGTCAATGGTATCTCCGTTGCCTAACTCACCCTTTAAGGAATAAAAAGGAACAGGCGGCCTAACTGTATTATTCGAGAGCTTTTGTGCATTCTTTCCGGTAAACCCGGAAGCCCACATTAACACCGGGTAAACAGCCTTTAATATTTTTTGCCTGTACGTCATATTTTTTGAATTACGGTTTGCGATTTCCACATATACAGCAAATGCTGCAATGAATAAAAGGAAAACAATTGCAAACCTTTTAAGTTTTTTCATTTATTTATTTAATTACCCACTTAAACAATTTCAACTTTCCTTTGAACGGCGGATACTTAATGTCCGGATCTAACCAGGTAGGAGTTTTCATAACCGCTTTTTTATGACTGAATGTTTCAAATGAATATTTGCCATGATAAAAGCCTAAACCGCTGTGCCCTCTTCCCCCAAAGGGTAAATTATGGTTGGTTAAGTGCCAGCTGCAATTATTTATACAACTACCACCGGCTGGAACAGCTTCCAGCCATGCCTGTTGTTTTTTATTGTCAGATGAATAAATATAAAAGGCCAGCGGATCCGGGTGCCGGTCTATTACTGCTTTCGCTTCGTCCATGGTATGAAAAGAGATTATCGGTAATACCGGGCCAAATATTTCATCATTCATCACCGGAGCATTTAAGGAAACATCCGTTAATAGCGTGGGTTCTATAAAGAGCTTTTCCTTATTTGTTCTTCCGCCAAACGCAATTGTTCCATTTTGCAAGTAACTGCAAATACGGGTAAACTGTTTCTCATTAATTATCTTACCATAATTATAACTCTCTTCCGGTTTTCCGGTAAAGAATTGTTGTATCGTTTCCTTCAGTGCACTCAATATTTTATCTTTTACCGAATGGTGCACCAGCAGGTAATCCGGTGCCACACACATTTGACCGGCATTGGAAAATTTAGCAATGGCAATACGGCGTGCCGCCACCCTGATATTGGCATCGGCTTCTACTACGCAGGGGCTTTTACCCCCCAGTTCCAGTGTTACAGGCACCAATCTCTCGGCGGCCATTTTGTAAATAATTTTACCCACCGTTGTACTGCCTGTATAAAAGACATGATCAAATGTAAAGTTGTTCATCATATCCGGAACAACTGATGCACCTTCTCCCTGTACATATAAAATATATTCCGGGGGAAACACTTCTTCAATAATTCTTTTCATAATGGCATCAGTGGCCGGTGCAAATTCACTTGGTTTGAGAACCACGCAATTACCGGCCGCTATTGCACCAATTAAGGGATTGATCAATAATTGAAAAGGGTAATTCCAGGGACCAATAATCAGTACTACCCCCAATGGTTCTTTTATTATTTTGCTCCCCGATGGCAGGTTTACCAGGTTAGTGCCTACGCTGTCAGGTTCCATCCATCTTTGAAGGTTGCTGATCGCAGTATTCAGTTCAGCAATCACCAATCCATTTTCAGTAACCCAGCTTTCTTCAGGACTTTTTTTAAGATCTTCATAAAGTGCTGCATATATATCCTGTTCATGACTGACAACGGATGACTTTAGTTTTTTTAGCTGTTCCTTTCTGAAGGAATATGTTTTTGTAGCGCCACTGGCAAAGTATTGCCGCATTTTCACCAACCTGGTTATATCTGCTGACATTAACTGTAATTTTGTTTGAAGTTATGCAAAAACCAATTGCCCGATGACAGACGAATACTTCATGATGCAGGCATTAAAAGAAGCTAAAATAGCTTTTGAAGATGATGAAATACCCATTGGCGCTGTTGTAGTTGTCAATGAAAGAATCATTTCAAGAGGACATAATATGACTGAGCGGCTGAATGACCCCACGGCTCATGCCGAAATGATCGCATTAACATCTGCTTTTAACTCACTTGGAAGTAAATATCTGCCCGATGCCACTTTATATGTAACCATTGAGCCTTGTTTTATGTGTGCCGGAGCTATTTACTGGAGTAAGATCGGCAAAATTGTATACGGAGCTGATGATGAAAAAAACGGATATAAAAAAACAGCAGGCACCAACTGGCCGTTTCATCCTAAAACTGAATTAATCAGAGGCGTAATGAAAGATGAATGTGCACAATTGATGAAAGACTTCTTTAAAGGAAAACGTTAGCCCTTGACAAAAGCAACCAGATCAACTGCCAAACACCCCAAAAGTGGAAGAGAAATGCGGATTGATGTTGCTATTTATGTCCCTATAAAAGACGCTATCCTTCAAAGTCTGCATGGAAGTAAAGGCAAGACCTTTACCCAATTAACAGACGATGTTGTAAAAATTATAAATAAAAAAATGCCGGGATTTAATAAATCCATACCCTGGTACACTATTTCTATCCGGCTGGATCTTGAAACAAGAGGCATTGTTGAAACTTTCACGGAAAAGGGGAAGAAATTAAACCGTATAAAAAAATAGTTTTCGAATTCAGAAAGAATTTCATTGCCAGGAAGCTGCAAACAACATAAAGGCAATAAATTTGTTATCCTTTGAGGTAACATTCAACTTTAAACATTAAACATAATAATTATGACATTTACATTAGCACCACTTCCATATGCACACGATGCACTGGAACCGCATATTGACACCCTGACCATGCAGATACATCATGGCAAACACCACCAGGCCTATGTTGATAATCTGAATAAAGCAGTAACCGGCACTCCGAATGAAAACAAATCACTGGAAGAACTGGTAGCAGTTGCCGGATCAATTTCGCCGGCTGTTCGTAATAATGGTGGTGGTCACTGGAACCATACATTCTTCTGGGAAAGTTTGGCTGCAAATGCCGGAGGCTCTCCTTCGGGCAAGCTGGCAGAAGCTATCAATGATACATTCGGATCTTTTGATGCCTTTAAAGAAAAATTTTCCACTGCTGGTATGACCCGTTTTGGAAGTGGCTGGGCCTGGTTGATTGTAAAAGATGGCAAATTAGAGGTGACCTCTACTCCTAACCAGGATAATCCGCTGATGGATGTGGCAGAAGTTAAAGGCACACCTGTTCTTGGTGTTGATGTGTGGGAGCATGCATATTATTTGAAATACCAGAATAAAAGAGCTGATTATTTATCCGCTTTCTGGAATGTTATAAATTGGAATAAAGTAGCTGAACGATTTGAGAAAGCTTAATAAACGTAAATCTGTATGATTAAAACGGATCAATTGAATATGATCCGTTTTTTTATGGCACAGGGTCATACCCACTTCCGCCCCAGGGATGGCAACGGCTTATTCTTTTTACAGACAACCAAATCCCTTTAAATACACCATGTTTCTTTAGAGCCTCTGCTGCATAATGAGAGCAGGTGGGGGTAAACCGGCATTTAGGGCCCAGGTATGGCGAAATCACCCATTGATAAATCTTTATCAGTGCTATGAAAGGGAGGCTTAAGAGTTGCCCCAGTCCTTTGAAGAATTTATTTATAGGTCCTTTACTGCTCAATCGAATCGGTTAATTTTTGTAACGCAAGTGCCATTTTCTCATATATAATATCATAAGAAGGCAATTCTTTCCCTGTGTATATAAAGAAAAGATTCAGGCCGGTATTGCTATCCTGCAAATGCTTTTGCAAATTATTCTTTTGAAGACGATACGCTTCTCTCATTAATCGTTTTACCCTGTTCCTGTCGACCGCTTTTTTAAAATTTTTGGAACTAACCCCTGCGCCAAACTGTAATCCGGGCTTACCTGCATTCCTATAAAATACCCTGAAAGGAGTGATCGTAAAACGTTGCCCGTCCTTGAACAATTGCTCAATAGCTTTCCGGCTTTTCAGCCGCTCCTGCTTACCAAGTGTGAATTGTTTTACCACAAATAAAAAAGCTCCGGAAAAACCAGAGCTATAAAATTATTGAAACCTCCGTTGAAATAACGGCGGTACTTTTTACTTTAATTTTCTTTCATCAGAAACAGTCAGCTTTTTACGGCCTTTTGCACGGCGGCTCGCTAATACCTTGCGGCCATTAGCAGTTTCCATACGTTTACGAAAACCGTGAACAGTTTTACGACGCTTGCGATGAGGTTGGAATGTACGTTTCATAATTATTTCTCTTTTTTCACTTTTTGAAATACGGACCGGGAGAACGGCCCAGGTTTCAGATTCACAGCGGATCACCACACCCACTGTTTTGTGAAAGGACGGCAAAGGTAAGGGATGAAAGCCAGAAGTAAAACGACTGAATAGATTAAATTTGAAAGACAGCTGCAGGATACAGATAAAACAAAGGCTGCTGCAATAAACACAACTATATTCGGGTATTCAATTTCTCTTTCAGGCTATTGAAAATCAACTTATTGCAGCATCAAGGTCGACATGTCTGGATTGCAATTTTTCACCAAAAAATGTACTGGCATGATTGTCAAAATCGGCAGTGGAATCGGTGGTATAGAATTCTCTTTGCCCATTTTTACTACACCGGTTCTCTATCTCCGGGTGCCGATGTAAATAATCTGCCAGGCTGGTGGCAACAATTTCCCCTTGCGAAAGCAGTTTTACACCGACCGGCAGGTATTCCTCAATTTTAGCTTTCAACAGTGGATAATGGGTGCAGGCAAGCAGTATAACATCTATGTCCTCGCCTTTTTCAAAAATAGTATGGAGGTTCTTTTTAATAAAATAATCCGCCCCATCACTTTCGTATTCATTATTCTCCACCAGAGGCACCCACATAGGGCAGGCCTCCTGGTATACTTTTATGTTCGGAAAGAACTTAGCGATTTCCATCGGGTATGATTCTGACATTACTGTTCCATTAGTAGCCAGAACCCCTACACTCTTTGTTTCAGAAAAATTACCAATGATTTCTGCGGTTGGCCTGATTACCCCCAATACTCTTTTACCAGGTGCTATTCGGGGCAGGTCGTTTTGCTGAATCGTTCTTAACGCTTTTGCGGACGCAGTGTTGCAGGCAAGAATTACTAAGGAACAACCTTGCTCAAAAAACCAGTTCACACATTGGAGGGTGTAATGATACACCGTGTCAAAAGAACGGTTACCATAGGGTGCCCTCGCACTATCGCCCAGGTACAGATAATCATACTGGGGAAGCTTATTGACTATTTCTTTTAAAACGGTCAGCCCGCCATAGCCAGAATCAAAAATACCAATGGGACCAGGTTGTTGCATACAGCAAAAGTAGGCAGGGGGATGGTAAAAAATAACCCCGACCACAAAGTCGGGGTTAATATATGATTTTGAAAAATCCGGTTATTTCCCTGCCGGGGGGGGATTATTGGGTATCGTTATCTTTAGTTTTGCTGCCACAGCTTTCAGCATATCATCACCATCCGGAGCAACCAGTAATGCCTCTTTATTCATTACATGAGTGTAGCCCTTTTCCTTTGCTACCAGTTTGATAGCATCATATGCTTTACGGTATAGTGGAGATAATAACTCATTTTGCTTGGCTTCCAGCGCCTGGTTTACGATTTGTTGCCAGTTTTGAATCTGGTAAATGTAGCTTGGTAATTTTTTAGCTATCTCATCACGAACAGCCTTTGGCGTTTTAACTGAGTCCCGGTAAAGGCTATCGTCAAACTGGTAACGCTGCACCAATGAAGCATACTCGGGATTTAATGTATCAGCCTGGTAACGCTCAAGTAAAGAATCTATCTTAGTTGCTTCCGGCATAAGTCCAATGACATTGTCAACACTTATGTACCCGATTTTTGTTTGCGCATTAGTAGTAACTGAAAAAGACAGCAAACCCACTATTGCAATTACTGAAAGAATTTTTTTCATCTGGTTTGTTTTGTTATTGCTTTATATGATTCTAATAAAAGGCAGTTAGTTGCGCCTTCACATTTTTTAACATTTAGCGAACGCCCAAATCTTTCAGCACATCTTCACTCTTGTCCAGTTTTGGGTCGGCAAATATAATGGTAATTCCCTCACTTTTATCGAGCACAAAATCATAGCCCCTGCCTACCGCCATTTTCTGTACTGCATTGTACACTTTATCCTGGATTGGTTTTATCAATTCCTGTCTTTTTTTGAACAGATCTCCCTCAAAACCAAAGCGTTTGCGCTGCTGATCCCGCAGGTCCTTTTCCTTGTTAAAAAGCTGATCTTCTCTTTTTTTACGGAGCTCTTCCGTCAGCATTACCTGCTCCCCTTCGTAATCTTTATACATTTTGTCCAGTTCCACCTGTTTTGCATCAATTTCTTTTTGCCAGCCTGCAGCAATTTCATCCAGTTGTTTCTGCGCTTCTTTATAATCAGGCATTTTGTCCAAAATGTAGCGGGTATCAATAATGGCATACTTCTGAGAAAAACCAACAATGCCAAACCCAAGCATACAGGCAAGGAGAAAAATCTTTTTCATGTGTTAATTTTTTTATTGTTTTAAAAAGGTCACATGTTATTCACCATAAAATTTTTACCGGTAGTTTATAAAAATCACCTCAAAAAAATCATGGTTCATATCATATTTTTCTATTTAATATGTTAACGATTAATCCGGTTCAAAGCCCAGCATAAAGGTAAAACGGGACGCCCCTTTCAACCCACTCTGCCCGGGTTGGATACGATCTAAACCAACCCCGTAGTCAAACCCGAGTAAACCAAACATCGGCAGGAAGAAACGCATACCTACTCCCACACTTCTGCGAAGACGGAAGGGATTATAATCCTTATAATTATACCAGCCGTTTGCTGCTTCAAAGAAAGTAAGTGCATAAATGGTACTGCTTGGATTCGTTACCAGCGGGAAACGCATTTCTAACTGGTACTTATTGAATATTGTAAAGAACTGGCTGGCACTTTGCTGATCAGGATTTACTGTCGGATCTGATGACTGGTAAACAGGATAACCCCTGTGTGCGATGATATCATACCCGAGTAGTCCGAAATTATTGGTAAGCCCTGCATCACCCACCTGGAACCTTTCGAAAGGAGAATAATCAAGGTCTTTATTATACCGGCCCATAAAGCCATACTTAGCCGCCATTTTCAACACAAACTGCCTGTTCTTTTCCGCACCCAATGGCTTACCAATGGGCACATACCATTCTGCATTGAAACGCCATTTATGGTATTCGGGGTTTTTATACTTGTTGTCAGATTTGGCAATATTCTTATTAAATAAAGAATACGGCGGAGTGAATTGAACACTGGCCAGGAAGTTTGAACCACTGGTCGGGAAAATGGGATTGAAGACAGAAGAACGCTGTAATCCTATTTTGAAACTTACGTTATTTGATGTTCCATTCGTGAAGTTCTGGTCGAAAATAGGATAGTTGCGAAGTTTATATTGTGTAACATTGAATGTATAAACAAGGCTGAAATAATCATCAGGCCATTTTAACTGCTTACCCAAAGACACTGAAACTCCTGTTGTTTTCAAAAAGTTGGAATCGGACCTTGCCCTGTCTATTTGCCCCGTAAAAGGATCAAATGCATTCGAATATTTACTGTTATTAAAACCAATGGTCAATGAGTTTCTCTTTTTACCACCCAACCAGGGTTCAGTAAAAGAGGCACTATAGGAACGATAAGCACGGCCATTGGATTGCATTCTCAAACTCAGCTTCTGTCCATCGCCGGTGGGTAAAGGATCCCAGGCAGATTTTTTCCAGATATTTCTGATTGAAAAATTATTAAAGGTTACACCCAAGGTTCCGGTAAGACCGATCCCACCACCCCAACCTGCCGATAGTTCCAACTGATCGGACGATTTTTCCTCCAGCTTCCAGTTAATATCAACCGTTCCGTCTTCTGCATTTGGGACTACACCAGGATTAATAGTCTCCTGGTTAAAATACTGAAGGTTACCCAACTCCCGCTGAGACCGGATAAGATCAGAACGGCTAAATAGCTCGCCGGGTATGGTCCTCAGCTCACGGCGGATCACATAATCTTTTGTTTTTTCGTTACCCGCAATGGTCACATTTTTTATCCTTGCCTGCGGGCCTTCCATAATTCTTATCTCGTAGTCAATTGTATCATTATAGACCGCAGTTTCTACCGGCTCGGCCCGGAAGAAAAGATATCCTTCATCCATATACAATCCACTAATGTCACCTCCGTCCTGCGAAGCTTCTTTACCCAGTCTTTTATTTAAGATAGCAACATTGTAAATATCTCCCTTGTTGATACCCAGGATAACATTCAGTAAAGAATCAGAATATTTCGCATTACCCTTCCAGTTGATGTTGCCAAAATAATATCTTCTGCCTTCATCCACTTTCAGATCAACATTCAGGTTGCCATTTGCCGTTGTATATTGGGTATCTGCAACAATCTGTGCATCACGATAGCCCATCGAGTTATAATAATCAAGAATTTTCTCTTTGTCTTCTTCGTATTTCTTTGCATCAAACTTCGCACCGCTGAACAACTTGAAACGGAAATAGGGGTCAAGCAACATTTTAGTCTTGCTGAGTGAAAGAAATCCCCAATCCCGCATATATTGATTAAATGAAAATGGCTTGTTCTCACCATAAGGGCTGGTAGCTTTATCCGGGTAAAAGGTCAGCTTACTCATTTCCTTGGTTCCCTTCAATTGTTTCTTCAGCCGTAGGTCTTCAATGTTCTCGTTACCGTAAAAACCAACCTCATTGATACGAACCTTGCCGCCCTTGTCAACTATAATGGTCAAAACATTTGAATTAACAAAAGCAGGATCCGGAGATTCCTCAATCTTAACTTTTACATTACGATAGCCTTTTTCCGAAAAATGACCCGTTATTTTTTCAGTTAATTCCCGGCGGGTATTTTCTGTTATGATCGTTTGCTTGGTCAGTGTTATTTTTCCCAGGATATCTTCTTCCTCTGATTTTTTAATGCCGATAAATTTATAGCTGCCAAGTCGTGGCCGTTCCTGTAAATTAATTTCAAGCCATACTTTATCACCGTCAATCCTGGTAACATAAATCTGAACATTGGAAAAAAGTTTTTGCCTCCAGAGATTACTAATTGCTTTTCCGAATATATCAGCTCCCGGGTGTACAAACTTATCACCAGGTTGCAAATTGGCAATTGAATATACAATTGAAGTATCCAGGTAACGGATACCTGTAATATTTACTTCAGCAATAGTATACTCTTTTACAATGCGGGCATTTTGCCATTCTATCAGCTTTGGATCTATTGAGGTTGGCTTTGTAGTATCGGGTACTTCCTGCGCAGAAACCGTAAATACAAACATTACTGCAGTCATTAAAGTACCACCAAGCCTTTGTAAAAATCGTTGCATGTTTTATTGTTCTGGTCTGTCCTTTCCCACCATGGCGGGACTTAATTAGTTTATTTTCTGCGGTTTATAAAAAATACCGCCATTTTGATCCGGCGGCAAATTAAAGGTTAATATCGAAAGTCTTTGTTAAAGAAACCCTGAATTAGAACGATTCGTTCCTGGTTTCACAATTTTGAACTTTCATTAGCATCTGTCAGTTGCTCACTGGTTTTTCCAAACCTTCTTTCCCTGTTTTGATAGTCCAGTATAGCTGCATATAAATTATCCTTTCTGAAATCAGGCCAGCGAACATTGGTAAAATACAATTCAGCATAAGCCAGTTGATAGAGCAGAAAGTTGCTGATCCGGTACTCGCCACTGGTCCTTATCATCAGTTCCGGATCAGGAAAGTCACTGGTACAAAGGAAATGCTGCAGCGTATCCTGGTTGATCTCCTCCACATTCAGCCGCCCCTGTTTTACCTCGTAGGCAATATTCTTTACAGCATTCAACAACTCCCACCTCCCGCTATAACTCAATGCCATTATAAGGTTCAGCCCTTTATTGTCCTTTGTTATTTCCAGGGCCTCATCCAGTTCTTTTTTT
This sequence comes from Chitinophagaceae bacterium, assembly GCA_041738795.1. Taxonomy (GTDB): domain Bacteria; phylum Bacteroidota; class Bacteroidia; order Chitinophagales; family Chitinophagaceae; genus JJ008. The sequence goes on along the minus strand of JBGSPB010000009.1, from coordinate 17,152 downwards.
GCATATTCCGGCAACATACTCATATCGCCAATCACATGCAGGCGAATGTTGTTTTTATTCAGGCTTTCCACCTCTTTCCGGATAGTACTGACCAATAACTCCATCAATCCCTCTACTTCATATTCCGGCCTGTCCCAGTTTTCAGTAGAAAATGCATACAGCGTAAGGTATTCAACGCCCAATTCTGCACATCCTTCAACAATATTCCTTACACTTTCCACACCATGAAAATGACCAAAAAGCCGGTCTTCCCCCTTCTCTTTAGCCCATCTGCCATTCCCATCCATAATGATGGCAATATGCCTGGGGAGACGGTCTCTATCAATCATTTCAAGCAAATCGGACATAAAAAACCCCCTTTAAACAGGGGGTACAAAGGTATCGCCAATTTTCGGGATTATGGTATAATTAAAACAATAAAAAATCGCCAAACATGAGATTATACGGGCATTTCACTCTGCCAGGAGCTTATTTTTACAACGACCAGATTTAGTTCCTTCCCCATACTGCTACCCTTGCTTTTCCTCTTAGAAATCCTTTGGTTTCATACCAAAACTCAATCTTATTCAAATGACGGAGGCCTCCATCAAGGTCTATAACACGGCTTTCACTTCCCTGGGCAAAGCGGTTCCTTAAAGTCACTTCCTGTACTGACCCATTATCAAAATGGATATTCATCCTGTACATTTTTAAAGGACCATCTGTAATTTTCAGTTTAACCTGGCGAACATCGTCTTTCCAGTTGCCAAAATGAATAACATCATGGTCAACTCCAAAGCCTACATTTTTATCTCCTAAAAATGTCCAGGAACCTGTGTCCGGAGTCTTAAAAGCTGTTGTGAGACTGAAAACAGCCATTACAATAGAACTGAGAATGATTGTGGTGAGGCGCATAGTAGTAATTATTAAATAATAAAATATAATACTGGCAGACTATTATATCATCATAATAGTTTAAACCAATGAAAAACAAACATACTACTGCTCAAAGAGGCCTTATGAGAGATTTTAGTTAGCTGTTGGGCACTTATACGATTGAAGATTGAACGTAACATGAAACATTGCCGTAACAAACTGATCTTTTTGTTTACTGTTTCCTCGTTGCCTGTTTGGAATACCGATCGGTGGGCCCACTTCATATGACCTGTCGCTAAGCAGCTGTGCGTTGGACTGGCTGCCATCCGGGTTGAGTGGAAAAGCAGCAGGATCTACATAAGTCTTGCTAACATCATCCAGGTAATCGGTATTGGTAAACCGATGCAATACTTCAAATGCAATATTGATTCTTTCGTTCAATGAATATTTAATTCCGCCACCGAAAGGTATGCAGATGGCCATGGAACTATATTGCTTACGGTCCGGGTACAGGCTGCTTCCCTGTCCCTCGGTTCCTAATGGCCGTAAAAAAACTTTCTCACCCCGGAGATATGCATAGGGATCGTAACTGAAGATACCTGCGCCAAAAGTAATGTAGGGTGTAAAACTATATTCTGGCTCCCCCGGCATAAAGCGAAAGAAATTAAAATCACCCTGTAAAGTCAATTCCCACACCTTGCTGTTGAAACTCAGGTTTCGGCTAAACATTTGTTTATTATAGGAATTGTATATATCCGAATAGCCAAGTTGGGCAAAGGAAACACCAACTCTTGCGGCAATATAGTTTCCAAAATTTTTACGAAAAAAAGCTGTGGCGGCAAATTTGGCCCTGTTCAATCTTGCTTTAGTATTCAGATCACCGAAATAATGCCCGGCTCCAACACCAAAACCGAACTCTCCTTCCTGCACTACGGAGTTCTGTGCATGAAGCTGACTACCAGCAAAAACAGCAACGCAAAAGAAAACAACTATGCCTAAAAATTTCTTCCTCATAACTAAAAATATGGTCAGGATTAAATAGAACGCTAAAAGTAGCTATTTTCTTATTATTTGGTGTGTGTTTTAGTTCCGTTTGTCGAGACCCCAGGTTAATTTATTGCGGAGAGTTTGCAAAAAATTATTCTCACTTAACCGGACCAGGTTAATGTCAAAGCTCTCTTTTCTAACAGCCAGGGTAACATTTTTATGGACGATTTCCCTGCGTGAATCAAGAGCACAAATAATTTGATCCGACCGGCTTTCCACCTCAAAGGATATAATATTAGTATCTGGCACTACAATGGGGCGAACATTAAGATTATGTGGGGCCACAGGAGTGATCACAAAACTCCCGGAATCAGGAAAAACAACCGGACCATTGCAACTCAGGGAATACCCTGTAGAGCCGGTAGGTGTAGCCACGATCAACCCGTCAGCCCAATATGTATTTAAAAACTCCCCGTTCACATACGTATGTATTTTAATCATAGAGGCCACATCCCGTTTGTGGATAGAAAATTCATTTAATGCATAAGCCACATTGCCAAAGAGAGGCATATCTGCATCCACATGAATTAGTGTTCTTGCATCTTCAACATAGGTCCGGCGGGCTATGGCTTTTACTGCAGTCTTCACTTCATCCCTGCCAATACTTGCCAGAAACCCCAAACGGCCAAAATTGATACCCATAATGGATATCTTTTTATCCCTGACAAGGGTTACGGTATCCAGCAAAGTACCATCACCACCGAGGCTGATGATGAATTCAATTTCATCCGTTAAATCTTCGGAGAGAGAAAATGTTTTTGTGTCGGCAGGGAGGTTGATCTCATTTTTTATCTGATCAAAGAAATTTAGGAAGATGACCGGCTCAATTTTCTGACTTGCCAGTTCATCAAAAAAAAGCTGAACCTCTTCTTTATGCACTTCTTCAAAAACCCTGCTGTAAATAGCTGCCTTCATTTTTAGAAAATCGTCTTTCGGTGTAAATATAAACCGTTTTGACCTAACTGGTTAAATGTGTACTCAAACCGGAACGTAACATCATAAAGCGTTAGAATATCGATACCAATGCCTGCAGCGTTCAACAATTTGTTACTAAGATTATTTTCACCTGGCTGGGGGTTATGTACATAACCGCTATTACCATATATTTTACCAAAAATCCGAACGGGGATTCGCTCCGCCTCTTTTCCTTTCCGGGGAGGTATCCTGATATTGAAGTTCAGCATTTCCCGGGCCAAGGTGGTTTTTAGAAACCCCCCGGCCACCCCGTCAACTACATAATATTCATACCCCTGCATAAAAACATCGCCATAGCCCAAAAAGCGTTGATTAAAATAAGGTTGCTTAAAGGGTAGTTTTATACCTCCATACGCATACAGGTTCACAAATGTTTTCGGCGATAAATGCCAGCTGCCAAATCCTTTTACATGAAGCTGCCAGACATTTATGGTATTATTAAACCCTCTTTTGCTGATTGACACATTGGCGGCATAGCCCTGTGTTGGATAAGGAATGTAATCCACATCGTAATAGGCCATGGAATAGTACAATTCCGGAAATTTAATCCGGTTCCGGCCCGATTTAAAATAAGTGGGATTAAGTGTTACTATGGTGTCCTGAACCTGTTCGGTAGAATAGGCAACTCCGAAACTATGACGGGTTTTAATTGCTCTCCGGTAAGTAAGTTCAACAGAAGTATTGACAAAGTTTCTGATGTAGCGATCATTATCTTTCAAAAAGACCTGTTTATCATTGATAGTATTGTAGTTCAATTCACGATTCTTCCCGGCAGAAAGACCAAATTTCATTCCCCATTTCATAGCCTTATCAATATAAAGCCTGTCGTAACTGATGGAAACCTGTTTGGTGTAGCCGGCAATAAGCCATAGTCTGAATTTATCATTTCTCCCGGTAGCATTATTGTACAAAACCTTTGCTCCGTAATTCACCCTGCTCAGGCTTGCTTTTTGTTCTACTATCCATTGATTTAAATTTCTGTCAACCGGTTTCAGGTAAGGCACCGGAAAGAGATACCACCTTTCTTTTACATCAACTACTATATCAATTTTATTCCCTTCAAAGCTTTTGGCAGCTACCACTACAGTGTGAAAAAGGGTCGTATTCATTAACTGACGCCTGGCATCTTCAAATTTTTTAACGAGGTCCTGCAACGGGTATTCTTCGCCCGGATGAAAAGGTATTTCCCGGAGTATAATACTGGCTTTTGTTTTTTTATTCCCGTTGATAAAAATTTCGCCAACAATAAATTTAGCAGCAGTAGCAACAGAGGAGTCAGCAGCGGGTGGTGGCATATCGGGTTGTTGCGCTGTAATGGAACAGCAACTAATTAAAGCAGCCACCAGGCAAATGCTATATTTTTTTCCCCGCATCATTTACAGATCCGTAAAATTCTAAATTAACCGGATTTATATTTTAACTATGTAAAATACGGGTAAAAGTGATTAAATCTTCAGATAATTCATCAGGTTATCGTAGTTGCTCCGTAATTCGTTAGTATACAGTTCCTCTCCGAAAAAGTATTTTACATTGTATTCATACCGCTGAAATGTAGCTACAATATCGGAAACCTCGGGTTTATTGATACGAAGTGTAACCTGCATCAACCCTGTTTCAGCATCATTAGTAGTATTCAACTGGGTAATCTGGGCATTATTGGTTTCCACCAGTTTACTGATTTCATTAAAAGAATACTGGTTACTTTCCATTTCCAGCACAATCAGGCCTCCCGGTTCATTCAGACTCATAAACTCGGAGGCATGTTTCAACAGGTCATTATACACAACTGTACCGATTAGTTCATTATCGTCTCCCAGCACCGGTACTACACTAAGACCATTCTCGGCGGCTACCTGAACCGCCTTTAGAAAATGTTCGTCCCCTTTAACGGATGGATTAGCAAATGACTGTTGTAGTGTCTGGAGTTCAGCATTGTCATTTTCTGCCTGCAGCAAATCTTCTTCGCTGATGAGACCTATATATTTATCCCCTTCTACAATTGGCAGGTGCGTAACATGGTTATCATTCATGAGTTGCAATGCCTGGTACACCTTGTCAGTAAGGTGCAGGTAAGGGAGTGTTTGAGATTCAAGTTCTCTGGTTAACATGGATAGCGGCTTTATTATTTCTTCACTATTAAACTTTGTGTTTCACAGTGAAAGCAAGACAACAACGATCAGGCAACTGTTGCAGGCTCATTGAGTTTTTTCAAAAATTTGTGCAGGATAGCATTGAACTCATCCGGCACTTCCATCATCGGCGCATGCCCGCATTTATCTACGAAATGCAACTCACTGTTCGGAATCAGCTTATTAAATTCTCTTCCTACAAAGGGAGGGGTAATTGTATCGTTATTCCCCCACACCAATAAGGTGGGTTGCTTTATTTGATTCAGTTCTTCACCAAGATTGTTACGAATAGCACTTTTTGCCAATGCTATTATCTTGATAGCCTTTAATCTGTTATTCACAATACTATAGACTTCATCCACCAGGTCTTTGGTCGCTGTATTGGGATCGTAAAAAGTCAGTTCTGTTTTTTTCTTAATGTATTCGTAATCGCCCCGCTTCGGGTAACTATCCCCCATACCATTTTCAAATAAACCAGAACTGCCGGTAAGAATAAGTGATTTTATTCTTTCAGGATGTTTAAGTGTATGCACAAGTGCCACATGGCCTCCTAAAGAATTGCCCAACAGGTTTACCGCGTCTAATTTCCTGGCATCCAGAAATTTGTTTACAAATTTGGCCAATCCGCCCACCGAAGTATGCAGTATATCCATTTCGAGCAGCGGTAACATAGGTACCACCACTTTGTAATGGTGACGGAAGTATTCTATCAGACTCTGAAAATTGCTCAATGCACCGAACAAGCCATGCAAAAGCACCAATGGTTCTCCACTACCTTCTTCTACAAATTTGTATTTATCCTGTTGTTTGATTTCGTAATCCATGGGCAGTTAATCTAAGCTTAAACTCTGATTGCTAAAATAATCAATTAGCGCAAAAAATCAGCTGTTTATGGCACAAAAGAGAGCTGATTATCGCAAATATAGGGGCAACAGCCTTTTTTTAATGAGATGTTTTTATTACCCCTGTCACAGCACCTGTAATAATTATACAAAAGCCATATATGTGTGGGGCGAAAGCAGTTGTGCTAAGATATCATCGAACCGGGATTTCTTTTGATACATTTTCAAAAAAAAGCTCCAATTCGGCAAACATATCCCTGAATAAAGGAACAATGGAACCAACGCTATTGATAACCCTGGGACCCCAGGGCTGGACATATGAATAGGATATAGATTTTTCGATTGTTTCGGGCCGAACCAGGTTTACCTGCTCCGCATAAAAAAGTAAAACACTAAAAACAACAGTATAAATAGCAACATAAAATATAATGCCGCCAAGTTTGTTTAACCAACCAAGCATTACTACCTCCACCGTTCTTTCGATGGCATTTGCACCCAAACGGATCAGTAGTACAACAACAATGAAAACTATAGCAAATGAAATAACAGGTAACCACTCATCAGAAACGTTCACGGCCTCTCCGATATATCCTGCCACTACGGTAGAAAGCTTCATGGCTGCAGCCAGACCAATAATAACGGACACCAGGGAGAATAATCCTATGATAAGGCCACGCTGGTACCCTTTAAAAATGGCAATTAAGATAATAACGCCTAAGATGAGATCAATAATCATTCAGATGTTTAACGTAGCCAGGTAACAATTAGTGCAGTTGTTTGCTAATAAGTTATTAAAATACCAGTTATTGCGCCAGCAATTCTTTTACCAATGCAGAAATTGTTTTTCCATCGGCCTTGCCAGCCAGTTGCCTGGTAGCCACTCCCATTACTTTACCCATATCTGCAGGGGAAGAGGCCCCGGTTTCAGCAATAATTTTTGTCAACGCTGCTTTAATCTCTTCAGCTGAAAGTTGTTTCGGCAAAAATTTTTCTATCACAGCGATTTCTTCCTCTTCTTTCCGGGCAAGTTCCGGCCGGTTCTGTTGCTGAAATATTTCCAGCGAGTCTTTACGCTGTTTCACCATTTTCTGCAACAACTTAGTTTCTTCTTCTTCTTTCAGTTCGCCACCGGCTCCTTCCGCTGTTTTGGCGAGCAGAATTGCCGCTTTTATGGCACGCAGGCTTCTTAATGCTGCTTCATCTTTTGCCAGCATAGCTGCTTTTAAGTCAGTCATTATTTTTTGTTCCAGGTTCATATAAAAAATTTATTATGTACTATTAATTTACTCGCCTGAACCAGCAAGGATTTACTTGTTGTAAGCCTGCTATTATGTTCCTAAAATCAGGCTTTATTTTCCTTTAATTGTTTCTCCCTGAACTTTTCATAAAAGCCCTTTGCAAATGTCTTCATTTCTTCCACCTGGTCAGCATATTTAGTGGCACGGCCGTATGTATCCGCCATGGTCATCATTGTCTGGTAAAAGAAATCTGCCATTTCATCTACCATCATATCTTTTGTCCACAGGTCGATGCGTAAAGCCGCTTTTTCTGCACCATCCCAAAATGATATCATCATGGCCTTAGCCTTCTGAGCATTTTCTATACTGGTATCAGTTGCACTCCACGCAATGGAAGCTGGAATCCGGTTCTCATCCGTATGCACATCAATAGTAATTGTCGATTTATTCATAATTATGATTAAGAGGATGCAAAGATAAGCACCCGGCAAGAAGGGTAGCCCCAAATTCATTGATGGGCCTTAAGGATACACTGCCAGAGGAGTGCTGCTGTGTTATCCCAATTGTATTCTTTTATCACCTGTTTACCTTTTTGAATCATTTCTTTTCGCAGGTTTTCATCTTTGTACAACAGCATCATTTTATCAGCAATATCAGTATGATTGCCAGGATCTGCATACAAAGCAGCCTCTTTTGCTACCTCTTGCATGGCAGAACCGGAGGAAGTAATGACAGGCACTTCACATTTCATAGCTTCCAGCACCGGCACCCCAAATCCTTCCAATAATGACGGGTACACCATCCCGTATGCAGCACCAATGATACTGACCAATTCTTCTTCGGGTACATAACCGGTTAACACCACATCATTCCTGTACTTGTACGTTTTCAGGCTTGCTGTAAAAGATTCGTATTTCCATGCCAGCCGACCGGTGAGGACCAGCTTCATTCCTGTTTGCTGACGCTTTTTAAAAACAGAAAATGCTTTCAGCAGGTTCATTAAATTTTTTCGGGGATGTATGGCCCCTGCATACACAAAATATTCTTTGCCCTCCGTATACTTTTTCTTCACTGCTTCTTTGTTTTCATAGCTAAGCGGACGGAATATTTCTTTTACACCATTATACACCACGTCAATTTTACCGGCGGCTATGTTATACTGCCTGGTGATATCATTCTTTGAGAATTGTGATACTGTTGCAACAGATCTTGCTGTGGCCAAAAACTTCGGAGTAAATCGTTTATAAAATAATAAATGTGACTTTTTAATTCCCGACGGATAATGAATAAAAGCCAGGTCATGTACTACCAGGCACTGCGGCACCTTCGTATTGAGTGAACAAAAACCATCACAGGAAATAAAAATATCGGCTTTATACTTTTTTAACAGCGCCGGTATTTTTATGTCATACCAGTATTTCCAGAGTAACGGGTGTCTTGCCGCAGGTCCTGCCACCACCGGTGTTACATTGGCATTAAAAACAAAACGGGTATCAAAAGGTCTGTCAAAAATGAAAATGAATTCATGCTCCGGGTGATTCTCCGTGATCCGCCTGAAAGTTTCATACAGAAAATTACCATACCCTTCCAGGTAATCTTTCAATAAGAACCTTGTATTTACAGCGATCCGCATCAGTAACAACAAAGGTAGTTGCTGCCCGCCTGACTTGAGCGTAAATAAACACCAGTGCTGCTGCAAAAAAGCTCATTTTGGTGTCGTAAAAAGCGAAACCTTTTCTGTTATTTTTCTTTCCTTTTCTCCCGCCCCGTATGTAGATTTTTACAGGAGTATTTTCTGTGGATATTCATGAAATACCGGAATTAAAATAGGGCATTACTACAATTGTTCTCCATTATGAACTGCTCTACTTTTACAGTACTTTCTAATTAGTGGAAACCAAAACACCGACCTATGAAAAACTCTTACTCAAAATTCTTTATTGCCGTTGGAACCTTTATCCTGATGAATTTACCCGGTTTTAACACGGCGAATGCCCAATGTCCTTACGGTTTCCCTTCCGGATCTACATTGTATGACACCACAATAAATACTCCTCCCGGTATCAATACCCTGCAGGTTAAACTGCCACAGGCAGATCCTATGGCGGGTATGGTGACCTGTCTGCGTATTTGCGTTTCTATTACCGGGGTGGTTGACTCCGTTAGTGTGGAAAATAATTCAGCTTCACCACAGACAGCTGATATCTATTACATCAGAACAGACCAGATATCAGGCCCGGGATTATCATCACCTTTAAATAACAGTATCAATCATCACTATGGTCCGTACGGACTTGGGCCTACTAATGGTACACTTGGCTCTGGTCCGGATTTTATATCCATCTCAAAAGATACATTGTTAAACGCTGTTCAAGTCTGCCAAACCATTAATAACATGGACTCACTGTTCCAGTTCTATGGTCATGACAGTATAACTTATAATTATAATATTACTGCTTTTACCAATGTAACCTGTACCGGCGGTAACTATAACAGTACAGTGGCCACTTCTGCTATTGTCCGTTTTCGTTTTGAATACTGTACCTGCCCGGGCTATGTCCTTCCCCTGCATTTACGCAATTTCGCAATCAATAAAATTGCAGATAACAGTGTAAAGCTGAATTGGTCCGGGTTTAATGACCCTTCAGCCTCTTATCATTATGAAGCCGAAATGAGCAGGGACGGAAGGCAGTTCAGCACCGTAGGAACGGTTGCCAAAAATGCTTCCAGTAATGATATATATGATTTTATTTATACTACCAGGCAAAATGAAAGCGGAGAGTTCTTTTTCCGTGTAAAACAGGTATATGCTAATGGCTATACCCGGTTTAGCGATGTCAAACAGGTATCGCTTAAAAATTCATCCCTGCCCAAATTTATTGTAACTCCCAATCCGTCAAATGGAATTGTTGGTATCAAATTTGATAATAATGAGGGCGGAAAAATGATGCTGGAGATTTACAATTCGCAGGGACAAAAGGTGATGCAGAAAGAGATAGTGGTTTCAGGTACTTCTTATCACCAGGTTGCCACGTTACAAGGCGGAGTTTACTGGTTGAGGCTTACAGACGTAACGAGCCAACTGTCCAGTGTCAATCAACTTTTCATTAAATGACCTCTTAGGTGGAAGAGGATGGTGGCTTGTAAAAGGGGCCCAGGTTCGGGGCCCCTTTCTTTTTGCCCTTCCCGGACTTCTTCATTCAAACTTCTTTCTCTACATTTGTTGCAATGGATATAGATAGCATGGAGTACAATACCACGAGAAATTACCTGACAATGAGGGAATATGGCCGTCATGTGCAGAAAATGGTAGAACATACAATGACGATTGAGGATCCCGAACGCCGCCAGCGAAATGCCCAGGCAGTCATTGAATTGATGGGATTTTTAAACCCGCACCTGAAAAATGTAGAAGATTTCCGTCATAAATTATGGGATCACTTATTCCTGATCTCTGATTTTAAAATGGATGTAAAATCTCCCTACCCTATTCCCACCCGGGAAACATTAAAGGCGAAGCCTGACCCATTGCCTTATCCCAAACGTCATCCTAAATTTTCACACCTGGGTAAGAACCTTGAAGTGATCATTGATAAAGCACTGCAGGAAGAAAATCCTGAAAAGAAATTAGGCTTTGCCAATGCCGTAGCGTATTACATGAAGCTGGCGTATAATAACTGGCATAAAGAAATTGTGCATGATGATGCCATACAAAGTGAACTGTCTTCCATTACCAATGGCCAGTTAACTTTTACCAATACTCCTTTTGTAAAAGCATTCCGTCCGCAGCAGGAAGGAAGGGATAATCGCGGTGGCTATGGCAAAAGACCGGGTGGAAAATTCCAGCAGCGTGGTGGCGGCGGTGGCGGCCAGCGCAGAAATGATGGCCGTGATAACCGCGGCGGCGGCGGTGGTGGTTTTAAAAAGAAACGGTATTAAGCTATCCCGATAATTACCGGGAGATTAAATAGTTAAAAGGTTGACCAGGCTTCCTGGTCAACCTTTTTTTATTGCCCCCACTACAGTTTGTATTTACTTTGCAAACACAATGAATTTCTGAACCGGATCAACCAGTACGCAAATCAATTAACCCATATGCATTCCTTTGAAGTAAGAGGCAATAAAAAATTACAGGGAGAGATCATACCACAGGGTGCTAAGAACGAAGCCCTGCAAATTATCAGTGCGGTATTGTTAACGCCGGAAAAGATCACTGTCACTAATATACCGGACATCATTGATGTAAACCTGCTCATTGAGTTACTCGGTGATATGAATGTGAACATTGAAAGAACCAGCCGTGACACCTGTACCTTCCGGGCCAATGATGTGAACATTGATTACCTCCACAGCGATGCCTTTAAAAAGAAAAGCGGCAAGCTGCGTGGTTCGGTCATGCTGGCCGGACCCATGCTGGCAAGATTCAGAAAAGCATTTATACCCAAACCCGGGGGTGATAAAATCGGAAGGCGGCGATTAGATACACATATCGTTGGTTTTGAAAAACTGGGTGCCTCTTTTATTTATCATGAAGAAGACGGATTCTTTCACCTGGAAGCGCCGCAGTTACAGGGTGCATACCTCTTGCTGGATGAACCATCCGTTACAGGCACCGCCAATATTATCATGGCGGCTTCTATGGCCAATGGTACCACTACTATTTACAATGCAGCCTGCGAACCGTATATCCAGCAACTATGCAAGATGCTGAACCGGATGGGTGCAAAGATCAGTGGTATAGGCAGCAATAAACTGACCATTGAAGGAGTCAGCTATCTCGGCGGGACTGAACATAGTATGCTGCCCGATATGATTGAAGTAGGTTCTTTCATCGGGCTGGCCGCAATGACACAAAGCGATATCACCATCAAAGGTGCAGGTATAGATCATTTGGGTATCATTCCTGAAAAATTTCAACAACTGGGGATACAACTGGAATTCAATGGTGATGATATTCATATCCCCTCGCAGGAGAGTTACGAGATACAAACTTTTTTAGACGGATCCGTGATGACCATCTACGATCATCCCTGGCCGGGTTTTACTCCCGACCTGTTAAGCATTGTGCTGGTAACAGCGATACAAGCCAAAGGATCTGTACTCATTCACCAGAAAATGTTTGAGAGCCGTTTATTCTTTGTAGACAAGCTGATTGATATGGGAGCAAGAATAGTGTTGTGCGATCCGCATCGTGCCGTAGTGATAGGGTTGGAAAGAGAACAAATGTTGCGGGGCATCATCATGAGTTCTCCGGATATCCGTGCCGGTGTGGCTTTATTAATTGCTGCATTAAGTGCGGAAGGAAAAAGTGTGATCCAGAATATTGAACAGATAGACAGGGGTTACCAGGATATTGACGGACGGTTGAGAAAATTGGGGGCGGATATAAAAAGAACCGGCTCCTGATCATTTCCATGCTACAAACCAGCACTAATTATTTCCCTATCTTTTCAACATGCTTAACCGGAGTATCAGCAAATGGGCGATGGTACTATTGATCATCAATGGGGTGATAGGCTCTGGTATTTTCGGATTGCCGGCAAAGATTTTTAAAGAAACCGGTGTGTACAGTATTGCTGCATTTTTGGTTTGTGCCGTTGCAGTTTTTGTCATCATACTTTGTTTTGCGGAAGTAAGCAGCCGCTTCAGTAAAACCGGTGGACCTTATCTCTATGCCCTTTCCTCCTTCGGAAAGTTACCGGCTTTTTTGACCGGCTGGTTATTGCTGGTAACAAGATTCATTACTTACGCCGCTTTGATCAACTTACTGGTTTCCTATCTTTCTGTTTTTGCTGCCTGGTTCACATTGCCGGAAGCAAGGATAATGGTGATTGTTTTATTTACGCTGCTATTGGCGTATATCAATCACATCGGAATAAGAAACACGACCCGGATCAATAATTTTTTAACCATCAGCAAATTGTTGCCCCTGTTGCTTTTTATCGTGGTGGGTTCCTTTTTTATTGAACCTGCACAATATGAAATAAAGCATATCCCTGATTTTTCCTCCTTTTCGTCTACTGTATTATTGCTGGTATTTGCCTTCGGCGGTTTTGAATCGGTACTGGTAAACAGCGGCGAAGTAAAAAACCCGGAGAAGAATCTGCCCTTTGCATTACTGCTCGCCGCAGTATTCATTACCATTATTTATATACTAATACAGGTGGTGAGCATCGGTACATTACCGGCACTGGCATCATCAGATAAGCCATTAGCAGAAGCAGCCGGTTTGTTTATGGGTAAAAGCGGCGCCAGCATCATTGCCATCGGCGCTATATTTTCTGTAGCCGGCACGCTGAATGCTATTATGCTGGTTGGCTCACGGTTGCCCTATGCATTCAGCGAAGAAAAACAGTTTCCCGGGTTGTTTTCCTTCATCCATCCGAAATATAAAACACCTACCTGGTCGCTCTTGTTATTTATGAGCATCACCATTATTGTTTCGCTCAATTACTCTTTTTTATCCGCCGCCTCACTCAGTGCCATTACAAGAGTAATGATCTATGGTATTGTATGCACCACTCTTATCTTACTGCGCAAAAAAAATCCGGACCAGGCTAATTTTTATAAATTAAAGCATGGCAACATAATTGCCGTTGCCGGGATCTTAATTACGCTATGGCTGCTCAGCAGTTCCAGGCTAAGGGAACTGCGGGATGTTGGTATAGCAATAATGGCAGGGCTGGTCATTTATATCCTGGTTAATAGGTCCAAAAAAAATAATCATTAAAAAAGCCACTGCAATGCCAACAGATATTTTCCAGCAACAACCTGTTCTTGAAAACGAAAGAGTGTTACTGCGACCCATACAGGAAAGTGACTATCAAAACCTTTTGTCCTTCTCTTTAAACGAACCAGAAATATGGAAATATGGTTTGGTAACGGCGGCGGGTGAAGACAATCTCCGTAACTATATTACCACGGCCATTAAGAACCGGGAGGATAAAAAAGAATATGCTTTTATTGTATTTGATAAAAAAGCCAATCGCTATGCGGGCAGTACAAGATTTTATGATATTCAGCAATCCTGGCTAACCACACAACTGGGTTACACCTGGTATGGAAAAGAATTTCAGCGGACCGGGTTGAACAGGCATTGCAAATTATTATTACTCACCTATGTGTTTGAAGAATGGGGAATGGAACGCTTGGAGTTTCGTGCCGATGCCAATAATGCCGTGAGCATTGCTGCCATGAAGGCTATTGGCTGTGTGGAAGAAGGCATCCTGCGCAACCATATGCCCACTGCCAGTGGTGGAAGACGGGACAGTATCATCCTGAGCATTTTGAGAACAGAGTGGCTGGGTGGGGCGAAAGAAAGATTGCAGCAAAATACCCGCTGATCTTGCAGCAACAATTACCTGAAAGTGGTATTGTTTTCTTTTTATCTGAATAGTATTTTAGCAAAAGTGCAGGAGAGATTGATTAAATAAGGCTTTCCCCGGGGGCTGACAGGAGTTGCTAAGAAGTAAAGATGGAGATAAAGGGTATTAAGCCAGCCAGCATTATCCGTGTACAACCATTTCTAAACGTTTATAATCGGGTATTGTCGTAACTCGTATTTATAATTGTTTGCATTGATTGTCAATTTTTTAAAATTTTTGTAGGTTCGTATAATAACGCAAATACATACGTTAGCGGCAAATTTTTGGCAACATTTCAATTAATTGACAAACACTTATATAACTTCAAATATGCAAATCAAAAATCTTAAAATAAAAGGATTGTACGGCTATATCGATAAAGACATTGACTTTTATAACGACATGACTTTACTTGTAGGAATAAATGGTTCAGGAAAAACAAGTATACTAAATATTCTTAACTGGGTATTGAAGCCCTCTTTACCGAATCTCTGCGTAACAGAATTTAAAACAATAGAATTAAGCGTAAATTTTAAGGGAATTTCCTATGAAATTTTATGCAGGCACACAAAATCTCTTTTTCAATACCATATAAAATCAGAAAAAGATACTTTTCATCCTCTTTCCGTAAGAATAGTCAAAGACCCATCTGAAATAAAAAACGACGAAGCAATAAGAGCGAACCTTATTGAAAGATATACCGGACTAGGGCCTGATGAAAAAGAGAAAAAGACTTGGGACTTAATTTTAACTTTTCCAAATCCTACAATAATTGGACTAGACCGAAATCTTTATACAGAAGAGAAAGAACACATTTATGTTGAAGATAACCTAAGAAGAAGAGTTATTAAACGTAGTGCTATTTCAAGCACATCTCCATTGGACAGAGTTAAAGAAATAGTAAATACGGAATATCGAAAAAGAAAAAACTCTATTCTAAATTTAACAGATGACATGAAAAATCATCTAATGCTTTCAACATTTGATGGGAGCATCACATTAGAGTCTTTTACAAAAGGTATTAAGTATAAATTAAATTTAGACCAAATCAAAAATGCTGAACAAAGAGTTGACGAATATTTCAATAAAGTTGAAAAGAAAATATTAAGCGAGACCGAAAAAAACACCATAGCTACATATTTTTCACAACTTAAAGATATAACTAGTCAATATCAGGCAACACCGAAAGATGACAGTGTAAAATTATTATATGGTTTAAATGCTAGCCAATTTGTAAAAGTAAATAAGCTTTTAAAACAATTCGAAAAATTTGAAACAGAATCAAAAAAAGCTTTGGAACAAATTACCGTTTATCTTGAAACACTTAATTTCTTTTTAAAGGATTCGGCAAAACAAATTCTTTTCAAAGAAGATACTTCAGAGTTAAGTTTTAATACATTAGACAAAAACAATAAAATTGTTACGGAATATAAGGACATCAAGTTTTTATCATCAGGTGAACAACAAATATTAATCCTGTTTTCTTACATAGCATTTAATAGTCATGATGGTAAAATATTTATTATTGACGAACCTGAGCTTTCTCTACATATAAAGTGGCAAGAAGATTTTCTCACTAAATTGGAAAACATAACTCCAAAATCTACACAATTAATTCTAGCTACACATTCACCAATTTTAGCTAACAAAAAGAAAAATAAAGCTAAAGTACTTTTACCTTATAACGACTAAAAACCATGACTTCAGGATTTCCAGAACTAACAGATTCATTTTTGTCCGGCCAAGACTTATTCTACACTCAATTTAATGAAATCGAATTTTATGTTGAAGATGTAGACCAAGAACATTTTTATTTTAATGTACTTCAAAAACTTTTTCCAACATTAAAGTTTGAAAAAATATTTCCTTTAAATGGAAAAACGAATGTAAAAACTGAAGCAGGGAATAATACAGGAAATAAAAAGAAAGTATACATAGTTGACTTAGACTTTGACCATATATTAGGAAGGATAGAAAACTTAAATAATTTATTCTATCTTAAAAAATACTCTATAGAAAATTATCTAATTTCAAAATCTGCAATTTATGAAGTTATTAGGGCAAAAAATTCTATGTTAAAGGATGCTGATATAGATTTATTATTTGACTTTGACAGCTTATTGAAAGTTGCTTCTAATTGCCTTAAAGAACTTGCATCAAGCTTTATTATAATCCAAAAACATGAATTAGGGATTTCTTATTATGGATTAAATTGTTCAAGGGATTTTGATTTTACTGCTCCCAAACCAAATTATAGAATGAATTTCATTCCAAATTATCTTTTAACTATTGAACAGGAATTAAAACTTAAGGATAATAGATATTCATTGCAAGGGCAGTTAAAAAAATTAAGAAAATATTTTAAGGACTTAATATTAGCTATTAGTAATATTCCTGGAAAATATATCCTAACATTTATTAAGGAAAGATTGCATGCTCTAAACTTAATAAATCAAATGACTGTTGAGTCGTTTACTTATGTTTTGTCAAAAGATTTTCAAAGTACTGACCTTAATTATCTAAAAACGAAAATTTCAAATTACATTAGATAATCAAATCTGCCGCTAACATGAACTGTGTAAAAAACCAAGCAAAAAGCTAACTTTTTTTAGGGTTTAGCTGAACAATAATTTGGCTGATACAAGCTGTTGTTTTTTACCACCGCAAATACCTGTTTCAACAATTTGTTACATACTGCTATC
>JBGSPB010000006.1:0-201931 GCA_041738795.1 Chitinophagaceae bacterium | reverse complement strand
AAGAAAAGGGCGGTGACTATCATGTTAGAAAGGCTCACAGGCCTATTCGGTTTTACGGTCTTAATCCGCCCTTTGTTCTTTCGAAATCTGTTAGTCCTTTGCTCTATAAATTTATTAAAATGTAAACATAGGATGGGGTTTTCTGCTATGCTGGCTGAAGAATATATACCCATCGTCCAGTTCGCTTATCATCTGTAGTCCGGGCTGAACGAATAAAGCCGAGCAACAGAATATATCATCAACTGTATTAACTTTACTCAGCTTCGGTTCGGGCTGACGAATCACAGAATATCAGCACAGCAGAAAGCCCTTCCATTGCCTGCAATTATAACCCACATCATACTGACATTGACACAACAAGAACTTCAAGCATTATTAGATAAATCATTTACAATACCTGTTGTCATTGATAATGACACTTTTCCTAACAGTACACCTTATCAGCAAATCAATACACTGAATCAAACAGGTTTTACGTTCACTGCAAGAGAATTACTTCACGCTATAGGTTCAAAAACTGCAGCTTTACCAGCAAATAATCAAGACGAATGTGTTAATGCAGCATACTTATATTCACATATTTTAGACTTTAGCGGGCAAAATTTAGGCTATAAAACTGATTTGGTAATGGACTCTGATTTACAGACGAACATGAGTAACGAAATTGGAATAGGTATAGGTTGCTTGTTGGCAAATAAACAATTCAATGTCAATTGGGACACATTAGAATCAATAAAAGGACAAGGCAAAAGGTTTGATTACAGAGCTACAAATGTTGGACAAAATTATGCTTACGAATTTAAAGGAACTAAACATCGGGGGAAACAAAATGAGCAAGTTCAAAATGGACTTGAGAAAAAAACAGAAATGCACGACCGTAATGAAAATTATGATGTTGAACTTATCATTTCGACCTTTTTAGGACCAGCAAACCAACAACCGAGAATAATATTAGCTGACCCACCATTTCAAGGTTTTGAAGATGAATTTACAGAGGACGCAGATACAATTTATTCCTTAAGACATTTATCTCGGTTAGCTCAATTTATAGGTAATCCACCTTTAGGCAGAATTCTTTATATGCAATCAAGAGAACTCATTGAGAAAAAAAACATAGACCAAATTCAGGAATTAGGAGAACGACTATACTTAAAAGAAATAAGAGTAATTGAGAATCTCTTTGAAACTAAAAAATTAATCCCCTTAAATTTTGAGAATACAAATTATGTTGGCAGGTGGATTTCTTATTGGCAGCCTCAAAGAAAGCTAACAAGAAAGCAAGTTTTTGAAATGCCTGAAATAGCAGCTAATAAAAGACTTGAAGTATTTCAAGGAGTGAGGAGAGACTTGTACGAGCTAATGACTAATAATGAAATAACAGATTTGAAATCAAAATTGCGATATGAACGTACTAAAATACAGACCCCAGAAAATATTGAATTTATGACTTTTACTGATGGCTCAATTATGGGCTACAGACTACTCGGCGAATAACTGTAGACAACATGATCTGTGAAAAAAAACCAAACAAATGTTGATCTTTTTATCGCTAACAACTATAACCCGGGTGTACGTATAAAACTCAACCGTAAATCTTATCTTCAATTTCAGTTTTTCAACCGGCATCTGCTCCTGTTAAAGAAACAAAGAATACCAGCACAGCAGGTAGCCCCGGATACTGACTATAACCAGCAAGTCAAACAATGGAAAATGCAACGCTAAAGAAAAAACATGCTGATCAACTGATATTCCTGGGCGTACTGTTGTTTTTACTGGGGCTGGTAACAGGCCTGGTGGTTCCTGTATTTACCAATCCGCGGTTGGGTGTGTCCAGTCATATAGAAGGCGTACTGAACGGTATCTTCCTTATCGTGCTGGGACTGATCTGGCACAAAGTGGACCTGTCGAACAGGTGGCTGAACATTGGTTTTTGGCTGGCCCTCTATGGCACATTTACCAACTGGCTGGGCATCCTGATCGCAGCTATCTTTAATGCCGGCGGTATGCTGGATATAGCCGCCAATGGCAAAGAGGGATCGCCGCTGGCAGAGGCCACGGTGCAATTTTGCCTCGTGTCTTTATCCATTGCCATGCTGGTCGTTGCTGTGCTAGTGCTGGTGGGCCTTAAGCGAAATGCAAACCAGGCCAACTGATACGGAGCACCGGTACAGTTATTTTTTCCTTTTACCTGCCTGATTAATAATTACATTTGTCCACTTAAAGGAGACATGGCTGCTTACCTCAATAAACTCATCATCATTGCCGCACCATCAGGTGCCGGTAAAACATCGGTGACCAGGCATTTGCTGAAAACCTTCCCGGATGAACTGGTTTTTTCCATTTCCTGCGCCACCCGCCAGCCCCGCAACCAGGAAAAACATGGCGTGGATTATTACTTCATCTCCGCTGATGAATTCAGGCAACGAATCGAAAGCGATGAATTTGCAGAATGGGAAATGGTGTACCATGATAAATACTATGGCACCCTGAAAACTGAACTGCAACGCATCTGGCACCAGCACAAAGCCCCGCTGCTGGATGTGGATGTAAAAGGTGGTATCAACATCCAGTCGCAATACCCGGAGCAATCATTGTCCTTATTCATAGAACCACCTTCTATTAAGGAACTGGAGCAGCGGCTGAAGAAAAGGGGTACCGAAACCCCGGAATCGCTCAAAGCCCGGCTGGACAAAGCTGCTTTTGAACTTTCTTTTAAAAACCGGTTCGACCATATCATTATGAACGACAACCTGGAAAGAGCCTGCAGTGAAGCGGAAAAGATCGTACGTAATTACCTGAACCAATAGGACTTTATTACCTGCCCGGGGGCAATCCCGGCTCCTCACTCACTATTATCCGCTCCCCTTTTTTATCTTTACCGCATGATTCAATGGAATTCTATCGTATTTTTTATCCTTACCCTTTTGCTGATGGGGTTTTTCGCCGGCATTGAAATGGCCTTTTTCAGCGCTAACCGGCTGAGCCTGGAGATAAAAAAGAAACAAGGCGACAGTTCCATGCACATCTTATCCGGCTTTTTGGAATCCCCGGCCCGTTTCCTGGGTACCACGCTGTTAGGTTTCAATATTTTCCTTGTTTTCCTGGGCCTGCAGATAAGCACCGTAATGCAGCCTATCTGGAAATATTTCCGCATCGGCTCAGATGCTGTACACATCCTGGTGGAAATTGCACTGGCCACTTTTATGGTATTGCTGATTGCCGAATTTATTCCCCGTGCCATTTTCAGGGCCAAAAGCAATTGGCTGCTGCTTAGCCTGGCAAGGGTGACCAATGTTTTTTACCAGTTGCTGTTCCCGATAGCTGCCGGGCTGATAGACCTGGCAGAATGGATCTTAAAATATGTTTTCAATATCAGGCTGGATAAAAACAAAGAAGCGCTGAAACGCAGCGACCTGAAACATCTTTTTCAGCAACGAACCGATGATGACAGGCAGGAACGCAACACCCAACTGATGGAGAATGCCCAGGAGCTGCCGAAAGTGAAGATCAGGCAATGCCTGGTACCACGAAAAGAGATCATTGGTATTGATAACAAATCCTCGCTGGAGGAACTAAAGCAAAAATTTGTAGACACCAAACTCAGTAAACTGGTGGTTTTTGAAAATAATATTGATCATATCATCGGTTATGTGCACCAGCTTGACCTGTTTAAAAAGCCGGCTCATATTGAAGATGTGCTGCTGCCTATTCCGGCTGTGCCGGAAAGCATGAGTGCCACCGATCTTATCGGCAAGTTTTCCAAAGAAAGAAAAAGCATTGCCTGGGTAGTGGATGAATTTGGCGGCACAGCCGGCATTATTACGATGGAAGATGTGCTGGAAGAATTGTTTGGTGAGATACAGGATGAATATGACACGGAAGAGTTTGTAGAAAAACAGCTGGCAGAGAATGAATATATTTTTTCCGGTCGTCTTGAGCTGGACTACCTGAAAGAAAAATATGGTTTTGAGTTTGCACAGGAAGACGCAGAGACCCTTTCCGGGTATATCATCAATTACCACGAAACCATCCCCCGCCAGAAAGAACGCATTATCGTAGATGATTATGAATTTGATATCATGCATGTAACGGATACCCGTATCGAAACGGTGAAGATGAAGAGGTTGAAGTGAAGTGGGGATTAGGTATTGGGAACTGGAAATTAGGGATTGGGAATTGGGGATTGGGTAATGGGTTGAAAAGTGATCACTAAACCTTATCAATATGCAAACACTGGACACCCTTGAGGTTTATATTGCTGCAAAAACATTTCGAAAGGAGGTCATTACTATAGCTAATACTTTTCCCAAAGAAGAAAAATTTCTTCTTGCCGCACAGATAAAAGACAGTGCAAGGTCTGTTACCGCAAATATTGCTGAAGGCTATAGCAGGTTTCATTACCAGGAAGCGATACAGTTTTGCCGGATTTCAAGAGGGTCACTTTTAGAAACCTATGACCATTTATCCAGCGCTTTAGAGGAGCAATATATTTCCGAACCCCTATTTATGGAAATGAAAACAAAACAGGAACAACTGCTTAAAATGCTAAACGGCTATATTGCCTACCTGAAACGTCGCAAGCAGGAAGGATGATGCGAATTAAGTACCTGCATACCCAATTCCTTAATTAACCCAATTAACTTACTCACCTAATCAACCAATTCCCTAATTAACTAATCTCCTACCTTTGCGACACTTTACTAAAACCAATGGCCCTACTCGATTTTTTTAATAAGCGGGATAAAGATTCGAAAGGTGAAATGACCTTTATCGACCACCTGGAGGAATTGCGCTGGCATGTTATCCGTTCGGTGATCGCTGTGCTTATTGGCGCTGTTGTTGTTTTTATCTACTCCGATTTTGTTGTTGATGATATCTTGTTTGCACCTACCCGTTCTGATTTTATTTCTGCCCGCTGGCTCTGCAGTCTCGGGCATAAAATAGGCATTGGAGATACACTGTGTTTTCCGCAGGTGGACGCCAAATTCCTGGAAAATACCATGACGGGGCAGTTTATTGCTTCCTTTACACTGGCATTTATCGGTGGCTTTATCCTGGCTTTCCCGTACATATTCTGGGAGTTCTGGAAATTTATACGACCGGCTTTATCAGAAAAGGAACTGAAAAAAACAAGAGGTGTAATATTCTGGGTATCCCTGTTATTTTTTACCGGGGTGTTGTTTGGTTATTTCATCCTTACCCCGTTCATGGTTAATTTTTATTTTAATTATAAACTCAGCCCGCAGATACAGATCATGCCTTCCTTCTCCGATTACCTGGAGAATCTTATTTATACTACTGCAGGTATCGGGGTATTATTCCAGATGCCATTACTGGTGATGGTGCTGGCGAGGATTGGCGTGGTGACGGGCCGCTTCCTCAGAAAATACCGCCGTCATGCCTTTGTTATTATATTGATAGCTGCGGCCATCATCACTCCTTCTACCGACCCTTTCAGTCTTACCATTGTAACAATACCTCTCTATCTTTTATTCGAAGCCAGCATCATCATTGCTTCCCGCATCAATAAAAGACAGGAAAAAGAGCAAAAAGAATGGAGCTGATTCCTTCTTTGGTAGTGTCTCAGTTCGAAAAGTCTTGTCAGCCTTGTCATCCTTGTCATCCTGAGTTTATCGAAGGATGTCGAAGGATGCCGAAGATGTCAGCCTGAGCTTGTCGAAGGCGATTCTGAAGGCGGTTTCGACAAGCTCAACCTGACAGTTCGTTTAAAAGAAGAATGCATTTTTCAAAATGAAATACAACACCTGCTTTCCTGATTATAGTTGGATATGTATAGTTCAGTACCTTTGTACAAGTTTATTGGTAGTACGATTCACTTAAAACGTTCCTCATGCATTCTCCTTTTGATCTTCATAAGCCGATTGCCATCGGCAGTGACCACGCAGGATTTGATTATAAAGAAGAACTGATCTCTTTCCTGGAAGGAAAAGGATTACACTTTACTGATTTTGGTACGCATAGCAAAGACTCCGTTGATTATCCCGACTTTGCCCATCCTGTTGCCAATGCGGTAGAAAAAGATGAAGCAGCATTTGGTATCCTGATCTGCGGCAGTGCTAATGGTGTGGCTATTACTGCCAATAAACACCAGGGCATCCGTGCTGCCATTTGCTGGGGCGAAGAACTGGCTCAACTGTCCCGTGCTCATAACAATGCCAATATTATCTGTATCCCTGCAAGATTTGTGCGGGAAGGTGATGCAGAAAAAATGGTAGCTATATTTATGACCACCCAATTTGAAGGAGGCCGGCATGCCAACCGGGTGAATAAGATCGCCTGCGCATAATTCCATTACCAATCATCCCTATTTTATCCCTTCTTTTACCGGAAGGGATTATTTTTAACCCTTACACATCAATATAACTATGATCAAAAAAATTATTGCCTGCCTTTTACTTTCGTTGCCTCTTATTTCAGTGGCACAAAAAAAAGATAAGAATGCCGCTAAAGCTGCTGCCACCATTACAGCGGAGGACATGAAAAAACATTTGTACATCATTGCCAGTAAAGAAATGGGAGGAAGAGATACTCCCTCCCCGGGATTGGAGAAAGCAGCAAACTATATCGAAGAACATTTTAAGTCATTGGGCCTGGCGCCGGGTAATAACGGAAGCTATCGCCAGTATTACTCTTTGTATAAAGATTCCATGCAGGATGCTTCGTTGGTAATCAATGGAAAAAAATTGGCTTTAAATACCGATTTCCAGGCCATGACCAGTAATTATGCTGCAGGCCTCCGTTTTTCCGAAGTGGTTTTTGCCGGGTATGGCATTAGTGATGGTGACAAAAGAAATGACTATAAAGACCTGAATGTAACCGGTAAATTAGTGCTGATCGCAGATGGGATACCGGCTGATTACAAACCCTCACAACAGGGATTTTCTTCTCCCTCCAGTGTCACAGGCAGAATGAATGCCGCCCTGAGCAGGGGTGCCAGTGCCATAATGATTATTTATAATAATTTTCCGAGAAGGGCTGGTGCTGTGAGCAGTAACTGGAGCATGAATGGGTTTAAAGCCACACAATCACTTTTTGGCTTTACTATCTCTGCTGATGCTGCCGCTAAAATATTGGGCGAAGACGGAAAAACATTGCTGGAAAAAATAAAAGCGAATGCGGTAGCAGCAAAAACATATAAAGCTGAAGTGGAACTGAATTATTCCAAGACAACTAAAACAACACAGGTTTCGAATGTACTTGCGCTATTGGAAGGAACTGATAAGAAAGAGGAGTATGTAGTGATCACTGCCCACTATGATCATATTGGTATAAGAAATGATACCACCATTTATTATGGTGCCGATGATGATGGCAGTGGCACCACCGGTATATTAGAACTGGCCCAGGCATTTGCAGAAGCCAAAAAAGCAGGTAAGGGACCAAAGAGAAGTATCCTGTTTATGACAGTAAGTGGTGAGGAAAAAGGACTATGGGGCAGCAGGTATTATTCAGAGCACCCGGTTTATCCCCTTGACAAAACAACGGTGGACCTGAATATTGATATGATCGGCCGTATTGGAAATGAATATAGGAAGGATAAAGACTCCGCCAACTATGTATACATCATTGGTGATGATAAGTTAAGCTCTGACCTGGCCACCATAACTGACCAGGTAAACAGTACCTACAGCAAAATGAAGTTAGACAGGAAGTATAATGACCCCAATGATCCAAATCGTTTTTACTTTCGCAGCGACCATTACAATTTTGCGGAGAAAGGTGTGCCGATTATTTTTTATTTCAATGGTGTGCACCCGGATTATCACCGTCCAACAGATACTCCTGATAAAATCAATTACCCGCTGATGGCCAAAAGAGCCCAGCTTGTTTTTTACACGGCCTGGGAAATGGCTAACAGAAACGATATGCTGAAACGGGACCTGAAGCTGGAAAAGCCTAAGGGATTTTGATTTTAGTACTATTTAGAACAAGTAAAAACCTTCCGGTATGGAAGGTTTTTTTAATTTTTTTAAACTTCAGGCAACTTTATTTGTCTATAATATGTCTCTGGTGAAGAATCATTGCAATTTTTGATCCCTACCTTTCTATATAAAAATAATCCCCGGCAAACCGGGGATTATTTTATTTAGCCTTCCTGAAAAGAAATACAATATGATTTTCCGTGTCTTCAAACTCCATCCGGA
The DNA here is from genome assembly GCA_041738795.1 of Chitinophagaceae bacterium. GTDB lineage: Bacteria > Bacteroidota > Bacteroidia > Chitinophagales > Chitinophagaceae > JJ008. The sequence goes on along the minus strand of JBGSPB010000006.1, from coordinate 193,766 downwards.
GCAACTCTTTTACAAAAGAAGCCTTTAAATCTTCTTTTGCATCATTTTCCAGCGTAACGGTGGTGATAACAGCACCTGCCTCATCTACACTATAAGTAATGTCTTTGGCCGGGTTCATTCCATCCGTAATTTCTCCTTTACCATCCGCATTAAAAATAAATGACATCCCCTTCAGCATTGCGAGGGAGGTTTTCATTGTTGCCAGCGCATCAGTACTGTCCTTTCCTGATCCTATCTGTGTCAGCAAGGCTTCCCTTGGCGCAATAGAATCGTTTTCGAGGTTGTAATACACGGTACCGGGTAATTCCATTGAAACGATCTTCCAATTTCCAATCACATTTAATTTTGTCACCTTTTCCTGTGCATCCATACTGAAAGCTGTAATAACTGTCAGTAAACAAATGAGTAATTTCTTCATTAATAGTAGTTTGTATAAAAATAGAATTGTTTACCAACCTAAAACCCAGGCAAATATCAGCGGCGCAACAATGGTTGCGTCACTTTCTACAATGAACTTGGGAGTGTTTATATCCAGTTTGCCCCAGGTTATTTTCTCATTCGGCACAGCGCCAGAATAAGAGCCATAAGAAGTGGTTGAGTCACTGATCTGGCAGAAATAACTCCAGAACGGAACATCATGCCACTCCAGGTCCTGGTACATCATCGGCACCACACAAATCGGGAAATCACCGGCAATGCCGCCGCCGACCTGGAAAAAGCCGACCCCTTTACCAGCTGAATTATTGCGATACCATTCCGTAAGCCATACCATGTATTCAATACCGCTTTTAACTGTGCTTGCTTTCAGCTCACCTTTAATCACATAACTGGCAAAAATATTTCCGGTGGTGCTGTCCTCCCATCCCGGAACAACAATAGGAATGTTCTTTTCTGCAGCAGCCACAATCCAGCTGTCTTTAGGATCGATCTCATAATACTGCTTCAACTCACCGCTTAATACTGTTTTGTATAAAAATTCATGCGGAAAATATCTCTCTCCCTTTGCTTCTGCATCTTTCCACTGTTTAACGAGGTGTTTTTGTAAACGCCGGAAAGCTTCTTCCTCCGGAATGCAGGTGTCTGTGACACGATTGTAATGGTTCTCCAGCAAATCCCATTCTTCCTGCGGCGTTAAATCACGATAGTTAGGGATTCTTTTGTAATGTGAATGGGCCACCAGGTTCATAACATCTTCTTCCAGGTTAGCGCCGGTACAACTGATGATATCCACTTTCCCCTGGCGAATCATTTCAGCCAGTGAAATGCCCAGTTCACCGGTGCTCATTGCACCGGCAAGTGTGATCATCATTTTACCACCTTCCAGTAAGTGTTGCTCATATCCTTTGGCTGCATCCACCAGTGCAGCAGCATTAAAATGACGATAATGATGTTGAATGAATTGGGAGACCGGACCTTTATTCATTGATACTTTTTTTTGATCCGCCTTCAGATCACAATAAGGTGAGACAGTGCGGGAACGGCAAAATTACAGTTTTAGCGAAATAAAAAAGAGGCTGTCTTAAAAGCAAACAAATTTGTCACATTGAGTTTATCGAAATGCGTACAAATTTGTTTACCTATCAGTGCCCTATTTCGGCTATGCTCAATATGACACTGATTGGGGCTTTTGAGACAGCCCCTTCAGGCTATATAATTGCTGACTATTTTTTCAACCTTTCAATGTCAGTAATATTTCCTGCTGTATCTATCCTGACCCGGAATTTTTTTCCGCTTGCTTCTACAGTTACACGATAAGCTGTTCCGTTGCCATTGGTAATTTCAGTTACATCAATGATATCAGCTGTTGCATAACGCTTGTCCAGTGAAGTCATTACTGCTAACGGAAGCTGATTGTAGAAAAGACTTCTGACAGTTCCTTCCAGTTGCCCGTCCTGTGCAAAGTAGGCCTCTGTCCGGTAACCCCGAAGAATAAAGGTGGCCTTTACATAATCACCGGCATCCGCCCACCGGATCAATTCGGCACCGGCAAATTCTTTTTTAAACGACTCCTTTACCTGTTCATTGATACCTGGTTCAGCAGCAGCGACCGCAGTAGTTACAGCGACTGTCAATAGTAATGACAGTGATAAGATAATTTTTTTCATGGCTTTAGGTTTAATGATTAACGATTGTTGATTGTATGATTCAAAAATACTATGGTAATAAAACGAAGTCAAGTAAATTGTGAGGTACGGCAGTCATTGTTAAATACATTAACGATAGAAAATATTTATTAACTGCTGTATTAGCTGAATAAAAAACCCCGGCTGCCATAGGCGCACCAGGGCTTGTTTTACCACACACCAAAACTAACTTCCGGTACTATTTATGCTTTTCTTGTTTTTTCATGTACACTCCACTCACTCTCAGCTGATGCTTTCAATACAATCTTTGTATCAGCATTCTCCAGGGTGATGTAGTAAGTAGTACCCTCTGTGTTTGCTACCTCAAACAGATTACTGATCCAGTACTTGCAATAATTTTTCTTAAGGTCGCTAAACAGGTTCAGTGGCAGGTCATCCGGGCTGATATAACGTGTAAGACCCAGCAATTCACCATCCTGGTTATAATAGGCAAATACATGCTTATCATTATACAGAAAGGCCGCTTTATAATAATTGTGACCAACAGTCCACTCTACTTCTTTGGCAGTATTGAATTCGCTTTTGAAAGCATTTAAAACTTTGGGAGTAATTTTTTCTTCTCCGGCTAATGCACTTAATGTACTTACAAGTACAGCCAGTGCCAAGATCATCTTTTTCATACTATATTTTTAAAAAGGTTAAGGTTAATAATTGATCGTTCTGTATAGTGTGACGGTACAAATGTAGATTAGGTTACACCCCATTACAAGTCAATTGTGACTAACGGAAGCCTGTGTTAACTGCTGTTAACAGAAGTTGGTAAATATTAACCGCTGGCCATTGTTAAATACCGGTCATCAGCACCCATCACCTATTTATGTGATACCAGTAAAATTATTTTTCCGGATAAATAATTATTTAGATATTTGCCTAAATATATAATTATAAATTTCATACATGAATATTGTGTTTAAAGCCCTGAATGATCCTACCCGCCGGGAGATACTGGAATTATTACAGGAGAAGGACATGACAGCAGGTGAAATAGTGGAGCAATTCAATATATCCGGACCAAGTATTTCACATCATCTTGACCTGCTTAAACAGGCAAAGCTTGTCATTGCTGAAAAAGAGGGACAATTTATCTATTATTCATTAAATACTACAGTAGTAGATGACATAATGAAATGGTTTTTACAATTCAAATCAAAAAAGAAATAGTTATGAATAAGTTTTTAAAGATCCTGGTCTGGCCAATAATGATGGTACCGCCTGTTTACCTGGCAATGGTATGGGATAAACTGCCGCAACAGGTGGCACTTCATTTTGACCTGAAAGGAAATGCGGACAGGTTTGGCAGTAAAAATGAGCTGCTGACAACTGTTATTGTATTAACCGTAATGAATATCCTGGTCTACCTTATTCTTACCAATATTTATCGTATTGATCCCAAGAAATATGCAGCGGAGAATAAAGAAAGATTGCAACGGCTGGGATTTGGTGTAGTTGTATTCATGTCTGCATTGCTCTGCATGATCCTTTACAGCAGTTCACACGGAAATGTCAGTTTCAATACCGGCCTGGTGCTTGCTGCAGTAGGTTTACTATTTGCCTTTATCGGAAATTATTTACCCAACCTGAAGCCTAATTATTTTGCAGGCCTGCGTTTACCGTGGACACTGGAAAATGCAGACAACTGGAAAAAAACACATGCCCTGGCCGGAAAACTCTGGTTTGCCGGTGGATTATTTTTGGCCGTTACCTGCCTGTTTATGCCTCCGGTAGCAGCTTTTATATTGTTTACAGCAGTAATGATTATAATTACCCTTATTCCCTGTGTATATTCCTACCAGCTTTATAAAAAACAAAAAAACATCAACCCGGTTAATTAATTTTAATTCTTTACTAAAAATCTGACTAATCAATTACTTAGCCCACGCATATCTTTCATTTAACCACCCTGAAATACTGGTGGGTAATATGATCAGCGATTTTGTAAAAGGCAAAAAGAAATTTGACTATCCATCTGCCATACAAAAAGGAATTATCCTGCACCGGTTCATTGATACGTTCACAGATAGCCATGAAGCTACCCGGGAAGCGAAAGAAATATTCAGACCAGCGTACCGTTTGTACAGTGGCGCCTTTACAGATGTGGTGTATGATCATTTTTTAGCGATTGATGAGAATGAGTTTCCGGGAAATTCATTGCATGATTTTTCGCAGACCGTTTATAGCACACTCAACCAAAATTCACATTGGTTCCCGGAAAAATTTGCCGGTATGTTTCCTTATATGAAAGAACAGAACTGGCTTTATCATTACCGGACCCGGTGGGGCACCGGTAAAAGTCTCGGCGGTGTGGTCCGCCGTTCCCTGCACTTAACAGAAAGTGAAACCGCCTTTCAATTATTTGAGCAGCACTACCAACTTTTACAGGACTGTTACCGTCATTTCTGGGCTGCCGTTAAACCTTTTGCTTTCAAAAAGTTTGAAGAGCTGCAACATAAAGGGAATACCACTACATAAATGGTAACTTCTGAACAAACAAATCGTTTTATTTTTGCAAATAGTCAATTTTATATGAAGAAAGCCTTTTTACTTTTAATGATCTTTCAGCTATTCTTGTTTTCCCTGTTGGCTCAAACCCTTCCGCCAGTTGACAAATCGCCAATGGACATGGGTTATTACCCTGCCAATTACCCGGTGCTCAAAATCCAGGATAAGATAACTGAGCCCTTAGCAGCCAGGGTTGTGTATAGCCGGCCGCAAAAAGCAGGCAGAACTATCTTTGGAGGCCTGGTGAAGTTTGGTGAAGTATGGAGGATAGGTGCCAATGAAGCTACCGAAATTGAATTTTTCAAACAGGTGCATATCGGAGGTAAAAAGGTTCCGAAAGGACGTTATACTTTATTCGCCATTGTGAACGAGTCCAGCTGGACCTTCATTATTAATAAAGAAAATGATACCTGGGGTTCCTTCAGGTATGACCCGAAGAAAGATGCAGTAAGAACAACGGTGACAGTACAAAAAAATGATGCAGTACTGGAATCGCTGGCCATGGCGTTTGAAAAGGCAACAGGCGGCTTTAACTTAATAGTCGCATGGGACAATGTAAAAGCTGTATTGCCGGTAACTTTCTAATTTACTGCTTTATGAAAATATACCTAACCATTCTATCTTTTGCTTTCCTGCTCTTCTCCTGTAACAACAAGAAAGAGAGTAATGCTACCAATACTGCAAAACTAAATATTACGGATAGTGCAACACTGGCCAGGTACGAAAGACCTTCCGTAAATCCCTATGCAGCCGTTGATGTATCTCCGATGGATATGAGCTACTATCCGGCAGATTATCCAAAGTTAAAAATGGCCGGCTCCATAAGTTCTCCACCGCTTGCAAGAGTGATATACAGCCGTCCCCATTTACAGGGCCGGCATATTTTTCATGAAGTACTGAAATATGATGAACCGTGGAGACTGGGTGCCAATGAAGCCACAGAGCTTGATCTGTACAGCGATGCCACTATTCAGAATAAAAAAATAAAAGCTGGCCGCTATATATTGTATTGTATCCCGCATACTGACAGCTGGACCGTTGTGATAAACACCAATATAGATAGCTGGGGCCTTGAACCCGATGCCAAAAACGATGTAGCCCGGTTTGAGGTGCCTGTGCTAAAAACCAATAATTCACTCGAATACTTTACCATCGTATTTGAGAAAAAAGGCAGTACTGCTGAACTGCTGATGGCATGGGATAACGCAGAAGTAAGACTTCCCATGAGTTTTTAAGCCCGGATTTTTATCTGCACTGCCGGAAATTATTTTAGATATTTACAGCATGTGTGGCATTGCGGGTATAATACAGGCAAATATTTCGACCTACAATAAGGAGCATCTGGCAAAAATGACAGGTGCACTGGCTCACCGCGGGCCAGACGGAGAAGGCTTGTGGCAAAATGAAACCGGCAATGTATTACTGGGGCACCGTCGTCTTTCCATTATCGATTTAAGTGATAGTGGCCGGCAACCAATGCACTACCAGGACCGTTATACGATCATTCACAACGGAGAGATCTATAACTACATCGAATTAAAAGAAGAATTACAAAAAAAAGGATACGTTTTTCATTCCCAAACCGACACGGAAGTAATAACGGCAGCCTATGATTGCTGGAAGGATGATTGTGTAAATCATTTTGATGGCATGTTTGCTTTTGCCATCTGGGATGAAAAGAACAGGGAATTATTTGCAGCAAGAGACCGCTTTGGAGAAAAACCGTTTTTTTATTTCTTTAACGGCAGGGATTTTTTATTTGCCTCTGAAATGAAAGCCTTGTGGGCAGCTGGTGTAGCAAAGATTCCCAATCAGAAAATGCTGTTCAATTTCATTACTATTGGTTATGTTGATAATCCTGCCCGTCCCGAAGAAACTTTTTACGAAAATATCTATAAGCTCCCTCCTGCCTGCCAGTTAAAATTCTCCGGTATCTATCTGAACTATTCCGTTGTGCAATACTGGGACATTGACCTTACTGCAAAGCAAAAAAACAGTTCAGATGCGGATGCAATTGAACAGTTCATTCATCTTTTCTCACAATCTGTTAAAAAAAGATTACGGAGCGATGTACCTGTAGGCTCATCGCTGAGTGGCGGGCTTGATAGTTCTTCCATCGCTGCAATAAGTTATGAAATGCAGAACAGCCTGCAAAGCCACAAATGTTTTACCGCCTCTTTTACAGATTTTGAAAAAGATGAGACGGTTTTTTCAAAACAAGTTGCAGGTAAGTTTAACCTGGAGCAATACACAACAGCTATTGCCGGAAACGAATTACTGGAAGACTGGGAAACCCTTTGCTACCACCAGGAAGAACCTTTTGGCTCTGCCAGTATTTTTGCACAGTATAAAGTATTTGAACTGGCCAGGCACCACGATGTAAAGGTTTTACTGGACGGACAGGGGGCTGATGAAACCCTTGCCGGTTATCATAAATACTATAAATGGTACTGGCAGGAACTTTTCCGGAAGAGGAAATTATATAAGAACAAAGAACTGGATGCAGCCCATGCAATAGGGATCAATGAAAATTTTGATTATAAAAATATGATCGCTGCTTACTTCCCGGTATTTGCCAGTGTGGTAATGGAGCGGCAATATTTACTAAAAGCTATCCGGCAGGAAGATCTCAATAAAGAATTCGTACAATTGCAAAGCAAAGAAGCGTATTATACCCCACCAGAGCATTTTGATCTGAACGGAGTTTTATATTTTAATACCTGCATACATGGCCTGGAGGAACTGCTGCGCTACGCTGACAGAAATGCTATGGCACATGGAAGAGAGGTCCGGTTGCCATTTTTATCGCATGAACTGGTAGAGTTCATCTTCACCCTTCCTTCCCATTTTAAAATCAGGCACGGATGGACCAAATGGCTGCTACGGGAAGCTATGAAGGATAAACTACCTGCTCCTATTGTTTGGCGAAAGGATAAAATTGGTTTTGAGCCACCCCAAAAACGCTGGCTGGAACAACCTGCGATGCAGGATGCCATTCAGGAAGCAAAAAGAAAATTAGTACATGAAAAAGTACTCAAAAAAGAAGTATTGAATAAAAAAGTCACTGCGCTCGCTGCCCATGATTCCGATAATTACGATTGGCGGTATTTTTCCGCAGCATCTATTTTCAAGTAATGTTATTTCAGCATCTTTGCATTCTCAATTAATTACCTCAGTATGAAGCTTGCTACAAAATTAATCCATGCCGGTGCAACACCTGATCCTTCCACTGGTGCGATCATGACACCTATTTTCCAGACTTCCACCTACGTACAGGAAGCACCGGGAGTAAACAAGGGTTTTGAATATGCCCGCAGCCAGAACCCTACCCGCAAAGCGCTGGAAGAAGCCCTGGCTATTATTGAAAATGGAAAGTTTGGTTTAGCCTTTAGCAGCGGTGTTGCGGCAACGGATGCGGTGATTAAATTATTAGCTCCCGGCGATGAGGTGATTTGTGCCAATGATATGTATGGTGGTACGTATCGGTTATTTACCAAAGTATTTGAAAAATTTGGTATCGCATTTAAATATGTTGATACTACCAATGTCAGCAATGTGCAGGCTGCAATTACGGATAAAACAAAACTGGTTTGGCTGGAAACCCCAACAAACCCATTAATGAACATCACAGATATTGCCTCTGTTGCAGCTATCACCAAAGCAAAAAAAATACTGCTTGCCGTTGACAACACTTTTGCTTCTCCCTATCTGCAAAATCCGCTTGACCTGGGTGCAGATATTGTTATGCATTCCGTTACCAAATATCTCGGTGGCCATAGCGATGTGATACAGGGATGCCTGGTGATGAACGATGCAGAACTCAGAGAAAAATTATATTTTATACAAAAAAGCTGCGGTGCCGTACCGGGACCAATGGATTGTTTTTTAGTATTAAGAGGAATCAAAACATTAGGTGTGCGGATGAAAGCCCATTGCGAGAACGGGGCAAAAATTGCAAACTGGCTCCGGAGCAACGCTAAAGTGGGTAAAGTGTACTGGCCGGGATTTGAAGATCATCCGGGCCATGCGATTGCCAGGAAACAAATGCGGGGCTTTGGCGGCATGATTTCCTTTGAATTAAAAAATGATAGTGTGGAAGAAGCCAAAAGAGTGTTATCCTCCACTCATTTATTTTCACTGGCAGAAAGTCTCGGTGGTGTGGAATCATTGATCAATCACCCCGCCAGTATGACCCATGCTTCCATTCCCAGGGAGGAGAGAATAAAAAACGGCCTGTCTGATTCATTAATAAGGCTTAGCGTTGGTATTGAAGATGCTGATGACCTGATCCATGATCTGCAAAAAGCAATTGGGTGATGAAAAAATGAAAGAACGTAATTTAAAAGAGTTCCTGGATAAGAAGGTTGATGATTATAATCAACCTTCTTTCATTAAAGATGATCCCATTTCTGTTCCGCATCTTTTCACAAAAAAACAGGATATAGAAATTGCAGGTTTCTTTGCAGCCATTTTTGCCTGGGGTAACAGAACCACCATTATCAATAAGGCTACCGAACTGATGCAGTTGATGGATAATGCGCCATATGAATTTTGTCTGACCCATGACCCGGGCAGCCTGAAAAAACTAATGCGTTTTAAGCATCGTACATTCAATACAACAGACCTGCTTTATTTCATTGAATTTTTCAAATTCCATTACAGTAAGCACAAAAGCCTTGAAACCGCCTTCACCAGGCACGGTAACACCATTGAAGAAATGCTGTCCGGATTTCATCATTATTTCTTTTCGCTGGAAGAGGTACCCGGCAGAACAAAGAAGCATATCGCCACACCGGAAAGGAAATCAAGCTGCAAAAGGCTCAATATGTACCTGAGGTGGATGGTCCGAAAGGATAAAAAAGGTGTTGATTTTGGCATTTGGAAAAATATCTCCCCGTCCCAGCTGATTTGTCCGCTGGACCTGCATGTGGTCAGAGTAGCGAAACGGTTAAATTTATTACAACGAAAGCAAACTGATTGGCAGGCAGCCGTTGAATTAACGGAATATCTCCGAACTTTGGATAAGCATGACCCCGTGAAATATGATTTTGCTTTATTTGGTATGGGTGTAATGGAAAAATATTAATTACAATGACACAGATTAATACAGCACTGGTTCCTGAGATTAATCAATCACTGGAGATACAATTACCGCTTACAATTTCAGGGGACGAGTTAAGGGAAAAACTGGCTTCACATGTCAATGAGCTCATCAATCATGATTTTGAAAAATTAGTTTTTAACCTCTACCGCATCGATGTAAATGAAGCCAGGATGAGGGCTTTGCTTGCTCAAAAAGATGGAGAAAATGCAGCCACACTTATTGCTGACCTGATCATTGAACGACAGTTACAAAAAATAAAATCCCGCCAACAGTTTCGTCAGCGGGACAATAGTATTAATGAGAATGATAAATGGTAGTCTTACTTCTTTTTCTCAAACATCAGCTCCTTTACTTTCTCTTTATCTTCTTTTTCTTTTTTCAGGTCGAACATAGTACCGAATATATGATCCCATAAGGTAGAACTTACACCATACCCATTATGCTCATTTTTATAATGATGCAGGTGATGATTTCTCCAAAGGCCTTTCATCCATTTGAACGGAGGATTCCATGCATGAATAGCATAATGCATGGTACCATACATCAGGTAGCCTAATAAAAAACCCGGAAAGAACATGAAAGTATAAGTACCAATAGCGAGGTACATCAGGCCAAATATGGTAGAAGAAATGATCAGGCTGGGTACCGGTGGCATAAACAGCCTTTGCTTATCTCTTGGATAGTGGTGATGATTACCATGCAGGGTATAAACAAATTTTGTAGCCCCGGGTGTTTTAGGTACCCAGTGAAAAATATAGCGATGGGCTATATATTCAAAAAGTGTCCAGAAAAACATACCGCCAAAGAACACCAGCAAAATAGTACCGGTGCTGTAATTATATTTCGTGGCAGCGAGGTAAATAATGTAAGTGAGGATCGGGATATACATTCCCCAGATCACCAGCGGATGTGCCTTGGTCAGTGCCTCCAGGAAATCATTCTTGAACAATCGGGCCTGCCCTTTATTATGAATTTTCTCGAATTCCATGGCGCAAAGATAAGGAAGGTCAATGGTGAAAAGAAAGCGATCAAACCGTGTTTTTATAAGACCATTGCCTGATTTTAATCAGTTTTTAACAGTTCATCAACACGCTGAAACTGATAGCCTTTTGCTTGCAGGTGTTTTATCAATTGCGGCAAAAGTTTATAAAATTTATCCGTTCGTTTGGTATCAGTCCCGATGTGTGATAAAAGAATAAATCCGTTGAGTCCACCCGGTCTTGTTTGCTCATATTTTATAATCGACTGATATATATCATCACTGCTCCGGTAATTTTTATCGGCCGGCGTGGTGTAGTCGGCATGACTAAGGGTACCGGGAGTAAAGTTTATCAGCTGAAAGCCCATTTTCTTAGTCCATACCGCTATGCTGTCATTATACCATTCATACGGTGGCAAAAAGAAGGGAGCATTTTCTTCCCTGATCCCAAAACGACTCATCATGCTGTAATTTCTCTGCAGGTCTTTGGTGAATTGTGCTTTTGTTACCAGTAAGCTGTCCCGTTTACCCCAATCACAATACAATAAATGTTTATCTGAATGCGGGGCAATGTAGTGCCTGTTATTTTTCAGATCAACGATAATTTTTGTAAAAGCAGGATTACGGAAAAAATCACCGGTAAAAAAGAAGGAAGCTTTTATCTTTTCCTGTTGTAATGTGCGGACAATAAAATCACCACCGTCTGCAAACTCATGCCCGGTAAAAACAAGGGCTATTTTTTTCTTTGTACTATCCCCTTTAATGATAGCCCCATGACTATATTGTAAGCCTCCTGCACCGGAGGCTGCTACTTTTTTGGCCTGCTTTCTGCCTCCTTCGCAGCAAGCAAATAGATCAACGATGCAGTTCCATCCATAGTAGGCTCATTGGTGCTATAATCTCCATAGTCATCATGATAAACTGCAAGATCGCTTTGAAAAGTGGCATACTCATCCGGCTGATACAATGTGATGCCAATTAAGTTCTTGTAAATACTTCCGTACACTGGGCCGTCAATCAGTCCGCCATCAATCGGGTAGTTTTTTATATGTGTAAATGCAGAATGCGGATCAACAGGAGTATCACCCCATGAGGGCAATCCATTTACCATGGATGTTCCCCAGGGATTGCACCCAAACAGCCAATCAAAATTGGCTTGTTCCAGTTCATCAAATGTTTTATCACCTGTAAGTTGCTTATACCAATAGCACTGAATAGCAAATGAAGTGGTGAGATTATTACTGCACCAGATAAATGGAATACCGCGGTAGAAAGCATTTTGTTTTGCTTTATTCCAGACTAATTGAATGCCTTTTTTATAATAATTTATTACAGTGTCTGTCCACTTCCCGTTTTTTTGCCTTGCAAACTCAAAATGACCTAAGTTAATAAACGGATACCATTGATAATGCTTTGCCGTGTCTTTTCCCAGCCAGGGTGTAACTGGTTCTTTTCTGGAATAATAATATGCCTGGCTCCGATAGTAATTTTTAAAACCGGTGTCTGTTTTTTCAAAAAAAGTATAACCGTCATGAAGATTGGATAGCTGAGTAAAAGCCAGCTCCATATCATCATTTGAATTTTCTTCAGCATAGATATAGGGTGATTTTACAGAAGCTGTTTGTGTAACACCTTGTAACCGTGCCCCAAACTCCATCGCAGTTTCTGATTTTCCTGCCAATGATTTTGCGTATTTATAATCAAGTGCATTAAAGATCTGTGCTCCCAGGGCAAAAGCACTACTAAATTTGGCTGCCGTTGAACTTCGTCCTGTAGTGTTATTCATAAACTTGCCTCTTTGCTGCGGCTCACCACTCACAAAATAAACCGGTCGCTCATAGCCCCTGCCATAAAAAGTATCCTGCCCGGGTATCCGCATTCCCATATGGTCCCGGTCATCTGCTATCTGGTTAAACATCCAGTCGGGCCTGGGGTGCATTTTCAATAACCAGTCCAATCCCCATTTGGCTTCATCCAGTACATCAGCCATTCCATTTTTTCCATCCAGGCCGTTTGCTTGTTTCTCATCGGTAAACACTTTTGGAAAATCCCTGTAAGCCATTAGCAAATGATAAGTAGCATTGGCAGATGTTGTAGAGTATTGTAAATAATCAGACGCATCATGCCAGCCACCCACCACATCAATTCTTGTGCTATCCTTAATACCAGCTTTTTCTCCATACAATACATATCCGTCGTGGGTGTGACAGCTGTCTTTTAAATAAGGGTTGAAACCCGTACGTTGCTGCCGCATATACCGCAAACAAAAATCAGCGGCTCCCTTATAAACATCATCTCCTATTTCAAATTCAGGAGACATTACATTACCCGCCAGTAAGTAGTAACGACCCGGTTTTTTAAAATGAGAAAAATTCAGCCGGTATGTTTGTTTGAAAGGTCCATATTCCCCAAATGCTTTTCCCGCCTTCCCCGTTGCCACTATTTTCTTTGAAACCGAATTAACCAACTCCCATTTAACTATTTCCTTTTCTTCTTTACTGCACCAGATAGCGACTTTCACTGTACCGGGTGTATACCCCAGCTGGTTGATGCGTATCCAGCTTTGCGGTTGCTGAGCAAAGGAGGCAACAGGTAACAGTAGTAGTAATAAAGACCATTTTTTCATCACCCCAATTTACAAACAACCTTGGTAACTTAGCAGTTCTTAATACTACATAGATGAAATTAGTTACCTACCTGAAAGAAGAAAGAGAACAACTGGGCATTCTGATCAATGATATGGTATATGATATGGAAGTGCTTCACCCCGACCTGCCCAATAGCATGAACATGTTATTGAATTACTGGGAAGAATATTACCCGATAGCACAAGCCGGTGAATTGTTGCTGAAAGAAGGTACCAGGACAAGTAATAAAGCGGTCCCGTTACATGAGGTGCAGTTGCTGGCACCCGTTCCATTTCCAACCTCCTGTCGTGATGGTTATGCATTCAGGCAACATGTGGCGGCGGCGAGAAGAAATCGTAAAGTGGAGATGATACCGGAGTTTGACCAATACCCGATCTTCTATTTCACCAATCATCACAGCATACAGGGACCCGGGGAAGTAAGATGCATGCCTGATCATTTTGAAAAGCTGGACTTTGAACTGGAAGCGGCCATTGTAATCTGCAGGCATGGAAGAAATATACCCGCCGAACATGCCGACCAGTATATCGGCGGACTGATGATCATGAACGATCTGAGTGCAAGAAGACTGCAGATGGAAGAAATGTTATTGAACCTCGGGCCGGCAAAGGGAAAGGATTTTTCTACTGCAATCGGTCCATGGTTAGTTACCCTGGATGAACTGGCCCCGTTTGAAATCCCAGCCAAAGAAAACCATACCGGCAAATGCTGGAACCTGAGAATGCAGTGCCGGGTAAATGGCAAGCAGGTCAGCGATGGTAATGTGGGAGATATGGACTGGACATTTGCAGAGATCATTGAAAGAGCTTCATACGGTGTTGACCTGTATCCCGGAGATGTGATTGGCAGCGGCACAGTTGGAACAGGGTGTTTCCTGGAACTGAACGGAACAGGAAAGCTGAATGATCCGAATTATCTTGAGCAATGGTTACAACCCAATGATGAGGTAGAAATGGAAATTGATGGACTGGGTAAACTAAGTAATACGATTGTGGCGGAAGAAACGGACTGGAGTATACTGAAACAAAAGAAAAATATATAACTCCAATGAAAAAGACAGGAATCTTATTATTACTGTCCCTTTCACTTTTTTCATGTAAACTGATGAGCCAGGAAAAAATTGCCGCCAGGATTGATTCTTTGTTTTCTTCCTTTTTACAGGAAGATGAACCTGGCGGTGCTGTACTGGTGGCACAAGCCGACAAAATCCTCTTTAGTAAAGGATATGGCCTGGCAGATATAAATAGCCGCGAGCCTATATCCGTTCATACTATTTTTAACACTGGTTCTGTCAGCAAAACTTTTGTGAGTAATGCAATACTGATACTCGAACAACGGAAGCAGCTCAGCCTGGAGGATAACATGAATAAATATTTTCCTGGCTTTAAAAATAAAGGCATTGCGCAAAAAGTACAGATAAAACATTTGCTCAGTCATGTGAGTGGCTTACCTGATAACCGGGAAGTGAGCAAGAATCCTGATTTCTATATAACCGCAGATGATGAACAGAATTTTGCTCCTATCCAGCAAACGGATACATTGTTATTTGAACCTGGCAGCCGTTATCAATACAGTAATCCTGCTTTTAACGGTTTGGCATTGATAATAGAAAAAATCACCGGGGCAAAATGGCAACAATTTGTTCGTAAAGAAATCTTTCATGCAGCGGATATGACGGAAAGTGACATCACCGATGGAGCTCATCCGGAAAGCGGGGTGGCACATGCTTATGTAAAAGAGGATGGGAAATTCAAAGAGCTCGATTATGGAGAAGAACCAACTTTCTGCGCTGCCGGGAATGGTGGTATCTGGTGCTCCGTAACAGACCTGCATAAATATTACCTGGCCTTACAGCAGCCAGTTTTCCTGGATGAAGAAATAATTACCAATAGTATGCAGGTAAAAAAATTTAATGAATGGAAGAGTGAAAAAGAACCTGCGGTTGGTTACAGCTGGTTTATTACAAAAACAGTAAACGGATTACACCGGGTAGGACATACCGGAAGCCAGGGTGGTTTTCGGGCTGATTTTGAATTTGTTCCTGATAAGAAAATATTTATTGGCATGTTATTCAATATGCCTTACGAGGTGAAGCCCCTTACGGAAAAGATCGAAAAAATACTGTCAGAAGAAAAACTATTGTAACATGATCTTTGATTTAAAAGACTTAAAGCCTGCCGAAAAACAATATTATTTGCAACATGTGGTGGCGCCCCGTCCTATCTGCTTTGCATCTACTATTGATAAAACCGGCCATGTAAACCTGAGCCCCTTCAGTTTCTTTAACATGTTTTCTTCCAATCCCCCTATTGTTGTTTTTTCACCTGCGAGGAGAGTAAGAGATAATACAACCAAACATACATTGGAAAATGTAGTAGAAGTGCCGGAGGTGGTGATCAATATTGTCACCTATGATATGGTGCAGCAAACCTCGCTGGCCAGTTGTGAGTTTCCTAAAGATGTTAACGAGTTTACAAAAGCCGGTTTCACAGAAGAACCAGCCACCCTGGTAAAACCACCAATGGTCAAAGAAAGTAAAGTGAAAATGGAATGTAAAGTCGTTGAAGTAAAATCATTGGGAAATGAAGGTGGTGCAGGCAACCTGGTTATTTGCGAAGTAATAAGGATGCATATAGATGATTCCCTGTTGGATGAAAATAAGAAACTGGATCAGCGAAAAATCAATCATGTGGCACGGCTTGGCGGGGATTGGTATTGTGTGGTCAATGAACACAACCTGTTCCAGGTAGAAAAACCCAATACTCAATTGGGTATCGGTATTGATATGCTGCCGGCAACCATCCGCAACAGTAAGATTTTATCCGGAAATAATCTTGGCCAGTTAGCTAATGTGCATGAGATGCCGGTGATAGAACCGTCATTTGATGATAATCACCTGAAGCAGATCATTCAATACTACAGCGTCAACCCGGATGAGATGGAGAAAGAGCTGCATTCTTATGCTAAAAAATTGCTGGAAGAAGATAAAATAAAAGAAGCCTGGCAAGTATTGTTAGCCGGCTCCTGATTTTATACCGGCTTACCCTCTAAAAATTTACAAAACCAGAATAAGTTTTTTATCTTTAAAAGAGCCTGTCAGAGGTGCATGTTTTATGCTTAAAGCCTTTCCTACATACCTGCTACTTACCCTGGTGGTCATTATCACCCTCTTTTCATGTGTACCCCAAAAAGGGGTTACCAATGCAAAAAAAGATCTTGCCACTATCAATAACCAACTTCAGCAACACAGCACTACATTAAAAGATCTCGAAAAGCAGCGAAAGAAAAAAGAACAGCAAAATGAAATTGATGATACGGCCAATACCCGGATCAAAAAATTCATTGATAAAACAAATAAAGAAATCGATACGCTTATTAACAGAAATACGATCGTAATTGGTGAAACAGTAGTAGAAAAAGCAGATTGGGACAGGCTCAGAAAAACATTATCGTTTTCCCGCAAGACCTCAAAAAATATTGGTGACAGAATATTATTACTGTCCGATCTTATCAGCCGGAATATGGTGGTAAGGATAGACCAGGATGTGGTATTCGAACCAGGCAAGTATAATATTACGCCTGAAGTAGCTGCTGCGATCGGAAGGCTCTTTGAGCCGGCTTCCAAAGAAATAGATCTCTTTATAAAGAAATACCCCAATTTCCCGCTTTCACTGGTTATTACAGCAAAGGGATATTCAGATGCTACTTCTATCGCCGAGGGCTCGTCTCTCTACAAGGAATTAAAAGACAGGTTGAAGTTGCAAACAGAAAATCCTACCAGTAAAGAGCTTAACAAGGAGCTATCAGTAGCCCGGGCAGAAGCCGTTATCAACCTGTTTAAATCTTACACATTGGACAGGGGAAGCAGTGGAGGCAGTATTGGCAATATTTTATACCTGTATGAAGGAAAGGGAGAAACATCTCCCGATCCAAAAGTCATTGATTATAAAATAAACGATGCAAGAAGAAGAGTGGTGCTGCTCTTCTGGAGTGTTTTCCCTGAATGATTTTTATTGACCAAATACTTTCTTCAGAATATCAGAAGTCCTTGCCAAAGGATTTGACCTGATATTAGCCTCTTCTTTTGCCACCTGGTCAAACAATGCATCCACCGCTTTACCAACCACATAAGAAGTCAGATCGGGGTTAATTTTTTTGAAAGTGGTCGGCAGTTTATTATATGAAGTAATAATATCGGAATAATATTTTGTGGCATCCGTTTTATCCAAAGAGCTTTTTACAGACGGAGTAAAAGCGGTGATCAATTTTTCTTTTGTTTTATCCTTAAAATAATTGGTAGCTCCGTCTTTTGGACCTTTAAGAATGTTCAATGCATCTTTCAGGGTCATTTCCTTAATGGCATCCACAAAGATGGGTTTGGCAAAACCCACTGCATCTTCCGCACCCCGGTTGATGGCCAGGATCGCTTTATCCACCTGGTTGCCCATACCAAGATTGCGCAGAGTGCTTTCTACCTTTTTGGCATCGGGTGGTAACAGCATTTTATAAAATTCGCTGCCAAAGAAACCATCTGTCTTATTCAGGTTAAGTACTGCCGTAGTTACACCGTTTGTCAATGCCTCTTTAATGCCCTGCCCGGCTTCGTTCTCGGTTATGCCAGAAGAAGATTTCTTAGTCAGTACATCCTTTAGTTTTATTTGTGCAAAGGAACCGGCAGGAAGTACAATAAGGCCAAAAGCAAGTACGATAAAGGAAGTTTTCATATTTGTATTGATTATTATATCCATCAAAAATAACAGCCTTTCTGCAGTGCAAAAAGGCTGCCATCTATTTTGACGATATTTTAAGGTATCCGTTGCGCCGGGGAAATATTAAATTCCACCAAATACTTTACGCAGAATCTCTGTGGTTCTTGCTACGGGGTTTTCCCTGATATTCGCTTCTTCCTTGGCAATCTGGTCAAATAAGGCATCCGTTGCTTTTTCTACCACAAAACTTGGTAAATCAGGATTTATCTTTCTAAACGTAGTGGGAAAATTATTGTAGGTATTAACAATATCGCCATAATATTTAGTGGCATCCACTTTATCCAGTGATGATTTGATTGAGGGAAGAAAAGCAGCCAGTAAAGCCTCCCTTGTTTTTCCCTTAAAATAGTTTGTGGCAGCGTCTTTTGGCCCCTTTACAATATTGATGGCATCCATCAGCGTCATATCTTTTATGGCACTGACAAAAATTGGTTTGGCATAACCCACTGCATCCTCAGCAGCACGGTTGATAGAAAGAATGGCCTTGTCCACCATCCTGCCCATACCCAGGTCTCTTAATGTATTCTCGATTTTTACTGCATCGGGTGGCAATAGTACTTTGTAAAACTGGCTGCCAAAAAACCCATCTGTTGTATTCAGGCTCAACACGGCTTTCACTAATCCCTGCCCGAGTGCTTCCTTAATACCCTGACCGGCTTCTGCTTCAGTAATGCCTGTACCGGTTGGGAGTTTAGATAAAATATCACAACTGCTTAAAGCCAGTGATAACATGAGTACAGAAATGATCTTTTTCATAATGTAAGATTAGAATAAAAATTATAATGCTTTTGTTTTAAGACTTTCTTTCCTGGTGTTGATGCGGTCCCGGATAATACGAAAAAATCTTGCTCTTTCTTTTTCACTCACTTCACTGATCAGTGTAGATCTCCGCAACTGGTTCTGAATATGGTTATACATATTCTCATTAAAAGCCGGGTCTCTGGTAAGCATAAAATTAATCGTTGAATGCGAAACATAAGACAATTTTGATCCGTCAAGCTCTACCAGCATATTATTGTCGCCCAGTAACACTTCGTTGAAGTACATTTTAAATTCCCCGATACGTTTTTGTTCCGGGTCACCATAATTGAATTTGTACCCCAATGCTGCCTGCACCTCCAGGTGCTCCCACATTTTCCCGATAGCATCATATAAGCGGTACACATCTCCGTCGGATTCAAATACCTGTCCATCCCGGTAAAATTCTATCTGGCGAAAAAATATATTCATGCTTTCCATATTCCAGACTTCCACACTGGGTATTTGGTTGTAAAGATCAAGTACTTTCTTTTCAAGTGCATATAATTCATCGGGATGGTCAGCATACCTGAACTTTTTTCGTTCAAACTCGGGAAACTGAAAATAAGTTTTTAAATAAAAGAACCATTTAAATGCTGCCAGTTCCCGCAAATGGTATTGGTGAAAAATGGGGAGGTCTTTACACATATAATAAAATGTCTTCTCCTTAAAACTGTTCATGTAAGCCAGGTTATGCAACATGCTGGTCACATATTCTTCAAACCGGAAATTATTTTTATCAAGGTATTGCCCCTGAAAAACGATACCACCGGATTGTAATCCCATCAGTTGATCAATCGATACTTTATACTTTGTACAAAGGAGTTGCAGTTCTTCCAATGAAATAGTTTTTTCTCCCCGCAAACGCCGGTAAGCACTGTCGGAGCTGATGTCCAGCACAGTTGCGATCTCCTCCGCAACTGACAGGTTTTCCCCTATTTTATTTTTAATTGCTTTAAAAAGCAATTGTTGAAGTTCGCCGGTTGTCATAATTACAAGTTTCGTTTACGATCCCCGATTTTAGACAATAAAATATTAAAGAAAATATTCCGTTGTTTCTCGCTACTCTGGCTTATCTGTGTTGAGCGTCGTATCAGGTTCTCAAAATCACTGTACAACTCTTTACAAAAGCTTTCATCACTGGTAGTGATATAATTTAAATGGCCGTAATTTATAAAAGCAGCTTTTACAAAGTCAGTAATAACCATTATTGTATTATCTCCCAATACAACCCTGTTAAAAAAGAACTTAAAATTACTTTTCCGTCCCTGCGGATCTTCACCGGGTATGAACTTACAACCGTATTCAGCCTGTTGTTGCATATGATATATCGTTTCTTCCAATGCTTCATAAATGGTTTTAATGTCGGCTGATGACTGAAAGTGCCCGGAATCTTTTGAAAACTCGATCTGTGAAATAGTGCTGTTAATACTTTCTGTATTCCACATCTCTGTAGATGGTATCCTTGAATATGTTTTTGTAAGGTCGAAACTCATCTGTTCAATATCCTTTGGCAACAGGTCAAAATCAAATTGTTTTTTTTCAAATTCTGGATGCATCAGGTGTGTTTTCATCCAGAAATAATACCGGAAAGCTATTAGCGGACGGTAATAAAAATTATGAAAGATGGGAAGGTCTTTCGACATATAGATGATCTCCTTCTGCATAAAATTATTGACCGCTTCCAACTGTTCATTTAATCCTTGCAGGTATTGCCGGTAATCGTACTGATGATTATTCAGGCGGTAATCCCTGAAAAGAATAACCCCTTTTTTGGCTTCCAGTAACTGATCCAGCGAAAGATTATAGTGATGACATAGTGTTTTTGCTTCTTCCAGCACAAGCGGTGTTTCTCCCCTGATCCGCCTGTAGGCACTGTCGCTGCTTACATGCAATACTTCAGATATGGCATCTACGAGGGAAATATGTTGTGGTAATATCTCCTTAATGCGCTGAAATAAAATATCCTGTGAACTGGTGGTTGGCAAATAGTTCAGGTTTGATTTTTTGTAAAAACTGCAACTTGTCTCCACAGGTATGTAAAAGATACTTGATTTTCTGCAAAACATCAATCCCTTGTAGTAGTATTTAGTAAAAATTGCAAATAAGGTCATTGCAAAAGCAAAATTCAATTTCCGGCCCGTATAATATGAATTTAGATTGCTGTTACAAAAACACACATTATGAAAAGAAAGCTCTGGTTAACCTCATTCCTCTTCTTTACAATTTTACTATGCCATGGACAGAAAAAAAATTATATCAGTTTTGAAAGTGGTGCCTATTTTGGCAATGCCAATTCAAATATTGAAACAGGTATGGTAAGCTCTGGTTTTGGAGATACAGAAATGGTAAGTTTCTTAGGCTTTTTTACCATTGATACAGAGTACCCGAGAAAAAAAGCCGGCAAAACTTCTTACCGGATCAAATACGGTCACTATCTTAATAATAAGACCGCCATTGAAGCAGGTTTTGGTCTTTCATACTACGGAACTGTGGATGGGTTTGACTACAGGGATTATGCGCAATCCAATTATCTTACCCTTTCAAGCAATATCAACACTCTGTACATCGCCTGGGTAAAAACAGATAGCCCCGGTAAAGCAGGATTCGGAATCGGCCCGGCATTATCCTTTTACAAACTCTCCGCAGATCTGAACCGGGGTACTGCTAAACAAACCAAAAATTATATACTGCCCGGTGTAATGATAAAAGGGTTTTGGCATTTTATTGCCCGCCCTTCCTGGTTTCTGGGTACGGGAACAGAATTAACTGGTACCGCACCTGCGAAAATTGATGCGATAACAATTACAACACCTACTTCAGAATCTAAATTTAAATCAGCGAAGGCAGGTTCTTTTAATGGCAATGTTTCTATAACAGCCGGATTCAGATTCTAAATAAAATATTTAGTATGAAAAATATAATGAAACTATCATCAGTTGTTATCGCTTGTTTCTTATTTTCCTTAAGTGCCTGTAAAAAAGAAACCGATACAAGCAGCAGCTATTTGAAAGGGAAAGTAGATGGCGTCGCTTTCGAATGTAATTCAGATATCCGGGCAACTACGGGGGAAGCTGGTGATAAAACTATTTTTTTTCGGGGAGACTGGCCATCGTATTCAATTCGCTTCTTCCTGGATGGACAGGGCTCAGATATTACTGAGGGTTCTTACAATTTTCAAACAGGCATAGTATGTAATGCGGTTCTTTATGAGAATAATCATGGTTATGCTGCCGGATATTTCTGTGATTTATTTTCGTTTTGTGTTTTTTACGGAAGTGGCAAAATAACCATACAAGAAATCAGTAAAAAGTATATTAAAGGCACTTTTGAATTTATTACCGATGTAAATGGCGCAACAGGTACTTTCAAAACTGTTACTGATGGTGAGTTTAATATTAAAAGAGGATAGAAACTGATTGACAAAAAAGATCTTTCAATAAAATTGGCTGTTTAACTTTTATAACCACTAAATCTTCCTGTTATGAAAAATATCTCTGTATGGGCAAAAAATCATCAATGGCCCGCAAGAATTATTATTATTCTTAGCTTCCTGTTACTTACTGTTACTGGAATAATTGCAGGATTGTTACTTAAAGACATAGCCGTGACTGTCCCCGTCTTTGCACTGATTGCATTAATAATTACATATGGCCTGGCCGGCATTTTTTATCCTAAAAAAACGGAGAAAAGAAGATTTAGCACTGCTGGCTTTTACAGAAGACAAAAAACTGGTGACTTTTTACTGGCCGCCTCCACTTTTGGTATGATCGTTTGCATTAGCAACAACAGCAATCCTGCAGCTACGTATTTTCCTTTTTTGCAGGCGGCGACCAATGCCAAATCAACTTTACCCGGAGACAGTACAGTAAAAAACTATAAATCCTTTTTGAAATTCTCTGCCTCTATGAAAAATGAAGAGGGCAAAATGCTGAAATGGAAAGAAAGAAAAAAGCTGTTGAAAGAACAGGTGAAAGGAATTAAAAGATCATCGGAACTCTCAAAAGGCGAAAAAACTGCTTTGATCATTCTATCTGTTTTGGTAGCACTTGGCCTCGTTTACTTGGTAACAGCACTGGCCTGCAACCTTTCCTGCAATGGCGCAGAAGGAGCAGCAATATTGGTAGGCATCGGAGGTACTGCCGTAGTTGTCTTCCTCCTGGTACTGGCCATCAGGGGAATTACAGGCAAAAAAAAGAAACCTATCGAAAAACCGGGATCTGATACTCCCGGTAATTAATTCAATGGTAAACAATACCGGTAAAATTCTAACCTATTCCTTGAAGAGCAGCCCTGGTTTTGGCGAAACCAGGGCTGCTTTTTACCGTTTTTGCCGGAATTTAGCCTTCCGGGGTTCATTTTAGCTTCAATAATGCCCAAAATGAAGTTTTTGTATCCGGTATAACAGATTTTGAGAAACTAAAATATCTTTGCGCCGAAACAAGCAAACCGGTAAATTCATACTTTAGAAAATATTTACCGATTTTTGAACATACAGATGGGGAGAAACCCGGAAAATCCCCCGGAAAAAGAGTACGGCGCCCATACCGAAAAGCGACATGAGTAGGTGAACCAAAAAAACTGTTATGAAAAAAGTGTTATTCATTTTGGCCGTATTTGTTGTGTGCCTGCAAATCAATGGCTTTTCCCAAAAATCAAGAGTAGGAGTTACTGCCGGTATCACCTCTGCTAACATGTACGGCGAAATAGGCGGTACCAAACTTGATGACGACAGTAAACTTGGTATCACTTTCGGAATGATCCTGGATGCTCCAATCGGCAAAAGTAATTTCAGCTTTCAGCCTGGCTTGCATTATGTTCAAAAAGGCAGAACCCTGGAAAATACCAATGATAAAAAAGACTGGATTGCGCTGCGCTATGCAGAATTGCATGCCAACTTTCTGTACAATACTAATGGACCAAAAGGAAACTTTTTCTTAGGTGGTGGACCAACTGTCGCCCTTGACTTCCCTTCTGCAAAAGTGATAAAAACATTAGTCAGGGACCCCGTTGAATCCGACTATTGGTTAAGAGCAGAAACAAATGTCAATTTTGGCAAGGAATCCAATTCAGATTTTAAAGGTCTTGATTATGGAGCTAACATGATAGCCGGTTACCGTTTTAAAGGCGGCTTTTCTTTTGCTTTCAATTATACAATCGGTCTTAGAAACCTGGTTCCGATTGAAAATGGAAGCGATGAAATAAAAAATCATTGTTTCGGTCTTCGTCTTGGTTACCTGGTTAACAACAAATAAAATTAATCACCGGTCTTTACCGGAATAAAAGACAAAAAGCCTCCCTGCTCCGGGAGGCTTTTTGTCTTTGTACCCTAAACTCTAACCAGTACCTTTGCGGCTTCAAATTATCTGCATTATTCATGAGTACACAACATTTGTCTGAGCAGGAACAACTGCGCCGTGAAAAACTGGCCGAGCTGATCATGATGGGTATCGAGCCCTACCCTGCTCCATTATTTCCTGTAAATAGTAATTCTGTTAATATCAAAGAAAATTATAAAGAAGAAACCAAAGAGCAATTTCAGGAAGTGTGCCTGGCCGGCAGAATTATGAGTGTAAGAGATATGGGTAAAGCTAATTTTTGTGTGATACAGGATACCCATGGACGGATACAATTATACCTTAAAAGAGATGACATATGTCCCGGTGAAGACAAAACATTGTATGATATTGTCTGGAAAAAGTTGATGGATATCGGGGATATCATTGGAGTAAAGGGTTACGTCTTCATTACCAAAACCGGGGAAACATCTGTACATGTAAAAGAACTGACGCTGCTCAGCAAATCGCTTCGTCCGTTGCCGGTTGTAAAAGAAGCAGATGGACAAACATTTGATGCGGTAACTGATCCGGAATTCAAATATCGTCAGCGATATGCCGACCTGATCATTAATCCTGCCGTAAAAGAAACTTTTATAAAAAGAACAAAGCTGATCAATTCTATCCGTGAGTTCTTAAACAACCAGGGAGCACTGGAAGTAGATACACCTGTTTTACAAAGCATTCCGGGTGGCGCAGCTGCCAGGCCATTTATCACCCATCATAATGCGCTGGATATTCCTTTGTACCTGCGCATCGCCAATGAGCTTTACTTAAAGCGTTTGATCGTTGGAGGTTTTGACTGGGTGTATGAATTCAGCCGCAACTTCCGCAATGAAGGAATGGACCGTACACATAATCCTGAATTCACCATCCTGGAGTTTTATACAGCGTATAAGGATTATTTCTGGATGATGGAAACAACGGAGCAGTTGCTGGAAAAAGCAGCACTGGATGTTTGCGGTGTAACAGATGTAACGGTTGGCGAAAAACTAATTTCTTTTAAAGCACCGTTTAAAAGAATCAGCATTTATGATGCCATACAGGAACATACTGGTTTCGATGTCAGTCGTATGAATGAAGAGCAACTGCGTTCCGTATGTAAACAATTACATATACAGGTGGACAATACCATGGGTAAAGGAAAACTCATTGATGAGCTCTTTGGCGGAAAATGTGAACACCATTATGTACAGCCCACTTTTATTATTGATTATCCTGTTGAGATGAGTCCACTGACCAAAAAACACAGGGATAAGCAAGGCCTTGTAGAGAGATTTGAACTGATCATCAACGGAAAAGAAATAGCGAATGCCTACAGCGAACTGAATGACCCGATTGATCAGCGGGAGCGGTTTGAAGAACAAAGCAAGCTGATGGAAAGAGGAGATCATGAAGCTATGTTCATTGATTATGATTTTCTGCGGGCCCTGGAGTATGGCATGCCACCAACAGCCGGTATCGGGTTTGGTATCGACAGGCTTTGTATGTTGCTTACCAACAATGCATCAATACAGGATGTATTATTGTTCCCGCAAATGAGGCCGGAGAATAGAGCAGATCTGAATGAAACCCATGATTAAACTCAATTGTAAAGCATATTCTTTATTTATCTTTGCCTTAACAATCTTTCCATTCTTCCTTAACAGTGTTGTTTGTTACTTTATCAAAACAAACCAACATGCAAAAGAAATGTACACTTATTCTTTTGAGCTGCCTTTACAGCTTTTTAAGTTTCGCACAATTTGAAAAAGGAACTATCACCGGTCAGCTAAAGTTTGACAACCTGACAGAAACCCGGCTGCGAACAGAAAAAGAATTTCAAAATACAAACTTTAGTATAACACCTGGCGCAGGTTATTTTATAAAAAACAATTGGGAAGCTGGAGTTGGCTTTAACTACAATCGTAACAGGGAAAGATTTAATGGAGTTGCAGGTTTTTACAATCAGCAATTGAACGCTGTTGGTATTAATGTTTACAGCAACTACTATATTGGAAAAGGTAAACTAAAGCCATATGTTACCTTACAATCGGGTTGGCAACATACAAAAGGGTTTCATGAAAATGAAACTACTGGAGATAGAACCAATTTTAAATATAGCAGGTTTTATATTGGTGGTGGCTTAGGTGTTAATTATTTAATCAGCAAAAATGTATCGCTATTTACTGAAGCTACTTATTTAAACAAAAGCCCCTTTTACAATAATAACAACCAATTGAATATTGCAATTGGTGTTCGCATCTTTTTCAAACAAAAGAAAAATTAATCAAACAAACAAATCCGTGTACAACTGCGCCCCCGGCACTACAGAATATTTCTCCAAATCAGTAATACCTTCTTTGGCCAATACTTGTTCATCCACGAATAAGTTGCCGGTACATTCGCCGGAGGGTTGGCGTAAAATATAATATGCAGCATCAGCCAGAATGTCTGCCGTGCGGCTCATATTGGCCAGCATGGCGCCGCCTAACAAATTTCTTACAGCCGCGGTATCAATAGTGGTCCGTGGCCACAGCGCATTGGCGGCTATCCTGTCTTTGGCCAATTCCTTAGCCCAGCCAATCGTCATCATGCTCATATTATACTTTGTAATAGTATAGGCCACATGCTTTTCAAACCATTTGGGATCCATATTAATGGGTGGTGATAAAGTAAGGATATGCGGGTTAGCTGCTTTTTTCAAATGCGGGATGCAGGCTTTGGTTACAAAAAATGTTCCCCGCACATTGATAGCATGCATCAGGTCAAACCGTTTGGGTTCTGTTTGCTCCGTTGTGGTTAATGAAATAGCTGATGCGTTATTAACCAGGATATCAATACCCCCAAATTTTTCTATCGCTTTATCAATCACATTTTGTACCTGGTCATCAAAGCGTATGTCACATTGCACGGCCAATGCTTTACCACCGGCTGCTTCTATTTCAGCAGCGGCTGAAAAAATGGTACCCCCGAGTTTGGCATTTTCTTCCACGCTTTTGGCGGCAATAACAATATTGGCCCCTTCTTTTGCCAATCGTAAAGCAATAGCTTTTCCGATACCACGGGTAGCACCGGTGATGATAGCAGTTTTGTTCTGAAACGACATATAGTTCACTTTTTAATTAATTAAACGGTACAGCCCGGTAAACTTTCAGTTTGTTTTAAGGAAGTTTAAAGTCTCTACTTCAGAGAGGTATATGATGGCTTTAGTGCTCTGGTAAAACTGGTTTAGTTTGTACAATATCTTCAATTTCCTGCATAACGGCTGCATCTAATTTTTCAACCGCTTTTGCTGCTTTCAGATTTTCCAGTAACTGTTCTTTTTTAGTGGCTCCCAATATTGCTGTTGTTACATTCGGATTTTTAATACACCAGGCAATACTCAATTCAGCCATGGAGATACCCAATTCTTTTGCCAATGCTGCAAGGCCCTTTACTTTGCTGAGCATATCGTCTTTCATCCAGCGGTCTTTCAACCAATCAAACCCGGTGAGACCAAACCGGCTGCCTTCGGGAATACCATCATTGTACTTACCACTTAATAATCCGGAAGCCAATGGGCTCCAGATAGTAGTTCCCATGCCAACGGTTTTAAATACCATCAGGAATTCATTTTCCATTTTATTTCTTTCGAGCAGGTTGTATTGTGGTTGCTCCATCGAGGGACCGATCAACCCATACTGGTTGGCCACCCGGTGGGCTTCCATGATCTCCACCCCACTCCATTCACTGGTACCCCAGTATAAAATTTTTCCTTGCTGGATTAAGTTATGCATTGTCCAAACCGTTTCCACAATGGGAGTCCCTTTATCTGGCCGGTGACAGAAAAACAAGTCCAGGTATTCCATTTGTAACCGTTGCAATGCTTCATGGCAGGCTTCGACCAGGTGCTTCCTGCTTAATCCTGTCTGATTGGGTTTATTAGCCGTTCCCCGCCAGCCCCAGAAAGCTTTCGATGAAACAGTATAAGAGGTCCTGTCCCAATTTTTCTTTTTCAACACCCTTCCCATCATCTTTTCACTTTCACCCAATGCATATACCTCTGCATTGTCAAAAAAATTCACCCCGTGGTCATACGCTATGCCCATCAGTTCATCGGCCATGCTATCATCAATCTGTTTGTGAAAACTAACCCAGCTTCCAAAAGACAGCACACTCAGCTGCAAGCCGGTCTTGCCCATATAACGATATTCCATACAAAAAATTTATTATTAAATACTGAAACGAAGGTAAGCGAAGATAATAACAGAAAGGAGCAACGATCGTTGTTATTGAGGAAAGCCGTTTTCTGACACTTTTAAATTACCGGTCGTCTCTTTGAACATGATCCTCTTGAGATCCTGTGTAG
Source organism: Chitinophagaceae bacterium (assembly GCA_041738795.1). Classification (GTDB taxonomy): domain Bacteria; phylum Bacteroidota; class Bacteroidia; order Chitinophagales; family Chitinophagaceae; genus JJ008. Next base: position 165,159 of record JBGSPB010000006.1, on the reverse strand, counting down.
CTTCCATCCCCTTTCCACCATAAATATTTTTACCCACGCCATGATAGGTCGCATACTTATCGGTATAAAACATTTTAGTGCTCTGATCCCACCAGAGATCAGGTGATTTGAGAGTGTCTCCTTTAACCGTTATCACTACCACACTATCCCGCAGGTACACTTTGTTCAGGTTTTCATAGTAGATACCATATTTGCTATCCAGCCATGTCTCTAATTGGGTGCTGTCATCATAAAAATCACAGTGCAACTTGTTGGGGAATTCAACTGAGATCGTATCACCAGCCACCCTGATCATCAAAGGAGCCTTCAATTTTGCTCTTAACTTTCCGTCCTGGCTCAGGTAACTTTCTACCTGGATGGCTTCTTCCTGCATCACCACTTTTTTGGTCCAGTCCTGCAGCACTTTATCATCGTTTTCACAGCCGGCCATAAAAAAACAGCCTGTAATGAAAAAGGCTGTTTGAATAATTTTTTTATGGACAGAAAACAATAACATTATTAACAGGGTAAGTTAAACCCACCAAAATAACTGTTTAATCGTATTTGCGTTTTACAAACCAGATATCGCTGAGGGAGAAACCTAATGAGAACCGGAACATGTTTTCTCTTAACAGGTTATCATTATTACCTCTTTTAATATACTCAAACGCCATATTGATAAAGGTGATCTGGTTAGGTGCCTGGCGGCTGATACCAACCGGCAAACCTAATCCGAATGTACCTCCGATCTGTGGAAGTTTTTGCCCCACTTTTACATAATCAGGTCCCATAAAGAAACCAAAGCGATAGGCTATATTGCTGAAATAATTTCTTTTGGGAACCGGGCTCAGTTGTGCACCTACCTTTATCTCCCATTTATTTTGCAACGAATCTGCCTGGCCATAGAACCTGTACTGGCTCCAGTTTTGCTGGCTGAAATCCACTCCGAACAACCAGCCTCCTTCTTTATTAGGCACGGCATATTTTTGTAATACAAACCCAAATGTGTAAGAAGCGGGAAGTTCAACAGTACCTTTTATATCCCTGAGATCGGACACACTGTCTAACCTCACATTTCCCAAACTCTCGTCATAGATAAATGTTTCTCTCAGTTTATCCTGCCTGCCATTCATCTTTTGTGCCCAGTTGCCATAGGCGCCGATTGTCAATAACATTTTAGTAGTCAATGGAAGTTTATACTGTACCCCGGCATTGAAATATAAATTACCGTAGTTGGTTCTTGTTTCATAATTGGTCCGGTAGTAACTAACCGTATCGTTCAACAATGTTCTGCGGGTACTGTAATCCTTTTCACCAAACAGGTAGCCACCGTTCATGCCCACACTCAGTTTTTCTTCCAGTCCTTTCCTTTCCCGGCGAAACAGGCTGAAGCCGGTTCCAATAGAGGCGAGGTAAGAACCACCATCTCCTTCAAAACCGGTAAAAGCGCTGTCAATTGGTAAACCGGTTGTCGGATCAATCAACCTTTCATTGCGAAAGATCTTATAGCTGATCCTTGAAACAGGTCGTAGACCAAAACTCAAACCCCAGTTTTGTTTCAACGGAACACCCACCTGTACATAAGAAAACAACGCATTGCTGGTAGTAAATTTTTGTGTCACTGCAGGTTCACGGAGTGTACGATTTTCAAAATTCAGGCCCAGGTCCAGGATGGCTCTGCCGGAGCTGAGTTTTTTGGATTTCTTTTCTTTATAGGATTGAAATGAAGAATACGAAGCGGGGTTATTGAAATTGATAGCCAGGTGGTCTATGTAACCGGCAGAAAGACCAGCCATACCCCGGTTGATAATATTAGTTGACGGGACCAGGTCGCCGATGCCATACCGGGAATAAGGTGAGTTATCCTGCGAAAATGCAGGGGTAACAGCAGCCAGGATCAAAATCACAAACGTCCACTTTTTGCTGTGTAACGCATTGATTATCTTAGGGGTTATTAACTTCACTAATTGCATACAGACCTTTAAATATTAAATCAGGGTCTGCAAATATCTTGTTTTTAAGGTGTGAAGCCAAATAGACTATATCCCCCCCGGTTAAAAGGACGTTAATGTTCCGGTACTTTTCCCGGTAAGCTTCAATAAAACCATCCATCTCTTTGGCCATACCTAACACCACCCCGGATAGAATATTGGTGTTAGTATCATACCCGATCAATGGCACATTGCTGTCCGCCTTTATTAAAGGAAGTTTAGCAGTATAATAGTTCAATGCTTTCAACCGCATTTCCAATCCCGGCGAAATAGCGCCTCCAACAAATTCATGGTATTTATTAATGAAATTATAAGTGATACAAGAGCCCATACCAATTACCAGGTTATTATAGGTAGGATAATAATGAACCGCTGCCGCTGTCAGGGCCAGCCTGTCGGCACCGATAGTTTCTGGTTTGCCCACTGGGGTGGTAAATGCCACTTTGGTGAGATGGCTCAGCTTGTGAAATTTAGTAGTCGCAGCCAGTAATTCTTCTATGAACGGGTTGTGATTGATAACAGAAGATAGTATGGATTTACCTGGTTTGAAATTATTTATAAGCGATTGTATCGTTTCAATAGAATCATCCGGTAACACCTGCGCTTCTTTCATTTCTGCTCCATGAAAGACGGCTACTTTTTTTCGGGTATTGCCAAAATCAAAACAAAGGGTTACTGACATGAATAATTTTCTTTAAAGGTTCATTACTATCACCATTCAAACCCACCCAGGTTTTTAAAATGTCCGTTGAGTTTAATTTTTTCTTTTAGCTGTTCCATCCCGGCCAGCACAGGTATGGCTTTGATCAAATGCCGTTTCAGGTATTCCTGCCGTTGTTTTTCATCGGCTAAGCACAGCAATTCATATTCTTCCTCCAGGGAAAGGCCGATATGATGGGCCACATCATAACTGTTCATTTTTTCATCCTCCTTCTTAAAATCTTTGGTCACTTTCAACAAACGGTGCAGGTCACGGATATTACTCATCACTTTTCGCATTAGTTCCGGGTTACCTGTTTTATAATTATCCGGGTAGGTAACAATAGCACCATGGTATAATTTATCCGGTACTTCTTTAATTATTTCCAGTATGCGAAAAACCTTCACCCCCCTTGTTTTAATATCCATTTCACCGTTCTCATGCACTTTCGACAACTCGGTTATTTCCACCAGGGTACCGTACTCTTTCATTTTGTTATCGATGACTGCAGGAATACCAAATGACTTTTTTGTGGAATGACATTCACTGATCAGTTGTTTATAGCGTGGTTCAAAAATATGCAGGTGCAAACTTTCACCCGGATACACCACAATACCAAGCGGAAATATGGGAATGAAATTGGTCATGATAGCAAAGTTAATGGGAAGAGGTGAGCAGGACTAAAACTGTGAAACCGTCACTACCTGTTTTCACCTCCCTTGTTTAACTCCCTGAGTCTCGCATATTTCAGAAAAGTATAATAAGCCGTCATTCTTGCACAGATATACCCGGCATGACCATCCAGGAAACCCAGTTTCAATATATAATAATTGAAAAATGTAAACCCCGGAGATAAGCGGAGTTTGAACCAGGAAGCTTTTTTCCCCTGCTTATAATATTTTTCACCATTCAGCATCGCATATTTTACCATCTTGGTGGCATAATCATGTATGTCCTTCATTGTCTGGTGCAGCACATACCCTTTCAGTTTTTTAATAACAGCATTTGCCGGTATTATCAATTGTTCATGTACCGGTGCTTCATCCCACTGAACAAATTTTTTATTGAAGAAACGAATATGATGATCGCCACCCCATTCACCATACTTCAGGTATTTTGCACCCAGGAAATTTTTGAACAGTATATCATATACTATAGCATCATTCCCGGGATTCCATTGTAATAATGATTGTCTTAATTCTTCATCTGCAGCCTCATCGGCATCCAGGCTCAGTATCCAGTCATACTTTGCCAGTTGGTTCGCTTTTGTTTTCGTTTTACCAAATCCTTCCCAGCTACCCTCATGCAAATGCACTTTGAATTGCCTGACCAGGTCTTGCGTTCCATCGGTACTGCCATTATCATACACGATAATATCATCTGTAAGACCCTGCAGGCTGCTTAGTGTCCTGGCAATAGCACCTGCTTCATTCCGGCAAATAATAACAATAGAAAAAGGGGACATAGTTACGCAAAGATTACACCTTTTACTGTTTCAGCCATTTCCACCACCATAAAACAATAAAAGAATAGATAAATATACCAAACTGCACTTCCAGCCCGATATCAAATAAAAAGCTGAAAGCAGCTGTAGTATTGAGCAACCACCAAAGTAATTTGTCTTTCACCCGGACAAAGAATGGAATAAACATCACAACAGTAAATAATACGAGTCCCGGAATGCCGCTGCCGGCACCATACATCATCCATTCACTTCCCGGGTATATTTTATCCTCTTCCCGCATGCCAGGATAATGTGAAGCATACCATTGCCTGGTTTCAGTTAATATATCTCCAAATCCGGTACCGGTGACAGGATTTTCTTTCATAACATTCCAACCCCCTTTAATGGAGATCACACGAAGTGCATCATTTCCCCCCGGGAGGTAATTAGCTTTACTAAAATAACCGTAATCGTAATTAATGTATTTTATTCTGTTTTGAAATGTTGGCAATGTAAAATAAGCCGTAACAGGCATTGCAATAAGCAGGATCAGCAATATAACACTGTACCCCTTTTTTCTGTTTTTAATGATCATCCACGCTGCTGCCATAAACAGCATGCTATAAAATGAGAAAAGGCCGGTCCGCACGGCCAGGATATGCAGAAAAACAGCCAGCCATCCCGCCACTGCAATCAAAACAAGTGAAGTCGTCTTTCCGTCCTTTTGTTTTGAAAACGCCAGCCACCCTGCAAGCAATGCTCCCACACTCACCAGCCAGCTAAACCTTACCCTGTCATTCTCCAGTGGTGTAAAAAAGGTTTTAGCCTTCAGGTATCCTTCATGTATTACGGCTGTATCCTGTAAATAATGATACATACACCATAAAGTACCACCTGTAATAAGTGCTATAAAAATATACCCCAGCCACTCCCATTGTTTTTTTGTAAATGAAAAAGGACCGGCAAAAGCAATAGGAAGAAACAAAAGCGGCAATTTAATACGGATCATATCCAGCCATTCTTTTTTATCACTGCTCCATATTCCTGAAATGAAGGGAATTAAAAACAATACACTCATCCCCCATAATAATGGAGTACTAAAAAAATCATAGACCTGCTTTTTACTACTACTATGTAAAAAAGAAACCAGTATAAATACTATCATACTGGCAGAAAGAAGTGCACGGGAAATAAACAAAGCCCCTGTCATTACAATAAACAGTATAAAAATGATAGTGTTACTTCTTTCATTCTGTAACTTGTTCAGCATACTTTTGTAAACGTACAACATCCCGTTCATTCTATGTGGCAGGAATTATTAAAGCAAATACAGCAAGGTGATACCAAAGCACTGGCCCGTAGTATTTCATTGGTAGAAAATGAAAAACCGGGTTATGAAACCCTGCTTCAATCACTTCCTGCCAGTACTACAAAAATTATCGGGATCACCGGACCTCCGGGTGCCGGTAAAAGCACATTGGTGGATGCATTGATAGGTTTACTGATCAATACTGGTAAGAAAATTGCTGTACTCTGTGTTGACCCTTCTTCGCCCTTCAATCATGGTGCTGTGCTGGGCGACCGGATAAGAATGAGCGACTGGTACACACATCCAAATGTATACATCCGCTCATTAGCTACAAGGGGTTCAATGGGTGGCCTGCATCCAAAAATCATTGAGATCACTGATCTGCTGAAAGCATTTCAATTTGATCATATTATCATTGAAACAGTAGGTGTAGGTCAAAGTGAGGTAGAAATTGCGGGGCTGGCCGATGTAACGGTGGTGGTAGTGGTACCGGAAGCCGGTGATGAAGTACAAACCATGAAAGCAGGCCTGATGGAAATTGCAGATGTTTTTGTAGTGAATAAAGCTGACCGGCCCGATGCAGATATTTTCGTCAGGAACCTGAGATCAATGCTGGCTCCTTCTTTTAGTAAAACTTACAACGAAGTACCCGTTATAAAAACGGTGGCTTCACAAAAAGAAGGTATCAGTGAATTATCAGCTATTATTCTCGATCTTTTACAAAAAGCGCAGCTGAATGATAAAACATTCTGGCTGCTGGCAGAAAAAGCTTATTACCTGATTGAACAAAAGAGGATGAAAGACGTCAGCAAGGCTGAGCTAAAAAAAGAAATTGAAGTTTGCTTTAAAAAGGGAAGTTTTAATCTTTATAAATTTATAGCGGATAAATAACTGACGGTACTTAAACCCAAAAGCCTGATACTATGAAAAACAGAAACCATATTGTAAAAGGTTTCATTGTTTTGTGTGTATGGCTGACAATTTTTTTGTTGCCTGTTTCCGCAACAGCCCAAACAACAAATATTAGTGGCATAGTAAATACTTATCACAGGGTGGTGGAAATAATTCCGTCCAAAGCCTGTATAAGGGTTGCCTCTGTTACAGGCCTTACCATTAATACAAAAGTAGTGCTGGTACAGATGAAAGGCGCCACGATCAACACCAGTAACTCCGCTGGTTTTGGAACTGTTACTTCCTTAAACGATGCCGGTAATTATGAAATTGGCACTATCTGCTCAATCATTGGTGATTCTGTTTTTTTGTTTCAAAATTTATTAAATACTTATTCTCCGGCTGCGGGAAAAGTGCAGTTGGTTCAATTTGCCGAGTATTATTCTGCCAATGTGGTTGATACTGTAAAAGCTGCTACATGGAATAATACAACAGGTACAGGAGGTGTAATTGCTATTTATGCAGACCAGGACATTACATTAAATGCTCCGGTTTATGCTGACTCCAGTGGTTTCAGAGGAGGAAACTTTCTTCAAAGTAATGGAACCTGCAGCGACGCATTACCCGCCAGTGGCTATATCTATACTGCATCAAATACCAGTCCTCAAAATGGTGCATATAAAGGAGAAGGCATTGTAGACGTAACCAGTGGACAAAGTGGGGGTCGTGGTTCGCCGGCCAATGGTGGGGGTGGCGGTAACAATCATAACAATAGTGGTGGTGGCGGAGCCAACTTAACAACGGGAGGCATTGGTGGCGGAAATTCCAGTAATGGCGTTGCCTGCACAGCCACTCTAAGGGGCGAAGCTGGAAAAAGTTTAAGCAGCAATAGCGGGCAAAAAATTTATTTAGGTGGTGGTGGTGGCGCCGGTCATTCCAATAATGGACTTTCAAATGTATCTGGTGGTAATGGCGGGGGTATTGTTTTTATCTGGGCCAACCAGCTGATTGGAAACAACAGAACAATAACTGCCTCAGGGGGCAATGGCGGCAGTTCATTATCGGATGGTGCAGGCGGTGGTGGCGGCGGTGGCACAATAATAATGCATGTAAGCAATTATACTGGAAGTGTAACTGTACAGGCAAATGGTGGAAACGGCGGGAATTCTGATGACGGAGGAAATATAGGTCGTTGTTTTGGTGGCGGCGGCGGCGGAAGCGGCGGCGCAATTTATTTTACAGGAGCGCTGCCGGCAATTACGACAGACATAGCCGGCGGAGCAGCGGGTGTTGAATCAGGAAGAGATGCATCCTGTGATGCTATACCGCAGTCGGCAGGGGCAGGCAGTAACGGTCAGGTTAGTACTAACTATACTTTTTCACGATCAATCGATCCGGCTGGTTATTGTGCCTTTCTTTTAGCATCCGGACTTAATTATTTTAATGCCGTCCGCACGGGCAATGTTGTTTTGCTGAACTGGAAAATCGCCAGTCCGGCAGATATACAATACTATGAAGTAGAAAAAAGAAATGCGGCCAACAGCTGGAATAGCATCTCCACTGTGAACGGAAATGATGCCACCAGGGAATACTCTGCAACTGATAACGACCCGCAAGAAGGGTATAATTATTACAGACTAAAAATTACCGGAAAGAATAATGCCGTTTCATATTCTGAAATAAAGCGAGTCTATATCCGGCAAGCAGGTACTGAATTTGAGATTTATCCTAATCCTGCAATCAGCAAGATCACTATCAGCAGAAACAATAGTTTTCCGGAGCAATTAAAAATAACGGATATAACCGGCAGGATAATTCTTCAACAGACAATCACATCCGGTTCTGCCGAAATCAATTTACCAACTATAGCAAAAGGCATTTACCTGGTAATAATCGATGCTGTAGTAAAGAAGTTAGAGATAAGATAGAACCGTTATTCGTTCTTATTATTCTTCCACCAGCGGTAACTAATGAGACCAACTATGGCAAAAGGTGCAAAGGCCAGGTAAAGAATACCAGAATTCATTCCTTTGGCGGGCTTTTCACCTAACTGTTGGGCTGTTTTGGTACAAACAGAGCATTGTGCCTGAGAATCAAGCCCTGTGAAGAGAAGCAGAGAAAAAATTATACTAATGACCACTATCCACTTTTTCATACCCGGTGATTGAGGTGTAAAAATACAACGAAAATAAATGGGTTTGGTTCAAAAATCAACCTCCTGCAGGCGGACTGCATAGTTTTTTGATCCTGGCATCGGCATTTTTATTACCAGCTTTCTTTGCCTTTTCAAAATCAGCGCAGGCCTCTGTTTTCTTTTCCAGTAGTTCATAGCAAACACCCCGGTAATAATATACATTATCATTAGCGCCTTTGGCATATTCCAGCACTTTGCTGTAATCAGCTATTGCTTTCATATAATCTTTACGATTATGGTGCAGGACGCCTCTTTGCCAGAATCCGGTTGAATCCTTTGGATAAAATTTTATATATGTATCATAGTCAGCCAGTGCCGCTGTCGTGTCTTTATTTGTCAACCGGATCTTTGCTGCCCTCCAGGTCAGGGCATCTTTATTCTTCGGTTGCTTTTTCAACATTTGTGTCATATCCATTAGTGCTGAATCAGCTTTTTTCAAATTACTGTAAACGATACCCCGGTATAAATACACGCTGTCTTCTTTTATATTTTGTGCAATGGCTTTGTTAAAGGCTATCAGTGCCTCCTCATTTTTTTTATAGGCATACAATGCCCGGCCTTTTACATAGTCCGGAACTGCCTCACTCATTTTTATAGTATATGTATAACCCGGGTTTTTAATGGTTTTATTCTCGACTTTACCAACCATGATCTTACCCGACGGGCTTAAAAGGAAGCCTTCATTAGGTTGTATTTCTGCAATACTGCCATAATATCCGATCTCTTTGATACTGCCGAAGAAAACGGAATTATCCGGAAACCAGATCTCGAAGAATGATCCATCAGAGAAGGTGGTCCGGCGGGCATAGGTGCCGTCTTTCAGTATCCAGTTTTTTGCAGAGGAATAAGTGGAAGTACCATCAAAACTTCCTTCAAAAAACAGTTTATCGTTACGGTAAAATTTTCCATTGCCTGACGGGTTGCCGGCAACAAATTTTCCCTCGTATTTATTTTTATTCGGCCAGATCAATACACCGGTTCCGGCATACACCCCATTGCTCCAGTCTCCTTCATAGATAATTCCATCATGATAGATCTTCTTCCCTTTGCCCGACATCACATCAGCTTTAAAACTGCCGGTATAACTATCCCCGTTTTTCCATGTATATACACCTTCACCGTTTATTTTATCATCTTTCCATTCGCCAATATATTTATCACCTCCTTTATAAATTTTGGTGCCGGTACCATTCGCCTTTCCGTTCACCCATTGTCCTTCATACCATGAACTATCTTTCCAGGTACATTTTCCGTTGCCTTCCCATTTCCCGTTTATCCACTGGCCTTCGTATTTTTTTCCATCCGCATAAACGCCAATTCCATATCCTTCTGCTAACCCTTTTTTGAAATCACCTTCATACCTGTCTTTATTGCCTAATACCAACTTCCCCTTTCCATCTGCCTGTCCTTCTGCATATTCACCTTCATAAGTTTGTCCATCTAATTTGGTAATGTATTTCCCGGTTCCGCTTCTTTTGCCATCTTTAAAACCTCCTTCATAGACATCACCGTTATTATAAATATATTTTCCTTTACCATGTTGTTTATCGGCCACCCAGTCTCCCTCGTACATACTACTGTCTTTATACACTCTCTTTCCAAAGCCATCAAACTTGTCATCTCTCCAGTTACCTTCATACATACCACCGTCAGGCCAAGTAAATTTTCCCTTACCCGACCTTACTCCTTTTAACCAGTTGCCATCGTAGATTCTGCCGTTACTATAAAAGTATTTACCCTGCCCGTCATACTTACCAACTTTCCAATTGCCATCATACCGACTACTGTCGGCTGCATAAAAAATACCATACCCTTCAAAATAGCCATCCTTTACTTCCCCTTCATACCTGCGGCCATCTTTCCAAAAATATTTTGCTTTGCCATTCCAGTTTCCGTTTACCCAATCACCATCATACAGACTACCATTCGCATAAATCATTTTCCCTTTACCATGACAATAACTGTTTTTAAAATACCCTTCATACACATCTTCATTTTTATACTTGTATTTACCAAATCCATCTTTACAATCACCGCTAAGGCATTGGCTAAAAGAAAAAGTGGCAAGGAAGGAGCTAAGAAATAATAATAGTATTCTGCTTGGCATACTGTACAGTTTGTATAAAGGTAAATTCCATGAAGTAGCAGACATATACCCTATGGCTGGTATATTCATGCCAAAGCAGCGTTACAGAACCCGCTTTGGTATGAATAAAAAATGCCACCCAAAGGTGGCATTGATAAAAAGTAAATTATTTTTATTAAACAGCTTCTGTCTCCATCTTCTTCTGCACTTTCTTTCTTTCATCTTCATTCAGGATCACTTTCCGCATACGGATGAAATTCGGTGTTACTTCTATACATTCATCCTGCTGGATATATTCCATACACTCTTCCAGTGTCATCTGTGTTTTAGGAGCTATCCGGGTAGCATCATCACTGCCACTGGCACGGTGGTTCGTTAATTTCTTAGGCTCAGTAGCATTTACTACAAGGTCACCGGGTTTGATATTCTCTGCGATGATCTGACCGGCATAAACTTCTTCTGCCGGGTCAACAAAAAACGTTCCCCTGTCCTGTAATTTATCGATAGAATAACCTGTTGTCTTATCAGTATTCTTGGAAAGCAAAACACCATTACTTCTTCCGGGGATCGGACCTTTCCATGGTTTGTATTCTGTAAACCGGTGTGCCATAACAGCTTCTCCTGTAGTTGCCGTCAGCATTTGTGTACGCAAACCAATCAACCCTCTTGAGGGGATTTCAAATTCAAGATGTTGCATTTCGCCTTTGGTTTCCATGATCAGCATCTCGCCTTTGCGACGACTTACCAGGTCAATTACTTTACTGGCGAACTCCTGCGGCACATCCACAACAAGATTTTCGTAAGGCTCACATTTTTTACCATTGATCTCTTTTACAATTACCTGGGGCTGACCAACAGTTAACTCATACCCTTCACGGCGCATGGTTTCAATCAGGATTCCCAAATGAAGAATACCCCGGCCATATACCATCAGGCTATCTCCATCTTCACTGTCTTCCACTCTCAGGGCAAGGTTCTTTTCTGTTTCTTTCATCAGGCGATCGCGGAGATGCCTTGAGGTTACAAATTTTCCGTCTTTACCAAAGAAAGGTGAGTTATTAACAGAAAACAACATATTCATCGTAGGTTCATCTACACTGATCACCGGTAATGCTTCTGGATTTTCTGCATCAGCTATTGTATCGCCAATATTAAAATCTTCAATACCTACTACGGCACAAAGGTCACCAGCCACCACCTCGGTTACTTTCTTCTTACCCATTCCCTCAAACACATATAACTCTCTTACTTTCGTCTTTTTTATAGTGCCATCTGCCTGCATCAATACCACATTCTGTCCTTCTTTTAAAACACCACGGTTTACTTTACCCACAGCTATACGTCCCAGGAAAGATGAATAATCCAGTGATGTAATCTGCATCTGAACGGGGCCTTCATTCACTTTGGGTGGTGGTACATGTTTCAAAATGCCATCCAGCAAAGGGTTGATATTATCGATCTGCTCCAATGAATCATTGAACCAGCCGTTTTTACCACTTCCATAATAAGTAGGGAAATGCAGCTGCTCTTCTGTAGCATCCAGGTTGAAGAATAATTCAAATACAGCATCATGCACCTCGTCAGGACGACAGTTAGGTTTATCTACTTTATTGATTACAACTATCGGATGCAGATTAAGGTGTAGTGCTTTTTGCAACACAAATCGTGTTTGTGGCATTGGCCCTTCAAAAGCATCTACCAGCAGAATAACACCATCTGCCATTTTCAAAACCCTTTCCACTTCACCACCAAAGTCGGCGTGGCCCGGAGTATCGATTACATTGATCTTTACTCCTTTATATACCACCGCCGCATTCTTACTAAAAATAGTGATGCCCCGTTCCCTTTCCAGGTCGTTGCTATCCATGATCAGATCCCCGGTTTCCTGGTTATCCCGGAATACCTTGGTTGTATGTAAAATCTTGTCAACCAATGTAGTTTTACCGTGGTCAACGTGGGCAATGATAGCGATGTTTCTTATTTCCATATTTTCATTTTCAAACGAGCGGCAAAGGTACGTTATTTAAGCCGGGGGAGCAAACGAAAGAGGCATTTAATGCAGTCTTAACCTGTTAAAAACAGAGAATTAATGTAGTTTTATCAAAACTACAAGATGAAATTTCTCAAATGGCTAGGTATCATCCTTTTAGTTCTTATTGTTATTTACTTTTTAGGCCCGCGGCCTTCCACCCCAAAATATACTAATGAACTGCCTGCTATTCCAGCGGAGTCCTCCATGCTTGAGCAATATATCAGGGATAATGAAGCGAAACATAAACTGAAACCAGATAATGAAGCAAGAATATTGTGGTTAAATGATTCAACAAAAGAGAAAACAGAATATGCCGTCGTATACCTGCACGGTTTTTCTGCCAGCCAGGAAGAAGGCGATCCCTTGCATTACGAGTTTGCACAAAAATTTGGATGTAACTTATACCTGAGCCGTTTAGATGCACATGGTATAGATACCACAGAACCGCTCGGCAATTTTACAGCTGAAGGTATTTGGAATTCAGCTAAAGAAGCTTATGCAATCGGCAAACAATTGGGAAAAAAGGTGATCTTATTGTCGACCTCTACTGGAGGAACATTAGCGTTAAAGCTGGCATCCGTATACCCTGAAATTGCAGGCTTGATCCTTTTATCACCCAATATTGCAATCAACGATCCTAATGCCTGGCTGTTAAATAATCATTGGGGATTACAGATCGCTCATTTGGTTACCGGAAAACACCGGATAGTTGAAGACACTACAGCTATTTATGCTCAATACTGGAATAACAGGTATGTTACAAAATCGTTAGTACAACTGGAGGAACTGCTTGAATCAACAATGAAGGCATCCACTTTCAAAAAAGTAACACAACCCACCCTTCTTCTTTATTATTTTAAAGATGAGGAGAACCAGGACCCGGTAGTGAAAGTGTCCGCCATGAAAAGAATGTTCAATCAACTGGGTACTCCCGATAGCCTGAAACGCCAGGCAGCAATACCTGATGCAGGTAATCATGTATTGGGATCTTATATTAAATCAAAAGATATCGAAAAAGTGCAGGAGGAATGTGAGAAGTTTGTTACAGAAGTATTGAAAATAAACCAGCAATAATTATTTTACTACTAAACAGCAAGCTATGACATCAAAATGGTCACGCCGTGATATATTACGGTTGGTAGGTTTATCAGCTACAGCGCTTCCACTTTCATCCTGGGCCACTAATGAAAATGGTGAAAGAATAATACTGCCGGATAACCCGCAGCACAAAAAATTGAAAAAACCTGTAACGGCTATTACCCTGGGTGCCGGATCAAGAGGGAATGTGTATGGCAATTATGCCGTTCAATATCCTGACCAGCTTGATATTATTGGTGTAGCAGAACCCATTGCTATCCGCAATGAACGCTATACCCAAAAACATAATATAGCTGCAGAAAATCGTTTTCAAACATGGGAAGATGTTTTTAAAAAACCAAAATTTGCAGACGCTATTATCATATCAACTCCTGATAACCTTCACTACGGACCGTGTATAGAAGCATTGAAAATGGGTTATGATATATTGCTTGAAAAACCCATTTCCCCCAGCGAAAAAGAATGCCGCGACATCTTACAATTAGCTAAAAAAACCGGAAGAATTGTGGCCGTATGTCATGTACTCCGCTATGCTCCCTATTTTATTAAACTGAGAGAACTGATGAACAGCGGCGCAATTGGAGAAGTAGTCAGCATACAACACCTCGAACCGATCGGTCATGTGCACATGAGTCACTCTTATGTACGGGGTAACTGGCATAACAGCAAAGAGACAACACCGATCATTTTGGCAAAGTCTTGTCATGACCTGGATATATTAAAATGGATGGTCAATCAACCTTCTAAAAAAATTCAGGCCTTTGGTGACCTGAAGTGGTTCAAAAAAGAAAATGCACCGGAGGGAAGTACTTCCCGTTGTACGGATGGCTGCAAAATAGAAACAGAGTGTCCTTATTCAGCATTAAGAATTTATCACAGGAACAGGAGCTGGTTGCAGGTACTGGATATGCCGGATGATAAAGAGAAACATGCTGCTCATATATTGGAGAAATTAAAAACTACCAATTACGGCCGCTGTGTGTACCATATGGATAATAACCAACCAGATCACTACATATGTAATATTCAATTTGAAAATAATATCACTGCCAGTTTCTCCATGGAAGCGCTTACTTCCTATGAGGGCCGCAGAACAAGAGTGATGGGCAGTATGGGTGATATAGTGGGTGACATGAACTCATTTGTGCTTACTGACTTCCGTACCGGTAAAAAAACAGAATGGAAACAGAGTACCGACGGACATGGCGGTGGTGATTGGCGGTTGGTAGCAGACTGGATACAAGCTATTGATCAGCAAAACCCTTCTCTTTTAACTTCTACTATCGATGCTTCTATAGAAAGCCATGTAATGGGGTTTGCCGCGGAGAAGAGCCGGAAGGAAAATCTGGTGGTGGAGATTAAGATGTAAGTACCTATTAAGTTTTTCATAATAATAGTTTGAAAGGTTAAAACAGTGAAACTGGATTAATCCAAAATGAAACTATTGTAAAGAACAACCGTTTCATTTCCTTCACATTTCCTATCTTCCTTCTTTAATTGCTTGCTATGCACAAATCAAAAATTGCGGGTATTGGTATGTACGTACCCGCCAATGTCGTTACCAATAATGATCTCCTGAAATATATGGATACCAGTGATGAATGGATCCAGGAACGTACCGGTATCAAAGAACGCCACTATGCCCATCGTACGGAAGAAACAACGACAACCATGGGAGTGGAGGCCGCCAAAGTTGCTATTGAACGGGCAGGGATTACCCCACAGGATATTGACTTTATCGTATTCGCCACCCTCTCCCCGGATTATTATTTTCCGGGCTGTGGCGTATTGTTACAACGGGCATTGAAAATGAAAGAAATCGGTGCATTAGATGTGAGAAATCAATGCTCAGGGTTCCTGTACGCCTTAAGCGTAGCTGACCAGTTTATCAAAACAGGTATGTATAAAAACATATTGGTAGTGGGCGCAGAAAAACATTCTTTTGGCCTCGACCTCAGTACCAGGGGAAGAAATGTGTCCGTAATATTTGGTGATGGTGCTGGTGCTGTTGTTTTGCAACCAACTGATCAATCGTCAGGCTCAGGAAAAAACCAGGGAATACTATCCACACATTTACATAGTGATGGTGAAAGTGCTGAAATACTGGCCATGTATAACCCGGGTACCCATGCAAATCACTGGAAGGAAGAAAAATATGCCGATTTTGATGAGGCTGAAATTGCACAGATGTTTTTTAGTCATGCCATGATCGATAATGGACAGATATTCCCGAATATGGACGGACCTGCCGTTTTCAAAAAAGCTATTGTCAAATTTCCCGAAGTAATATTAGAAGCCCTGAAAGCAAATAACCTGCAAACAACTGACCTGCAGTTGCTCATTCCTCACCAGGCCAATCTTCGCATATCCCAGTTTGTACAACAAAAATTGCAGTTAAGAGATGACCAGGTATATAATAATATTCAGCACTATGGCAATACTACTGCTGCATCTGTACCTATTGCCCTTTGTGAAGCATGGGAAAAGGGATTGGTTAAAGAGGGTGATTTAATTTGCCTGGCAGCATTTGGCAGTGGTTTTACCTGGGCCAGCGCATTATTAAGATGGTAGATGACAACCCCGTTAAGGATCGGTTTGCAACTTTTGCCAGCTTACTCCGGTCATTCAATTACAAGCCTTAAAAATGAAAAAGTCAATTCTTCTTTTTTCCCTGATCGTAACGATGGTGACTATGCATGCACAACAAACCTGGAGTATATCGCATCAGAAAAAAACAGTATTAAAAAATGTCAGCGAAGACCCCGATAATAATGTCATTACTATTAATAAGGCTTTGTTGAACACAACAGGGTGTTTTGTTATTACTTTTAAAGCGTATGATACAAACTTTACAAGAACTGTAATGGCCTATGATAGTGTACGCAATGGACTAAAAAACTGGGATGATGTTAAAAAAACAATTTCTATCCCCAATGCAGAATTAAAATCAGTGATGACCGGAAAGAATAAAATCAATCTCTATTACTCTGAGATACCAAAAGATCCGGAAAAAGCTGCTGTTATCCGGGTAAGATTAATTCATATCTGTACCATTATATTGAAATAAAGGGGCATAGCAATAAAAACACAATAGCATTGATAGTGCTATTTTTGTTATAGTGACCCGCAATATCATCTATATTATCAATCCTGTTTCCGGTACCAGAACCAAAAAGGATCTGCAGCAGCTAATAGAAAAGAAAACCACGGAAGCCGGAATAAAATTTCAGATTTTCCCTTCAGTGGCCAGCGGCGATTACACATTTTTACACCCTATTATCAAAGAACAACAGGTAACCGATATTGTAATTGCCGGAGGTGATGGCACAGTGAGCCAGGCGATAAGCAGCCTGATGAACTGTGGTGTAAATATTGGTATCATTCCTTGTGGTTCAGGAAACGGATTAGCGTATGCTGCAAAAATTCCCAAACAACCTGCTAAAGCGTTGGACATTATTTTCAATGGCAAACCAACCGCTATCGATGGTTTTACAATTAATAAGCATTTTGCCTGTATGCTTGCCGGCCTTGGTTTTGATGCCAAAGTAGCTCATGATTTTGCAAAACAACCGAAGAGAGGATTATCTACTTACGTAAAACAGGTAATTAAAAATTTTTGGGCTGCAAAAACGTATTTATTTGAGCTTACTATTGAAGACAAAAAATTTATTATTGATGCTTATTTTATCAGCATTGCCAATAGTAACCAGTTTGGTAATCATTTTACCATTGCGCCTAAAGCCCGGTTAGCAGACGGACTGTTAGATATTGTTATTCTAACGCATCAGAACAAACTGAGCCTGCTGTTTCAAACATTTAAACAGGTACTTGGGAAAAATAAACTGCAACAATCAGCTTTTTTTGATAACAAAAAAGGGGTTATTTATTTTCAGGCTGATAAAATAGTTATTGCTAATCAATCAGAAGCTCCCTTGCATATTGACGGAGACCCGGCAGAAACACCAACCAAAGTTCAGGTTGAAATAAAGAAAAAATGTTTCCGGCTTATTCAACCGACTGATCACTACCAGGAACAGACTCCCTGATCTCTCTTTGTGAGAATAACTGTAATAATTTATTGAATCCCTGCTGGTTTAAATCAGAATTAATTGAGCTGATAATATCTTTCTCTTCTCTTCTGGTCAGATGAAAATTTAAAGCCGCTTTATTCTCCTGGTTGCTGGAAGCATATTGAAAAGCTACTTTGTACACTGGTGTTGCAGTTGTTGTAGTGAAGTAATCAAGCAGGTCATTTTGAGAATACTCCATCATCTTAAACCAGTTGTGCTGAAGCAGCAAGAATGGCTTGGTCGCATGATCTGTTATATCATCAGAGAGATAAGGATTTTCCCAACCCCCTGCCTGCCTGTCCCTGATCTGGATCACTACCACTCCACCTGTATTTTCCTTTATCCAGTCATCAAAAGAAGATAAGAAACGGAGTGTTGTTTCCTGGCCATAATTGTCCCGCAAACCAGCATCCATCACATCTATTACCGGGTTGGAAGGAAGCCATACATTAGGCAATACAATCGGGAAAGTTGCATTCATCCGTAATGCCGACAGCATCCTGATATTATATGGATCCTGCTTATTAAAAAAGGAAACAAAGTCAACAGCATCAGGATCTGCTACAGGAATCTTAGAAGAATCTGACTGGCCCTGCATCATAAATCGTACGGGCTGTGTGGAGATGATCATTTTACGGCTATCCCTTGTTATCACCGAATTAAAGAACATTAATGGAATCTTTGCCGATTTTTCAACATCTACATAATCTCCCAATTGTTTATTCAGAAACCCTCTTGTATTCTCGTTCAGCTTCTGTTCAAACGCATAGCCCCTGTCTTTTACATACCGGTAAGGACCCACCGAAAATTTTTGTGCTGGCGCAATTAAATCCCTGGCAAAAAATGAAGTAAATAACGGGTTCAGCAAATCACCTGCAATATCATCAATGTATTGCTTGTTCTGTAACCGGATATTTTCGCCCAGCAATTTCCTGAGGTATAATTCCCTGAAGTAAGCAGCACCTATCATTCCTCCTGATGCGCCGTTGATCAGGAATGTTTTTTTCATAATTTCTCCGTTGGTGATACTGTCAAGATGCTGCAGTACTCCCATTGTAAATGTAGCACTGCGGTGCCCTCCCCCGCTTGTGTTGATCAGTACCAGCAAGGGCTTATCACTTTCCTGTTTTTTCTTCCAGGCATTCAGTACCGTAATCATATTCTGCCTGTCAGCTTCAACATTTTCTTTACTGCACAAGGTGAGTAATCCTTCTTTTGTATAAGCTGGCCGTTCATTCTTATTCCAGTAATCAAGACCATACGCTTTATTACGGGGATCTATCAGGTCAAGTTTATAAAATACATTCAGCAATATAACAAGACCTACCAGGTAAGGTATACTCCAGCTTTGCAGGAAATAGGTAATAGCACCAGCCACACCTATCAAGATGGAAAAGAAAATGGTAATGCTCCCTGCTGCTGGTAACTGGAAAAAGGGGTAATCAAGGAAAAAACCAATCAGGATCAGGAACAAAAAAGCTGCAAATACAGATAGAATGGCTGCAAAGTGATGCCCCCTGAACATAGATTCAACAAATTGTTCTGTATAATGTGATACGTCCCTGGCAGGCTTCAACCGAAAAGGTGTCTCGAGATAAGAATTTACTTTTATCAACGGCTTATCGTGATACACTTCTTTTATCATGCCTAAATGGGTGATATAGTTTTTCGGCTCTGCAATAACCGGCATCATCCGCTGAAGAATAGAACGGTCGGCCCTGAAAAAATAGATAAGGGATGCGGCCAGTATGAAAATAAACCCGCTTGTAAAACCCCCAAAAAAGAAAAGTATTTCAGTTCTGGGTACCAACTCCTTAAAATGAACAAAATGATAGGCTTTGAAAAAATAAAAGACCAGAAACAACCCGGGAATGATTGAATTATTGATGCAAAATTTTAAGAACGGATTAGTAGCTGCCGCTAAAAAACGAAAATGCCGGCTGAAAAGAATAAAGGAAGTAATGTTCCAGCTCATGATAAACATACCTACAGAGGCTCCTACTATTGCATAGCTGATAGAGTTTACATTGCCCAGGTACTCTGGTGCCAGGTATAAAGAATCTGCTCCAAATGTTTTCATCAAAGTACCGTTTACGGTACTGAACAGAATGACCCAGAACAATAATAACACCTGGTACTTCCTGAAATGCAGGAATAATAATTGTATAGGGAAAGAATAATAAAATCCTTTTAGCCAGGCTTTCATGAACGTGGAAATGGTTGTAACTTAAAAATACTGATTATTGACTGGTAAGTCAAATAAGCAAGCGAAGGAAAATGTTAATTAGCAGCTTTGTTGCGTACAATGAACAATATCCATACAAGGGATAATAACAGTAACATAGCTACAAACTGATGTAATTGTGCCATCCATTCAAAAACACCCCATTGATTAGGGATTATTTTTATACTGGTCAGCACAGAAAATATGCCAAGTACTACTTGTATAAATACTAATAAAAGCGGCCACCAGCGGGTTTTATTATAAAGTGAAGAGCCCGGGGTTTTATACAGTTTTAGCGTAAGAAATAGTACCAGCCCCAACAGGATATAAGCCAATCCACGATGGATAAAATGAATAGTGATCTTATTATCGACCAGGTTCAGTAATCCATGCTCATTACCCATCATACCGGGGGGAAAAAGATAGCCATTGATATCCGGCCAGGTTGGCGCTGCTGTTGCTGCTTTATGACCAGCCATAAAAGCTCCATAAACCAGTTGTACTACCAGTACTGCCATTATTAACAATGTAAAATTTCTGATTGACTTGCTAATAACAAATTTTTTACCTGGCACCAACAACTCCATGGCAAACCAAAAAGTATAACTCAGCAAGCCAAGGGCAAAAATAAAATGCAAAGCCAGTTTCGTTGGTTTTACATAGATAGCATCCCCGGTTAATCCGCTTGCTACCATTATCCATCCGATAGCACCCTGTAAAGCCCCCAGTAAAAAAAGGATAATCATAGGCTTCACCATCGCCGGCTTGAAGCGCCGCTGGATTAAAAAGATAATAAAAGGAACAGCAAATACAACTCCGATCAACCGGGCCCAGAAACGATGAAACCATTCCCAGAAAAAAATGAATTTGAAATCTTTGAGTGTAAAATCAAAATTGAGCAGGTTGAACTGCGGCGTTTGCCTGTATTTTTCAAATTCAGCGAACCACTGCTGTTCAGTCATTGGTGGCAAGGTTCCCGTAACCACATTCCATTCGGTAATAGAAAGCCCCGAACCTGTGAGCCGGGTAATACCACCCAGCAAAATCTGAATAATTATCATTCCGACCCCAATCAGCAGCCATGTGGCTACTGGCTTTGAAGAACGATCTGTTATCTCATTTGTCATTGCGGATGCAAAGTTAGCGGCGGAACTTTGCCCGAAACACTTTTTGTTGAGTATTATTTAGCAAATTGCGATCAAATGTTACTCCCTTTTTACAAGGATAAACTTACAGAAGCAGGTTGCGATGAAGCAGGAAGAGGTTGTTTTGCCGGACCTGTATTCGCAGCAGCTGTTATTTTGCCCAAAGATTTTCATCATCCATTACTGAACGATTCCAAACAATTATCAGAAAAACTCAGGGATGAACTACGTCCTGTTATTGAAAGAGAAGCGGTCTCTTATGCCGTAGCCAGTATTAATAATGAGGAAATAGACCAGATCAATATCCTGAAAGCATCCTTTAAAGCAATGCACCTGGCATTGGATAATTTAAAAAAGAGACCGCAACTGCTATTGATTGATGGCAACCGCTTTATTACCTATAAGAAAATTCCGCACCAGTGTTTTGTAAAAGGAGATAGCCGTTTTGCTTCCATTGCGGCAGCCAGTATCCTCGCCAAAACGTACAGAGATGAATGGATGCAACAACTGCATAGAGAGTTTCCACACTATAGCTGGGACCGGAATAAAGGGTATGGTACAGCTACTCATCGAAAAGCAATTGAAGAATTTGGTTTGAGTAAATACCACCGGAAGAGCTTCAGGATACTTCCTGTTCAAACTGAACTATTTGAAACTGGTAAAAACGATACCTGTAAATCAACTTAATTCTCCCATTCACCTAATCCCTGCCGTATCAGTATGGGTTCACCACCAGTAAAATCAACAATTGTTGAGGGAACCGTTCCCCCTATACCGCCATCGACCACATAATCCACTTCATTCCTGAAGTTCTCATACATCACTTCCGGATCAGTATAATCTTCTACCATTTCTCCGGGTAGCGAAGCGCTGAGAATGGGACGGCCGAGTTCATTAATAATGGCCATCGCAATATTGTTAGCAGGAATCCGTAACCCGATAGTATCTTTTTTGCTTTGCAGAATTTTGGGCACCATTTTACTGGCTGGTAAAATAAAAGTATAGGGGCCGGGCAAATGGTCTTTCAGCAACCGGTATACAGGGTTAGATAAAGGCTTTGCATATTCACTGAGATGTGATAAATCACTGCAAACAAAAGACAGTTGTGCTTTACGGGGCTCAACTTTTTTTATACGGCAAATTCTTTCAACCGCTTTTTGTTGTAAAATATCACATCCTAACCCATAAACGGTGTCGGTCGGATAAATAATCACACCTCCTTGTTGCAGGCTTTCCACAATTTGCTTTATCAATCGTGGTGGTGGGTTTTTGGGATGAATTTGAAGTAACATGAGCAAACGTTCTTTTTTAAAAATACATGGTTTTGCCAGAAATCCCGCCTTCGTTGGTATTTGACTTACAATTTGTAATTTGGTCACTACTAAAAACTGCTGACTATGCAATTAAAACCAGTTGCCGTTTTTGATTCCATTGATCCGGAAGTGTTCAAAAAAGAATATTATGAACCCTGTCTCCCTGTTGTTATAAAAAACCTGGCTAAAGACTGGCTGGCTTACTCCAAATGGAACTGGGATTATTTCAAGCAACTCGTTGGCCAGAAAAAAGTGCCCTTATACAATAATGTAAAAAGCGATGCTTATACACCTATCAACACAGCTGACGATTACAAAACATTTGGCGAATATATAGACATGATAAGCAGCGGCCCTGCTGCATGGCGGATTTTCCTGTTTAACATTTTCGACCATGCCCCGCAGTTAATCAATGACTTTACCTGGCCTGAACACCTGATGAAAGGCTTTGTAAAAAAATACCCGATGTTGTTTACCGGTGGTGCCAGCAGCATAACCCATATGCATTTCGATATTGACATGTCGCATATCCTGCATACACAATTCTGCGGACGGAAAAGGGTACTCATGTTCCCCTACCAGGAACAATATAAACTCTACCGTAAACCATGGGAAGTTCTTAGCCTCGCTGATTTTTCCAACTATTATGTAGATGGCAAAGTGGATTATGAAAAATTTCCTGCGCTGAAACTGGCCGAAGGTCATGATTTTATTCTGGAACCGGGAGATACCTTATTTATGCCCGCAGGATACTGGCATCATATGGAATATCTTGATAGTGGCTTTGCCATGAGCCTGAGAGCACTGCAACCCTCCGTTACCGGAAAACTAAGAGGTGCCTGGAATTTATTTGGTATGCGCAGCATTGATACCGTGATGAAAAAAACGGTTCCGAAATGGTGGTATGAAAGAAAAGAGAAAAGGGTTTTTGAGAATGCGGCGAGAGTGCTCGCCAGCAACTGATTCGTAATAGAATGGATGCTATAAATCTTATTTCATCTTCTCCTCGATTCATCAATCGTTTTACGCATCCAGTAATCTGTAACATAATAGTAGCTAACAGTGTGAAAAGCTACTTTTCCTTCTTTATCAACAATTACCTGCGTGGGGTACCCGGTTATTTTGTATGAATCGGCTATTTTCTTTCCGGCCGGTATAACATTATATTTAAATTCATTATTCTTAAGGTAGGGCTCCAGTTGTTCTTTCTGATCTAATGCAATAGCAATAAAAATTACATTCGAATCAGACTTATAATCATCTGCTATTTTATTAAGGTATGGACGTTCCTGCTTGCAGGGCGGGCAGGTGGTGAACCAAAAATTAATGACCAGCACTTTTCCTTTTAGCTGTCTTGTATCCACCAGGTTACCTTTCATATCATAGGCGCTGAAAGCATCAAATTTTTTCCCTGTCTTAAAAGCGGTAGTCTCGGCAGGCTTTGGAGCAGCCATGGCTCTTTTCAATTGCTCCTCTCTGCTGATACCTGATAATAAAAATCCTTTGCTTGCATCTTTGGGGTTGGCAGGCAGTATTTCATACTCACCACCCATCATTACAAGCATCGCTTCATTGTAATTGTATTGCTTGCCTGTTGAATCCGTAAATACACTTGTCTTCAACACCCTGTACTCCCGGCCATTATAGGTAAAGGAGAACTGGCTATTGGCAACAGATACTGAAAGAATAAAAAAAATAGAAATAAGCAAATGCTTCATATAGAAACTCCGGGATGTTAATTCAATGAATTAAATCTTTTCACTTACCATTCAACTAAAATGCCTTATCAATCAGGAGCATTAATTCACGAAATCGTCCACACCTCATTCCCCTTTAACAGTTTGTCGAGATCGGCGGGCTTTCTTGATTTAGCCTCTTCTAATTGCGCTGCCATTGCATCTTCATAACAAGTTCTTTCCGTTTTATAAAAAACACCAAACGGTCTTGGCAGGTGGCCTTCATTGTGGGGATCATCAAAAATGCGGGTTAATATTTGAGCCTTGTATATATCGGTTTCATCATGCACCCATAGTTCATCCACACTGTGGCCTTCATTGAGATTCACCACTACCGGCCTGAAACCATCCAGTTTGATCCCCTTATCATTGGCTGCACCAAACACAAGGGGCTTGCCCTGCTCCAGGAATAATGTTTCTGCCGGTTTGGACCCCTTTTCTGTAAATATTTCGAATGCACCGTCATTAAAGATGTTACAATTCTGGTATATCTCCAGGAAAGAAGCTCCTTTATGTCCATTTGCCCTCAGCAACATAGCCTGTAAATGCTTAGGGTCACGGTCCATTGTCCTGGCTACAAATGTCGCATCAGCACCAAGGGCCAAAGCAGCCGGGTTAAAAGGATGGTCAATACTTCCCATTGGGGTACTCTTGGTAATTTTATGCTCTTCCGATGTAGGGGAATATTGCCCCTTTGTCAAACCATATATCTGGTTATTAAACAATAAAATATTGACATCAAAATTTCTGCGTAATATATGAATGGTATGATTGCCACCGATACTAAGGCTGTCTCCATCACCGGTAACGATCCATACACTCAATTCCGGCCTTGAAGCCTTCAAGCCTGAAGCTATGGCTGCAGCACGGCCATGGATAGAGTGCATGCCATAGGTGTTCATATAATAGGGGAAACGGCTGCTACAACCGATACCTGATATAAAAACTATATTTTCTTTGGGGATTCCCAGTGTGGGCATCACTTTCTGCACCTGTGCCAAAATAGAATAGTCGCCGCATCCGGGGCACCAGCGTACTTCCTGGTCGGTAGCAAAATCTTTAGCAGTCAGGGCAGGGGCAATTGTTACTTCACTCATATTATATAGGTTCCGGCAAATTTAATGAATATCAGTATCGGATACCGATCAGACAACTATGATTTTTATGTGCCCGCCGGCTAACTTTTATCATTTATAAGCTCTTCCCAGTATTCAGCCGCCCTACGGGTATGGGGAATAACGATGGTGCCACCCACAATATTGGCTACAGCGAACACTTCATACATCTCTTCAGTCGTCACCCCCAGTTCATGGCTTTTTCCCAGGTGATATTTGATGCAGTCATCACAACGAAGCACCATACTGGCTACGAGTCCCAGCAATTCTTTGGTTTTTACATCCAGGGCCCCTTCGGCATAGGTATTGGTATCGAGGTTCCATAGACGTTTGATCACCAGGTTGTCCTTGCTCAAAATAATCTCATTCATTTTGGTACGGTAAGCATTGAATTCTTCTACAAGATTGCTCATGACATAAGTTTTTAGTCATCAAATGTATAGAAGTTAGCCTTTTATCATTTACCATTGCCGGAAACGATAATCAAATCGTATTTTCAGCAACCAAAATTTTTGAACATGAGAAAAGTTATTCTTGTCCTTTTTGTTTTACAATCAGCTGTTTTCTCTATAGCCCAAACCGGAAAGGAACCGGTTAAGGTAACAGACCTGTTGAAAATAAAATCGATAAGCGGAGTGAACCTGGGTAAAGATGGCGGTAAAGCAATTTTTACTGTTACTGCTATTGAACCAAACAACGACAACAAACTGGAATATAAATATATATCACAGGTGTGGATGGTTAATACAGATGGAGCATCCTCACCAAAACAGCTTACTACCCATAAAGAAAATTCTTCCCAGGCTGTATTGAGCCCCGATGGTAAACAAATTGCTTTTGTCAGGGCAGTTGATAATAAACCACAGATTTTTTTATTGTCATTGGATGGTGGCGAAGCCTTTCAACTTACAAAACACAAATACGGGGCAGGCAATCCTAAATGGAGCCCGGATGGAAAGCAGATTTTGTTCTCGGCAGGCATTCCAATGAAGGATCTGTTAAAAGATTCTATCCTCAACCCTGATAAAGAATTTCCCAAATGGCCGATGGAGAAACCCGGTATAGATAATAAGCTCATATTAAAAGCAACTATCTCAAAAGCAGACCCTGACGGTACAATTGAAGAAATAAGAGCATACCTGGAAAACAATGCCATTGACAAAAAAGCCAATGTAATCAATAAACTGAATTTCCTCGATGAAACGGATATTAATGCTGAAATGAATTTTAATCATTTCTTTATTACAGATGTAAAAACAGATGCCAGACCAGTTGCCGTTACCAGGGGTTTTTATCGTTACAATTTCGCCGAATTTACTCCGGATGGCAAGCAACTGATTCTTGCCGGCAATATGGATTCTCTTCAACATCCCGACCGGGTGCTGGAAGGGGAAGTCTTTGTAATAAATACTGATGGCAGTAATCTCAGAAAACTATTGGGAGAAAAAAACAGGAACTTCAATTCTCCAAGAATATCTCCAACCGGTAAATGGCTGGCTTTTTTGTATGGCAATACATCATTTGTCAGTGTACCTGCATTAGCCATTATTCCTTTTAATGGATCTGTGAAAGATAAAATTGATATCCCTTTCGATCGAAATAAGGGAAACATCACCTGGAGTGCAAATGAAAAGTATATTTATTTCACCGCACAGAGCAACGGAGGACAACCCATTTACCGGGCTGATTTAAGCAGTGGATGGACGATATATCCTCCCTTAAGCACTTTTAAGGTTAATGATAAGGATATAAAAATAGAGCAGTTAACTGATTATAATAGTGGTTTGGGGAGTTTTGATCTTGCAGGCAATAAAATGGTGTTTGTAAAAACTGAAGTAGCAAATCCTTTCGAAGTGTATACAGCAGATGCAATGGGTAAAAATGAAAAAAGAATTAGTAGTTATAATTCCGGTTGGGTTAATAATAAAAAACTGGGCTTCCCGGAAAAACATAGTTTCAAAAATGAAAAGGGAATGGAAATTGAATACTGGGTGATGAAGCCCGCTAATTATGAACCCGGCAAAAAGTATCCGTTGCTGTTAGAGATTCATGGGGGTCCATCAGCCATGTGGGGGCCGGGTGAAAGCAGCATGTGGCATGAGTATCAATATTTCTGCAGTAAAGGCTATGGTGTGGTGTATTGCAATCCCCGTGGAAGTGGTGGTTATGGTTTGGATTTTTTAAGAGGCAATATCAATGATTGGGGAACTGGCCCAACCAGTGATGTATTGACCACATTGGATAAAACTGTTGCGGAAGGATGGGCAGACACTTCTAAATTATTGGTAACCGGCGGTTCTTATGCCGGCTACCTGGTTGCATGGATCATTGCACATGATCAGCGTTTTGCGGCCGCCTGTTCACAGCGTGGAGTGTACGACCTGGCCACCTTTTTTGGAGAAGGAAATGCATGGAGACTGGTTCCCAACTATTTTGGTGGTTACCCATGGGAGGCTGCCGCTAAGGCAACACTGGAAAGAGAATCACCGATTAATTATGTTCAGAATATCAATACACCCTATATCATATTTCACGGGGACAATGACAGGCGAACTGGTTTTGTGCAAAGCGAAATGTTATATAGAAGTTTAAAAGTGTTGGGGCGCCCGGTAGAGTATATACGTCATCCTGCTGCTACGCATGAAATTACCAGGAGCGGTAATAACCGTCAGCGGATCGACCAGATGCTCAGGACTTACGAATTCTTTGAACGGTGGATACATTAATTTTTTACAGCTAATGCTGCTTTATTTACTTTTTACCCGTCAGTAAGCACAGAATATGCTACATAAAAGGAAAATACTTACTTTATTATCATTGACAGCTTTCATCATTCTTGGTATGGCAGCGGCCAAAGCTCCAGCTCAGAAAGAGAGAAATCTGAAAATCCTCCCTAAAGATATCAGTGATGAAAAACTGGACAGTATTATGCAGACCTATAATAAAGCACTGGGAGTGAAATGTAATTTCTGCCATGTGCCGGTTAAGGGTTTTATCGACAGTCTCGATTATGTGTCGGATACAGAGCCAATGAAAGAAAATGCAAGAGAAATGATGCGGATGACAATTGAGATCAACAAAACAAATTTCTATTTCGATAAAAACATAAGACCCGAATACCTGAATACAGTGACCTGTAAAACCTGTCACCGCGGCGAACCTTTTCCCCCGGAAGATTAATCACTTTTGCAGGATTTCAACCATTCTTTTATACCAGCTAAAATCTGTGCTGCTACCGCTTTATGAAATTCCGGGTCAAGAATTAATTGTTCATCTTCTTTATTGCTCAGGAAAGCCACTTCCACCAGGCAATTTGGATATTCAGTAGGTCCGCTCAATGCAAAATTGAAGCTACCTATATTACCAAATTCTTTTAACCCTAATTCCAGCAGGTCCTTTAAAATATACTGGGATAACGGGCGGAAACCTATATGCCGGTAATAAGTACTGGTTCCCTTTATGCTATCCCTGGCTGAAGAATTAAGATGTAAGCTGATAAGAAAATGCGGGTCTTCTTTTTGTAAGGTCAATATCCTGTCCGGCATATTCAACGTAGTATCCTTATCTCTTGTCATAAAAATTGCTGCGTTTTCATCAAGCAACATTTTTTCCAGTTGTTTTGCAAAAAGCAAGTTGTAGTCCTTTTCCAAAATTTTTGTAGTTATCCCCCTTGCCCCATTATTGTCTCCTCCATGTCCGGCATCAACAGCCACTTTGAGGTTTTTCAGATCAAGTTCTGCCGGTTGTCTTTTCACTCTTACCACCAGTCTCTTTTCCTGGTAATAAATGCTATATCCCCAATGCTGTTTGTTCTTTAACTCTATAATTACCCTAAAGACATCATCTTCCAATTGTTCGTGATAAACGTTTTTTATTTCCACGGCAGTCGAAAGCTGGGTTATCCAGTTTGTATTGCCGGTAGCTCCAAAGATGTCCACAACTATTTTTGAAGGATTGATCTGTTGCATGCTCCTGTAAGGTAATTTCTCATCGAGGGTCACGGTTACATAATCATACCTGTCATCACCAGAGACTCTCCAGCTATTGGTCAGGTAATAGGGCAATGGTTTAATATCATTTTCTCTTTGAAAATTTTGTTTTGGTAGGTAGGCAAAATGGTCTTTAGACAGTTGGACTTTGTAATTGACTATAGTACTGTCAACTACTTTAATAGTAATCCCGGTATCCAGGTAAGTCATTTTTGCACCCCCAAGACGGTCAATTCCCAGTCCATACTCAAGAAATGGTAAAATCCCTGTTGTTTTACCGGCGATAAAATTGTTTTGTATGGTTTGTGCATTGGTTGAAAAAGCCCAGAAAACATAAACAAAACGGAGGAATCGTATCATACCAGAAAGATAGCATAAAAACACTCTTAACAACTGTTCCGTATTAATACGGACCGGTATCACAGTTTTACTGAATTTTGGCACAAAGAGTTCTATTTAAGCACTATATGTATCTGTATCCCGTTAATATTGCAGACGGCATCGCAACCAGGCGGTTTCCGTTTTGAACCTGTATCCTTAGAAAAAACCTATAGACTATGACCTGGAATTCCATAATGGGCTTTGTTTCCTCGTTTGCCCTTTTTGTACCGATTCTTCTAATATTGATCCTTCGCCTGGGGTTGTACAGGAGTTTTCCTTTTTTACTTGTTTATTACTGCTCCGTTCTTGTTTATAATTTTTTGACAGAAGGCTACATTAAGGCAAGTGATGATATTATTCAGGTTTGGGGGCTTACCAATAATCTCCTGGATACTCCGCTGATATTATTTTTTCTGATCTATTTCAGCACCTCAAAAAGCTTTACCCAAAAAATGAAGTTGCTGGCTTTTACATTTATTTTATTTGAAGCAATAGTTCTTACCACCATTGGGTTTAATATCGATGCAATAACCATCATTATGGGCCCTGGTTTGCTTATTGTATGTGGATTATGCCTGTATTTCTTTATCCGGCAGGCAAAGCTGGCTGTTGAAAACCGCAAAGCAACCGGCAAAGCAGTCATTATCACTTCACTGCTTTTTGGGTATGGTTGCTATGGCATTATTTACCTCATGTATTATATTTTCAAAGCACATTTTCGTGCTGATGGCACCGTAAATCAGCAGTATGTTGCAGATACATTTCTCGTCTTCTTCATTGCCACTACTCTTTCATCAATCATAATGTGTATCGGGCTTGTCATAGAAAGAAAGAGAATTCAAAAACTACAGGAACTGAAAGTAACCCGTAAAGAGCTTTCCGCAATATATACAGACACAAAAATGGCTGCCCCGTTAAGAACAGCCATGCTTGACTTTGACAGAGATCAGTGGAATTAAAAACAGTACTTTCCTTCTGCTATCATTTTATCAGCAATCCTTCTTCTTGCCTCTTTACTATTGAAGGGCTCTGCCTTTGTAAATCGTTTCAGTCCCATTAATATCATTCTTTGCTCATCACCATCGGCGAAAGAATTTACTGCATCCTTACCTGATTTATTCACTTTGTCTGCAGCATCATATAGATAGGTTCTCATCATATCCAGATAATCCTGGCAAGCGGCCTCCCCTTTCTGATCCACCATCTTCATCACCCGAAGCAGTACACTTTCTGCATTAAATGTTTCAATCGCCATATCAGCTATATTCATCAAAACTTCCTGCTCATTCTCGATTTTCATCATTAGCTTTTGAACAGCCGCACCTGATGTCATCAGGATTGCTTTTTTGAGGTTGGCAACGAGTTTTCTTTCCCTGGCAAACGGTGCATCATCTTCTGCTCCAAAATCAGGAATACTCATCAGCTCCTTCTGGACAGCCATTGCAGGCCCCATCAGATCCAAACGTCCTCCCATAGCTCTTTTTAAAGTCATATCAAGGATCAGTAACCGGTTAATTTCATTGGTGCCTTCGTAGATACGATTGATACGACTGTCACGATAAGCTCTTGAAATATTATATTCTGCACTAAACCCATTTCCACCATGTACCTGCACACCTTCATCCACAACATAATCCAGTACTTCGCTGCCATATACTTTTAATATGGCACATTCAATTGCATACTCTTCTGCACCTCCTAATAAAGCCTCACTGAAAGGTTTGCCTTCAGCCAGTAATTCATGTTCTTTATCATCAATCCATTTGGCTGTCCGGTATAAAGCTGTCTCGGCAACAAAAACTTTAATAGCCATTTCAGCCAGCTTGTGCTTGATAGCGCCAAAATTTGAAATGGGTTGTTTGAATTGCTCTCTTGTTTTTGCATATTCCACGGTGCCGCTTAAAGATTTTCTGGCACCTCCCAAAGCTGCTGCACATAATTTCAGCCGTCCTATATTGAGAATATTGAAAGCAATCTTGTGTCCTTTTCCAATCTCTCCGAGTAAGTTTTCTACCGGTACTTTACAATCCTGGAAATATAACTGAACAGTTGATGAACCCTTAATACCCATCTTATTCTCTTCGGGGCCCTGTGTAAATCCTTCCGTCCCTCTATCTACAATAAAACCGGTAAACTTATCGCCGTCCACTTTTGCGAACACAGTGTATACCTGTGCGAAACCACCATTGGTAATCCAGCACTTCTGCCCGTTAAGTAGATAATACTTACCATCATCGCTCAGCTTAGCTGTTGTCTTTGCTCCTAATGCGTCACTACCACTGTTAGGTTCTGTCAGGCCGTAAGCTCCGGCCCATTCGCCAGTAATTAGCTTGGGAATGTACTTTTCTTTTTGTGCATCCGTTCCAAAATATAAAATTGGCAGCGTACCAATTCCCGTATGTGCTGCAATAGCTACAGAAAAAGAATGGCCTGCACCGAGATACTCATTAATAATCGTGGAAGTAATAAAATCTTTTCCCAAACCACCATATTGCTCCGGAAATGAAGTTGCTAATAATCCCTGTTCCCCGGCTTTTGTTACCAATGATTTCATCAGTCCCGGCTCAAGACTGTCTATACGGTCAAGGATAGGATAAATTTCAGCTTCCAGGAATTGGTTACACATATCCCGGATCATAAACTGTTCCTCGTTGAAATTTTCAGGGGTAAATGTTTCAAAAGGCAACGATTCTTTTACCAGCCATTCTCCACCCTTCAAAACAGTTTTTGTTGCTGTTGCAGTACTCATTGTAGTAAGGTTTAAAATTTAATATTTTGATTTCTAAAAAAAATTGCCGGAATCTTGTAACGATCCGTTATTACCTATCCACTATTTCAAATTATCATACACAACCTGCAATACCTCTTTGCATATATCCACTTTATCTGCAGGTACCGTTATTAATGCTTCGTTCAGCGTCTCATCAGCCAATGCCATTGTTTCTTCCTGTAATTTTTGCGCCTGCTTGGTCAGATAAATTAAATTAATACGTCTGTCACTTTCAGATGCGACCCGTTTAACGAGATTCAATTTTTCGAGATTGTCAACTAAACGGGTAATACTTGGCTTGTCGCGGAAAGTGGCGTTACACAATTCCTGCTGACTGATACCTTCCTGTTTCCACAAATGATAGAGCACACTCCATTGTTCAATGGTAATATTCAACCCGGCAGCATTAAACTTCTTTTGCAACCTGCGGGCAATGGCGGTTGAAGCTTTACCAGTGATAAAACTGTAGAGTTCCCCTTTCTTAAATTGGTTGTTTGGCATATAGTTGTTTGTGCAACTATTCAAAATTAATATTATATTTGAAATGGCCAATTTAATTTTTCATAAAATTTAATCCCCTTTCCTGTTTGGAGCTAAAACAGCTTACATATAGAAATTCTACCATTGGGTACTATTGTTTCGGTTCAGGGCTAAAACAAGCGGTATGCTTTCATGGATATGGTGAGGATGCTACTATCTTTCATTTCCTATCCAAATATGCTGGCAATCAATATACTTTCTATTCAATAGACCTTCCCTTCCATGGCAGAACCGAATGGAATGAGGGGTTGAATTTTACCCGGCAGGACCTGGTACAGATTATTGAAAAGATGACTGAAAAAACTGAAGGAGACCTTACCCTTATTGGTTTTAGCCTGGGCGGGAGGATAAGCCTTAGCCTGTTTGAGGCCATCCCGGATAAAATTGAAAAAATAGTATTACTAGCCCCAGATGGGTTAAAAGTCAATTTTTGGTACTGGCTGGCCACACAAACCTGGTTAGGGAATAAACTCTTTGCCTTAACTATGAATAAACCAGGCTGGTTCTTTGGTCTCCTGAAAGTAATGAACCTCTTCAAACTGGTCAATGCCAGCATTTTTAAATTTGTCAACTACTATATCGGCGATGCTGAGGTACGCCGGCTATTATATTCCCGCTGGACATCTTTAAGAAAAATTAAACCTGACCTACCCGTTATTAAAAACTTAATCCGGAAAAATAACACAACAGTACGATTGATTTATGGACAACATGACCGGATTATCATTTCTTCCACGGGAGAACAATTCCAAAAAGGAATTGAAGAATATTGCACTCTCTCAGTTATTCACTCCGGTCACCAGGTGTTGCATGAGAAACATATTAAAGAAATTCTACCGGCTCTGATGCAATAATTAGCTTTGTGATATTGGCATGATCATTTTATACACCACGATAATATTATTTCTTTTTTACAGCCTGCTCATCATTTATTACTGGCAAGCCTGGAAATCGATTCCGGATTATTCCATGTCACTGCCTTCGCAACAAACCAAAATAAGTATAATAATCGCAGCAAGAAATGAAGAAAAGAATATCGGTGCTTTATTGCAGGCATTAAAAGGACAAACCTATCCAGAAGAATTAGTTGAGGTAATTGTAGTGGATGATCATTCAACTGATTCTACGGTAGCAATTGCCCGGCAGTTCCCCCGTATTAAACTCATACAGCTAAAAGAAGATAATCTCAATTCTTATAAAAAGAAAGCCATTGAAACCGGCATTGCCTCCGCAACCGGTGACCTGATCGTAACAACAGACGCTGATTGTATACCATCCCCTGACTGGTTAACAACAATTGTTGCATTCAGAGATGAAAAACAATCTGTATTTATTGCTGCGCCGGTTACTTTTACAAATGATAACTCATTACTGCAAATATTTCAATCAATAGATTTTTTAGTACTACAGGGTATTACGGGTGCCTCTGTTTTTAAAAATAGTCACTCCATGTGCAATGGGGCAAATCTTGCCTATGAGAAAACAGCTTTTGATAAAGTCAATGGCTTTGCAGGCATTGATAATATTGCATCCGGTGACGATATGCTGCTGATGCATAAAATCTGGAAACAATACCCGGGTAGGATCCATTACCTTAAATCAAAAGCGGCTATTGTCACAACCCAACCCATGAAAACATGGAAAACTTTTTTTAACCAGCGCATCCGTTGGGCCAGTAAAGCAAAGAATTACGATGACAAAAGGATCATTGCTGTATTGTTACTGGTTTTTCTTTTCAATTTCTCTTTCCTGGTATTGGCGGTTGCTGGTTTCTGGTGTTATCATTATTGGCTTTACCTCGCCGTTTTGTGGTTCTTAAAAGTAATAGTAGAGCTGCCATTTGTGAGCAGCGTTGCTTCATTTTTTAACAAACAGGCATTACTCAACTATTTCTTTTTCTTTCAACCACTTCATATAATATATACTATTGTTTCCGGTCTATTCGGGCAAATAGGAAAGTATGAATGGAAAGGAAGAAGGGTAAATTGATTTCAATAGAATAAAAGGGCATACCACCGGGAATATTCTCCTTTACTCCTTTTCTCTTTCAACCTCTTAGCTTAACTTCCCGGCATGAGTCAATCCCAATCATTCCAGGCCGCAGCATGGCGAAGGCTGAAGAAGAACAAAGGCGCAGTCCTTGGGTTGATTGTAATTATTCTGGCCGTATTGGTTGCTGTCTTCGCTTATTTCATCGCCCCGGACCCATCACCCTATGCTAACCGCATCATCCTTGAAATTGGCGGAGAGAAACCAGGTTACAAACAGCCTTTTATTAAAATAAAAAAAGAGAAGGATGTTGTCACTACTGGCTTCGTTACACAATTAGTTTCCGGTAAAGAAGATGTTTATTATTACATTCCTATTGTAAATTATGAACAAAAAGGGGACAGTATTATCGTGCAGAAATATATTGATGAAGGTGTTAATGAAAGATTAGCCTATCACAATTCACAAACAGCTTCCTCTCCTGTTGTAACAAATAAATTTCTTGCGGGTACTGATAAATACGGAAGAGATATTCTTAGCCGTATTATCGTTGGCACAAGAGTAAGTCTGAGTGTAGGACTAATCACTGTTATCATTTCACTGAGCATTGGCTTGATTCTCGGTTCACTGGCTGGTTTTTACCGGGGTAAAATGGATGATGTGATCATGTGGTTCATCAATGTTATCTGGAGTATACCCACACTGTTATTGGTATTTGCCATTACTTTGGCATTGGGAAAAGGTTTCTGGCAGGTATTTATTGCGGTTGGTTTAACGATGTGGGTAAACGTGGCAAGATTAGTAAGAGGACAGGTACTTGGCGTAAGAGAACTGGAATACATAGAGGCAACAAGAGCTCTTGGGTTTTCCAACTTCAGAACGATAGTGCGGCATATATGGCCCAACATCATGGGACCGGTAATGGTAATAGCAGCCTCCAACTTTGCCTCCGCCATTGTTATAGAAGCAGGATTAAGTTTCCTGGGTGTAGGTGTGCAACCGCCTATGCCCAGCTGGGGATTGATGATAAAAGAGAACTACAATTTCATCATCACACAGAATCCAATGCTGGCCTTAGCGCCGGGTTTTGCCATTATGTTGCTGGTGCTGGCCTTCAATCTATTGGGAAATGGCTTAAGAGATGCACTGAACGTCAGGGGAAGGATCTGACCTTTCACCAGGTTGCTCTACAGATGTACCTGATCCTGCTTTTACATCTATAATAATTAATAGAGAAAGACATAAAAAGAAGAGACTACCTATCTTATCCGTCTCGATCAGATCGCTTAAGAAATTCACAACAATAATCATAGTAAGTATTGTGCCGATCGTAATTGCTGTTGTCCTGTAAAATACATCCTGTACCCGGTGATATAATTTTTGGGCATAATATAGCATACCCCCCAAAAGACTAATAAAGAGAAGCAAGCCCGGAATTCCCTGTTCAATGACTGTCAGTAAAAAGTAATTGTGAACGGTTGAATGTTCCTTGTTATTACTGACCCATGTTTTATAAGCCGGAACTGCATATGGCTTATAATTATCATAAAAGGTATTCGGACCATAGCCGGTCAACCATTTATCTTTTATCATCCGGACACCGGCGATCCAGCGATAAAACCTTTCGGCTGTTGAAACATCCCTGAGTTTATATGTAGCTATGAGGTGTTCCTTAAATTCTTTATGAAAAATCGTTGTCTGGTAATCATGAGCATACTGCAGGTAGCGGTCATTACTTTTTAACCAAAATACTGCAGCAATAGTTACAATAATGAATGATATATAGGCGACCACCAATAACTTTTTCTTTATGAGCCAGTACGAAAGAATACCAATCATGAGTGCCAGCCAGGCACCCCGGGCATATGAAAAAAATAAAGCAACCAACGCAATAATAATAGCAACTCCAATCAACCACTTTAGGTTTCCACGCCTTGTCAACTTCCGGCATGCAAATAATACCGGCACCATACATACCAGCATTGCAGAATAATTAACATGATTACGAAAAAATGGAGCAACAGCGTCATTTATAGTTGCAAAACTTAATCCGCTATTGGCATGCCTTATAAGAGCAGTCACTGCTATCAATAACATTGAACCAGCAATCAACTGTACAGCAATTTCTATTGATTTTTTAGTACTAAAAACCAGCAGGGGCGCCAGTACAAAAGCACCGATGTACCAGGTTTTCGCCAGAAGAAATTTTGTTGAAACAAGCAAATCCGTGGAGAACAATACTGATATCATCAGCCACACAAATGCTGCATACAATAATAAAAGCAATGGATGACAGCGCATTTTCTTAGAAACAACTCCTGGTGAAAATATCCAGTATGCGAGGAATAAACAGGAAGTTAGCAGCATTAAGAACTCATCAGGTATATCTGTGCCGAGAGTTGAAGAAAAATTATACTCAAAAGAAAGTGGCAAAGTCAATAATAACAGAAAGAAAAGAGAATTCCGGTTCTCCCATCCTGCATAAAAAAGTATAGTGGCAAAAGGAATAACAATAAATAAATATTGATCCAAAAATGCTGATACAGCAACTGTAAGTACAAACAGCCCTGCAAGTAAGGCAAACAAAGCCTTGCTTTTTTTAGCAACAATGCTCACTGGCGGGCATTTTTTCTTCGCTCCAGAATCAGGGCCAGAAATAATCCGAATAAAACGCTTAGCACTGCCGTAGCAATTAGAATCTGTATTCGTTTAGGCCTGTCAGGCCAGTCAGATCTTTTTGCTCTTTCCACGATTATGATCACCGGCGGTTTGCTATCAACCATCAGTTGGTATTCCCCAATCAGTTTCTCGTATTCCATTAACTTATTTTGCAGCACTATTTTGTTCTCCGGTAAAGTACCTGAAATACTATCCAGCTCTTGCTGTATTTTTTCTTTCCCTGTCAATAACCCCCTGAGCGTCGCTTCATTGCCCGCACTTTGAAGGTGCTGGTGAATTGAATGCAATTGATCCATGATAGCATTAGCTAATTGAGGGGAAAGATTTTTATCCGTATCCCATACTTTCACTTTCAGTTCCCCATATTCACTCTTCATAACTTTAGTATTCTTCTTAAGTATTGAAGCTGCTTTATTAATAGCTGCATCCCCTTTTTCACCCATCTTATAATGGTCATAAAGGTTAAACAGCTGTGTAACGGTCAAATAGACGGTATCGAGATTACCTGTACCAACAATCATATCCAGATCGTCCGGGGTACCCAGTGTGGAATAAAGTTGCTGAATATTTTCATTAAATATTTTTGATCTGTCTGATGAGTAAGAGCTCGCCGGAACAGCAGTAACAACAGATACATATTGAAGTGGTTTTGAAAATACAATAATACTCACAGCAAGTGTAGATAGAATCACTACACCGAGTATTTGCTTCCACCATTTTTTTATCAGTTCGGTAATATCAGGCATTGAAAGTTATTTTTTTAATTATTAGTTGTTTGTTTTAAGAATGTCTTCCATTTATGAATGTCAGACAGTTTTAAAATAGTTGAAGCAGTAATACTGATTACAAATAATCCAGCCAATAGCCACCACTTATTTGAAATATACTTATTCCCGGTATAAAGAAATCCGAACATCATCACACCCATAAAAATATACATTAACAGGGACCGGTAGTGAATATTAATACCTAGTTTTTGCCGGGTATATAACATAGTGCCAATGCCACAAAATCCCTGGCTTACCAATGCAGCAAAACAGCTTCCCCTGGCACCCAGGCCAGGAATGAGCAGAAGATTTAAAAGAACATTCGCAACGACCGATGCCAGCACGATATAGCAAAAGGGTACTATATGACCAGTAGCGGTCAAAACAGTTCCATAAATCTGAACTAACGAATAAGCAATTAAGACTGGCAGGCACCATTGCAAGACTTCAATTGCTTCAGCATTCTGGTCATGATACAAAATTTGCTGCAGCCAGGGAGAAAGAATTGCTGCTATAATAGCTATCATAAGGGAAAATACCAGGAGCAGGTGGCGGCTGTTCAGTATCACTTCACTCATGTCCTTCT
The DNA here is from genome assembly GCA_041738795.1 of Chitinophagaceae bacterium. Taxonomy (GTDB): domain Bacteria; phylum Bacteroidota; class Bacteroidia; order Chitinophagales; family Chitinophagaceae; genus JJ008. Next base: position 126,131 of record JBGSPB010000006.1, on the reverse strand, counting down.
TAAGGCTATACTGCCTGGCGATAAATGGTAACAGAAATGAAGCTGTTAAATACCCAGGCATATTTGCCGCATCCAATAAACGGTAAGCCCCTGCATAAATCCCTGTTTCATAAGCACCATTGCCGTGCAGTCTTTCCAGCAAAAACCCATCAAGCCGGTAATGAGCAGACATAAGTAAGACTATAAGTCCGAAAGGAAGAGCTGATTTGAATATCCGTTTATTGAAAAGTGGAGATGACGGTAATGAAAAGATAAATCCCTTTCTCAACAAAACAACTATTGAAATTAGCAATACAATGGCAGTACAACCGATCTGAATAAGCAGAAACAGGTTTATGTCAATTGTTCCCGTTACAGATGGGAATAACAGGAAACTACCACAAACTATTATCATCAGGATCTTATCGAGTACAGACAACCATGCATCTGTTCTGAACCATTGTTGTGCAGTAATAATACTTCTGAAAAACAGAAAAAGTGATGTCAGTACCTGTATGACCACTACACTCCAGAAAATATCCCATTGCCCGATACCTGATATTAAAGCGGCAAAAAAGACCACCACCACATACAATATAACCAGCAGTAGTTTGATGGCCAGAAAACTTCCGGCAATATTATTATGGCTTTCTTTAGCCGCGGCTAATTCCCGGTTAATAAAAGCTGAGAGCCCCCAATCTAGCAGAAAATTAAAAACAATAGAAAATCCGAGTAATGAAAAATATAATCCATAAACTTCTGTACCTGTAATATTCTGTACGGACCTGTCGATACCAAAAATCCATACAGGTTTGATGATTATATTAAGAATAATCAGCAGCCCAAGTGAAGAATAAAATCGGGGTGTTTCTTTCATTAACATGATATTCATGAGCCACCTTAAAAAGGAATATGCAGGTTACATCACTTTTACATTCCGGCTGAAACTTTCCTCCAGCGAAATAAATGTTTCTGTTCGTTCAATGCCTTTTATCTTTTGTAACTGGTCATGCAAAACATACCTCAACTGAGTAATATCCTTACAAACTATCTCTGCAAACATGCTATAGTTACCTGTTGTATAATTTAACCGAACAATCTCCGGGATCTTTTGCAGGTCTTTGGCGACAGTATCATACAATGAACTTTCCTTCAGGTATATCCCGATAAATGCAATGACATCATAGCCCAGTTGCTTAAGGTCTGCTTTCAACCTTGTACCTTTAACCACCCCGGCTTCCTGTAGTTTTTTGATACGAACATGAATGGTACCACCAGAGACAAATAATTTTTTACCCAGATCTGCGTAGGAGATCTCCGCATTCTCCATCATATGATGAATAATCTGCAGGTCCAGTTTGTCGAGATTTAATTTTGAAGCCATTTTATATGCCAATTTTTGAATTTATCAATCAATTAGGCAAATATTTGAATATTTTCTATACTTTCAAAATATTTATTAGATAATTTGGAATGAATTGGGCTACTGACCTATATTTGTTCCATCAAGCTCTTATAACAATACTGTGGGGTGATGAAATTGCGAAAGCATGGCAGACATGCCCTCTTGTCTCGGGGGTGGGGAAAACAGGATAAATATAGCATAGAGCCGTTTTGGTAGCAATACCGGAACGACCAGGGTCGACCACTGAACTTTGTGCTACAACTAACTGCCCCGTGGAGGTTCGATCCCTCCCCCTACAGCACTTTTCTCATGCGATTTTAGCCTTTGCATTTTTTGCAAAGGCTTTTTTTATTTTTGTACTGCCTCTCAACAATTTATACCATTAATCCTTTTTTTCTTTAATTACTTCTTATGAATTTACAAATCACAGCATGGATGCTTATCCTTGTTTTATTAGCAGGCTGCTCCCCCTCCAATAAAATTGAAAAAAGATATACCGCTGATGACAAAACCGTTTTTGACCTGATGGACAGGTTAAAAAAGAATGCCAATGATGCAGAAGCCGCAAAATTGTTACCCGATGCCTACCGGCTGGCAGCCGAAACCCGAAAAAATATCAATAAGGACACTTATAATAATATGAATGAAGGAGACCGGTGGATTGAAATCGCTAAACAACTGGAGGTAGCCGGAAAAATGTATGCTGAAATTAGCAGCAGCCCGGTACTGGGTAAAATAATTCCCAATCCATGGAACCCTGACGAAAGAATCCGGGATGCCAAATTGAAAGCCGCAGAAGAATATTACAACCAGGGGTTGGCATTTTTAAACTACAACAACCGTCCTTATGCACAAAAAGCATACGATATGTTCGTGAAAGCCAATAATGCATATCCCAATTATAAAGAGGTAAGATCATTGCTGGAGCAGGCAAAAGAACTGGCCACTATTAAAGTAGTGGTCCGGCCTGTCAATTACTACAATTTTGGCTGGAATTATTGGGGCTTTGACCGTGATTACCTGCAATATAAAATGGTGCAGGACCTCAATAGTTCTTCCTCGTACCAGCATCTGCGTTTTTATACAGACAGAGATGCTGATGCACAACGTATCCGGGCCGACCGGATTGTAGAACTGAACTTTAATGACTTATATATTAGTCCTGTCTACCGGGATGAATATACTATCCCCCGATCAAAAAAAATTCAGACTGGACAAACCAAATCAAACCCGCCACAGCCAATTTACGAAACCGTGTATGCTACTGTATATGTAACAAGACAAGTACTGCAAAGCAGGGCTTCTCTTGAATGCCGTATTTATGACTGGGCCACCGGTCGCAATTATTTATCTGACCGTTTCCCCGACAACTATACCTGGAGAGAAGAAAGAGCAAGATATAGTGGTGACAGCCGTGCTCTTGAACCTTCCGATTGGGCACTTATCAATAATAATTCCGGATTCAATGCACCGGATCGCAACCAGATTGCCGAACGCCTCATTAATAATTGCTATAACCAGCTCCTGAGCAGGATAAGAAGCGGGGTAACTTTTGGAGAGTAACCATTATTTGAACCGACTAAAATTAAAAAATATAGTATGAAAAAAATTATACCCTTTACACTTCTAATCTTCCCACTTCTTGTAGCTGCACAGGATGGAACTGTTAAAGCACTCCGTGCAGAGGCGGATAGAATAATTAAAAAAGAAGAAGACACTACAAAGAAATTATGGCGAAAAGGCGGGCTCTATGGGATCAATATATCACAAGGATCCCTGAGCAATTGGGCGGCCGGTGGTGATAATTTTTCCCTTTCTGTTAATTCAGTACTCAGCCTGTATGCATTTTATAAAAAAGAAAAACATAGCTGGGATAATACATTTGATTTTAATATTGGTTATGTAAAAACAACCAGCCTGGGCAGCCGCAAGAATGATGACCGCTTTGACCTGCTTTCAAAATATGGTTATGCATTGAACCCTAAGCTGAATCTCTCGGGTCTTGTCAGTCTTCGTTCACAATTATTTAAAGGATACACTTATCCTGATAATGTAAAAAGTTTTTCGTCTGCTTTCATGGCACCAGGTTATTTGTTAACCAGTATTGGCCTCGATTATAAACCCACCAAAAATCTTTCTATCTTTTTTTCACCTGTAACAGCCCGCTGGGTTTTTGTAAGGGATACAGCTCTTGCCAATAAAGGCTTGTATGGTGTAACGCCGGGAAAAACTTCTAATTTTGAATTCGGTGCTTTTGCGAGCATTAACTACCTGAAAGAATTCAACAAGTTTATTACTTATAAAAGCAGGCTGGATTTATTTTCAAACTACAGGCGCAATCCGCAGAATATTGACCTTTTTATGTCAAACATTCTGAATGCAAAACTGGGCAAAGTATTATCTGTGTCCTGGAGTCTGGATTTTATTTATGATGACGATGTAAGATTATTTGGTAAAAATCAGCGGTCAGCCGCCATGCAGGTCAAGTCCCTGATCGGCATCGGGTTTCTGCTGAAATTCTGATATGTTTCATAGGTATCAAAAGCCGCATTCCTTTATAATGAATGTGGCTTTTTTATTATACAAACACTCATTAGCACCAGCTATGTTTTAACATTCTTTATGAAATAAATTATTTCTTTCTATGTTTCTTTGCTCCAATATCTTTGCTTCACCCTGCTGAAAACAATTGCACTGTACAACCCCTTTTTATAAAGTAAACGAACCAATACTGATGAACAGTAAAGTTTTATCATTTCTATTGTTTTTATTGCCATTAACTGCTTTTTCGCAGGACGCTGTTGTAAAAAAATTACAAATGGAATCTCTCCGGCAGGTTAAAAAAGATATCCCTGATACCGGATGGAAAAAATGGAGAACCGGTGGAGCCTACAGCCTGAGTATCGGGCAAGGAAGCCAGCGTAACTGGGCTGCCGGCGGTGACGACTTTTCTTTTACTGTTAATACTTCACTCCGCCTGTTTGCTTTTTATAAACAAGACAATAACAGCTGGGATAATACCTTTGATGTTAACTTTGGTTATATCAATACAACCAGCCTTGGCAGCCGCAAGAATGATGACCGGTTTGACCTGCTTTCAAAATATGGATTTGCGCTGAATAAAAAATTCAACCTGGCCACCCTGGCTAATTTCCGTTCACAGTTTCTAAAAGGCTATACTTATCCTGATAATGTAAAAACATTTGCATCCGCTTTTCTTTCCCCGGCATACCTGGTAGTGAGCCAGGGTATTGACTACAAACCCAATAAAGAGCTTTCAATATTTCTTTCTCCTGTCACCTCCCGCTGGGTATTTGTCACGGATAGTGTCTTATCCGCCAAAGGTGAATACGGCGTAAATTATGGCACAAATAGCTATAACCAGAACGGGGCATTTGCCACTATTAGTTATAACAAATCGTTCAGTAAGCATGTTTCGTACAAAACCAGGCTGGATATTTTTTCCAACTACAAAAAGGATCCGCAGAACATAGATATTTTTATGACCAATACATTATCTGCCAAAGTAGCAAAGATCATTGCCTTCAGCTGGAACGTGGATATGATCTATGATAATGATGTGCAACTTTTTGGTAAAACAAATTCATCGCCGGCACTCCAATTGAAATCAATCATTGGTATCGGGTTACAGGTAAAGATCTGACACTTCATTCAATCCACCTGTCAACAGTCTGCGCCTGAATTTTGGGCTATATTTGCCGCCTAATGGGTCAGAAGAAATTAATTCGTTTTGCTGAACTGGAAACCTTCAGTAATGTACTGCAGTTTCCGAAAGACATGCCCGGGAAATGGTCAGTCTTTTTTGGCAACTATAATCCGCTTACCCTGGAATTAGCATGTGGAAAAGGCGAATACGCCGTTGGCCTGGGGCAGCTTTACCCCAATCGCAATTTCATTGGTATAGACCTTAAAGGGAACCGTATTTGGGTTGGTGCCAAAAGGGCATTACAAAACAAGTTGACCAATGTTGCATTCCTCCGCACACAAATAGATCAAATTGCAGAATATTTTGCACCTGGCGAAGTATCAGAGATATGGATTACTTTTCCCGACCCGCAGCTGCGGATGTCAAAAGCAAAAAAAAGGCTGACCCACCCAAAATTTTTACGGCTATACCAACAATTTCTTGTTCCCGGTGGTTTAATACATCTGAAGACAGACAGCCCTGATCTTTATCGTTTTACCAAAATGGTGATTGATCTATACGGTTGCCCGTTGCACAAAGACATGGATGATGTATATAAAACGGAAAAGATAAGTGATGAATTAAAAATTAAAACCCATTACGAATCACTGGATATTGCCGGGAGTAACCGAATTCATTATATATGCTTCTCTATACCTCCCCATCTCGGCAATAAAGAAAAAGATATGGAGCTGAAAGAAAAACTGAAGGAATATGAAGGACTTGATTGAAGGAACACATTATTATATCAACGAAGAGGGTTATGTGGTATTAACAGAACTGTATCACCTGGAAAAAGGGTATTGTTGTGGCAATGGTTGTAAGCATTGTCCTTATGAATATGAAAATGTTCCCGAACCCAAAAAATCAATACTACAGGAAGAAAAGGAAAATAGTAAATAGATTTATCTTCATGACATGACTGTCAGAAAGAAACCGTCAGAAAAAATAAAAACAATAAGACCATCCGGCAAAAGGGAGGAAAATTTCTTTGCGCTTGTTTTTGAAGTAGCCCGGCAAATACCAAAAGGAAGAGTAACAAGTTATGGCGCCATTGCAGCCTGCCTCGGCACCAAATCGTCTGCCAGAATGGTGGGTTGGGCCATGAACGGATGTCATCTGGTTAAACCAAAAGTTCCTGCACATCGTGTAGTAAACAGAAACGGTATGCTTACCGGTAAACATCATTTTACCCCACCGGGAATGATGGAAAAGTTATTAAAGAAAGAAGGTATAAAAGTGAAAAACGACCAGGTGATTGACTTCGATAAGCATTTTTGGAATCCTGCAGAGGAACTGGGGTTTTAAATTCGTATTAGTATTGGTTGTTGAAAAGGCCTTTATAAAAAAAATTACTTACAAGAGTATAATTACAATTTTCATCACTATACCTCTTAGAACCAAATGAGAAAATCGCACTTAATTACTTTCAGATTCCCATTTATTGTTTTTCCGGTCAACATCTGCCAGCCGGAAGGTAGGATCTAGTTCAACAGAAAATATTTCTTCTTTTTTTCTATTAAGAATTAGTGAATAGAGTGGATGTGTCCACTGCCATTCTTTCTGTACAAACCTTTGCTGCAACAATTCTTCATCGGCTTTTTCACCCAACATAAGATCCAAAGGAATATGATACAATTCCCGTGTACTATCTTTATATGTAACTACAATATCAACCGGCATAGGCATAGCTCCGATGCGCCTGGCATTAATTTGCGTTTTACCTTCTTTCTCCAAAATACTATCAATTGAATAATCAATATTTTTAATGCCGTAAATCCAGTATTCCTTATACCATTGCAATTGTATCCCGCTTATCTTTTCAGCTACCCGGATAAAATCGTTGGGGGTTGGATGTTTATATTTCCATTGCCGGTAGTACTCCATTAAAATACGGTCCCGGACCCTATCGCCTACAATATATCCTAATTGAGAAAGGAATACTGAACCTTTTGAATAAGAGCCAGCACTATATGCATAACTAGTGTTGAAATGATCGGCATGTGTGGAAAGAGGTTCTTCGACCCCACTTTTTACAAGATTGAAATAAATCTGGTATGCAAAACCGTGGTTAAGGGGTAACTGTTTATAAATCTGTTGCATGAAGGAAGCCTGCTGCTTACCAGCAGCATTGAGAAATGGAGATTGATCTGCCCAGTAATTATAGTAGTAAGCACTTATTTCATCACTTGCAAATTGCGTAAATCCTTCATCCATCCAGGCATACAGGCTTTCGTTTGTACCCAACAACATCTGGTACCAACTATGCATCCACTCATGAAATACTGTGCCAATATCACTCCCTTTTATAAGACAGGCCATGGCATATTCCATACCCCCGTCTCCTCCCTGGATAAAGGAATACTGAGGATAGGGATAAGTGCCAAACCGACTTTCCAGATAGGGCAATACTTTTCCCGCTGCCCACAATACATTTTGCCAGGCACTATCGGTAGTGGCATTTCCCGATTTATAAAATGCATGAAGTGTTAACCCTTTACGGATAGGTAAAGAAATATGCCTGTATTGATGGTCAGCTGCCCAAACAAAGTCATGTACATGATTGGCTAAAAAACGCCAAACTCTTTTCCCTGATACAGGATCAGGTACTTTTACACCCGGAGATTCAAAACCAAATCCTACCTGGTTGGCATTTTGCAAAACTCCTGTAGCAGCCACCATGTAGTTTTTATCAATCTGAATGGTTACATCAAAATCACCCCAAACACCGTAAAACTCCCGGCCAATATAAAAATTAGCATTCCACCCCTGGTGATCATATTCTGCCAATTTAGGATACCACTGTGCCATACTAAAGCGGACCGATTCTTGATTATCCCGTCCGCTCCGGCGGACCAGTAACGGCACCCTGGCTTCAAATTCAACACCAATAGTTGCGGTGGATTTTGGCAGAATTGGCTTGTCCAGCACTATTTGTAAAATGGTTTCATACTCCCGCAAAAGCTGAACCCTGCCATTCACTGTTACTCTTTTCACCTGCTGCCAACCGGTTTCGTTTTCTTTAAGCTTGGAAATCCGATCTGCAATTCGGCTATCCCATTCTTTAATTGTTTCTCCTCTCAGGTTTTTCCGTAATGCCTGTTTAACTAATTCCCGGTTGCGTACATCCATACTGCTGTTAGGCTGGAAAGCATTCCAGAAAAGATGAAAATAAAGCGTATACAATGTATCCGGTGAATTATTCCTGTACCTGATTTGCTGGGTTCCTTTCAGAAGATTTGAATCAACATTCAAATCAATCATCATTTTATATTGAATGTGCTGCAGCCATGATCCCGAAGAAATAACAGGATTCTTAGTTGTTACAACATTTGTTGCTTGCTTAACAGGTTTTGTTACGGAATGAATATTATTCGCACCATCTGTTTGTGCCGGTACTCTAATAAAAGTCATAACACAACCAATAAAAATGATGGTACTGGTAAGGATGTAGCTGTATTTCTTACAATTAAAAACACCTTTACAAGAAATCATAATAAAATAATTGAATTGCCGGTTATTTAACTATATAAAAAACAGTTTTAGCTGCCCTCCACGTTCGTTTACTATCGAATTCTTCAGGAAACTACCCGCCTAATATAGGTTTCACCAGCTATATGTTCCAGTGCACTAAACGAGTCTGTCTTTTCCTGCATAATTAATACATGCTTTTCGAGCACTCCTTTGTATTGGGCACCAACGGGTAGTTGCCTGCTTAATACCTGTACCTGGTCTGAATCGAACCAAAGTAAATAATCCAATGAAATAATGTACGATTTATGAATCCGGACGAATAGTCCGACCGGCAAGAATTGTTCAATCCGTTTTAATGTAATTAATACAAGCAAAGATTTATTCGTTGTAACTATTTTTACATAATTCCGGCAGCCTTCAATATACAGGATATCTGAAATATTAATCCTGATATACTTCCCGTTACTCCGTATAAAAAAATGCTTTTGCATACTTAATTCTATTGAGTCATTCTTATCATTATTTCTATGCCAGATATTCTTCATCTCCTCTATTTATAATCATAGAGGCAATGATTGTATATTTTCTTTACTAGCCTTTTCCTTCAACGGACTTCTTTATTAAAATACAGGGCAGCTCTAATGATAAAATCTACTGTGTCATTCAATTATCGAATACATTTTTTTCAATTGGCTTTATTTCCGCCATTTCAGTTTTTATCGTAACAATGTTATTCTGATTAATCTTGAATGGGATCATTACGCCATTCACATTCCTGTAATCCTCATACTTGGCAAAGGATTCTATAAAACCACCACCATTCCTTGGTTCTATATTGGTTGTCAAAATGATTATCTTGTCAATGAGATAGGTGTTTTTATTAATGTAGTATTTTTCTATGTTTCCATCACTGATCAGTTTTAAAACAAAACAACTATCTGTGTTTGTGGCATTTTCTTCAGCAAATTTTATTTCTGCATTATTAACCGATTTTCTCAGAAAGAGTTCAAAGCCGAATATTTTATTAGTCCAGTTCTTTTTGATTTTTGTTTGACCGGGGATATTGGTGGTACTCTTTTCGCCGTTTACAATAGTATATTTTTCCGTGAAAAAGTCTTTACCCAGAATCATCAGCATTTGTTCTGTTTCTTCCATCTTACTGACGCTTTTCATCTTGTCGGGGTAGCTGTAATAAAGTTTAGTTTTTGAAACAAAGCTCACTACTGATTGATTATATTCCAGTTGTAACCCATTACTCTTCAAAGTCTCTGCTCCTATTGCCTGAAAATGTTTATCCAGTATAGACTGGGTGTTCTTTGCATATAGTTCCGCATCAAAAACGCCCATGATCTCTTTTTTGTTCTGAGGTTTCATCATGTTGTCGGAAATAATTTTGCCATTTGCGTCTATAAGCATGTACCTGGGAATCGATTCCACCCCATAAGCCTTAGGAAAATCATTTTTAAAATTTCCTTTTGCATACAAAACATATCCGTGTAAGTCTTCTTCTTTAACCGACTTTAACCAGGCTTCTTTTGAATTATCTAATGAGACACTTACAAAAACCAAATCTTTACCTGCATAATGCTTCTCCAGTTCTTTCTGATAAGGGATTTGTGCTTTACACGGTGCACACCATGACGCCCAGAAATCGATAAAGACCATTTTCCCTTTGAAATCATCGAGCCTGTATTCCTTACCATCTGCATCATGCAACAGAAAGTTGAATGCTTTTTTTCTTGCTTCATTTAAGTTGGGCGTCATATTTTCTTTAAGCAAATCAATTCTTTCTTTATATGCATCCTTTACAAACTGTTGTGAATTGTTCAGCAGATAATCCACAAAAACTTCGTTTTTCAAGCCATTCGTGGCTAACTCAATTTTTAGTTTATCTGAAAAGAGATCGCTTTTGATAGCGCTGTCGGATACATATTTTGAAACGGCTTCTGCTGCAATAAACTGGCTTATATATTTTTGTTTAATCACGTCTATACTAATGCCATATTTTTCTAAAGTTCTGGCGGCATAAGCATTTGTCAGATCTGTCAGGTATTCTTTGAAAAACGGAATGGTTAAGGTTGTCTTTCTGACTTTTGCTTTCTTTATATCCCCCAATGCAGTCTCAATTTCAGGTAAAGACATTTTATCAATATTTGTATAATTTCTAAAATTCTTTATAAAAAACAAAATGTCTGGCTTAAAACTGGGTACTGTTGCTATAAGACTTGCATGCTTTTTCAATTCGTCGTTTACTTTGATTTCTGCGTAGTTCAGGGGCTCATTGTTTTCAAAAAGTAATTGTGGCCAGTTTCTTGAACTTGTATTTATTCGCTTTTCCTGAAGTGCATTGTAAAACGAATTATAAATTTCCTGCAATTGCCTGCTCTTACTACCTGTAAATGTTGCAATACTTTCCTGCATGGAAGGCTTATCAATATCAAGTGTAATTTTTTCATTGGGAATAAGATAGTAATAAGAAGGTATAGCATTCCCTGATTTAATTTCTACGAATTGTGGTGTTGATATTTTTATATCGCCGGAAAAAGTCTGATCATCTTTATTTAACGTTAGTTTCTGCATTCTTCCATCACAAATAAATTGTACTTCTTTAATTGCTTTGGCAGCAAATCCCGTAACCTTTCCTGAAATATTAATTTTTTGCGCAAAGGAATAAGTGGATATTAAAATAGCAACGCTGCTTATAAGGAACTTAGTTAGCATTATATATTTTTTCTTTGTTACAAAATTGGTTCTATGTGTTTCAGTGCTACAACTCTATACAGAAGTGAAAACAAGTTTTTCACTCCTGTATAATTAAGCTGTATACCATCTGATTTCAATTCGCTAGTATCATTGCGTATAACACACCGAAAACATGATTAATTAATAACCCGGGTTTTGAGTAAGATTGGGACTGGTGATCAGTTCAGACTGTGGTATAGGCCAGAGATTATAGTGTGGTTGGTAATTCGCTGCTTTATAAGAGACAGCACCCAACACTGCATCCAATCTACCGGTACGTTTCAAATCATACCAACGATGCCCTTCATAAAATAATTCATGCAACCGTTCCTGTTCTATGGCGCTCAACATTTGCGGCTGTGTTGTAGCAGTAGTATTGGGCAGACCTGCACGGGTACGAATAGCATTTAAGTCGGAAGCAGCAGAACCTGCGCCGGTAATATTCCCAAGTTGAGCCCTGGCTTCCGCCCGAATTAGATATACTTCACCTAAGCGCTGAAACACATAATCCTGTGGATTGGCTGCTGTAGCAGCAGTAGTTGCCAATATGTTATGCAGATATTTATTGGCGAATTGTTTTCCAAAAAGAGTAATCGTCCAGTTACCACTTACAGCCCGCTGATCACCCGGTTCAAACGTACTCATAATGGTGGTAGGTATGGCACAATAAGAAGTAGTTGTTTGTGAAGATGTATAGGGGAGAGTGAGCCAACCTAAAACTACACGGTTATCAAACAAAGATCCTGTGCTGGAAGAACCGAGTGATAAGATTGATTCCCGGCTGCCTCGTTTGAATACATTATTCACACCAGTAACCAGTTGATAGGAACTATTATTTATCACATCGGTAGCAGCTGCTTCTGCCTCTGCCCAACGTCCGAGGTAGAGATATACCCGGGCCAGCAAGGCCTGGGCCTGGTACTTTTTAAGCAGGTAACGACTATCGGTCACTGCAGAGGAAGCAGATAAATCTGCTGCTGCATCCTGAAGATCTTTCACTATGGCTTCATACACCTGGGCTGCGGGTGTGCGGGGCTTGCTGATATTTTCATCTGCACTGGTAGAAGTAATTAATGGCACATCACCCCAGGAACTTACCAGGGTAAGGTGGCTTGCAGCCCTTACATATTTCGCAGCAGCGATATACCGTTTCTTCACCGAATCGGGAAGAATGTTCGCAGGTACACCCGGTAATTTCTCGATGATTTCATTTGCCCGGTATATAGGCCGGTAGAACCAGGACCATGGCACAAGTTGTGCGTTTGCAGGAACAATGGATGCCGAAATAAGCTGACCAATTTCCGAGCCGGGTAAGGGTTCAATCACCCCTTCATCAGACATATAATAAGTAAATTTAATATAATTATCCCGTATCGCACTGGCACTAAAACCATTATACATACCGTTTACTACCGCATCAATACCAGAACGTGATGCAAAGGCCGTTTCTGTTGCCAGTTGATCAACTGGCAGGGGAATTTCAAGGTACTTCTTGCAACCACTCAAGGTTACCAACAGGAACCCGAATACCACGAGTTTGTTTTTATTTTTTTTGAACAGTTTCATATCAATGATTTTGGATGATTAAAATGATAATTGCAGTCCTACAGAAATGGTTTTCAATATAGCACTGCCTCCACGCAAAGTAATAAGTTCGGGGTCTTTTAGAATCTCTTTACTGGTCCAAGTCAATAAGTTCTGACCACGCAAATAAACTACTGCTTTATTCAGTTTCGCTTTCGATAACAGTTCTGTTGGTAATGAATAGGAAAGGGACAGGTTTTTCAATCTCACATACATCATGTCTACCAGGGTTGCAGAAGAAAAAGGATAAATATTACTTAGTAAATTAGTAGTGGTATTGGTGGCAACACCGGTCCAGAGGCGGGGATATTTCGTAACATCACCAGGCTGTTTCCAATAATTTCCATATACATCTGATACCGGGTTGTTCAGTTGCCCGGGATACAGGTTGTTGAACATCCAATTGGTAGTAAGCTGCTGAGAAAACTGGAAGAATACATCCAATTCAAACCCTTTATAACTAAGCGTATTACCTAATCCTCCGAATGTGCGGGGAATGGCCGAGCCGATATAAGTACGATCGTTGTTGTTGATCAAACCGTCATTGTTCAGATCTTTAAAAATCGGCAAGCCGGTTGCCGGGTCCACTCCTTCATAAATCTGTGACCATTCAGCATTGAGAAAATTACGGGGACTATTCACCGGTAAACCGATCTTCAGGCGAGTAGCATAGGTTGATTGCTCCAGGCCCGGAAACTCAAGGAGTGAATTTTTCAACAAGTTGAGGTTAAAGCTGGTGTTCCACTGGAGCTTGCTTTTGGGACCGAAGTTCTTCGTTGTGAGCTCAAATTCCCATCCTTTGTTTTCTACTACAGCAGGAATGTTAGTAATAAAACTGGTAAATCCTGTTTGTGCCGGTACTGGTGTAGAAACCAACAGATCGGTAGATAAAGTGCGGTACCAATTCGTTGTAAACAAGATACGGTCGTTCAGAAAACCTAATTCTAATGCCAGGTCCAGTTTTTTACTGGTTTCCCAGCTCACGGAAGAATCGGACAGATAGGAAGACGACAAACCGCTTTGTCCATTGTATACATTGGGAGAAAACAGGGTGGTATATTGGTAATTGGAAATATTATCATTACCAGTTGTACCGTAGCTACCACGCAGCTTTCCATAGCTAAGGCCGGGTACAACGTCCTGCATCCATTTTTCTTTAGTGAATATCCAACCAAGACCCACGGCACCAAAATCACCAAACTGGCGTTTTGGTCCAAATCGGGAGGAACCATCCCGGCGGTAAGTAAGGTTTACCAGGTATTTGTTTTCCCAGTTATAGTTTACCCGCCCAAATATGGAATTAAAGCGGTAATTCGCAGAAGTATTAGTTCTGCTGGTGACATTGGTGGCTGCTGCCCAGCTACCAAGTAGCAGGTCATTGGTATAACCATCCAGGCTAAGTGCATAAGAAGTTTGTTGCTTGTCAAAGAAAGTGCTTCCTACCAGTACATCCAGCTTGCCCCCGCCCAGTTTACTATTGTAGCTAAGCTGCGGTTCAAAGTTGAAAGATTTGTAAGTACTTAACACCGTTCTGCTGTTTGGCACCGTGCTGCCTGGGATTAGCGGATTGATAGAAGTAGATGGAGTTTTTTGTTCAACGTTTCCTTCCTGGATGTTGTAACCCATCAATGTTTTAAAAGACAACCCTTTGTAAATCCTGTAATTCAGATCAATATTACCAATAAAGCTATTTGTTTTGCTGGTGGTGCTTGCTTCTTCTGTTGCCAGTGGATTCAGTAACAGCGTATTTTGCTGAATTGTTCCCGGAGGCCAGAATGGTGTCCCATCAGGGTTCATTATAGGCATATTGGGAGGTAAACTGGCAAGAGAGCCACCAATACCACCACCCCTTGATGGAAATAAACGATTGATGAGATAACTAGTGTTCAATGCAATCCGCAACCGGTCGTTTGCTGAAGTATGATTGACACTCAAACTTGCAGAAAGACGTTCCTGGTAAGGGCTTCCTCTTGTAATATCTCCCTGCTTTTGGTAACCAGCGCTGGAATAAAAATTCAATCTCTTTTCACCACCGGATAAATTGGCTTGCACATTGTAAGCAGGTGCCCGGTTTCCATATTCATAGTCAGTCCAGTCAGCGGTCGCTTTTGTGGTATCCCAAACCAGTAAATCAGGTGCCCGGCTTGTCGTTAAAGGAATGGGAGTTATTGCTACACCTGTTGTTGGGTTGTGGTTCCCCATTGCAAATGCATCACGGCGCATCTGCAGGTATTCAGGAAGCCCCAGCCGGGACGGTAAATATGCAGCACTGTTTGACCAGGTGCTAACATCAATATTAAAACGGGTTATACCCAGCTTTGCTTTTTTGGTTGTAATTAAAATAACACCGTTCGCACCACGGGATCCATAAATGGCGGTTGCATCAGCATCCTTGAGTATTTCCATACTCTCAATATCGGCAGGATTCAAAACATTCAAAGAAGTACTTCCAAAGGTCATATATCCACCCAGTGCTGTACCCAATCCATTGTTCGCATCCGGCATAATGGCACCATCTACAATAATGAGTGGCTGGTTACCAGCAGCAATAGTGCCTACTCCACGGATCTGTATTTCTGAACCACTGCCAATAGAACCCTGGGTTTGTGTGACAGCAACACCGGCTACACGGCCCTGTAATGCCTGGGCTGGATTCGTAACCAGTTGCTTGCTGATCACATCTGACTTTAAAGTACCTACTGATCCGGTTTTTAAGCGGCGGGTAGTTTGCCCATAGCCAATTATTTGAATTTCATCCAAAGGAGAAATGATTGTTTTTAAAGTAACCACCAATGAAGTTCTTCCTGCCAGTGCAATCTCCTGTGTTTCCTGGTTCACACCTGAAAAAATTAATATAGCGTTCTCCTCCACACCTTCCAGTAAAAAAACTCCATTAACGCCAGCAACCGTTCCTTTGGTAGTACCTTTTACCATAATGGAAATACCGGGTAATAGTTCTCCTGATTCATTCCTTACTATTCCCCTCACCGTAATAGGAGGTGGCAAGGGAGCCGTTACATTTTCTCCGGCAATGGGAAGCGGATTTGAGCTCACCACAATAGTTTTGTTTATTACCTCATATTTTAAAGGAAGATTTTTGAAACACTGGTTCAGCACCTCCTCCAATGAAACATCTTTTACCTGTATATTCACTTTGCCCGCTTTGTCAAGCAGCGCATCTTCATAAAAAAACTGGTAGCCGGTTTGCCGGTGTACCTGCCTGAAAATTTTCTGCAACGGTGCATTTTTTTCTGACAATGTCACTTTTTGTGCATTGCCAGTGGCGCTCAACTGGAGAAAAGATCCCAGTAAAAAAACGGCCAGTAATTTCATAATCATCAGTGTTTTGGTAATTGTCTTCCGCTTCAACGGGAAAGAACAAAAAGCAGTTAAATCCATAACTTTGATTGGTTTGGGTTAAACAATTGTTTTGCATCCCAACTTTTGGTTGGGCATGTACTCCTTGTATATAATTGGGCAACCCGAACGACTCGCCGTCCTG
Source organism: Chitinophagaceae bacterium (assembly GCA_041738795.1). Lineage (GTDB taxonomy): Bacteria > Bacteroidota > Bacteroidia > Chitinophagales > Chitinophagaceae > JJ008. The sequence goes on along the minus strand of JBGSPB010000006.1, from coordinate 109,739 downwards.
ACTCGACCTCAGGGCGGTTTTTGTTAGCGTTGCCAGAAAACACAACTATTGCATTACTGTAATCCGGTTTCCGTTTATCTTGAATTTCACTCCCGCCTTTTCCATTATTTTCAATACTTCAGATACGTTATTACTACGGCTTACAATGCCTGAAAAAGATTTCATACTTACTGGTCCTTCAAAAACCACATCCACATTGTACCACCTGCTCACCTGGCGCATTATAAATACCACATCAGCCCGGTTAAACTGAAATAAACCGGCCTTCCAGGCAATAATTTCATCCGTATCTACATCATTAACAAGCTTAATACCCCCATTAATCTGCGCTTGTTCACCTGGTTTTAAAAGTGCTGTTGCTCCGCCGGAAGCAGCTACTTTCACCCTTCCTTCAAGCAAAGTGGTTTTAATACTGGCCGCATCACTGTATGCATTAATATTAAAATGGGTACCCAGTACTTCAACTACACCTTTACCTGCTATGTCAACTTTAAATGGCTGATTTTCATTTTTCGCAATTTCAAAATATCCTTCTCCGGTTAATTCTACCAGCCTTTCTTTTCCAATAAATGAAGCAGGAAAACGTAAGGAGGAAGCCGCATTGAGCCAGACTTTTGAGCCATCAGCCAGTAGTAATTGATATTGCCCACCCCTGGGTGTAGAAATAGTATTATATAAAACCTCTGCAGAACCACCTGTTCCCTTATAGGCCAGTTGACCATTTAGTTTAATCACTTTTACGTTGCCCTGGTTAGCCAGGTCTCCGTTATGAGCACTGTCAAGTATTATTTGTGAACCATCAGCCAACGTAAGTATGGCTTTATCACCACCCGGAGTTATATCATTTTTAATACCCTCAACAGGCTGGGTTTTCACCGTTTCTCTATTCTCATTTTTATCGCCCAGCAGTAAATAGCCAATATCAACCAGAACTAAAAATACAGCCGCTGCAGCAGCCCATCTCCATGTGATAAACTGAAAAAACTTTGCAGGCTTTTGTTCCAGGCTAATTTTTTCATGCAGGCGTTTTAGCAGTGCAATGGCTTTTTCACCCTCTTGAGTGTCAGTGGATTGAATTGACAAGTTGAACTCCTGTTGCATGATCTGCTGCAGTTCAGTAGTATCATTATTCTCAAGATACTTCAACAGCCATAACTGGTCTTCAGTAGACCATTCACTGGCTGCAAGAATCCGTATTAGTTTATGTTTATGGCCGTCCACAATTTTCCCTTTAGTAATAAATACAACAGGAGCGGAAAAACGGGGGGATACTTTTTAACTTTTTTTAGAGCTCCAAAAAGCAATCAGCCAGTAAAAATACAGTGAGGCTTACACCGAGACCGGGATGCTGTATTGTAAATTCTTTGATGGAAGTGATCGCAGCAGAGAGATATTCCTTTACGGTATGTTTTGATATTCTTAGTTCAGCAGCCGCTTCTTCATAGCTACGCCCCTGTAGCTTGCAGATTTCAAAGACCCTCCTTTGCTGCGGCGATAGTTTTAGAATTGCATTTTCCAGTACTTTTAACTGCAGATCGGCAGTAGCCTGGTCATAAGGGATATCTTGCTCTAACTGGCCCAGTGCTTCATAAGCCAGTGACTCCCTGAGCTTTTTCTTAAGTGCATTAACAGAGCGGTTGTAACTGGAAACAAACAGCCAGCCGGCTACAGAGCGGTTTGTATCAATAGTGTTTCTTTTCTCCCATAAACTGATAAAAACCTCCTGCACAATATCTTCTGCCATTTGTGCATTGCGGTTAATTTTAAAAACATTCTGATAAACAGCCTGTTGGTATTTCCAGTACAAATCATCAAAAGCCTGCATATCACCATCTACTAAACGGCATAAAAGTTCTTTTTCATTATGTGAAATTTCCCTGTTCATGAAGAAATGTAGCCTTTGAATAAAACTACTTTAAAATTACCAAGAGCTTGATTATCCCCTTAAAAAAGTTTACCGAGTAGAAGAACCGGGTACTTATACCGATGAATTAAACATAATACGGGCTGATCATCCAGTACACCACCACCCCGGTTACTGCCACATAAAACCAGATAGGCCAGGTGATCTTAGCCAGTTTTCTATGCTGTGGCCATTCACTGATCAATGCCCTGTAAGCGGTGAATAATATAAAAGGAAGGATCAATCCCGCCAACGGAATATGAGTGAAGAGAATAATATAATAGATGGTTTTGCTGATACCTTCGCCACCAAACTTAGTTTCCCCCGCAAATAAATGATGACAGATATAACTCAGCAAAAATAAAACAGACAGCAGCATCGCTGCCATCATCAGCGTCTTATGCAGTTGATATTTTTTGGATTTTACTGCTACCAGTGCAAATACCAGCAATACCGCAACTATTGAATTTATCGTTGCATTGACCCGGGCAAACAAATGCACATCAAAGCCCAGATCAACCTCCAGTTTAACCCTGCCCAGTAATACTACCGCTGCAAATATTATGATGGAAAAGAGATAAATTAATGTTCTTGCTTTTTTATCATTCTTTGTAAGAACCGGCTTAAGCATTTTTTTTATTTTTTCGTAAAAAGAAAAGTAACAGAAACACTCCCATGATAGCCAATAAAAACGATACTGCCATTACCTGGAGTTTCCCCGCAAAAAAGCTCTTACGGTTAGGGTCTTTCTCCATCGTCAGTAACACCAGGTCATTGGACAATTTTGATAAAGACACAGAATCCAACCCGCTGTAATAACCCCTTACATGACGATTACTGTCAATCAGTATAAACTTATCACTGTGTACAAAATTAGTATCCACACCATCCCCGTCAATAAGACCCAGTTTCACTTCATTCAACGCAAAATCATAAATGGCTTTCTTATCACCGGTAAGTAACCACCATTTTTCAGGATCTATCTGAAAACGGTTGGCCCAGTATTTTAAACGCTCTACAGAATCCCTTTCCGGGTCGATACTGAACGAAAGAAAATGTACCAGTTTATTGGTCTTATCTCCCACTCGTTTCCCATTATGTATCGATTCTTCAAGTCGCTTCATGTTCATCGTCATACCCGGACAAATGGTAGGACACCGGGTAAAGAAAAAGTCTGCAATGACAATTTTACCTTTCAGGCTATCCCATGAAACAGGCATACCACTTTGATTGGTCAGGTTAAAATCGCCGGCTTTATGCCATACTGTATCTGTAACCTTTTTGCCTTTCCTGGTATCTGTTACCACGGAATCAGGAAAATAATGGCGGGGCATGTGAATGGCACTCTCACTTTTTGTCTTTACAATAAAATAAGAAATAAGCGGTACAAGCAACGCAATCATTACGGCATATAAAGCTGTTTTATTCACAATAGTATATATAAAAGTAAAACCATTAAACCGCTTCCTTGTTCATCCGGCAGCCAGTTCAATGGTTTTGGTTTCAAAAAAAAATTCCGTTATTCTTTGCCAGTTGGTTTTTCAACCGGTTTTGCTTCTTCTTTATGATGCTTGGCCGGCATGGTCGTTTCCTGGAAATGCTTATCGTAGGTATTACGCAGGTTCTTATAAGAATTACCATCCCAGATAAAAGCGGCGATAAACCAGATAAACAGCAACAATGGCACCACAATGGTCATGATCATGTTCCTGATCTCATCCCCCAGGTGCATGAATACAGAAACAATGTAGTAAGCTTTTGCCAACGTAAGTATACACACCATCCCTTTAAACATCAGAACCAGCAGTTCACTCGGGTTTTCACCTTTATGTATATTATAAATGAGTAACCCTATAGCCAGTTCAATAACAGTTATAACAGATAACAGAATGGTGGTCTTTCTGACCTTTTTCTTAAATGCTGCATCATCAATGGTGTGATGATGAATAGTGACTTCTTCAAAAGCCGGATGTTGCATAAGCTGATAAATTACAAATTAATAAATCACAAACCTGCCTGCAGGTTCCAAACTAAGTTTTATATCAAATAGAAACAAAGGAATACAAATACCCAAACCAGGTCCACAAAGTGCCAGTACAACCCGGCTTTCTCAATCATCAGGTAATGACCCCTGTTCTGGAATACATTTTTCTGTGTCATCATCAGCATGATTATATTGATGATTACACCTGAAAATACGTGGAAACCATGGAAACCGGTGATACCATAGAAATAGCCCCCGAATGCCACTGGTCCTTTCGACCGGATATGAAGTTCATCCAATTTGATTTCTTTGATTAACTGCTGATCTGTCATAGCAACTAATTGCTCATGGCTTACAGCCTGATTACTTTGATGCGCCAGGTTTACCAATGTTTCATGGGGTGTTTTTTGCAAGGCAGCCATCGCAGCTTCATTACTTACAAGGTCTCCCCATGGATTTGCTCTCGTGGTTTGCCCGATAATATCTATCTGGCCATCCACCAGTACTGCATGTTCACCGGTAATAAGGTGATGCCACTCCCATGCCTGGCAACCAAGGAATGCAAGACCCCCGATAATGGTCCAGAACAACCATTTGATCACTCCCTGTTTATCACCTTTATGTCCTGCATGTACAGCCAGTACCATTGTTACTGAACTGATGATGAGGATAAATGTCATAACACTCACAAATGCCAAAGGCAGATTTGCATGCCCGGCACCCGGAAATGCATTGAACACCACGTTAGGATCCGGCCAGAAATTCTGGCTGAAACGAATAGATCCGTAAGAGATCAGGAATGCACCAAATGTAAAGGCATCACTCATCAGGAAATACCACATCATCACTTTACCATACTCCAGGTTGAAGGGACTCTTACCGCCGCTCCACCATTTGGTCTGATGTACTGTTGCTGTTGTCGCCATGTCAGTTGTCAGGTTTTACTTGTTGTTTATTATCATCAGTTACCGCCGATTACCAGGAAGAATACCAGCAGGTAAATCCATAAAAAATCTACAAAATGCCAGTATGTTGCTGCTACTTCTACAGGAACTGAACTGTATAATTTAATTTTTCCAAAAAAAGCTTTGATCAGCATTACCATCAAAGCCACTATTCCCCCAATAACATGCAATGCATGTAAACTGAATATCACATACAGGAATTGACCAGCCCCGGCTCCCCTGAATGTTACCTGCTGCGCCCATAAATTCTGAAACCCCATCCACTGGAATACTATGAATACCGAACCGAGCAACACTGTTGCCCCGATAAGCATTCTGTATTTGTTCATTTCCCTGTTCTTAAAAGATCTTAATGCCAGCTGCACCGTCAGGCTGCTTAACAGGATTACTATAGTGGAAATCCAGAACACTTTTGGCAATGTTACCGGCTTCCAGTTTACCTGGTTACTTTTTACGATGAATGCACTTGTCAATCCTGCAAACATCATTACAAGACTGCCAATAGCCACCCACAATGTAAACTTGTGGGGATGCATTTTCTGTTTTTGTTGATTACTCACAATATCCATCACTCTTTTATCTTTTAATAACTATGCTTTACTTAATAATAACGCTAACAAAACGACCGGCAGATACATATAACTACCAAACATCACTTTTCTTGCCGAGCTTACATCCATATTCTTATACAAGGCTACACATCTCCCGATCATAAACAGGTTCGCCAATATTACCAGTCCGATACTTATTAGCCCCATCGTGTCCTCATAACTGCACATCCCGGTAAAATAAGGCAGCAATGTAACCGGTACCAGCAACAACGAATAAGCAATTGTCTGAATAGCCGTAAACCTGGTTGGTCCCTCATTAGCGGGTAACAACTTAAAGCCAACGGCTGAATAATCTTTGTGCGCCACCCAGGCAATAGCCCAGAAATGGGGAAACTGCCAAAAAAACTGGAAGGCAAACAATATCCAGCCACCTGTTGATAATTGATCATCGCCGGCTGCCCAGCCTATCAGGCAAGGTAATGCTCCGGGAACTGCCCCCATCAATACAGCTATTGAATTTACTTTTTTCAACGGTGTATAGATGAATGCATACAGGAACAAGCTAAAGGCGGCTAATCCTGCCGATAACCAGTTGAAATAATAGCCGAGGATAAAAACACCCAAAGCTCCTGTTACAATAGCAAATGCCCATCCTTCCCCCACACTCATTCTTCCTGCAGCCACAGGCCTTGTGGAAGTTCTTTTCATTTGTGCATCTGTATCTTTCTCAACTACCTGGTTGATGGCATTGGCACTACCTGTTACCAACATCCCACCTGCAAAGAGCAAGAGTATCATTATCCAGTTGTATTCTACAACTTTTGGTGCCAGCAGGTAACTGATCACACTACTGAAAACCACCATGATACTCAGCGAAGGCTTTATTAACAGTAAATAATCTTTGATCTTCTTCATATCAGCCTTCACTATATTGTCAAAAAAACTTCAATCTTTCAAAAAACACCAATCAATCCTCACAATCAATTTAGTGCTTACTTTCATTTGCACCAATTGGCTCCGTTTGCGGAATAAAATCTCTTCCATCTTTAGAGTAGTCATATGGCCAGCGATGTACTTCCGGAATTTCTCCCTCCCAGTTTCCGTGCCCCGGATTGATCTTTGTTGTCCATTCCAGCGTATTAGCACCCCATGGATTTGGTGTGGTCACTTTTCTTCCCTTAAATATTGAATAGAAGAAATTGAAAACAAACATCAACTGTACTGCAAATACAATAATGGAAACAATGGTGATCATTTTATCAAGTTCACCAAACTGGTTGAAGGAAACCCAACCACTCTTATCAAGATAACGACGGGGGATACCAGCAAGGCCCTGGTAGTGCATGGGCCAGAAGATCAGGTAAGCACCGATCATGGTTACCCAGAAATGCATGTAACCAAGTGTGTTATTTAAGTAACGTCCAAACATTTTCGGGAACCAATGATACACACCGGCAAACATGCCGAAGAAAGAAGCGACTCCCATTACGATGTGGAAGTGAGCCACTACAAACATGGTATCATGCAGGTGAATATCAATAGTAGAGTTTCCGAGGAAGATACCCGTCAAACCACCGGAGATAAATAAGCTTACAAATCCAATAGCAAATAAGGTGGCGGGTGTAAACCGGATATTACCTCTCCATAAAGTAGTAAGCCAGTTAAATACTTTGATAGCGGATGGAACTGCAATCAGCAAGGTGAGCAACACGAATACTGATCCAAGGAATGGATTCAACCCGGTAACAAACATATGGTGCGCCCACACCAGGAATGCTAGTATGGCAATCGCAAATAAGGAGCCCAGCATGGCCATGTAGCCAAAGATTGGTTTCCTTGCATTAACAGAAAGTATTTCGGATACCATACCCATTGCCGGCAACAGAATGATATATACTTCAGGGTGACCGAGGAACCAGAACAGGTGCTGGTAAAGAATTGCGCTACCCCCTTCATTCGGCAATATCTCGCCATTGATGACAATATCACTGAGGTAAAAACTTGTACCAAGATTACGGTCGAATAACAATAAAATGGCACCAGATAATAATACAGGGAAAGACAAAACGCCTAACACTGCCGTAAAGAACATGGCCCATATAGGAAGGGGCAGACGGGTCATACTCATGCCCTTGGTCCGCATGTTCAGAATAGTAGAAATATAATTAAGGCCTCCCAATAAAGAAGACACAATGAATAAAGCCATACTTATAAGCCAGAGGTCTGTACCGATTTTTTGTCCATCACCAGCCTGGCGCAATGCACTCAATGGCGGATACATGGTCCATCCGCCGGAAGCAGGACCTGTATGTACAAAAATCGAAGCTAACATTACAATACCGGCAATAAAGAAAAACCAGTAAGAGAGCATATTCAAAAATGGTGAAGCCATGTCTCTTGCACCAATCTGCAGCGGAATGAGTAAGTTGGCAAACGTACCACTAAGACCGGCTGTTAATACAAAGAACACCAGCACGGTTCCGTGCATAGTTACCAATCCGTAATAAAATTCTGGTTGTATCTGACCGCCTTTGGCCCAATTACCAAAAAAAGTTTCCAGTATCGGGAATGATTGATCGGGATAACCCAATTGCAAGCGGAATAACACTGAAAACAATCCACCGATTATAGCCCAAACCATACCAGTAATCAGGAACTGCTTACCGATGGTTTTATGGTCCATACTGAAGATATACTTCGAAATAAAAGACTGTTCATGATGGCCATGCTCATGACCATGTTCATGAACGCCGGGCATACCAGCTACTGAGGGTTGTACATTTGAAACTTCGCTCATATTCTTTATTTTTTTGCCCCCATCCCCATGGAGGAAAATTTTACGTTAGTAATGCACCAGGGGTAGGATGCTTACCTTCTTCAACTTATTATTTTATTACAGCCGCTACCTGTTTTACGGTATCTGCTTTTGGAGCAGACGGATCTTTATCAGGATTGGCCACAAAATACTGGGGTTTCTTAGATGCCAGCCATGCATCAAATTCTTCCTGTGTCTCCACCACTATCGTTCCTCTCATACTCCAGTGACCTTTACCGCACATCTGGTCGCAGGAAAGCTCGTATACGAAATCAGGATTCCCTGTTTTTTCCTTCATCTGTTTGGTGGTGTAAGTAGGTGTAAACCACATTGTGGTGGGAGTACCCGGCACAGCATCCATCTTCATTCTGAAATGAGCCAGACCCACATCGTGAATAACATCTTTGGCGCCTATTACCAGTTTCACCGGTTTATTAACTACCAGGTGCATTTCCTGTTCAACGAAAATATCGTCATGGTTAGCAGGATCATCCCATATCTGGCCAACAGGGTTATTAGCTGCAGGATTTACATTCTTGAAATATTTTTTACCAAGGATCTTGTCTCTACCCGGGTAACGAAACTCCCAGCCAAACTGTTTACCAACCACTTCCACCTGCATGGCATTTTTTGGAGCGTCGCCGGTTATTTTAAACCAGTAGAAGATACCAAACCCAACCAGGATAGTAAGTGTAATGGCGGGGATAACGGTCCATATTAATTCCAGCTTGTTACTGTGCGCAAAGTAAAAAGCTTTCCTTTTATCTGATTCCTGGTATTTGTATGAGAACCAGAACAGGGCAACTTGTGTAATAATAAATACGATGAAAGTGATTAACAGGGTAACATACAGCATTCTGTCTACCAGTACGCCGTGATCTGAAGCAGGTTCCCCAAGAATCTTTCCTTTCAGTTTTTCATTACAATAATAAACACCGATCAATCCAATTATAAGAAAGGCCAGCAGCATAAAGCCATTGATCTTATTGGTTTGTTTGCGGGCTTTTTCATAACCACGCAACACGGCTACATATTCACTGGCCTTGGCAATCTGAAAGGTGATCAGAAATCCCAGCGCTAAAATTGCAACTATGAAAAATGTCTGCATAATCTATAATTCAATTTTTTCTACCTGATTAAACGTAATTAACCTCTGTCCTTTATGTATGGTGAATCAAACTCTCTTTAACAAAAGGATGATTCTTTGCCAGCAACGGTGCCTTGCTCAACGCCCTGCCCGTTACAAACATGATCAACCCCACAAAGCCTAATGCCACCCCAAAATCATACAATATCATCGGTACTTTGTTCGGAGACACCGCCGGAAATACCATCTGGTAAAAATCCAGCCAGTGACCAAATATGATTAACAATGACATAAATGTAATTGTTCCATAGTTTCTCTTGGCATCTCTTGTCATTAATAATAACAAAGGAGCAATAAAATTGATTATAAACATCAGCCAAAAGATTCCTTTATAAATTCCTTGTGCCCGGGGCTGGAAATAAATGGTCTCTTCCGGGATATTCGCATACCATATCAGCATAAACTGGGAGAACCACAGGTAGGTCCAGAAAACAGAAAAGGCAAACATGAACTTACCGATATCATGCAGGTGCTCGTTATTGGTGTACTCCAGGTAGTTGTTATTTTTCAGGAATACGACAAATAATGCGATCAATGCCATACCGGATACAAATGTGCTGGCAAAAGTATACCAGCTATACATTGTGCTGTACCAGTGCGCATCAATGCTCATCAGCCACAACCAAGGGATGGAAGACATGACAGTTAAGGAAAACACTATAATGAATAACGCAGCCCAAACCGTATTGTTCCAGATATATTTTTTTCTTGCTTCTACCGTAGCCAGTGGCTTGCTATCGAGGCTGCGGGACAATTGTCTCATTTTCCAGCCTAATACTGACCATAATACAATGGTAAGAACAGTAGCAACTGCAAAGAAACCTTTATTTAAAAATCCTTTTTTATGATTCAAAATAGCGTCTTCCGCTACATGATGAGTATCCGTCCAGTGATAAATTGTATGATTACCTCCAAATACTATTGCCAGTAAGATAGCGCCACATATGACCCCGATAACAGGAACTACAGCAGAGATAGCTTCCGGTACACGGCGAAAAGCCATTTGCCAGCCACCCCAGGCAAGTGTAGTAGCACAAATGAAAAACATAGAAGCATTAACCACCAGCAGAAAGAAAACACTGTTTTGGAGCAAGGATGCCCAGAAACGGGCCTGCTCTTTAGGATCACTTTTAGATCCGCTGGTAACATATAAACCAATGATCGCCAAAATACCAATAGCCATCAATGCAAAAGCTATTGTATTGTATCGTTTTGGCACTACAAAATTTTCCCGGATAGACATCAGTTATTATTTATTGTTTCTTCAAAAACTGTTTTATTTTTTGACCGCAGCTGCACTATCTGATGGTGCTACTGCCGGAGCCGGAGCTATATTCCCTTGTCCTTGTTTTGCTTTAATGTACGCAACCACTTCCCAGCGTTGTTTTGTATTCATTTGTGAAGCATAACCTCCCATGTTATTTCTTCCATAAGTAACAGAATGAAACATTGTACCCTCCGCCATGTTGGCAACAAGAGGATCTGTCAGCAGATTTCTCGGTGCATTGGGGAAAGCACCATTACCACCATTCCACAATGGACCATTACCATCCAGCTTAGTGCCATGACAAATACCACAGTTTACCAAATACAACCTTTCTGCCTCTTTCATGTCAATAGCTGAAATATCTAATGGATTTTTAACCTCTGCAGACCTTATATACCCTGTTGAATCATTCTTAAATGGATAGGCTGCCATCTCCCCTCTTGCAATAGTTCCGTCTACAGGCTTTGATATATAGTTTACACCAGCTTTATCCAGTGCTTCTGTTGAAGCATAGGTTTCATATGCCCTGCTGTAAGCCATGTCCGGCATATAAGCACGGCCTTCATCACGCCTGATATTATTGCAACTGATCATTGCAACTGCTAATACCAAACAACCCGCAACTATGAATATTTTCTTCATTATCTCTAAGTATTACGATTAATGATTGTCTTGTTCTTTTTTCTGAAATCTCATCCTGTCTTTATCATAGCGGCCCAGCCACCATTCTGTTTCTTTGTATTCCACTTTCACTTCTTTCGCACCGATTGTTTCCAGGAAACTCATCGCCTCTGCTTCATTTGTTTTATCTGTACACTCCAGCGCCATTACAAATATATCGTCCGTGGAACGGGGATTAAAGTGGTCTTTCTTTACAAAAGGAGCCAGCTGACAGAGATAACAAAAAGTCAATACCATACCTACCGCGGCAAATAATACAGTCAACTCGAATGTAACAGGAATCCATGCCGGGAGGGCAAAGAAAGGCTTACCACCGAAATTTATCTGCCAATCTACTGTCAATGCCCAGGTGATGAACCCTACCGCAGTAGCTGTTCCGGTTATACCATAGATAAAACCGGCAGTATGCAGGCTGGTATCACGAAGCCCCATCACCTTATCCAATCCATGAATCGGAAACGGTGTAAACACATCGTGAATCTTGTATCCTGCCCGGCGAACTTTCTTTACAGCAGGAAAAAGTACCGCTTCATCATCAAAATTGCCGACAACAAATTTTTTTACAGCCATTTTTTAAGCTTTTTGCTGCTAGCTCATAGCTGCTAGCTTTTATCGTTTAAACCAATGTTTATCATTCATAGTTATCAGCAAAAAACTGATAACTAATTACTTTTCTACGCTCCGTGATCATGTCCATGTTTCTGGCCAAATTCTTCAGTTGACTCCTCTTCAATCTCATCCATATGATCTTTATAATGCTCACCATTCTTTTTCAAAATATGTTTGATCTCAGCCAGTGCAATAACGGGGAAGAATTTAGAGAACAGGAAATAACAGGTAAAGAATAAACCAAATGTTCCCAAATAGAATCCAACTTCCCAGATGGTAGGTGTATAATATGTACTCCATGCAGATGGCAGGTAGTCGCGGTACACAGAGGTAACGATGATCACAAAACGTTCGAACCACATCCCTATATTAATGAGGATGCTCATGAAAAATGTAACCACCAGGTTCCTTCTCATTTTGCTGAACCAGAATATCTGCGGTGATAATACGTTACATCCCATCATGATCCAGTAACTCCAGCCATAAGGACTGTTCAGGTTCAGGCGGTTTTCAAAAAAGGCAAACTCTTCATACCCTACTGCAGAGTACCAGGCCATGAATAATTCGGTTAAATAAGCGATACCAACGATTGAACCCGTCAACACAATTACCTTATTCATTACTTCAATGTGCTCCAGCGTAATATAATCTTCCAATGCCAGCACTTTCCTGGTTACCACCAACAGCGTTTGCACCATCGCAAAACCGGAGAAGATGGCACCCGCAACAAAGTAAGGCGGAAAGATAGTGGTATGCCAACCCGGAACTACGGATGTGGCGAAGTCGAAGGATACAATTGTATGTACAGATAATACAAGTGGTGTACTTAAACCAGCTAATACTAGTGATAATGCTTCATGACGCTGCCAGTGCTTGGTGGAACCCGTCCAGCCAAATGCAGCTACTCCATAAAAAGCTTTTCTCCATTTCACTTTTGCCCTGTCACGCAGCGTAGCCAGATCAGGCAGCAATCCTGAATACCAGAATAAAAGCGATACAGTGAAATAGGTAGAGATAGCAAATACGTCCCATAACAGAGGTGAGTTAAAGTTCACCCATAAAGGACCTCTTGTATTGGGATAAGGAAGTACAAAGAATGCATTCCACACACGACCCATGTGCCAGATGGGGAACTGACCGGCACACATTACCGCAAAAATGGTCATCGCTTCAGCGGCACGGTTTACACCTGTTCTCCATCCCTGGCGGAACAATAACAAGATCGCTGAGATCAGGGTTCCGGCGTGACCAATACCCACCCACCATACGAAGTTGGTGATGTCCCAGCCCCAACCCACTGTTTTGTTCAGGTTCCACTGACCGGTACCATATATTACCTCCATCGTTACAGAGATAATACCGAAGATGAGTAGTGCAACGGAGATTAAAAATCCGATCCACCATAATTTAGATGGGGTAGCCTCCACCGGGCGGCAAATATCTTCCGTTACCTGGTGATAATCTTTAGTGCCATCTACCAATGGTGCTCTTACCTGTGATTCGTATCTAAGTAATGCCATATTCTGGTTGTTTGTCCTTGTCCTCTTTATTGGATTCTAAGGATATAGTTAGTCAACTTTCTGCTTTTTATATTAATGCGTTGCTTCTGCCGGTTTCTTTTCACCCTGCCCCTCTGCAGCATGTTCTGATGCTGGTGGTGGATGATGCCCTTCACTTTCAACGATCTCTTCTGTATTTCTCACTTTAGCCAGGTAGCTCACATTCGGTAACACATGCAGTTGCTCCAGCACATAAAAACCACGTTGTGTATTTTCTGCTCTCACTTTTGTGATAGCACTTTCTTTATCCTGCACATTACCGAATACTATGGCATTTGCTGAACAAGCTGTCTGGCAGGCTGTTTTCGCATCACCATCTTTCAACGGACGGTCCTGTTTCTTGGCTTCCAATTTAGCGGCCTGTAAGCGCTGGAAACAGAATGAACATTTTTCAATCACACCTCTTGAACGTACAGTAACATCCGGGTTCAGTACCATTCTTGTCAGGTCATCATTCATCTGGTGCACAACAGGATCCAGTTTACCGACCAATTGCTGATCCTGGTTGTCTTTGAAACTATCTGCTCCTGTGTAATCCGCCCAGTTAAAGCGACGAACTTTAAAAGGACAGTTATTAGCACAATATCTTGTACCGATACAACGGTTATAGGTCATTTGGTTGATACCCTCTGCGCTGTGGTTAGTAGCAGCAACCGGACAAACATTCTCGCAAGGAGCATTATCACAGTGCTGGCACATCATCGGCTGGAATACAACCCCTTTCAGCTCATCAGGATTTTTATCGTCGCTAATAAAGTAGCGGTCGATACGCAACCAATGCATATCATGATAACGAAGCACTTCACTCTTACCAACAACCGGTACATTATTTTCAGCATGACAGGCCACTACGCAGGCGCCACAACCATAACAGGCATTCATGTCGATATTCATACCCCACTTGATACCGGGCTGATCATGTGTTGGATACAATGTTCCTTCCTTTCTATAATCAGTAGTTGCTCCATTCTGACTTTTACCATATGTCTCTTCGAGGTGATTACGGTAATCAGGAATAACATTGGGATTCTTTTTGAATGTAGCCAGTGTAGTTTCCCTTACTACTTCAACCCTGTCTTCGTATGAATTATGAATCTGCGTTTGGGCAATTTTTTCTTTGCGTTTAGCATCAGCAACTGTTACGGCTGCATGATAAGATACAGTAGTGCCATCAAAGGAGGTGAATGGGTAAACATTTTTACCGATACCAGCTGCTGTTTTACCCAACTTCTCGCCTCTTCCGTAACCAACAGCTACAGCAATAGTATTAGCCTGCATGCCGGGAATAACCAATACTGGTAGCTCCAATTCTTTTTTACCAACTGTTAATTTAATAACCGGCTTTTGCGGGTAGTATTCGTAATTGTTGCTTTCCTTTTCAGATCCATTGATGAGGTCCAGCCCAAGCACTTCTTTTGCCATCGACATACTGATCAATGCATAGTTGTCCCAGGTTGCTTTTGAAATGGCATCCGGTAATTCCTGCAACCAGGGATTGGTAGCTCCCGTACCAGTACCAATGGATGTCTTTTGATATAACACCACTTCAGCACCTGTAACTTTCTTTGCAGATTCAATGGCGGAAATAGCTGTAGTAACTGCTCCTCCGTTGTAGGTACCGGCACCAGCAGCTGCAGGGACTTCTTCTTTGATACCGTCCTGTAAAATTTTATTGAAAGCATCTTCTGAACCCAGCTTGCCAGTCCAGTAGTTTTTAAAATAAACTTCGTAATCTGTATTATTACCACTCCATTTCAGCAATGAGGTCTGGAAAGGACGGGTTTTGAATAAAGGATAAATAGTGGGCTGCATAAAGCTAACCACACCTGTTTTAGGCTCAGCATCACCCCAGCTTTCCAGGTAGTGATGAGAAGGAGCAACATATTCACAGAGTTCAGTTGTTTCATCCAGTCTTTCATTGAAAGAAACGGTAACTTTTACTTTGCTTAATGCAGCAGAAAATTTTGCGGCATCATGATAGTTGTAGGCCGGATTAGCACCACTTATCAAAATAGTTCCAATCGTGCCGGCTTCCATATCTGTCACTAACTGTGCAAAATCTGAATCGATGCCCTGGCGGTAATTAACCGGTTTGCTCCAGTCAATTGTTTTACCGTAAGCTCCAATAGTATTATTGATGGCATTAACGATTACCTGTATATTTTTATCATTGTTGCCGCAAACCACCAGGCCTGCACCGGCATTGGCTTTTAGATCAGCTGCTACTTTTTCAATACCTGCTTTTAGTTTTGCATCCGTAACCGGAGACGCCATATCAACTGCACCCACTGCAACTGCTAACCCGAGTGCAACAAGACCTGTTTCAGATGGACGGTGTGTGAATCTTTCATCAGCGCTTGCACCAGTAAGGCTCAGGTAACCTTCAAACTGGTAGTGCTTACTCATCGAAGGGTTTTTCTCGTCGATCCTGCGGCCAACGGAATAGCCCTTAGCATTTTCAACTGAATTGAGCCAGGTAGCCAGGAAGTCAGCCCCAAGACTTACAATTACCTTAGCAGCACCAAAATCATAAGTTGGTATTTTTCTTCCGAAACCACTTGCTTCGTTGGCCAATAACATACCACTGTACGAAACTGCATCATACTGTACATGTCTGAGGCCGGGGTAGTTAGCAATTATTTCTTTTGTAGAAGGAGAAACAATAGTACTGGTCAATAATACAGTAGTACCACCTGCATTTTTTATCGCATCACCCACCATTTTATCAAACTGCTCAAATGTGGGAACTTCTTCAAATTTTGCATCCGCTCCTTTACCTATTCTATGCTGGGGGAAACGAAGACGATGTGTATCATACAGATCAAGCACTGAAGCCTGTGTACGGGCCGTAGTACCTCCATTTGTGTAAGAGCAAAGATCATTTCCTTCAATTTTGATAGGACGACCATCTCTTACTTTAGCTACCACCGGCACCACATCACCATCCTGCACATAAGTGGTTGCATAATATTTAGCCACACCCGGTACAAGATTTTCCGGTTTGTTGGCATAAGGTATAGCTTTCTTTACAGGAACCTTACAACTGGCAGCAAGCGTAGCTGCAGCTGTACTGAAACCAAGATACTTTAAGAAATCCCTGCGGGGAGCTTTGGCATCAATCAATCCTTTGTCGTCGAAACCTTCAAATGGCAACTCTTCTTTAAACTCATCCTGCTGCTTCTTTTGAAAGTTTTCGTTGTCATTCACCTCTCCGAAACTTTGCCAGTACTTTTTTTGGCTCATGAATATCAATTTGATAATTCGATAATGTGCTGATTACTAATTCGAGTTTTTCAACTTCTTAACTAACCTTATTAATAGTGACATTTTTGACACTCCAGTCCACCGATATCTTTCACAGTTATACTGTCCATTTTGCCGGATTTGAAATCGTTGTGAAACTTCTCATAGATGCTGTAATACTTGTTGCCTTTCGTGCTGTCGTAGTTAAAATTCACTTTAGTTTCACGATGACAGTTGATACACCAGCCCATACTCAATTCGGCCACCTGCTTCACTTCATCCATTGCAGTTATTTCACCATGACAGCTCTGGCATTGTATATTACCGGCTCTTATGTGTTGTGAGTGATTAAAATAAACATGATCAGGCAGGTTGTGAATTTTTACCCATTCAATCGGCTTTTTGATCATGGAAGGATCCCATTTATTTGCATTGTTGGGATCAAATCCTGCTGCAGCATGCAGTTTGGCTATTTCGGCTGTTCCATTGATCTCGTTACCGGCTTCATCATAGAGCTTTGGCCCTTTTTCGTAAGTGGTGATGGCTTTGTGGCAATTCATACAGGTATTTACCGAAGGAATAGCGGCATGCTTACTATCCCAAGCTGAACCATGACAATATAAACAGCTGATCTGGTTGATGCCTGCATGTACTTTGTGAGAATAATAAATAGGCTGTGCTGGCTGGTAATCTTTCTGACGACCCAGTCCAATAGCTCCTTTCGCTACCATGTAACCGCCGAATATAAAGAAGATAATGGCGGCCATTGCGATATATACTTTATTGCGATAGAAGGGAACAGGCTCAGGACGAATAATGCCTTCCGAATCATCTGACATTTTTTTCAGGTTGCTGTTCACCTGCATTAAAATCAGGGCTATGATACCTAATATGAGGGAGATTACACCAAAAATGATGGCGTTCTGGTTACCAGATGGCTGTACTTCAGCACCGGGAGGTGGTGGTGGAGCTGGTTTTGCGGCTTCATTTATATATGACACCAGATTTCCAACATCAGCCAGGGTTACATCAGCAAAACCTGTCATCATTGATCCGTATTTAGCTTTAAGCCCTTGAGTGTAAGGGTCTTTAGCCATATAAGAAGCAGGATTATTGATCCATGCCAGCAGTTCTTTATGATCAGCCCATTTGTGCCTTTCCTCTATTCCGGCCAGGGCGGGCCCTGTCCCGTCTTTCAACACATTGTGGCAGGCAGCACATTTACTGTTAAATATTGCCTTGCCTGCAGCAATATCCTGTGCAGTTACACTCACTATAGAAAAGACAAAAAAAGATAGAAACAAAGATGTCAGTCTCTGGCCGATTGGTTTACAAAGAATCATAGATGCAATTGATCTGAAAAATGTGGATAAATAGCTCTAATCAGGCGCAAAAATAAGTCAGGAACTTAACAAAAAGCCAAGTGCTCAACTTTTTTTTTAATCCGCTACCAGCCTGCATTTCAGCCGATTTACTCCTATTTTTTCGCAAACGGTAAAGTTGTTTGTCATAAATCAGTCAACCTTTCCATAAAGTTCAACAGATGTGAAAATAGTCGTCTTTCATGGCCATTTTTTCCTGACTTTTGCGTCGCTTAATTTTAATGATCCTGCATGTTTGAACGTCTACAAAAAAAATGGAAGGTGAATGGCCTTCAGCTGGCACTGATTCTTTGCACTTTTGCCATAGGAGGCAGTGCCACGGGTTTTGTGGGAAAAAAGATTATGAATGCACTATCCATCGGACAGGATTGGCTCTGGGCAGTCATTTATATTCTGCTGGTTACCCTTATCTGGCCATTGATGGTAATAATTGTAAGCATTCCATTCGGCCAGTTCCGTTTTTTCAATGCTTATATCCATAAACTGGGACAAAAAATGGGTGTGATCAGGGAAAAGAAATGAATAGACTTCCCTGGTGCTTTCTCATTATGATACTATACTATGAATAAGATCGCTGTTTTTGCATCTGGTGGAGGCAGTAATGCGCAAAAGATCATTGAGTATTTCAATAATTCCCGGGTGGCCACCATTGCATTGATAGTAAGCAATAAACCAGAAGCCGGTGTAGTAACAATTGCTGAAAAAAACACCATTTCCACGCTGATTATCGAAAAAGAAAAATTTCTGAAAGGATCGGGATATACAGATGATTTGAAAAAAGAGGGCATTGATCTCATAGTATTAGCGGGATTCTTATGGAAGGTCCCTGCTTCACTAATAAAAGCATTTCCCGGAAAGATCATCAATATACATCCTGCCTTATTGCCAAAACATGGCGGTAAGGGTATGTATGGCTTTCATGTTCACCAGGCTGTTATTGATAATCAAGAAAAAGAAAGCGGGATTACTATTCATTATGTGGATGAGCAGTATGACCATGGGCAGCCAATATTCCAGGCTACCTGCCCTGTATTTGAAAATGATACAGCTTTTTCACTGGCAAAAAGAGTGCAGCAACTGGAACATGAACATTATCCTAAAGTCATTGAAGATATCCTTATCAAGAACAGCAAATAAGAAACAAAGCAACTAAAAAATTATTTTCACTTGTCATCCGGCCTGATTGACTCATATGACCTTTCGATTTTACACTTCTTTTTGCATTTTCTTTTGTTACTTGCCGCTGATTAATTTTTGTGAAGCACACCATATATATATTATTCATTATTTCATTCCTTTTTACGGCCACATCTGTGACTGCCCAAACCTATAAGATAAGAGGTGTGGTGTATGATAGTTCCAGGAATTACCCCATGGAACTGGTAAGTGTGCTCTCCACTTCGGGTACAGGCACCGTTACCAATGCTGATGGATATTATGAAATTGAAGTGACTGAAAAAGATTCAATCTGGTTCAGCTATCTCAATAAACCAACAGTAAAGTTCCCGGTAATGAGGATCGGAAACCCGATGCAGTTTGATATTTCATTACAGGTAAATGTGCCGGTAATGAAAGAAGTAAAAATATTACCCAAAAACTACCGGCTGGATTCACTCCGAAACCGCCAGGACTATGCTAAAATTTTTAATTACCAGAAACCAACTTTGAAAACAGTAACACCCCAATATGGAGCCGCAGTTGGTTTTGACCTGGATGAGATCATCAATATGTTCCGGGTGAAGCGAAACCGGAGCATGGCGTCTTTCCAGCGAAGATTATTAATAGAGGAACAGGATAAGTATGTGGACTTCCGTTTCAACAAAGCGCTGGTGCGCCGATTAACATTACTTGACGGGGCAGAACTGGATAGTTTTATGCGGGTATTCAAACCTTCCTACACTTTTACCAAACTGGCAGGTGATTATGAATTCAGGTTGTACATCAAACAAGCCCTCTATCGGTTCAAAAGAGGAATGCAACCGGATGCCTGGTATAAAGAAGAGCTGGAAGAGCAATAAATTACAGCCTGTTATTGATTACAAATAAATAAAGCATTCTTCTTTTGTATTGTCAAAATCTCGTTTGTATTACCTGACTCTCTCACTTTGCCGGAGGCAACGTTCCCACATCCGGGCAAAATCCTCGGCTGAGTTGAATAGTACGGACATGTCTTTGGGCCTCATGCCTACGTTCTTTAAATCCTGGAAGAAATCAGCCATCATTCCATAATGAGCCATTCCATCCAGGTTATAATCCCATGTTTTTCCCAATGTGGAGGAGGGTATCAAGGGTTCATTGGTACCAGGTTTCATCATTATTTTATAATAGTTTAACGCCTGCTCCAGTAATTTATGTCTTTTGTACTTTTCAGCATTGATCGCCACATCAGCAACCCTGTTGTCAAATGTTCTTTTATTAAATATTTTTTCCCTGCTTACTTTACAGGCAATTTGTTGCTGCGTTCCCACATCACCGTTAAATACATCTGTTCCAATTCCTTCCTCATTGCCTCCCTTGATCAACCCTTTAATGAATTCCCTGATCCTCCCTTTGTTATAACTATTATGCACAACGTTATTGAGGTACCATTCTATTTTATTTTTTGTATCCCCGGATTCTGCAACTTTTTTTAATCTTTCTTCCATGGAATAATATATCTGGAGAGCCAGCATAAAATCTCCCTGTTCATCTGTAAATAACTTTCCATTCTGTAAAAATCTGTCCGGGCTGCTTTTAAATTCATCATAAGAGCCGGTAAGGTGGCCCCTGAACCGGCTGCCGGTTAAATCTGTAAATGAACGGTATTTAACCTGGTTGGCCTGGAAATAAACAAAACTTTGTCTGTTATATATATCGAACCTGTCGTGCCCCGCAGCACTGGCACTGTTGGCACCAAATCTTGGTCCAACCAGGCCGGCAAAGCCATTGATATCTGTTCCAAAACAAACACCGCTGCCTTCCATTTTTTCAATTGCGTATAATAATAACTGAGCGGCAGATTTTGAACTGCCGGGATTATCATTCTTTACTACAGATTCAACATACCTGGACCCGGAAGCTGGTATTATTTTGGAAACATCATTCACATTAGCTCCGGAAATACCCACTCCCATTATACCACCCAATTGTTTAATTTTTCTCAGCTCATCAGGTTTCCGGTCATTCTCATTGGCAATCTTTTCAGCTATATGATTGTAATGATTGGTGTATAATTTTCGTCCTTCTTCTGAACGCAAATCATACTCCTCCGGTAATAATTGGGCTTCTGTCCACCGGGTTTCTGTAAACTGGTTATGGCCGCTGTTCAACGGGTAACCACCACCAGGAACAGCGAAAGCCTTTTCAAAATAATCATCCACCGTTTTTCTACCGGCATGATCAATGTCTATCATCATGCCGAGCTTCATCATTTCATTGACTGCAATTTCACCTGCTGTAGTTAGTCCCTGCTTATTGATATGCCCGGCATATCTTTTCCAGGGATACGCAGGGTAATTATTACCGACTGGAATAACATCCATTGAGATACCCCATTCATTGGTCCATTTGTTGATGGCCACCGTGGCAAGAATGGGGATCAAAGGCGCTGCTATACCCACTACTGAAGTACCAACTGTTGTTATTAACGGAATAAACGGCAGGATAGCCGGAGCCACAGCAGGCAGAACAAGCGGAGCTGCAGCACCTGCAATCCCGGCATAAGCAGCCACTTTATTATTCGCATCAATAATGGCTGCCGGCATATCGCTTAATACATCAAATTTCGCTTTGAGTTTATATTCCGAGAAACCATCTTTATAATTTTTCAGTTCCACATCAAAAGGTCTTCCGGTATTAAACTTGGTGGCAAGATTGAATATATCTGACTTAATAGCCGTACCGCCTAACCCATTATTTAATAGATGCACCGGGAACATATACCGAAGTCCTTTATTATACAATCTTCGTATCTCTGCCCTGATTTCTGCTTCGGTAGGAATTCTTTTCCCGTCAAAATTTCCAATATTATCCAGTTCACTGCCCAATACCACTGCCAGCTTATTTGATAACATAATCCTTCTCATATCAGCAGGAGAATAGGCTATTTCCATCCAATCCCTGCAGGCAGGAGCAATTACGTTTTTGATATAGTCGATTTGTTTATCGCCAACAGTTTTATCGTCATCCGGGCGGGTACCTTCACTGATTCTTGCAAACACCTGGCTATGTACCGTTAGCGCCACGATCATTCTTACTCCTCCATCAAAAGCTCTTTTCAGCCAGTCTTTCCACATTTGCTGGTGAAGTTTCGTGTTGTACAATGGCCAGTATGCCAGTGTTTGTTCATTACTACCCCATGTATTGCCGGGATCCATTACGCCCAGCCGGTGTCCCGGATCAAATGCCCCGGCCACAGCATTGCGTATTATATTACCGCTGATCCTTTCCCCGCTGCTGCTTGTGAGTGTTCTGAAAATATCAGCACCATGCCCGATTTCACAATCTGCTAGTGCTTTATTGATATTGCCAACAGGTTCTCCATGGAATAACCTGTTGCCAAAACCGATATGCGCTGCCGGATGCGTATGTGTGTCAATAGTGCCCCATAAAGGAAAATCCCAGTCATAATAATTGCCCTCTTTCTGAAACACCTGTTTCACATTTACGCTTGAGTTGATGGCGATGTCGGTATCAACCGGTGCTGCATCCTGGAAAATAAAATCGTCTGCATTGATATATCCTGTAGAAGTATTATCAGTAATTTTTATCCTTGCTTTTTTTCCTTTTAATGTCTTCACATCCCACCATACCCTTCTCATTACACTGCTTCCCTTGCCGGTAGCCCGGAATTGTTTTACTACGGGTATTGTTTTATTCACCGGAGCTATTACACGGAAAGGATCTTTTTCCTTTTTCTCTTCTGTATCAGTTGCCCCTTGCCCTTCATACACCAACTCTACTTTTGCATTGGCCAGGTCATTTGCGCCTCCAATCAAGAAACTGATATAATCCTTTGTGATAGTAAATTCAGGAGAAATAAGTACTCCCGTAGGAACATTACCCTGTGTTCGTCCAAAAGGTTGCGTTAAGTCGCTCCGGTTTTCATAACTGCCGATCCAGTAATTTCCTTTATGCCCGATAGGAAGTGAAAGATCTTTCCAGTAATCACCGCCGAGTGAAATATTGATCCGAAAAGGATTATATGTATTATCCATTTCACGTCGTATAATAACATTATGCCCGTAAACAGGTTGATTATTGAAAGCTGTTCCTTCTTTTGTCCAGTCAGCCAACGCATCTTTTCCTCTTTCAAAATCAAATCCCCGCATGGCTATTACACCCACCGGCTGAGAGACTGTTGTTACAACTTTTATTTCATCTTTTTTTTGGACAGGCAATTGTTTTACCTGGCTTGAAACAGGAACTACAAATCCGGTAAGTATTGCCAGGAAGGATATTCTTTTCATGTGGATAGATTTAAGGTGAAATACATACCTAAAATACATTTTTATTCAAATAATAAAAACAGAACCGGGAACATTGGCACTGTTTACGTAGAAGTTCTTGGCTAATTCACCCCTGCATTGTAATTTGAATGAATTATGGAGCAAACAACTTTGGGAATCGGAACAAGACTGCAGCATACCCATTTCGGACCGGGTGTAATTGTTGGTATCAAATATGCCACTTACCTTATCTCATTTATCAATCATGGTATAAAAGAAATAGACAAGAGCGATGATAAGCTGGAAGAGATCATTCCCGAGAATGTATCGGCAGAGATAGAAACCCACTCGGAAGTGGAAATGTCTTTATTAAAAATACTCCGGCTATGGGGCGGCCTTACAGAAACTGTACCACTCGGTGATAAATGGATAAAAGGCATACTGCTGTTACAGCCTGCAGATAAAAGCTTAAAGCCAAAAGAAATTCCTATTGAGGATTTTTTTCACAAGATCGTTATGCTGCGGGACAGGTTAAGAGTGCTGGAGCAAAATATCAACAGCAGCAAAACGCTGAATGATGAAGAGAAAGTAAATATCCAGCAATATATCACCCGCTGCTATGGTTCCCTTACCACCTTCAATGTACTATTTAAAAATAAAGAGCATTGGTTTGTGGGAGAAAAGGGTTCCAAGGAAGAATGATTAAAAAAGGGTGAGACCATATTAAAAGTCCACCCTTACTTTTTTAACTATCGTTTCTATATTAACTGTTGCTTACGATTGTTTACGTGGGCAGGTGTTAATTCCAACAAGTGTATACAGCGGGCAAAAACTTACCAGGCTGGTCAGTACAAATACCCCACCTGCAATAACCAGTACCAGACCTAATGTGCCTGTTACGGTACCACTGAAATAGAGGTAAGCAAATACGGCTGCAATAAGCACCCTGATAATGCGGTCAGCTGTTCCCATGTTTTGTTTCATAATAAAATAGTTTTTTTGATTAAAAAAGTTTGATCAATAATACAATCCCGGTTATAATGGCCAGGCACAGGAGACAAACTAATGCAAGCCTGAACCATTTATTATTCATTGTTCCGGGTTTGAATGTAAATCTACAGTTCCTCTCTGAAGCGGTGCGGTGACATCAGTCACCAGCCTGAATGATTTGTATGCCCTCCGGCAATTGCCGCACTTTTCCTTCCTGTTCCAGTCTTTTCATCACCCGGGTGATCACTTCTCTTGCTGTACCTAACTCGCCTGCGATCTGTTTATGCCGGACGGTCAGTATCTTTTCTCCTTTCAGTTTACTTTTTTCCAGCAGGTAATTGTACAGCCGCTGGTCCATCTTATCAAACAATAATGAATTAATGGTATCCAGCATTTCCGTATAGCGGAGATTGTACTGTTGAAAAAAAAGTTCATTGATGGCAGGGTACTGTTTCACCCATTTCCCCAATTTATCTGCCGGCAAAAGCAATACAATGGAGGCATCCTCCGTAAACGCAAAAATGCGGCTGGGTGCATTGGACATGCCGGCCGAAAAAGACATGATACAACTTTGTGCAGGCCCGATATAATAAAGAAGCAATTCTTTTTCTTCCATCCGTGTGAAGACTTTTACCAGCCCTTCCAGCACTATTGGAATAGCTTTAATGTACTGCCCTTCTTTTAATATCTCTACTCCTTCGGGTATTTCTTTTATCAATCCATAGTTGGCTATTTCGGACATCAACTCTTCGGTGAATACAGGTAAATATTTTTTTATTTCGGCAATATCAAGCGACATTTTGTTCTGTATTGATGATTAAATCTACAACAACAATTTTTATACAGGTACAGCCGGTTAAAAATTGACTGTTTAAAATACTATCACTATATTTAAAACACCTCTTCTGTACCCTATCCGGACAATTTTATTGAAACCACAAAACCAACCTACTTCTTATGCAAGCATTAGCCCCTGTAAAAGCCAATGAACGGGAAATATTTATGGATGTGCTTCGCGGCTTTGCTATCCTGGGAATCTTTATTGCCAACCTGCACTCTTTTAGCTGGTACAACGAAGGACCCGGGCTAAGCGGACCATTTATATTACCCGGTGCTGACAAAACCATGTATTTCCTTCATCACCTCTTTATTGAAGGAAAGTTTTATTCCATTTTCAGTTTGCTCTTCGGATGGGGTATCGCATTGCAATTTAAACGGGCAGAAGCCTATGGAATAAATGCACTGCCGACTGTAAAACGAAGATTATTTTTTATGCTATTATTGGGCGCCTTTCACCTGCTGATATGGACAGGTGATATTGTTTTCTTTTACGGACTGCTGGCATTTATATTGCTGCCTTTGCGAAAATTCTCCAACAAAACACTGCTGATTACAGGTGGCCTGCTGATACTTTCTCCCATTCTGTTCTACTGGTTAAAAATGACATGGCCGGTATTGAATTATCCTGCTGAACTATTAGTAAGAACAGGCCTCAAAGCAGATGCGGCATTATTGAATATTAAAAGCGAAGAAGAGTTCTTAAATCTTATGAATAATGGCAGCTGGTTTGACCAGTTAAAAGTCAATCTTACAGGTTTTTTCTTCCGGTACCAATATTTGTTATTTACCAGCCGCATACCCAAAGTACTGGGCATGTTTTTAATTGGCTACGTAATAGGCCGGTCTGATTTCTATAAGAACTTATTACAATACAGAAAGCTGGTTTGGTATATTATCATAGGTGGCCTGCTGATTGGCTTACCTGCCAATTATATATTGGCAAAGCAAATGCAGGATCATATGAGAGAGTATTTTGAATTAAAGACCAATGGTCTTTATCAAACCATTGCTTATGCCCTGGGAGTAGCGCCGCTGGCACTGGCTTATGTCGGCATATTCATGCTCTTATTTCAAAAAATTGCCTGCAAAAAAATATTAACTGTAGTTGCGCCTGTCGGAAAAATGGCGTTCAGTAATTATATCATGCAATCATTTATCGGCAATTTTGTTTTCCTGGGCGCCGGCCTGGGCTATATGTGGAAAGTGGGACCAGTCTGCTATACCATTTTTGGTATCCTAGTTTTTACCGGGCAAATAATTATCAGTACCATTTGGCTAAGGTATTTTAATTACGGCCCGGTGGAATGGTTATGGCGAAGTGCTACTTATAAAAAATGGCAGCCCATGCGGAAACGAAATTCCGATTCCGGCAAAAGCTAACCTGGTATTACCAGTACTCAGTAACAGACCACCAAAATCAAAAATTAATAGTTTATGAAATACAGGAAAACAATCTTACTAATTACAGCGGTGATGCTGAGTATGGCCTTTCTGAGTTTTTCAGTGAACATCTATAACAACAATGAAATCCCAAAGCTGTGGGACTTTAAAAAATTAAAATCAGCCCATCTTCCGCTGGTAGACAAGTCTATAGATGTGGAGCCAATACCAGAAGAACTGTATTATAAGATTCCTGAACGCACTGCCTATAAAATGTATCCCATGTATCTGCCGGGTCGTGAACCAAAGGGATATTATGAATGGCTGTTGCAACAGGAACCCGAAATCGTATTCGATGCCTCCACCATTAAAACTGAAGAAGATTTGGTAAAAGCCGGCGAGCTCATTTATGATATGCCGCAAAATTTTGATCCGTTTATAGACAGTGCAGTGAATATGCAGGAGCTGGAAGGAATGGCATCTTTTTTAAATGCTATGCATGTCCCGGTAGCAAAAGATGGAACGATTCCCTTTTTCAATTTGGTGATCCGTAAAAAAGGTAAAATTGAAGCCGGTTCATTTTCCTGCGGCAATTGTCATAACCGGGTGATGCCGGATGGTTCTGTATTGAAAGGTGGTCAGGGTAACTATCCTTTTGATGATATATTCGGAGCAGGATTGAAAGGCCGGGCCGAAGAAACAAAAATGCCGGACAGTGCAGCCAATGCCATGATAAGCCAATCCTTCAGCGGTTTATTTGGCGCTCCCTGGATAAAACATGAGAGCCAGGAATTCATCAAAAATCCTGAATGGAGACGTGCAACAAATGTATTGATGGCAAACGTTCCCGGTGTGATGCACCGGCATAGCAGTGCCTTTGGTGCACCAACGGCTATTCCTGACCTGTTTAATTTAAAAGAAAGAAAATACTTAGACCGCACCGGTCTTATTCTGCACAGGGATATCGGAGATGTGATGCGTTATGCAGTACTCAACCAGGAAATGGATTTCACCAATTCTTATGGGGGATTTAAACCAGACACAAGTCCTGATAGCATCATTGCAAAAAGGTACACCCGTTTTTCAGATGCCCAGGCATTTGCATTGGCAAAATACCTTTATTCATTAAAGTCGTTTCCCAATCCCGACAAAGCGCCAGCCGCATTAATTGCCAAGGGCAAAGCCATCTTTGAACAGGAAACCTGTGTGGACTGCCACACTCCCCCGCTTTATTCCAGTAATAAACTTACGCCGGCATCCGGTTTTACTCCTTCTAAAGAAGATAAAATCAATTATGATATCATAGAACTGAGTGTAAAAACCGATCCAAGTCTCGCTATGTATAGCCGCCGGGGCACGGGATATTATAAAGTGCCTTCTTTGATCGGTGTATGGAACCGTTCTGCCCTGATGCACAGCGGGTATGTGACCAGCCTTGAAGAAATGTTTAACCCGGCCCGGTTAAAAGATGATTTTATCCCTTCGGGATTCAACCCCAATGTGGACAAACCTTTCGCTGTAAAAGGGCACACATTCGGTTTATACCTTGATGAAGAAGACAAAAAAGCCCTGCTGGCATTTGTAAGATCATTATAAATTATCATTATGGAAATGTACAACCACTCATTTTCAGCATTCAAGAAAATTTTCCCATTAGTACTCTTTTTTCTGACTGCCTGTACCTCCAAAAAGGAAACTAAAAATGAATTTGCCGGTAAGGCTGACGAATTTTTTTCCGGCCAGATGAAATATTACCGGTTTAACGGCAATGTTTTAATTGCTGAAAAGGGCAAAATCATTTTTCAGCAATCATATGGCTATGCTGATTTTGATTCCGGAAGAATGCTGAATGATTCCTCAGTATTTGAACTGGCATCCGTAAGTAAGCAATTCACCGCAATGGGCATATTACTGCTGATGGAAAAAGGGAAGCTTACACTCACCGATTCACTGCGGCATTTTTTCCCCGAACTGCCCTATTCCAATATTACCATACGGCATATGCTGACGCATACTTCCGGTTTGCCGGACTATGAATCGGCCATGAATACAAAATGGGACAAAACAAAAATTGCATTCAACAGTGATATGATTGCATTACTTGCAAAGGAAAAATCACCTGCTTCCTTTGTACCCGGCACGAAATGGGAATACAGTAATACCGCCTATGCTATCCTTGCTTCTATCATCGAGAAGGTGTCTGGACAAACCTTTGCCGCTTTTCTTGCTGAAAATATTTTTAAGCCACTGGGCATGCAGCATTCAAGAATTTATAATACCCGTCGCTCACTAAAAGATACGATTGCCAATTATGCGTATGGTTATATTTTTAAGCCTGAGACGAAAAAGTATATTTTACCTGACATTGATACCAGCACAAACTTTGTCATTTATCTCGATGGCATACAGGGTGACGGCATAGTAAACTCCACCACCAGCGATCTGCTGAAATGGGACCGGGCATTAAAAAACAATACATTATTAAGCGAAGCAACACAAAAGGAAATGCTGAAGGGGCAGGAACTGGCAGATACCCTAAATAAAACCTACTATGGTTATGGTGTGATGGTTGAAAAAACAGAAGCGGGGGAAAATATCACCCACTCCGGCGGCTGGCCGGGTTATGTTACCAATCTCTCCCGGAATGTGAATGCAGACCGCACTATTATTATTTTATCTAACAACAACTCCAATGCTCCTTCATTGAGCAAGACGATGGAAGATCTATTTACAGGCAAACCGGTTATTATGCCCTACGAGCATAAAGAAATTATTGTAGATTCATCCGCATTAAAAAAATTTACCGGCAGTTATGAGGGAAGAGCAAAAATCAGGTTGGAGCAAAAAGGGGCAAAACTTTTTCGTATCACTGCGACAGGTCAATCGCTTGAGCTTAAACCTGAGTCAACCACTAAGTTTTTTTATACGGATGGTTCGGACCGCCAAATTGAGTTTGAGTTAGATACCAATAACAAGGTCAGCAAAGCATGGCTGATCATAAACGGGTTAAAAACTGAACTAAAGAAAACGGAATAGCTTTAAAACTACTGGTATAGAAATACACCATTACCCGTAGCTTATCGGGTCACATATTATCCGCAAGAAATGAACCCATTGTCTCCGGGAGTTTATCTTGTAATTCCTGGCTGTGCTCTTCGGCGTTCTCAAAGACACAGATAAACCATTAGTATTTAAAAGATAACGGGACCGGGCAAACAGACCTTGTATTGCTGAAAAACAATATACACTGCTATACGACAGAATTAAGTAAATTTAAAAACACAAAACCAACTACCATGTCGCCCGCCAGACTCTTCCCCGCCTGTATTATTATTACTTTATTTTTTATAGCAGGTTGTTCGTCCGGAAAGGATAAACCCGGCGATCACCTGGGTGAGATCAGTTTTACTGCAACCGGTAAAGCCGAAGCCCAACCAGCTTTCAAAAAAGGATTGTTGCTGCTGCACAGTTTTGAATATGCAGATGCAGCAGAAGCTTTTCAGCAAGCCAGAGAAACAGACCCGGATTTTGTAATGGCCTGGTGGGGCGAAGCGATGACAAAGAACCATCCGCTCTGGCAGGAACAGGATTATGACGAAGGCAACAGGATCTTGAATCAACTTGCCCCCACACCGGAAGCAAGAATCGCCAAAGCCAAAACAGCATTAGAAAAAGATTTTATCGCCGGCATCAATATATTATATGGTAATGGCAACAAAGCAGAAAGAGACAGCAATTATGCTGTATATATGGAAACATTATATAAAAAATACCCGGGCGATAACGAAGTAGCTTCTTTTTACAGCCTGGCTTTGAACGGATGGGGTACTACAGATCAGCAAACAAGTATACTGGAGGCTGCTGCAAAAATCGGGTATGAAGTATTGCAGCGAAACCCCAAACATCCCGGGGCATTGCATTATATTATACATGCCTATGATAATCCTGATTTTGCCGCATTGGCATTGGCTACGGCTGATAAATATGCTGTAGTAGCGCCGGATGCCGGTCATGCCCTGCATATGCCAACCCATACCTACCTGGCATTAGGTTTATGGGACAAGGTAGTAAGCAGCAACGAAGTTTCCTGGGCGGCCGAGCAGGCTAGAATGCATCGGAAAAAATTAGATAATGATGCGCTGGGTTATCATGCTTATCACTGGCTGCAGTATGGTTACCTGCAACAGGGCAATGCAAAAAAAGCAAGGGTGATGGTGGATAGTATGCGTCAATACAGCAATGCCAAGCCCAGTCCCCGGGCAAGGGCACACATGATCTTATTGAAAACTACTTACCTGGCAGAGACCAATGACTATAAAAGTGGAGTGACGGATATTACCGTGGAGCAAAAAGATCTGAATATTACATCCCGTGCCAGGAATTATTTTGTAGCAGGTATGAATGAATATTACAAAAACAATGCGACTGCCTTAGATGATGCGATACAGCAGCTCGCCGGGGAGCGGCTTATTGAAGAGGCAAAAGCTGCAGATAAAGGTATCCGCATTTGTGGTAATATCAACCGGTCGCTGGCTACCAAAACAGACCTGCTGGAAGCTGAAGCAATGGAAAAGCAATTAAGAGCCCTGCAGGCATGGATGAAAAAAGATGCAGTGGCTACAGAAAAATTATTAAAAGAAGCAACTGCACTGCATACCAGCAGCGGCTATTCCTACGGACCTCCGGCCATCGTAAAACCTTCTTTTGAAATGTATGGAGAATGGTTGCTGGAAAATAACCGGCCCAAAGAAGCCCTGGAACAATTTGAACTTGCCTTAAAACTGATGCCCAATAAACGTTTATCCCTGCAGGGAAAAGAAGCAGCGCTGAAACAACTAAGCCAAAAAGAAATAGCTGCCTTATAAAAAACGGAATCATAACCAGCAGATAATCTCAACCACCAATTCTATAGCATATGAATAGTACGGCCAAATGGCGGATCATCCGCCTTATTATTTATGCACTCATAGGATTTGCGGCTGCTTTTCTTTACCGCTACTTTAAAAACGATCAATAAATGGAAGTACATGCCTACACCCATACCCCAAGAAAAATATGGACCCATTATTGCAAAAAAGTAACTGGATCTTGTTATCAATTTGATTTCCTGCTTCGCCACTCCTGTGGCGTTGTGCCCACCTCTTGTTTAAATACTCTTGCAAAATACCCGGGATCATTGTAACCACAATCCAATGCAATGGCTGCAATACTTAACGATGGGTTGACTAATAATTCTTTTGCTTTATTTAAACGAACAATCCGGATAAACTTATTAGGTGAGCAGCCGGTAAGTGCCTCCAGTTTACGGTGTAATTGTGAGTGGCTCATAAAAACCAACTTACATAACTGTTCTACGCTAAATTCATAATTATTAAAATTAGCCTCCACTATTTCTCTGACTTTTTGCACAAATTCATGTTCGGATTTTTCTTCTATAGTTGTTTCCGTTTCCTGTTTTAATGAAGATCCGGTATTATCTATTATGCCAATTTGCTTGCTGTAATATTGTTGCAGGTTCTTTCTAAGCTCTAATAATTTTTTTATGCGTAGTAATAACTCTTCTTTATGAAATGGCTTCTCTAAATATACATCAGCCCCTTTTTCAATACCTTCCAGTTTACTTTGCATGTCTGCTTTTGCAGTCAGCATTATGATCGGTATATGGCTTGTACGTACATCCTGGCGCAGCTTTCGGCACATTTCAAAACCATCTACAAAGGGCATCATTACATCAGTAATAATTAAATCGGGTATTATATCTACTGCAATTTCGAAACCTTCCCTGCCATCTTTGCCTACGGCTAACCTGTAATCAGGCAAGCAGCTTGCCGTGTAGGCTACTACATCAGCATTATCTTCCACCAACAAAACCAAAGCATTGGTACTGATGGTATTTACAGGGTCAATATAATAAGAGCCGGGTTGTTCTTCTGTCTTTATGGTCGTACTGTTTTCTTTCCAGGGTTGTATCATAAAACTTTCCTCATCTGCAGAATGGGCTTTTGCTAAGGGGATCGTAATAATAAACTCCGTTCCTCTTGTAGCTCCTACGGGCGGGCTTTTTACAGCGATGGTACCATTCATTAATTTTACTAATTCCCGGGTGAGTGCAAGCCCGATGCCAGTTCCTTCTGCCTTACGGGTATGACTGTTGTCTAATTGATAAAACCGGTCAAATATGTGAGCTATCTGGTTTTCAGGTATCCCAATACCGGTATCTTTTACTTTTAATACTAAAATTGTATTGTCGCTGCTGGTACCGGCCTCCTGGGAAATACTGACATATACATTACCCAATGCCGGCGTAAATTTCAACGCATTGGAAAATAAATTCGTAATGATCTGCCTGATTTTTTCAGCATCGAAAGCTACTATCAATTCGTCTGTATCAGCTAAAAAGTGAAATTGCTTTTGCTTACTGGCAGCCAATGACTGAAACGATTCTACAATGTAACGCAGGAAAGTAATGATATCTCCGTTTATTAAGTTTAAGGTCATCTTACCATCTTCCAGTTTCGACAAATCCAGCATTTCATTTACCAGGTTCAATAAATTTTCACCATTACGCACAATCATATCTACGCCATTGTGCAGGTGCTTTTCAGGATTGCTTTTAACCTGGTTAGCCATGCCCAAAATGACGGTAAGCGGTGTTCTGAATTCATGCGTAATGTTGGCGTATAGTTGAGTCTTTACCGCATCCAGCTCTTTTATTCTTTTGGCTTCCTGTTGCTCAAAGCTTAATTGCGATTGCAGTTTGGCTTTATTTATTCTGAATTTAAAATAACTTCTGACTCCCCATACCAGCAATAAAGCATAAACCATAAATGCCCACCAGGTAAGCCACCAGGGAGGATTTACCCTGATCTTTAGTTCAGCTATTTTATTGCTCCATACCCCCTGGCTGTTGCTGCCCTGAACCTTAAAAACGTAAGTGCCTGATGGCAGGTGCAGATAGGTGGCCGTTCGCCTGGTGCCGCTTTCCACCCAATCGTCATCAATACCAACCAATTGATAGCGGTATTTATTTTGACCGGGTGCGGTAAAATCAAGTGATGAAAATTCAAGGGTTAAAATATCCTGTAAGTGATTTAATGCAATGGACCTGGTTTGTTCAATTGCAGATTGTAATACACCGGTTTTATCATTGGGCAACACCGCTTTATTGCCTACCAGAATATTAGTGATAAAAACATTGGGGGAGAACCCGCTTTGTAAAACTGTTGCCGGGTTAAAAATATTTAGCCCGTTGATACCACCAAACGCAAGATTCCCATTGGGCAGTTTTGCAAAAGCCCCGGTGTTAAATTCATCATCCTGCAAGCCGGCTGATTTTGTAAAGTTTCTAAAACTAACCGGTACTGACTTGTTATTGGCGGGTACCGTCATGCAAAAAATACCTTTATTGGTGCTGCCCCAGATATTACCCGCTTCATCAGTAAGTATGCCATACACCACATCATCCGGTAAGCCATCCTTTGTAGTCAGATGAGAAAAATCACCTGTTGTTTTATCCAACCTGTTTAAGCCGCCTCCCTTGGTGGCAATCCATAAATATTTATCAGGGTCGGCAGGGTCGTCCATAAAACAGGATACATGATTATAGTTAAGTGAATTTCGGGTTGCGCTGTTGTTGTAAAACCATTTTACCTGTGGGGTGCTATTGGCTGCATTTTGAAAAACAACTTTTGCAAATCCTTCCTGCGTCCCAATCCAGTAAATGCCTTGTCCGTCTTCATAAAGAGCTGTACAAATAGTATTGGAAGATCCCTGTTTTGCATTGTTTACAGTTATAGAAAAACTATCTATGCTACCGGTATTAGACTGTATCCTTCTAAAAAGACCGCCACGTACAGAAAACCAGACATACCCTTTTCTATCTTCCAGCATGGGTTGTTTATCGCCACTGGCCTCATTGTTATATTCCAGGAGTTTTGTTAAGCTATCCGAAACAGGATTATACTCAAAATAGGCTTTATGCCCCTCTGCCTCGGGCCTGAACCAATATTTACCATTTTTACTAATTAAAAAATTATCAACAGCGGATAGTTGAGGGTATTTACGGAAAGGATTTTTTTCAATTCCCTGTTCATTTATTTTTATCCAGTTGTAACCAAAATCACTTGTATATATAGTATTCGCTTTGCCTGCTTTAATCCATCGAACACTATAACCGGGCAGCAAGTACTGATTGAATTTACTGCCCGCCGTATTGTATTTACGCAAACCATAGCCCATAGAACCAGACCATACAATTCCTGAACGATCAATAATGAAAGGGAATAGTACTTTTAAACTATCCGGAAACTGCATATCCCATTGAAGTGGTTTGCCGGGTATGCGTTTGGTTACATCATACTTAAACAATTCGCGGTAATGGTTTCTCCACAAAACTACCTTTGGCCGCAGTAAAATATTACCTGCAGGTATCTTTGTTGTATCAAACAGCGGATATACGGCTGTGCCATCCGATAAAAAATAATTG
Source organism: Chitinophagaceae bacterium (assembly GCA_041738795.1). GTDB lineage: Bacteria > Bacteroidota > Bacteroidia > Chitinophagales > Chitinophagaceae > JJ008. Next base: position 74,512 of record JBGSPB010000006.1, on the reverse strand, counting down.
GTACTACTAAGTACTTCCCCTCCATTGGTTAAGTACCCATCGTTCAGCAGGCGGCCATTATTTAATGCAAGGAACGTATTTTTTGCTGGATCAAACCGGTATACGGATCCATCAAAACCAGCAATCCACATATGACCATTCTTATCTTTACCCATGGCATACACATCCGTATTATTTGGAAGCCTCAATCTAGTTATGCCCGGAGCGGAAGGTTTCTCAAAAAAATCATTGGGCATATCAATAATATTGAACCCGGCGCCATATACAGCCACCAACATCCTGCCATCTGGCAATTCCGCTATAGTCCTAATTGTATTTCCGGAAAGGCTGGTAACATCGGCAACCATGTGTTGAATGCGAAAAAAACGACCGCTTTTTTTATCGTATACATTTATGCCTGCATCTTCTGTTCCTACCCATAGCCTGCCTTTGGAATCTTCAAATAGTTTAATAAGGGTGTTGCTGCTGAGGCTGTTTGCATTATAGGGGTCATTCGTAAAAACTTTAAAACCATAGCCATCATAACGGTTCAATCCATTTTTGGTAGCTACCCAAATAAATCCTTCGGTGTCCTGCAGCATATCAAACACCATGCCCTGCGATAAGCCCTGTGCGATGGAAATACTTTCGTAGTCCTTTTCTTTTTGGCCAAAAGCCGCTGCTGCAACCCCCATAAAGACAACGGTAAGCAGCAGTTTAATATGGCTAAGTTGTTTTGGCACCCTGCCATAAAGATAGCATTAACAGGCTTTTATAGTTTGCAATGCTGAAATAAATCAAGGCTGTTTTTAAGAAAATGATGAATTTATCCTGTTGCTGCACAGTTTGTCCTGTTGATTGCTGAAAAAGCAGGCTTTAATGGTGGATTTGTACTCACAAAAAGTTCATTTTGATAAGAGATTTGTTCAGGATTACAATCAAAACCACTCATTCACCAAAAACAAATCTGAAATGAAACACAAATTCACTGCAAAGCTCAGCACATTCTTTCTTGGCATTATGCTTATTCCGTTTCTTGGAATTAGTCAAACCAAAAATGTGATTTCCACCCACCGGGTATTCCCCAAAATGGATAAAACAGCGGAGTTTGAAAAGGCCCTTGCCGCCCATGCTCAAAAATACCATACCGGAGATGCCCATTGGAGGGTGTTTGCCATTCAGTCGGGCCCTGATTTTGGCGGTTATCATATTACCGAAGGCCCTACCAGTTGGGCGGGCGAAGATGCAAGAGGCGATCTGGGCGCAGAGCATATGATGGATTGGAATAAAAATATCGCGGTTCATTTGACCGACAGGCAGTCCGGCGGATACTCCGTTTACCAGGATTCGTTAAGTACGGTTGCCTTAGGCGATTTCTCTGACAAAATCAATATCGCTCATATTTATCCCAAAGTTGCACAGGGAGATAATGTGGTAAAAATCATCAAAAAGCTGAAAAAAACATGGGAGGCTTCCGGTGTAACAGTTGCGGTATATTCCTCCAGTTCTTCCGGGCCATTTCAATATACTTTAGTAACAAGGTACAAGCAAGGGTTAAAAGAAAGAGCAGCAGGTTTTCGCAAGCCATTTAAAGAGGTCTATGAATCCGTTAACGGAGAAGGCTCCCATGCTCAATACTTAAAAGATGTTGCTGAATATATAAATGAAAGCTGGAGTGAGCTGCTTTTCTTACGTAAGGAGTTAAGTTCAAAATAAGTTTTACCGGGGCGGACTATTCAGGAATGAATAGGCAGGCCATTACCCATTAAACCATAATCATACAAAAGGGAGGAGTGCTGAAAAACGCTTCTCCCATTTTAATAAAACCTAAGAATGTTAAACCTTGCAACTCAATAGTTTTATTACAATAAAAGAGAGCAAAACCCTGCCATCACTATCGGAAAATTCATTTCTCCGGTACTTCAATTTCATTGCTTTGTATTTTGCACAGGGCGTTCCGGAAGGGATGTTGTTTTATGGTATACCCGCCTGGATGGCAGTGAATGGGAAAACACCGGGAGAAATTGCCGGTTTTGCAGTAGCCTGCGGGCTTCCGTGGAGTTTTAAATTTATTGTAGCGCCACTAATGGACCGCTATACTTATCTGCCTATGGGTCGCAAAAGACCCTGGGTAATTTTAGGGCAAATAGGACTGATAGCCAGTTGTATTTATATGGCTTATGTACCCGATCCTTTAAATAACCTGAACCAATTTATGCTTGCCGGTTTTATGGTTTCCTTCTTTGGCGCTTTCCAGGATGTGGCCACCGATGGGATGGCGGTTGATATTATTCCTGCCAATCAACAGGCAAGGGCTAATGGACTGATGTGGGGCTCCAAAATTATTGCCATTTCTACTACCCTTGCATTGGGAACCTGGCTGCTGAATACATACAATTTTACGACAGCCATCCTCATGCTGGCAGTTATGATTGCTGTTATTATGATAGCGCCTTTGCTTTTAAGAGAACGGCAGGGTGAAAAAATAATGCCCTGGTCTCCCGGTACAGCATCTTCAGAAACAAAAAAACTACAACTTACCAGCTGGGTTTCTATTTTCAAATCCTTGTACAGTGTATTTAGTTTACGCAATTCGCTGCTGCTTGCATTAATATTATTTATTTGCCAGGGGGCCTACAATTACCTGGATACATTGCTGCCCATTTTTACTGTAAAAGAACTGCACTGGTCGAATGGCGACTATTCCCAACTGTATGCCCCGGCAAAAATAATAGGTGGCATCACCGGCATGCTTATAGGTGGTATATTAATTGACAAGTTTGGGAAAAAGCGGATGATGAATATATACTTTTTCGTAATGATCCTTTTAACGACTGCATTGGTTTGTTTAAAAATGTATTGGACCAGCCTTACATTTATTTATGGCTTTATGCTGCTTTACAATGTGGCTTATACGTTTGCCTGCATTGGCATTTTTGCAATTGCCATGCAATGCTGCTGGAAAAAGGTTTCGGCAAGCCAGTTTACGCTATATATGACTATTGCAAATCTTGGCCGTATTGCACTGGCTGCATTAATCGGTCCAATTAATACAAATTTCAACTGGCAGGGTTCGTTGTTTGCATTTGCCATTATGATTGCATTGGCCTGGTTGTTTTTACAGTTTTTGAATATCAAGAAGCAGGCAGAACAGGTGGTATTGCTGGAAAATAAAGATTCCGGGGGCAGCCAGTTACAAGCAGGTTAGCAGGCGTTCAAGTAGAAAATCTGGCATATTCCCCGTAATAAAAAATCTTATCTTATGCTGGTTACTACCCGTCTTTGAAGACTTTCTTTTATTACAAAAAAATAAACCAGCAGCATGGAAGTACACCACCACTCACATACGGCAAGGAAGAAATGGACCCATTATTTCTGGGAGTTTCTTATGTTATTTTTGGCTGTGTTCTGCGGATTCCTGGCAGAGTATAAATTAGAACATGTAATAGAACATCAGCGGGAATTAAAATATGTAAAATCTTTAATTCAGGATTTGAAAGCAGACACGGCCAGCCTTCAGCACTATGTTACGTTGAGGAAGGAAAAAAGAATGATGATGGATTCATTAGTGATGTTGTTGAGTACAGGCAAGCACAAGGAATTCGGCAATTCAACCTATTTTTTCGGGCGGTATGTTTTTAATGCTCCCTCGTTTGTAAGTACGGATGGCACTATGCAGCAATTAAAAAATGCCGGTAATCTCAGGTTGATAAAGAATGAAAATGTAATCAGCGCCATCCTGGCTTATGATGCATCAGGTAAAGATTTAAAAGAGTGGGATGAAACTGACACCAGGATAAGAACTTCATTTCGTGAAATGGGAGGATCTGTTTTTAATGCTGATATTTTTTATAAAACAATAGACTCAAATTTTAACTTTATACGGCCTGTAACTAATCCCCAATTAATAACTGACAACCCCCTAGCCATTAATAATATTGCCTTCCAGGTACAATATTTATCATTGATCTGTTTAGGAAATGCACGAAGAGGAATAGCCCTGAAAACGAAGGCAGCAAACCTGATTGAGTTACTGAAAGACCAATATCACCTGAATTAAATTATCTATGGAAGTACATCATCATGCTCATACTCCCCGTAAGAAATGGACCCATTATTTCTGGGAGTTTTTAATGTTGTTCCTCGCTGTGTTCTGCGGGTTTTTAGCAGAGTATCAACTGGAGCATAAGATTGAAAAAGATAGGGAGAAAATTTACATGCAAAACATGCTGGATGATTTGAAAGCCGACACAGCAATTTATTCTGACTATGCTGCAAGGAATGCGGTGGTTCGGGATTTAGTGGACACTATAATGGTTTTAATTAAAAGTCCCGACCGGCGAAAACATATCAGCAAATTGGCTTATTCTGCAAGGATTCTTACTGCCAAATGGAAACAAATAGCCATGGTAAAGCGAACTTATGAAGAAATGAAAAGCTCTGGCCATTTACGATTGATACGTAAAAAAGAAGTAGCTGGAAAAGTTTCTTCTTATTATAGCTCTTTGTCGGAGCTGGATACATATAACAATGTAGGAATGATATGGTCCAATAATTATGCACAAGCTATGGCAAAACTTTTTGATGGCGAGGCCTTGCTGAGAATAATTAAAGAAAAAAAGGAAGTGCCTTTGACGGGTGAAGCATTAATCAGTGAAGATAAGATTGCTATTAACGAACTACTAACCAGTGCCGGGTATTTTTATGGCGCATTGTCGTTGAATAATAATGTAGCAGCCGATAGAAAAATAAAAGCAGCCCAACTTATTGAACTGATTCACACAAAATACAAGTTAAAATAACATCCATTATGGAAGTACACCACCATGCACATACCGCCCGGAAAAAATGGACCCATTATTTCTGGGAGTTTTTAATGTTGTTTCTCGCTGTGTTCTGCGGTTTTTTGGCAGAGTATCAACTGGAGCATAAGATTGAAAAAGACCGGGAAAAACAATTCATGCAAACTATGGCGGAAGACTTAAAATCCGATACAGCGGGCTTCAACAGGTTAATCAAGTTAAGAAAGTCACGCATCAGGGAACTGGATACATTGTTTCATCTCATTGCCAGTGATGAATATCTAAAGAATGGAAGAAAAGTATATGAACTTTACGAACTTCCCTATTGGGATATTCATCGATTCTTCCCATCGGACAGAACCATGCAACAGCTAAAAAATGGTGGCAACCTGAGGTTGATACGTAAAAAAAATGTCTCCAATGCATTGATAAAATATGATATAACGGTACGCAACTTTAAAGAATACGAGCCGCTTCAGCAAGAACTGGCCACACAAATCAACCAGCACCTGGAGAAACTCCTTGATCCTTTAATTATTGAAAAAGCAACCAGGGCATACACTGAAAAGCAACTGGCTGCAGATACAATTACCAGCAGGGCTGGTCGTATGGACTTGCCTTCAGCTATTACCATCATAAAGCTTGCAGATACAGATAAAAGAATTTTATTAAAATATATAATCCAGGTAAAAACACTTTACCTGCAATACATGAGAGATAATATGTTTGTAAGGAAACTGGCTGATGAAACTCTGGCATTAGTAGTTAAAGAATATAAGATTAAATAAATAATTATGGAAGTACATGCACACACCCACACGGCAAGGAAAAAATGGACACATTATTTCTGGGAGTTTTTAATGTTGTTCCTTGCTGTGTTCTGCGGATTTTTAGCAGAGTACCAGTTGGAGCATAAGATTGAAAGAGACAGGGAGAAAAAGTTTATACAAACTTTTATTGAAGATTTAAAAACGGATACGGCAGCAATCAGGCAAAATATCCATTTCAGGCAAAACAAGATGAAATTAATGGACTCGTTAATGCTTCTCTTAAACAGTCAGCAAATTAAAGGACATGAAAATGAGTTATATTTCTTTGGAAGAACCTTTGTAAGGGGACTTCGGTTTCAAAGCAATGACAGAACAATAACACAATTAAAAAACTCCGGTTCATTACGATTGATAAGGAATGAAAAAGCAGCCGACAGTATGATATCCTATCAAAAGCTGGTAGACTATATATATTATAGCCAGGAAGATGACCGGATTGAAAGAAGGGCAGCAGACCCCTTATTATCCCGCATATTTAATCCGTTTGTTTTTGACAAGATGGTAACCGCTGATGGTATCAAAAGGCCGACTGATAAACCGGCCTTGAGATCATACGACAAGAACCTTCACTTTGACCTTGCTTATTATGTTCATCAGCTTAAAGGCTCCAATTTCATGATAATCGGCCGGCTTGAATTATTGAATGATAAGGCAAAAAATATGATCTCATTTTTAAAAAAAGAATACAAGTTGAACTAATAAATTATGGAAGTACACCACCATGCTCATACCGCCCGCAAGAAATGGACCCATTACTTCTGGGAATTTTTAATGTTGTTCCTCGCTGTGTTTTGCGGATTTTTGGCAGAATATCAATTGGAACATAAAATAGAGAAAGACAGGGAAAAACAATATGCCAGTTCATTGTATGAAGACCTGAAGATCGATACGGCCAATTTAAAGGAATCCATGCGGATCAACGATTTTGTCACCCGCAAAATTGACACTTTCCGCAATATGGTTCAGCACCAGCCGCTGCAATCACTGCCTGCCGGAACCTGGTATTACTATGGCCGGTTCGGCACCCGCTACATGCAGATAGCTTTCCAGGATGCCACATTACATCAATTAAAAAATTCCGGCGGTCTCCGCTATTTTAAGAACCGAAGTGTTGCTGATGCCATTGCCCGGTATGACCAGGCATGCCGGCGTCTGCAGACCCAATTAACTTTCCAGGACCCGGTGTATGCGCTTCTCCTGAGTGCCCGGGATAAAGTATTCAACGCTTATTTTCTTGATGAGGTAATGAACCTGGATCTATCCGCAGAGAAGATCGATTCGTTCAAACAAAAAACAATGCCCTTCCTGAGTGATGATAAAAAGGATTTTATTCAATATGCCAATATCTGCCAAATCAGATCGAACAATAATAAGAATTTGTGGGACCGTAAAGCTGAAACATTAAAAAAGGGAGAAGAACTGCTTGCCATTTTAAAAAATAAATACAGGCTGAAATAAGTTATCTATGGAAGTACACCACCACTCACATACCGCAAGAAAGAAATGGACCCATTATTTCTGGGAGTTTTTAATGTTGTTCCTTGCTGTGTTCTGCGGATTTTTAGCAGAGTACCAGTTAGAGCATAAAATTGAAAGAGACCGGGAAAAGAAATATATCCGGTCATTTGTTGAAGACCTTAAATCTGATACATTATTTATTGCCCGCTATCTGAACCACAAAGGTCAAAAAATAAAAGATTACGATTCACTCATCCGTTATCTGAACTCATCCGATCCCGATCAATACGGGACGAGAATTTATTTTTTGGGCCGCCAGTTAACCAGGAGTCCGATTTTCATGCCTGCTGACGGAACGATAAAGCAATTAATAAACTCAGGCGGTCTCCGGCTTATTAAAAATCAACAGGTATCCGACAGCATCATGGCATACAACCAGGCCACCGAAAGAATATTGCTGACACAATCCAGGCAAGAGGGTGAAATTGCTGACATCAGGAATCTGACAGGCAAGCTTTTGGATCCGAATATCCTTGAAACAATGGTTGACGGGGAAATAATATCTCCTCCTGCAGGAAACCCGGCACTACGAACAACAACCAAAGAATTCATTCTCGATTTTATTTATGCTGTTCACCAGCTTAAAGGCAGTGACAGGCTAAATGCTGTTCGCCTGAACCGACTGAAAGAAAGGGCGGATGGAATTATGCTTTTTTTAAAGAAGGAATATAATATTAAATAGCTTTTATGGAAGTACATGCACATTCACATACCGCAAGAAAGAAATGGACGCATTATTTCTGGGAATTTTTAATGTTATTTCTCGCAGTGTTCTGCGGGTTCCTGGCAGAAAACCAACGGGAACATATGATAGAACATCAACGGGAGAAAAAATTTATCCGTTCACTCATCAGCGATCTTTCGGCTGATACAACCCGGCTGGGTACAATTGTAGGTCTCCGTAATGAACGGGCAGTCATGCTTGACTCCTTTATGGTACTGCTCAACAAACCAGATGCGGAAGCATACGGCCGCACTATTTATTATTTTAATTCCTATGCTACCCGTGGTGTGGCCTTTCGTTTTACCCCGGCTGATGGCACCATGCAGCAACTAAAAAATGGTGGCAACCTGCGGCTCATCCGAAAAGCCTCCGTAAGCGACAGTATCATTGCCTATGATGTGGTGAACCGGGGTTATGTATGGGGTGGCCAGGACGAAGAGGAAATAATGGATACATACCGCAACGTTGCAGAAACTGTATTTGATGGCCGTATACTGAATACGATGAGAGACGAGAACAATAATGTATCCATGTTGGATTACGATCCGCCTTTCCGGAAAACAGAGGATGCTGTGTTTCGCCTGAACTACAGGCTGCATATGCTGTCAATTTATAACAAGACCTTGCGACAACAAGCCCGGAACCTGAAAGAAAATGCTACCCAACTGATTATTCAGTTGAAAAAAGAATATCACCTGAAATAAATAATTTATGGAAGTACATCATCATTCACACATGCCAGGCCCCGGTCTTCACCGGGGCAAGAAATGGACCCATTATTTCTGGGAGTTTCTAATGCTTTTCCTCGCTGTGTTTTGCGGTTTTTTGGCTGAATACAAATTAGAACAAACCATCGAGCGGCACCGGGAAAAAGAATATATGCAACTGATGGTGGAAGACCTGAAAAAAGATACTGCCAATATAAACACTATGGTAGCCGGCAACCGTGTTTTAATCAGCGGGCTTGATTCATTGCTGATTATGCTATCCAATCCACAGGTAGACAAAAACTATCAGCGTAAACTATTTACCTATTCGCTGATGTACACGTATTGGTACATGCCCATACAGTTTTCAGAACTCACTCTTTCCCAATTAAAATACAATGGCGGATTCCGCTTAATAAAAAAATCGAAAGTAGCAAGTGGTATTCTGCAATATGACCAGGGGCTGGATGCCTGCAAATACAATTACGATCTGTTGCTACATTATTTCCATACGTTCGAAACAACCAACAAAGAGCTTTTCAATATGAGCCTTGCCCGAAAAGCTTTTAAAGCCATTGAAACTGATTTTAAAACTGTGTTTCTTCCATACAATGATTTTGAAAAATTGATTCCTGAAGGAAATTATCTTGACAAAAATGATCAGGCAATTTTTTCAAAGTACCATGATGACATATTGTACTACCAAACAACACTCAGCAACTTAACGAACATTGTAGCCCGTCAGAAGGTTTCATCCGATTCGCTTTTGCAATTAATCAAAACCAACTATCACATAAAAGATTAACTGATGGAAGTACACCACCACTCACATATGCCAGACCCCGGCCTGCACCAGGGCAAGAAATGGACCCATTACTTCTGGGAATTTTTAATGTTGTTCCTCGCTGTGTTCTGCGGATTTTTAGCAGAGTATCAGTTGGAACATAAAATTGAAAGGGACAGGGAGCGGCAGTTTATTAATTCCCTTGTTGACGATCTGGAGGATGATGAAAAAATCCTGGATGCCATGCTTAAATCAGAACTCAGGGGATTGGCAAGCCTGGATACCCTCATTGATCTGTTGAATAGCCCTGATCTTGCAAAACAAAATGGCGACCAACTTTATTTTGTAGCCAGGGTAGGTCCCAGGTATATTCCTTTTGCAAACAATAGCAGAACCTTTGACCAGTTGAGAAATTCGGGCGGTTTCCGGCTCATCAGGTTTACTGAAGCCTCCAATAAAATAATGGAATATTATAACCAGTTTTCCCTTGTACAATTGCTGCAGAACAATTACAACCAGGAGTTTAATAATTACAAACAGGTGGCTGCAAAAATATTTGACCCGGGTGTTTTAAGAAAACAGGAAGGGAATAATGGCGAAATTATGAGAAGTACTACTAATCCCTCCCTTAGGAACTACAATGGAGACCTGTTGAAAGAGCTGGGGTTTCATACGTTGCAAATGAACGGTTCCAGAAGGTCAAAAATAGTGTCACTTGAAACAATGAAAACCAGTGCCAAAAGTTTAAAGGATTTTTTAATGAATACATATCACCTGTAATAAAAAATACCTTCATGCAACCAACACTCACAGCAACAAAAAGGATCGAATCCATTGATATCATCCGTGGAATTGCCATGGTGATAATGGCACTGGATCATACCAGGGATTATTTTCATATTGGTGCCAACCTCGATGATCCGTTGAACCTTGCCACAACCACACCTGCATTATATTTCACCCGGTGGATCACTCATTTCTGTGCCCCCATCTTTGTTTTTTTGTCGGGCACTTCTATTTACTTGCAGAGTTTGCGCAAAACAAAAAAAGAACTCGGCATCTTTTTACTAAAGCGGGGTTTGTGGTTGATCATTGTTGAGTGGACCATTATCACTTTTGCGTGGACATTCAATCCTTTCTACAATTTCATTGCTTTCCAGGTTATCTGGGCCATTGGTATCAGTATGGTAATGCTCGGATTGATGGTGCTGATCAGGCTTCCTTATAAGATCATATTGATACTCGGAGTTATTATTGTCGCCGGTCATAATTTATTAGACATTCCGGAAGCGGCTCCGGGTTTTAAAGCCAGCTTTGCATGGGATCTGTTTCATCATGGCGTATTTAGTCCTTATGAATTTTCACACAATCGCTTTGCTTTTTTGGTGTATCCTTTTCCCGCATGGACGGGTGTGATGATGCTGGGCTATTGTACCGGAGCCTTGTTCACCCCGGCATTTTCGCCGGAACAACGCAAAAAGATACTGACCCGCATCGGATTGGGGTTGATTATATTTTTTATTGCCCTTCGCTTCTCCAATGTATATGGCGACCCGGTGGACTGGAGCACACAGGCAACTGGTTTCTATACATTTCTTTCTTTTATAAATGTAGATAAGTATCCACCTTCTTTATTATACCTCTGCATCACTATCGGTCTGGCTTTATTGCTCTTAGCCTATATAGAGAAAATTAAAAACAGCTTTACCAATGCAATGGTTGTGTTTGGCAGAACTGCTTTCTTCTATTATATCATTCATATCTATCTCATCCACTTACTGGCGGCCATATGTTTTTTTGCCCGTGGCCATACAGTGGAAGATGCTAAAACAGTAGGAGAAAAATTCCCCTTTTTATTCGTAGCACCCGGCGAGGGATATAACCTATGGGTGGTATATGGGGTTTGGCTGGCGGTGGTTATTGCGTTGTATCCCTTATGTAAACGATATGACAAGTATAAAACCATTCATAAAGAAAAATGGTGGCTCAGCTATTTATAAAAAACTTAAAACCCGAACTAACTATAACCAAAACCCACTGCAATGGAACTCATTAACAAACTGCTGGCTATTAATCCCAATTATATCTTAATTGGACTAATGGTACTGTTTGAAATAAAATAGTGTTCACCACCTCACCGGGTTAAAAAAACCGGTGACAAAAAAGAAAATATGATCAATAAACTTTTCGGGGCAATTGCTAGCCTGTTTGCAGCAATACTTTGCATTTGCTTAAACGCAACAGCACAATCAACTATTGAATATGACATTGTATTATCCGGTGGTCGTGTCATTGACCCGGAAACAAAATTAGATGCCATACGAAATGTTGGTATCCTCAACAACCGCATTGCACAAATTTCAACTGAACCATTGAAGGGAAAACAAAACATCAATGTAAGTGGTTTGGTTGTTGCCCCCGGCTTTATTGACTTACATGTACACGGCCGCAGCAATGTGGAACAGGAATACCAGTTACATGATGGTGTAACAACAGCATTAGAGCTGGAATGGGGTATTGAGCATTTGGGTAATTGGTACGAATCCAGAAAAGGAAAAGCACTCATTAATTATGGCGCCAGTGTAAACTGGCCATTTGAAAGGTTCAAAGCATTAGGTAAGTACCAGAACGCTGTAGATAGTTTACTGCAAATCACATTAAAAGGAGAAGCAAACATAGGTGCAATGACCAACACTATTTTACGGGCCGCTACTGAAACTATTACTCCAGATGCATTGAATCAAACATTGGCAAATATCAAAGCATCATTGACTGAAGGTGGTATTGGCATTGGTGCACCCATTGGTTATCTGCCCAAAACAAATCCGAATGAAATGTTCCAGTTGTATAAACTGGCTGGAGAGTTGCAAGCCCTTGTATTTTCGCATGTAAGGCAACCAGATATTATCTCTATACAAGAAGCAATATCTGTTGCGGTACTTACAGGAGCACCGCTGCACATTGTTCACATCAATAGCATGTCGCTGGGAAATATTGGACTGTCGCTTGAGATGGTAAATGCTGCAAACAAAAAAGGTTTTGACATCAGCACTGAGTTGTACCCTTACACTGCTGGTTCTACGTCACTGCAAAGTGCCATGTTTGATGAAGGCTGGCAGCAAAGACTTGGAATAAGCTACGGTGATTTACAATGGGTGGCAACAGGAGAACGGCTTACAAAAGAAACATTTGGTGCCTATCGTAAAACCGGCGGCGTAGTGATTCTTCATGTAATGAAACCCGAATGGATCAAAACGGGTATTGCTGCTCCCGGTGTTATGATTGGTTCCGATGGAATGACGTATGCAAAACTGGCACACCCAAGAACGGCTGGCACTTTCTCAAGAGTGCTGGGAAAATATGTACGGGAAGAAAAAGTGATTGACTTAATAACTGCTCTTGAAAAAATGACCTTGCTGCCTGCAAAACGTTTGGAAAATATTGCCCCCATGATGCGATTCAAAGGAAGGTTACAAGTAGGCGCCGATGCAGACATTACCGTTTTTAATCCCAACACCGTTATTGATAAAGCAACATTTGAAAAAGGCCTGGAGTTTTCAGCTGGGATTGAATATGTACTAGTGAATGGTAATTTTATTTTAAAGAATGGGAAAACAGTAGGAAATATTTTTCCGGGGCAGGCGGTGTATGGTAAATTCAAAAAATAACAATTCATGCTAAAGAAAATATCCATTGCTGTTTTTTGGTTCGCCTTCTTTGGCTTCTTTTTATACAAACTGATTCCGAAGTACAAATATCTCACCGATGACACGTTGAAACATTGGGGAAGCAACACTGCGTTTGACAACAGCATTTTTGCACTACATATTTTTGCCGGTGTCATCGTTTACTGCGCCGGCATATTACAATTCACGCCTGCCATACGTAACAAATACATCTCCTTTAATCGTAAAACGGGTAAGCTCTATATTCTGTCATCCTTGCTCTGTATTACTACGTTGTATGTGATGATACCCAGAACCTGGTGCATAGCCTGCAGGCCTTCACAATTAATAGTAACCAGTTTATGGCTGCTCTTTGTCGTTCTTGCATATTATTTTATTAAGCAACGAAAAATAGTATTGCATCAACGAATGATGATAAGCAGTTTTATCTCTGCTGCCTATTTTGTTACTATAAGAGTAGTTGATGCTTTTGCAATGGATGGATTCAATTTTGTATTTCCAAATGACTCCACAGCATTTCTGGCTTCAGATATATTTGTGTGGCTGGTTCCATTGATGTTGTTCAACATATATTGGTTGATAAAAGATAAAAAGAAACTGCATGAGTAAAAAAGTATTTATCCTTCTACCTGCAATTTTATGCATAGCATTATTACAGGCGCAGCAATCAACAACCAAGAACCAGCAGGCTGTACAGCAGGCAGTCATCAAACTATTTGACGCTTTATCCAACCGGGATTCAGTAAGTTTAAAATTTTTCTGCGCTGATGATATAACATTATATGAGTATGGCCAGGTATGGAACCTGGATACACTGATCAACAAGGCAATCAGGTTAAATACAGCCTCAGATTTTAAACGGATCAATACCATTGATTTTATAAACACTACTATAAGTAAGAAAGCAGCCTGGACCACTTATCATAACCAGGCAGATATAAACAGGGATGGAAAACAAACAACGGTGAAATGGATAGAAACTGTTGTTTTAGTTAACCAAAAAAAAAGATGGAAAATTAAAGTATTGCATTCGACACTTATAAAATAAATACTAAAAAGCCACAAAATAAACAACATGAAAAAAACTTCAATCTTCCTTCTCGCCATTTTATTTGCAGGATTATTGCAGGCACAGGATAATTCGGGCTTGAATCTTTCCATCAACCATATTGCCCTTTCGGTAAAAGACGTGGATCGCTCCGCATCATTTTACAAAACAGTACTATTGCTGCCGGAAATAACCAACCGTACCAAAATGGAAGGTATCCGCTGGGTAACATTGGCCGATGGCCGGGAACTGCACCTGATCTCTATTCTAAAAGAACCGGTAACCATTAATAAAGCAGTGCACCTGGCGCTTACCACCGATTATTTTGATGCTGTATTAAAAAGATTAGCTGATTTGAAAATTCCTTTTTCCGACTGGCAGGGAAAACCAAATACATTTACCAACAGGGCCGATGGGGTAAAGCAGTTGTACTTCCAGGATCCCGATGGATATTGGATAGAGGTAAATAGTGTTAATGACAACCGGGTTTCTGTAGAACAAATCAAAAATGAAATTTGGCAGCTGGAAGAAAATTACTGGAAGTATGTAAAAGAAAAAGACTATCAATCATATGCCACATTATGGGACGACAACTTTCTCGGATATCCCAGTAATAATACCGTTGGGGATAAAGCCCATATCACCAACTGGATGACGGAAATGTACCGGCAACCTGGTGCTTTTAATTACACACTTACCCGTAAAGTAGAAAATGTATTTGGCGATATTGCAATTGTATTCTATGATGTATCGCACCACTTTACCAATGATAAAAACGAAATAGTTAAAAAAGGAAGTTTTAAAATAATACACACCTGGAAGAAAACGGCAAAAGGATGGTTGATCATTGGAGGCATGGGTGCAAACAAGTAATTCAAAAAAAATTTTATATGAAATTCAACTTAACCATATTCCTGCTTTTCATTATTCAGACAGTTAGTATTGCACAAAAACCCCGTGCCAGAGACATCGGAATTCCGTTTGACGGCACGCCGGGAAAATTCAATGCCATCACCGATGTAAAAGGTGTGGAAGTTGGTTACAGCACCATTATTTCCGGCAGTGGAAAAAACATACGGGGTAAAGGTCCGGTTCGTACCGGTGTCACTGCTATTTTACCAAGAGGAAGAAATAATAATCCGGTATATGGAAACTGGTATTCATTAAATGGCAATGGTGAAATGACGGGCACCACCTGGATAACAGAGTCTGGCTTTTTAGAAGGCCCCATCATGATAACCAATACCAATAGTGTAGGTGTGGTAAGAGATGCGGTACTGAAATGGTATGTAAAAACAGGATGGTACAAAGAAGAGTTCTGGTATACTTATCCCGTAGTGGCAGAAACCTATGATGGTTTTTTAAATGATATCTATGGCTTTCATGTAAAAGAAAACAATGCTTTTGAAGCACTCGACAGTGCAAAATCTGGTTTTATAAAAGAAGGCAATGTGGGTGGCGGCACAGGTATGATGTGTTTGGGATTTAAAGGAGGATCAGGAACTTCATCAAGGATAGTAAAAATCAAAGACTCCACCTATACATTGGGTGTATTTGTACAATCCAATTTCGGCAGAAAAAGAAACCTCACTATTGCCGGTGTGCCGGTTGGAAAAGAACTGATAGACACTTTGAACAATGAATTCAAAGCCCCTCCCTCCTATCAGCCTGGTGATGGCTCTATTATTGTGGTACTGGCAACAGATGCTCCTTTATTACCACATCAGCTAAAAAGAATTGCTGCAAGAATTGCCCTGGGTGTTGGCAAAGTTGGCGGGCGGGGAGAAAATGGGTCCGGTGATATTTTTATAGCTTTCTCTACAGCCAACCCAACTGCATTTCAAAGAGAAGATTTTACAAAAGTGGATGAACTACCCAATGACATGATTAATCCATTGTTTAATGGAACAGTACAGGCGGTAGAAGAAGCGATCATCAATGCAATGGTGGCAGCTGAAACCATGGAAGGGATAAATGGTAACAAAGCGTATGGTCTGCCGCATAAATTGGTAATAGATGTTTTGAAGAAGTATAACCGGGTGAAATAATTTTTTTAACTGGAAATGATTTTCTATGCAACCCAAAAAATTCTATTACCATAATCTCGGTTACTGGTTTCTCCTGTTCATTGTATTAGTTATTGCAGGCTTCTACACTACCTACTTTACGAGACTCTCTGAACCAACACCGGGTATCATCCATATCCACTTTGTATTGATGGCTTTGTGGCTGATAATGCTTATTGCCCAGCCATTCCTCATAAAATACAAAAAACTTTCCTGGCACCGGATCTTGGGCAAGGCAAGTTATGTAGTAGTCCCCTTTCTTATAATATCCGGCTTTTTATTGATCCGGAATGAATATTACAGAAATCTGGACGGCTTGAACCAGGCAGTACTAACCGGACAAAAACTTTTAAGTCCGGATGAAATCTTAAAACAGGTTGCGGCAACACCTATTGGCCTGTTCTATCTTACCTGGTTTATGGTGTTCTACTGTTTAGCCATCAGGAACAGGCGCCAATCACCCAAACATGCCCGCTACATGCTGGCAACAGCCCTTACGCTTACCGGTCCAACGGTTGACAGAATAGTAGGTATCTATTTTCATATATACACTGTTGCAGGACTTTCTTCCTATATCATTTCTTTTTTGATCATTGATATAGTACTGGCCTTATTACTATATCTTGACTATAAAAATAAAAGGGAAACAAATACGCTGCGGACCTGTTTGCTTATTTATACCATCGGTCAATTCCTTTATTACGTTTTGCCAACATTCGATTGGTGGGCAGAATTTATGAAATTTATCATGCTACCCAAACCATAAAAAATTATGAAGAAAATTTTTAACTACTTTTTTCTGATTCTAAGTCTGTTTACAACCTGTGTGCAGGCTCAGCAACCCTATTTTCCCGATGCTGTATGGCTGGTAAAAAAACCGGAAGAACTGAAAATGAATAAAGCTTTACTCGACAGTGCTGTAGCAACTGCATTGAAAAGTGAGAATAAAGTTGAACGGGATTTACGGATCGCCAACCTAAAATCCTATTCAAGAGAGCCGGATTATAAGATCATCGGTCCTATGAAAGAACGAGGAGGCCCTGCCGGGCTGGTCATAAAAAATGGATATATCGTGGCACAATGGGGTGATGTAACTCGGGTAGATATGACATTTAGTGTAACAAAAAGTTACCTGTCCACTATTGCGGGTTTAGCTATTGACCAGGGACTAATAAAAAATGTAACGGATAAAGTGTCGCAATATGTTTGGGATGATACGTTTGATGGAGCACATAATGCAAAAGTTAGCTGGGATCATTTATTAATGCAGTCTTCCGATTGGTCGGGTAGTCTTTTTGGATTACATGATTGGGCCGATCGGCCGCCAAGAGAAGGCAGTATTGACGATTGGAAAAATCGCAAATTTTTTGAACCCGGAACGAATTATGAATACAACGATGTACGGGTGAACTTGTTGGCTTACTCACTCCTGCAGGTATGGCGCAAACCATTACCCGTAGTACTGAAAGAAAAGATTATGGACCCGATTGGAGCATCTCCTACCTGGAGATGGTTTGGTTACGATAATTCGTATGTGAATATGGATGGGTTGATGATGCAATCGGTCAGTGGAGGTGGTCACCACGGAGGTGGCATCTTTATTAATACACTGGACCATGCTAGGTTTGGTTTACTATTTTTAAGAAACGGGAAATGGAAAAATCAACAATTGCTTTCTGAGAAGTGGGTCAACGCTGTTCAGCAACCCTCTGCTACTAATAAAAATTACAGTTACCTGTGGTGGCTCAATATGGAAAAGCAATGGGAAGCCCTTTCGCCAAAAGTGTATTATGCGTTGGGATATGGCGGTAATTATATTATCGTTGACAATGAACATGATTTAGTAGTGGTAGCCCGGTGGATGGATGATACTAAAATAGCAGAAGTGCTGAACCTGATTGTAAAATCAATTGAGTAGATATTTTTAAAATTAAATGATGAAAAGTATACTAATCCTCTTTTGTTTTATTGTAAGTATGCTAACTGGTTTTGCACAAAAACCAAATGTAGATTCCATATTGCAAAAAGTTTCTTTGGAAAAAGATGATGACAAAAAAATTGATTTATTAGTAAGTCTGGTATCAACAGAAATTAATAACGACCCTGAATGGGGTATTGAAACAGGATTAAAACTTTTGAACCAGGCAAAAGGGGGGAATAATAATATTGAACTGTCAGTTGCGTATTCTTTTTTAGGCCAGGGGTACCGCTTGCTGGGAAATAATATTAAAGCCCTTGATTATCACCATAAAGGCATTGCTGTAGCAGAAAAAAGCGGCAACTTATCTATTTTGGCTTTTGCAGAAAATCAAACGGCACATATTTATAAAGACAGGGAGGAATATGATAAAGCTATTAGCTTGTACCTGTCAGCAACAGCACATGCGGATAAAGGGAAAAATGAAAAAATAAAAGGATGGGCTCCTTCTAACCTGGGGGCTGTTTATCTGGCTACCAATAATTTAGATTCATCGTTGATGTATTCACAAAGGGCTTATGAAATTTTTGTAAGGTTAAAGACCATTTCCAATAACACTTTCCTATTTACAAACCTGGGTGGTGTACATAGCAAACTGGGCAATGCTCCACTTGCCATCAGCTATTTTAATATGGCAATCAATCAAAATGTAGGCACACCTAATATCAGGTATCTCACTATGGGATACACAGGTTTAGCAGAGCATTACCAGCGATTTAATCAAACCGATTCCAGTGTATTCTATGCAAAAAAAGCAATTGAAGTGGTCAACAATACTCCATTCTTCTACCTGAGCAGTAAACCGGCACAACTGCTTACTGATATTTATGAAAAAACAAATTGCGACAGCACTTTGAAATATGCAAAGATTTTTAAAATGGCTGCTGATTCATTAAACAGCAGCAAAGTCAACCAGCAGATTCTATTAATGACTTTTGATGAAGACCTGCGTCAACAGGAATTAGCTGTAGAAAAAATAAAAGAAGCACAACAACGTAAACAAAATATTCAATATGCATTACTGGCTTTAGGTATCATCTCATTCGTTATTCTATTTTTAGCACTCAGCCGTCGTCATATTACCAATACCAAAGTCATCCAGTTTTTGGGAGTAGTAGCTTTACTGGTAGTGTTTGAATTTTTAAATTTACTACTTCATCCATTCCTGGAAAGAATCACTCATCACAACCCTATCCTGATGCTGTTGGCGTTGGTTTGTATTGCTGCGTTGCTGGTTCCATTGCATCATAAGTTAGAAAAATGGGCAACACATAAACTGGTGGAGAAAAATAAGGCGATACGGCTGGCAGCAGCGAAGAAGACAATTGAAGAATTAGAAAAGAAATAAGCCCGTAAAAAGACTAACTTAGTTATTTCTTACATTTCCATTAACCAGTACAAAGCCTCATGCCTCAAACCCGTCAGTTAGCCGCTATTATGTTCACCGATATTTCGGGCTATACCGCCTTAATGGGAAATGATGAACGAAAAGCCTACGATATTTTAAGAAAAAACAGGGCGCTACAAAAACCTATCATTGAAGAATACAATGGCCGGTGGATTAAAGAACTGGGCGATGGTGTATTGGCCAGCTTTAATACGGTTTCAGATGCACTGAATGCTGCGTTTAAAATTCAGCAGGAATGTAATGCCGCAAAAGATTTTCAGTTAGGCATCGGTATTCACCAGGGAGAAATTATTTTAGAAGATGGAGATATTTTTGGTGATGCGGTAAATGTAGCTTCCCGCATACAATCACTTGGTGTTCCCGGTTCTGTTCTTTTTTCAAAAAAAGTAAAAGATGAGTTGCGTAACAAAGCAGAATTTCAAACTGTTTCCCTTGGCAATTTCGAATTCAAAAATGTAGAAGAACCAATGGAAGTTTTTGCTTTATCCAATCCCGGTTTTGTAGTTCCCCGAAAAGAAGAGATAAAAGGAAAATTAAAAACACCAGCTAAAAAAAGTAACAAAGGAATGCTGGTTGCTGCATCCATTGTAGTGTTGCTCCTCGCTGCATTTCTTGTTTTCAGGAAATCAATTTTACCTGCTGAAAAAGCGGCTATAAAATCATTGGCTATTCTCCCCTTTGTAAATACATTGAAAGACTCTGCTATTTCATACTTATCAGATGGTATTCCGGAAAACCTTATCAACCGTTTTTCAAAAATAGCCGGGGTGAAAGTGTTTGCCCGTTCCGCTACATTTGAGCTGCCAGATTCTGCCAAAAAAATTGAAAGTCTGCGCAGGGTATTGAATGCAGATGTAGTACTTACCGGAAGACTTTCTAAATCCCCAACCGGTTACACGTTGAATTTTGAGTTGGTAGATGCT
This sequence comes from Chitinophagaceae bacterium, assembly GCA_041738795.1. Lineage (GTDB taxonomy): Bacteria > Bacteroidota > Bacteroidia > Chitinophagales > Chitinophagaceae > JJ008. The sequence goes on along the minus strand of JBGSPB010000006.1, from coordinate 54,059 downwards.
GCTAACAAAAACCAATTATGGGGAAATAGTTTTGAACTTACTGCTGATGATATTGCAAGTGTAGAAGACGCAATTGTTGCTGCCCTTTTGAATCCGCTGGAGATAAGCTCCGCCAATGGTAAAACGAACAACCAGGATAATAAAAAAGTAAACCCTGCTGCCTATGCCGAATACTTAAAAGGACGTTACCTCAGTTATGGTTCTACGCCTGCAGAAACAGAACAAGCCATTTCATATTTTCGTAAAGCTATCAGCATTGACCCAAAATATGCATTGGCCTATGCAGCCATAGCCAATGAAAGGATAACGCAGTCCATATTCTCCAATGCCGGCAACCAGGAAATAATGAATGAAGGAAGAACTTCTTTGGAAGCAGCCAAGGCATTAGACCCAAGCCTTCCGGAAATTTATACCACGGAAGGTGCATTGAAATTTTATTATGAACATGATTGGAAGGGTGCTGTAAACTCTTACAAAAAAGCGTTGGACCTTGACCCCAATAATGCCATCATTTATATCCGCTACTCAGCTACACTGGCAGACGTAGGACAAACCAAAGAAGCGTTGCCACTGGCAGATAAAGCAGTAGAACTTGACCCCATTTCTATTTCCAGCCTGCATAACCTTGGTTGGGTAAATTTATTGGCGGGCAATTACCAAAAAGCTATTGACGCATTTGCGAAGTCGGTAGAATTGCATCCTACTTTTACCTGGGGGCATATTAAGCAAGCATACGGATACATTGCCCTGAAACAGTACGACAGGGCATTACAAGAAACCAATAAAGCCGAAGCGCTATTGAAAGATGGCTGGGGTTCGGAATTAATTCAGGGAAGTATGATAAGTAACTATCAAGCTGCCGGTAACAAAGCTAAGGCTGATAGCCTCATCAATCGTTTTCTCGATTATGCATCAAAAAATACAGTGAAAGATCCTTTTACGCTATCTTCTGTGTATCGCTTAAAAAAAGACTATGTGAAGGCGCTGGAGTGGGAAGAAAAAACAGTGCAGCAGCGTTCACCATCAGCTTATCTTCTAGCCTTACCTATAGTCTATTATGGGTATGAAGATTTTTATAAAAGCGAGGGGCATCAGAAAATAATGCGGAAATTGGGTGCAATAAAATAATAATAGTGTTAGCGATAAAAATAGACCAAAAAATCATTCCCCGGCCCGCTTGTTAAATTGATGTGTGTTATTACTCATACTCCTATCGGCACCTGGTTGTTGCTAGTTGGGAAATATAGGAAACTGGCCGTGGCCGGGTAGTCGTTTACCATAACAACCGGTAGCAGGAAGTTGAAATAGAAAAATAAAAAGCAGACGTTGACAGAAAACAAAACATTCAGTATTCATTACTGACCTTGGGCATTCTTACTTTCATCATTACCTTTTTACTCCTCAGCTGCCGCCATATCACCCATATCAAACTGATACAATTTCTTGAGGTAGTGGCTTTGTTATTAGTCTTTGAATTTCTACCCTTATTACTCCATTCTTTTTTAAAACGCATCACCCATCATTCGCCTGTACTCATGTTACTGGCACTGGTTTTCATTACTGCCTTGCCGGTACCGCCGCATCATAAATTAGAAAAATGGGCTACGCATAAACTGGTGGAAAAGAATAAGGCGATACGGCTGGCAGCAGCAAAAAAAACGATCCAATTACTCTCTGAAACCCCGGCAGAAACGGATAAAAACAAGGAAAGTTGATTAACTTCCTGCAATAATAAGATGATCCGCCCGACGTCACCCTTTTGTTACTTTTTTCTGGTTGGCGCATCGGTTGAAGGGCTATCCTATTTCCCGGCAAGTGGCCCCGGTGGGCAAAGATGTACCAATAAAATGCCTCCCTCTGAAACAACCCCTTTTTATTTTAATAATGGAACAAATAAATGATTTTCCTAGGGCTATTCATTTGCATACCAATTATCAATAAGTCATGAAACCAGACAAAAAACAAGAGGCAGAAGTATTACAGGTGTATGATGCCTGGTGGCATAGCTATCTGACAGGTGATGTGAAAACCTATGATTCATTGCTGGATGACGAATACAGATTTGTTGGGTCCACTAATGGGGAAGAATTTTTAAACAGAAAGGATACGACAAAATTTTTCGAGTTAACAGCCGATCAGCTGGCGGGAAAAGCAGAACTAAGAAACCTGACCAGGACCATTGAAAAGCTGGATAGCGGACATATCCTGATTACCGACCTAGCGGATGCCTATGTTATCAGTGAATCGGAATGGGTTTTTTATTCAAGGTTCAGGTTTACATCACTGATGAAGGAAACAAAAAATGGCTGGCGGTTTATTTACCAGCATTTCTCTGCACCGGATACCAAGGCGCAGGAAGGGGAAACATTGGGAACTGAACAAATAACAAAGGAAAACCAGGAACTCCGGGATGCCATTAAAAGACGTACGGTTGAACTGGAAAATAAAACCCGGGCACTGGAAATTGAAGCTTCCCTCGAAAGAGTAAGAACCGTTGCCATGGGGATGAACAAGCCGGATGATATGCTGGATGTTTGCCGCATCATTTCACAACAACTGGAATTACTGAATGTAAAAGAAATTCGTAATGTGCAGACAGCCATCATTTATGAGGTGAAAGGCAGTTATCTCAATTTCGAATATTATGTCAAGCATGAAAAAACATTTATCACTGATGTAGATTTCAAGCTGCACCTGGCACAGTTTGAATTTGTAAATCGGATGCTCAAAGGTCCGGAAGAATTTTTCAGTAAGCATTTTAACGGAAAAGAAGTACAGGACTGGTATGCCTACCAGCAAACCACTAACCAGTTTGCTGACTCATATCTTACCACCGCCACTTCCTTAAATTATTATTGGTATTCCATGGGGCCTGTGGCACTGGGTATCTCAACCTATGTTCCCTTAACAGAAGAAGACATTGTTTTATTCAAACGTTTCCGCAATGTGTTTGAATTATCCTATCGCCGGTTTATAGACATTGAACAGGCTGCAGCGCAGGCAAGAGAAGCACAAATAGAGGCGGCACTGGAAAGGGTGAGAGCAAAAGTTATGGCAATGAACAGTTCTTTCGAACTGTCTGAAACATCTTTTGTGTTTGGCGAGCAGTTGAGAAAGCTCGGAATAGACTGGCAGTTCTCCTATTTCTGGCTGATTGAGGAAGATAAAGATGACAATACCTTTTGGATAACCTGGCCGGATAACCAAACAAGTACAACAAGTTATTCGCTGGCTGAAGCTGATCAGAACTTTAAAGAATGCATTGTTGCATGGAAAAACCAGGAAAAAATACACGGCACCCATGTAGCCGCGGAGTATGTGAAATCCTGGCTGGATACATTTGACCGAATCACTACTGATGCCGGCGGTGTGGCCGTTGACATAATGAAGGCCGGTAATTTTAAAGACGGAGTGTATTATTATGATGCCATGATCCGATTCGGTTCGTTCGGCATACTAATGAACCGGGCCACGACGAATGAAGAAAAAAATATCCAGGCCCGGTTTGCGACTGAGTTTGAAAGAGCCTATACCCGTTTCCTGGATTTGCAAAAAGCAGAAGCACAGGCAAGAGAGTCGCAGATTCAACTGGCATTAGAAAGAGTAAGAGCCAGAACCATGGCTATGCATCAAAGTGAAGAGTTGAGGGAGGTAATAGAGTTAGTTTATGAACAATTGGTGATTTTGGAACTGCCTGTGGAGCATGCGGGATTTATCCTGGATTATAAGGAAAAGAATGATATGCATATTTGGTTTGCATCGAAGCAGGTGAAACCCTCAGAGATTACCATCCCTTATTTTGATTCACCACATTGGAACAGTTTTCTGGATGCAAAAGCCAAAGGGAAAAAATTTTTTTCCAACTCCCTGGATTTTAAAGTAAAAAACAAGTTTTATAAGGATCTCTTTAAATGGATTCCGCCATTACCGGACGATGCTATCAACTCCATCTTCAGCAGACCGGGATTAATTATTTCCACCGTGTTGCTGGAAAATGTGGGGCTTTATATTGAAAATTATACACAGACACCTTTTACCGAGGAAGAAAATGCTATCCTGATGCGCTTCGGAAAAGTTTTCCAACAGACCTATACCCGTTTTCTTGATTTGCAAAAAGCCGAAGCACAAGCAAGAGAAGCACAGATTGAAGCGGCGCTGGAAAGAGTGAGAAGCAGAAGTATGGCCATGCATAAAAGCGATGAGTTGCTTGAAGCTGGTGAAATTCTTTTTGTAGAAATGCAAAAACTGGGTATTGAAAGCCTGACTGCTGGTTTTGTGTTAATAGATAAGGAGGAAAAAAATGGGTTGAATTACACCCCTCATCCGGGCACAAAAAAAATAATGCCGGTACCAGTGATCATTCCGCATAATGAAACCATCCATATGCAACAGGTGGTGGAGAACTGGAAGAAAGGCAATCCTTTTTTCATCGTTGAAATGGATGAAGAAGAAACCATCCAACACCAGACTTTTATAGCAGAACGCAGTACCAACTTTCCGCTTACTGCAGCACAACTGATTGCCATTTCGCCGGCGAGATTGTTTCTGCATAATTTCAATTTTAAAGAAGGGTATGTATTGATAGTGGGGGGTACAAAATTATCTGCGGAGCAAACAGATATTATGTTGCGTTTTGCGAAAGTATTTCAACAGACCTATACCCGTTTTCTCGACCTCCAAAAGGCCGAAGCACAGGCAAGGGAAGCAAAGATAGAAGCAGCACTGGAACGCACCCGCACACAAAGCATGCTCATGCAGCATTCAGAACAACTGGATGATACCCTGCGTGTTTTTCATGAACAGGTTTTATTACTCAACATTCCATCTGCCTTTTCATTTTTATGGTTACCCGATGAAAAGAATGACCGGCATATCTTCTGGGCTGCCTGGAAAGAAAAAAATTCATTTAAAAGTAAGGCCATCAATTATCCGCTCGACAGGAATGAACCTGCAACAGCACAATGCATTGTTGACTGGAAAGGAAATGACCCTGTTGTTTCCTATCATGTGCCACCGGCAGGGGTTGACGGTTATTTTGCTGCCTGGCAGGAATTGCTGGATGGCGTGGAAAAGCTAAAACCGGAATATTTCCGGAACGGCCTCTATTACGTGGAAGCCTTTTTAAAATACGGCTGCTTTGGTGTGATGGTTGAAAGTGAATTGGCAGAGGACGAAAAAAAGATCCTGCTTCGCTTTGCAACTGAATTTGAAAGAACCTATACCCGTTTCCTCGATCTGCAAAAAGCAGAAGCACAGGCAAGAGAGGCACAGATCGAAGCAGCATTGGAAAGAGTAAGAAGCAAAACTATGGCTATGCACAATAGCCGGGAGGTTGGCGAAACAGTTGCTGCCATGTTTGAAGAATTAGTGAAACTGGGAGTTGATAAATCAATCCGTTGCGGTATTGGCATCTTAAATGATACCAGGCATATGGAGGTATGGACGGCCTCAACGAACAAAAGCGGAGAGACCACATTGGATATAGGACTGCTGGACATGACCATTCATCCCTTATTAGCAGGTGTGAAAGAGGCATGGAAAAATAAAAAGACCGGTTTTACCTACGAATTGCTGGGTGAGGATTTAAAAAATTATTTCATAGCTATTAATGCGGCACCTGACTACCCGGTTCAAGTAGATCTGGAAACATTACCAGATAAAATTATGCATACAGATTTCTTTTTTTCGGAAGGAACCCTGTTTGCTTTTTCACCAACCTCTATTCCGGAAGAAACAGCCCAGGTGCTAAAAAGATTTGCAGGGGTATTTGGCCAAACCTACCGGCGATACCTCGATCTGCAAAAAGCAGAAGCACAAGCAAGAGAGGCGCAGATAGAAACGGCACTGGAAAAGGTGCGAAGCCGAACACTCGCCATGCAAAAAAGTGATGAGCTGGCAGAAACAGCGTCGGTCTTGTTTCAGCAACTCATTACACTTGGTATAGAGCCCAATCGTTTATACATCACTATCATTCATTCCGAAAGTGATGAAGCCGATTTCTGGATTACGAATGAAGATGGCAGCAAGTTAACCGATGCTTACTCTGCGAATCTTGAGGAGAACAGCACATTCAAAAAAATGTATGACGGCTGGAAAAAACAATTACAACATTTGGTGATTGATATGCAGGGTGAAGAATTGCAAAACTATTTTCACTACCTCCAAAGCAGGAATGTTCCTTTTAAAGGAGGATTAGAACAAACACGCAGAGTACAGCATCTTGCTTATTTCAGCAAAGGGTTTATTGGTATGGCTTCGCCCGATGAACAACCTGCCGAAACATTGCAATTGCTCGAACGGTTTGCAGCAGTGTTCAATTTGACATTCACCAGATTCAATGATTTAAAAATAGCTGAAGCCCATGCGCTGCAAGCAGAGCATGATTTAATAGCCATTAAAGAAGCCAAACAAAAAGCAGAAGAAGCCTTAACAGAATTGCAGGCTACACAAAAACAACTGATCCAATCCGAAAAAATGGCCAGCCTTGGTGAACTCACCGCCGGCATTGCACACGAAATACAAAACCCTCTGAATTTCGTCAACAACTTCAGTGAAGTAAGTAAAGAGTTGCTGGATGAAATGAGACAAGCTATAGAGAAAGGCGATACAGAAGATGCCAAAGAAATCATGAACGATGTGATCCAGAACCTGGAAAAAATAAATCATCATGGCAAACGGGCCGATGGCATTGTAAAAGGAATGTTGCAGCACAGCCGCAGCAGCAGTGGACAGAAAGAAGCTACAGATATTAATGCCTTAGCTGATGAATATTTGCGGCTCTCCTATCATGGCCTTCGGGCAAAAGACAAATCGTTCAACGCTACTTTAAAAACAGACTTTGACAGCAGCATCGGGCTTATCAATATCATCCCGCAGGATATGGGAAGAGTGATTTTGAATTTAATTACAAATGCTTTCTATGTGGTGAATGAAAAAATGAAAGCCGAAGGCGGAAAGCAGAATGCTTCGGCAAGCTCAGCAGGACAGCCTTACGAACCCACTGTTGAAGTAAGTACGAAGAAGGTCAAGGATAAGGTTGAGGTTAAGGTAAAAGACAACGGCAACGGTATCCCTCAAAAAATCTTAGATAAAATCTTTCAACCTTTCTTCACCACCAAACCCACCGGGCAAGGCACTGGCTTGGGTTTGAGTTTAAGTTATGATATTGTAAAGGCGCATGGTGGAGAGTTGAAAGTGGAAACGAAGGAAGGTGAAGGAAGTGAGTTTATAATTCAACTACCTGTAGTTTGAAGTATCGCATAAAAAAAAGAGAAAAACTCTCAAATTTTTATACATGAAGGCATTATATACTATTCTAATCTTGTTCCTGTTTCAAACAGTAAAACCGCATGCACAGGAATCGCCAAGAGATAGTTTATACAGTTTATTAAAGATTGCTTTTGCTGATTCGTCAAAATATAAACTACAAACGCTGCTGACTGATTTTTATATTGAAAAAGACAGAGATTCTGCACTTCTTTTTGCAAATGAATGTATCGCTCTGGCTAATAGAAATCATATGTACTTAGATGTTGCCTACTCGCTCAGCAATAAAGGGCATGCATTGATGCATTTACAAAAACTTTCAGAGTCCTATGCCTGTTTTACAGAAGCACTTAAAATTGCCAACGATCCTACTCACAATGGAAAAACATGGGAATTAAAAAGTAATACGGCCAGAGATAAGGAACGACTGAATATACTTACTAAAGTGTATCAGGATTTTGCCAGTATGATGGCAGCTGCCAATAATCATGAGAAATCAACAGAATTACTGCTTACTGCAAAAGATATAGCAGAAAAAAACCAGTTTTTAAAGAATCTGGGATATATATACCTGGATTTGGGTCAAAAGTATCTTGACCTGCATAGCATTGATACGGCATTACAACTGGAAAGGCAAGCTATGCAATTGTTAATGGATGCGGGCGAAATAAAACCTTTAGGGTATTGCAATATGCTAATAGGCAACATATGGCGGAGTAAGAAAAATTATGATTCTACGCTATATTATTATCGCAAAAGTATTGCCATTAGTTCGCATTTCGCAAATTATACAAATTTAAATGGAACGTATTCCTACCTGACCTCCTTTTATTTACATGTAAAACAGAATCTTGATTCTGCAATTTATTATGCGCATGCCCGGTTAAACATATTAAAGAAATCCAGTGAAAATAATCTTGGTGCAGTTTATTTTAATCTGGCTGAAGCTTATCAAATTAAAAATAATAAAGACAGTGTAATAAAATACCAAACACTATCTATCTCCGAAAAAGACAAAGCTTTTAGTTTACGGGACGTTGCGCTCAATAATTTACAAAACAGTGCATTGGTAGAACAGGAGCACTCGATGAAAAGTAAAGAAAAGGAAGTGGAAGATAAGAACCGGTTGCGCATTGCTATCATAGCAGGATGCCTGCTTGTATTCAGTCTTCTTTCATTTATATTATATCGTAATAATTTAAAAAAGCAAAAGGCCAACAAGGTTTTAGAAACAACACTTTCCAATTTAAAATCAACGCAAGCCCTGTTGATCCAATCAGAAAAGATGGCTTCGCTGGGTGAACTTACTGCTGGTATTGCCCACGAAATTCAAAACCCATTGAATTTCGTCAATAATTTTTCTGAAGTAAGTAGTGAGTTGATTGATGAAATGAAAACGGAGTTTAAAAAAGGTGATACCGAAGAAGGATTTGCTATTGCTGGTGATATTAAACAAAATTTAGAAAAGATTTTACACCACGGCAAACGGGCAGGTGATATTGTAAAAGGGATGTTGCAGCACAGCCGCAGCAGCAGCGCTACCAAAGAACCAACGGATATTAATAAACTGGCTGATGAATATTTGCGGTTAGCTTATCACGGTCTTCGGGCAAAAGATAAATCTTTCAATGCCACGATGAAAACAAACTTTGATGAAACAATCGGCAACATCAATATCATTCCACAGGATATTGGAAGGGTGATTTTGAATTTAATCAATAATGCTTTTTATGTCGTTGATGAAAAGCAGAAAGCCAAAGGCGGAAAGCTGAATGCTTCGGCAAGCGCAGCAGGACAGCCGTACGAACCAATCGTTGAAGTAAGTACGAAGAAGGTCAAGGATAAGGTTGAGGTAATGGTAAAGGACAATGGCAACGGCATTCCTCAAAAAATATTGGACAAAATCTTCCAACCCTTCTTTACTACAAAACCAACCGGACAAGGAACAGGCTTGGGGTTGAGTTTGAGTTATGATATTGTAAAGGCACATGGTGGTGAGTTGAAAGTGGAAACGAAGGAAGGTGAAGGAAGTGAATTTATAGTTAAGTTACCAATTGTCTGAAGCACACATTACTCCATGCAGCAGGCAGGGAGTAATTGATTTAAAAGATTACAAGGATGAAATACATAAACAAGATTATGCAAAATCAAAAATCAGTGCAATCCATCCATACCTGCCCACCGAAAGCTGGTGTGATTAAGGCGAGTTGTGATATAGGGAAGGCGCATGGAAGTGAGTTAATGATGGACACCATTGAAGGCGAAGGATGCTCCATTACCATTCTTTTAAATGAAATCTTATGAATAGATTCCGGCTCGTAAATATTGGGGTCATTATGTTCTGTTTGCCTTTCATTGCCGGGGCACAGGGCAAAATGCAGGACAGCCTTATTCAGATCATCCGGCAGGCAACGCATGATTCTGTAAGGAACAGTGCCTATTGGCAACTCCATAATTATTACGAAGAATCGAACAGGGATTCAGCGCAGTACTTTATTAAAGAAGGTTTGAAACTTACCGGAAGGCATGGAAAAAGATTGGCAGAGGCAAGGTGGCTGGTTGCGTTGGCATACCAGCAATTGACAAGGGGCAGATATGCCGAATCGTTGGGCAGCCTGCTGAATGGATTTTCTATAATTGAAAAGCAGCGCTATGAAAAAAATAATTGGCTCTCGGACTGGAGCGGTTCACCTGAGCATGCACAGCCGCTTGTGCTTGCCTACGCTCACCACACATACGCAAATCTTATGACACCCACACTAAATTGGGAGCAGCAGGTCATTCACTACCGTGAATCCCTGAAGCTCGCAAAACAGGTAGGTGATCATCAAAGAATAATACTGTCCAATTTAGGCCTTGGAAGAACTTACCTTGATAATAAGCTTATAGATTCAGCACTGTTATTTGAAAAAGAAGCGGCACGTATTGCGGAGGCATCAGGTCTGCAGAGATATCTACCGGCCATAGAATCATACCTGGGGGCGATCTATTTTGAAAAGAATGAACCAGATCTTGCACTGCAACACCTGCACTATGGCATACGAACTGCTTTTGAATTTGGAAGCCCTACGGGACGACTTGCTCAGAACTATTACCGTTTGACAAAACATTACATCAAAGAGCGTAACAGAGACTCGGCACTTTACTATGCATTGATATTCAGAAAGGCCATAGAAAAAGTGGGGGCAGTTTCACTATCTACAGTTGATAAAGGTACTGCATATGAATATCTCTACCAGGCCTATCAATTGAATGGACAGTTGGACAGCGCCTCCCATTACCAGGGAATTGCCTTGATAGTGAAAGACAGTATTTTCAATGCCAGTAAGAAAAGCTTAGCTGATTTTCAAAACCTGAACTTAGCCGAACAACTACGTTTGCGCAACCTTGAAAAGGAGCAGGAATTATATCAAAGCAGGGTCAGGTCATACGGACTACTGGCAGGGTTGATCTTCTTTTCCCTTATTGTTATCATTTTGTATCGGAATAACAGGCATAAGCAAAAAGCAAACATGACACTTGAAAATACACTGTCAGATCTTAAATCTACCCAGGCCCAACTCATCCAATCTGAAAAAATGGCAAGTCTTGGCGAACTCACCGCAGGTATTGCCCATGAAATTCAAAACCCCTTGAATTTTGTAAATAATTTTTCGGAAGTAAATAAAGAATTATTGGTTGAGATGAAGGATGAAATGGACAAAGGCAATATAGCCGATGCAAAGGAAATTGCCAATGATGTTATTGCCAACGAAGAAAAAATAAATCACCACGGCAAACGGGCCGGTGATATTGTAAAAGGCATGCTGCAACACAGCCGCAGCAGCAATGGTGTGAAAGAGCCAACTGATATCAATGCTTTAGCGGATGAATATTTACGCCTGGCCTATCATGGCTTAAGAGCAAAAGACAAATCTTTTAATGCCACGATGAAAACGGATTTTGATGACACCATTGGCAACATCAACATCATTCCGCAGGATATCGGAAGAGTGATTTTGAATTTAATTACAAATGCTTTTTACGTAGTAAATGAAAAGAGCAAGCAAAATATTGCCGGCTATGAGCCTACGATAGAAGTCAGCACAAAGAAAGAAGGCACTAAAGTTTTAGTAAGTGTAAAAGACAACGGCAACGGCATTCTCCAAAAAGTATTGGACAAAATTTTCCAGCCATTCTTTACTACTAAACCAACAGGGCAGGGAACAGGCTTAGGATTGAGTTTGAGTTATGATATTGTAAAGGCGCATGGAGGCGAAATAAAAGTAAACACCAAAGAAAATGAAGGAACAGAATTTACAATCAGTTTACCCTCATAATCATGATGGGGTCCCACTACCCCAGCCGGCAGACACAGTCAGGATAAAAGTGGAAACCCCGCCTTACAGTTGGGCAGAAAAGGTGGGAGAGGATTCTGTTTTTATTATTGTATTAAATGAAGCAGCCAATTAATATAGTTATATGAAAAAAAATAAAATGTTTTATTCTTTTATTCTTATGAGTTTACTGCTGGTCAGCAACATGCTTTTTGCCCAGCCAATGCAGTATGACTCAAAATTTGTTGATAGCATTACCAAACAGTTGCCAGCAAGCCCTGATGACACGTCAAAAGTAAACAACCTGGCAAATCTGGCGAGTATGCATTTATTTATCAACCCCGCTCTGACAATTAAATATGCCAAAGAGGGGGCTACTATGGCAGAAAAGATACATTTCCATGCAGGAAGGATCCGTTGCCTGGGACAATCAGCATTTAGTTATGCAATAAGCGGAGAATGGGTAAAAGCAACGATGGATGTTAACGAAGCCATACCGTTGTGCGAAAAATACGACAAAGGCAATATGGTCTATATGTGCAATCTGATGGTCATTATTTCAGGCACCAAAGGTGACAATGAGCAGGCATTGCAATGGGCACAAAAGGCAACCCGGGTACCGGGCTTTTCGGCACGTACGGAAGTTGAAAAATGGCCTACCTATATGCAACTGGGAAGGATCAATGAATCGTTGAACCGGCTGGATTCCGCCCAATACTATGCGGATATCGTTTCAGGATACATTGAAAAGTATGCCCGGGCAGAGCCGGCATTAACAAAGGATTCCTATACGCTTTTAGGAAATATAGCATTCAAACAAAAGCAATACCAGCAAGCAGCCAATTATTACCGGCTGGCTTCTAATCCAACCGGTCTCGCCACCGTGTATCATACGACAAAGCAGCCTGATTCGGCCATTTATTACGGGCAAATAGGCTTAAACGAGGGGCAGGTGCAAAAAAATCCTGCCAGTATACAGGCAGCCGCTAAAATTTTAGCTGCTGAATTCAGCAAGTCAAATCCCGGAGAGGCTAATAAATACCTGGCTATTTATGTTGATTCCAGGGATTCCCTGTACAATGCTGACAAACTGAAACAACTGGAGGAAATTAAACTGAACGGGCAAAGAAATGAGTATGAACTTCAGATAAAGGAAACGGCTACCCGGAACAGGTATATGCTTTCTTCCTTGTTTATTATACTGGCTTCATTAGCTGTACTTATCTTATTGATATGGAGAAACAACCGGTTCAAGCAACGAGCTAATCAAAAACTGGAAGCGTCTTTCAATAACCTGAAATCAACCCAGTCACAGCTGATCCAATCTGAAAAAATGGCATCGCTTGGAGAACTCACTGCAGGCATTGCTCATGAAATTCAAAACCCGTTGAACTTTGTCAATAATTTTTCGGAAGTAAGCAATGAGTTGATCAGTGAAATGGTTGATGAGGTTGACAAGGGGAATACCCATGAAGTGAAAATCATTGCAAAGGATGTTCAGCAAAATTTGGAAAAGATACTTCACCACGGCAAACGGGCCGATGCCATTGTAAAAGGGATGTTACAACACAGCCGTAGCAGCAGTGGACAAAAAGAAGCTACAGATATTAATGCCTTAACCGATGAATATTTGCGGCTGGCCTATCATGGCTTGCGTGCAAAAGACAAATCGTTCAACGCCACTTTGAAAACTGATTTTGATAAGTCCATCAGCAACATCGATATCGTACCGCAGGATATTGGAAGGGTGATTTTGAATTTAATTACCAATGCATTTTATGTAGTGAATGAAAAATCAAAGCAGGGCATTGCAGGATATGAACCCACTGTTGAAGTAAGCACAAAAAAGATAGGCTATAAAGTAGCAATAAGTGTAAAAGACAATGGAAACGGTATCCCTTCAAAAGTTTTAGATAAAATATTTCAACCCTTCTTTACCACCAAGCCAACCGGGCAAGGAACGGGTTTGGGCTTATCTTTAAGCTACGATATAGTAAAAGCTCATGGCGGAGAGTTGACTGTAAAAACTGAAGAAAGAATTGGTTCAACATTTATCATTCATTTGCCGGCAAAAGAAATTTGAATATGAAGAAAAAATTATTGTTGTTTTTCATAGTTGCTGTTAACTACCAATACGTAGTGGCACAACAATCTCAGTTCAATATACTAGTAGATGAAAAAATACATCACTTTGGCCCGGCCTATGGGATTGTGCAAGATCAGCAGGGTTATACCTGGTTCACCAGTTTTACCAAAGGGTTAATAAAATATGATGGTAAAACATTTAAAACATTCAGGCATGAGCCGGAAAACCCAAACTCGCCTGCCAGCAATTTAATGATTTCAATGGTGGCAGACCCGGCAGGCAATATCTGGATAGCACACTTTGGCAGCGGACTTGATAAATTTAACCCCGTTACCAATACATTTACGCATTACAAAAACAATAAAGCAGACCCCAACAGCCTTATTTCAGATTCGGTTTTCACCTTGCTAATTGACCGCAAGGGTAAACTATGGATGGGTACTACCAAAGGACTGGAGTCATTAGATATTAAAACAGGCAAGTTTACTCACTATCAAAAAAAGATAAACGACAAACCGGTGAGCATCAGCCCTGGTGTGTTTGCCCTGTACGAAGACAAAGCAGGTATTATCTGGTATGCAACCGGCGATTTTTTATCAAATAAAGCAGGTGAATTTGACGGGCTCTTCCGGCTTGACCCATCCACCGGTAAACAAACTTTTTATAAAGCCGATCCGAAAAATGCAGAGAGCCTGATTCATCCTTTTGTTTTTTCAATTTTTGAAGACCGTCATGGCAATTTTTGGGTGGGCACCAAAGGAAATGGTTTGCATACACTCGATAGGAAAACCGGGAAGTTTACAAGACACCTGTACAATCCTTTGCAGCCCGGTAAACTAAGCAGGCCACCCATCAGTACAACCGATACGACAGATGGCATCAGTTTTATACAGGAAGACCGCAGCGGTAAGCTATGGATTGGTTCTTTTGAAAACGGTATTAACTCGTATGACCCTGCAACGAAACAGTTGCAGCATTTCGGGTTAGTAAGTAATCAAAAATATACTCCTGCATTAGCAAAAGACACCCTTTCTGGTTTTAAAGAGGCAGGCGCTATACGCTGCATCATTGCAGCAGACAGCTCTACATGGATTACAGGAAACAGCGGCAATATTTATATCGTTTCGGATGGCCGCAAAACAATTCCGTTTTTTCCAAACAATAAGCCTGTTAATTCCTTCTACCTTGAGTCCAGTGGCAATATACTTTGGTTTGGCACCGACTCCGGCCTGGTGCGTAAAGACCTTGCTGCAAATACATTTAAAGTGTGGGTACATAATCCGAAAAATAGTAACAGTCTCAATAATAATTCGGCTGTAGCTATTACAGCCGATGAAAACGGTAGGCTATACATCGGCACACATTCCGGAGGGCTCGATTTATTTGACCCCGTTACAGAAAAGTTCACACCCATAAAACCGGCAAATGCTGCTGACACCAGAATGGATTCCATTCATGCTGTTTTTATTGAGAATGAACGTTACTTGTGGCTGGGTGGCGAAAATGGTTTGGCAAAAGTTGACCGCTCCACGAATAGTTTTACAGTTTATCGTTTTAATAAAGAAAACGAAAAGGGAATTGTTGGAAACACCGTATATAGCATAACAAAAGATAAAAAAGATAACCTGTGGTTTGCCAATTTTGGCGGGTTAGACAGGTTTATCAGCAGCAGCAATTCTTTCAGACACTATTTAAAAGGCTACAGTGTAAGAGCAGTATTAACCGATGCAAAAGGCATTGTATGGGCCGGTACTGATATAGGATTATTTCAATACGACGAAGCAAAGGACAAGTTTGTACAGTTTAATCCGCCCGTCTTTTCAATGGGGATTGAAACAATATTAAATATCCTTGAAGACAATCAGCAAAACCTTTGGATAACTACAGCTAACAGCATTATAAAAATAAGTGCCAACCGGGAGTATGTTCAGTTATTTAATGCCGACTATGGTATTTTTTCCCTTGACTGGAACTGGCTCAATAATTTCAAAGCAACCGATGGCAGGATATTTATTGGTGGCTTGAAGGGCTACTATATGTTTAAACCAGAAGAAATTAATGTAAGTAACCCGGCACCGGTGCTGAATTTTGCACAACTCATTATTGGCAGTAAAGAAATATTTCCCGGTGGCGATGATGGAATTCTTTCCGCTCCTATCTGGAAAACAGAAAAAATAAACCTTTCTTACAATCAAAATACATTTTCTGTTGATTTTGTTGCAGTCAATTATAATTCTTCCGACGCTACTAAATATCAATACAAACTGGAAACCTTTGATAAGGAATGGAATAATTTAGGTACCGACCATAAGGCTTCATTTTTTAATCTGCCCCCCGGCAGCTATACCCTACATATACGAGCTGTGAATAGTGAAGGTACCGTAACAGAAAAAAAGCTGTCCATAATAATATCTCCCCCCTGGTGGAAAACATGGTGGGCTTACTGCCTCTACGCATTACTGATTGGCGGAAGTATTTTAGCTTACATTCAGTACCGTTCCAAAGCATTAAAAAGGGAAAACCTGGTGCTTGAACAAAAAGTAGAGCACCGCACCAAACAGTTACAGGAGTCCATTGAGTCACTCAAAGCTACGCAGGCACAGCTTGTGCAGTCAGAAAAGATGGCCAGCCTTGGCGAATTGACCGCTGGCATTGCCCATGAAATTCAAAACCCGTTGAATTTCGTCAATAATTTTTCGGAAGTAAACTCCGAACTGATTGCTGAAATGAAAGAGGAGTTAGCCAAAGGAAATATTGAAGAAGCCAAAACAATTGCCAATGATATAGATGAGAACGAACAGAAGATAATCTTCCACGGAAAAAGGGCTGATGGTATCGTAAAAGGCATGCTGCAGCACAGCCGTTCAAGTTCCGGGCAAAAAGAACTCACTGATATCAATGCATTGGCAGATGAATATTTACGGCTGGCCTATCATGGATTGAGGGCAAAGGATAAAAGCTTCAATGCCACGATGAAAACAGATTTTGATGAAACAATCGGCAACATCAATATCATTCCGCAGGATATAGGAAGGGTTATCCTGAATCTGATTACAAATGCGTTTTATGTGGTAGATGAAAAAGCGAAAGCTAAAGGCGGAAAGCAAAATGCTGAAGACAAAACATACGAACCAACAGTTTCAGTAAGTACAAAGAAGGCCGGAGATAAAGTAGAAATAAAAGTTAAAGACAACGGCAATGGTATTCCTCCAAAAGTATTGGATAAGATATTTCAGCCCTTCTTTACCACCAAACCGGCCGGGCAGGGAACCGGATTGGGATTGAGTTTGAGTTATGATATCGTAAAAGTACATGGCGGTGAAATAAAAGTAAATACTACAGAAAAGGAAGGAACAGAATTTATAATCAGTTTACCCGCATAATCATGGCGGGGTCCCGGTTACAATAGTTCCGATAGCTATCAGATAATCGGGATGAAGGTGAAAAAAGGGTAAGCAGGAGTTTGAAATTTAATATTCAGTTGCTTTTGCACTAATAGTTTTACATTCAGGTTCATTATATTTTTTGAAACAAAATAACAATCAACAATGAAACAAAAAACAAGCCCTTTTACCCTCTTCTTTACAGTTATTGCTGCGGTAACCCTGTTAATTACAGCCTGTTCAACCCCTGAAAAAACGGAGCCTGAAAAAGCCGACCCTGTTGCCGCCAACATTAAAATGTACTCGCAGGTGTGGGATGAGATAATGAATAAAGGCAAACTGGATCTGTTCACTGACTCCAATTTTACCAAAGACGTAGTGATGCATGCCAGCCCTTCCGATATAGTGGGTATTGACAGTGCCCGGGCTTACTATGCCAACTTCATTACCGGTTTCTCCAATATCCAGTTCACCATAAAAGATATTTTCGGACAAGGCGAAAAGCTGGTGAAACACTGGAACTTTAAAGGAACACATTCAGGAAATTTTTTCGGCATTCCGGCAACAGGCAAATCAGTTAGTTTAGACGGTACAACACTAGTGCGGATGTCCAACGGAAAAATTGCAGAGGAAAGGGACTTTTTCGACAATATGGATTTTATGACACAGCTGGGACTTATCCCTGCTGCAGGGCAATAACAATTTTTCAATCAATACCAGTCCTGTTATCAACCAGCGATAACAGGACTGTGACTTTGTTCATCACTTAATGATCATCATGAAAATAATACTGGCACCATTGTTCATATGTTGTTTCCTTTTTGCAACTGCACAACCCTACAAAAAACTGCATTTTGATGCTATTTTAGTAGATACCCATAATGACATTCCCAGCACAGCGATTGAAAAAGGTCTGAGTTTTGATATGGACCTCGGCAACAAAACCAATTCTGACCTGCGGCGCATGAAAGCCGGTGGTGTTGACGTACAATTATTTTCTATCTGGTGCGATGGTAACCAGCAAAACCCTTTTGCCTGGGCCAACAGGGAAATTGATACGGTAATGGCCTGGACAAACAGGAACCCGGGGGATATGATGCAGGCTTTTTCTCCCAAAGAGATTCATACTGCTGTCAAAGAAAAAAAACTCGCTGTTATGTTTGGGGTGGAAGGCGGGCATATGATAGAGAATGACCTGAATAAATTAGTGGCATTGCATAACAGGGGCGTTAAATACATGACACTGACCTGGAACAATTCTACTGACTGGGCAACCTCTGCGCTGGATGAAACAACAAAAGGCGATTCATTAAAACACAAGGGGCTTACTGATTTTGGCAAACAGGTGGTGAAGAAGATGAATGAACTGGGTATGCTGGTAGACCTGAGCCATACGGGTGAACAAACTTTCCGGGATGTAATGAACACCACTACAAAACCGGTACTCGTATCACATAGCTGTGTATATTCTATTTGTCCGCATAGAAGGAACCTGAAAGATGAACAGATAAAAGCGATCGGGAAAAACGGCGGGGTGATCCATATTAATTTTTACAGCGGGTTTATTGACAGTGCCTTTGAGAGAAGAAGCGAAGCATTTACTCAAAAACACAAAGCAGAAAGGGATTCTTTACTTAAATTAAATCCTGAACCTTATTACATGGAGGTTTATTTATTTGAAAAATATCCCGATGAGGTAAAAGCTTTACGACCACCTCTTTCAGCCGTTATTGACCACCTGGATTATATTGTAAAAATGATCGGGGTGGACCATGTTGGCCTGGGCAGCGATTTTGATGGGGTAAACTCCTTGCCACAGCAACTGGACGATGTCACCACTTACCCCCTGATCACAAAAGAACTGGTAAAAAGAGGATATAGTAAAAAAGATATCCGGAAAGTTTTGGGCGGAAATTTTTTGCGTGTATTGGAAGCCAATTCAAAATAATAAGTATATAGTGTATGAATTAAAATAGCCACATCAAATTATGAAAGCAAAATCAATAAAAGGGAAATCAACAGATGAAATTAAAAAAGCTTTTGAACAAAGTATGGCCGATGGTTTTAAACCAACCCTGGCATTAGTTTTTCTTTCAGCCATGAATGAAATAGACCCAATATGTTCATTACTGGATAAAGAAGGAATTGCCATTTTTGGTGCTACTACCTTTGCAGAGTTTACCGAACAGGAAGCTGAAAATACAGGTATTGCTGTGCTGCTTCTGGATATCAATCCAGCTTATTTCAAAATTGCTTTAAAAGATAATGGAGAAGGCTCAGGTTATGAAATTGGTTGCCACATTGGAGAAACAGGTACAAAGACATTTGCCAATCCTGCTTTTATTATTTCTACAGCTAATTACAAAATTCCCGGTGCAACGGTCATACAGGGAATGGTGGAAAAAGCCGGCGCAGATGTCACTATTGTTGGTGGCAAAGCCGGGGAATTGATAAATTTGGAAGGCAAAGTATTTACCAATGCTCAATCAACTGATAATGGTATCATATCATTGATACTGGACCAGGATAAAATAACATTAAAAGGAATGGCGGCCTCCGGCTGGAAACCCGCAGGGACCGCGAAAAAAATTACGCATTGCACAGGACCCTGGATCTACACCATCGATGACCAGCCCGCTTTTGATATTGTAAAAAAATTCCTTGGAAATGATATTGTCGAAGATAAAAATAAAGAAGGCATTGTAAAACTAAACATCATCTATCCCTTACAATTGTACCGGGAAGGAGGAAGCCCCTATATGCTCCCTGTTTTATTTGCCAATACAGAAGATAATTCAGTCATGCTGGCCGAAGCGGTACCGGAAGGTTCCGTATTCCGTTTTTCCATGCCACCGGATTTTGAAGTAATCGATATGGTGATAAAAAGTTCGGTGGAAGTAAAAGAAAAAGAAATGCCAGATGCAGATGCTCTCGTTATTTTTTCCTGTATAGGCCGGTTAGGATCGCTGGGACCAATGGCTTCTAAAGAAGTAGAAGGACTGGCGGCTACCTGGAACAGCCCAATGATTGGATTATATTCTCTTGGTGAATTTGGCCGGGTAGCAAATGGTGATCCCGAGTTTCATGGTACTACTGTAAGCTGGGTAGCCCTGAAAGAAAAATAAAACCTGGTACGAAAATTTGTAACTCAAAACTAAACTATATGCTAAAAGCCACAGTATTGTACGGTCATCCAACCGACTCCGAGGCATTTGAAAAATATTATGCAGAAACACATACTCCCCTGGCATTAAAAATAAATGGCATGGTTAAAATGGAACTGACAAAGTTTATTTCAGCCCCGGATGGAGGAAAGGCTGCTTATTACCGGATGGCAGAATTGTATTTTGCCGGGCCTGCCGAAATGCAGCAATCTATGAGCTCACCCGAAGGACAAGCTACGGCAGCCGACCTTGCCAATTTTGCAACCGGCGGAGCAACGATGATAATTGGTACGGTTGAAAATCAATTTTCATAAAAAATCTTAATGAAAGCAAAATCAATAAAAGGAAAATCTACAGAAGAAATCAGTTCTGCATTAACTGAAAGCATAACCAATGGATTCAAGCCAACATTGGCCATTGTATTCATATCTGTGAAACAGGACAGAGAAGCTATTTCCAAATTATTAGACGAAAAAGGCATTCAGCTTTTTGGCGCGACCACTGCAGGTGAATTTATTGATGGCGAAATTGAAGAAGGCAGCATTGTTATAATGCTGCTTGACATGAATCCGGCTTATTTTAAAATAGAATTTTTGGAGACAAGCCCGGTGACCGCTTTCGAAGATGCAAATAAACTAGGTATTACCGGAAAAGAAACCTTTACCAACCCTGCGTTTATTATAGCAAACAGTGGGGTATCCTTAGATGGTGAACCATTTGTTGAAGGCATCATACAAGGTTTTGGAAAATCTTCGTTGTCGGCAGACGGGGAAGTAACCGTATTTGGAGGGAAAGCAGGTGATGATCTGGCGCTTGAATCAACATTTGTGTTTACCAACGGAAAAAGCAAGGACTGTGCATTGGTAGCACTTATTATTGACGAAGACAAGGTAGATGTGAAAGGCATAGCTACTTGTGGCTGGAAGGCAATTGGCACCACAAAAACTGTTACTAAAAGCGAAGGTAATATTGTGTATACCATCGACGATAAACCAGCATTGGATATGTTGATGAATTACCTTGGCGTTGAAATAAAGCAGGAAGACAATAAGGAAATTGTGACATTTCTAAGCTCCTGGTATTATCCATTGCAAGTGGAACGAGAAAATGCAGATCCCGTAATACGTACAGCTATGTTTGCCAACAGTGCAGACCGCTCACTTATATGTTCCGGAAAAGTGCCACAGGGTGCAAAGATCAAGTTTTCGCTGCCACCCGATTTTGATTCAATCGAAAAAGTCGTTGCAGAATGTAAGGGCCTTAAGGATAATGCACAGCCTCAAGCCGATGCCCTGATCATGTTCTCCTGCGTGAGCAGGTATTTATCGTTTGGGATTGTAGTTAAAGAGGAACTGGAACAGGTGCAAAAAATCTGGGATGCGCCCATGGCAGGCTTTTTTTCCTATGGCGAATATGGAAAATCAAAAACCGGCAAATATGATTATCATAATAATACATGCTGCCTGGTGGTATTGAAAGAAAAATAACCCTTCGGCAAGCTCAGGATGACAAAATAATAAATATGAAAGCAAAATCAATTAAAGGAAATTCGACAGAGGAAATTAAATCTGCATTAGCAGACAGCATGGCCGACGGTTTTAAACCAACGCTGGCAATTGCATTTATATCCCTCCAACAGGACAGAGATGCCATATGTGCTTTACTGGATAAAGAAGGCATCGCTATATTCGGCGCCAGCACCAATGGTGAATTTATTGATGAAGAATTAGAAAAGGGTTCTTTTGCTATCTTGTTGCTGGATATCAATCCTTCTTATTTCACCATATTATTTGCTGAGTACCCTGAGAAAAATTACCGTGATGTGGCAAGTGAAATTGCGAAGAAAGCTAAAATGCTATTCCCAAATCCTGCATTCCTTATTTCAGCCAGCCATATGGAAACAGATGCTGAACAATTATTATTTGGTATTGAAGATATCATCGGTAAACAGGTAAATGTATATGGTGGTATGGCCGGAGATGATTATGCATTCCGGGAACAATTTATTTTCACTAATAATAAATCAAGCAACAGGGGTATTGTTGCCTTAGTGGTGGATGAAGATAAAATAATCATTAAAGGAATAGCAACCTGTGGATGGAGAGCAGTAGGAACAGTTAGAACAGTTACTAAAAGTGAAGGCAACCATGTATATACAGTAGATGATGTCCCGGTGCTGGACCTGACAGCTAAATATGGTGGCCTTGAAAACATAGAAAAAGGAAATACACAGGTTGCGATGGAAATCGCAGTTAATTTCCCATTACAATTACAACGGGAAGTTGGCGACCCGGTGATGAGACCTGGATTGTTAATAGAATGGGAAGACCGTTCTTTTTATTGCAGTGGCTCAGTGCCACAAGGTTCTAAAGTCCGCTTTTCACTGCCTCCCGATTTTGATGTTATGGAAAAAGTGATCAAGGGAGTTGAAGGACTAAAAGCCGCAGAAATGCCTGAAGCAGATGCGGTGGTCGTTTTCAGTTGTGCAGGAAGAATTCTGGCATTAGGTCCGCTGATGAACCAGGAAATTGAAGGAATAAAGAATGTATGGAATGCCCCGATGGCCGGTATGTTTTCCAATGCAGAACTGGCAAGGGCTACCGGTGGAAACCTGGAAATGCATAATTGTACTACCTGTTGTGTGGCATTAAAAGAAAAATAAAATAATAATGAACCAGCATCTACAAAATGTAATAAATATTATTCAGCAGGACGAAAGCCTGACTGCTGAACAGAAAAATGCTATTACAAAATCGTTGAAAGATGCAGATAAAGAATTAGAGATAACAGCTTTCAAATTGGACAGAACCGAAAAAGTTAAAAGAACAACGGCTATTTTATTAGAAGAAACCATTGAAGAGCTGGAACAGAAGAGAAAAGCCATTGAAGAAACAAATTCGGCTTTGCAAAAATCACTGGAAGAATTAAAAGCGGCACAGGCACAATTGATCCAATCAGAAAAAATGGCAAGCCTTGGCGAACTCACTGCCGGCATTGCGCATGAAATTCAAAACCCGTTAAACTTCGTTAATAATTTTTCGGATGTAAGCACAGAGCTGGTGGATGAAATGAACGAAGAAATAAATAAAGGGAACCTGGAAGATGCAAAACAGATAGCAAAGGACCTGAAACAGAACCTCGAAAAAATAAATCATCATGGCAAACGGGCCGGTGACATTGTAAAAGGAATGTTGCAGCACAGCCGCAGCAGCAGCGGACAGAAAGAGCTGACAGATATTAATGCCCTTGCCGATGAGTATCTACGATTAGCCTATCATGGTTTGCGGGCCAAAGACAAAACTTTTAATGCTGCTATGAAAACCGATTTTGATGAAAGCATCGGACTGGTAAAAATCATACCGCAGGATATCGGCCGTGTGGTACTCAATCTTATCACCAATGCTTTTTATGCTGTTACGGAAAGAAAAAAACTGCAACCGGAAGGCTATGAACCTGTGGTAGCTGTTGGTACAAAGAAAGAGACAGGTAAAGTGGAGATATGGGTCAGTGATAATGGAACAGGTATTCCGCAAAGAGTATTGGATAAAATCTTTCAACCCTTCTTTACCACCAAACCAACAGGACAGGGAACCGGTTTGGGCCTATCGTTGAGTTATGATATCGTAAAGGCACATGGCGGTGAGCTGAAGGTGGAGACGAAGGAAGGAGAAGGAAGTGGGTTTGTTATTCAATTACCAATTTAATCGTTATGATGAATAAGTTTTTGTTAACATTGATAACACTTCTGGTTCCCATACTGCTATTTGCACAACAAAAAGAACCTGAAGCTACGCTTTTGGATTTGCAATCCGCATCTAATGATTCATTACGATATGTCGGGTATATTAAGCTTGGATTTTACTATCAGGAATTAAACAGGGATTCGTCCTACTTTTATTATTCAAGGGCTTTTGAAGTTTCCAAAAATAATAATAAAAAATTTGGACAAGTAAGTGCACTTGTTGTAATGGCATACCAGCTTATTGTTAAAGGGGATTATGCGGAAGCCCTTCAATACCTATTCAATGCTTTTGATATTATAGAAAAAACAAAATCCGAAACGAATAGCTGGTTATATTTTAAAGGTAGTTCGGCTATCAAAGACCATAGAACCTATGTGCTTACCCAAACGCAACATGTTTACTCCATTTTAATGAATAATACCGGAAATGCAAAACAAGAAATATTTTATCTAAAAGAGGCTATCAAAAATGGAAAAATAATTAATGACCCATACCGGATAGGGCTTTCGCATATGAATCTTGGATATGCTTATTTAAAGCTAAATGAGTTTGACTCTGCCTTGTTTTGTGAGCAAGAGGCCTATACATATTTCAATAAGGCTTTTAGTAATAAATATCTTAGTAATGTTTTTACCTGGACGGGAGATATTTATTTGAAAAAAGGAAACAGAGAACTTGCAAAACAATATTATTCTGCCAGTATTCAATCGGCCATTGACCAGGCTAGTTTTGGAACTATTACAGGTAGCTATTATGGTTTATCTAAATGTTATAAGACTGAAGGTGATTTGGATTCGAGTATATTTTACGCATACAAATCATTAAAAAGCATACAATTAGCTGGCAATACCCGGCACATGGAATTTTCTATAGGTGACTTATATGAAAATTTGGCTGATTGTTATGAGCTTAAGATGAAAATGGATAGTGTCAGAAAATACCACAAGCTTGCATTAAAAGCTAAAGATAGTATTTACAGGGAAAGAGTAAACAACCTGACAAAATTTCAAAACTTAAATTTTAATGAGCAGTTACGGTTACGGGATATTGAGAAAGATAAACAGGCTTACCAGAGCAAAATAAGAACTTATTTCCTGCTGGGAGGCTTGGCTGTTTTCTCATTAATCGCATTTATTCTTTTTCGAAACAACCGGCAAAAACAAAAAGCAAATAAAAATTTACAGGAGCAGAAAGATAAAGTGGAAAGTACATTACAGGAACTCAAATCCACCCAGGCACAACTCATTCAATCAGAAAAAATGGCTTCGCTGGGTGAACTCACCGCTGGCATTGCCCATGAAATTCAAAATCCTTTAAACTTCGTAAACAATTTTTCTGAAGTAAGCAGTGAGTTGCTGGAAGAAATGAAGCAGGAAATTGATAAAGGTGACCTGGAGGAAGTTAAGGCCATTGCGGATGATGTACAACAAAACATGAAAAAAATACTCCACCATGGTAAACGGGCAGATGGCATTGTAAAAGGCATGCTCCAGCATAGCCGCAGCAGTAGTAGTGTAAAAGAGCCCACCGACATCAATGCCCTCGCAGATGAATATATACGGCTGACGTATCACGGCTTAAGGGCCAAAGACAAATCCTTTAATGCCATTATCCAGACAGATTTTGATGGTACTATTGGAAATATTAATATCATTCCGCAGGATATTGGAAGGGTAATATTAAATTTACTCACCAATGCCTTTTATGCCTGCACAGAGCGACACCGTCATGTGGTGGAGGAAAAGCGAAAGGCAGAAAACGGAAAGCTGAATGCTTCGGCAAGCTCAGCAGGACAGCCGTACGAGCCAACTGTTTCAGTAAGTACAAAAAAGGTTGGGAATAAGGTGGAAATAGAAATTGCAGACAATGGCAACGGTATTCCAAAAAAAGTATTGGATAAAATATTTCAGCCTTTCTTTACCACCAAACCAACGGGACAGGGAACGGGATTAGGATTATCTTTAAGCTACGACATTGTTACCAAGGGTCATGGAGGGGAACTGAAAGCAGAAACAAAGGAAGGTGAAGGCAGCCGTTTCACTATTATTTTACCAGCATAAAAATTAAATTTAATCTATGAAGGTTTTAGTTGTTGATGACGAAAAAGATGTACAGGTGCTGTTTGAACAGCGCTTCAGAAAAGAGATAAAAAGTGGTGAAATGATGCTTTCTTTTGCCTTTTCCGGTGAAGAAGCATTGCAGTACATGAAAGCGAACGAACATGAGGCCGTATTAATTCTTTCGGATATTAATATGCCCGGTATGAGCGGCCTTGAACTGCTCCAGCATATAAAAGAAAAATATGAAAAGCCACCACCGGTTGTTATGATGATCACTGCCTATGGTGATGATGAAAACTACAACCAGGCAATGAAACTGGGTGCTGATGATTTTCTAACCAAACCGGTTGATTTTAATTCCCTGAAAGAAAAACTTAAAACCAGGATTGCATGAGAAAAATTTTAGTGGCTGATGATGAGGCAGATCTGGAAATACTTATCCGGCAGAAGTTTCGCCAGAAAATAAGAGAGCAGCAGTACGAATTTGTTTTTGCGATCAATGGCCAGGATGCACTGGAAAAGATGCAACAGCATCCCGATGTATCCATTGTATTGAGCGATATTAATATGCCGGAAATGGATGGCCTGACCCTGCTTACCCGGTTGGGTGAATCCAATCCGCTTACCAAAACGGTGATGGTGTCTGCTTATGGCGATATGGATAATATCCGGACCGCCATGAACCGGGGTGCTTTTGACTTTGTGACCAAACCGGTGAATTTTGAAGACCTGGAACTGACCATGGAAAAAACGATCCGCCATGTAGACCAGATGAAGGAAACTTTGCAGGCCATCAAAGAAAATAATATCCTGAAAATGTATGTGGATGAAAATGTGCTGAGCTTTATGGGCAGCCGTGAATATGAAGCTTCCCTGATGGCCAATGAGACAGTGGAAGCCTCGGTAGTGTTTATTGACATCTGCAGTTTTACTGCCATCAGTGAGACAGAAAAACCGGATATTGTTGTGTCTTTATTAAACACCTATTTCGATCTGATGGTAAAAGAAATTATTGCACAGCAAGGGATCATTGATAAATTTATCGGCGATTGTGTAATGGCTGTGTTTAAGGGGCCCTTTCATTTAGACCGTGCCATTGATGCCTGCCTGGCCATCAGGAATACCATTGATGCATTACCGGCTAACAATAATTTTTCGCCTAAAGTATCTATTGGTATCAACAGCGGCGAAATGATTTCCGGTAATATCGGTTCTGCTACTTTACGCAGATTGGATTATACGGTGATCGGCGATACAGTAAATACGGCACAACGTTTACAAAGTATTGCCACGCAAGGTCAGATCCTGATTACAGAAGCCTGCTATGAAAAAGTTAAACAATCATTCCATTGCAACAAGATTGGTTCAGCCAGCCTGAAAAATAAAGCACAGGAAATGATGCTGTATGAAGTGCTGAATTAAACCATATTAAAAAACCGGAACCATGCAATATCAACAAGTGTACCTGTTTCTGATAAAAAAATTAGAAACTGGTTTGCCTGCTTACCTTACTTATCATAATGCGGACCATACCAGGAGTGTGATTGAAGCAGCGGAGAATATTGGTAAGGCGGAGAACGTTTCCGGCGATGACCTGGTTTTGCTGAAAACAGCAGCATTATTTCATGATGCAGGTTTTTTACAGCATCATCAGAATCACGAAGAGCTTTCCTGTGAAATTGCAAGGAATCACCTCCCCGACTTTGAGTATACACCAGAACAAATTGATGCGATCTGCCGGATCATTATGGCTACCCGGCTTCCGCAAAACCCGCAGGATCATTTGGCAGAAATTCTTTGTGATGCGGACCTCTATTATGTTGGCTCCGATCAATATGCTGCCACAGCAGAAAAACTGTTTAAAGAATGGAAAAAGACCCGTACTATAAAAACACAAACAGACTGGATACTGCAGCAAGTGGAGTTCTTATCCCTGCATCAATTTTTTACACAAACGGCTATCCGGGAAAGAACGGAACAAAAACAAAAAAACGTACAGGAGCTGCAACTCAAATTAGAAGGACAGCTTACTCATACAAACAAAATTAACCTGACCGAAATGGTTCAGGATCTTCTTTTAATGATTGCCGGTGTTGTTATGGCCGGGTTTGCATTAAAAGGATTTCTTGTACCCAATCACTTTTTTGACGGGGGTATTACCGGTATTTCATTGCTGATTCATGAAATATATCATGTCAACCTGGCGATTGTAATAATTCTGCTGAACCTTCCGCTTATTATCATCAGTTATTTTTCTGTGGGCAGCAGGTTTGCATACAGAACATTGGTCAGTGTTATACTGCTGGGCATTTGCTTATTCCTGCTTCCTGATCTTGATTTAACCTCTGATAAATTACTCATCTCCATCTTTGGAGGAGTATTCCTCGGAATAGGTATCGGGCTGATCATGAGAGTGGGAGCTGCCCTGGATGGTATTGAAGTACTGGCTTTGTATACACTGAAACGAACCTCTTTTACCATCACTGAAATCATTCTTGGGATAAACATCCTCATTTTCAGTATTGCCGCTTTTAGATTCGGGATTGAAACAGCCCTGTATTCCATATTGACCTACTTTGCAGCTACCCGCAGTATAGATTATGTAGTGGAAGGTTTGCAGGCCTTTACTGGTGTCACCATCATTTCCGGGAAAAGCGAAGTGATCAAATACCAGCTGGTAAATAAACTGGGAAGGGGTATTACTATATATAAAGGGGAACGGGGGTTTTTGCCGGGTAAGTTTGAGGTCAGTTCAGACTGTGATATCATCTTCACAGTTGTTTCAAGATTAGAAATGCGCAAATTGAAAAATCTTGTGTATGATGTAGACCCAAAAGCTTTTGTTTTTGCCAATACTATAAAGGAAGCCTCCGGCGGTATTATCAAACGGAGACGCCAGCATTAACAGTTTCTGAAATCATCTGTTCTTGTTTACAATTGTTCCGCAGATTATGTATTGGCTATCCGCTTTGCCTGCTTTTAGCGTAATTAATCAACTGCACTCCACCCCTGCCATAAACTACCGGGTATATTGTTTTATATTTTCTGTAAATTGACAGGGCATTGTAACAAAAGATAGCTACCCGTTCAGCCATCAATATAAAATATGAGCCAGTCCCGCCAGCTAGGTGCAATTATGTTTGCCGATATCATGGGCTTCACGGCTATGATGGAGGAAAATGAAGCAGCAGCCAGCCTTTCCCGCAGCCGTTTACGGAATGCACTGAAATCAGCCTGCACTTCGTGGAATGGCCGTATCGTGGAGCTTACCGGTGATGGTGGCCTCTGTATATTCCAGAGTGCATATGATGCTGTACGTTGTGCCATTGCTGTACAAGCAGAAATGAAAACAGCCGATCCCATTCCGCTGCGTATCGGAATACATTCCGGTGATGTGGTTATAGATGACAATAGTGTCTATGGCAGTGTGGTCAATATTGCGTCCCGGGTTGAATCATTTGCAGTAGCCGGAGCCATATTCATTACCGCCAAAATCTTTGATGAAATAAAGAACCAGCCGGATATACAGGTACAGCAAATGGGACGATTTAAATTCAAAAATGTAGAAGAGCCTGTATTGATTTATGCGGTCAGCAACCCGGGCATTACTGTTCCTGCTGCACATCAATTACAGGGGAAGGGTCATGAAGTGGCTGAAAAGAAATTCATATCACTCCAAAAATCACTGATCGCCCTGGCAGCAATCATTGGTCTTGCTGTTTTTATTTATTTCAGGTTTTTAAAACAGGAAGGACCGCTAAAGCTGAAATCCATTGCCGTAATGCCCTTTAACAACCAGGGTAATAATCCGGAAAATGAATTTTTCTCAGATGGCATTACCGAAGATATCCATACACACCTGGCAAAGATCAACTCGTTGAATGTGATTGCACATTCTGCTATGATGCTGTATAAAAATTCAGAAAAATCAATAAAACAGATTGGCAAAGAATTAAATGTATCTACCATACTAAAGGGAAGTGTTCGCCGGGTTGGAGATAAAATCCGCATCTATGCAGAATTAATAGAGGCAGGAACCTCAAAAAATCTCTGGGCAGAGACATTTGACCGTGAGTATGCTAAGATATTTGATATACAAAGTGAGATCGCCCAGTCAATTGCCCAAAAAATGGCGATAAATATTTCAGCAGCTGAAAAAAACCTGATCCGCCAAAAACCTACTGACAACCTTACGGCTTATGAAAATTACCTGAAAGGCCGCAGTCATTATTATGAGTATAAAAAAGAAGAGAATGAAAAAGCGATTGAGTATTTTAAAAAAGCAATTGCCTTAGATAATAACTATGCACTGGCATGGGCCGGATTGGGTGATGCCTTCAGCCAAAAGAACCAGCGGTTTGGATATGAATTATCCTGGAACGATTCCAGCAAAATAGCCGGGCTAAGGGCTGTTTCGCTGGACTCTAATTCATCAGAAGCATATAAGGCTTTGGCAAATGCTTACTATTCCGGAGGCGAATATGATAAGGGCTTTGAACTGCTCCGGCGATCTGTAGCTCTTAATCCAAATAATGAACAGGCTGTGGGTAATCTTGGCGCCGGTTATTTTCTGCGGGCACAGCTGGTTGAAGCGTTGCGCTGGGAAAAAAAGGCTGCTGCTATCAATCCCAAAAATGGTATCCCTTACCAGATCATTGGCTGGATCTACCGTTTGCTGGGCGATTATAACAACGCTGAACAATGGCTTAAAAAGTCGTTAGCATTAAAAATATTTTCTGACACTTACCGGGAACTTGGTTATACCTATTTACTGCAACAAAAAAGGGACTCAGCTAAATGGCTGGTACCAGCACTTATAGCTATTGACAGTACCAATGCCCGTAATCATGAAACAGCAGGTGTGCTTTTACAAATGGCAGGTGATAAACAAAAGGCAAGGGAACATTTTCAAAAAGCTATTGACCTGAACAAATCAATTTCCAATGATAATGATAAAGATGCAATAGCCCCAATCGGGCTGGGGCAACTGCTGCTGGAAATGAATAATAAAATAGATGCTGAAGTTCAACTCTCTAATAGCCTGTCCGTTTTTCTGAAAACGATCGAGGAGGGTTCACAGGACGATGACCCGCCACTTAACCTGGCTGCCATTTATGCCATAAAAAATGATAAACAAGAGGCCATTAAATGGTTCAATAAAGCTGTAAGTGCCAATTGGCTGGACTATGGTTTCACTGATATATGTCCCTGGTTTGATAATATCCGGAATGAACCAGCCTATAAGCAGCAGGTGACCACCGTGAAAAAAAAGATAGAGGTCATGAGAAAAAATGCTGCTGTCTATTGATTATATTTTACAAAATTTATATAAATCACCAACTTCATCCCTTCCAAACTTTCAGTAACTTGTCGGAATGAAATGGATCCTTTTATTCCTGTTTTATCCTGTAGCGGCCTTTACCCAGCAACCTTCCTGCGATTTATTAATCACCAATGGAAAGATCATTGATGGCACCGGTAACAACTGGTATTACGGCAGTATGGCTATTAAGGATGGAAAAATTATCGGCATTGGCAGAAATATTAATTATGCAGCTGCCAGGACAATAGATGCAAGTGGATTGATCGTGGCACCGGGTTTCATTGATGTACACACTCACCTGGAAGGCGATGAAACCAGGGACCCTACCGCTAAAAGTTTTATCTATGATGGTGTTACCACCTGTGTAACCGGCAATTGTGGTTCTTCCAATGTAAATATTGGTAAATACCTGCATTGGGTTGATTCATTAAAATTATCTATTAACGTAGCCACGTTAGTGGGACATAATGATGTCCGGAAGGCGGTGATGGGTCGTGCCAACCGGGATGCCTCGGCAGAAGAAATGTTGCGGATGGAAAATATCGTTGACCAGGCAATGAAAGATGGTGCTGTTGGTTTATCAACCGGTCTTATTTATATCCCCGGCACCTATAGTAAAACACCAGAGATCGTTTCACTGGCAAAGGTTACAGCAAAATATAACGGACTTTACGCCTCACATATGCGGGATGAAGGTGATAGTGTGACACAGGCCATTGAAGAAGCACTGACTATCGGAAGAGAAGCCGGAATACCAGTGGAGATATCACATTTTAAATTGAGTGGTCAGCAAAACTGGGGAAGAAGTAAAATAACCATTCCCATGATAGAAGCAGCAAGAAGAGAAGGCATTGAGGTGACAATCGACCAATACCCTTATACTGCCAGCAGCACTTCTATCAGCACTTTGATCCCTGATGAAATTTTAGCAGATGGGCAGGACTCCATTAAAGCCAGATTGCAACGACCTGACATAAAAAAGTATGTGATCAGCTCTATGCTGCAGCGGCTTAAAAAAAGAAAGCTAAAACATTTTGGTTATGCCGTCGTGGCCTATCATGCTGCAGACACCACTTATAATGGTAAAAGCATCGAGCAGATCAATTTAATGAAAGGAAGAAAACATAAAGCCCGGTATGAAGCAGAAACCGTGATCGATATCATGATCGCCGGAGGCGCCAGTGCTGTCTTTCATGGCATGGGCGAGGAAGATGTAAAACGCATCATGCAATATCCTTTCAATATGTTTGCCAGTGATGCCACGATAAGGGTATTAAATGCAGGCATGCCGCATCCCCGCGGCTATGGCACCAATGCAAGAGTGTTGGGAAAATATGTGCGGGAAGAAAAAGTGCTCTCGTTGGAAGAAGCTATCCGCAGAATGACGAGTTTACCGGCACAGAAATTTCAATTAAAAGACCGTGGATTATTAAGAGAAGGCTATGCAGCCGACATCGTCATATTTGACGAAAAAGAAGTAAAAGATATTTCTACATTTGAAAAACCACATGCTTACTCTAAAGGGTTTCACCATGTGATAGTGAATGGTGTGGTGACAGTGGAAAATGAAAAACATTTAGGAATACGGGCCGGTAAAGCTTTGTTCGGGCCCGGTACATCCCATCATAATAATTAAAATAATATAAATAGTGCATGCGGAAATTGCTGATCATCCTGAGTTTGTTGCCGGGGTTTGTTGTAGCACAACAATCAGCCACCGCATTCTATGACAGCCTGCTGCAACAACAGGCATCACAAGGCTTCAGTGGTGTATTACTGGTAGCAGAAAAAGGAGCCGTTATCTATAATAAAGCTGTAGGTTATCGTGAGTTTGCCGGTAAAATCACTTTACAGGAATCAGCTATTTTTGAAATGGCCTCCGTTTCCAAACAATTCACCGCCATGATCATCATGATGCTGAAAGAAAAAGGAAAGCTGAATTATGATGATGCTGTTGAAAAATATCTTACCATCCCTTATAAAGGAATCTCCATCCGTCATTTACTGACACATACCAGTGGCCTGCCCGATTACCAGGATATAATGGACAAGTACTGGGATAAAACAAAAGTAGCCGGCAACAAAGATTGTATTGAATATCTGAACAAATATGCACCCCCAAAAGCATTTGAACCAGGTGCAAAATATGAATACAGTAATACCGGGTATTTATTACTGGCAAGTATCGCTGAAAAAGCCAGTGGAAAAGACTTTATTCAATTATGCCGCAAATGGATCTTCCACCCGTTGAAAATGAAAAGTACAACTATCAGGACCTTAGCGGAAAAAGCCGCGACAAAGAACTTTGCCATCGGGCATATCTATGTGAAAGAAAAAGACCAGTATATCCGGGCGGACTCATTTCCATCCTCAGATTATACCATCTGGCTGGGCAATCGTAAAGGTCCCGGCCGTATCAGCTCCACGGCTGCTGATCTGTTGAAATGGGATAAAGCGTTGTATACAGAAAAGCTGGTGAAACAAGCCACCATGCAGGAAGCCTATGCCCCTATGAAATTGAATACTGGCAGTTATTCCAATTATGGTTTTGGCTGGATGTTGCAAACAGATCCGGTGATTGGAAAATATGTCTATCACACCGGCGATAATCCGGGTTATAAAACAATGATCATACGATATCCTGGCCAACAAAAAACAATCATCCTACTGAATAATAATGCGCATCCGGGTTTCAATACAATAATAAAAGCTACCCAGGCATATTTAAAATAACAATCAAATACTAATAAATGAAAAAGCATTACTTCCTTTTCGTTCTGGCCATTTTTCAACTTGCTGTTGTTATTGGCCAAAAAATAGTTCCCGCCGCCTCCCCTGAATCAGCCGGCTTTTCTGCAGAACGGTTAAAAAGGATCGACCGTGAAATGAACGACTGGGTGGAAAAAGGCTGGATGCAGGGTGGCACTGCTTTGATCATTCATAATGGAAAGATCGTATACTATAAAGCAGCCGGTTATAATGATCTTGACAGCAGAACACCGATGCAGAAAGAAAATATATTCCGCATTGCATCACAGACTAAAGCGATCACCAGTGTGGCCATCATGATCCTGTTTGAAGAGGGAAAGCTTTTGCTGGACGATCCGGTTTCCAAATACATACCTGCTTTTAAGAAACAACAAGTCCTGGATAAGTTCAATCCAACAGATACTACTTACACCTCTATGCCTGCCAAAAAAGAAATTACCATCAGGGAATTATTGACTCATACTTCAGGATTAGGCTATGCACAGATCGGCTCTAAAGAAGCCAATGCTATTTATGCCAAACATGATCTTACCGCCGGGTTAGGTGTGCAGAATGATAAACTACTGGATGCCATGAACCGGCTTGCTAAATTACCCCTTATGCACCAACCAGGGGAAAAATGGACCTATGGATTGAATTCTGACCTGCTGGGTTGTTTGGTAGAAGTAATTTCAGGAATGAGTCTTGATGAATTTTTTAAAAAAAGAATTTTCGAACCACTGGGAATGAAAGACAGCTATTTCATGGTACCAAAAGAAAAAGCTACCCGGTTAGTGAATTTATATCGTGAAGACTCAACCGGCAAACTTGTTAAAGCAACCGGTAACATGCTGAACGGGAAAACCATTACACCCAACTATCCGCTGGAGGCCAGCACTTATTATTCAGGTGGTGCAGGTTTATCTTCCACTATTTATGATTACGCAGTCTTTTTACAAATGTTATTGAACAACGGGGTATATAACGGCAAAAGAATAATAAGCCGCAACGCAGTCCGTATGATGACGATGAACCAGATAGGTGACCTGTCAAGAGGTGATGATAAATTTGGATTAGGGTTCCAGGTGGTAACTGAAAGGGGCAGTGCCAGGACACCTGCCCAGGCCGGCACTTTCAGCTGGGGTGGGGCTTTTGCCACTTCTTATTGGGTAGATCCAAAAGAAAAGATTGTAATGTTATTCTACCGACAGTTGCAAAACACAACAAAAGGAGAAGTGGTAGAGAAATTCAGGGCACTGACTTACCAGGCAATCAATGATTGAAGCCGTTCTATAACCGATCATGAAAATTCTGTGGATATACCTGAAACCTTTTCAATGGTGGATAATACTTGCCCTCACCCTTGCAGGTATTGCACAAATACTCTCTCTCTATGATCCTGTTATATTCGGAAAGATCATTGACAATTATGCATTAAATCCCGGTAACAAAACGGAAGATGAATTAGTTAAAGGAGTTTCCTTCTGGCTTGGTATAGCAATTGCCATTGCTTTGGCAGCCAGGTTAGTGATGGTCTTCAAAGATTATGTGATACGGCTGATCGTTCAACGTTTTGGTATGCAGATATTCAATGATGGATTGCGGCAAACATTACGATTACCCTACCAGGATTTTGAGGACCAGAGTAGTGGTGAAATTCTTTCTATACTCCAGAAAGTAAGAACCGATACAGAACGGTTTATTACGAACTTCATCAATATTCTGTTCTCTTCTTTCGTTGGCATTGGTTTTCTTATCTGGTATGCTGTAACCAAACACTGGGCATTGATCCCTGTATTTTTAATTGGCGTTGTACTACTCGGCGGATTAACCAGCATTCTCAGCCGTTCTATAAAAGTATTACAACGTTCACTCGTCCGGCAAAACAGGCAGATGAGTGGTACGATAACAGAATCATTACGCAATATTGAACTGGTAAAAAGCCTGGGGCTTACTTATCCTGAAATCAGAAGACTAAAACAACATACCAGGGATATTTATGACCTTGAAATGAAGAAAGTGAAAAAAGTACGGACACTTACTTTTTTCCAGGGAGCTATCCTCTCCTTTCTTAAACAGTCCATACTTTTTATTTTACTATGGCTCATTTTCCGAAAAGTACTATCACCGGGTGAATTAATTTCCATGCAATTTATTTCCTCGGGAATTATTGGCCCGTTGCAGGATCTTGGCAGTATTATTCTTTCGTATCGTGAGGCAGAAGCATCCTTACAATTATTTAATGAGTTGATGCAAAAAGAACCAGAGTATCGCCCCGAAGAACCAATAGATGTAGGAGAGATTGAACATCTTAGCTTTAATAATGTCACATTCCATCATCGTAATGCTACTACGAATGCACTTGAAAATATTTCTTTTGAAGCCGGTATCGGTGACACCATCGCTTTTGTAGGCCCTTCCGGTTCCGGCAAATCAACGTTGGTAAAATTATTGGTTGGTCTTTACACTCCCGTTACCGGTGATATTTTATACGATAATATTTCCTCCCGTGACATCCGTTACAACCGGATGAGAAGGCAATTGGGTTTTGTAACACAAGACACCCAATTATTTTCTGGTACTATACGGGATAATATGAGGTTTGTAAAACCAGATGCTACAGATGAAGAAATAAATGCAGCATTAAAACAGGCTTCTGCTTCCAATATTGTGTACAGTAATGGCAGGGGATTAGATACAGTGTTGGGTGAAGGGGGCAGAAAAGTTTCCGGCGGTGAAAAACAACGTCTGTCTATCGCAAGAGCATTGCTTCGAAAACCACGGCTGTTGATTTTTGATGAAGCAACTTCTGCATTAGATTCTTTAACAGAAGAACAAATTACAGCAACCGTCAAAGAAATTTCTGCATTAAAACAGCAAATCACTATTCTGATTGCACACCGCCTTTCTACTATCATGCATGCCGACATTATTTATGTATTGGAAAAGGGAAAAATTGTTGAACAGGGCACCCATGATGAACTGGTGGATAAAAAAGGATTGTACTACGCCATGTGGCGGCAGCAAATTGGTGAAAGAAAATCTTTTATCGTCAGTAAGACAACCGACCAAACCAGTGAATAATTACATTACCTGCTTCATTATTTCTCTTTCCGAATAACGTACCAGGGCTTTGAATTTTTCATACCAGTCTTTCCAGCCGGTACCACCAAGTTCTTTTTTCAGATCGGTTTCATAATCGGCTAAAGTGGCATACGGTAATTCAATAATGAGACGATAGCCTTCCCCGGTAAAATCAGTAAGGATGCGGCTTCCCGAAGGTTGCAGTAGTAAATGCTTTTGCATGCCTTCATCAAGCAGTGTTTTGGCTTCGCGGTAGCGGCCAAACTGCAGATGGAAAATTTCACGGACAATGTACATAACAGTTGCTTTAAGGTGATAGAATCTTTTCTTTCGGCAATTCCCTGATATGGTACTCTTGTATCAGTGGCGGATTTTCGGGTGATAAAGTGAAATAGATTTCAATATCTGCTTTCTCTCCCTGCAAAATAAATGAGCCCCGTAACTGGTTCTCCGGTTTGATTTCTTTTATCGCAATGATCTTTCCGGCTTTCATGTACAGGTCTCTTGCCTGCTTTTTCAAGGTGTCAATCGGGTAATCAGGAAAGAAATTCTCTGCAAAGATCCCAGTCTGTTCGGCATTGTTCCAGTCGGGTAATAACTTGACCAACTCATTTTTTCTTTTTTCCAAAATAGCAGAAGGCGGAAGCTGGCTGGGTTTCAAGTCTGCCAGTTTAATCAGTGTGTCCAGTACTCTTAAATTGACTGTACTAAATGGTGAGTATGTACGATTCGCAAAAGCCACCACCCCGATTCCATATTCAGGCATTATGCGCCACTGGCTGCCAAAACCGGGCAGACCACCACTATGGGAAATAATTGTTCTTCCTTCACAATCCTTTGCCCATCCAAGACCATAACAATAAGCGGATGTTACAGCACAAATTCTTCCATCGGGATATTTGAAATTGGGATTAAATCCATTCCACCTCCACGGGTGATGCATTTCCCTGACAGAGCTTCTTTTTACCGGGCCTTTTTCTGCAGCATTGGAAGGAGGCCATGCTGATAAATGAAAAGCCACATATTTTGCAAATTCCTCAATGGAAGTGATCATACTGCCCATCGCTCCCCAACTGCCATCCGGTGTATCATGTAATAATTGTTCTTCATTCCAGTTGTTGTTCAGCCAGCGGTAACCATGTGCCAGTTTATCTGCCGGTACATTACCATATTCCCATTCGGCATTTTTCATGCCCAGCGGCTCCCAGATATTTTCTTTGATGTAATCCTGGTAACGTTTACCCGAAATAGTAGTGATGATCTTTCCCAGCAAGGCAAAACCGAGGTTGCTGTATTCAAAAGCAATGCCCGGGGGATTGGAAAAGGAGATCTGTTTACCGATGAATTCCATCAGTTCTTTATCTGTATCCGCCAGCTGACGGTCACCCCACGGATTGTCTTCCGGAAACCCTGCCCCATGTGTCAGTAAATGACGAATAGTGATATGCGGGGCATCAGCTGTCGGGTACTTTATATTTTTCAACTCAGGAATATAGAAATAAGCCGGATCATCGAGATCCAGTTTTCCTTCATCTCTTAATTTCAAAATGGCCATCGCTGTAAAGCTTTTACTCATCGAAGCGATACGAAACATAGAGGAAGAAGTGACAGGTATCATTTTTTCAATATCTGTATACCCATAACTGTTTTTATAGATCAGTTGTCCGTCTGCTACAATACCAAATGAAATACCAGGGAAATGATTCTCTGCGGCATGTTTTTTATAAATACTGTCAATAACCGGCAATGCCTGTTTTATTTTTTCCATTCTCGCAGCATCACTAAATACAGCCGGATGATACAAGGAATCATATTGAACTACAGTAATATTCTCTGCTTGCTTACTTTGCTTACAGGAAGAAAGAAATAGAAAGGATGCGCTAAACAGTAAAATAGATTTCATAAAAAATACTTAAGTAATAAATTCTACTCACCCGAACCACATAGACATATAGAAACACAGACAATCACATAGTTTCTTATTAGTCTTCTGGTAATAAAGAAAACAAATTATTTACAAGAGTTCTTTGACCATTCTTAAAAATATTAACGCAATGGAAATTGATTAATATACCTTTTGGTTTTTGCAACATATGCATATAAGAAAGCAAAACAGCATCATGAATTGGCAGAAGCCCCTCCTGCGCCTTCAATTCCACACAAAGAATATCTTCTACCAGTATATCTAATCTTAGTTCCGTATCCAGTTCCAGTCCTTTATATTCGAGTGGAATCCAAACCTGGTTTTTAAATAGTATCCCCGTAATCCCAATTCTTTTAAAAAACACTTCTCGTAAATACTTTCAAGTAGCCCGGGTCCAAGATGTTTGTGAACTTCAATTGCACAGCCAATTACCTTATAAGTAAGTTCGTTTATATATTTCTTAGTAATCTGCATTTATCTATGTGAAAAGCTATGTTTCAATGTGCCTATGTGGTAAAAAACTAAAATCCCTTTTTCTCACCAATGTATTTATCAAACCATTCCACATTCGTCTGCATGGTTTTCAGTACCATCCTCGGCTCCTGCGGACCATGCGGTTGCCTTGGCAAAGCCAGTAAACGTACCGGCACATTTCTCCTTTTCAAGGCATTATAAAACATCACTGCATTGCTGAACGGCACTCTTGCATCAGCCTCCCCGTGTTGCAGCATTACCGGTGTTTTCACATGCTGAACAAAGCGTAGCGGTGAATGGACATCATACTTACTCCAGTCATCCCACGGATTGGCTTTGAAATAGGATGGTAAAAATCCTTCAATATCATCAGTAAGATTTTGGTGAGCAAGATCAACTACCGGGGCTCCGATAGAAGCTACTTTAAACCGATCGGTATGTCCAACGATCCAGCTGCTCATAAAGCCACCATAGCTCCAGCCCATCACTCCCATTTTAGTTTCATCGGCCACTCCCATTTTTATTACATGATCCACTCCTGCCATCAGGTCTTCATAATCTTTACCTCCCCAATCCGCCCGGTTGGCCATCCTGAATTCAGTTCCATACCCGGAAGAACCTCTTGGATTGGGCCGCAGCACGGCATAACCCGCTTCAGTAAATGCTGCAATGGGATAAGCACCCTGGTTACCGGCGATACATGCTTGTGCAAATACACCTGCCGGTCCGCCATGCACATTTAATACAAAAGGAACTTTTTGCCCTGGTTTATAATTAACAGGATAAGTAAGCAGGCCTTCGATCTCTTTTCCATCCTTGCTTTTCCATTTTACCACTTCGGTCTTTGGTAAAAATTTGCTTGCATATGCAGCATTGATATCCGTAATCTTTGCAGGGGAAAAACTACCAAGGGGACTGATATAGGCTTCCGGCAGCGTAGAAGGGTTTTGTAATGTAAACCCAATATGTGTTCCGGATGAATTAAGTGTAATAACACCAATCAAATCTTTCGATCCTTTATTCCATTCCGAAATTGATTTTCCATCTGCACTTAAAATATAAACACTGGAGAGGGTGCGGTTAGCCTCATTCCACAAAACATTTTTACCATCCGGTGTCCAGCCGATGATACCTCCATTCTCATCAGGTGTAGCTTTTAGTCTCCATGCTTTACCATCTGCCAATGAATATATTTTGGCATGACGTGGTCCTGACCAATCAACCGGATCTGCCGTACAATAATAAACAATATGGTTCCCGTCGGGACTGAATTGCGGATTTGTTTCACCGGCCTTTGAGTTTGCAATTGATTTGATGGTGCCACTTTCAATATCTATCAACGAAATATCGCTGTACACATTATCATTTACTTCGGGTGATTTACCATGACTATAGGCAATGCTCTTTCCGCCGGGACTCCAGTCAAACGCATTGACATTATAATTTTCTTTAGTGATTTTTTTCTGTACATATTTACCGGCAGTATCTTTTTTTTCCAGCCATAAAACATACAACCGGTTTTGCTTTACTTGTTCATCCATAAAATACCAGTCGTTCTTTGCCTTTTTATCCTTCTCTTCGTTTGTTTCCGCTGCATCCGGCATGGTAAAGGCGATCATCTTCCCATCATCACTCCATTTATAATTTCCGACACCTGTCTTTACATCAGTGACCTTTTCCGCCTCCCCGCCACCGACCGGCAGGATATATAAATTATTCTTGCTGTCGCGGGAAGAAGTAAAGGCGATCCATTTACCATCATGGCTCCATTTAGGATTGGCAGAGTTCTTATCGCCTTTGGTCAGTTGTATTGCATTACTGCCATCTGCATTGCACAACCAGACCTGGTTTACATACTCACTGCGGTCATCGGTCATCATGGCCTCACGGACTGTATAGAGTACTTTCATTCCATCCGGCGAAGGGACAACTGCTGTTATATTTTTAATTTTCAAACATTGTTCGGGGCTCCAGTTCGGCTGAGCAGATAAGTTATATACCAGTAGTAAAGAAATGATGGTAATTAATGATCTTTTCATAAAAGCAATTTTAAATGGAGACATATTAAATTATATAGTAGTATTATAAAACCTAATTTAAGTCATTCTCCTGGTATCTGGATGTTGACGTTTCATTTTGAACGATCCCAAAAAATCGCTTTACCTTTTATATTGACATAACGTCTTTAGTATTTGCTTTCCGCATCGGTTGTTTTTTCCAATAGGTCAGGCTGCGCCAGGCCCATTCCAGCGGACCAAATCGGAAAAACCGTAACCAAATATGGCTCCAGATAATTTGAAGCAGCCAGGTAGCTCCCACTACATAATAGATCTGGTGACGTTCCAGCTTGCCAAAATATCCGAATCCAATTCCATAGAAGAATAAACCAACCAGTAAGGATTGCATCAGGTAGTTGGTAAAGGCCATTTGCCCCACCGGCCGCATCAGGCTGAAGAACCATTTACACCAACCGGACTTATACAACAACATGATCAACCCAAAAATGCCGACAGCCCGGAAGGTTCTCGATATTTCATAAAATTCAAATTTTACATTCTTTGTATACTCGAAAAAATTGAAATTATAATCAATCATTGGTTTCAACCGTAACCAGGACAATACCAATCCACCTCCCAATCCTGCAATAAATAAAAACCAGTAAGTCTTTACAGGGGCCTGCCCGGTTAATATTCCGGATTTATAAAAAGCCATTCCCAGGAACATGAATATGAGGATATCCCACAAACCAAAATAGAGATACTTCACTTCAGTAGTATAACTCCGCTCACTCTGGTATTCATAAAAGCCGGCATAATCACCCCGTACTTTATCCAGGCTTTTTTGCATTGATTTTTTCTTTCCCTCCGGTGATGTTTTTTCTTTAAATCCTGTCATCGCCTGTAGCTGGTCCTTTTGAATATCGGTAAGTTTTATTTGTGTAGTATCCATCTTTGCAATCATTTCACCCCGGGTTATTACTTTTTTATCGCGGTAAAAATCTACATTATCCCTTGCCGTCTGTAATACCAGGCAAACAGCTGCTGCAATAAGTAATTTCTTAACCGGCAGCCGACGAAATGCAAACAAGATCATTCCGCAGCAGGCATAATGGAATAAAATATCCCAGAACCACAACAAAACAAACGCATTGAATAAGCCAAATGCCAATAACCATAACTGGCGGCGGAAGAAATAATCGGCTGGCCACAATCCGTCCGTCTTATTTTCCAGGCGACTGATAAATAAGACCATCCCCGCACCAAATAGCATAGAGAACAAGGCCCGCTGACTGCCTTCCAGGAACCAGTCAACAAAATACCAGGTTTTAAAGTTGATAGTACCGATTTCGTTCATCAGTGTGGGGTCTCCGTACGCCGGTGAGGGTAGTGCAAAGCCCGGGATGTTCATT
The DNA here is from genome assembly GCA_041738795.1 of Chitinophagaceae bacterium. Classification (GTDB taxonomy): domain Bacteria; phylum Bacteroidota; class Bacteroidia; order Chitinophagales; family Chitinophagaceae; genus JJ008. The sequence goes on along the minus strand of JBGSPB010000006.1, from coordinate 11,079 downwards.
AATAAAATGCCGAGGATGGCAATTCCTCTTAATGCATCCAGGATAACAATACGTTCAGATTGGGTAACAGGCGCAGCAGTTACTGCCGTTGAAGGGGTGGTTGACATGTTGGTTCGTTGGTTAACAGGTTACACTAAAAGGCAGGAGTAAAGCAGCTTACGCAGGGGGAATAAGAAATTAAGATATGCTTTTATATATGGATTGCAAAAAAGAAAAAATAAATTTATACTACTGTTTCATCAAAAACCCAGGGGCTGGAATTCACCGTAAACGCACAGCCGGGAAGTAATGCTTTTAATTGCTGCATAGCTGACCCGATCAGGTTAAGATCATCAGCTGAAAACATCAATTCTTTCAGTTCCGGAAGATTGGTCAATTGCAGTAAACCGCTGATGGTGACAGCTGTTGATTTCAGATGAAGGAATTTAAGCGATGGCAATTGATTCAGGTACGCAATACAGCCATTATCCAGCTGGCGACAACCTTTCGCCCTTAATTCGTTTACATATTCCAGCCGTGTCAGCAGTTTAATGCTTTCATTGGTTATTTCTGTTTCATTAAGGTCGAGCATATTTACGCCTTTCACTTTTGTCATGATGTAAGCGAATGCATCATCATCCAAATCATCAAACGGCCGCAGGTCAAGCTGATGATAATAGGGCTCCATACTTTCGGCAAGTTGGCCGTAGCGGCGTTTTAATTCTTTCTCTGCTTTTAGTTCTTTACTTCTCCGCATGTCAGTAGTTCAGCAATTTCTGTATGGTTTCATCCAGCCGGGCCTTTGCCATAAAATTTTGTTCCAGTTCAATATTGAATGGAATGGGTGTATCTAAAGAAGCACAACGCATCACCGGGGCATCCAATAAACCAAAACAGTTCTCAGCGATCCAGGCAGCGATCTCACCGCCGATACCGCCCGTTAATGTATCCTCATGCAATAATAATACACGGCCGGTTCTTTGTACTGCTTCACGGATAGCGAAGTAATCCAGGGGCAACAAAGTCCGGAGATCAAGTATATCAATAGAGATCTCAGGATGTTCAGCCGCATAATCGTCCGCCCAAAGTACGCCGGCACCATAGGTGATGATAGAAACTTCTTCGCCTTCTCTTACATGTCTTGCTTTACCTATTTCAATTTCATAATACTCAGATGGTACGGGACCGCTCACTGAACGGTACAAAGCTTTATGTTCAAAAAACAAAACAGGATTAGGATCATTAATAGCAGCGATGAGTAATCCCTTTGCATCCATAGGTGTGGACGGATACACAACTTTTAAACCCGGTGTATGTACAAACCAGGCCTCATTACTTTGTGAATGAAAAGGACCGGCACCTACACCACCACCTGTCGGCATCCGTATCACCACATCTGCATGTTGTCCCCAGCGGTAATGAATTTTTGCCAGGTTATTTATAATTTGGTTAAATCCTACCGTAACAAAATCAGCAAACTGCATTTCCATCATACTCTTGTACCCTTCCAGCGATAATCCTAATGCAGCACCAACAATTGCACTTTCACATAACGGTGTATTTCTCACCCGTTCTTTTCCAAACTCATTTACAAATCCTTCTGTTATTTTAAATGCACCGCCGTACTCAGCAATATCCTGCCCCATTAATATAAGATTAGGATGTTGCTGCATGGATTGATGAAGACCTTCTTTAATAGAGTCGATTAGCCGGGAGTCTTTCGTTTGTACTTCTAATTCATGATTTATTTTCGAATTGTCAATTATTTTAACATCAAACTTCAAACCCCGAACATCGAACTTCTCTGCGTAAACATCTTCCAGTTCAACTTCTGTATCCGCTACCACCGGTTTTGTAGCGGACCCGGTCGCTAATTCACTTTCTATCTTTTCTTTGAACTCATTTCTTATTGCTGCCACTTTCATTTCGCTCAACACACCTGAACCAACGAGGAATTCTTCAAAGTTTTTAATAGGGTCTTTCATCTCCCATAATTTGAATAAATCCTGTGGCACATATTTGGTGCCGCTGGCTTCTTCATGTCCTCTCATTCTGAATGTCAAACATTCTATTAAATAGGGCTTTTGGTTTTTTATACAGTAATCCCTTACACCTTTTATTGTATCATACACCGATAATATATTATTCCCGTCGATCTGCACTCCCTCCATACCATAACCTTTGGCTTTATCTATTAAGCTGATGCAACGGTACTGCTCATTCGTTGGTGTGCTTAATCCATATCCATTATTCTCAATGATGAAGATGACAGGCAGGTCCCAAACAGCAGCTGTATTCAGTGCTTCATGAAAATCTCCTTCGCTGGTACCGCCATCACCGGTAAAAGCAAGGGATACTTTTAATGGTGACCCAGTCGAACCATGACGAAGTTTATACGCTAATGCCACCCCATCTGCAATAGCCAGCTGTGGACCCAAATGCGATATCATTCCGCAGATATGATGCTCCCTGTTACCAAAGTGAAAACTTCTTTCCCTTCCCTTGCTGTATCCTTCCTGTGCACCCTGCCACTGCATAAAGAGTTTGCTCAATGGCATGTTACGGGTAGTGAAAACGCCGAGATTCCGGTGCAGCGGCATGATCCACTCATCTTCCTGCAAGGCCAGCGTGGCACCAACAGCAATGGCCTCTTGTCCGATACCACTAAACCATTTAGAAATTTTTCCCTGTCGCAGCAAGACCAGCATTTTTTCTTCGATCATGCGGGGCCAGAGGATACTGCGGTAAAATTGTACAAGCTGTTCGTCAGATAAATTCTTGCGGTCGAAAGTCATTTTGCAAACCTAATTAACATGAACCAGAATCATAACCTGTTTCCATTACATCATCTAAATTCTCCGGTTCACATGTGTGGATAAATATAAGACGATGGAAAATTAGGGCTTTCCTTTCATCTAAGTATTTTTACTTAATATTAATTACGTACTTATGTGTATGAAAAACCTGTTTTTTGCTTTGTCCATAACTTCTTTTTTTTCTTGTTCTCTGGAGGCGCAAGATTTAAACTGGAACACATCAGCTATCCCAAATAATTCTTTGTCTTTCAATTTTGGATCTATTGGAAGCCCCGCCTCTGCTGTTACTTATGCAGTAACCGGGCCAGGCACAATTACCGCAGGACCTACCAGGTTTACCACCGCACAGGGTGATATTACCTGGCGTACGGCAATTACATTTGCCGCTGTTTCTGATTTAAAGGTTTATACTTTAACATTCAACCCTGCAGTTTGCGGTCTTTCTTTTATTCTTTATGATATAGATGGAAATAATACAAGTGGAGACAGAGCTATTTTAAATGCCAACTATTTAGGTTCTCCCCAAACAATTACAATGACTGCCCTTGATCCCGGTTTTCCGGGAGGTCCTCCAACAATAACCGGAAGCGGTACAGCTACAGCTACCGGAACAGGGACACAGGGCAATCAAACTGATGACAGGGTACAAATTTCCATCCCGGGCTGCACAAGTTCATTAACTATTCAATATGGAAATAACCCTGCAGGCGCCGCGGGGGGAAGAAGCTTTTCTATTGGAAATCTAAACTGGACAGGCAGCACTTTACCAGTTATATTCACTCACTTTAGCGGCCAAAAAATTGCCGACGGAATAATTTCACTAAAATGGAAATCAGAGAATGAAATCAACGTTAGCAAGTATGAGATTGAACGCAGCATTGACGGAAATAGTTTTGTTAGTGCCGGTTTTATAAACACTCTCTCTTCTGATGGTAATTATGCGTTTACGGACAATACACCTACCAAAGGAGTATTATTCTATCGCATCAAAGAAATTGATTTAGATGCCCGGTTTCAATATTCTTCAGTTATTGCTTTACGATTTGCTGAAGGCAACAGGCCTGGAATTACTGTATTTCCAAGCCCGGCAAGTCAGTATATATATATTACCACTGACAATAATAGTCTGCTCAACAAAATCATGATTTTTACAAGTGACGGGAAAATGATGCTTCAGCAAAATGGCCCCGGAAACAAAATAGACATCAGTAATTTTCCAACAGGATTGTACAGGGTAAAAACAATTAGTAAATCAGGAGAGGTATCCCTTTCTTCATTCATGAAACGCTGATACAATTATTTACACCACCACTAACTCATAAAAATCTTCAGGTTGCAGGTATTTTTGTGCAAGGCCCTGCAGCTCTTCGGCTGAGATCGTTTTAATAGTATTGATAGAATCGTAGAAGTATTGCTCCGTCAGTCCATTCAGTATTATGTTCTTCCAGCGGGCAATGATCTGGAACGGACCATCAAGATCGCCAAGAATGCCTCCCATCATGTAATTGCGTACTAATAATAATTCATCCTCCTCCACCAGTTCTTCGCGGAGATCTTTCATTTCTTTATACACTTCTGTGATGGCTGCTTCACATACATCTTTGCCGGCTTCGGTACTTACCATCCAGGCCGAATGCTGAATATGATTTTGCAGGTAACTGTGTATACCATAAGTATAGCCTTTGTCTTCCCGGATATTACTCATCAGCCGTGAACCAAAGAAGCCCCCAAACAATGCATTCAATACCTGTACTTTTAAAAAATCAGGATGATGACGATTGGGAAATGGCCTGGCTATGCGGATAGAGCCCTGTACACCGGCTGCATCATTGGTAATTCTAATCTTCTTATCTGTAGCCGGGTGCAAAGCAGGGTGCTTTACTTCAACGGGGTTATTGGGAAGGTCGCCAAAAAAACGGTTCATCAGGGTATCCAGGTGAGCAGGCAGTTTACCGGCCACAAATAGTATGAGCTTTCCCTGCTGGTAATACTGGCTATAAAAACCTAACAACTGGTCTCTTTCCAGGACATCAAATTCTTTGGCACTGCTGTATTTGCCATAGGGATGTTTCTCTCCATATAAATAGGCATCGATCAAACGGCCAGCCACAAAATCACTTTTCTTCAGGTTCACTTTCAACCGCTGCTTCATATTCTGCTGGTAAATAGCGAGCTCCTCAGAAGGCATGGTAGACCCTGTGATCAGTTCTTTTACCACCGGTAATAACTCATCAATATGTTTGGTGAGGCAATGCAGTGTGATAGTAGCTGTTTCATTATAGCAACTACGGTTGAGATAAGCACCGTAATATTCAAAATGCTCATTGATCTGGAAAGCAGTTCTTTTTGTGGTTCCGTTGCGTAATAAAAAATTGGTGGTGGCTGCTACCAGGTTTTGTTCTTCCTGGGTATTACCGGCAAAGAATACCCATTCTGTCAGCATCACTTCTTCTGCACCTGCATCTACTGCATACACTTCCACCCCGTTATCCAAAACAAAATGCTGATAAGGTTTAAGAGTCAGTTTAAAATTTACGGCATCTACAATTGCGGGTGCCTGTTTCCTGTCTGGCATAATTTAATCCTTTCTTTTTAATATCGTTTCGTTAATCACCCTTCGACAAGCTCAGGGTGACATTGTGATTTCATTCATCACCCTTTTCTTAGTTTCACTCAGGATAAACTACTCAGGGTGACAGAAAGAGTGTCAGGCTGAGCTTGCCGAAGCCGGGTTAGAATTTCGTTAGTCTCCCTTTCCTTCGTTGCACTCAGTATAAACTACTCCGGGCGACGTATAATTTCTCTCCTTAGTCAATTCAATTATCGGACAAATAATAGATCGTATTCGAATTTTCAGCCCTGAAAATATTCCGGCTCTCCTGCAAAATATCTTCAGAACTTACTGTTCCGTATTTCTGCAATTCATAATTCATCCAGGCTGCATCACCCAGCGTTTCATAATACGCCAGGCTATTGGCCCTGTTCATTACACTCATATCTTCAAATGCGATCATACTTTCCGTTTTATTCTTCACCTTCTGCAGTTCTGCTTCAGGCACCAGTTCTGTTTTCATTTTATCCAGCTCCTGCTCCACAGCTTTTTCGGCATCTTCTATCTTCACTCCTTTTACCAGTTTACCTTCTATGGACAACAAACCATTTTCTGTACTGCCAAAATGATAACATTCTATATTGCTGAACAATTGCTTTTCTTTCACCAGTGACTGGTACAATCTTGATGAACCTCCTCCGCTTAAGATATCTGTCAGCAGATCGGTGATATAATATTTCCTGTCGAGACGGTTTTTAATATGCCATGTTTTATACAACGCATCCAGCGGTACATTGGCTTTAATTTCCAGTTTCCTTGCTTCTGTCTGTTCAGGCTCCTGCGGCAGGTTACGTTTATATTTTTCACCAGAAGGGATATCACCGAACCATTTTTCTGCCAATACTTTTACTTTTTCTACTGACACATATCCTGCTACGACCAGTACTGCATTTACGGGGCGGTAATGTTTAAAGAAAAAGGCCTTTACATCTTCCAGTTGTGCATTTTCAATATGCGATAATTCTTTACCGATCGTCATCCAGCGGTAAGGATGCTGTTTGTATGCCAGCTCCCGCATTTTATGCCATACATCCCCATACGGTTTGGTGAGATAATGTTCTTTAAATTCTTCACATACCACTTTACGTTGTGTCTCCAAACTTTTATCTCCAAAGGCCAGCGACAGCATACGGTCACTCTCCAGCCAGAAAGCTGTTTCCAGGTTTTCTGCCGGCAACTGGATATAGTAATTAGTAAGATCGTTGGTAGTATAAGCATTGTTCTCGCCACCGGCCATCTGCAATGGTTCATCATAACTGGGAATATTGACAGAGCCACCAAACATCAGGTGTTCAAACAAATGGGCAAACCCGGTACGGTTGGGATCTTCATCCCTTGCCCCCACATCATACATGATGTCCATTACTGCCATCGGTGTACTAAGATCCTGGTGAACGATGACCCGCAAACCATTGGCCAGGGTAAATTTTTCAAACTGTATCATACTGGTAATAACAAGTAAAAGAATGGTTAGTTGTAATAGGTAAAAGTACCGAAAAATGTGGCTGCAGATGCTACCGGTCATGCCACGAAAGGGAAAATCAGAGTATGCTTCTTACCTTGAATTCAAAATCCCTCATCACTCCATCCCTGCGGACGATGATCTTTATTTTTTCATTGGGAACCTGCAGGGCAATTTTATACTGATTCAGGTTTTGTGAAAAATTCTTATTTACGGCTATCACTTCGTCCCCTTCTTTCAACCCGCAAGCTTCCGCCGGAGAACCTTTGGCAATATCACCGAGTATTATCCGCCCGCCAATAAGATACAATTCCACTCCCGAGTAGGAATAATCGAAAACATCCGAAAAGTGAGTATTGGGGGTAATATAAATATCGCCTTTGGCATAGTTGAGTATCACATTGAAGCGCCGCAAAATATCATTCCCGAGTAAACCTCCCATATACGGATAGGAAGTAACATTATACACATCATCAAAAACGAAGATGGGCACATTCCTGAATTTATAGGGCCCCACCCTTACCTCTTTTATCACCGTCAGTTCCATATCAATCTTCCCTCCCAGTCCTTCTCCTTCTTTTACCCAGCGTTTCCTTTTTTTATGGATGAGAGCACTGTCATCTACAAATTCTCTTGACAATAACAGGCAAAGCCCGGCACCCATATCATATAAGAAACGGGAGTAGATCGTTTCAGCATCTTTGATCCGCAACGGCTGGGTCACCAACTGGCTGATGGAAGGTTTCAGCAGGTAACCACCTTTGGGATAGCGAAAAGTGCCTTTGGTGAAAAAAGTAAGCTTCATACTGTCGTAGTCCAGCTTCATGATATAACGGCTGAAGACAGAATAACCAATGATGCCATCAATGCGTTCTCCGTAAACGGCCGTCAGTATTTCATAATCATTGATATGAAAATTGAGGTTATTGATCGTAAGGCCGGGAAAATGTAACTGGCGGTCATACAGGAAACTCACATTCCTGATACCTGCAATACCCCGTATCGTTCTGTCAGTAGGAGTGGGCTTCAGCCCGAGATAATCCACTGTTGAAGAATCAAGGGAAATACCGCTGCTGCCGGTATCCAATATGAAATTAAGTGTATCAGGAAAACTGTCAACTCTTGCCTGCAACAGGACAATACCCCCGGTAAGCTGGTGAAATGAAACCGAAGTAAGGCGCTGGGAAGGAGGTTCTATAAACTCCTCCTGTGCAGCCAGCGGCATACCGGCCAGCCACACAAAACACAGGACAAGGCAATACAGTGATCTCTTCATACAGTAAGTTATAAACAGGACAAACCCTTCCGGGGTTGTGACCTTACTCTTTGCTATGACAGGTGTTTTATTCAAAATGATGCAATACAGGCCGCTATTTATTGTAATTAAATGTACTCTATTACCATTCCGGCACAAAACCGTTCAACCAATTTCTTGTTATTGAGGTGTAACTTTGCCGCTTATGCAGCTAAACGAATTATACGACAAAGCCTCTGCTTTTGGCTACCTGTCTGTGGAAGAAGGAGTTTATCTCTATCATCATGCCCCCCTGGCCGATTTGATGTTCATCGCAGATGAGCTACGGAAAAAACAGGTGCCGCATGGGAAAGTGACCTGGCAGATAGACCGCAATGTGAACACCACCAATGTATGTATCGCCAATTGTAAATTTTGCAATTTTTACCGCATACCCGGGCATGCCGAAGCCTATATCACAGATATGCCCACCTACCGGCAAAAGATAACGGAGACGTTGAAATACGGAGGTGACCAGTTATTATTACAAGGTGGTCATCACCCGGAACTGGGTTTGCAGTTTTATGTGGATACTTTCCGGCAGATAAAAGAAGAATTCCCCACGATCAAACTGCATGCACTCGGACCACCCGAAGTAGCGCATATCACCAAACTGGAAAAAAGTACGCACCATGAAGTGCTGAAAGCATTGAAAGAAGCGGGTATGGATTCATTGCCCGGTGCCGGTGCCGAAATATTGATTGACAGGGTGAGAAGATTGATCTCAAAAGGCAAATGCGGTGCACAGGAATGGCTCGACATCATGCATGAAGCACATAAGCTGAATATTACCACTTCTGCCACGATGATGTTTGGCCATGTGGAGACGATCGAAGAACGGTTTGAGCATTTGGTAAAGATCAGGGAAGTGCAAAGCCGTAAACCGGAACATGCCAAAGGGTTTTTAGCTTTTATTCCGTGGACCTTCCAGGATGTAGATACACTGCTGGCGAAAATAAGAGGGGTACAAAACTTAACAACAGCAGAAGAATATATCCGCATGATCGCCTTAAGCAGGATCATGTTGCCGAATGTCAAGAACATACAGGCCAGCTGGCTGACTGTTGGTAAAGAGACAGCTTCTATTTGTTTGCAGGCGGGGGCCAATGATTTTGGTTCCATCATGATCGAAGAGAATGTGGTGAGTGCGGCCGGTGCCCCGCATCGCTTCACGTATAAAACAATACAGGATGCCATTCGGGAAGCCGGTTTTGTACCGCAACTGCGCAACCAGCAGTATGAGTGGAGAGAAATTCCGGAAACAATCGAAGAACAGGTAATTGATTATTAACCCGGCTTCGGCAATCTTTTGTCACCCTGAGTTTATCGAAGGGTGATTAACGAAATCTTTATCCTGAGTGCAACGAAGGAAAGGGTGACGAACGAAATCACGATGTCACCCTGAGCTTGTCGAAGGGTGATAAACGTAAAACAACAAAAACGTATAGCATAAAATGAAGAAATCATACAGTACATTCAGAAAAGTAGCTTTTGCAGAAGGTGTTTCCTTTTTGATCTTATTATTCATTGCCATGCCCCTGAAATATTTTGGCGATATGCCCAAAGCCGTAACCATTGTGGGCAGTCTGCATGGGATCCTCTTTGTAGCATTTGGTGTATTATCCCTCGATGTAAAAAACAGTTTCAAAAAACCATTCAGCTGGCTGGTCAAAGCCGGCCTGGCCTCCCTGTTACCCTTCGGCACATTTTATATGGACAGGGAATGGAAAAAGGAAGAGGCCGAAGCAATGGCGGCTGATTGATTTTAACTGGTACAGATTACCAATGCTTATCAAAAGAAAACTGTAAAAGCAGTGTAGAATATGTATGTGTTAGCAGCCATTATTAACCGACATAACCTAAAAACAACACTCCGTTATTTGCATGTGACAAATAAAGATTTAATGAATAGCTTAATCCCACTTGAAGACATCAAAGATTTTCTATAATTCGCAAGATTGTTGGTTGGATTTGCGAAACCCGTCCCGACCACTTAAAATCTTGCATAAACTGACGTAAGCAGCTGAAAATCAAACCGACAATTTTTTGAGGTCTTCAAATAAAACACTTCGTAGTTTCGCTAATACACACGTTGCCTGCTATTTTAAAGCGACATTCATCTTATGAGACAATACATATACATTACAACCAAATAAACAGTAAAAACTTGGGTGATAATTTTGATAGCCATGCTTCCTATTTTTATATTAAATGAAACTTAGAACAATCGATGTAATTATTCTCCTCTTGTTAGGACTTCTTTGTGTCGCAAGAGCAACTTGGGGATTATTCAAAGACATCCATATTAACTTATCTGATGCGAAATCGGTAACTGGACAAGTTGTTTATGCAGATAAAATTCAAATTGAAGAAACTACTATTAAACTAAAAAAATATAAGACCGTTTTCGCAATAAAACTAGAAAATTCTAACCAAAATTTTGCTATTGACAGAGGTGCTGACTTTTGTAATTACTTAAAGACGCAAATAAAGAAAGGCGACACAATTAAGCTATTATATAGACTAAGTACAAATGAGCACAATTCCTTTGTTTTTCAAATCGAAAAAAATGAAAATATTTTAGCTGATTTTAATAACTATAAAAAAGGGCAGACACGATTTATAATTCTTGCATACTTTTTTGGATTTATAATTTTAGGTGGGCTGACCTTCTGGTATATAAATAAGAAAAAGCAAACTAAGTTGACACAAACTTAAATTTTGACTCAGAAAGGATACTCATTTCAAACATTGCTCATCCAAGAAAAACAGCAGGCAACATGAACTGTGTAAAAAACCAAGCAAAAAGCTAACTTTTTTTAGGGTTTAGCTGAACAATAATTTGGCTGATACAAGCTGTTGTTTTTTACCACCGCAAATACCTGTTTCAACAATTTGTTACATACTGCTATCAATG